>NZ_CAKXZT010000001.1 GCF_935825525.1 Mesorhizobium escarrei
TGCCGTCCGCGAAACAAGCAAGGGCTTCAAGGTGCCGTCAGGCGAATTGCTGCCTTACGCGGACGGCAGGGTGCGTCAGTCACATGACATGCGTTTTCATTGGTGCCATGCCCAAAAAGCAACGGCAGGCCGGCATCGTGAATTCCCATCTGGCAACCCTGACATTACGATCTGCCTGTACGTGCCGCCTAAGTCATTCTGACGTTCGGTCCAGACTGGCCCCTGTCGCAAAGAGCAGCAGGACAGCTTCTTCGCTCGGCAGCACGCCGGCGGGGCAGGTCTGTTCGATAGCCATGCGAACCAGCTTGAGGGCTGCCCGGGAGTTGCGGATGTTCTCTTGGGCTTCCATGCTTCCTCGCTGAGATGGACTGTCTCAGCGTCAAACCGTGAAGGCGAGGCCCTGTTCCATCAAAGTCTAACGACTGGGAAAGCGCACTGGAAAGCAAGTGCGGTAACAGTTGATTCAACCGTTGCTGGTAATTCTAGAGGAGTGTGGAAGCGGCTCCGACAGTGAGGCGGGGGAGCTGAATTGCCGGAGCCGCCTGCGCAGACCTTGGGGGTTTGACCGCGCTGTCCCAGAATAGGACGGTGCGGTCAACGATTCGTTAAAATGGGAACTAATTAAGCGCATGCTAATTGAATCGCGGTTTTGCGAGTCAATGCATGCGTTTGAAGTTTGTCCCGCCGATGATGCCCACCTTGGTAGCAAAGCCGCCCCAAGGCGATGACTGGATGCATGAAGCCAAATTCGACGGCTACCGTTCCCAGATCATCACCGACGCCGACGGTGTGCGGATTTCCACCCGCCGCGGACCCGACTGGACCCCCAAATACCGCGACCTGGCGGCGGCGGCCAAAGCGCTGGAGGTCGAGAGTGCCATCATCGACGGCGAAATCATCGTCTTGAATGAAGATGGTATTTCGGATTTCGCCGCGTTGCGCAAGGCAATCACCAGGCGCCAGCACGACCTCTATTTCGTCGCGTTCGATCTGCTGCACCTAAATGGCCACGATCTGCGCGACATGGTGCTGGAGGACAGGCGGGAAATCCTGGCCGGCCTTATAGGGTCTGACAGCCGCACCCAGTTCAGTGAGACAATGCCAGGCGAGGCTAATGCGATCTATCATCTGATCGACGCGGCCGGCGTGGAAGGGATGGTATCGAAGCGTAGAGGCAGCAAATATCGCAGCGGGCCGACCACCAATTGGCTGAAGACAAAATCCTTCACCGAAAGCGAGTTTGAACTTCTCGGCGTTGAACGCGAGAGGGGCAAGCCGGCATTCGCACTCATGGCTGAACCGGGGACCCGCAAATATGTCGGCAGCGCGTTTGTCAGCGTCAACCGCGAGATGCGGGAACGACTTTGGAAAAGGGTCCAGGAGCATGCCGGGTCACCGCCCAAGGACATGCCAAAGCGACCGGCAACGCAGTGGGTCACGCCGGGCATCAAAGCCCGCGTGAAGCACCTCAGGGGCGAGGACGACCTTCGCCACGCTTCGCTTCAGGACTTCTGGGATGAAAGCTAGCTTTCCGCGTTCTATGCGCTGCCGCTTGTCTCGCTTTCCTCGTCAAGTGCTGAGGCACCGGCAAATAGGCGTTGGCAATCAGCCAAATTAAGCGGGCTAATGGTTTCCAGCAAAGGACGCGCGGCGTGGTATACCATCACTATCCGGGGAAACATTGGATACGCAGCCGCTCAGCGCCATCAAAATCAACACCAAAAATAGTCGCATCTTTCCCTCCGAATTGGGGGCACTTAGCACGGATGTCATGCTGGTGCCTGGCCGCCGACCGAAAGCGAGGCCCGTTCAGAAACTTATGGAGACCGACATTCCCCGGATGAACCCGGTTTCTGGCGACACAGTAGCCGTCATGGCCGCCCCAGGCAATGTTGAGCGCGGTGCGGGAGGGTATTAAGGCCGCCGTTGCACAGCTGCCCTGCGACATGCGAGTTTGTCAACCAAATGGCTCATCATGGGAGTCTCGTCATGTCCATTCGCCGGATTGCGTTGACCTCGGCAGCGGTCACGCTTGCCTTCACAACCCTCGCCCAGGCCAGGCCGGACACCCGCGCCATGACCTGCCAACAGACGCAGGCGCTAATCCAGAGCCATGGCTCGGCGGTGCTGACCACCGGCCCGAACACCTATGCCCTCTACGTCCGCCGGTACAGCAATGCGTGCGACTGGTCGTTAATCCCAGCGGTAGGGTTTGTGCCGACGCGCGATGGCCAGTGCTTGGTTCATCGATGCAGAGAGCCGCTCTACACTCCTCCCGGCTGACGGGGACGACCATAGCTATTCTGCTGCGCCTTTCGGCAGGAAGCCTTGCCTATGCGAGGTCTGACCTGCACGATCTAGGTGATTTAGGTGACTTGGCGACTTGGGGGAACGTGGTGGCTAAGATCTGGATGGTGATACTTCTATGCGGCGTTAGCGGATGCCAATCCGAGGCAAGGCCTACGCAATTGCGTGGCTACAGCAACAGGGCATGGACAAGGGCTCCGCTACATTACTCGCGAGCAACAAGCCGGCGCTTCGCCAATACCTCATGAATAGGTCAATGGCTCCTCAGGACGACGCCTATTGCCGATCGCTTGGCGCGCGAGTCGGAACAGACGCCTATGTGCAATGTCGCACGAGCATTTCCGCCAATCGGCCGGTAAACGATCCGCCGACGCGTCCCAAGCCGGTCACGTGCACGTCAAATGTAGTGCTAGGTGCGGTAAGAACGACATGCCTGTGAGCCGCGCTTCGCATGGAGAGCAGTTGAATGTCCCGACACTACCTTTTTCCCAATGAAGGGGAGCCTCTGCGCATGTCGCTCCGGCTGGTCGAAGGCCTTATATTCGGCAAGGATATTCTTCCCCAATATGCCGGCACCAAGCAGCGGGTTCTATCTGCAACTTTAGAATTCGACGAGGCTAAAAAGCCAACACGCATTCTGAGAACCGAAGCTTCAGTTTGGGTGTTCGACCAACATGGTGGCATCCGGCAAGGCTTGCATGAAGCGTTAGCTCTCGCGATGGATATCTTACCAACTCCAGCCCGCGACGATACTGTTGTTGAACTGCGGCCCCGCACAAAAAAGCAGAAATTGGAGAAAGAGTTTCGCTGGGAGCCGGGCAAGGCTGAGATCGATCGCGTAATTTCCGACATCTGGCCGAAACGCAAGGCGGATCGACTGAAAGCCGCAGAGGGTGTCGCGAAACGGAAGCCGCCTCTGACCTACGATGCGAGCCGAGCATTAGATGAAGCCTCGGAGGGCTTCTGGAAGATCGAACACGCCATAGAGCGCCTGAAGGAACCGAGCTTAAAGGGATTTGCGTTCGGGGCCAGGCAACGCTCGGAAGCGAATCCCGAGGAGGGGTCTCTGTTCCGCGCCATTGCCGAAATGGCTGAACGCCGCTCGGAAATCCTGCGGCGCCGACGTGTCGGAAAGGGCGTCTGGTACGCCTTGGTGGACGTGACTAGATGGGATGATGGCGTCGGCACAAGCATCTCCGCTTATCATGAGCGGTGCGAAGGAAAGGCTGCTGCTATAGCTGCTGCGCGACGACTTCTAGCTGCGCACGCGGACAAATTCGCGGAAGACATCACGGTCGAAGCGGAGGTGCTGACCGATTTGGAGTGGCAAGATCGTCGCCGTGATTTCGACCTCGATTAGGGGGGGTGACACCAAGCTTTTTTAGCCGCGCTCCTGTCCCATCTCCATTTGTAATCTCGACGTGCCTCGCAGCAAATGCCGCGACCATTTTAGCTTTCGAATCCTCTCTTACCGTCTCACCCTTCTCGAATAGGTGAACGGTCGAGAACGCGATTCCTGCATGTTCTGCCAGATCGCGAACTGACCATTTCAGGATTCCGCGCGCCGCCCGGCATGCTTCCGGCGTTAGCTGTGCCATTCCAAATTCTCACTACAACCGTATTGACTTCGCAGTCGATCCCTTAAATACACATGTAGTGAGTTTTGCGCAAGGGATAGTCGCTATGTTCAACCGCTCGGAAATCCTGAAGGCAGCCTGGGCGAAGTGGAATGCCCATTTTGCGGCCCGTCCGCATCTGGCGCGTAAGCTAAACCGGGCCGACTTCGGCTTCTATCTCGCCGCAGCTTGGCGGGAGGCGAAGACGGCGCAGATGACCGCGCCAGAGCGCCGCGCGGATCGCATTGCGGTTGAGATTGACCGCCTCAAGTATCAGCCGTTCCGCGTCAACATTGAACCCCGTCGGCGTCAACTGGAAACGGAGCTCGCAGCCCTCGCCGGATAGGCCGGCACAACGTTCATCAACATAGGGAGAATGACAATGCCGAACACCACTGTTCGGGCAGCCGCCGAAGGTTTGCCCGCGATCAATCGCCGCCGCATGCTATTCGGGCTCGCGGCTGCTTCAACCGCTGCCGCCGCCATCACTGCGGCGTCGGCCGCTGGCTGCGCACCTGTCGAAAACCCGGAACTGGTCCGACTCGGCAATCAACTGCCGGAAGCCGCGGCCGAATACCGCGCGGCGCTCGAAGAAATCGAATGGATCGCCGCGGAATGGAAACACCGCTGGCCGCTGGCCCCCGACGAAATCACCATGCCGCGCGGGAACTACATAGACGGCGAGCGCGATATCGCCGGGCGGCTCCTTAAACGTCCAGGAGAAGAGCACGTCCGTTGTATCCGTGATGTCAGAAACCTCGCGGCCATAGTGGCCACCGACCGCCCGCCGCGCCACAACGCGAGTGACGCCACGCGAGCGAGGCATGCGAACTGGCTTGCCAGAGCCAAGAGAGAGCTCAAGATTGGCAAGCTCTACAAGGTTCAAACCACCCGCCTTCGCAAGGTTTCAGGAATGGACCTGGCGAAGGCGAGGGTGGCGGCTGCGAAGAAGTCACTTTCAGATCTAGTGACCGCTATCATGGAGCAGCCGGGAACGACCATGGAGGGGATGCTGATCAAGGCGCAGGCGGTCACCACCTTCAACAAGGCGATGGCGCGCAAATACCCCTTGGATGGCGAGCTTTGGGCTGCACAGTTGGCAGCGTCGGTTCTCCAGTTGGCTTCGGAAGGGGACGCATCAGCATGAGCGCCGCCGTCAAGACGAAGGCGCTGGCTGCATTTGTGCAGCAGTGCCTTGATCCGCTGCCCGATTCCGTCCTCATCGACACGCACCACAATCAGCTCATGCGTCAGGCGCGACGCCTCCCTTGGCGCAAGGCTAATGCTGTCACCAGCCTCACAATAGCGGAAATGGATTACCTGCATGCGAAAAGCGTTCACGCGATGTACGTCCTCGAGGACGAGGATAAATCTAGCGCCTGTTCTGACCAACGAACGATCAGCGTAGACAGGAAACGGCAGGCTGTGGCCGATCAAATCCGAGTTCCAGCGCCCGATCTCCTGGCCGTCCAGTGGAAGCGAGAAGCCGCAAAGGACCGCTATCTGCCGATCGGCCAGGACGAAGTCGCCAAGCTCATCGCGGCGGACGAGGCGTTTCTTGCAGCGCATCCGATCACGAAGCAACCTCGTAGAAAACGTGGGCGGAGCGACCATCACTGAACCGGACAAAAACTGTCATAGCCCGCTGCCTCACGGTGGCGGGCTTTTCATTTAGCGGGATAGCGGCCAAATCTTAGGCTTTTGAGTGTTCCCCATAGGGCTATGCAAAAATTCGCCACTGCACCGCTATCAGAACGGCCCGTTGCTATAGCGTGGTAATCGCGGCCATTACCCCCCTATTGGGGAGGGTAATTTCGGGACCGGTACGCGCATGCTCGCGAGGGCGAGTTAGTTCAAAAGCCCCTATAGAGGACAATGGCTAGGCCAATTTAATTAACTGATTACAGGTTAATAGGTCGCTTGCCCGCAGCGCTTGAACATGTACCTTGTGGTCTACTCGGAAGGAAAGCGGGCATCCTGCCTCACCGTGATGGCGCCATCGTTATGTAGTCAGGTTTCAACAACCGAGCTGCGCGATCGAAATCGTTTGGACCCAAGACTAAGCTTCCTAGTTTTGGGCGCATGTTTTCGGCGCTGAGTGAGTACCGCAGAACAAAAGTCGCAGCGTCGATTGGCATTTCGCCTACCTTGAAAACCGGCCCTTCGAAGTTGAACTCGATTGCGAGATGCTCGAAAAGTTGCGTATCACCAGGGTTCACCACGAAAGCCTCTGGGGCGATTAGGCGAAGACTGTCTCCGAATCGTTGAAACTTGGTCAGCGGGGTACCATATGGGCCGCCATCTTTTGTCCTAACCCCCGACCGCTCGATAACTGTCAGCGAAACATGCTTAGCTGTCGCTAGACCCTCGTTCTTTACGGCTAGGCTGATTGAGGCGTTCACCCGCCTTCCGGCGGTCATGTTCTTTGTGAAGTCATATACAAGATCCAGGTCCGGAGAGCCGTTTCTGCGAAAAGCGTCTTCGATATCGAAATGCTCCATCGCATAGCTGCTCGAGCCAGATCGCTTAAAATACTGCCTCGCCATGTTGCACATGTGCGGGCGACGTTCCGAGCGAGGGACATCGATTAATAGGTAGCCGGCGGAATTATCATTCGTAGACGGAAATCCGCCCGCTCGAATGCCGCCATGCTTAGGCTGTAGTAGGTCTCCAACGGCAGAGTTTACCGCGCTCAAGGCTGCCTTCCAATTTGGTATAGGATCGAGCGCTTGAGCGACATCCGGCCCCTCCCCAATCGATCTGCAATCGACGCCGATTACCACCACACCGCCAGCCGAGTTGCTAAACCCCGAAAGCGCTTTTCCAATAGCTCGCCGTTCGTCCTTTGTCAGCTTACCGTCGGCGAATAGCGCACCTGGCTTCCCACCAGCCGAACCCTTGAAGTCTAGCTGCAGCGTTTCCTGCATTTCTTGCAGAATGGCCTCTGCTAGTAGCGCCTCGCCACCAGAAATCACCTCATCGAAAGTCATTGTGTACCTGTGAGACTCACCACCCGGCAGGAGCACAGTAAATAATCACCGGCGCCACCGGGCAAAATATTTTTCTAGGTCGGGAAAGCGTCTGGCGGTGCCCCGGCGGTGCCCCGAGAGCCTTCAAGGGAGGATGGCCCCGAAGGGCTATAGGTTAACTATCAGAAAAGACTAGGGAACTTTTGGTGGAGCCAATCGGAATCGAACCGACGACCTCTTGAATGCCATTCAAGCGCTCTCCCAACTGAGCTATGGCCCCACTCCGGCAGTCAACCGGCGCCGTTGCCGGCGAAGAGATCCGGCGCGGGTTGAGACCGCGCCGTTAGTGCAGGCGGCTTCTAACCCTGCCTTCCGTCAATATCAAGCCTTTAAGAGCCGCTTTTTATCAAGACCCCGCGAAAGTCGGCGGGCGCTGTGTGAGAGGCCGGATCAGACTTCGTCGTCGTCGTCGCCGACGCCGATCATGTCGGCGACATCGTCGTCCTCTTCCTCTTCGTCGGCGAGGAAGGTATCGTCGTCGTCGCCGAGGTCCACGTCGTCCTCGTCATCGCCAAGATCGGGAAGATCGTCGGGTTTCGCATCCTCGTCTGCCTCTTCGAGCGAGACGACCTCGACGCCCTCTTCCTCCTCGGCGTCGACTTCCTTCTCGACAACTTCCTCTTCCTCCTCAAGGGCGGCAATCTTGCCTTCCTCGAAATAAGAGCGGGGATAGCTCTTGCCGGTATAGGGCGAGACGATCGGATCCTTGTTCAGATCGTAGAATTTTTGACCCGTCTCGGGGTCGATGCGTTTGGTGCCAAGTTCGGGTTTTGCCACAGCAAGCCTCGTCGATGAAAGTTTGGTCCCCATAACCACAGTTTACGGCGCTGTCAAAGCCTAAAGCCAAGGTTACAAATCCCCGCCTTGAGCGAGTTCTTGCAAGGGGATGACCATTTCCGTCCGCCGTGATACGAGACCGCGCAAACCAGAAGAAAAAGGCCGGCCACCGGCGTTTTTCACCCAAGGAAAACCCATGTCGCATACTGCCGTCCCGAAACCGGCCACCGCCCGCAAATCGCCAGCGCTTTCAGGTACAGCACGGGTGCCCGGCGACAAGTCGATCTCGCACCGCTCGTTCATGTTCGGCGGCCTCGCCTCCGGCGAAACCCGCATCACCGGCCTGCTGGAAGGCGAGGACGTGATGCGCACGGGCGCTGCGATGAAGGCAATGGGCGCGCATGTAGAGAAACGCGGCACTGAATGGGTGATCCGCGGCACCGGCAACGGCGCGCTGCTGCAGCCGGAAGGCCCGCTCGATTTCGGCAACGCCGGCACCGGCTCGCGCCTCACCATGGGCCTGGTCGGCACCTACGACATGGAGACGACCTTCATCGGCGACGCCTCGCTGTCCGGCCGGCCGATGGGCCGCGTGCTCGAGCCGCTGCGCCAGATGGGCGTGCAGGTGCTGAAGGCGACGCCCGGCGACCGCATGCCGATCACGCTGCGCGGCCCCAAACACGCGGCACCCATCACCTACCGCGTGCCGATGGCCTCGGCACAGGTGAAGTCGGCGGTGCTGCTCGCCGGGCTGAACACGCCCGGCATCACCACCGTCATCGAGCCGGTGATGACGCGCGACCACACCGAAAAGATGCTGAAGGGATTCGGCGCCAATCTGTCGGTCGAGACCGACGAGCGCGGCGTGCGTCACATCTTCATCGAGGGCCAGGGCAAGCTCGCCGGCCAGACAATCGCTGTGCCGAGCGACCCGTCCTCGGCCGGATTTCCGCTGGTGGCGGCGCTGATCGTTGCGGGCTCGGACATTACAATCGAAAACGTGCTGATGAACCCGACCCGCACCGGTCTGCTTTTGACGCTGCAGGAAATGGGCGCCAGGATCGAAATTGTCGACCCGCGCAATGAAGGCGGCGAAGATGTCGCCGATCTGCGGGTGCGCTATTCCGAACTGAAAGGCGTCACCGTGCCGCCCGAACGGGCGCCGACGATGATCGACGAGTATCCGGTGCTTGCTGTCGCGGCGAGCTTCGCCGAGGGCGAGACGCTGATGCAGGGACTGGAAGAGTTGCGGGTGAAGGAATCTGACCGGCTGTCGGCAGTCGCGAACGGGCTGAAGGTCAACGGCGTCGACTGCACCGAAGGCGAGGCCTCGCTGGCCGTGCGTGGAAAGCCCGGCGGCAAGGGGCTCGGTCAACACCCCAATGGACAGAGCACCATCGTCCAGACGCATCTCGACCACCGCATTGCCATGAGCTTTCTGGTGATGGGGCTGGCAACGGAAAAACCCGTCACCATTGACGACCAGGCGATGATCGCGACGAGCTTTCCGGAGTTTATGGGGCTGATGAAGGGGCTTGGGGCGGAGATCGAGTGACAGTTGATGGCAATCAATAGCCTTGGAGCGTGGGACCAAATTGGAACGTCGGCGGGACAGCGCCCCCCTCTGTCCTGCCGGACGTCTCCCCCACAAGGGGGGAGATTGGCGGCTTGGCCGCTCCGCTCAACCCTGCAACTTAGACAATTGGCGAAAGCCGCGATGACGGCCGATCTCCCCCCAAGTGGGGGAGATGCCAAGTTCTGGCAAAGAGAGCAGGACAGAGGGGGGCGCGAAGGATCGCCACGCCTGTCTGGATCATTGCAATTTTCGCGTACGGTGGGCGGCGAATGACTTCGACCTTCACCATCGCCATCGATGGGCCGGCAGGCGCCGGCAAAGGCACCCTGGCGCGGCGGCTGGCCGACCACTATCGGCTGAACCTGCTCGACACCGGCCTCACCTATCGCGCGGTGGCGCACGCGCTGCTTCGGCTGGGTCTGCCGCTCGACAATGTCTCGGCCGCCGAAACCGCTGCCCGTCAGGTCGACCTGGCCAAGCTCGACCGGTCGGTGCTGTCGGCGCATGCGGTCGGCGAAGCGGCTTCGAAAGTGGCTGTCATCCCTTCGGTGCGGCGCATACTGGTCGAAAAGCAGCGCGAATTCGCCAAGGCGCCGCCGGGCGCCGTGCTCGACGGCCGCGACATCGGCACCGTCGTCTGTCCCGACGCCGACATAAAACTCTATGTGACGGCGAGCGCCGAGGTGCGGGCACAACGCAGGCTGGCCGAGATCGAGAGCATCGGCGGCACCGCCAATTTCAACGAAATCCTCGCCGATATCCTGCGCCGAGACGAGCGCGACATGGGTCGCGCCGACTCGCCCCTGAAGCCGGCCGCCGACGCGCACTTGCTCGACACGTCGGAAATGGCTATAGAAGCCGCGTTCCTGGCGGCCAAGGCGATCATCGACGACGTTCTGGCCAAGAGAAACAACGCCTGAGCCGGGTTTCCTGCCGTTGCCGATTGCCGGCGGCGAAAAGGTACCCATATCGGGCACGAACCAGCCTGCCAGCATTCTTCATGCGCCGGAATTGCCGCTTAGGCGGCCAAGGGCTTTTTTGAAGCCCGGAACGCCGGCAGGCCAACGCAACGCTAACCCACGGCGCCCGTCCCGCTTGAGATGCGGGGCATTCCAGGAGAACCTATGTCAGTTGCAAACCCCACTCGCGATGATTTCGCGAGCCTGCTCGAAGAATCATTTTCCGCCGGCCATTCCGGCGAAGGCCAAGTCGTCAAGGGCACGATCACCGCGATCGAAAAGGACATGGCTATCATCGATGTCGGCCTCAAGGTCGAAGGCCGCGTGCCGCTGAAGGAATTCGGCGTCAAGGGCAAGGACTCGACGCTTAAGGTCGGCGACACGGTCGAAGTCTATGTCGAGCGCATCGAGAACGCGCTTGGCGAAGCGATGCTGTCGCGTGAGAAGGCCCGTCGCGAAGAGAGCTGGGTCCGGCTCGAAGAGAAGTTCACCAAGGGCGAGCGCGTCGAAGGCGTCATCTTCAACCAGGTTAAGGGCGGCTTCACCGTCGATCTCGACGGCGCCGTGGCCTTCCTGCCGCGCAGCCAGGTCGACATCCGCCCGATCCGCGACGTCTCGCCGCTGATGCACAATCCGCAGCCTTTCGAGATCCTCAAGATGGATCGCCGCCGCGGCAACATCGTGGTGTCGCGCCGCACCGTGCTCGAGGAGAGCCGCGCCGAACAGCGTTCGGAAATCGTGCAGAACCTCGAAGAGGGCCAGGTGGTCGAAGGCGTCGTCAAGAACATCACCGACTATGGTGCGTTCGTCGATCTCGGCGGCATCGACGGCCTGCTGCATGTCACTGACATGGCATGGCGCCGCGTCAACCATCCGACCGAAATCCTCAACATCGGCCAGACGGTCAAGGTGCAGATCATCCGCATCAACCAGGAAACCCACCGCATCTCGCTCGGCATGAAGCAGCTCGAGAGCGACCCGTGGTCCGAGATCGGAACGAAATTCCCGATCGGCAAGAAGATCAAGGGCACCGTCACCAACATCACCGACTACGGCGCGTTCGTCGAGCTGGAGCCGGGCATCGAGGGCCTCATCCACGTTTCGGAAATGTCGTGGACGAAGAAGAACGTGCATCCCGGCAAGATCCTGTCGACGACGCAGGAAGTCGACGTGGTGGTGCTCGAGGTCGATCCGGCCAAGCGCCGCATCTCGCTCGGCCTCAAGCAGACGCTCGAGAACCCGTGGCAGGCTTTCGCCAGCAGCCATCCGGTCGGCAGCCAGGTCGAGGGCGAGGTCAAGAACAAGACCGAGTTCGGCCTGTTCATCGGCCTCGAGGGCGACGTCGACGGCATGGTCCATCTTTCCGACCTCGACTGGACCCGTCCGGGCGAGCAGGTGATCGAGGAGTACAATCGCGGCGACATCGTCAAGGCGCAGGTGCTCGACGTCGACATCGACAAGGAGCGCATCTCGCTCGGCATCAAGCAGTTGGCCAAGGATACGGCCGGCGAGGCGGCGACTTCAGGCGAACTGCGCAAGAACGCGGTCGTCACCTGCGAGGTTACCGGCGTCAAGGATGGCGGTCTGGAAGTGCGGCTGGTCGACAGCGGCATCGAGACCTTCATCAAGCGCTCCGACCTCAGCCGTGACCGCGACGAGCAGCGCCCCGAGCGCTTCACGGTCGGCCAGAAGGTCGACGCCCGCGTCATCGCCTTCGACAAGAAGACCCGCAAACTGCAGGTCTCGATCAAGGCGCTGGAAATCGCCGAAGAGAAGGAAGCGGTCGCCCAGTACGGCTCGACCGACTCCGGCGCTTCGCTGGGCGACATCCTGGGTGCCGCGCTGAAGAAGCAGGGCAGCTAACTCTACAACGCCACGCCTCGCGCGCGGCCTGTAAACAAACCTCGTCGGAGCGATCCGGCGGGGTTTTTGTTTTGACCGTGGCCATGGCATCAGAGCCAAAGCCTGCCCCGGGCCTGCCTGCCTCGGGATGGCGCCCGGTTTTTTTGGAAATCCGCGCTCAAGCAGAAAGAGAGATCAGGCCCTGCCGTAAAGCGGCACCAGCGTGCCGCTCATCGCCAGATTGGCCGGCGAAGCGAGGTAGGCAATGGCCTCCGCCGCCGCTTCGAGGCTGACCCATTTGCCGAAATCGGCGGCCGGCATGTCAGCCCGGGTGGCCGGCGTGTCGAGGGTCGAAGGCGCGACCGCGTTGACCAGAATGCCTTTGCCCTTGAGTTCTTCCGCCATCGCCACCGTCATTGCCGCGACCGCCGCCTTGCTGGCGGCATAGGCGACCATGCCGGAACCGCGCCGCAGGTCGAGCCCGGCGCGCGCCGTGACATTGACGATGCGGCCCGACACGGAAGATTCCAGCATCGAGCGGATCGCCGCGCGGCAGCACAGGAAGGTGGTGCGGGCGTTGGTGTCCATCATTTCGGCAAAGGACGCGGGCTCGATCTTCTCGACCGGCGCGGCGGTGAAGCCGCCGGCCAGATGGATCGATGCCCATAAATCGGTAACGCTGGCGTAGAACGCATCGACCTTGGCGGGGTCGGCGAGATCGACATTGTGCGCCAGCCTGACGCGCTCATGTGCCGGGAAAGGAAAATGCGCGGGCGCGGCGGCATGGGCGTTCGGCACATGGCAGATCGCGCCCTGCTCCAGCAGTTTGCCGACAACCGCGCCACCGAGCGCTCCGGTGCCGCCGGTCACCACAACATGCCTGCCGTCCAGTGTATCCGTCATCTTCGACCGCTCCAGTCACTCTTATGCCGCACCCCCGCCGAAGGTCGCGCCTTTCGCACAATCACTCAACCGAAATCTCGATGACGCAGCGTCGTTTGCGCGCGTCAAGCCGGCGGCCATCCGACGAGGATCGCATTGCCAAGCAGACGCTGCCACAGCACTCAATCGACAGTGATCTCGATGACATACGGCAGTCCGGTCGCACGCGCGCGCTTGAGTGCGTCTCCCAGATGACCGATGCCGGCGAGCCGCTCGGCGGCAATGCCATAGGCCTCGGCCAGCTTGCAGAAATCAGGCGGCGCCGGCGAGACGCCGACCGGCTCGACGCCGACATCGAGCATCGAGGTTTCGATTTCGCGATAGCCGAGATTGTTCCAGACGACGAAGATCACCGGCGCCGCAGCGTCGAGCGCGGCGCCAAGCTCCGGCAGCGTGAACTGGAAACCACCGTCGCCGGTGAGACAAACGACCGGCGCATCAGGCACGGCAAGGGCTGCGCCGATCGCCGCCGGCGGACCATAGCCCAGCGCGCCGAAGCCGGTTGCGGCGTTGAACCAGCCGCCCGGACGGTCGTGATCGTAATAGAGGTTGGCGGCATAGACCGGCTGGGTCGAATCGCCGACGATGATCGAGCCCGGCAATGCATCGCGGATCATTTCGACGGCGCGGGTTTGCGCCTGGAGAGCCGGGGCCATTTCGGCAAAGGCCGCTTGCCTTGTCGCAGCGGCGCGAGCCTGACCGTCGCCCGATGGCGGCTGGTTCGTGCCAATCTCGACAAGCAGCGCCTCGAGTGCTACGCCGCAATCGGCATGGATCGAAATCCGGGCCGGCCGGCGGGCAAGCTGGTCGGCGCCGATGTCGATGCGGATCAGATTGGCCGGCAGGACAAAGTTGCCGTCACTATATCCGTCGTAGTCGGTCGGGCCGAATTCGGTGCCGGCCGCGATGACCAGATCGGCCTCGGCCATCAATGCACGCACTGCCTTCAGGCTGGGGCTCGCCGGCACGCCGAGCGGATGGCGATGCAGCAGGCCGCGGGCATTGGCCGTCTGGACAACCGGCGCTCCCAGCCTTTCGGCAAGGCGCCGTAACGGCGCTTCGGCTCTCTTGGCTCCGCCGCCGGCAAGGATCAGCGGGCGGCGGGCAGCCGCGCAAAGTTCTGCCGCCTCTGCTATCGCCGCCGCATCCGGTTCGGGCGGCGCGACATTCGTCAGCAAAGCGGCGATGCCGTCGGCCGGCTTGACCATGATATCGGTCGGGATCTCGATATGGACCGGGCCCGGACGCGACGACGAAAACAGGGCGAAAGCGCGGGCAAGAACGCCCGGCAGTTCGTCGGCGTCGGTGACACGGTGCGAAAACAGCGCGACCTTTTCCATCATGCCGCGCTGGTCGGGCAGTTCGTGCAGATGGCCAAGGCCCTTGCCCAGTGTGGGCGTGGCGTTGACGCCCGAGATCACCAGCATCGGAACCGAATCGGAACGGGCTTGGCCCATGGCGGTGATGGTGTTGGTCAGCCCCGGACCGGTTATGACGAAGGCGACGCCGGGCTTGCCGCTGGCGCGCGCATAACCGTCGGCCATGAAGCCGGCGCCCTGCTCGTGACGCGGGGTGACGTGGCGGATTTTCGAGCGCGCCAGCCCGCGATAGAGTTCGACCGTATGCACACCCGGAATGCCGAAGACCGTGTCGACGTCATGGGCTTCGAGCAAAGTGATGAGCGCTTCGCCGACTGTCGTCATTGTCTGAGCACCGGACGTGTGAGGCAGGTCGGTCCGCCCTCGCAGGCGATGCACAGCGCGTCCGCCTCGAAGGTCGAAACCCTGCAGCCGGCGGCCGCCATGGCCGCCGCCGTCTTCGGGAAGCCGGCAACGGCGATCACCTCGCGCGGCGCGGTCGGCAGCACATTGAGGCTGAGGCCGTTGGAGGCGAAGAACTCCTCGGCGTCGCCCTCGACCAGGCGAATGCCTCGCACTCGCAGCATCTGGTAGAAGGCAGCCGGTAAAAGCGGTGCATGGACCAGCGCCAGATCGTCGGCGAGCGGACTGATCACCGACATCAGATGCAGGCAAGCCTCCTCGCCATGCCAGAGCGGCAGGTCGTAACCATAGACCTGGATACCCTTGGGTGCGAGCAGGTTCGCGAGTTGCTGGATGCCGTCCTGGTTGGTGCGCACGCCGCGGCCGACGGCCAGCGTCCGAGAATCCACCCAGACGCAGTCACCGCCCTCGACTTGCCCGGGATGCTCGATGCGGCCGAGTATAGGCACGCCCATGCGCTTGTAGGCCGCCTCGTGCAGGCCGGGCTCAGCCAGGCGCAGCGCCTTGCCCATGGCAAGAATGATGGCGCCGTGGTCGGTCATCAGTGAGGGATCGTGTGTGAAGACGGAATCGGCAAGCCCGTCATCGGCGTCGGTCAGCCATTCGATCTCGGCGCCGGATGCCAGAACCAGCGTCGTCAGCGCCTGATGCTGGGCGGCGGCCTTTTGCGGATCGAAGCCAGGGCCATAGTGCCATTCCGATGCTTTGGCGCGAAACATGGCGCTTGCGGCGGACCGCATCAGCACGCGCTGCAGGGGCCCGGCCATGGACTGCGACCCGTATGCTTTACCCACCAAGTGCTCCTGAAACATCCCATCCAGCCAATAGCCACTCAGCGAGCCGCGATCAATGGTCCAAAAAGCATGGTTGACGGAGGCAAGCGGAACGGTCCATCTTGAGAATAAGAAGTCTGTCCAGTGATGGTAATGGGTAAAAAATTCCAGCAGCGACGGGTCCAGCCGCTTCGTGAGGCACCGCAAAGGTGATCGCGCAAGGCACGGCTCCCGCCCTGAAGTATACGGCGCAGAACGACGCCGCCGAAGCCATCCATGTCGAGAACCTGCATAAAAGATTCGGCGAACTGCATGTGCTGAAGGGTGTTTCGCTGTCGGCGCGCGACGGCGAGGTCATCGCCATCATCGGCGGCAGCGGCTCGGGCAAATCGACGCTGCTGCGCTGCATCAATTGCCTGGAGAACCCGACCAGCGGGATCGTCCGCGTCAATGGCGAGGAAATCCGGATGAAGGCCGACAGCCATGGCCACACCGTTCCCGCTGACCGCAAGCAGATCGAGCGCATCCGCTCCAAGCTCGGCATGGTCTTCCAGAATTTCAATCTGTGGAGCCACATGACGCTGATCGAGAACGTCATCGAGGTTCCGGTGCATGTTCTGGGCGTCAAGCGCGATGTGGCCATCGCCGAGGCGGAAAAGCTGCTTGCCCGCGTCGGCCTGGCCGAAAAGCGCGATGTCTATCCGGCCTATCTGTCAGGCGGCCAGCAGCAGCGTGCGGCCATCGCCCGGGCGCTGGCCATCAATCCGCGCGTCATGCTGTTCGACGAGCCGACTTCGGCGCTGGACCCGGAACTGATCGGCGAGGTGCTGAAGGTGATCGGCGATCTGGCGCGCGAAGGCCGCACCATGGTGCTGGTTACCCACGAGATGAAGTTCGCCCGCGAGGTCGCGACGCATGTCGTCTACCTCTACAACGGACTGGTCGAGGAAGAAGGGCCGCCGGAGCAGATCTTCGGCGCGCCCAAATCCGAAAGGCTGAAGCAATTCATCCGCAACATCGGTTAAGCCGAGGCGGATGAAAAAACGGGAACAACAACAAACTGGGAGTTTTTGGTATGAAGACCGTTCTGAAAACATTTGCCGCAGCACTTCTGCTCGGCGTCGCCGCGATGGGCATGGCAAAGGCCGAGCCGGTCAAGATCGGCGTCGCTGCCGAACCCTATCCGCCTTTCACCTCGCCGGATGCTTCCGGCAAATGGGTTGGCTGGGAGATCGAATTCATCGACGCCGTCTGCGCCGAGCAGAAACTCGATTGCGTCATCACCCCCGTCGCCTGGGACGGCATCATCCCGGCGCTGACAACCAAGAAGATCGACGTCATCGCCAGTTCCATGTCGATCACCGACGAGCGCAAGAAGACGATCGACTTCTCCGACAAATATTACAACACCCCGACAGCCATCATTGGGCCGAAGGACCAGAAGTTCGGCGCTACCCCGGAAGATCTCAAGGGCAAGATCATCGGCGTGCAAGTTTCGACCGTGCATGCCGACTACGTCAAGAAGCACTTCACCGAAGCCGCGGAAATCAAGGAATATCAGACTCAGGACGAAGCCAACCAGGATCTTGCCGCCGGCCGTGTCGATGCCGTGCAGGCCGATTCCATCGCGCTCGATGCCTTCCTGAAATCGGATCAGGGCAAGCAATGCTGCGATCTGAAGGGCACGGTCGCGCCGGATTTGGCTATCCTCGGGCCCGGCGTCGGCGCCGGTGTCCGCAAGGAAGACACCGAGCTGAAGGAGAAGATCAACGCCGGCATCAAGGCGATCCGCGCCAACGGTAAATATGACGAGATTTCGAAGAAATACTTCGATTTCGACATCTATGGCGACGACACACAGTCGAACTGACGGCGTGCATCCCTGAGCGAATAACCACGCGGCGCAGACGGCGCGCCGTGTGGCCTCGTCGAAATTCACCCACGCAAGCTTTCCGCTGACGGCATCGCCGGCGGTTTGGCGCCAGCAATTCGGGGGCGACGCTGATTGACGCATTTCTACCGGCCTCTGTGGCCCGCATCATCGAACTGCTTTCGCCGACGCCGCCTGGCTGGGGCGGAACGCTTCTGGTCGGACTGCTCCACTCGGTCGAGATCGCCGCCGGTGCATTCGGTCTCGGCCTCGTCATTGGCATTTGCGGTGCGTATGGCAAGCTCTATGGCGGGCCCGTGGTGCGCGATCTCCTGGCAGTCTACACGACGATCGTCCGCGCTGTGCCGGAGCTGGTGCTGATCCTGCTGCTCTATTATGCCGGCACCGATTTGATCAACCAGTTGCTGACGGCAATGGGATATCAGCGCATCGATATCAGCGGGCTGGTGGCCGGCATTGCCGTGCTCGGCTTCGTCCAGGGCGCCTATTCGACCGAGGTGATGCGCGGCGCGATCCTTGCTATCCCGCAGGGACAGATCGAAGCCGCGCGCGCCTATGGCATGTCTCCGGGCCTCCTGCTGCGACGCATCACGCTACCGGCGATGCTGCCTTTCGCCATACCGGGCCTTGCCAATCTCTGGCTGATCGCCACCAAGGACACCGCCCTGCTGGCGGTCGTCGGCTTCTTCGAGCTGACATTGGCCACGCGGCAAGCGGCGGGCGTAACCAAAGCCTATCTTACCTTCTTCCTCGCCGCGGGCGTGATCTATCTCCTGTTGACGCTGGTCTCCAATCTGATCATCGGCCGCATCGAGGTCTGGGCTCGGCGCGGGATGCCCTCCCTCAAGGAGGCGCGTTGATGGCTGTCGAAACGACCATCGTCAACGTAGCCGCCCGCGCGTCGCTGTGGCTGCAGCCGCACCGCATCGTGCTGATTGTGACTGGACTGGCGCTGGTTTTTGCGGCCGCTTTTTTCATGCGCTGGGACTGGCTGCCGCAATATTACGAAATGGCGCTTGTCGGCCTCTGGCGCACGCTTTGGATTCTAGTAGTCACCTGCACATTGGGCTTCCTGCTCGCCGTGCCGCTCGGGCTGGCGCAGGCTGCCGGCCCTTTCTGGCTCGCGGCGCCTGCCAAGGCCTTCTGCACCATCATCAGGGGAACGCCCCTGCTGCTGCAACTCTGGCTGCTCTACTATGGGCTCGGCTCGCTGTTTCCGCAGTACCCGTGGGTACGCGAGTCCTGGATGTGGCCGTATCTCAGGCAAGCGTGGCCATATGGCGTCCTGGCGCTGACCTTGTCCTTCGCCGGCTATGAGGGGGAAGTCATGCGGGGTGCCTTCGCCGGGGTGCCGAAAGGACAGCTGGAAGCGGCGCGTGCGTTCGGCATGAGCCGCTGGAAGACCCTGCGGCGGATCTGGCTGCCGCAAGCCTTCTACCGGGCGCTGCCGACGCTGACCGGCGAAACCGTGCTGCAGCTGAAGTCGACGCCGCTGGTGGCGACCATCAGCGTGATCGACATATTCGCCGTCTCGTCAAAGGTGCGGCAGAGCACTTTCCTCACCTATGAACCCTTGCTGCTCCTGGCGTTGATCTATATGGCGATCACCGGCATCCTGGTCTTCGCCCTCGGCAAGATCGAGGCGCGTATCCCGAACAAGATTGGTTAGTGAGGAGCGAATAGGGAGCAGCGAATAGCGAATAGTTCGCTGATTTCCCCTATTCGCTACTCCCTATTCGCTACTCGCTAGAACTTCAGGGCAGCTACGATGCAACTCAGTCTCGACCAGGCGACAGGGCTGTGCCGGATGGCGGCGCTCGGCGCCGGCGCCAATGAGGAAGCGGCGCAGTCGCTCGCAGCCTCCATCGTAGCGGCCGAGGCGGAAGGTCTGTCGACGGTCGGACTGTCGCATTTCATCGACTATCTCGAAGCGCTGGAGGCCGGCCGCATCGACGGCAAGGCCGAGCCGGTCATCACCAGGCCGGCTTTGGCGATCTATCTCTCCGACGCGCGCGGCGGTCTGGCGCATACCGGCTTCGACCGCACCATCGACGATCTCGCCAAGGCGGCGCGCCTGTTCGGCGTTGCCATCTTTTCGCAGAGGAACGCCTATACATGCGGCGCGCTCGGCTATTTCACCGGACGGCTGGCCGCGCAGGGGCTGGTGTCCTTCGCCGCGACCAATGGACCGGCCGTGCTTGCCGGCTCCGGATCGGTCAAGCCGGTCTATTGCACCAACCCGATGTCCTTCGCCGCGCCCGCCGCCGACGGAGCGCCGCTGGTGATCGACCAGTCATCGAGCGCCACCGCCTTCGTCAACATTCGCAAGGCGGCCGAGGACGGCAAGAGAATTCCAGAAGGCTGGGCATTGGACGCGAGCGGCAACCCGACCACCGATCCCGCCGCCGCCATGAAAGGCGCGATGCTTGCCTTCGGCGGCCAGCGCGGCGCCAACATCGCACTGATGGTCGAAGTGCTGGCGGCGGGCCTGTCGGGCGCCAACTGGTCGCTCGATGCGCCGTGGTTCACCGACGGACCGGACAGTCCCGGAACCGGCCTCTTCGTGCTGGCCGTCGAGCCCAAGCTGCTCGATCCGAATTTCGAGAAGCGCATGAAAGATCAGCTCGACCGGTTGCGCCGCCGCTACGGCGTGCATGTGCCCGGCCGTGCCCGGGCCGAAGCGGCGGAGAAGGCAGCGGCACGGGGCATAACGGCTCCGAAAGCCGTGGTGCAGCGCATTTCCGAATTCGCCGCCCGGTATTCTTCCTGAACACGTCCTTCGGATAGTTGATCGAGCGACAGCGGGCGTACTTGCCGTTACGCCCCAGGCTGCCTCGTCGAACCACGTTTCGGAAACAGAAGTCACCCAGAGAACCCCGCGTCGCTGGGTTTTCCAGGTTTTCTCGCATCAGATCAGTTAACATACCTGCTGTGGTCAACTTTTGTTCATTTGACTTTGACCGAGGTGGACGGGTGTTTGCGCGAAGCAGCAAAAGAGGAGCCCCAAATGTCCGCAAGCACCGACAATCCCAGCACCAATCTTTTCGTTCCGGCCCTTGGCAGTCTTTATGCGGCGCTGCACATCACCTCTGAAACCATCCTGCGCGCCGTGACCGGCATCTTCCTCACCATCCATGGCTCTGGCAAGATCACCGACCCGCTCGGCGCCGCCGAGATGGTCGAAGGCCTCGGCTTCTATCCTGGCGCGTTCTGGTCGGTGCTGCTGGCTTGCACCGAGTTCTTCGGCGGCATCTTCATCGCCATTGGTCTCTTGACCCGCCCGGCCGCCTTCGCCGGAATGTTCGTGCTTCTGGTCACCGTCTGGTTCCACTGGGTCACCAGGGGCGAGGGGTTTTCGGGCGCTGAAAAATCGCTGCTATGGGCTGCGATCCTGTTCTTCATCGTGATCCGCGGCGGCAACCGCCAATCGGTCGACGCGCGTATCGGCAAGGCGTTCTGAACCAGCCGACACCGCGGCAAACGGCGACAAAGGAACGCCCCTTTGCCTTCGGCGCGAAACGGACTATGAACGGCTTCAGCCAAGCACCAGTAAATCTGGGCACCAGTAAATCTGGAAAACTGCGCCGGAGCCAGCAATGACCGAAATCCTGCAGACCCCAAAGCTCGTCGTCGTGTTCGGCGGCTCCGGCTTTGTCGGCCGCCATGTGGTGCGGGCGCTGGCCAGGCGCGGCTACCGCATCAGGGTCGCCTGCCGCCGGCCCGATCTCGCCGGCCATCTGCAGCCGCTCGGCAATGTCGGCCAGATCCATCCGGTGCAGGCCAATGTTCGCGTGCGCTGGTCGGTCGACCGCGCCGTGCAGGGCGCCGACCATGTCGTCAATTTGGTAGCCATCCTGCATGAAAGCGGCCGGCAGAAGTTCACGCCCGTCCACGAGTTCGGCGCACGCGCGGTCGCCGAAGCGGCGCGCGCCGTCGGCGCCGGGCTCACCCATATCTCGGCGCTGGGCGCCGATCTGAACGCGCAATCCGAGTATGCGCGCACCAAGGCGCTCGGTGAAAAAGCGGTCCTGGAGACGATCAAGGATGCGGTCATCTTGCGGCCCTCGATCAATTTCGGACCGGAGGACAGCTTCTTCAACCGCTTCGCCAACATGGCGCGCTATTCGCCGGTCCTGCCACTGATCGGCGGCGGGCGGACCAAATTCCAGCCGGTCTATGTCGGCGATGTCGCCGAGGCGGTGACGCGCTCGGTCGACGGCAAAGTCCAGGGCGGCCGGATCTACGAGCTTGGCGGACCTCAGGTGCTCACCTTCAAGCAATGCATGCAGGAACTGCTTGCCATGATCGACCGCAAGCGGCTCCTGGTGTCGGTGCCGTGGTGGGTGGCGAACATGCAGGCGTCGATCCTCGGGCTTTTGCCCAATCCGCTGCTGACCAAGGATCAGGTCCTGCAGCTGCGCGAGCACAACATCGTATCGGACGCGGCCACCAGGGAAAACAGGACGCTCGCCGGCCTCGGCATCCAACCGCAGTCGATCGGCAGCATCCTGCCGAGCTATCTCTGGCGCTACCGCGCCGCCGGCCAGTTCCAGCGCAAGACGGCGGCCTAGCCAATCAGGCGCTCACTAAAGGCGCCGCGTGACCTGCATCGGCAGGCCGCCCTGCGGTTGCGTCGTCAGTTTCTGCACCGGCCACGGTTTGGTCTCGGCGGTGGTATCGAAGCGGAAGCGCGACAGCATGATCGCCAGAGCGATGATCGCCTCCTGCATGGCAAAGCTGGCGCCGATGCAGACGCGAGGACCGGCGCCGAACGGCAAATACTGGAAGCGATCGATCTTCTCGCGATTTCCCGGATGGAAACGTTCGGGCATGAAGGCGTCGGGCCGGTCCCACAGCTTGCGATGGCGGTGGACGACCCACGGCATGACCAGCACCGCAGCACGCCTCGGTATGTAGAGGCCGTTCCAGGTTTCAGGCTCGATCGGCTCGCGGTTGATCGACGGCGCCGGCGGATAAAGCCTGAGCCCCTCCTCGAAGGCGGCGCGGGTGAACGGCATGGCGTCGAGCCACTTTGTCGGGTCGGGCTCTCGCGCCAGCACCGCGTCGATCTCGCGCTCGACCTTTTCGCGCTCCCAAGGCGCTTCGGCCAGGCAATAGAGCGTCCAGCCGAGCGCACGCGCCGTGGTCTCGTGGCCGGCGCCGATGAAGGTGATGATGTTGTCCTCGACCTCGGCGCGCGTCAGCCCGTCCGGTCCCTCCGCCTTGAGCAAAAGCGTGAGGAAATCCTGCGGCACCTTGTCCGGATCGTGCTTGACCCGCTCTTCGCGCATTTTTACGGTGTCGGTGACGATCTTGCGGAAGTAGGCCATGGTTTTGCGGCCGCGGATGCGGGTCAGGCGCGGCAGCCAATCGGGCGCCCGCAACAGGTCGAGCGGATCGACCCGGCCCATGGTTTCGAACAGCCGGTCGATCTCCTTGGCGAAGCTGCCCGGCTCACCGGATATCTCACCGGAAAACAGCGTCTCGGCCAGGATGTCAAAGGTAAGCAGCGTCATGTCGTGGGCGATGTCCGACGTGCCGCCGCCCTCGTAGCGCGTGACGAACTCCCGCGTGCGCCTCAGCATCGGCTCGGCAAAACCGAAGATGTGGCGCGGCGTGAACACCGGCGCCATCGCCTTGCGTGAACGCCGCCAGACCTCACCCTCGGCGGTCAGCAGGCCGTCGCGCAGGATCGGCCGCAGGATCATCTGGCGCACCGTCGCCATTTTGTAGTTTTTGGCATTGTCGACCAGCACGTGGCGAATGAGGCCAGGGCCGTTGGCGATGACCAGAGGCCCGCCGATGCCGGTCACCGAAATCCAGGGTTCGTTATAGGTCGGCTCGCCCCACAGTTCGAGCGGATTGCGATAGACGATACGGATCATCTCCAGCGTCGAAGGCGGCGAAGTGCGCGGCTTCGGCGCCGGCGGGACGAAGGGGGCGGGCTGACTGTCCATGGCGTGCTCCGCTGGTCATCCCAATGTAGTGGCTGGCAAGGCAAGCGTCCATGTCACCGGCTCTCCGGAATGTCACCGGGCACCGGCGCCGCTCTGTTCCCAAAAGCGGTTCCACTTTGGGTCCGATGCCATGGCCGGCCAAGCGTGCTCTCCTTCCATTCGGAATGCTTGCAAACCTTGGAAAAACCGCCTTTTGCACCTATATCTGGAACATCAAGGACGCACGATTCGGAGCCGATTTTTTGCGCTGAATGTGCGGCATCAATCAGACAGGTTTTCATGAGCGATCAGATCGACAACGCCAACGGCGCTGAGGCCGAATACGGCGCCGATTCCATCAAGGTTTTGAAGGGCTTGGACGCAGTCCGCAAGCGGCCCGGCATGTATATCGGCGATACCGACGACGGCTCGGGCTTGCATCACATGGTCTATGAGGTCGTCGACAACGCCATCGACGAGGCGCTGGCCGGCCATGCCGACCTCGTCACGGTGACGCTCAATCCCGACGGTTCGGTGACGGTCATCGACAATGGCCGCGGCATTCCGACCGATATCCACACCGGCGAAGGCATATCGGCGGCCGAAGTGATCATGACGCAGCTGCATGCCGGCGGCAAGTTCGACCAGAACTCCTACAAGGTGTCCGGTGGCCTCCACGGCGTCGGCGTCTCGGTCGTCAACGCGCTGTCGGCCTGGCTGAAGCTGAAAATCCGCCGCAACGGCCAGATCTACGAGATGAGCTTCTCGCATGGCAATGCCGACGGACCGCTGAGGGTCACCGGCAGCTATGAGCAGCGCAAGGTTGCCGGCACCTATGAGGGGCGTAGCGGCAGCGAGATCACTTTCTTTCCGTCGACCGAGACCTTCACCATGGTCGAGTTCGACTTCGGCACGCTGGAGCACCGGCTGCGCGAACTCGCCTTCCTGAATTCCGGCGTGCGCATCATTTTGACCGATGCCCGCCATGCCGACGTCGTGCGCCATGAGCTGCACTATGATGGCGGGCTCGAGGAATTCGTCAGATATCTCGACCGCGTCAAGAAGCCGCTGATCGACAAGCCGATTGCCATCAAGGCCGAGCGCGACGGCATCACCGTCGAAGTCGCCATGTGGTGGAACGACAGCTACCACGAGAACGTGCTGGCCTTCACCAACAACATTCCGCAGCGCGACGGCGGCACGCATCTTGCCGGTTTCCGCGGCGCGCTGACGCGCCAGATTACCGGCTATGGCGAATCCACAGGCCTCACCAAAAGGGAAAAGGTTGCGCTGATCGGCGACGATTGCCGCGAAGGGCTGACGGCCGTGCTGTCGGTCAAGGTTCCCGACCCGAAATTCTCCTCGCAGACCAAGGACAAGCTGGTCTCGTCCGAAGTCCGTCCGGTGGTGGAAGGGCTCGTCAACGAGGCTCTCGGCACCTGGCTCGAAGAGCACCCGACCGAGGGCAAGGTGGTCATCGAGAAGGTCATCCAGGCGGCAGCGGCGCGCGAAGCCGCGCGCAAGGCGCGCGACATCACCCGCAAGAGCTCGCTCGGCGTCACCTCGCTGCCCGGCAAGCTGGCCGACTGCCAGGAACGCGACCCGGCGAAGTCCGAAATCTTCATCGTCGAGGGCGACAGCGCCGGCGGCTCGGCCAAGGGAGGCCGTTCGCGCCAGAACCAGGCCATTCTTCCGCTGCGCGGCAAGATCCTCAACGTCGAGCGGGCCCGGTTCGACCGTATGCTCGGCTCCGACATGATCGGCACGCTGATCACCGCGCTCGGCACCTCGATCGGCAAGGACGAGTTCAACGCCGATAAGCTGCGCTACCACAAGATCATCCTGATGACCGACGCCGACGTCGACGGCGCCCACATCCGCACCTTGCTGCTGACCTTCTTCTTCCGGCAGATGCCGGAGCTGATCGAGCGCGGGCATCTCTACATCGCCCAGCCGCCGCTTTACAAAGTGACGCGCGGCAAGAGCTCGCAATACATCAAGGACGAAAGCGCTTTCGAGGAATTCCTGATCGGCTCGGGGCTGGAAGAGGCGTCGCTTGCGCTCAGCACCGGCGAGGTGCGGGCCGGGCAGGACCTGCGCAGCGCCATCGACGATGCGCTTGCGGTGCGCCAGCTCATCAACGGGCTGCACACCCGCTATAACAGAGGCGTGGTCGAGCAGGCGGCGATCGCCGGCGCGCTCAATCCGGACGTCTTCGCCGATCTCGGCCAGGCCAACGCTATGGCCGAGCGTGTCGCCCGGCGCCTCGACATCATCGCCGAGGACACCGAACGCGGCTGGACCGGCCGCATGTCGACCTCAAACGAAGGCGTCGGCGGCTATGTGTTCGAGCGCACGGTGCGCAGCGTCAAGGAGTTCGCGCATCTCGATCTCGCGCTGATCAATTCGGCCGACGCCCGCCAACTCGACCGCTATGCGCCGCGCCTCGCAGAAGTCTATGGCGAGCCGCCGGTGCTGCGCCGCAAGGATGTGTCCGAAACCATCTCGGGACCGCTGGCGCTGCTCAACGCCGTGTTTGCCACCGGCCGCAAGGGCCTGACCATGCAGCGCTACAAGGGCCTCGGCGAAATGAATGCCGAGCAGCTCTGGGAGACCACGCTCGACCCGAATGTGCGCTCGCTTTTACAGGTCAAGGTCAATGACGCGACGGACGCCGACTCCCTGTTTTCGCGGCTGATGGGCGACGAGGTCGAGCCCAGGCGCGAGTTCATCCAGGAAAACGCGCTGTCGGTCGCGAACCTGGATATTTAGAGCCCACGCCGGACGCTCGATTTCAGGCGCTTGAGACATCATTGGTAGCCTAGGCCCACCGATGATGTCTGCTGCATCGCAACAAGGGTCGCTGAGAGCCGGCCGGAACGGAAAGGCTTCCAAGGCATTGTGATTGATCAATCGCCGCAGGAGGCACTCATGGGACGTGGCATTTTGCTCTGGCTTCTCGGAGTTCCGATTCCGATCATTATTCTCATCATGCTTTTCGCACGGTAGGGTGCTGACATGCAGTCAACCCTAACGGCTGTCGACATTTCCGCTCCGACGGAATCCTCTTCCACCGCTGTCAGCTGGGGACCGATCGTGGCCGGCGCCTTTGCTGCCTCGGCGTTGACTTTGATTCTGATGCTGCTCGGCTCCGGGCTCGGGCTGACGATGGTTTCGCCGTGGTCCGGCTTGAGCACCTCGGTCACAACTTTCGCGGCCTCCACCGCCGCGTGGCTGATCATCGTGCAGTGGCTGTCGTCAGCTCTCGGCGGTTATCTTGCCGGGCGCCTGCGCACCAAATGGGTCGGCGTCCACACCGATGAAGTCTTTTTCCGCGATACCGCCCACGGCTTCCTCGCCTGGGCGCTTGCGACGTTGCTCGTCGCCGGCGTGCTCGGCTCGGCGCTTTCCGCAGCTGTCGGAACCGGCGTCCAGGCCGCTTCGACAGTCGCGTCGGGCGCGGCAATGGGCGCTTCGGCAGGTGCTACTGCAAACGCCGGAGGCGCCGCGACCGACAACGCGACGTCGTACTTCGTCGATGCGTTGTTCCGCCCGGCCGATGCGGCCAGGCTTGCTGCCGCCAACCCGGAGAGCGATGCGGCGGCGACGGCGCAGGCCTCGCGCATTTTGATCGCGAGCGCAGCAGCAGGAGAAGTGTCTGCCGACGACAAGACCTATCTGTCGCAGCTGGTGGCTGCCCGAACCGGGCTGTCGGAACCGGATGCCAGGGCTCGTGTCGATGCGGTGCTTGCCCGGGTCGAGGAGGCGAAGGTCCAGGCCCAGCAGGCCGCCGACACCGCCAGGAAAGCCGGTGCCACCTTCGCGCTGCTTGGCGCACTGTCGCTGGTCGTCGGCGCTTTCATCGCGAGCGCCGCGGCGGCACTTGGCGGCAGGCAGCGCGACGACGAGGAGGCGGTCTTCCTGACCAACCGTTGATCGGTGCTTGACGGGTTCTATCGATGCCGGGACTGTGCCCCGGCATCGACCGATGGTTTGACGGCGTGATCGCCGTCGATTTGTACGCGCTGATTCGCCGAAACGAGCGGCCCCAATTTTCCAGCAGCCATCGCCTTATTTTCCAGCAGCACTCGTCGGTGCCGCCTGGCTTGGCTCCAGTTTACGGCCGAGATCGACGGCGTCACGCAGCACGCCGATATGCGAGCGCGGCGGCGTGCCGGCGGCTGCCGCGACCTCAACGCCGGTCGCCTTCAGCGACCAGTAGAGCCTGTGGGTGAAGATGCGGCCAAGCGAACTGCGCAGTTCGACCTGAATGTTCTCCACGCCTGGGCCGAAATTTTCCGCCATCGGTCCGGAGATCGGGTCGCCGGTCAGCCAGCCATTGCCCCTGTCGAAGATGTTGGTCCAACGCGTCGCGGCGAACACCGCACCATGATGCACCGCGCGCTGTGGCTTGCCCGAACGGGTGCGCCGTTCCTGATAGAGGACGGTTCCACCGGACGCCGTCTCGGCGATCGGCGGACATGCCGAGAACAGCCGCTCAGCGATACCGCGCCTGAATTCGGCGAGATTGTAGGTCACCAGAAATTCGCTGTGGGTCAGCGGACTGCCGAGCGTGACGAAATCGCTGATCTTCCATGGCAATGGATGATCGGCGTCCCTGGCGCGGAGGTGGCGGTAGAGTTCCCATTGATCCCGCCGAAACCCGGAGAGGTCATCCAAGCTGCCGGGCCACGCAGAACCATCGGCGTTGAGCGTAGCCTTGTCGACGGCGCGGATCGCTTTCAGCCTCGCCTTGTCGCGGACCGCTTCCAGCTTTCGAGGCCTGAAATCGGCCCACAGTATCTGCAGCAGATCGTAGGCGATAAGCGATCCCAGGCTGTGCGAGACCAGCACGATGCGGTCGTAGCCATCGTCCATCATGAGGCGCCTCAGCAGCGTCAGGCCACGGTCGCGGACCAGCGCGCGCTTCTCGACCGTTGCCGCTTCAGCACGCACATAGGCGGCCACATCACCGAAATAAGGAAGGCCGAACCGGTCCACCGACCAGACGACGAACGAGGCCAGGATCGTGACGAGCATGCCCGTGGTCCAGGAAATATACCCTTGCAAGGCCGACGTCGCGAGCACGAGCGCCGCGCCCAAGACTGTTATGACGCCCAGAAGCGTAACGACATAGAGCCCGCGGGCGTCGCGCGGAATGTCGGCGGGCCTGCGCCAGAGCAGATTCGTCACCCAGGCCGCAAGCCGGTCCCGCGTCGTGCCCTGCGTGATGTCGGCCCAGTACAGCTCGTAGAAATCGGTGCGGCGGCCATCGACATCGTAAGGGGTGGTGATCCGGCGAAGCTCGTGCGAGTTCGTACGGCTGTCAGGCGTGATCCAGCTCTGGTTGATCTTCGAACCGGCGGGACCGCCCGGATCGGCGACACGGGCGTAAAACGGCACGCGAGCGGGGTCGTGACTCCAAACAGCCTGAACAAATTCCCTCAGCGTGCCCATGGGTCGCTGTTCGCCCATGCCATGCACGATAACCACGGCCTGGCTGAGCTTGCGCGGCGCCTTTCCGGAGGCCGGCGGACTGGTCTTGGCCAGCGACGCAACAGGATGAGGGTCGGACACCAGTGCCTCCATTGGTGACAATCCCGGAACAGAACCCATCGTAGCTCTGAACCCGGCATGTGAGCAAAGGACGCCGGATGCTAAGGGCCAAGAAACACCCCGGGGCAGGCTTTTGTTTCGAGCAACTAAAGCGAGTCGCGTCTGACCGGCCTCGTGCGACGCGCTTCGGGTTGTCGCCGGATCAGTGATCCATGGCCTTGACGATCTCTTCGGTCATCTTCTTGGCGTCGCCGAGCAGCATCATGGTGCCGTCCTTGTAGAACAGCGTGTTGTCGATGCCGGCATAGCCGGAGCCGAGCGAGCGCTTGACGAACAGGCAGGTGCGGGCCTTGTCGACGTCGAGGATCGGCATGCCGTAGATCGGTGACGACTTGTCGTCGCGGGCGGACGGGTTGGTGACGTCGTTGGCGCCGATGACATAGGCGACGTCGGCTTGCGCGAATTCGGAGTTGATATCCTCGAGCTCGAACACTTCGTCGTAGGGCACATTGGCTTCGGCCAGGAGCACGTTCATGTGGCCGGGCATGCGGCCGGCGACCGGATGAATGGCGTACTTCACGTCGACGCCATTGGCTTTGAGCTTGTCGGCCATCTCGCGTAGCGCATGCTGCGCCTGGGCGACCGCCATGCCGTAACCAGGCACGATGATGACCTTCTGCGCGTTCATCATCAGATAGGCGGCATCGTCGGCCGAACCCTGCTTGACCGTGCGCTCGATGCCGTCGTCGGCTGTGGAGGAAGTCTCGCCGCCGAAGCCGCCGAGGATGACCGAGATGAACGACCGGTTCATGCCCTTGCACATGATGTAGGAGAGGATCGCGCCGGACGAGCCGACCAGTGCGCCGGTGATGATCAGCGCCAGATTGCCGAGCGTGAAGCCGAGCGCCGCAGCCGCCCAGCCCGAATAGGAATTCAGCATCGAGACGACCACCGGCATATCGGCGCCGCCGATCGGGATGATGAGAAGGACGCCCAGAACAAGCGACGCCGCCACGATCAGCCAGAACACCAGCTTGGACTCGGTGGTGACCAGCAGCACGATCAGCACGACCAGCCCGATGCCGAGGGCGGCGTTGATGAAATGGCGGCCGCCGATCATGATCGGCTTGCCCGACATGCGGCCGTCGAGCTTGAGGAAGGCGATGACCGAGCCGGTGAAGGTGATGGCGCCGATGGCGACGCCGAGGCTCATCTCGATCAGCGCCTGGGCGTGGATGTCGGCGACCGTGCCGATGCCAAAACTTTCCGGCGCATAGACGGCGGCAGCCGCCACCATGACGGCGGCAAGCCCAACCAGCGAATGGAAGGCGGCGACCAGTTGCGGCATCGAGGTCATGGCGATGCGCCGTGCGGTGACCGCGCCGACCGAGCCGCCGATCAAAAGACCGAGCACGATGAGACCGAAGCCTCCCGCCGAAGGGGTCGCCAGCGCCAGCGTGGTGGCAATGGCGATGCCCATGCCGATCATGCCGTACATGTTGCCCTGGCGGCTCGTGGTCGGGTGCGACAGGCCGCGCAATGCCAGGATGAACAGGATGCCGGAGACCAGATAGAGGAAGGAGGCGAAGTTGGCGTTCATGGCGCTCTACTTGTCCTTCTTCTTGTACATCGCCAGCATGCGCTGGGTGACGAGAAAGCCGCCGAAGATGTTGACCGACACCAGCATCAGTGCGACGAAACCGAAGCCGGTGGCGATGCCGGACGCCGAGATGCCGACGGCAAGCAGCGCGCCGACGACGATGACCGAGGAAATGGCGTTGGTGACGGCCATCAGCGGCGTATGTAGCGCCGGTGTGACCGACCAGACGACGTAATAGCCGACAAAGATCGCCAGCACGAAAATGGCGAAGCGGAAGACGAACGGATCGATCGCCCCGCCGGACAGCGCGTGCGCGGCGTCGCCCGCCGCACCGGTGCCGCCTGGAGCCGTGGCCAGATCCTGCACAGCTAGACGGACGGCGGCGGTCGCCTGGTCGAGCTGGTCAAGGGCTTTTTGCAGGGTCTGGTCCATCACGCGATCCCTTTCGGCTTGCTAGCGGGCGACTTGGGTGCGGCAAGTTTCCTGGATGCGGCAGCTTGCTTTGGCGCGGGTTTTTCTGCTGCAACGGGCTTCGCTGGCTCAGTGGAGGCGATCATCACCGCCGGTTTGCCGACGAAGGCCGGATGCACGACCTGACCGCCATCGGTCAGCATCGTCGCCTTGACCAATTCGTCGTCCCGGTTGATGGCAAGCATCTTGGTGGTCTTGTCGACCAGAGTCTCGAGGAACGCAAAGAGGTTCCTGGCGTAGAGCAGCGAGGCGGAGGCCGCGACGCGGCCCGGCACGTTGAGATGGCCGACGATTTTCACCCCGTTGGCCGTGGTCACCACCTGCCCGGGCACAGCGCCCTCGACATTGCCGCCGCGTTCGACGGCGAGATCGACGATCACCGAGCCCGGCTTCATCGAAGCGACCATAGCGGCTGAGACGAGCTTCGGCGCCGGACGGCCGGGAATCAGCGCCGTGGTGATGACGATGTCCTGTTTGGCGATGTGCTCGGCGGTCAGCACGGCTTGCTTGGCCTGGTATTCCCTGGACATTTCCTTGGCGTAGCCGCCAGCCGTTTCGGCCGCCTTGAACTCCTCATCCTCGACCGCCAGGAACTTTGCGCCCAGCGAGGCGACCTGTTCCTTGGCGGCGGGACGCACGTCGGTGGCGGTGACCACGGCACCGAGACGACGCGCAGTAGCGATCGCCTGCAGGCCGGCGACGCCGACGCCCATGATGAAGGCTTTCGCCGCCGGCACCGTGCCGGCCGCCGTCATCATCATTGGCAGCGCCCGGTCATATTCGGCAGCCGCGTCGATCACCGCCTGATAGCCGGCGAGGTTGGCCTGGCTGGACAGGACGTCCATCGATTGGGCGCGGGTAATGCGCGGCATGAACTCCATCGAGAAGGCGGTGACGCCGGCCCTTGCCAGAGCATCGACGGCAGCATCGTTGCCATAGGGATCGATGATGGCGATAACGGCGGTGCCCGGGCGATAGCCCTTCAGCTCCATCTCATCAGGCCGGCGCACCTTCAGCACCACATCGGCTTTGGCCACATCGCCGGCCTTGCCGATCACAGCGCCGGCCTTTGCGAACTCCTCGTCGGGAATGCGCGATGCCGTGCCGGCGCCGCTTTCGACGATCACGTCGAACCCCAGCCCCGCCAGCCGCTTCACCGTGTCGGGCGAGGCAGCAACGCGCGGCTCGTTCGTATCGAGCTCACGAGGGATGAAAACCGTCTTTCCCACCGCATGATCCTTTCGGCTGGAACCTGTCTGCGCAGGACGCCGACCGGACTTCGGGCGTTGTCACGGGCAAGGATTTTGAAAGAATTTACCGGAGAATGAAAGCGCCGAGGGCGAGGATCAGAACGAACAGGACAAACGCCGAGAAGAAGCCTCCGGCAAAGAAACCGAAAGCCATTGCCAGAAGCACGGCGGCGCAAAACAGCGACCCGTATTTGGCGAGCATGACAAAGCCGGCATAGGTGCGGTCGTGCTCGGCATAGTCCATCTTCGCGCCTAGTTCGACAGGACCGGTCGGCGAGTGATCAGCCATAGGAATACCCCTTCGAAGACATCCTTTAGGCACATAGCGAAAAGCCAGGCCGAGGGCAATGGCGCTATTGCCGCATCGCTGGAGACAACAGCCTCAAAGGAAATTGGAGCCGCCAGGTGCAGGACGATGTTTCGGAGGCGATCGCGGCTGCCGCCTCGCGCTTGCTTGCCGGCTAACGCGCCCGCGCCTGCCGGCTTTTTCAGCCGGCGAGCTGCGGAAATAGCCCAAGCAGGCCGACGACGATCAGATACAGCGCTACGATGTAGTTGAGCAGTCGCGGCATCACCAGAATCAGCACGCCGGCAATCAGCGAGATCAGCGGAGTGAGTGCGAGCGTGGAAATGGTCATGTAGGGTTCCTCTCGGTAGAATTTCCGCCGAAGCGATGCAGATTGACGTCGTCCGCGCACCACCGGCGCGCCTCCCAGAACGCCGAAGCGGCCTGAAAGCTCCAGCCGCGCTCCAGATTTGCCGATGTCAGGCGGCTTCGCGGTAGTATTTGGCAGTCGGCAGGATGGTCAGCGGCGCGAGTTCACCGGCACCAGGTGTCTCAAACAGCATGCGCTGCTCCATCGGCGTCGACCGAAAGAACGGGAAACGCTGGAGTACCCGCTCCAAATTGATCTCGTAGTTCGCGTCATAGAGTACCACGGGAACGGTGAATGGAGGATAGTCTCTCGGTTGCCCCAATTGCACGGCACCGAAAATCCGCTGGTAGAAAGCCGTGTGTTCCTTGCGGATCACGCCGAGACAGGCAGTCACGTGGAAGCGGATGCTGGCAATAATTGCTAGCCGCAACGTAACGTAAGGCAGGGCACGATGCATCGATATGAAGTCCGGGTCGGCTGCCAGAAGCGTTGGATTGATGAAAGATTCTCCGCGAAGCAGGCGCGGATGAAGCAGATCGCCGAATCTGGTCATTGCGGGCGCGTAAGGTTCGCTCGGTGTCAGATGATGAATACGGAGCGTACACACAAGGGAATTGTCGACGAAGACACCAAAGCGATAACAGTTCGGCGTGTCGTCGAGCGCATCCGTCATCATCTGGTCGCTGGATTCAGGCAGAAAGCCGTTCAGCCGGTAAGCCTTGTAGCGAAGCCGGTAAATCGCCTCCATGTCTTCACCGCTTTCGCAGCGCCTGTATTCCACGCGCTCAAGAAGGGTCGAAACATTGCGCGAGAAGGAAGACATCCCGCTGAGGTCGGTCAGTCGGTCATCCACATGAACAACCCCTTCGGATACCGCCACAATACAATTCCCTTCTGCCATCTTCACTGCAAACCTATCGTGTGCGGTCGTGGCATAAAAGGTGGAAATCCAATCGACGTCGTTTACCTAATATTAACCTTAACTTGCCGCCGCGCGGCACGTCTGGTCGAGTTGGTCGAAAATGAAGCGCGGAAATCAGCTGAGCGCACGTTTGACCGCAGGCTTTTTATCGGTGGCGAATGGCCAGACCGTGGTAGCCATCGTTCCGATGCCGGACGCTGTCAGCGCTGAACCAAACAAAAAGCCCTGGACCATATCCGGTTTGATAGAATGCGTCAGAATCTTGAGCTGCTCGTAAGTCTCAACGCCCTCGATAGTTACGTTGAGACCGAGAACCCTGATCAGTTCGACCACGCCCTTCAACAGTGCGAGCGAACTCGGGTTCTGGGTGACGTCCATCAGAAACGAGCGGTCAATCTTGACCTTGTCGAGCGGCAGCTTGTGGAGATAGCTCAAGCTCGAATAGCCGGTGCCGAAGTCGTCTAGCGCAATGCGCACGCCAAGCCCTTTCAACTCCTCGATATACTGACGCGTCAGCGATTTGTCGTCGAGAAGCGCGGTCTCGGTGACTTCGATTTCCAGGCGGCCGGCGGCGAGGCCGGAACCGGCTAGCGCATCACGGACTTTCTGGACAATGCCACTGCTGCGGAAATCCTTGGCCGAAAGGTTGACCGAGACGCTAGTCGGGTCAGGCCATCTGACGCATTCGGCGCATGCCACCTGCAGGACAAACGTGCTGATCTCGGAAATGATGCCCATTTCTTCCGCCAGCGGAATGAAGATGCTGGGCGAGATCGGTCCGAGATCGGTGTGATCCCAACGACACAGCGCCTCGCAACTGGCGATCCGCATCGTGCTCATCGCGACGATCGGCTGATAGACCACCCGCAACGCCTTACTTTCCACCGCGGTGCGCAGATCCGCCTTCATCAGCTGACGGTCGCGAAATGCCGCATCCATCGATGCCTGGAACAACCGCCAAGTGTTCTTGCCGAGTTCCTTGGCCTTGTAGAGCGCGAGGTCCGCCTTGACGATCATGGTGTCGACATCGGCGTCCCTGACCCGCGACAGCACCGCGCCACCGCTGGCCTGGATGCGCAGCCCATGGCCGGCGACGTCGACCTCGCCCTGCAGGTCAATGAAAATCTCGTCGATCTGGCTGGTCAGATGGCTCTCGTCTTCGACGCGGTCGAAGAAGATCATGAACTCGTCGCCGCCGAAACGGCTGACGGTGACCCCTGGTCCGGTGACCGCCGCCAGCCGTTCAGCGACGGCATAGATCAATCCGTCGCCAACCGGGTGGCCAAGCGTGTCGTTGACGCTCTTGAAGTCGTCGAGGTCGAGCACGGCGAGCCCGCAGAGACGCTCGAGGTCACCGGATGCCATCGCCTCTCCGATCAACTCTTGGAAATAGGCTCGGTTGGGCAGGCCGGTGAGGCTGTCATAACGCGCCATGAAGCGGATCTTGTCTTCCGCCTCGACGCGGGCCGTCACATCCTCGAAGGTGATGACGCCCAGTTCCTGGCTTCCCTCGCGCGCCGAGAACTCATAGTGCTGACCGTTCGCAAGCGAGACGAGAACCTTGCGATCGCGGCCCTCGCGCAGGGCGCGCGTAAGCTGGGCTTCGATGTAGCGGCAGTCCTTCGGCGCCAGCATGCCGCCGGCAACGCCGCGCATCAGCAGGCCGTGGATCGATCGCCCGAGCAGCGCGTCGGGCGACTTGAGCGACATCAGATGCGCGGCTTCGGCATTGGCCACCGCTACCCGGCCGTCGGGGCCGAGCATGACAAGGCCATGCGACATGGTGTTCAGGGCGCGATTGAAGCGCTGGGCGATGCGGTTCGCCTTCTTTTCTTCGCTGATTGCTGTAAACAGCACCTTTCGCACAAGATGCGCCATCTTGTTGATGGTGAACATGAACGGGATCACAAAGAGGCCCAGAATGACGTTGTAGATGTCGCCCTTCAGCATCAGGCCGACCGCAATCGGCGCGACCACGGACACGGACAGGATGGCGACCATCCTTCGGGAGCCGAAATTGCGGCCGGCAATGGTGATGGTGCTTGCCAACACCAGCGACACCGCTGCAATCTCGCCAAACAGGTCCGGAACCACGTGGAGGCATACGAACGCGAAAAGTCCGACCGCCGACCCATGAATCGTCCCGGCAACGATGTAGTAGCGTTCCCAGGCAAGCGCGGATTCGTAGGTGACGATGGTGTCGGGACTGACCCTCCGGATCGCAAGATAACGGCCGATGCTAGCGGCAACCATCAGGATGGCGAGCGCGAGATAGATTGCCGCAGACGTTTTCCAATACACGAGCAGGCCCATAGCGCCTTGCGTGAAGGCGCCAACGAGCAAGATGCCTGCGTCGCGAAACAGCGAGCGAACGAAGCCAACGTATACGTCCTCGGATATGTCGTCGGATCGATCTATGTTCATGACCTTGCAGTGTCGCGCGAACCGCAGTCATGTCACAACCGCCTTAAGAAAGGTTTAGAAGGGCCATCTCGAGGCCTGCGTCAAGCCTGTTGAGCTTCTTCAGATAAGGCGCATCGATCACTCGGCGGCCTGGAGTTCCGGCCGAGCCGGTGTCTTCGCCAGGCGATCGAGCAGCCTTAGGCGCTCGCCGGCCGCCTTTTCGGCGCTGGCCTGCCTGACGTGACCATAGCCGCGAATAAGCGCCGGCACCGAGGCAAGCGCTGCCGCGGCCTCGACCTTGCCCGGCGCCAGCGTGTCGGCGACAAGCTCCAGATCGGCCTCGTACTGCGCAAGAAGCTGCCGTTCCATACGCCTGTCGGAGCTGTAGCCGAACACATCGAAGACCGTGCCGCGCAAGCCTTTCATCGCTGTCAGCAGCCGGAACCCCTTCATCACCCAGGGACCGAAGCTCGACTTCCTCGGCTTGCCGTCCTTGCCGCGCCTGGCCATGATCGGCGGTGCGAGATGGAATTCGAGTTTGTCGTAGCTCTGGAACTGCTTGCCCAGCTCGGTGGCGAAGGAGCCGTCGGTATAGAGCCTCGCCACCTCGTATTCGTCCTTGATCGCCATCAGCTTGAACAGGTTCCTCGCAGCGGCCTCGGTCACATCAGTCGAACCGGGCATCGCCCTGGCTTCGGCCTTGCGCAGCGCGGCCAGGCTGTCGGCGTAGCGCTTGCCATAGGCAGCGTTCTGATAGGCGGTGAGGAAGGCGACGCGGCGGGCGATGACGTCGTCGAGCGTTTCGGCGACAGCGGCGTTCTGTGCAGCCGTGCCCGGCTGGACGACGAGGTCGCGCACGAAATCCGGCTGGTGGGCGGCGCGGCGGCCCCAGCGGAAGGCTGAGACGTTCATCGCCACCGACTGGCCGTTGAGCTCGATGGCCTTTTCGACTGCCTCGGCCGACAGCGGCAAGCCGCCATGCTGAAAGGCGAAGCCGAGCATGAACATGTTGGCGCCGAGCGAGCTGCCGAACAGCGCGGTGGCGGTGCGGGTGGCGTCGAAGAAATGCGCCTTGTCGTCGCCGGCGGCAGTGCGGATCGCCTTTTTCAGCCGCTCGACGGGCAGCGAGAAATCGGCCGACCGGGTAAACTCGCCGGGCATGATCTCGGCGGTGTTGGCGAGGAAGATCGTGTGGCCCTCGCGCACCGCGGCGAGCACCTTTTGGGCGCCCGACACGACAAGGTCGCAGCCAAGCACAAGGTCTGCCTTGCCGGCTGAAACGCGGATGGCATGGATATCGCCCGGGCTGCGCGCGATGCGGACATGGGTGAACACCGATCCGCCCTTCTGGGCAAGGCCGGCCATGTCGATCATGCCGCAGCCCTTGTCTTCGAGATGAGCCGCCATGCCGAGCACTGCACCGATGGTGACGACGCCGGTGCCGCCGACGCCGTCGATTATCGCCGCCCAGCCTTGGTCGCCGAGCGGGAATTCCGCGGGCGCAGGCACGCCGTCGAGCGGATCGGTGGTGCCGGCCATACCCTCGGCCTTCCTGATCTTGGCGCCATGCACGGTGACGAAGGACGGACAGAAGCCGTTGATGCAGGAGAAATCCTTGTTGCAGCTCGACTGGTCGATCTTGCGCTTGCGGCCGAATTCGGTCTCGACCGGCTGGATCGACACACAATTCGACTGCACCCCACAATCGCCGCAGCCTTCGCAGACCAGTTCGTTGATGAAGACGCGCTTGTCGGGATCGGGGAAGGTGCCGCGCTTGCGGCGGCGGCGCTTTTCGGCGGCGCAGGTCTGGTCGTAGATCAGCACTGATGTGCCCGTGACCGCGCGCAATTCGCGCTGCACAAGGTCGAGGTCGTCGCGGTGATGGATGGTGGCGCCTGCGGGGAATTCGACCTTGCCGGCATATTTGGCCGGCTCGTCGGTGACGATGGCGATCCGCTCGACGCCCTCGGCCCGCACCTGCCTGGCAATCATGTCCACGGTCAGGCCACCCTCGTGCGGCTGGCCGCCGGTCATCGCGACGGCGTCGTTGTAGAGGATCTTGTAGGTGATGTTGGCGTGGGTCGACAGCGCGAAGCGGATCGCCAGCGCGCCGGAGTGGTTGTAGGTGCCGTCGCCGAGATTCTGGAAGATGTGGTCGCGCTTCGAGAACGGCGCCTGGCCCACCCATTGCGCGCCCTCACCGCCCATGGCGGTGAAACCAACAGTGTTGCGATCCATCCACAGCGCCATGAAATGGCAGCCGATGCCAGCGGCGGCGAGCGAGCCGTCGGGGACCTTGGTCGAGGAATTGTGCGGGCAGCCGGAGCAGAAGAAGGGCGTGCGCGAGGCGATGTCTGTCGTCTCGGCGAGCATCGCCTGGAACTGGCGAAGTTTCGCCACCCGCGCGGCAATCTCGTCCGACGGGCCGATCGTCCGCAAGATTCTCTCGCCGAGCGCGATGGCGATGTCGTTGGGATCGAGCGCGCCCTTGGCCGGGAACAGCCCATCGCCGCGCTCGTCCCTCTTGCCGACGATGACCGGCTGCATGGCGGTGCCATAAAGATTTTCGCGCAGTTGCACCTCGATCAACGAGCGTTTCTCCTCGACGACGACAATGGTGTCGAGGCCGCGAGCGAAGTCGGCGAAGTGCTGCAGGTCGAGCGGCCACGGGCAGCCAACCTTGAACAGCCTGATACCGATGCGGTTGGCGGCGGCTTGGTCGACGCCGATGTCTTCCAGTGCCTGCCGGACGTCGAGATAGCTCTTGCCGATGGTGACGATGCCAAGCTTCGGGCCACTGCCGCCGGAATAGACGATCCGGTTCAGCCCGTTGGCGTGGATAAAGGCCGAAGCGGCGGCGCGTTTGTATTCATGCAGTCGCTCCTCCTGGCCGAGCATGTCGATCTCGTTGCGGATGTTGAGGCCGCCAGGCGGCATGTCGAAGTCCGGGTTCACGATATCAAGCCGTTCGAGCGCGGCATCGACCGAAGCCGTCGATTCGATGTTGTCCTTGACGCATTTGATCGCCGCCCAGGTGCCGGCGAAGCGCGACATGGCAAAGCCGTAGAGCCCATAGTCGATGATCTCCTGGACCCCGGCCGGATTGAGGATCGGCACCATGGTGTCGACAAACAGGAACTCGGTCGCGTGCGCGTTGGTCGAGGATTCGGCCATGTGGTCGTCGCCCATCAGGGCGAGCACGCCGCCCTGTCTTGACGAGCCGGCGAGATTGGCATGGCGGAACACGTCGCCGGAGCGGTCGACGCCTGGTCCCTTGCCGTACCAGACCGAAAAGACGCCGTCATGGGTGCCCTCACCCAGCAACTCGGCCTGCTGCGATCCCCAGCAGGCGGTGGCCGCGAGTTCCTCGTTGAGGCCGGGCTGGAAGACGATGTCCGACTGGGCGAGCTGCTTCCTGGCCTTCCAAAGCTGCATGTCGAGGCCGCCGAGCGGCGAGCCGCGATAGCCGGAGACGAAGCCAGCGGTGTTCAGGCCAGCCCGGCGGTCACGCTCGCGCTGCATCAAAAGCATGCGGATGACCGCCTGCGCGCCCGAAAGGAAGATGCGCTCCTTTCCCAGGTCGAACTTGTCGTCGAGCGCGACATCATGCAGCGTCATCAGGCATTTCCTCTGCGGAGGCGGCAGTTCGAGCGCAGCCAACATCGGAGTTGAAGGCTGCAGTGTTTCTCCCCTTGCCGGGCAGGTCAAACAAAATCGAAGATGTCAGGCGAGGCGCAACAAACGATCCTGTCCACGCCCGATGGTGTAAGAAACGCGCACCCGTTGGTCCGTCTGCGCACGAAAATTCCGGCCGCGACCGATCCGGCGATGTCGCGTCAGCCGGCCTTCGAACAGTCGTGCCTGGGCGCGCCCGGCCGCTTGCCGTCCGGATGGCCGGCAAGCTCTGGATTGGGCGTATAGAGCTGATCGATGACCAGCGGCCGGTCGGGCAGGACCGATTGGTCCTGCGTCGACATCAGCGTGGTGTCGATCTTCTGGAGGATTGCACCGTGGATATCCTTGATGCTGATCGATATCGCATAGGGCCTGTCCCTAGCGACGCAGGAAAGCGCCGGGCTCTCCAGCGACACCTTGCCGAGCTTCGGCCAGACTTTCTGTTCGACGATCAGCGGCTCGCCGCCTGCCGGATTCTGGAAGCTGGCGACCGCAACCTGTCCTTCTCCCATCGGCTGCAACGGTCTCAGCGTGACGACAAAGGTTGCCCTTGCGAGGCGATAATTGAAGACGACCAGCTTGCCGGAAATCTCGAACAATCTGCCTTCGCCGTCCTTGCCGGTATCGCGGCAGGCGCCGAGCGTTGCCGCGGCCGCGAGCATGGCGCCGACAACGACCAGGCCCAAGATTTTCCTAGACATTGGCGGTCCCTCTGGCTGCCGTTCGGCGGCGATAGTGGCGACTTGCCTTCTGGCGGTTGCCGCACACCGCCATGTCGCACCAACGACGGCTGGAATTGCGGCTTCGGTCGAGAAACAACCAGGTGCAATTGGGGCAGATTCTCAGCCTTGCGACGGTGTCAGCCTGCAGCAGCGACAGTGCGGAAACCGCCAGTGCCGCCTCGAAGGCGATGGGCGTCGCCGGATCGCCGAACGGCCGTCCCCGCGCACCGATCTCGGTGCGGCTGTCCGCGAGACCCTCGGCGCAGGCCTTCAGGAAGCCAGGCAGATCGCCTGTGGTGACCGCGCCCTTCGACACCGCACGACGAAACAGCCGGTCGGTCGTCTCGCGGATCGCCAGCACGACCGGCGCGATCTTGTCCGGGAACGGCGCTTGGAGCCGCCTGCCGCCAAGTTCGGCGGCGCGAGAGACGCTTGCCGCGTCGGCGAAACGGGCGATCTCCGCCAAATCTTTGAACCGGTCGAAGGTTTTCTCGGGATCGCCGCGCAGCACGACGGTGTTCGCCGTGTCGAGCGCAAGAAGGCCGCCGGTGAAGCGGTGCGGGGTCCAGGAAACCGTCATGGGCGCCATTTCTAACCGATAAGGCGCGTTTGACAAGTTAGATTACCGATGCAAATCTGCTCCGCACGGACGCGGTTCTCCGCGATCCAAGGACATTCGCATGCTCTATTTCTTCCAGCAGGTCCTGAACGGGCTGCATTCCGGCGCGCTCTATGCCCTGCTCGCCTTCGGCTATGTGCTGACCAACGGCATCCTGCACCGGACGAACCTCGCCTATGGCGCGCTGTTCGCCTTTTGCGGACAGACGATGATCCTCACCGCGGCCTTCGGCTATCAGGCCCTGTGGCTGACCCTGTTGGCGGCCGTCGCGCTCGGCATTGTCGCGGCGTTCCTGTATGCGGGGTTGATCAGCCATGTCCTGTCGCGCAGCATCTTCGAGCCGCTGGCCGACCGCACGCCCAATGCGATCGTGGTGACAACGCTGGGCATATTGCTGCTGCTGTCGGAGGCAAGCCGCATCGCCGCCGACACGCATGATCTGTGGCTGCCGCCAATGCTGGCCGAGCCCATCATTTTCGCGCGGGGGGCAAATTTCAATGCCACGCTGACGCTCATCCAGTTGCTCGACTGCGGGATCGTCGTAGCGACCATTGCGCTCGCCTCCTGGGCGTTCGCCCGCTCGAGTTTCGGCCGGCGCTGGCGCGCCGTGTCCGACGACCCCAAAGCCGCCGCCATGTGCGGCGTCGACGTGCGCGCGGTGTTTCGGCACGCGGTGCTCGCCGGCGGCCTTTGCGCGGCGCTGGCCGGTGTCGTCGCCGGTCTTTACTATGGCAACATCAGCTTCGGCTCCGGCCTGGTCTACGGGCTGAAAATCCTGTTCGTGACGGCGGTGGGCGGCTATCTCTCGCCGTTGCGGGCAGCACTTGGCGCTGCTGCTTTCGGCATGGCCGAATCGCTGTGGGCCGGCTATTTCCCGGTCGAGTGGCGCGACGCCTGGATGTATCTGTTCCTCGTCGCCATGCTGGTGCTGATCGGCACCGGCCGCGATCAGGGCAAGATCGCCTGACTGCACTAAACCTAGGTAGACTTTGGTTGCATGACGTCTACAGCGCGCGCGTCCTCTCGGACCGCGCAAAGGACGCTGTAGCACTTTGATTTTGCGCATGATCCCCAGCGAAAATCGATTCCGATTCTCGGGGTCATGCGCCGCGTCAGGCTGTTTCGCCCCTTCCTCATCTCACAAGCCCCTTCCTCACTTCACAAGATTGTTTAACTCGGTCTGCCCTGTGTTGACCCGCCGTGCCACGCACGGCATACCGTTGGGCCACATCAAGCCGGCGGAAGACAAGCGGGAATTTGGCACGCCGCTGGATACTTTGAGTCACGCATCGTGCTTTCCGAAAATCGACACCGATTTTCGGGCCGATGCGTAAAGGGAGGAATGTATGGCAGGGCTTCTCACTCTATCCAGAACCATTGACCGGGTGAACGAATTCATCGGCAAATGGGTGTCGTGGCTGATCCTGCTGGCAATCCTGGTCAGCGCCGCCAATGCCGTCATCCGCAAGACGTTTGACATGTCGTCGAACGCCTGGCTGGAACTGCAGTGGTATTTGTTCGGCGCCGCCTTCATGCTGGCCGCCGCCTACACGCTGAAGCAGAACGACCATATCCGCATCGACATCGTCTACGGCATGTTATCGCGCCGCGTGCAGCACTGGATCGACCTTCTCGGTCACCTTTTTTTCCTGATGCCGTTCGTGACGCTGATGGTGATCTATTTCGTGCCCTATGTGTCGCTCTCGTTTCGCAGCGGCGAAATGTCGAACAATTCCGGCGGGCTGATCATCTGGCCGGCAAAGGCGATCCTGCTGGCCGGCTTTTTCCTGCTCGCGCTCCAGGGCATCTCCGAGATCATCAAGAAGATCGCCATCATGCGCGGCGACATGGACGATCCCACGCCGTTCATATCGGTGCATGAGCAGGCCGAGCTCGAAGCGAAGGCGCTCGCCGAAGAGGTGCGCTCGTGATCGAGTTCATCGCCCAGAACATGGCGCCGATCATGTTCGCCTCGCTGGTCATCTTCCTGCTGATCGGCTACCCGGTCGCCTTCTCACTCGCCGCCAACGGCCTGCTGTTCTTCTTCATCGGGGTTGTGCTGTCACCCTATTCGGGCGGCTCGATCAATCTCGCCTGGCCGCTGCTGCACGCACTGCCGGACAATTTCTATGGCAGCCGGGTGATGTCGAACGACACGCTGCTGGCCATCCCGTTCTTCACTTTCATGGGCATCGTGCTCGAACGATCGGGCATGGCCGAGGACCTTCTCGACACGATCGGCCAATTGTTCGGACCGATCCGCGGCGGCCTCGCCTATGCCGTGATCTTCGTCGGCGCGCTGCTTGCCGCAACCACGGGTGTGGTGGCTGCTTCCGTCATCGCGATGGGCCTGATCTCGCTGCCGATCATGCTGCGCTACGGCTATGACCGCCGTGTGGCGTCCGGCGTCATCGCGGCGTCGGGCACGCTCGCCCAGATCATTCCGCCGTCGCTGGTGCTGATCGTTCTGGCCGATCAGCTCGGCCGCTCGGTCGGCGATATGTATGCGGGCGCGCTGATCCCGGGGCTGGTTCTGACCGGCCTCTATACGCTCTACATCCTGATCATGTCGATTGTCCGGCCGAAGTCGATGCCGGCATTGCCGCTGGAGGCCCGCACGCTCGGCCACGGCATCCTGTCGTTGCTGGTCGCGGTGCTGGCGGCAGGCGTGGTTTCCTACGCGGCGTATCGCTATCTTGCGCCCTCGCAGGGCCAAAACGCCGACATCCTCGGCGCCACCATCGGAGTGATCCTCATCTACGTCGTGGCCATCGTCGACCAGCGCCTGAAGATCAACATGATGTCCCGGCTGGCGCAGCAGGTGATCATCGTGCTGATCCCGCCGCTGGCGCTGATCTTCCTGGTGTTGGGCACCATCTTCCTCGGCATCGCCACTCCAACCGAGGGCGGCGCCATGGGCGCTGTCGGCGCGCTGATCATGGCGGCGATGAAGGGGCGGCTGTCGCTGGACGTGGTCAGGCAGGCGCTGGCATCGACGACGCGGCTGTCGTCCTTCGTGCTGTTCATCCTGATCGGCGCGCGCGTGTTCTCGCTCACTTTTTATGGCGTCAACGGCCATATCTGGGTCGAACACCTCCTGACATCGCTGCCGGGCGGCGAGATCGGCTTCCTGATCGGCGTCAACATCCTCGTCTTCCTGCTCGCCTTCTTCCTCGATTTCTTCGAGCTCGCCTTCATCATCGTGCCGCTTTTGGCGCCGGCCGCCGATAAGCTCGGCATCGACCTGATCTGGTTCGGCGTGCTGCTCGGCGTCAACATGCAGACCAGCTTCATGCATCCACCCTTCGGCTTCGCGCTGTTCTACCTGCGTTCGGTCGCCGCCCGGGTGCCCTATCTCGATCGCCTCACCGGCAAGAAGATCGCGCCGGTGACCACCGGCCAGATCTATTGGGGCGCGGTCCCCTTCGTCTGCATCCAGGTCATCATGATCGGGTTGACCATCGCCTTCCCGCAGATGGTGATGCATTACAAGGGCACGCCAGTCGATCCGGGCACGATCGATTACCAGGTACCGGAAACGCCGGGCCTGTCGCCGCTTGGCACACCGCCGGCGGATGGCGGCACGGCGCCGACCGCGCCTGCACCGGACCTATCGCAGCCGCCGAGTTTCGGTGAAACGCCGCCTGCCAAGCCAGCAGCGCCAGCACCCGATCTATCCCAACCACCGAGTTTCAATTGATGCGAGGCTCAACAGACATGAAAGCGGTGCGGCTGGAGGGCGTGGGCAGCATTGCCCTGCGCGAGATCGGCAAACCGTCCGCCGGGCCTGACGATCTTCTGGTGCGGATCGAAGCATGCGGCGTCTGCGGCACCGACCGGCATCTTTTCCATGGCGAATTTCCCTGTACGCCACCGGTGACGCTCGGACACGAATTCTCCGGGATCGTAGAGGCGATTGGAACTGCTGTGTCCGGCTTTTCGGTCGGCGATCGCGTCACCGGCGATCCCAACATCGCCTGCGGACGCTGTCCGCACTGCCATGCCGGTCGCATCAATCTTTGCCATAATCTGATTGCCATCGGCATCCGCCGCGACGGCGGCTTCGCCGAATATGTCGTGCTGCCTCAGAAGCAGGCCTTCTCCCTTCCGAAAGACCTGAAGCCGACGCATGGCGCGTTCTGCGAGCCGCTTGGCTGCTGCCTGCATGGCTTGGACCTGGCGCAGATCCGACCCGGCTCCTCGGTCGCCGTGCTTGGCGGCGGCGTGATCGGCCTGCTCACCGTGCAACTGGCGAGGCTTGCCGGCGCGACGACAATCATCCTGTCGACGCGCCAAGCCTCGCGGCGTGCCCTTGCCAAAGAATTGGGCGCGACGGCAACGGTCGATCCAATCGCTTGCGATATCATCGACACGGTCGTCGGTCCGTCGGGCCTCATGCCGGGCGGTGTCGATGTGGTGTTCGAATGTGCCGGCGTAAGAGAGACGGTCGAGCAATCGATGCGGCTGGCCAAGGCCGGCGGCACGGCTGTCGTCGTCGGCGTGATGCCTCAAGGCATGAAGGCCGAGTTCGAACCTTTCGACCTGCTGTTCCGGGAATTGAAGGTGCTCGGCTCGTTCCTCAATCCGTTTACGCATCGCCGGGCTGCCGATCTCATCGCCTCGGGTGCGATCGAGATCGACAAGCTCATCTCCCGGCAGGTGACGCTTGAGGAGGCGGCTGCGGTGATCGCCAATCCGCCTGCGCCAGGCGAGGTCAAGGTGCTGGTGGTGCCGCGCTGATCGGCAAATCGAAGCGTTTCGGCGCCACGCGTCCGAAGAACGCGTGGCGCCGAAACTGTTGTCACAGTTTGCCGGTGCGCTGCTGGACCATCATGAAGGTGTCGTAGTTGTACTCGGCCACCTGCGCCCAGAGGTAGTGCTCTTTGCGGAAAGCCTTGATCGAGTCCCATATCTTCTTGAACGGCGCGTTCGAAGCTTCCATCTCGGCGTAGACCTCGTTTGCCTTTTCGAAGCAGGCTGCCAAGATTTCCGGGCTGAAGGGGCGCAATTTGGCGCCCCCGGACACCAGCCGCCTCACGGCCGCCGGATTCAGAAGGTCGTATTTCTGCAGCATGTTGGCGTCGGCGGCCTGCGCGGCGGTGTGCACCAGCGACTTGTAGGCCGGCGAAAGCTCTTCGTATTTCGCCTTGTTGAACATCAGATGGACGGTCGGCCCGCCTTCCCACCAGCCGGGATAATAATAATTGGGCGCGACCTTGTAGAAGCCGAGCTTCTCATCGTCATAAGGGCCGACCCATTCGGCGGCGTCGATGGTGCCTTTTTCCAGCGCTGGATAGATATCGCCGCCGGCGATCTGCTGCGGCACGACGCCGAGCCTTTGCACCACTTTGCCGGCAAAGCCACCGATGCGCATCTTGAGGCCCGAAAGGTCGGCGACGGTGTTGATTTCCTTGCGGAACCAGCCGCCCATCTGCACGCCGGTATTGCCACCCGGCAAGCCAAAAAGGCCCTGCGTGGCCAGAAACCCGTTGAACAGGTCGATGCCGCCGCCGTGGTAATGCCAGGCATTGATGCCGCGCGCGTTGAGCGAGAACGGAACCGCGGCACCCAAAGCCCATGTCGGGTCCTTGCCCCAATAATAATATGCCACCGTATGGCAGGCCTCGACGGTGCCGGCGGTAGTGGCATCCGCGACCTGCAGGCCGGGCACCAGTTCACCGGCAGCGAAGACCTGAACTTGGAAGTTGCCGTCGGTCGCCTCCGAAAGCATCTTGGAAAAGACCTCGGCGCCACCATAGATCGTATCGAGTGATTTCGGGAAGGACGACGCCAGGCGCCATGTCACTTTCGGATTGGTTTGGGCGATAGCCGGCGCGGCAAGCGCCGCCGTAGCCGCCGCAGCGCCGACACCGGCCACACCGGCCTTGCGGATGAATGATCGACGATCCATGAAGTCCTCCCTATTGGATCAACAGGCCGACGTTCGGGAAATGCTCTGTGCCCCGGATCGGCTTCGCGGCGAACAATACACGGGCAAGAAGTCGAGTCCAGCCATGCGAGCCGGTTTTGCCGGCGGCGTTTTCGCGAAATAAGCGGCGCGAACGCACCTCCTGCAACTTAAGTCTAACGCCCCTTTCCGTGGCCCATGCGACATGCCGAACTTGTCATGGCAAAGCGCCTTCGGATCGCCTATTTTAAAGGTAGTATATATCCTTGCACTGAATGGACCCGGATCAAAAATGCAGCAGCCGCTAGTCGCCATATCGACCGACGTCCGCCAGTTCGACAACTACACCTGGCATGCCGCTCCGCAGCAGTATCTGGAGGCGGCGCTTTCGGCTGCCGGCGTGTTCCCGGTGCTGGTGCCGTCCTTCGGCGACCGGCTCGATTTCGATGAACTCCTGTCATCGGTCGACGGCGTCATGATCACCGGATCGAAGTCCAATGTGCATCCCTCGCTCTATGGCGGCGATGCCGGCGAGGCCAACGGCCCCTACGATCCGGCCCGCGACGCCACGACGCTGCCGCTGATCCGCAAGGCAGTGGAGCGCGGCGTGCCGCTGCTCGCCATCTGCCGCGGCATCCAGGAGATGAACGTGGCGCTGGGCGGCACACTGGCCACAGAAATCCAGGAGCGCGAGGGATCGCTGGACCATCGCGCACCGGCGAGCGACAATCAGGACGAACGCTTCGCCATCCGCCAGAGCATTTCGATCAAGCCCGGAAGCTGCCTCGCCGGCGTGTTTGGGGCAGGCGACATCATGGTCAATTCGGTGCACCGCCAGGCCATCGACCGACTAGGCCCGAAGCTGCAGATAGAGGCGCTCGCCACCGACGGCACGGTCGAGGCGGTTTCGGTACGCGACGCCCGCGCTTTCGCCGTCGGCGTCCAGTGGCATCCCGAATACTGGGTCAAGTCGGACAGCGTCTCAGCAAGGATATTCCGCGCCTTCGGCGACGCGGTGCGCCTGCACGCCGCGGCGAAATCCGGCGCGCGGGCCGCCGCGGAATAGTTCAGCCGTCGGACGTCAACGTCAATCGCTGCTGGCCGCCAGCGACAGCAGCGGCAGGGCTGGTGCGTAGGATTCATAACCGTGGCCGTCGGCGACGCCGAAAGTGACAATCGGGTCGATGCCGTTCGCGCTGAAGGTGACCGTTCCGTCATCCTGCTCACGCCAGAATTTCGCGCGCTCGATGCCGGGCAAGACCCGGCGGCAATTCGCAGTGACCGTCAACAGCGACAGGCCATGCGCAACCTCAGTGCCGCGCTTGACCGCGCAGGACGCTTCGTCGCCATTGGCCACCAGCTTGTAGTCGCCGGGCGACTGCGCTGACTCATCGGCTGTGCGGCCTTCGCCTCCGCCGCTATAAAACAGCTGAACGCTGCCGAACAGCGCGGCCACTGCTATCAATGCAGCAAGTGCTTTCATCTGCGTTCTCCGCATGCTTGGCGATGAAGAATGAACTCAAAGCGTTAAGCCGTCGTTAGTCGTTAACAAATTGGAAAGCGTGCCGCTCAGCTGCGCGCCTTGACTTTTTCCGTTTCCGGCACCGGCGTCAGCGCCCTCCGTTCCGAAAACCAGGAAATCAGATTGTCGACGCACAGATCGGCCATGGCGCGGCGGGTATGTTCCGAAGCCGAGCCGACATGCGGCAAAAGTGAGGTGTTGGGGGCGGCGAGCAGCGCCGGCGGCACGTTCGGCTCGTCGGCGAAGACGTCGAGCCCGGCAGCGGCGATGGTGCCGCCGGCAAGCGCCGCGGCAAGAGCTGCCTCGTCCACTGTACTGCCGCGACCGATGTTGACGAAGACGCCATTCGGGCCGAGCGCCGACAGGATCTCGGCGTTGACCGCCCTTTCCGTCGAGGCGCCGCCGGGCGCCACCGAGATCAGCGTATCGACCGCCTCGGCAAGGCCTTTCAGCGTACCGTGGTATTCGTAGGGCAGGCCTTCGACCTGGCGCCGGTTGTGATAGGCGATCGGCAGCCCGAAGGCTTCCAGCCGGCGCGCAATGGCAAGGCCGATGCGGCCCATGCCGAAAATACCGACACGACGGCCGCGCAAGGTCAGCCGGCTTAGCGGATAGTTGCCGTTGCGTGCCCAACTGCCGTCGCGCAGCCAGGTCTCGGCGCGCGGCAACTCGCGGACGGTGTTGATCAAAAGCCCGATCGCCGTATCGGCGACCTCCTCGGTCAGCACATCCGGCGTGTTGGTGACCATGACGCCGCGCCGTGCTGCGTGGCCGGCATCGACCGAATCATAGCCGACGCCGAAATTGGCGATGACCTCGAGATTCGGCAGCGCGTCAATGAGGGCTGCGTTGATCCCGCCAAAGGCGGCAATGCCGCGCACCGCCCGGCGCATCTCGTCGGTGACCAGCGACGCATCAGGCCGTTCGATCCAGACGCGGCTGAACGTCCGGTCGATGCGGCCGACCGCGTGGTCGTTGAACTGGCCCGGCACCAGAATGGCGACTGCTTGCTGCTGTTCGGCTTTTGTCATGCACGTTCCACTGGTTTGCCGGTTGACTGGCGCACATGCAGTTCCGGCTTGATCAGTTCCTGCGACGGCCGCACCATCTGCCCATTGAGCTTGTCGAGCAGCGCGCTGGCGGCGCGGCGGCCGACTTCACGCTGGCCATTCCACACGGTGGTCAGCGCCGGCGTCGCGATCGCCGCTTCCTCGAGATCGTCATAGCCGGTCACGGATATGTCAATGCCCGGCACCAGCCCGGCGCGTGCAATGCCGTTCATCAGGCCGATGGCGACGAGGTCGTTCCAGCAGCAGGCCGCAGTCGGCTTGTCCTTCAGCGCCAGGAACTGGCCGGCGGCCTCGAAGCCAGCCTGTTTGGTGCGCGGGCCGGGGATGCGCCAGGACGGCCTGACCTCCAGCCCTGCCGCCTCCATGGCGTTGAGATAGCCCTGGTAGCGGTCGCGGCCGGTCGAGGTCTGGTCGGTGCCGCCGATCATGGCAATGCGCTTATGGCCGAGCGAGATCAGATGGTTGGTGGCTAGCCCGGTGCCATAGGCATCGTCGCCGCGAAACACCGGCACGTCAGCGCCTTCGACGGTGCGTGCGATCAGCACCGCCGGCAGGCCGTTTTCCTCGGCCATGAAGATGTCTTCGGGCGGCGTGCCGATGGCCGGCGACATGATGACGCCGTCGGCGCCAAGCTGCAGAAGCGTATCTATGAAGGTGCGCTGCTTTTCGAGCTGGTCGTAATGGTTCGACAGGATGAAGGTCTGCCGGCTGCGGTCGAGCTCGCTTTCAATCGAGCGCAGGATCTCGGCGAAGAAGGGATTCATGATGTCGTGGACGACGACGCCGACGATGCCCGAACGCGAGGTGCGCAGGCTGGCGGCGCGGCGATTGTAGATATAGCCGATGGCGCGGGCATGTTCCTTGATGCGGTCGCGGGTGATTCCAGCAACAAGTGGGCTGTCGCGCAGGGCCAGCGAGACCGTAGCCGTGGACACACCGAGCGCATCCGCGATCGTCGAAAGCTTGATCTTCTGTGCCAGCGCCTTGCGCTCCCCCGACGATCTAGAGCTGATCCATGATCTCCAGCGCAAAACCGGATGCAGTTTTCGGGATCATGGTCTAAACAGTTTAAACGCGGCCTTATGCCACCCTTCCGAAACAAATCAAAGTTTTTTTGCCAGCGCATCCACCTCGACGTCGAGGGCAGCACGGTTGCGCTCGCGAAGCCGGTGCTCGCGATGAACGATACAAAGCCGCCGGCGACGATGACGGCAGCGCCGAGCACACCAAGCATCAACAGGATGAATCAGGGTCGATATGCATCAGGGATGCATACGGGCACCCTTGGTGATCTTGTCGACAAGCTTCTTTTCGGCGCGCAGCGCGATGCCGACGACCTTCGCGTCGTCGGGTGCGAATTCGGCAAAGACGGCGCGGTTCGCCGCATCGTGGCCGGTCGAAAACATTTCGTCGACGTAGAGCGAGGTCGTCACACCGCGCTCCAGCGCCCGCCGGTGGATCGCACTGAGCGTCGAGCGATCGGCCGAAAGCACGATGATCGGCTGGATCGAGAGCGGATTGTAGATATTGCCGGCGCGGTCGCGATAGGGTTCGCCGATTATGTCGCTATACTGCGCGACGATGCCGCTGGTCAGGAACGCGGTGACGTTGAGCTTTTGCCAGACGGGAAGGTCGTCCTGCAGCACGATTGCAAATTTCGTGTCGAACATGAGACATTTGCCATTCGGGGTTTGTGAATGAAGCGATGTCACACGGTTTAGATGGCGAGGCCTTTCAGGGTCTTGGACGTTTGTGCATTGACGCGGCTGAGAACTGCGTCATCTCGGCGCCCGATTGCGTCGGAATGGAGCGTATCGAGGCCCGGTTCCACGGCAGCGCCTTCGATCTCCATCGTCACGATACCTACGCCATCGGCGTGACGCTGCATGGCGTCCAGACCTTCCGTTATCGCGGCGCGACGCATCACAGCCTGCCCGGCCAGATTATCGTGCTCCATCCCGACGAATTGCACGATGGCGGCGCCGGCACTGAAGACGGTTTGCGTTACAGGATGCTTTATCTGGAGCCGTCCATCGTGCTGGACTGCCTCGGTCAGATAGGCGCGTCGCTGCCTTTCGTCAGGAATGCCGTGGTGACGGATCCGGTTTTCCGCACGCGGCTGCTTTCGGCGCTGGGCCGTTGGACCAGAAGCTGGACGATCTGTTTGTCGCCGACTTCGTTGCGCAATTGATGCAAAGCCTGGCACGTCACTCAGGCCTGCCGGCGAAACCGATCCCAAGGACAGCGTGGCGGGCTGCCAGCCTGGCACGCGACTATCTGCAAGAAAATGTTTTCCGTACCGTCCGTTCGGAGGAACTGGAGGCAATCACCGGGCTGGATCGCTACGCTCTATCGCGGCATTTCCGTGCCGCTTTCTCCACCAGTCCGCACCGCTTTCTCCTGATGCGCCGGCTTCAACGAGCACGCCGCATGATCGAGGCAAGCGAGCCATTGGCACAGATCGCAATAGCGGCCGGTTTCAACGACCAAAGTCATTTCAGCAGGCACTTCAAGAGGGCGTTCGGCGTCACGCCGGGCCGCTGGTCGGAATTGATCCATAGATCGTCAGCAGCCGCTGCCTGATGGCGTCAGCCGCGGATCATTCGTCGGCGTCGATCTCATCATCGACGAGAACCATCTCTCCGTTCGAGAGGTTCGCCTCAACGCGGGCGAGCAGCTTGAACAGCGCTTTTTGGTCCTTTTTATCGAGCCCCTTCAGCGCCTGCTTCTCGGTCTTCTTCACCGATCTCTCGATGGCATGAATGATTTCGCGGCCAGTGTCGGTCAGAAAGATATGGGCCTGGCGGGCATCGGCGGAAGAGGCGCGTTTTTCCAGAAAACCCTGCGCCTGCAGCCGGTTGATGGTCTTGGTGATGGTCGGCGGGCGCACACCGAGGCGACCGGCAAGATTGCCGGGCGTCTGCCCGTCCTCACGGTCGAGCGCCAGCATGATCTGGTCCTGGCCGGCATAGAAGCCGTGCGCCAAAAGCCGCGCGGCGAGTGCCGTACGCGCCAGCCGCGCCGCCGAATGCAGCCGGCTCATTGTCGCAGTCTTGTCCGCCTTAGCCATGGCTATCCCTCTTCGGCCGAACCGGTGCGGGCAGCATAGAGGCAGCCGCCCGGTTGGCAATGGACGATCAAAAAGATCCGGCTTTGCAAAACAGCTTTGCCGGCAAGCAATGCGGTGTCCGCCGTGGCTAATGCCAGATGATTATTTCAGTTAGATGACAAACGACTTTTCGGCGCAGGTGGACGCGTTCGGCAGGAGCGCCGCACACCCGATACGGGACTCAATCAGCCCTCACCGCGACGATCATCAAGGCCTGGTAGGCGTCCGCCACCTCGCGCAGCGCCGCCTGCGACAGCGGCCCGGCGCGCCGCGCGATACCGTCCCTGGCATTCAGCGTATCCCGCTTGCCGGACCGGTCGGTGTAGGGCGCGACAGTGGTGAATATCTGCTCGCTCAGGCCATCGGGGAAAAACAGCTGGCCGGTCATCACCGAATTGTCGTTCGGGAAGACCTTGAAGTGGATATGGGTGGTGCGGCCGCGATACCATCCGGGATAGATGGTGGCGAACGAGACGATGCCGCTGTCATCCGCCTTCTGCCAACCGCGCAGAAAACTCTGGCCTGACGTATCGACATCCTGGCCGTCGCCTTGTCGGGGATAGCCTGAATAATGGCCTTGGGCGTCGCAATGCCAGATATCGACCCGCGCGCCGGCAAGCGGCCGGCAGCCTGCATCGACGACCTGCAGCCGCACATTGAGGGCAATGCCCGCTTTGCCTTCGGTGATATCGGCGCGTTCGAGCTTCGGGTCGAAATAGAACGGGCCTTCGGTCGCTTCCGGTGTGATCGCGCAGACGCCAGCGCCGCTATCGAACAGGGCAAGCCCGGCATAGGGCGAGGCCTGCTGAGCCAGCGCGCTGTCCGGCAGAAAGACGCCGCCGCCCGCACTGATGGCAATGAGGCCGAGCGCCTGGCGCCGGCTCAACGGGAACGATTTGTCGGACATCCGGCGCATCTTTTCGGTTTCTTTCGATCAAGCTGCCTTGGTCTTATCTAGGCAGTGAGACCAGCCCACGCCAATGAAAATCCGGCAATGTGGGAAAGTCCGGCAATGTTGGCGACCTGTTTGGCCCATCGGTTGCCACGTGCAAAAGCACGACGCGCATCCTATATGGAGCCAACAATCCTTTTCGAGGCCCAACATGAGCGATGCACAAACGACGCAGATCCCCGTAACCGTTCTCACCGGCTATCTTGGCGCCGGCAAGACGACGCTGCTAAACCGCATCCTCTCGGAAAACCACGGCAAGCGCTACGCCGTCATCGTCAATGAGTTCGGCGAGATCGGCATCGACAACGAGCTGATCGTGGAATCCGACGAGGAAATCTACGAGATGAACAATGGTTGCGTCTGCTGCACGGTGCGCGGCGACCTGATCCGCGTCGTCGAGGGCTTGATGCGCCGGCCAGGCCGCTTCGACGCCATCGTGATCGAGACGACCGGCCTCGCCGATCCGGTGCCGGTGGCGCAGACCTTCTTCATGGACGACGACGTGCGCTCCAAGACCAGGCTCGACGCGGTGGTGGCGCTGGTCGACGCCAAGCACCTGCCGTTGCGGCTGAAGGATTCCCGCGAAGCCGAGGACCAGATCGCCTTTGCCGACGTCGTCGTGCTCAACAAGACCGATCTCGTCACGCCGGAGGAACTGAGCAAGGTCGAGGCGACGATCCGCGCGATCAACCCGGCGGCCAGGATACATCGCACCACCCGCGCCGGCCTGGCGCTGTCGGAGGTGCTCGACCGCGGCGCCTTCGATCTTTCGCGGGCGCTGGAGAACGACCCGCATTTCCTCGAGGCGCAAGACGACCACGATCATCATGACCACGACCATCATGACCATGACGGGCACGACCATGACGGGCATGACCACCATCATCACGCGCACCCGTCCGATATTCATGACGTGACGGTGCAGTCGGTGTCGCTGCGCGGCGGCGAGATGGACCCGAAGAAATTCTTCCCGTGGATCGAGAAGATCACCCAGATGGAAGGCCCGAACATCCTGCGGCTGAAGGGCATCATTGCGCTCAAGGGCGATGACGAGCGCTACGTCATCCAGGGCGTGCACATGATCATCGAGGGCGACCACCAGCGCGCCTGGAAGGACGGCGAGAAGCACGAGAGCCGGCTGGTGTTCATCGGTCGCGAGCTCGACGCCGAGCGGCTGAAGAAGAGTTTTGACGCCTGCCAGGCCGCTTGATTTTCAGGCCTTATAACGCTAGCGCTGCACCTTCCTTCCTTCTTCCCTTTGTGGGAGAAGGTGGCCGAGCGAAGCTCGGTCGGATGAGGGGTGTTCCAGCTTGGCGCCAACCGCGCTTCGTCCAACACCCCTCAACCGTCTTGGCGCTACCCGCCAATCCACCTTCTCCTACAAGGGGAGAAGGCCGCGTCGCACCTAGCCGCGCTAACGATTCCTCCGCAACGGCAGCGCGACCACACCAATCTCGAATGGAATCTCCCATGCCCACAGTCGCCCCGCTTGATCTCGATGGCCATTGCGTCGCCGCCGTCTTCCTTGGCGACGTGCCGCATTTCGCGCTGGCCGACGGCACAATCCATCGGCTGGACCATGGCCACAAGACGGCGCAGGCCAATGACGGGCTTCTCGCCGCCTTCCACGATGCGGCGGACGACCGGCTGATCACCGGCGGCGAGGACGGCAAGATTTTTTCCGTTACCGCCGGCGGCAATGCGGCAGAATTGGCAAGCGCCGGGAAGAAATGGATCACCAGCGTCGCCGCCGGACCACAAGGCGCTGTCGCCTATGCCTCGGGCAGGATCGCCTTTGTGCGCTTTGCCGACGGCAAGACCAGGGAATTCTCGCATCCGCGTTCGGTCGAGGGGCTGGCGTTCTCGCCCAAGGGCATGCGCTTCGGCGTCGCCCGCTACAATGGCGCGACGCTGCATTTCCCGGCGACCGACGGCAAGCCAGTCGAGCTGGAATGGGCCGGCGCCCACACCGGCATCACCTTCTCGCCGGATGGCGCCTTCCTCGTCACCACCATGCAGGAGAACGCCCTGCATGGCTGGAAGCTCGCCGACGGTAAGCACATGCGCATGAGCGGCTATCCCGGCAAAGTCAAAAGCCTGTCGTGGGCGCCCAAGGGAAAATGGCTGGCCAGTTCCGGAGCGCCGGCGGCGATCGTCTGGCCGTTTTCGGGCAAGGACGGGCCGATGGGCAAGGCGCCGCTGGAACTCGGCACGCGCGGCAACGCCATGGTGACCTCGGTCGCCTGCCACCCGAGCCAGGATGTCGTCGCCGTCGGCTATGACGACGGCATGGTGATGGCGGTGCGTTTCGCCGACGCCAAGGAGGTGCTTCTGCGCCGACCGGGCAAGGGCGCCATCACCTCGATGATGTGGGACAAGCAGGAACGCCGCGTCGCCTTCGGCAGCGCCGCCGGCGACTGCGGCGTCATTGATATTTCGGCCTAGGGGAGTACGGGAGTAGGGCAGTAAGGCAGTAAGGCACCTATTCCCCTATTCTCCTATTCGAGTAACGCATGAGAGGGGCCATTCATGCATGCAATCGACCATTCAACGACGGCCATAGGTGGCATCAGCACTGCCCGGATCGCCGATCTCCGCGAGACCGAGGCCGAAGTCTTCCGCAAGGCGCGGCCGAAATCGGCAGCAAAGGGCGGCAATGGCCTGCCGGGCTTCTTCGGCGGCGTGCCGATGCACTGGATGAACGACTGGCCGACGCCGTTCCCGATCCTGGTCGACAGCGCCAGAGGCGCCACTATCACTGACATCGACGGCAATCGGCTCGACGATTTCTGTCTCGGCGACACCGGCTCGATGTTCGGCCACTCGCCGCCGCCGGTCGCCCACGCCATCCGTAGGCAGGCCGGACGCGGCCTGACCTACATGCTGCCTTCGCAAGATGCACTCGCCATCGGCCCGCTGCTGCAACAGCGCTTCGGCCTGCCGTTCTGGCAGATCGCGACGACGGCGACCGATGCCAACCGCTTTGCGCTGCGCGTCGCCCGCGCCATCACCGGCCGGGAAAAGATCCTGGTCTTCAACGGCTGCTATCACGGCTCGGTCGACGAGACGATGGTGCGGCTGGTCGATGGCAGACCGGCCAACCGGCCAGGACTGGCCGGCGAATTCCGCGACCTGACCCGGGCGACCGATGTCGTCGAGTTCAACGATGTGCCGGCGCTTGAGACAGCACTCCGGGATCAGCAAATCGCCTGTGTCGTCACCGAGCCGGTGCTGACCAATTCCTGCATGGTGCTGCCCGACCCTGGCTTCCACGAGGCGCTGCGGCGTCTTACCCGCGCGGCCGGCACCCTGCTGCTGATCGACGAGACGCACACGATCTCGACCGGTCCCGGCGGCTACACTAGGAAACACGGCTTGGAGCCGGACCTGTTCGTGCTCGGCAAGCCGATCGCTGGCGGTGTGCCGGCCAGCGTGTGGGGGATGAGCGAAGACGTCGCCGCCCGCTATGCCGACTATGTCAGGACCAAGGAACCAGGCTATTCCGGCATGGGCACGACGCTCTCAGCCAATCCGCTGCAGTTCGCGGCGATGCGCGCCACGCTCGAAGAGGTGATGACCGACGAGAATTATAGCCATATGGACCATCTGGCGCGGCGGCTCGACGCCGGGCTGACCGCCGTCATCGACCGTTACCGCCTGCCTTGGCATGTTGCCCGGGTCGGAGCCCGCGTCGAGTTCATCTGCGCGCCCGGCCCGCTGAGGAATGGCGGCGAGGCGGAAACAGCGCACGCGCCTGAGCTCGAAGCGGCGATCCATGTCGCGCTGGTCAATCGCGGCGTGCTGATCGCGCCGTTTCATAACATGATGCTGATCTCGCCGGCGACCAGCGCTGCCCAGGTGAACCGCCTGATCCCCGCCTTCGGCGCGGTTGCGGCAAGGCTCGCGGCATGAGACAAGCTTGCACATGAGAGAAGCGCACAAGCAAACTTTGAACGCCATCATCGCCTCCGCTTCGGGCTCGACGCCCGCCGAGGCGCAAACCTTTCTCGACGCCCATCCCGAGATCGAAGCGTTCGACATCGTGCTGACCGACGCCAATGGCGTCGGGCGTGGCAAGATCGTGCGCCGGCACGAGTTGATGAGCATCTTCGAGGGCGGCAGGCATATGCCGATCTCGATCCTCGGCCTCGACATCACCGGCGAGGACGTGCACGAGACCGGACTGATCTGGACGACGGGCGACGGCGACCTGCGGGCATGGCCGATCCCCGGCACGCTGGTGCCGCTGTTCGGCACACAGCCGCCGCGCGGCCAGGTGCTGATGGCGATGTACCATCTCGATGGTCAGCCCATGTCCTCCGACCCGCGCCTGGCGATGGGCCGGCAGGTGGAGATACTGGCGGCCAAGGGTCTGCATCCGGCCGGCGCCTTCGAACTCGAATTCTTCCTGCTCGCCAACGAGCGCGACGCCGACGGTAAGGTGCAGCCGGCGCACGCGGTGCTCGACGGCCGCCGCTCGGCCAAGACAGAGGTCTATTCCGTCGACCATCTGCACGGCATGGAGCCGCTGTTTTCCGACATCTATGCCGCGGCCAGGGTGCAAGGCATCCCGGCCGAGACGGTCATTTCCGAATATGCGCCCGGCCAGTACGAACTGACGCTGAACTATCGCAAGGACGTGATGCGGGCGGCCGACGATCTCGTCATGCTGAAGCGGCTGGTGCGGGCACAGGCGCGCCGCCACGGCGTCACTGCCTGCTTCATGGCCAAGCCGATCGAGAAATATGCCGGCTCCGGCATGCATTTCCATGTTTCGCTGCAGGACAAGGCCGGCAACAACGTCTTTGCCGAAGCCAGCGGCGAGACCTGGTCCTTGCCGCTGCTGCGCGGACTGGGCGGCCTCATCCAGACCATGGCGGAATCGATGCTGGTGTTTGCACCGCACGCCAACTCATGGCGGCGTTTTGTTTCGCAATCCTATGCGCCGGTGGCGCCGACCTGGGGCGTCAACAACCGCTCGGTGGCGCTGCGCGTGCCGGCGGGTGATGCAAAAAACCGGCGCATCGAGCACCGGCCGTCGGGCGTCGACGCCAATCCCTATCTGGTGGCGGCAACCGTGCTGGCCGGCATCGTCAAAGGTCTCGATGAGGGCCTCGATCCAGGCCCCGAAACCACCGGCAATGGCTATGAATCCGCAATCACGCGCACCACCATGCCGGTGGACTGGCGCGCCGCGATCGAGGCGGCAAGAGCCTCGACATTCCTCAAAGGGGCCCTGGGGGAAGACCTGCACCGGACCTTCGTGGCGATCAAGCAATCCGAATATCTGCGGGTGGCGCGCACGGTCAGCGAACTGGATTATCATCTCTACCTGCACGAGGTGTGAGGCATCGCATCGCCGGTCGTTCGCCCGGCGAAAGCCGGGACTCGGCTATTTGAAGGAACCTTTCCGGGGCTTCGCTCATTCCGCATCTGATCGCAGCAGCGGGCGAGGCCGCATCAGCCATGATCGCCAGGATGCAGACAACTCCCACGCCACACCACGCCAAGGTGCAGGCAAGACGCTGGCGCAAGGATGAATTGCCGGAGACGGCGGAAGACGATGGCGCAAGCACCATTCCCGAACTCAGCGAAGTGGCTAAGGCCTGCCGCCGCTGCCCGCTGTGGCGCAACGCAACGCAGACCGTGTTCGGCGAGGGGCCTGACAGGGCCAAGGTGATCTTCGTCGGTGAACAGCCCGGCGACCAGGAGGATCTGGCCGGCAAACCTTTCGTCGGCCCGGCGGGAAAGGTCTTCGACGCCATCCTGGACGATGCCGGCGTGGACCGGCTGAAAGTCTATGTCACCAATGCGGTCAAGCATTTCAAATTCGAGCCGCGTGGCAAGCGGCGCATCCACTCGAAGCCGAATGCCGGCGAGGTGCAGGCCTGCCGCTGGTGGCTCGACAAGGAGCTCGATCTGATCAAGCCGAATCTGGCGGTGGCGCTCGGCGCAACGGCGGCGCAGTCGCTGCTCGGCAAGGTCGTGCCGATCATGAAGATGCGCGGCACGGTCGTGCAGCGGGATGATGGCTTGCCTGTGTTCGTCACCATCCACCCGTCCTTTATCCTGCGTATTCGCGAGCCGGCGAACAAACAGGCCGAACGCGAGCGGTTCCTGCAGGACATGAAGGCGGTGAAAAAGCTGATGGCCGCCTGATCCCTAGCTGATCAGGATTGCCCTCAAATCATTGACGTTCGTCCCGGTCGGGCCGGGCACGAAGAGATCGCCGACGGCGTTGAATGCCGTCCAAGCATTGTTGCCGGCAAGCATCGCCTTGGCATCGACGCCTGCCGCCCGCATCCGCGACACCGTCGAGCCGTCGGCAAAGGCGCCGGCATTGTCCTCCGAACCGTCGATGCCATCGGTGTCAGCGGCCAGTGCATGGACACCCTCCATGCCGCTGATGCCGATGGCGAAGGCGAGCAGGAATTCCGAGTTACGGCCGCCCTTGCCCTTTGCCCGCAAGGTCACCGTCGTCTCGCCACCCGACAAGACCAACACCGGCTTTCGGAAAGGCCGGTTGCGCGTCGCGACTTCACGGGCGATCGCCGCATGAAAACCGCCGACCTCGCGCGCCTCGCCCTCAATGGAATCGGAGAGGATGACCGGCTCGATACCTTGGCGCCTGGCTTCGGCTGCGGCCGCTTCCAGCGATACGTCGGCCGAGGCGATCAGATGCACTTCGTTGCGCGAAAAACGCGGATCATCGACGCGCGGCGCATCGGCGGCCGGCGAATTGATATGCGCCATGACAGAGGCCGGCAGTTTCATGCCATAGGCGGCGATCGATGCCAGCGCCTCTTGGCGGTTGCCGGAATCGGCAACGGTCGGGCCGGAAGCCACCAGCGCCGGGTTGTCGCCCGGAATGTCGGAGACCACCAAGGATACCAGCTTTGCCGGATGGGCCGCTGCCGCCAGCCTGCCGCCTTTGATCGTGGAAACATGCTTGCGGATAGTGTTCATGGCAGCGATCGGCGCGCCGGACGCGAGCAGCGCCTCGTTGACGGCGATCTCGTCGGCCAGCGTCAGACCTTCGGCGGGCGCCGGCAGCAGCGCCGAGCCGCCGCCGGAGATGAGCGCCACGACCAGATCGTCCGCGGTCAGCCCCTGCACCTTCTCGAGCAGCCGGCGCGACGCTTCGAGCCCGGCGGCATCCGGCACCGGATGCGCCGCCTCGATGATCTCGATGCGCTGGCAGGTCGCGCCATAGCCGTAACGGGTGACGACCAGCCCTTCGATCGGGCCGTCCCACATTTTTTCGAAAGCCGCCGCCATCTGCGCCGAGCCTTTTCCTGCACCAATGACGATGGTGCGCCCGTTCGGCATTGCCGGCAGATGATCCCTGATCGTCCTCTGGGGATCGGCGGCGGCAACGGCAGCATTGAAGATGGCGGCAAGGAAGGTCTTTGGATCGATCTTTGTCATTTTGCTTCCGGCGGCAGTGTCAGCTCGCGCCCGTCGACGCCGAGGTGGCTGCAGAGCGCATCCACTACGACGCCGTGATCCTCGCGTTCCGGCAGGCCCGAGACCGCGATCACACCGATCACGCCGGCACCTTTGACCGTTATGGGAAAGCCGCCACCGGCCAGCACATAGTCTGATATGTCAAGCCCCTCGCCCGGCTTGAAGCTGCGGTCGGGACGCTGCTGCTCCAGCACCATGCGGTAGGTGCTTTTCAGGAACCGCTGCACCACATTGATCTTGCGCCGCGCCCAATCCGGATTGGAGGCGTTCGAGCCCGGCATTGCCGCGTAGAACAGCGGCCGGTCGAAGGTCCTGATGTCGACGATGATCGGCAAGCCCTGGGCCAGTGCCCGGTCGCGGATCGTCGAGCCGATCTTGAAGGCGACAGCTTCGTCGAAGACCGAGAAGACAAGCTCGGCTTCCTGTTTCTGGATCAGAGCGATGTCGTCCGCAACGGCCATGTCGTTCCCCTGTCAACTTCGCTTCAGGCTTTGACCGATGGCTGCCGCGGGGTCAAGCCGGACGTGTGGGATAGCTAAGCCGCCATATCCGGCTTGGCTGCCCGCCCGGCGACGTAGACCTCGCGCACGGCGCGATCGTCGCCCAGCGTCTGCAGCAGAAACAGCTCCTCCGCCAGCGTGTCCGCCGTCTCCATCCGCAGCCGCATCGCCGGCGTAGCGCACGCGTCGAGGACGACGATGTCGGCATCGCTGCCTTGGTCGAGCGTGCCGACCCTTTCCACGATCGACAGCGCCTCGGCATTGCCGCGGGTGAGCTGCCAGAACGACTGGAACGGATTGAGCTTCTCACCGTTGAGCGCGATCACCTTGTAGCCCTCATCCATGGTGCGCAGCATCGAGTAATTAGTGCCGCCGCCGACATCCGTGGCGGTGGCGATGCGGAGTGGTTTTTCGCGGCGGCGGTAACGCTGATAGTCGAACAGGCCCGAACCGAGGAACAGGTTCGAGGTCGGGCAGAACACGGCGACCGAGCCCGTGTCCGAAAGCGCATCCGCCTCGCGTTCCGACAGATGGATGCAGTGGCCGAACAGGCTTTTGCGCCCGAGCAGCCCATAGTGCTCGTAGACATCGGTATAGTCGCTGGCCTTTGGATAGAGTTGCAGCGTAAAGGCGATCTCAGCGTGATTTTCCGACAGGTGCGTCTGCATGTGCAGATCGGGATGTTCCCGGCAGAGCGCGCTTGCCATTTCCAACTGCTCGGGTGACGAGGTGATGGCGAAGCGTGGTGTGATGGCATAGTGCTGGCGCCCCTTGCCGTGCCACTCGGCGATCAGCGCCTTGCTGTCGTCATAGGCCGATTGCGGCGTGTCGAGCACGCCCTCCGGCGCGTTGCGATCCATCATCACCTTGCCGGCGATGTTGAGCATGTTTCGGTCATGCGACTCGGCGAAGAATGCTTCGGCCGATTCCCTGTGCACCGAGCAATAGGCGGCGACCGTCGTCGTGCCGTGGCGCACAACCTCATCCAGAAACAGCCTGGCGATGCGGCGGCCATGCTGCGCGTTCTGGAACTTGGTTTCCTCGGGGAAAGTGTAAGCGTTCAACCAATCGAGCAGCTCGGCGCCGTAGGAGGCGATGACCTGCATCTGCGGAAAGTGCGCATGCGGGTCGATGAAACCAGGCAGCAGCAAGTGCGGGCGATGGTCGATCTTTTTTGCGCCTTCATCAGCCTTTTTCTCGACGTCGGCATAGGCGCCCGCGGCAACGATCCTGCCGTTGCGGAGCAGCAGGCCGCCGTCGTCCTCGTAGCGCCAGGCGGAATGGTCGTCGACGGTCTCGGGCCAGCGCAGGAAGGACAGCGTGCGGCCGCGCAGGAGTGTGCTGGTCATGCTTATTTCCCTGCCTCCTCGAACCATGCCACCAGCAGCGCCCGCTCCTTGTCGGTGATATGGGTGACGTTGGCGGGCGGCATCGCGCGGCTGCGGCCGGCCTGCATGTAGATCTCGCGGGCTTGCTCGGCGATACCGGCGTCCGTGTCGAGCATCACACCTTTCGGCGCGTGATAGATGCCCTCGTAGGATGGCTCCTGCGCATGACACATCGAGCAACGGCCAAGTACGGTGTCGCGCACTGCGGAAAAATGCGCCGAGGCGATATAGACCTGTGCCGTCGAGGACGCCTTGACGTCGCCGGTCAGCACTTTCGGCGCCGTTGACAGCCAGATGATGACGACGAACAGGACGGCGGCGGCCAGCCAGATCCAGGTCCGGTTGCCCTTGCGCGCATGCATGGTGTTGAAATAGTGCCGGATCAGCACGCCGATGATGAAAACCAGCGAGGCGATCACCCAGTTGAATTGGGTAGCAAACGCCAGCGGGTAGTGATTGGACAGCATCAGGAACAAAACGGGCAGCGTCAGGTAATTGTTGTGCAGCGAGCGCTGCTTGGCGATCTTGCCGTATTTCGGGTCGGGCTTGCGACCGGCGATCAGGTCGGCGACGACGATCTTCTGGTTCGGGATGATAACCATGAAGACATTGGCCGACATGATCGTCGCGGTGATGGCGCCAAGATGCAGGAAGGCGGCGCGGCCGGTGAACAGATGGGTAAGACCCCAGGCGATGAACACCAGCACGCCATAGAGCACCAGCATCAGGCCGGTGTCGCTCCCGCCAAGCGGCGAACGGCATAAGAGATCGTAGACCACCCAGCCGACGCCGATCGTTGCCAGTGACAGCAAGATGCCTGTAGGCACCGACATGGCAAGCACGTTGGGATCGATCAGGAAGAGGTCCGCCCCGGCATAGTAGACGACGCACAGCATGGCAAAGCCCGACAGCCAGGTGGCGTAGGATTCCCATTTGAACCAGGTCAGGTGCTCGGGCATTTCGGCCGGCGCCACAAGATATTTCTGGATGTGGTAGAAGCCGCCGCCATGCACCTGCCATTCCTCGCCGAAGGCGCCGACAGGCATTCCCGGGCGCTGGCGCAAGCCGAGATCGAGTGCGACGAAATAGAAGGACGAACCGATCCAGGCTATGCTGGTGACGACATGCAGCCAGCGCACGGCGAAACTCAGCCAGTCCCAAAAAATCGCGAAATCCAACATTGAAAAGTCGTCCCTGCCGATCGGGTGACTTTACGGACTGGAGCGCAAACGGAAAGGGCCGAGCTGCACGATGACTTTCAAAAAAAAATGGAAAATACTAGGCTCTTCATACGCAGCTGCATGAGAGCCACGAATCCGCATGGCCTATCTCGACAACATCGCCGTTTTCGTCCGTGTCGTCGAGCTCGGCAATCTGTCGGCGGCAGGCCGCGACATGCGCATTTCGCCGGCGGTCGCCTCCAACCGTATCAAGGAGCTCGAAAAGCATCTCGGTGTCAGGCTGTTCAACCGCACGACGCGGCAGTTGATGCCGACCGAGCACGGCACCGTATTCTATTCCGGCGCCAAGCAGGTGCTTGAAGCGGTCACCGAGGCCGAAGCCGCTGTCAGCGCTTTGTCCGGCCAGCCGCGCGGCACCATCAAGGTGACAGCGCCGCTCGGGCTTGGCCGGCGGCTGGTGGCGTCGGGAATCCCCGATTTCCACGACAAATATCCTGACATCGAAGTTCGGCTGAGGCTTTCCGACCACAATGTCGACATCATGAAGGAAGGCATCGACGTTGCCTTCCGGCTCGGCATCATCGAGGATTCCAGCCTGAGAATGCGCGGCATCATGGAGTGTGAGCGGGTGCTGGTGGCAGCGCCGAAATATCTCGAAGCGCGCGGCGAGCCGGCCGAGCCGCAGGAACTGATCGCCAGCAAACACGACTGCCTGATGCTGCGCTACGCCGGCGCGCGCGAATATGTCTGGACGCTGCAAACGGCCGACGGTCCGCGGAAATTCGAGGTGCACGGACCCTATGACACCGACGATGGCGACGTTCTGACCGGCTGGGCGCTGTCGGGCCGCGGCATCATCAACAAGCCGCGCTTCGAGGTCGAGCCGTTCATCCGCGACCGGCGGCTGAAGGTGATCCTGCCCGACACGCCACCGACGCCGGTCCAGTTCGCCGCCGTCTACCCGCACAAGAAGCTGCAGGACCCGAAGGTGCGGCTACTGCTCGATTTCATGGCCGAGCGCTGCCAACGGCTGATCAAGGATATTCTGGCCGGCAGGTGAGCGTTGCTCGAATTCTGGCCGTCAGCCGGCCATTGTCTTGCCACGGGAGGTCGGGTGCGGCGCGGCTCGTGCGCCAGCATGGGCGGCCAGCGCCGTCATGATCTCGGCCGCCGCCAAGGCCGCGATCACTTGCGGACGCTTGTCCCTGACCGCATCGCCGCCAATCGGCGAGACGAGGCGGGCAAATTCCGCCTCGCTGCCGTCCGCCGACTTCAGGAACCAGTTCCTGAACGTCGCCTTTTTGGTTTTCGAGCCGATCATGCCGACATAGGCGGCATCCCGACGTTTCAGTGCCTCGGCGACGATCAGGAAATCCAGTGCGTGGTCGTGAGTGAGGACGACGAACGCGGCGCCAGCCGGAGCTTTGCGCACCAATGCCTCGGGCATCGGCGTCAGACTGGTTTCGACCGCTTCCGGCATACCCTCCAGCGCCTCGGCCCGCGTCTCGACAACGACGACACGGACCGGCAGCAAGGCCACCGCCGATGCCAGCGCCTGGCCGACATGGCCGCCGCCGAAGATGTAGACATGCGGCAGCTGCGCCTGCTCGGCTTCCGCCGCCGCGACAATCTCGGCTTCGAGCGCCGCATCGACCAGCCGGATCAGCACTTTTACCCTGCCGCCGCAGCACTGACCGATTTCCGGCCCGAGCGCGACATCGAGCGTGGCGCTGACATCCCTCCCCCTCGAGAGGAGTGTGGCGGCGAAGCCGCCGCGTGGGCTCGCCGCGGCAGTGCTCGACGCTCTGGCGGTGCCTTCTGAGACGACCCCCTCTGGCCGCTTCGCGGCCATCTCCCCCTCAAGGGGGGAGAAGAACAGCTGCCGCGCCTTGTCGATCGCCATGTATTCGAGTTGGCCGCCGCCGATCGTGCCAAAAATCGCCGCGCCCGAGACGAGCATGAAGGCGCCCTTCTCGCGTGGCGTCGAGCCTTTTGTCCCGGCCACCTCAACCAGGGCGACCCGGCCGGCGCGCGCAAGAAAGGCTTTCAGGCTTTGCACTTTCGAGGTCATGTTTCACTTTCCCTATTGGGAAATATAGAGTTTTTCGGCCTAAATTGCACGCTTCCAAGGATTCCGAGGCCGGGTTCACGTGTTGGCCTTGGCTTCCCACTTCAGCCGCTCGATCGCCATTAGCACCCGCTCCGGCGTCGCCGGTGGGTCGAGGCGCGGGCAGATGCGGTGATCGGCAACGCTCGCCACCGCATCCGACAGCGCATGCAGTACCGACATGCCGAGCGGGAACGGCGGCTCGCCGACCGCCTTGGAGCGGTGCACCGTCGGCTCGCTCGCTTCCGGCCAGTCGGCCAAAGTCACGTTGAAGATCTTCGGCCGGTCCGAGGCCAAGGGGATTTTGTAGGTCGACGGCGCATGGGTGCGCAGCCGGCCCTTGTCGTCCCACCACAATTCCTCCGTCGTCAGCCATCCCATGCCTTGGATGAAGCCGCCCTCGACCTGGCCGAGGTCGATGGCGCGGTTCAGCGAGCGGCCGGTCTCGTGCAGGATGTCGGTGCGCTCGACCATGTATTCGCCGGTCAGCGTATCGACCGACACTTCCGAGCACGCGGCGCCGTAGGCAAAATAATAGAAGGGGCGACCCTCGCCCTTGTCGCGATCCCAGTGGATTTTCGGCGTCTTGTAAAAGCCCGCCGCCGAAAGCTGGATGCGCGCCATATAAGCCTGCCTGACGAGATCGGCGAAGGCGATTTCCTGGTTGCCGATGCGCACCCGGTTGGGCAGGAACAGTACCTGGTCGCGCGGCACCTGGTATTTTTCAGCGGCAAAATTGGTCAGCCGCTCCTTGATCTGCCGGGCGGCGTTCTGCGCCGCCATGCCGTTGAGGTCGGAACCGGAAGACGCGGCGGTCGCCGAGGTGTTCGGCACCTTGCCGGTCGTCGTCGCGGTGATCTTGACCTGGTCGAGGTCGATCTGGAATTCTTCCGCCACCACCTGCGCCACCTTGACGTAGAGGCCCTGCCCCATTTCGGTGCCGCCATGGTTCAGATGCACCGATCCGTCGGTGTAGACATGCACGAGCGCGCCGGCCTGATTGTAATGCGTTGCTGTGAAGGAGATGCCGAACTTGACCGGCGTCAGCGCCAGTCCGCGCTTGATGAAGCGACTGTTGACGTTGAAGGATTCAATGGTGCGGCGACGCCTTGCATAGTCGCAACTCGCCTCCAGTTCGGCGACGATGCGGTGGATGATGTTGTCTTCGACCGTCTGGTGATAAGGCGTGATGTTGCGGTCGCTGGTGCCATAAAAGTTCTTCTTACGGATTTCGAGCGGATCCTTGCCGACGGCAAAGGCGACCTCGTCGATGACGCGCTCGGCGCCGACCATGCCTTGCGGCCCGCCGAAGCCGCGGAAGGCGGTGTTCGACACGGTGTTGGTGTAGAGCGGCGCCGATTGCGCATGAACCGCCGGCCAGAAATAGGTGTTGTCGCAGTGGAACAGCGCGCGGTCGGTGACCGGGCCGGAGAGATCCGCCGAGAAGCCGCAACGCGCGGCGAACATGAAATCGACACCAAGAATATTGCCCTCGTTGTCGAAGCCGACCTCGTAGTCGACAAGGAAATCGTGCCGCTTGCCGGTGGCGATCATGTCGTCGTCACGGTCGGGCCGGATTTTCACGGCGCGATGGTGTTTTTTCGCAGCAATCGCCGCGAGCGCGGCAAACTGGTTGCCTTGCGTTTCTTTGCCGCCGAAAGCGCCGCCCATGCGGCGGATCTCCACCGTCACCGCATGGCTCGGCACGCCGAGCGCATGGCTGACCATGTGCTGGATTTCGCTCGGATGTTGGGTCGAGGAATAAATCGTGACGTCCTGATCCTCGCCGGGAATGGCCATGGCGATCTGGCCCTCAAGATAAAAATGGTCCTGACCGCCGATGCGCATTTTTCCCTTCAGCCGGCGCGGCGCGGCGTTGATCGCAGCCGCGGCATCGCCGCGCCTCAGGGTCAGCGGCGGCGTGACCAGCTTGTCCTTCCTGGGGTCGAGGGCGGCGATGTCGGTGACGAAAGGCAATTCCTTGTATTCGACCTTGGCCAGCCTTGTGGCGCGGCGCGCCTGCTCGCGGGTTTCGGCGATGACGCAAAAGATCGGTTGGCCGAAAAACTGCACCTTGCCGGTGGCCAGCACCGGCTCGTCGTGGCGGCCGGTCGGCGAAATATCGTTTTCGCCCGGCACGTCGCTGGCCGTCAGCACGTCAACGACGCCGGGCGCGGCGCGCACCGCCGACAGGTCCATGCTGGTGATGGTGGCATGCGTGGCGGTCGAAAGCCCAAGGCAGCCATGCAGCGTGCCGGATGGTTCCGGCATGTCATCGATATAGACAGCGGTGCCGCGGACATGCTTGTGCGCGGAATCATGGCGCTGGTCGGTGGCAACGCCACCCGAGATTTTTTGCGCCTTGAGGTTGGGAGCGTGCGTGGTCATTACGCCGCCTCGTACCGCGATATCTGGATCGGCGCCTTGGTGGCGCTGGTCTCGGCGAAGAAGCGCAACAGCAGGTTCCGCGCTGCCAACGCCCGGTATTCGGCGCTCGCTCGCATGTCGGTCAGGGGGGTGAAATCTTTGGCGTACTCGGCCATCGCCACCTCGACCGTCGCCTCCGTCCAGGCCTTGCCGAGCAGCGCCTTTTCCACGCCGAAAGCTCGCTTCGGCGTTGCCGCCATGCCGCCATAGGCGATGCGGATATCCGTCACCGTGCCGTCGCTGGCCAGGGTCAGCAGGAATGCGCCAAGCGCTGCGGTGATGTCCTCGTCACGGCGCTTGGTGATCTTGTAGACGGCGAATTTGGTATCGCTGCCCGGCACTGGGACGTGCACTGCCTCGACGAACTCGCCCGGCTGCCGATCCTGCTTGCCGTAGGCGATGAAGAAGTCTTCAAGCGAGATCGTCCGCCGCTTGTTGCCGCGGCGCAGCGTCAGCCGCGCGCCGAGTGCGATCAGCGGCGGCGGCGTGTCGCCGATGGGCGAGCCGTTGGCGATGTTGCCGCCGATCGTGCCCATATTGCGCACCTGATCGCCGCCGATGCGGTCGAACAGCGGCCCCAGCGCCGGGATGCGTCTCGCCAGCGTCGAGAAAGCCTCGGTGTAGGTGACACCAGCGCCGATCGAAATGATGCCGTTGTCTTCGGAAATCGCGCAGAGCCCGTCGAGATTGCCGATGAAGATCGCCGGCGAGATCTCGCGCATATGCTTGGTCACCCACAGGCCGACATCGGTCGAACCGGCGACGATGGTGGCGCCCGGCTCGTTGTCGAGCACGGCGGCGAGATCGTCGGCATTGACCGGCACGACCAGACGCTGCTTGCCGGCGCCGATCTCGATGCGCGAACCATCTTTCATCGCTGCGAGCTTGCTCGTGATGGCTTTGCGCTCGGCCGCCAGCGGATCCTTTGCCGCCTGGCCGTAGCTGGAGATGGCACGTGCCGCCCGCATGATCGCCTCGTAGCCGGTGCAACGGCAGAGATTGCCCTGAAGCGCCTTTTCGATGGCTGCATCCGAAGGCTCGGGCGACCGCATCCAGAGAGCATAGAGCGACATGACAAAGCCCGGCGTGCAGAAGCCGCATTGCGAGCCGTGCGAATCGACCATCGCCTGCTGCGCCGGATGCAGTTTTTCGCCGTCGCCGCGCAAATGCTCGATGGTCACGACATGCGTGCCATCGAGCGAACCGAGGAAGCGGATGCAGGCATTGACGCTTTCGTAGACCAGCCGGCCGGCCGAGAGCCTTCCGACCAGCACGGTGCAGGCGCCGCAATCGCCCTCGGCGCAACCTTCCTTGCTGCCGCGCAGCGAGCGCTCGATCCGCAGCCAATCGAGCAAGGTCTCGTCGGGCGCAACCTTGGTCAACGCAACGTTCTCGCCATTGAGGATGAAGCGTATCTCGCTGCGTGTTTTGAGTCTCGTCATGTCTCAGCTCCCCCGATAGGTCGAATAGCCGTAGGGGGATATAAGCAGCGGCACATGATAGTGCACCGGCTCGGCCATGCCGAAGCGTATCGGCACGCTGTCGAGGAAGGCCGGTTCCGGCAGTCTCAGGCCCTGCCGGCGCAGATAGTCGCCGGCGGCGAAGACCAGCTCGTATTCGCCGGTGCGGAATTCCGCGTCGGCAAGCAGCGGCGTGTCGCAGCGACCGTCGGCATTGGTGACCGCGGTCTTCAGATGCGTCCGCATGTCGTCGTTGATGCGGTAAAGCTCGATCGACAGGCCGGCAGCCGGCCTGCCGGTCGCGGTGTCGAGGACATGGGTCGTCAGACGTCCGCCTTCGGCTTTCGAGGTTTCCGCCACTGGCTGCTCCCATTCCCGGTACAGTCGAACATGTTTGACGAATTGTGCGCCAATTAAAGGCGATGCATAAGTCCCGGTCGAGCCAAGTGCTGCAAAAACACTTTCAAAAATTTTCGGGGGAATGCGCAAGCAATCCTTTCGACTATCCTGATCACACTATCCGGCAGGAGCGACAATGCGTTACGAACGAGACATGCGCGGCTACGGCGCCAATCCGCCGGATCCGAAATGGCCTGGCCCGGCGCATGTCGCGGTGCAGTTCGTCGTCAATTACGAGGAAGGCGGCGAAAATTGCGTCCTGCATGGCGACAACGCTTCGGAAGCCTTCCTGTCCGAGATCGTCGGAGCTGCACCCTGGCCCGGGCAGCGTCACTGGAACATGGAATCGATCTACGAATATGGCGCGCGCGCCGGCTTCTGGCGATTGCTGCGCCTGTTCACCGAGGCTGCGGTGCCGGTCACCTGCTATGGCGTCGCCACAGCGCTGGCCCGGTCGCCCGACCAGGTCGCGGCGATGCAGGAGGCCGGCTGGGAGATCGCCTCGCACGGACTAAGATGGATCGACTATCGCGACCATGCGCCGGAGGACGAGCGCCGCGACATGGACGAGGCAATCCGGCTGCACTACGAGGTGACAGGGGCACGGCCGACCGGCTGGTATACCGGCCGCACATCGATCAACACCGTGCGGCTGGCGGCGGAAGAAGGCGGCTTCGACTATGTGTCGGACACCTATGACGACGAACTACCTTACTGGTTCGAGCCTTATGGGCCGGATGGGCCGGATGGGTCGGCGAAGCCGCAGCTCATCATCCCCTACACGCTCGACGCCAACGATATGCGTTTCGCCACGCCGCAGGGCTTCAACTCGGGCGACCAGTTCTTCGCCTATCTCAGGGATAGTTTCGACACGCTCTATGCCGAGGGCAAGGCAGGGCGGCCGCGCATGATGAGTATCGGCCTGCATTGCCGTCTCATCGGGCGCCCCGGCCGCGTCGCAGCGCTCAAACGCTTCGTCGATTACGTCAAATCGCACGACAGGGTATGGCTGGCGCGGCGCATCGACATTGCCAGGCACTGGCAGGAGACCCATCCGTTCCGACGGCCGGCGCTGCGCCCGTCGAAAATGGAATTTGAGGCTTTCGTCCGGGCTTTCGGCGGCGTGTTCGAGCATTCGCCGTGGATCGCCGAGCGCGCCTACGGGCTGGAACTTGGTCCGGCGCATGACAGTGCCGGCGGTCTGCATAATGCATTGTGCCGTGTCTTTCGCGGCGCCAGCGAGGCCGAGCGGCTCTCCGTGCTCGACGCCCATCCCGACCTTGCCGGCAAACTGGCGCAGGCCAAAACGCTGACAGCGGAATCGGCCAGGGAACAGGCTTCCGCCGGGCTCGACGCGCTGACCGACAAGGAGCGCGAGCTGTTCTCAAAGCTCAATGCCGCCTACGTCGCCAGTTTCGGCTTCCCCTTCATCATCGCGGTGAAAGGCAAGACCAAGGCAGACATCCTGGCGGAGTTCGAGGCCCGCATCGGCAACAGCCGCGGCGTTGAATTCGAAACCGCCTGCAAACAGGTCGAGCGCATCGCGCTGCTTCGCCTCAAGGACATGCTTCCGCAATAGGCCTTGGCTCCCGCAATAGGCCTTGGCTTCCGCAACTGGCTTTGAACTGATGGGTACGATGATAATGGCCTACCGAACCTATTACGCGCCACATGGCGGCCACCCCGGCCAGAGTGAGCTGCTGACCGGCCGGGCCGTCTTCACCGAGGCCTATGCGGTCATCCCAAGGGGGGTGATGCAGGACATCGTCACCAGCGCCCTGCCGTTCTGGGACAAGACCCGCGTCTGGGTGCTGTCGCGCCCGCTGTCCGGGTTTGCCGAGACGTTTTCGCAATACATCGTCGAGGTCGCGCCCGGCGGCGGCAGCGACCGGCCGGAACCGGATGGCGGCGCCGAAGGCGCCCTGTTCGTGGTCGAGGGCGAGCTCAGCGTCTTGCTGGCTGGCGAGAAGCATGTCTTGCAGCCGGGCGGCTTTGCCTTTCTGCCGCCGGCCAGCGGATGGACTGTTCGCAACGAGAGCGGCGCCGCTGTCCGGTTCCACTGGATCCGCAAGGCCTACGACGCCGTCGAAGGCATTGATGCCCCGCAAACCTTCTTTGCCAACGAACAGGACATTGCGCCGACGCCCATGCCCGGCACCGAGGGCCGTTGGGCGACGACGCGCTTTGTCGACCCTGAAGACATGCGCCACGACATGCATGTCACCATCGTCACGCTCGAGCCGGGTGCGGTGATCCCCTTCGCCGAGACGCATGTCATGGAGCACGGTCTCTACGTGCTGGAGGGCAAGGCGGTCTACCGCCTCAACCAGGACTGGGTCGAGGTCGAGGCCGGCGACTATATGTGGCTGCGCGCCTTCTGCCCGCAGGCCTGCTATGCCGGCGGCCCCGGAAAATTCCGCTACCTGCTCTACAAAGATGTCAACCGGCACGCCAAGCTCGGTATGGTGGGCTTCGGGGGTCGCGCGCGGTGACCCGCATCGTGGCGCGGCCGCTGACCCGCGAAAATTTTGCCGAGTTCGGCGACGTCATCGATATGGGCGGCGACAATCACTACCCGATCAATGGCGGCAAGGCCGAGCGCTACTACGACCTCGCCACGGCGCAAGCGCTGGGGCCAAATGCGCGCGTGCTGATCTCCATGGTGCGCGGCACGCCTTACGAATTTCCGCTAAAGCTGACCATGGTCGAGCGTCATCCGTGCGGCAGCCAGGCTTTCATCCCGCTGTCGCCACGGCCGTTCCTGGTCATCGTTTGCCATGATGGCGACGAAGGTCCAGGAGAGCCGCACGCCTTCATCACCGCGCCCGGGCAAGGCGTCAACTATCCGCGCAATCGGTGGCATAGTGTGCTGACGCCGATCGGCGAGGTCCAGGATTTTCTCGTCGTCGACCGCAGTGGCGACGGCTCCAATCTCGAAGAGTTCCATTTCTCGCACGCTTACGAGATCCATCTCCCCGACGGGACCGCATGATGACCGACATTCCGCTGATCGACCGCCTGCTCGACGTCATCGAGCGTGACATCGTGCCGAAGACAGCCGAAGGCGTCGCCCATGGCAACAAGCTGTTCGGCGCGGCGATTCTGCGCAAGGACGACCGCGCGCTGGTGCTTGCCGAAACCAATAACGAGACCGAAAATCCGCTCTGGCATGGCGAAGTGCACTGCCTGAAGCGGTTCTACGAAATGCCGAAGGCTGAGCGCGTCGACACCAAGGACGCGATTTTTCTCGCCACGCACGAACCCTGCTCGCTGTGCCTGTCGGCGATCACCTGGACCGGCTTCGACAATTTCTACTATCTGTTCAGCCACGAGGATTCGCGCGACAGCTTTGCTATCCCGCACGACCTGAAGATCCTGAAGGAGGTCTTCACCCTCGACCCCGGCGGCTATAATGCCGAGAATGCCTATTGGAAGAGCTTTTCGATCCGCAAACTGGTGCGGTCGCTGCCCGAGGCCGAACGCCAACGGTTGGAAGCGCGGATCGGCAATATCTCGGCGCGTTATGACGAACTGTCCAGCGCTTACCAGGCAAGCAAGGCCGACAACGACATTCCGCTGAGTTGACGCGGATTGACCAGCCGATTTCGTTGGCTGGCCCACGACGCATCGGCAGCAGCTACATCATGTGGCCGCATGAAAACCGTCACTGAATTTCCCCGCAAGGTCGTCGAATTTCCTAACATGGGGATCGTCATGCCGGATGGCTGCCGGCTGTCGGCGCGGGTGTGGATGCCGGACGATGCTGCCGACGATCCGGTGCCGGCGATCCTCGAGCACCTGCCTTACCGCAAGCGCGACGGCACGATCTTTCGCGATCAGCTGACGCATCCCTATTTCGCCGGCCACGGGTACGCCTCGATCCGCGTCGACATGCGCGGCAATGGCGATTCCGAAGGGCTGATGGACGACGAATATTCCGAGCAGGAATTGCAGGACGCTTGCGACGTGATCGCCTGGGCGGCCACCCAGCCCTGGTGCAACGGCAATGTCGGCATGATGGGCATCTCCTGGGGCGGCTTCAACTGCCTGCAGACGGCAGCCAAGCAGCCGCCGGCGCTGAAGGCGGTGATCAGCCTGTGCTCGACCGTCGACCGCTATGCCGACGACATCCACTACAAGGGCGGCTGCCTGCTGATCGAGAATTTCGGCTGGGCCTCGACCATGCTGTCCTACTCGTCGCGGCCGCCGGATCCGCTGCTGGCCGGCGATAACAGATGGCGCGACCTGTGGCTGACCCGGCTGGAGAACCAGCCCTTCCTGGCGCCGCTGTGGCTGAAGCATCAGCACCGCGACGCCTATTGGAAGCGCGGCTCTATCTGCGAGGACTATTCCGCCATCCAGGCCGCCGTGCTGTCGATCGGCGGCTGGCATGACGGCTATCGCAACACCATTTCCCATCTCGCCGCCAATATCGAGGCGCCGGTCAAAGGCATCGTCGGCCCGTGGATCCATAAATACCCGCATTATGCGGCGCCCGAACCGCGCATCGGCTTCCTGCAGGAGGCGTTGCGCTGGTGGGACCGCTGGCTGAAGGGCATCGACACCGGCGTTGAGGCCGACCCCGCCTACCGCGCCTATGTCATGGACAGCGTGCGCCCCGCGCGCTGGCATCCCGAACGTCCGGGCCGCTGGGTCGCGGAACGGGTGTGGCCGTCGCCTGAGATCAAGACGCAGGAAGTCGAGCTGATTCCCGAAGGCAGCAAGCCGGCCATCGTCGCGTCGCCGCAAAGCTGCGGCCTTGCCGGTGGCGAATATTTTCCCTTCACCTTCGGCCCGGAATTGCCCGGCGATCAGCGCCCCGACGATGCGTTGTCGGTGTGCTTCGACCAGCCGGTGCTGACGGAGGCGATCGACATTGTCGGCGCCCCGGAGGTTCTGGTCCGGGTCTCGTCGGACCGGCGCCAGGCGAACATCGCGATCCGGCTGTGCGACGTGCACCCCGACGGCGCGTCGGAGCTGATCTCCTATGGCGTGCTCAACCTGACGCACCACAACTCGCACGAATTCCCGCAAGCGCTGGTGCCGGGCGAATCCGTCACCGCCCGGATCGTGCTCGACCAATGCGCCTATCGCGTGCCATCAGGTCACCGCCTGCGCATTGCCGTTTCGAACGCCTATTGGCCGATGATCTGGCCATCGCCGGAGCCGGTCCGGCTCGACCTGTCGGCGGCAACGCTGACGCTGCCGCTGCGCTCGCTGGCGCAAGGCGACGAAGTCATGTTTCCCACGCCCGAAGCAGCTGCGCCCTGGATAACCGAAACGATCCGCGCCGCCAATTCCGAGCGTCATGTCGATCGCGACGAGAAGACCGGAATCGTCACGCTTTCCATAACAGACGATTTCGGCGAGGTGCGCGATCTGGAGCATGGCCTCGCCAATGGCAGCATTGCGCGAGAGACATGGGCGATCCACCCCGACGATCCGTTGTCAGCGTCGGGCAAGACTCACTGGACGCAGACGCTGTCGCGGAATGGATGGTCGGTGCGCACCGAAACATCAGCCGAGATGCGGTCCGACGCGCAAAACTTCATGGTTAACGCCAGAATCGAGGCCTATGAAGGCGAGAAACTGGTTTTCGAGCGTAATTTCGAGGAGAGCATTCCGCGCGCACTGCTTTGAGCACTTATGCGGATTGGTCCAATTGCGACGTACGATTTACGCCACGGCATGTCGCATTCGGTCTTGCTTACGGCGTTCCCTTGCGGTCATTATTCTCCCCACAAGAAACCATAAAAAAGACCATAAGGTCGAACCAACAGAGTGAGGAACTCAACATGTCGAACGAACTGGAATTTCTTAGCCGGCGCGTCGCATCCGGCAAACTGAGCCGTCGTGATTTTCTCGGCCGGGCGGCAGCGCTCGGTGTCACCGCGACCTTCGCCAACTCGCTGCTTTCAAGTGCGGCGCGCGCCGCGGGTCCGGTCAAGGGCGGCACGCTGAAGGCCGGCCTGGTCGGCGGCGAGTCCACTAACAGCCTCGATCCGGCCCTGTTCATGACCCAGGTGCCGTTCGCCTTCGGCAAGATGTGGGGCGAACTGATCGTCGAGCTTTCACCGGAAGGCACTCTCGAGAACCGTATCGCCGAGGAGATCGGCTCGTCGGACGACGCCAAGGTGTGGACGCTGAAGATTCGCGACGGCGTCGAATTCCACAATGGCAAGACGGTGACCGCCGAGGACGTGGCTGCCACCCTCGAACGCCATTCGGACGAGAAGTCGAAGTCGGGCGCGCTCGGCTACATGAAGGGCATCGAGAGCATCAAGGCCAGCGGCAAGGAAGTCGTGCTGACGCTGAAGGAAGCGAATGCCGACCTGCCCTATCTGCTCAGCGACTACCATCTGATCGTCCAGCCCAATGGCGGCAAGGACAAGGCCGATGCCGGCATCGGCGCCGGGCCTTACAAGATCACCACCAACGAGCCTGGCGTGCGTCATGGCGGCGAGCGTTTCGCCAATTACTGGCAGGGCGACAAGATGGGCCATGCCGACCAGATCGAGATCATCGTCATCAACGACGCCACGGCGCGCACCTCGGCGCTGCAGGGCGGCCAGGTCAATATGATCAACCGCGTCGAGCCGAAGATCGTCGACCTGATCAAGCGCCTGCCCGGCGTCACCATCCGCAACCATGCCGGACCCGGCCACTACGTGTTTATCATGCATTGCAACACGGCGCCGTTCGACAACAACGACCTCAGGATGGCGCTGAAGCTGGCGATCGACCGCGAGGAGATGCTGGACAAGATCCTGCGTGGCTATGGTTCGCTCGGCAACGACTTCCCGATCAACGCGTCCTATCCGCTGTTTACCGAGATCGAGCAGCGCAAATACGACCCCGACAAGGCCAAGTTCCACTACAAGAAGTCGGGGCACGACGGCACCGTGCTGCTCAGGACCTCGGATGTCGCCTTCCCCGGCGCCGTCGACGCATCCCAGCTCTTCCAGCAGAGCGCGGCCAAGGCCGGCATCAAGATCGAGCTCAAGCGCGAGCCCGGCGACGGTTACTGGAACGAAGTCTGGAACAAGCAGCCCTTCTCCGCCTCCTATTGGGGCGGACGCTCGACGCAGGACCAGATGTATTCGACCGCCTATCTGTCGACGGCCGACTGGAACGACACGCGATTCAAGCGTCCCGACTTCGACAAGTTGGTGCTGGCGGCGCGTGCCGAGCTCGACGAGGCCAAGCGCAAGCAGATGTATCACGACATGGCTGTCATGGTGCGCGACGAGGGCGGCCTGATCCTGCCGATGTTCAATCAGTTCATCGACGCGACGGGTGCCAAGGTCGCCGGCTGGGTGGACGATCCGCATCAGGAACTGATGAACGGATACGCTCTGGCAAAGTGCTGGCTCGAAGCCTGAGCCCGGCCTTGCGGACATGTCCTCACCCATCGTGAAACTGGTGGCCCAGCGCATTGCGCTGGGCATCCTCCTTTTGTTGGCCGTATCGGTCCTGATCTTCGCCGGCACCCAGATCCTGCCCGGCGATGTCGCGCAAGCCATTCTCGGACAGTCGGCGACACCGGAATCGCTCGCCAATCTGCGCGAGCAGCTCGGCCTCAACGATCCGGCCCTTATCCGCTATTTCCGCTGGCTCGGCGGCGTCGTGACCGGCGACCTCGGCTCTGCCATGTCGAGCGGGCAGGATATTGCGACGTCGATCAAGGGACGGCTGTGGAACACGCTGTTCCTCGCCTTCTGGGCGGCGGTCGTGGCCGTGCCGCTGGCGATCATCCTCGGCCTGATCGCGGTGCGTTACCGCAATGGCTGGGTCGACAAGCTGATCTCCGGACTGGCGCTTGCCTCGACATCGTTTCCCGAATTCTTCATCGGCTACGTGCTGGTCTATTTCTTTGCCGTGAAGTACCAGATCTTCCCCGGCATCTCGACGGTCTATGACGGAATGCCTTTCGGCGAGCGCATGCAGGCGATCATGCTGCCGGCGGCAGCACTGACGCTGGTGGTGCTCGCCCATATGATGCGGATGACGCGCGCCGCGATCCTCAACGTCATGCAGTCGGCTTATGTGGAAACCGCCGAGCTCAAGGGGCTTTCGGCATTCGCCGTCATTCGCAGGCATGCCTTTCCCAATGCGATCGCGCCAATCATCAACGTCGTCATGCTCAACCTCGCCTACCTCATCGTCGGCGTCGTCGTGGTCGAAGTGATCTTCGTCTATCCCGGCATGGGGCAATATCTCGTCGACCACGTCACCAAGCGCGACGTGCCGGTGGTGCAGGCGGTCGGCCTGATCTTCGCCGCCGTCTACATCAGCCTGAACATCATTGCGGACATAGCGGCGATCGTCGCCAATCCGCGTCTCAGACATCCGAAATAGGGGGGAGCGGGCATGCTCGACTTAAAACGCATCCCCGTCCCGGCGCTGATCGGCCTTGTGCTGACGGCGCTGTTCGTGCTGGCGGCGATCTTCGCGCCGTGGATCGCGCCCTACGGCAATGGCGAGATCGTTGGCGATGTCTGGGGGCCAATGTCGGCGACACATTGGCTGGGCACCGACAATCTCGGCCGCGACCTCCTTTCGCGCATGATCTACGGCGCGCGCATCACGCTGTTCATCGCGGTGCTGGCCACCGCGCTGTCCTTCTCGCTTGGGGCCATCCTCGGCTTCTCGGCGGCGGTTTTCGGCGGCTGGTTCGACACGCTATTGTCGCGCCTCGTCGATCTCCTGATGTCGATCCCGACGCTGATCATGGGCCTCGTCGTGCTCTCGGTGCTGCCGACCAATCTGGTGACGCTGATCCTGGTCATGGGCATTCTCGACTCGACCCGCGTCTATCGCCTGTCGCGGGCGGTCGCCGTCGACATCAACGTCATGGATTTCGTCGAGGCGGCCAAGCTGCGCGGCGAAGGCAGCGCGTGGATCATCTTCCGCGAGATCCTGCCCAACGCGCTGTCGCCGCTGGTTTCGGAACTCGGCCTGCGCTTCATCTATGCCGTGCTGTTCTTGTCGACGCTGTCCTTCCTCGGCCTTGGCGTGCAGCCGCCTAGCGCCGATTGGGGCGGCATGGTCAAGGAAAACAAGGATGGTATCGTCTTCGGTATAGCGGCGGCACTCATCCCTGCCGCGGCGATCGCGATGCTGGCGATCTCCGTCAATCTGGTCGCCGACTGGGTGCTCAACCGCACGACAAGCCTTAAGGGAGGGCGCGGGTGATGGCTGACCAGCGAGCAAAGTCCATGCTGCTCGACATCCGCAATCTGCGCATCGAGGCCACGGTGTTCCCGCCGGGCGAGGCGCCCAAGAACATCGTGCTGGTCCATGACGTTTCGCTGACGCTCGAGAAGGGCAAGGTGCTCGGCCTGATCGGCGAGTCCGGCGCCGGCAAGTCGACCATTGGCCTGGCGTCGATGGGCTATGGCCGCGGCGGCGTGCGCATCACCGGCGGCGAGGTCATGCTGAACGGCCGCGACATCCTCAAGGGCGGCAAGGAGGGTTTTCGCAAGCTGCGCGGCCGCGAAGTCTGCTATGTCGCGCAATCGGCTGCCGCCGCCTTCAACCCGGCGCACAGGCTGATGGACCAGGTGGTCGAGGCGACGCTGCTGCACGGCACGGCAACCCGGGCCGCGGCCGAAAAACGCGCCATCGCGCTGTTCAAGAAGCTCAGCCTGCCGAACCCCGAAAGCATCGGCGAACGCTTTCCGCACCAGGTGTCCGGCGGCCAGCTGCAGCGCGTGATGACGGCGATGGCGCTGTGCTCCGAGCCCGACCTGATCGTCTTCGACGAGCCGACCACGGCGCTCGACGTGACGACGCAGATCGACGTGCTGGCGGCGATCAAGGACGCCATCCGCGACACCCATGTCGCGGCGCTCTACATCACCCATGACCTTGCCGTCGTCGCCCAGGTCTCGGACGAAATCATGGTGCTGCGTCATGGCCGGCTGGTCGAATGGGGCGGCACCCGCCAGATCATCAAGGAACCGCGCCAGGAATACACCAATGCGCTGGTCTCGGTACATGAGATCGAGCACCAGGAGCAGAAGCCCGGCACGACTCCGTTCCTGTCGGTCAAGAACATCACCGCTGCCTACGGCCGCAGCCATATCAAAGTGCTGAAGAACGTCTCGGTCGACATCTATCCGGGCCAGACGCTGGCTGTCGTCGGCGAGTCCGGTTCGGGCAAGTCGACACTGGCGCGCGCCATCACCGGCCTCCTGCCACCCGAAGAGGGCACCGTCACGTTCGATGGACGTCCGCTCGCCAACCGGCTTGCCGACCGGCCCAAGGAGGATCTGCGCCAGTTGCAGATGATCTATCAGATGGCCGACGTGGCGATGAACCCACGCCAGACCGTCGGCACCATCATCGGCCGGCCGCTCGAATTCTATTTCGGTCTGCGTGGAAGGCAACGTGACGCCCGCGTCGCCGAGCTGCTCGACAAGATCGAGATGGGCAAGGGTTTCATCGACCGCTACCCGGCCGAGCTTTCCGGCGGGCAGAAGCAGCGCGTCTGCATCGCCCGCTCGCTCGCCGCCAAGCCGAAGCTGATCATCTGCGACGAGGTCACCTCGGCGCTCGACCCGCTGGTGGCCAACGGCATCCTGAAACTGTTGCTCGAGCTGCAGAAAGAGGAAAACGTCGCCTATCTGTTCATAACCCACGACCTCGCCACGGTGAAGTCGATCGCCGATTCGATCGCGGTGATGTATCGCGGCGAGGTGGTGCGCTACGGCGCCAAGAGCCAGGTGCTGGCGCCGCCGTTCGATGCCTATACCGACCTTCTCTTGTCCTCAGTCCCCGAAATGGAGATCGGCTGGCTGGAAAAGGCGATCAAGGGACGGCGCATGGCCAGCGCCGGCAATTAGACACCCCGGTGGCGCTGAAGACAAAACTTCTGCTGATCGTCCTCGACGGCGTGCCTTACCGCAACTGGCGCCGGCTGATGGGCAATCTCGAAGGCTGGGTGCAATCGTGCGAAGCGTGCATCTGGAAGATGCGTTCTGTGCTGCCGTCGACCTCGGCCAGCTGCTATGCCTCGATCCACACCGGCGTGGCGCCGCAGGTGCATGGCATCCTGACCAACGAGAACCGGTTCCGCGTCGAGCAGCCGGATATCTTCTCCGAGGTCAGCAAGGCCGGTGGCAAGACCGGCGCGGTCACCCATTCCTACTGGTCCGAATTCTTCCGCGCCTATCCTTTCGATCTCGTCGAGGACATGGAGTTCGACGAGCCGGGCGGGCCGATCACCCATGGCCGGTTCCACACCATGACCGGCTACAATGCCCGCAACCAGATGACGCCGAGCGACGTCGACCTGTTCGCGACGCTGACCATGCTGACCAGACGCCACGGTATCGACTACGGCATCCTGCACACCTGCACGCTGGACTCGATGGGCCACCGCTTCGGCCACAACTGCCATGAGATGGACCATGCCGTCTATGCGATGGACGGCATGCTGGCCACCTTCCTGCCGCGCTGGCGGGAAGCCGGCTACGAGGTGATCGTCACCGCCGATCACGGCCAGAGCGATCGCGGCCATCATGGCGGCCACGACGACGAGATGCAGGATTTTGCCTTGTATTATTTCGGACAGGGCAAGGGTCCGGAGCCCGACACGCTGCTCGACCAGCTGCAGCTTGCGCCGACGGTGCTTGCGCGCCTCGGCGTGCCGGTGCCGGCCACGATGAAGGCCAGGCCGTTTCTCGACTGATTTGGTGCCTGGCCCGCTTCCTTGCGGAGAACATGAAGCCCAGAGGCAAATGCGCAACGCCAAATGGAGGCCAGATACAGCAGTCAAAGTTCGAGACAGACCTTGCCAAAATGCTTTTGGGACTCGTAGTGCTTGAAGGCATTGGCGATCTCCTGCAGGGGAAACCGCGGTCGATAGCAGGCTTCAAACGGTTGACCTCTATGGCACGAATCATGTCTTCTTGGTCTGCCCTGCTACCAATCGAGATTCCGCTGACCCTAATCTGATTGGAAAAACAGGGCCGGGATCGAAACTTGTCCGGCAAAGCCAGTCAAGACACCGATTACTGCGATGTGGCCGCCCATCCTGCAAGCTGTTATCGACTGCGCCAACGTGCCGGGCCCGCCAACCTCGATCACATGATCGACGCCGCGTCCGTCCGTCAAAACCCTTGCCTTCTGGCCCCAATCCGGCACTGCCTTGTAATTGACGACAATGTCGGCTCCAAACCGCTTGAGCTTTTCCAGCTTCTCCTCCGATGAAGAGGTGGCAATAACCCGAGCGCCCGCAATCTTTGCGAATTGCAGCGCGAACAGCGATACACTGCCCGTCCCAAGGACCAGCACCGTGTCACCGGGCTTCACCTGGCCGCACACCATCAGGGCTTTCCAGGCGGTGACGCCGGCACAGGTAAGCGTTGCCGCCTCTATATGAGTGAAGTCTGCCGATGCCCTTGTGAAGGCGTGCCACGGCATGCACACATATTCGCGGGCATAGCCGTCAGCATCATCTCCCAATTCGCCACTCTTGTTGGCTGGCGTAGGTTCGCCTGCCAGCCAATGGGGCCAATAGGTGCTGACGACGGCATCTCCGGCCTTGAATTCTTGGACATCTCTCCAGCGCCATCGGACAGCGGGATGCGGCCATCGGCGCACGGTTTCTTTCCCAGCGCCACCATGCTGTCGTGGAAATTCAAGGAACATGCCCGTATCCTGACAAGCAACTCACCCGGCCCTGGTTCCGGGCGATCCTCCTCGACCAGCTTGAGACTTTCCAAGCCTCCCGGGGCCTTCAGCCTAATCTGTCTCATGGAAAGCTCCTTCCGACCGCGCAAGGCTTCATGCGCCCCACCAGTCGCGTGGACGCTCTGACCGCGTTGAACACCGGCATCGGCGATCGATCCACGAGAATCGCGGCCGCAAAGCTGTTGTTGGTCATGACATTCTTCAGCTGGGTTGTGGTTGCGATCGGGACCTTAGTCCCCCGGCAGCGGACCGGTGAGTTACAAAACTGTCGGGAATCCTTGCGCGGAGGTGTCGTCCAATGACGCTCCGTCCGAGGCTGAACGACTGCACCTTGCCCGACGCGGATGACGGCCGCCTTTTGCTTGGCGCCCCGGACCGAGACGGGACCCTAAAAACCGGGAGAACGGTACACTCTGGCAACCTCTCCGCTCTTCGGTTAGCTTTTGAAAATCCGGGCGGAAAGCAGTGAACTTTTTGGGCCGATCGGCGACAGAGCAGACAGCAGCCAGGCGGCTCGACCGGCCATGACGGCAGCGACGGAGACCGATCGGGCGCTTGTCGGCCGGATCGCGAAATCTCTCAACATATGGCGGCGGAGAAGGCATCCGAGAAGCGTCTATCAAGTGAAATTGGCCCAACGGAGATTGGACGACTAGTTTACCGAGGGTTTTCAACTTCTAGGACGGCTTTTATGATATGAACGAGGGTGGCAGACGTCCGCAAATGGATCGAACGCGGTTATTCCGGACGTCTACGCAGGCGCGCCGCCGACCGATCCCCTGACCACCAGGTCGACCGGCCAGACTTCGCCGCGGGCGCCCTCCTCCAATCCGGAAATCCGCGCCGCCAGGCGCTCGGCGACGCGCGCGCCGGCGAGGCGGATCGACGAACGTGTCGTCGACAGCGGTACGGAGAAATTCTCTGGCTTCAGCCAGGGGAAGACGTCGTCATGGGCGATCAGTGACAGGTCGCCCGGAATGGTCAGGCCGAGATCGCGCACCGCGCGCACGACGCCGAGCGCCATGATCAGGCTGGAGCAGACGATCGCGGTCGGCGCATCGCTGCGCTCGAGCAACCGTCTGGCGGCGCGATAGCCGTTCTCCTCGGTCATGGCGAGGGAACAGACCTGGCCTTCGTCAAGCACCAGGCCGCTCGCCGCCAGTGCTCGGCGCACGCCACGCTCGCGGTGGATGGCGAAGGTCTCGCGGCGGTCGCCGTTGATCAGCGCCAGCCGCCGGTGACCGAGCTGGACGAGCAGCCGTGCCGCCTCGTGGAAGGCGCCCTCATTGTCGATATCGGTGAAGGGGTAGTCGAAATCGAGCCCTTCGCTGCGGCCATGGACGACAAACGGGATGCCGAGCGTGTTGACCAGCGCCACCCGCCGGTCGGTCGGCCGCGGCGAGGAGATGTAGATGGCGTCGACCTGCCGGTTGGCGACGATACGCCGGTAGGTCGTCTCCTGGTCGTCGGCATCGGCCGGGGACAGCACCAGGTCGAGTTCGTGAGAACGGGCGTAGTCGCCGAGACCCGAGAGGAATTCGACGAAATGCGGGTCGATGTCGACGGCCGTCCCGGTCGGCAAGACATAACCGATCATCCCGGTCTTGCCGGTGGCCAGCCGGCGCGCGCTCGGGTTGGGGCGGTAGCCGTGGCGCTTGGCGGCGTCGATCACCCGCCGGCGCGTTTCCTCGTTGACTTCCGGGTAGCCGTTCAGCGCGCGGCTTACCGTCGTCTGCGAAAGCGCCAGCATGTGGGAAAGCTGTTTGAGGTTCACCGGAGGCCTCCAAGCCCCAAAGCGCTTTAACTATGGATTGCTCGAGCCGCGGCGGCCCGCGCTGCTGATGCGAGATCATAAGCACCTTTCTAACCGGTTTGAAGCAAATTTGCTTTTGCAGCGCCAAAAACGGTGCTGCAGCGCACTTTGTTTGCTCAGGCGGCCATGGTATCAAATCGATTAAGTTGCCACCCTCTTGACTTCTGATTAATTCAGTGGCGTGATTGAAAGCACCAAAGCGCTTTGGAAGGCTCTTCGAAAGGTTGCGGTTCCTTTGCGAGTGAGTCACAGTCCTGCGGCGTCGGCGGACGGAATGGAGGTTCCGTCCCGTGTTTGTCACCACTGGGAGGGAATACCAATGAGGAAAATGCTTCTGCTGAGCGCCGCCTTTGTCGCGCTCGCCCTGGGCGCACCGGCGCAAGCCGAACTGAAATTCAAGCCGGGCGAAGATCCCCGCTTCAACTGGGCGAATTACGAAGAGCTCAAGAAGGTCGACCTCAAGGGCGAGACGCTGTCGATCTTCGGGCCGTGGCGCGGCGAGGACGAGGGCCTCATCCGCACCGTTCTCGACTATTTTTCGGAAGCCACCGGCGCCGAGGTCAAATACTCATCGTCGGAAAATTACGAACAGCAGATCGTCATCGACACGCAAGCCGGCAGCCCGCCCAACATCGCCGTGCTGCCGCAGCCGGGCCTGATCCAGGATCTGGCGTCCAAGGGCCTGCTGACGCCGCTCGGCGACGACACCGCCAACTGGATCAAGGACAATTACGGCGCCGGCCAGTCATGGGTCGATCTCGGCACCTTCAACGACAAGGACGGCAAGCCGGGCTTCTTCGCCTTCCCCTACAAGGCCGACGTGAAATCGCTGGTCTGGTACTCGCCGGACAATTTCGAGGAAGCCGACTACGAGGTGCCGAAGACGCAGGAAGAACTCGCCGAGCTCGAAAAGCAGATCATCGCCGACGGCGGCACGCCATGGTGCATCGGGCTCGGTTCGGGCGGCGCCACCGGCTGGCCGGCGACCGACTGGGTCGAGGACATCATGCTGCGCACCCAGACGCCCGAGACCTACGACAAGTGGGTGAAGAACGAGATTCCGTTCAACGACCCCGCGGTGGTCAATGCCATCGACATTTTCGGCAAGATCGCGACCGACGACAAGATGGTCGACGGCGGCGCCAAGGCGGTGGCGGCGACCGATTTCCGCGACAGCCCGAAGGGCCTCTTCTCGGTGCCGCCGAAATGCTATTTACACCATCAGGCGTCGTTCATCCCGACCTTCTTCCCGGAAGGCACCGAGATCGGCCAGGACGCCGACTTCTTCTACTTCCCGCCTTACGCTGCCAAGCCCGACCTTGGCACCCCGGTGCTCGGCGCCGGCACGCTGGCCATGATCACCAAGGATAGCAAGAGTGCCCGCGCGTTCATCGAATTCCTGAAGATGCCGCTCGCCCATGAGATCTGGATGGCCCAGGGCGGCTTCGTGACGCCGTTCAAATCGGTCAACAAGGAGGCCTATGCCAGCGACGCGCTGAAGAAGCAGGGCGAAATCCTTGCCGAGGCCTCGACCTTCCGCTTCGACGGGTCCGACCTGATGCCGGGCAAGATCGGCGCCGGCGCCTTCTGGACCGGCATGATCGATCTCGTCGGCGGCAAGTCCGCCCAGGATGTCGCCACCGACATCCAGAAGAGCTGGGACGCGATCAAGTAGGCGTCCCGGCTGACGTGCGGACTACGATCCTGCATGGATCCGGGCCTTAGTGGCCCGGATCCGACCGGCGGCCCGCGCCGCAGCAATTTTTATGAGCACATTCCGGCATGACGCGCGACCAGCAAGAGCAAAACCCTGCCTTGCATCCGGTCGCGTTCCAAACAACTGAATCGGCCTATAATCGCATCGTCAAAGCCATGCTCGATTGGCGGATCATGCGCAGAGGGAGGGACCCGTGGCGGCTCAGATTTTTTCGGCCATATTTGTCATCGTCGTCGGCGTCGGCGGCTGCGTCGCCTATTTCTGGGGTGCCAACAAACTGGTGGACATCATCTTTCCGTCGCGCGGCGTTGCAGGTGCGGCGGCCATCGACAATCTGCGCCGGCAGGGGATGATCCGGCCGTGGTTGTTCGTCGGCCCGGCCATGATCATCCTCACCATTTACCTGATCTACCCGGTCGTGGAGACGCTGAGGCTGTCGTTCCTCGATCGCGGCGGCGCCAATTTCGTCGGCTTCGCCAACTATGAATGGGCGTTCGGCGACCGCGAGTTCCGCAACGCCATTTTCAACAACATCATCTGGCTGGCGGTGGTGCCGACCGCCTGCACATTCCTCGGGCTTATCATCGCCGTCCTCACCGACAAGATCTGGTGGGGCACCATCGCCAAGAGCCTCATCTTCCTGCCGCTGGCCATCTCCTTCGTCGGCGCCAGCGTCATCTGGAAATTCATCTATGAGTATCGCGGCGAGGGCCAGACGCAGATCGGCCTGCTCAACGCCATCATCCAGTATTTCGGCGGCCAGCCGCAGGTCTGGATCTCGCTGCCGTTCTGGAACAATTTCTTCCTGATGATCATCCTGATCTGGATCCAGACCGGCTTTGCCATGGTCATCCTGTCCTCTGCCTTGCGGGGTATTCCCGAAGAGACGCTCGAAGCGGCCGTCATCGACGGCGCCAATCCGTTCCAGATCTTCTGGAAAATCATGGTGCCGCAGATCTGGGGAACGATCGCCGTCGTCTGGACCACCATCACCATCCTGGTGCTGAAGGTGTTCGACATCGTGCTGACCATGACCAACGGCCAATGGAACAGCCAGGTGCTGGCAAATCTGATGTTCGACTGGATGTTCCGCGGCGGCGGCGATTTCGGTCGCGGCGCCACCATCGCCATCATCATCATGATCGCAGTCATTCCGATCATGATCTGGAATATCCGCCAGGCGAACAAAGAGACGGGAGGGCATTGAGATGGCTGTGGCGACTGGAAAGTCCTTTGCCAGCCGTTTCGGCGTCCATATCGCGGTCTTCATCTTCGTCGCGATCTGGACGATCCCGACGCTCGGCATTCTCGTCTCGTCGCTGCGTGACAAGGATCAGATCATCGCCTCGGGCTGGTGGAACTCGTTCGCCAGTTCCACGCAGACTGAAGCGGGGCGGCTGCCACCCGCCTCGGCGCAAGTCGAGAAGGACGGCAAGTTCGTCCTCGAGGGCAACATCTTCGGCGACGATCCGGCCCGCGACATCAGCGCCTTCGGCGTCAAGTCGTCGGCGCCGACGCAATATCCCGCCCGCACGATAGCCGATCTCGGCGACGGCGAGACCTTGCAGCTCAACGCCGACGGCAGTTTCGTCATGACGTCGACCAAGCCGTTCGAGGGCGAGCGCGGCCAGCGCGTCTACTACGCCTCGTCGGCGCCGCCGAAATTCACCACCGACAATTACAATACGGTGCTGTTTTCGGAAGGCATCGGCCGCTCCTTCATGAATTCGCTGACAGTCACCATTCCGGCGACGGTCATCCCGATCCTGATCGCGGCGTTCGCCGCCTATGCGCTGACCTGGATGCGCTTTCCCGGCCGGGCGTTGCTCATCGCGGTGATCATCGGGCTCTTGGTCGTGCCGCTGCAGATGTCGCTGATCCCGCTGCTAAAACTCTACAACGGCGTCGGCAGCTTCTTCGGCGTGCCGTCGAAAACCTATCTCGGCATCTGGCTGGCGCATACCGGCTTCGGCCTGCCGTTCGCCATCTATCTCCTGAGAAGCTACATTGCCGGCCTGCCACGCGAAATCATGGAATCGGCGCGGATCGACGGCGCCAGCGATTTCGAGATTTTCGTCAAGATCGTGCTGCCGCTGTCGTTCCCGGTGCTGGCCTCCTTCGCCATCTTCCAGTTCCTGTGGGTGTGGAACGACCTGCTGGTTGCGATGGTTTTCCTCGGCACCGAGGGCGATCAGATCGTGCTGACCGCCAAGCTCAACGCGTTGCTCGGCTCGCGCGGCGGCGACTGGGAGATCCTGACGACATCGGCCTTCATCACCATTGTCGTGCCGCTGATCGTGTTCTTCTCGCTGCAGCGCTATTTCGTTCGCGGGCTGCTCGCCGGCTCGGTGAAGGGAGGTTGAGATCATGCGATCCGCTGTGAAGGCGACCTTGAAACCGGACCTCGCCGTCGACCGCGACTGGTGGCGAGGTGCCGTGATCTACCAGATCTATCCGCGCAGCTATCAGGATTCGAATGGCGACGGCATCGGCGACCTCAGGGGCATCATCGGCAGGCTGCCCTATATCGCGGCGCTCGGCGTCGATGCTATCTGGATCTCGCCGTTCTTCAAATCGCCGATGAAGGATTTCGGCTACGACGTGTCAGACTATTGCGACGTCGATCCGATGTTCGGCACGCTGGCCGATTTCGACGCCCTGACCGCCGAGGCGCACAGGCTCGGGCTCAAGGTGATGATCGACGAGGTGCTGTCGCATACCGCCGATGTCCACCCGTGGTTTAGGGAAAGCCGCTCGAGCCGCACCAATCCTAAGTCGGACTGGTACGTCTGGGCCGACGCCAAGCCCGACGGCACGCCACCCAACAACTGGCTGTCGATCTTCGGCGGCTCGGCCTGGCAGTGGGACACCAGCCGCCAGCAATATTATTTGCATAATTTCCTGGCCGAGCAGCCCGATCTCAACTTCCACAGCCGCGCGGTCCAGGACGCGCTGCTCGACGTCACCCGCTTCTGGCTGGAGCGCGGCGTCGACGGCTTCCGCCTCGACACCATCAATTTTTACTTCCACAGCCAGGGCCTTCAGGACAATCCGCCACTGCCGCCCGAACAGCGCAACGACCAGACTGCTCCTTCCGTCAACCCTTACAACTACCAGGACCATCTCTACGACAAGAGCCGCCCCGAAAACCTCGGCTTCCTCGAACGCTTCCGCGCCCTGCTCGACGAATATCCGGCGACGGCGGCGGTCGGCGAAGTCGGCGATTCGCAGCGTGGGCTGGAGGTGGTGGCGGCCTACACCGCCGGCAGCAAGCGCGTGCACATGTGCTATTCGTTCGACTTCCTGGCGCCCGAAAAGATCAGTGCCGCAAAGGTGCGTTCGGTGCTGGAAGCCTTTGGCAGGGTCGCCAGCGACGGCTGGTCGTGTTGGGCCTTCTCCAACCACGACGTGATGCGCACTGCCTCGCGCTGGGCGGCCGGCGAGGCCGACCAGACCGCTTATCTCAAGGTGATCTCGGCGCTGCTGATGTCGCTGCGCGGCTCGGTCTGCATCTATCAGGGCGAAGAACTCGGTCTTGGCGAAGCGGAATTGCAATTCGAGGATCTGCAGGACCCCTACGGCATCCGCTTCTGGCCGGAATTCAAGGGCCGCGACGGCTGCCGCACGCCGATGGTCTGGATTGGCGACGACAGCAATGGCGGCTTCTCCACGGCAAAGCCCTGGCTGCCCGTGCCTGCCAAGCACCTTTCGCTGGCGGTCGATGTGCAGCAGGGCGACGACAGCTCGCTGCTCGAACACTACCGGCGCTTTCTCGCCTTCCGCCGTCTGCATCCGGCGCTGGCCAAGGGTGAAATCGAGTTCATCGAAAGCCAGGGCGATACCGTCGCCTTCACGCGCCGCGAGGGCAACGAGCAGATCGTCTGCGCCTTCAATCTCGGCAGCAGACCGGCCGAGGTCAATCTCGGCGGTCGCTCGCTGCAGCCCTTGCCGGGGCACGGGTTTTCGGGACAGACTGGCGCCGGCTCTATCCACCTCGGCGGCTACGGCGCCTGGTTCGGGCGCATCGACTGAGTTGGCAATTCACTGGAGGGAACCCATGGCCGATGTCACGCTAAGGCAGGTGAAGAAATCATACGGCAATCTCAATATTCTCCACGGCATCGACCTCGACATAAAGTCGGGCGAGTTCATCGTCTTCGTCGGCCCTTCGGGCTGTGGCAAGTCGACCTTGCTGCGGTCGATCGCCGGGCTTGAGGAAATCACCTCCGGCGAGCTCAAGATCGACGGCGAGGTGGTGAACGACGTGCCACCGTCGAAGCGCGGCATCGCCATGGTGTTCCAGTCCTATGCGCTCTATCCGCACATGACCGTCTACGACAACATGGCGTTCTCGATGAAGATCGGCAAGGAGAGCAAGGCCGAGATCGACAAGCGGGTGCGCCAGGCGGCGGAAATCCTGCAGCTGACCAAATATCTCGACCGCCTGCCCAAGGCGATGTCGGGCGGCCAGCGCCAGCGCGTCGCCATCGGCCGCGCCATCGTGCGCAACCCCAAGGTCTTCCTGTTCGATGAGCCGCTGTCGAACCTCGACGCGGCCCTGCGCGTCGCCACCCGCATCGAGATCGCCAAGCTAAAGGAGTCGATGCCTGCCACAACGATGATCTACGTCACCCACGACCAGGTCGAGGCGATGACGCTGGCCGACCGCATCGTGGTGCTCAAGGAGGGCCATATCGAGCAGGTCGGCACGCCGATGGAGCTCTACAAGAGACCCGGCAATCTGTTCGTCGCCCAGTTCATCGGCTCGCCGGCCATGAACATCCTGCCGGCGACGATCGACAAATCAGGCAACCCGACCATCGTCAGCCATGTCGGCGGCCGCAAGGCGACGGTGCCGATCGCCACGCCGGCGTCGGCGACGGGCGCTTCGGTGAGCTTCGGCGCGCGGCCGGAGGATCTGAGGATTGCCACCGGCGCAGATTATCTATTCGAGGGAACGGTGGACTATGTCGAGCAGCTCGGCGAGGTCCAGCTCGTCTATGTCGACATCGGCCGCGCCGATCTGCCGCTGGTGACCAAGCTGCCCGGCAATGTCGAGGTCAAGCGGGGTGCTGCGCTGCGGTTGAATGCCGATGCCGGCGACCTGCATATTTTCGATGCCGACGGACATTCATTCACGCTCCACAAAGCGGAAGCAAAGGCAGCCTGAGAGCGGCAGCCGAACTGCTGGTGACCCAAAAACGAGAACGGCGGGCAAAGCCCGCCGCTCTTGTGCGTTCCGGTCGCTGTTAGAGCAGTTCCAGGAAAAGTGTGAAACGGTTTTCCCGGGAAAAGCGCATTGCGCTTTCCCTAGCGAATTGCGCAAAAACAAAGAGATAGAGCGGTTCGGCGTTTCCGTGAAACGATGAACCGCTCTAGCGGCCGAACAGGTTCCGGTCGCTGCCCTGGGGGGCGGACTTCTGTACGTCGCCCGAAGAGTTGAGCAGCTTGTAGACCGGCGAACCGGTATTGCGCACCGAAGACGTCTGCGTGTTGTCGACGTTGATGGTCGCCTGCTTGTTGATGTCGGTTCCGCCAACGTTGTCGTTGCGGGCGTAGGCGCTGCCGGCAACAATCAAAAGCGCGGCGGCGGTAAGAACGATCTTCTTCATTTTCAAAACTCCTGGACTTTCTTATTCCACCAGCGCGGCGGTCAAATGCCGCCGCTGCCGTTGGACCGGACTGTTAGTTGTTGCCGAACAGGTTACGGTCGCTGCCATTGACGGGTTTCTCGTCAGCCGGAACCGGATTCTGCGCCGAAGCCGAATTCCGAATCGAAGCCGTGTACGAGTTGCTGTCGACCGCAGCGGCCGGCTGGCTGGCACCGTTCGATCCAAAGTTGTCGCTGCCGGCAAAAGCGCCGCCTGAGACGGCCACAATGGCTGCGGTGGCAAGAATGAGCTTCTTCATTTCTATTACTCCTGAATCCTCAGATCCCGAGCGGCTGACCTGGCAGCCGCTCTGTCTTTTCCGAAAACCGGTTTCCGCTTTTCGGGATCATGGTTTGGGATCAGCTGTTAATTGTTACCGAAAAGGTTGCGGTCGGCGCCCTGGACGACGGGCTGCTTTTCAGCGTGAGGCGGCTTCTGAATGGAAGCCGTGTACGAGCTGTCAACTGTAGCAGTCGGCTGGTTGGCGGCGTCGGACCCATAATGGTCGCTGCCAGCAAAGGCGCTGCCGGTGATGGCCAGAACGGCGACGGCAGTAAGAGCAATCTTTTTCATTTTTAGCACTCCAGCATCTTAGTTTTCCGTCCGTCTGGCGGCGTGTCTTGGGAGGAATTCGCGTCGTTCGGACAGCCCCGATGTGGGAAGGCCATTCGGCGGATTCCAATCACGAAGTTGTTCCGTGTGGACCAAGAATCTACACCTTGAAATTGTACCAGAGACATCCACAGCAATGGTTTTATGGCTTACTTTTCAGTGACTTATGCCAAATGCGCCATTCGAGGATTTGACGGATTGGCCGACCTGCGTTCACAGCGTGCTGCACGCATTGTCAATAAAAACGAACCGTTCGGTTCGATTTTAGAGGCGGCTAATAGTCACTTTTGTAAACTATTTACCTTCCTGGTCTCCGCCGCGGGTCGGATTCGATGTCACGACAGCCGACAATGGCCGCCGACAAAGCGAGGTCGTCAGCCCTGCAGATATGAACCTGTACGTTTCGCCGGCCGTGTCGCGCCGCATGGATACGATGTCGCTTTCATGCCGACAGTCAGCCGGCCGCCGTGATTAGATCACGCCATCTCAGGTGCCGCTTGGTGACGACGAAGCGGAGAATTGGGAAGCCGGTCAGAACCCGGCGCTGCCCCCGCAACGGTGGTGGAGTTCAAGTCGCAACGGGAGACCACTGGGCCACAAGCCTGGGAAGGTGTCGCGATGAGTCCGCAAGGACACTCCAGAGCCCGGAAACCAGCCCGAGATTTCTAGACTCGACTGATCGCGGTGGGCGGTCAAGAGGTGGATGATGCATGTCCGGCGCTGTCGCCGGCCTGCAAGCGGTCCTCCCTCCATCACCACCAGTTCAGTCCTTACACGAGGACAGGACATGGACGCGCGCAACGACATGCTGAGGCTCCTACACGGCCGCAGGCAAGGCTATTCGCTCGAGCAGCCCTTCTACACCGATCCAGATTTCTTCAAGCTCGACATGGAGCTGATCTGGTATCGCGACTGGCTGTTCATCGGCCACGATTGCGAGTTGCCGAAACCTGGCAGCTACATCACCGCCCAGATCGGCGACTATCCGCTCGTGCTGGTCCGCGACCAGCAGGGCAAGATCAATGCCTTCCACAATTCCTGCCGGCATCGCGGCAGCCGCGTCTGCAATGCCGACAAGGGCACTGCGGCGAAGCTGGTCTGCCCCTATCACCAGTGGACCTACGAGCTGGACGGCCGGCTCTTGTTCGCCCGCCAGATGGCGGACGGCTTCGACAAGGGCCAGTTCGGCCTGAAGCCGGTGGCTTGCGAAAGCGTTGGCGGCTACATCTTCATCTGCCTGGCCAACGAGCCGGCCGACTTCGCGCCGATGCGCGCCATGATCGAGCCTTACCTCCTGCCGCACCGGCTGCGCGAGGCAAAAATCGCCTTCGAATCGACCATCGTCGAGAAGGGCAACTGGAAGCTCGTCTGGGAGAACAACCGCGAGTGCTATCATTGCGCCGGCAACCATCCGGAACTCTGCAAGACATTCCCGGAAGCGCCGACCGTGACCGGGGTGCAGGGCGCCGACAGCGATCCGGAGATGCTCGCGCACTGGGCGAAATGCGAGGCGGCGGGCCTGCCGAGCAAGTTCCGCATCGATCCGGCCGGGCAGTATCGCGCCACCCGCGCGCCGCTGCTGCGCGACGCCGTCAGCTATACGATGACGGGCAGACGCGCGGTGAAGAAGAACCTTTCCGACGGCGTTTCGACCGACCGTATCGGCTCGCTGCTGCTCTATCACTATCCGACGACCTGGAACCACATCCTCGGCGATCATGCCGTCACCTTCCGCGTGCTGCCGATCAGCGCCACGGAAACGGCCGTCACCACCAAATGGCTTGTCCATAAGGACGCGGTCGACGGCGTCGACTACGACCTCGCCGAGCTTACCCATGTGTGGACCGAGACCAACGACCAGGACCGTCGCATCGTCGAGGAAAACGCCTTCGGCATCCTGTCGCCGGCCTATCAGCCCGGCCCCTATTCGGAACTGCATGAGGGCGGCGTCATCCAGTTCGTCGAATGGTACGCCTCCTTCATAGGGCCGCGCCTTGCCGAGGCCGGGCGGCCAGCGCTGCGCAGCGTCGCCTGAACGAGGTCAAGGGGATGAATGCGATGACGGACCTTGGCCTCTACCGCCATCTCGACGAGATGGCGCCCTGGAACGATAGGATCCAGGTGCTGGAAGTGATCGGCGTCAGCGACGAGGCACCTGACGTGAAGACCTTCACCTTCCGCTCTGACAACCAGACCTGGTTCCGTTACAGACCGGGGCAGTTCGTGACGCTGGAACTGCCGACCACCGAGGGCCCGCTGATGCGGACCTATACGCTGTCGTCCTCGCCGTCGCGGCCGTTCTCGATCGCAGTGACGGTGAAAGCGCAGGCCGGCAGCCTCGGCACACGCTGGATGTTCGACAATCTGAAGCCCGGCGTTCACGTGAAGGCCTATGGGCCGGCGGGCGACTTTTCGCTGCACAGCCATCCCGCGGCCAGCTATCTGTTCATTTCGGCCGGCTCCGGCGTGACGCCGATGATGTCGATGCTGCGCTGGCTGAACGATTGCGCGCCATGGACAGATGTCGGCTTCGTCAACTGCGCGCGAAAGCCCGAGGAGATCATCTTCCGCAAGGAGCTCGAGCTGCTCGGCAGCCGCATGCCGGGCCTGACGCTCGGCTTCATGATCGAGGAGCGGTCCAGCCGTGAGGGCTGGTTCGGCCATATGGGCCGGATCGACGCGATACGGCTGCCGCTGCTGGCGCCCGATTTTCGTGAGCGCGAAATTTTCTGCTGCGGCCCCGACCCGTTCATGCGCGCCGTGCGGCAGATGCTGGAGGCTGCCGGCTTCGACATGGCCAACTATCATCAGGAAAGCTTTGCGGCCCCAGGGGTGGAGCAAATACCAGCCCCGTTCGGTTCGCCGGCAGAGGCTGGCCCGGCTACGGGTGGGCCGGCAGAGGGCGGGATCGATGTCCCTGCTGAGGCCGCAACGCCGATCCGCTTTTCGCTTTCGGATGTCGATGCCGACTGCGTTGCCGGCCAGACCGTGCTGCAGACGGCGCGCGCTTCGGGCGTACGAATTCCCGCAGCCTGCGAGTTCGGCCTGTGCGGAACCTGCAAGGTGAGAAAGGTCTCGGGCAAGGTCGAGATGAGCCACAATGGCGGCATCCTCGATCACGAGATCGATGACGGTTTTATTCTCGCCTGCTGTTCAAGGCCGCTGTCGGCGCTCGAAATTGAGGTCTGACAGGTGGGGGCGCTTAAACCCCGTAACGTTCGGTGCGGATGAGGCCTGCCGGAACGCCGGCATCGATTAGCGCCTGGGCGGCGGCCGACACGAAGGCATTCGAACCGCAGACAAAGGCGAACCTTGGCGGCGCGGGCAGCCGCAGCATCGACTGCTCCATCATCGCGGCATCGATCCGCCGCGAATAGTCCGCCGGGCGTCGGGCGGCCTCGCGGGTCAGCGCCAACACCAGATCGAAACCGTCCCGGCGATCGTGGAAGTCGATCAGCTCGTCGCGAAAGATCACCTCGTCCCAGACCCGTGCGGAAAATACCAGTGCCACGGGCACCGCCGATCTGCGCGCGGCGCGAAGGCGGATCATCGCCATCAGCGGCACCACGCCGGACCCGCCGCCGACCAGCAGAAGCGGGCCGCCGTCGCTGTCGGACCAGACGAAGTGGCCGCCGAGCGGTCCGCGCAGTTCGACCTCATCGCCGACCGCCGCGATATCGTGGAAGAAGGGTGAGACCTCGCCGTCATCGAGCCTTTCGATCGCCAGTTCGATCGTCTCGCCGGCTTCCGGCGCCGAGGCGATGGAGTAGGAGCGGCGCGCCTGATAGCCGTCCGGCGCCGTCAGCCTGACATCGACATGCTGCCCGGCACGATAGGCAAAGGGCCGCGACGGCTCGAGGAAAAAGCTGGTGACGCGCGGCGTGCGCTTCTCGATGCGGCTGATGGTCATCGTCTGCCAGGGCGACTGCGCCGCCGGCCCGTCGCTCATGGATCGCCCGTATAGCGCTGCTCGCGCCACGGGTCGCCATAGATGTGATAGCCGCGCAGTTCCCAGAACCCCGGCTCGTCACGCTCGGTGAACTGCAGCCCATTCAGCCATTTGGCCGATTTCCAGAAATAGAGATGCGGAACCAGCAGCCGCGCCGGGCCGCCATGGTCCGGCGTGATCGGCTTGCCTTCATAAAGCAGCGCCACCATCGCCTTGCCGGCGGTGAGATCCTGCGTCGGCACGTTGGTGGTGTAGCCGTCGAAGGACAGCGCCAGCGTGAAGCCGGTCGGCGGCTCGACGCCAGCATCCGCCAGAATATCGTCGACCAGCACACCCTGCCACGCCGTGTCGAACTTGGTCCATGCGGTCACGCAATGGATGTCGCGGGTCATCTTGGTCAAAGGCAGCGCGTTGAACTCTGTCCAGTTCCACGTCTTGATCGGCCGCGGTCCGTGCTTGAGCGTGAACGACCAGTCCTCGGTGCGCACGCGTGGCGTCGGCCCGGCCGACAGCACCGGAAATCCTTGCTCGAGATACTGCCCCGGCGGGATACGGGCATCCGCATCCGTCGGGGGCTTTCGTCCTGAAGAGAAGCCGCGCGTGACCATCGAGACAATCCGTTTGCATCAGGCCGCCTGTCGGCCTTCACCAGTCTTCTCGAAGATGCTCTGGCGGGCAACCAGATTCTTGGCGGAACCTGCGACCAAGCTTGCTCTCAGCCTCGCGGGACTGCCAACATCCGCAGCGGCGCCGGCCTGGATGCCGGAAGCCGACGCCGCCCTGTCAGGATCGACGCTGTCCACCAGCGCGCCGCGCTAGTTGGGCGTCAGGTTCATCGCCTGTCGCACATCCGGCGTGACGTCCATCGGACCGAAGCCGATCGCAGAAGCACGAAGGCCCTGCTGTGCGGATGGCGAAGATCTAATTTAATGGGTCAGTGTCGTCAGCTCGCTGCATTCGAACCCCTGATGAGGGGAATGACGCCACCCTGAGACAAAAAACTGCCTCGCGGCGGGTCGGTGGCGCGAGTCAGCGCCATGCAGAAATAGATAGCATAGTTGCCGGCACAAAACAAGAACAAAATTGCTGACGGGATCACGAGCCCGTTTTCTTCCCGGTTCCGTCCTGCCATCGAAGGCTCTACGCGTCGTCTGTTCGCCTGAGATAACCGGTGGCGATCTCGCGCATCCGTTTGGCGTCGAAACTCGGGCCGTGGCCGCCATGGCCGATGCGGACCGGCAAATCGAGCAGCCGCTGCATGGTTCGGCGATAGGCTGATCGGTCGGAATCCGGCAGGTCGTCGATCAGCATGGCGTCGTAGATGGCGTCGCCGGCGAAGAACAGGCCGTCGGCCTCATCGAACAGCGCGATCGAATCGGGCGAATGGCCGGGCAGATGCAGCACGCGGAATTGCCGGTCGCCGAGGTCGACCAGATCGCCCTCGCCAAGCTTCCGCGTCAGCGGCGCCGGCGGAATCTTGTAATCGGCTGCTCTCCAGCCGGGCGCCGGCAGCTTCGAGACGGCGCCGTCGAGATCATGAAACATGTGGGCGTAGGTGACGGCGTCATCCATGCTGTCGAATTGCGCGGCACTCATTCTCGGCCCCGCCCGCAGCGGGAATTCGTGCAGCGAACCGACATGGTCGAGGTGGATATGGGTGGCGACGACGAGCAGCGGCTTGCCATCAGGCGTGTCGATCTCCGGCGCCAGCGGGCAAATCCCCATGCCGGTGTCGACAAGCAGGTCGACGTCGCGGCCGCGCAGACGCCAGATGTTGGCGCGCACGAAATCATGGACGAACGGCTCGGTCAGCATCGTCGTATCGGCGTCGATGACGGTCTTGCTGAACCAGTCAAGCATCTAGCAGATATCCGGCATCACGAGATTTCCGGCATCCGAGGCGAGCTGGCATCAGACGAACGGCTTTCCGACCTTGTACTTTTCGGGGACCAGCCGCTTCAGATAGGCCATTCCAGCATCGGAGAGCTGGTTGGCATCCGGCAGCATGAAATCGTCGGGCATGTGACGGGTCTTGCCGGCAACGTTTTTCAGCGGCACCTTGTTCAGCACGGTTTTCTCGCCGTCATATTGCAGCGCCACCGAGCCGCCTCCCTCTTCCGCCACCTTGACGGCGAAAGCGCCGGCATCGAAGGCTTCCTGCGCATCGACGGCATTGATGGCGCCGACATAGCCGCGCGGCATGTAGCCGAGCGCATCGACGCGCGCCCGCTTGCCCGGCAATCCTTCGGCCAGCGCGCGCTCGAGGGCGGCCGGCAGGTCGCTGCCCGACAGCTTGACGTTGCCATGCGCATCGCGCTCCAGTTTGTCCGGCGGCACAAGGCTTTCGACCAGCGCCTTGCCGTCGGCGGTGCTGACGCCTTCGGAGACTGCGACGATGCAGCGCTTGTGGCGATCGAGCGTGGCGCGCACGTCGTCGATGAAGGCCGCGGCCGAGAACGGACGCTCCGGCACATAAACGAGATGCGGGCCGCTGTCGGGATCAAGTTGCCATGCGGCGGCGGCGGCGGTGAGGAAGCCGGCGTGCCGGCCCATGACGATGCCGACATAGATGCCCGGCAGGGCACGGAAATCGAGGTCGACCGAGAGAAAAGCGCCAGCGACGAACTCGGCTGCCGAAATGAAGCCCGGCGTGTGGTCGTTCTCCTCGAGATCGTTGTCGATGGTTTTCGGCGCATGGACGAAAGCCATCTTGCCGCCGGCGGCGTCGGTCAGGATCTGCTGCGTGCCGGACGTGTCGTTGCCGCCGATATAGATGAAGGCATCGGCGCCCGCCTTCTTCAGGCCGTTGAGGATGATCTCGCAATAGGCCTCGTCCGGCTTGTCCCGCGTCGAGCCAAGCGCGGCGCTCGGCGTCGCCGCAATCAACCGCAACCGGTCCTCGGCAATCGCCGAAAGATCGACATAGTTGCCGTCGCGGATGCCGCGCACGCCATGGATGGAGCCCAAAACCTTGGCGCCGGGATGCCGCTTGCGAATCTCGAGCGCGGCGCCGACCACCGTCTGGTTGATGACGGCGGTCGGGCCGCCGCCTTGCGCGATGACAAAAGTTCCGGACATGCTTCACGTCTCCCGAGCAGTGGCTTTGCAAGCCACATTCGCCTGTCTTGCGAGATCGCGCAACGGGAGAGTCGAGCGGCCGCGCCAGCCGCCTTGAGGTCAGACGATAACCGGGAGGGTTAGACGACGACGACCGGGTTCTTCCTGGAGACGCGGCTGTAGAGGTCGATGATGTCCTGATTGATCAGGCGAACGCAGCCCGACGACATCGCCTGGCCGATGCTCCACCATTCGGGCGAACCGTGGATGCGGTAGCCGGTGTCCTGGCCGTTCTGGTAGATGTACAGCGCACGCGCGCCGAGCGGGTTGTCGAGGCCGCCGGGCTGCCCGGCCTGCCATTTCACCAGTTCCGGCTTGCGGGCGATCATCTCGGCCGGCGGCCTCCAGGTCGGCCATTCCTTGCCGTACTGGATGTTGGCGCGGCCGGACCAGCGGAAGCCTTCCTTGCCGATGCCGACGCCGTAGCGGATCGCGTCACCGCCGGGCTGCACCAGGTAGAGCAGCCGCTCCTGCGAATGGACGACGATGGTGCCGGGCTGCTCGCCGGTCGGGTCGACGACGATCTGGCGGCGGAACTCCGGCTTGACCTTGAGGTAGGGCACTTCCGGCAGCGTGAAGCCGCCGTCGGTGACGGAGGCATACATCACACCAGGGCTGGTGATGTTCTTGTCGACGCTGATGCTCGGGCGGATGGGAGTGATCGCGCCAGTGGTGACGCCGTCGAGTTGCAGCGCCGACAAATCGAGCGTCTGGCTACAGCCGGCGACGCCGAGCAGCGCCAGCGCACCGGCGCCGGACAACACTGCGCGGCGGGAAAGCTGGAGTTCGGAAATTTCGAATTCGTCGCCATTGGTCGGCGGCGTCAGACCTTGCGGCAACTCACGCATCTAACCCAAACCCTACGCTGTCGGCGGGAAACACGCTCCGGCCGGATAGAGTGCATTTTCACCAATCATGGTTGAAAAAGCGTGAAGAACCGCTGCCTGATGTTAACCAGGGGCATTTTCGATTTTTGCCCCTTTACATCTTTGCGAGGCCAAGGATTTATCCTCTTCTTTGAGCTCAAGGAGACGAACATGTCCTTCGAAAACTGGGCCGCCTTTGCCGCCGCCTCGACGATCCTTCTTGTCATTCCCGGCCCGACCATCCTTCTGGTCGTGTCCTATGCGCTCGGCCAGGGCTGGCGCACCGCGCTGCCGATGGCGGTTGGCGTGGCGTTTGGCGATTTTACCGCGATGACGCTGTCGATGCTGGGCATCGGCGCGCTGCTGGCGGCGTCGGCAACCGTGTTCACGGTGCTGAAGGTGGTCGGCGCCGGCTATTTGATCTATCTCGGCATAAAGCTGTTTCGCGCCGGTGGCACGCTCGAGGCCGAGCCGCGCCTGGACGCGGTGTCCTCGGCCAAGATGATCGCGCATGCCTGGCTGGTCACCGCGCTCAATCCGAAAAGCATCACCTTCTTCGTCGCCTTCCTGCCGCAGTTCCTCGACCGGCACGCCGATTTCTGGACGCAGATGCTGATCTTCGAGGCGACCTTCCTGGCGCTCGCCTTCGCCAATGCCTTCGGCTACGCGCTGATCGCGGCAAGGGCGCGCAACGTCGTGCGTAATCCCCAGGCGATCCGCATCTTCAACCGCACCGGCGGCACGCTGCTGGTCGGCGCCGGTATCGCCACGGTGGCGATGCGCTCGGGCAATTGAGGACATGACGTGGCAGTCAGGGATGCATTCGGGCTGACATTTTCTGGCGCGACTGAGGCCGGGTTCTCGTCCTACAGCCAGGCTGTCCGCGAACTGCAATGCTTCATCGGCGATCCGGTCGGCTCGGTCGATCGCGCCATCGCCGAGGATCCCGGCTTCGTCATGGCGCATGTGTTCAAGGGCTATCTCTTCGGTCTCGCCACAGAGCGTGAGGCGACAGCCGTGGCCAGGACATGCCACGAGGCGGCACTGCCGCTTGCCGCCACGCCGCGCGAGCAGGCGCATGTCGCAGCACTTGGCCATCTTGCCGCAGGACGCTGGCATGAAGCCGCTCGTCTGCTCGAGGATATCGCCATCGAGTTTCCGCTCGATGCGCTGGCGCTGCAGACCGGGCACCAGATCGATTTCTTCACCGGCAATGCCCGCATGCTGCGCGACCGCATCGGTCGCGCGCTGCCGTCGTGGCAAAGCGGCATGCCAGGCTACCACGCCATACTCGGCATGCAGGCGTTCGGGCTGGAGGAAATGGGCGACTATGCGCGCGCCGAAAAGCTTGGCCGCAAGGCAGTCGACATCGAGCCGCGCGACGGCTGGGCGCAGCACGCCGTCGCTCATGTCATGGAAATGCAGAGCCGGCAAAGGGACGGCATCGCTTGGATGCGCGCCAACCCCGACGCGTGGACGCAGGAAAGTTTTCTGCAGGTGCACAATTGGTGGCATCTGGCGCTGTTCCACTACGATCTCGGCCAGACCGACGAGGTTCTGGCGCTCTATGACGGGCCGATCTACGGCGAGCGCTCGATGCTGGCGCTCAACATGGTCGATGCGTCGTCTATCCTGTGGCGGTTGCATCTCGGCGGCGTCGATGTCGGCGGCCGCTGGGCAGCACTTGCCGCCAACTGGGCCAAGGCCAGCGCCGGCAACTATGCCTTCAACGATGCCCACGCAATGATGGCTTTTGCCGGCGCCGGCCAAGAGGCGCCGGTTCGCGGCTTACTCGAGGCGCAGCGCGAGGCCATGCACGGCAACGACGACAACGCCGCCTTTACCCGGGATGTCGGCTATCCCCTGACGCTCGCCATTAAGGCGTTCGGCGACGGCAACTACACCGAGACGGTCCGCCTGATCCGGCCGATCCGGGCGATCGCCCACCGCTTCGGCGGCAGTCATGCGCAACGCGACGTCGTCGACCTGACGCTGATCGAGGCGGCGCTACGGTCGGGCGACCATGCGTTGGCAAGGGCACTCGCCGCGGAACGCGCGCTAGCGCGGCCCGACAGCCCGCTCTCGGCGCTGCTTTCGCGGCGCGCCACCAATTTGTCGGAGAATTGACCGGAGGCGGATCTTGTCTTAAAAACTGCCAGTCAGATTTTTTCGAGATCCGAAAAAATTAATGGTATTTGGGAGGACACCATGTATCTCGGCCTCGATCTGGGCACGTCGGGCGTCAAGGCGCTGTTGATCGATGCCGGGCAGAGCATCATCGGCTCCGGCCACGCGTCACTCGACGTGTCGCGGCCGCACCCCGGCTGGTCGGAGCAGAACCCCGCCGACTGGACCCGCGCCTGCGAGGAAGCGATCACCGAGCTCAAGGTTTCTCATCCAGAACAGCTCGCCGCCGTCAAAGGCATCGGCCTGTCCGGCCAGATGCATGGCGCTACATTGCTCGATGCCGGCGACCAGGTGCTGCGCCCCTGCATCCTGTGGAACGACACGCGCAGCCATGTCGAGGCGGCCAAGCTCGACGCCGATCCGCGCTTTCGCAAGCTGACCGGCAACATCGTCTTTCCCGGTTTCACCGCGCCAAAGCTGGTCTGGGTGAAAAACAACGAGCCGGATGTTTTCGCCAAGGTGACGAAGGTCTTGCTGCCGAAGGATTTCCTACGGCTCTGGCTCACCGGCGAACATATTTCGGAGATGTCGGACTCGGCCGGTACGTCCTGGCTCGATGTCGGCAAGCGAGGCTGGTCATCCGACCTGCTTTCCGCCACGTCGCTCGACGAGAAGCAGATGCCGTTACTGGTCGAAGGCACTGAGAAGGCCGGCGCGTTGCGCAGCGAACTGGCCTCGAAATGGGGAATGCAGGCGGGCATCCCGATCGCCGGCGGCGCCGGCGACAATGCGGCGTCGGCTTGCGGCATGGGCACGGTCGCCGCCGGCCAGGCCTTTGTCTCGCTTGGCACGTCAGGCGTGCTGTTTGCCGCCAATGCGTCCTATCTGCCCAACCCGGAAAGCGCGGTGCACACATTCTGCCACGCGCTGCCCGACACCTGGCACCAGATGGGCGTCATCCTGTCGGCAACCGATTCGCTCAACTGGCTGTCCGAGATATCAGGGAAAGGCGCCGGCGAGCTGACCACTGAGCTCGGCGATACGCTGAAGGCGCCGACCGGCGTGTCCTTTCTGCCCTATCTCTCCGGCGAGCGCACGCCGCACAATGATTCGGCCATTCGCGGCTCGTTTACCGGGCTTGCGCATGAATCGAGCCGCGCCGTGCTGACCCAGGCCGTGCTGGAGGGCGTGGCTTTCGCCTTCCGTGACAGTCTTGAAGCCCTGGCCAAGGCCGGCACGAGGCTGACGCGGGTGACGGCGATCGGCGGCGGCTCCCGCTCACACTACTGGCTGAAGGCAATCGCCACCGCGCTCGGCCTGCCCGTCGACATTCCCGCCGAAGGCGATTTCGGCGCCGCCTTCGGTGCAGCGAGACTTGGCCTGATCGCGGCGACGGGCGCCGATCCGCTCAGAGTGTGCACGGCGCCGGCCACCGATGCCACCATCGAACCGGTCGCCGCGCTAAGCAACGCCTATGCTGATGCCTATCAGCGCTACCGCTTGCTTTACCCCGCTATCAAGGCGGCCACGGCGTGAGTGGTTTCACACCCCCGCCGCGGCCCGAGTCACTGTGCCGGAACCTTGTCGAGAAAGCCGGTGACGCTTTTCAGACGGCCATTGTCGATGACGCCGATGTCGGTGCCTTCGATGACGGAATCAGCGCCTTCCGGCCCGAGATTCCACGAGAAGCGGATTGTGTCGCCAAACCCGTCCGGCTTGCCCTTCAGCGAAAACCGGAAGCCGGCAAAACGCTGCTGGACGCCGTCGATCAGTGCGGCGACGCCGTCATGGCCGTCGCCCTGCATGATCGGATCGCGGTAGCTGACATCCTCGGTGAAGGCCGCCTTAAGCAAGGCTTGCCGGCGCGCGGCGTCGCTCTCGTTCCAGGCGGCGATGTAGTTTTCGGCGATCGTGTTGAGGTCGGTCATGGTCTGTCTCCGTTGTTGAGTGGCTTTGACATGACCCTTTTCATCCAGCGCCAGCGCGAAACCAATTACGCCTGAGGTAATCAGGACGGAACCTGCGAGAGGACAGACAGACATGACCAGCGGCTTTTTCGGCGACATCCAGAAGATCAAATACGAGGGGCCGGATTCGACCAATCCGCTGGCCTACCGGTTCTACAATCCTGATGAGGTTGTCGCCGGCAAGCGGCTGGAAGACCATTTGCGCTTTGCCGTCGCCTACTGGCATTCCTTCGCCTGGCCGGGCGGCGATCCGTTCGGCGGCCAGACCTTCGATCGGCCGTGGTTCGCCGAGGCCGGTGGCACCGACACGATGGAATTGGCTAAGCTCAAGGCCGATGTCGCCTTCGACATGTTTTCGCTGCTTGGTGTTCCCTATTTCTGCTTCCACGATGCCGATGTGCGGCCGGAGGGAAAAGACTTTTCTGAAAGTGCCGCGCGGCTCGACGAGATCGCCGACTACTTTGCGGCGAAGATGAAGCAGACCGGCGTCAAGCTGCTTTGGGGCACGGCCAACCTGTTCTCCAATCGCCGCTTCATGGCGGGAGCCGCCACCAATCCCGACCCGGACGTCTTTGCCTATGCGGCAGCGACGGTGAAGCACTGCATCGATGTCACCAAGCGGCTGAAGGGCGAGAACTATGTGCTATGGGGCGGCCGTGAGGGCTATGAGACGCTGCTCAACACCGACCTTGCCCGCGAGCAGGAACAGGCCGGCCGTTTCCTCAACCTGGTCGTCGACTACAAGCACCGGATCGGCTTCAAGGGCACCATCCTGATCGAGCCGAAGCCGCAGGAGCCGACCAAGCACCAGTACGACTATGACGTCGCCACCGTCTACGGCTTCCTCAAACGCTTCGGGCTGGAGAAGGAGGTCAAGCTCAACATCGAGCAGGGCCACGCGATCCTGGCCGGCCATTCTTTCGAGCATGAATTGGCACTGGCCAATGCGCTCGGCATTTTCGGCTCGATCGACATGAACCGCAACGACTACCAGTCGGGCTGGGACACCGACCAGTTCCCCAACAATGTGCCGGAGATGGCGCTGGCCTACTATCAGGTCCTGCAGGCCGGTGGCTTCAAGTCCGGCGGCACCAATTTCGACGCCAAGCTTAGGCGACAGTCGCTCGATCCGCAGGATCTGCTGATTGGCCATATCGGCGGCATGGATTGCTGCGCACGCGGCCTCAAGGCCGCCGCGCGCATGGTCGGGGACAAGGCGCTGTCGGCCCCGCTGGCCGAGCGCTATGCCGGCTGGAACTCGGCCGAGGCCAAGGCGATGCTTGCCGGCAAGCGGACGCTGGAGGAGATCACCGAGCGCGTCGTCAAGAAGAAGATCGAGCCGCAGCCGAGATCCGGCCGCCAGGAACTGCTCGAGAATATCGTCAACCGATACGTCTGAGGTGCCGCACCGGCGGGTCTCTTGACCGACCCGCCGGCCCGGAACAGCTTTGCGCGAGGCCGGAACCGACGACAAGGTTTTGCCTCGCACCGCCCCTCAATCGCCTCGCTCTTGCCTTCAAACAGCCGTCACGAATCTTGTATATGTATTTCGTGGCGGAAACAGAAAGAAGGAGGCGAAACGATATGCAGCACGAACGCGAAATCGACGCCCTGCTCTCATCTGGCGAGGCCGGATCGATCATCGACCGGCTGATGGCGCTGCCGCACCCGAAGCATGGTGCCCGCGGTGCAAACGAATGGGATCGCGCGGTCGCCAGCCGCTTCGAGACCCACCTTGCGAGACAGATGCGCTCGCAAATCGACGGCAAAAGCGACCGCCGGGACGCTGCCTGATCCCGGCTATCTCCTACGCAGCCTGACCGGCGCTTCGCCGAAAGCTCTTGAAAACGCCCTGGAAAACGCCGCGGCGGACGAGAAGCCTGTTCGCCCGGCAATATCGGCCATCGCCACGCGCGTATCGACCACCAGCCGGCGCGCGGCGCCCAGCCGCAGCCTGAGATAGTAGGCGCCCGGCGTCTCGCCGATCGACTTGCGAAAGATGCTTTCCAGCGTTCGTGCCGTCACCCCGGCGCGCATTGCCACCGCGGCGATGGTCAGGGGCTGGTCGACATGGGCTTCCATCAGCCGGATGGCTTGCGCCAGCCGCGGATCGTAACCGTCGAGGCGGCCGAGCGAGACCAAAGGCTGCGCGTCGGTCGCGGCGCGTGCCTGGTCGTAGATGAAAACACTTGCCACATCGAGCGCGACGGCCATGCCGAGCCGCGTGCGGATCAGATGCAGCATCAGGTCGAAGGTCGGCGAAGCGCCACCGGACGTGAAGACCGGCCCGTCGATGACGTAGCGGTCGGGGCGGACATCGACATCGGGAAAGGCCGAGGAGAAATCCTCCATATCCTCCCAATGGGTGGTGGCGCTGCGCCCTTCCAGCAGACCGGCGCGGGCGACCAGCCAGGTACCGGCTTCGACGCCGCCGCAGGCGCGCGCGGCGCGCGCCGCGCGACGCAGGCCGGCAAGCAGAGACGATGTGGCATAGTTCTGCGTGCCGAAACCGGCGACGACGACAAGCACATCCGTCGTATCCGCCGCATCGAAGCGGCCGCTGACCGCAACCGGCAGGCCGCATGTGGTGACCGGCGCTTCGCCGGTCACCGAAACCAGCCTGAAATCGAACAGCGTCTCGCCGGCAATACGGTTGGCGGCGCGCAGCGGATCGACGGCCGAGGCCACGCACATGATCGACGAACCGGAAAACACCAGCAGCGTCACCTTGAGCGGCGACCGTTCGGCGCGAAAGATCGAAGGCTTTTCGCTTTTCATCATGCGACCTTCGTAAAACGCAAAACAGTTTCCGGCAAGTCAGGCATTGTTGCCGTCTGGTCGATTTGGCCCATGTTTGATTGGCCCTATGTTTGTTTGATCAGGACCGTCTGTGCCGATTGGGAGAAAAGTCGATGCCGCTTGCGATGAACCGTGAGGTTTTCATTACCTGTGCCGTGACCGGGTCCGGCAGTTCGCAGGACCGCAGCCCGCATGTGCCGCGTTCGCCCAAGCAGATCGCCGATTCGGCCATCGACGCGGCAAAGGCCGGTGCGGCGATCGTCCACTGCCATGTGCGCGACCCCGAAACCGGCAAGCCGCGCCGCGACGTGCAGCTTTATCGCGAGGTGACCGAGCGCATCCGCGCGGCAGACGTCGACGTGGTGCTGAACCTGACCGCCGGTATGGGCGGCGACATGGTGTTCGGTTCGCCGGAAAACCCGCTGCCGCTGAACGAAAAAGCCACCGATATGGGTGGCGCCAGCAACCGCGTGGAGCATGTGCGCCAGTGCCTGCCGGAGATCTGCACGCTCGACTGCGGCACCATGAATTTCGCCGAAGCCGACTATGTCATGACCAACACGCCCGGCATGCTGCGCGCCATGGGCGGCATGATGACGGCGCTTGGCGTCAAGCCGGAGATCGAGGCCTTCGACACCGGCCATCTCTGGTTTGCCAAGCAACTGGTCGAGGAAAAGGTGCTGGACCCCGATGCTCTTGTGCAATTGTGCATGGGCGTGCCATGGGGCGCGCCGGACGATCTCAACACCTTTATGGCGATGGTCAACAATGTGCCGTCGAGTTGGACCTGGTCGGCGTTCTCCATCGGTCGCAACCAGATGGCCTATGCCGCCGCCGCGGTGCTGGCCGGCGGCAATGTCCGCGTCGGGCTCGAGGACAATCTCTGGCTCGACAAGGGGGTGCTGGCAACCAATGCGCAGCTGGTCGAGCGGGCGGTCAGCATCGTGTCGAACATGGGGGCAAGGGTTATCGGCCCCGATGAGGTGCGCAAGAAGCTCAATTTGACGAAGCGCGCGCCGCTTTGACAAGGGATTCGGTAGGGAGGAGCCGCCGATGAGGACCGTGAAATTCACCGCGATGAAGGATGGCGACCGCGACGACTACGCCTTCCTCACCGAGCACGAGATCGACTATGCGGCGAAGACCGGCGAACGGCTGCTTGACGCGCTTGTCCAGCTCGACGAGGGGCTGTCCGGCTACAAGGTCACCCGGCTCGGCCATTCGCTGCAGGCGGCGACGCGCGCATGGCGCGACGGCGCCGATACCGACTGGATCGTCTGCGCGCTGCTGCACGACATCGGCGACATCTACGCACCGTACAATCACGACGAATATGCAGCTTCGATCCTAAAACCTTTCGTGCGCGAGCAGTGCACCTGGGTGGTGGAAAAGCACGGTGACTTCCAGCGCCTCTATTACGCCCACCATCTCGGCGGCAATCCGCATGCGCGCGACCGTTTCGCCGGCCATCACTATTTCGACGATTGCGACCAGTTCTGCGAGCGCTGGGACCAGTCGAGCTTCGATCCGGATTATGAGACGTTGCCGATCCACTTCTACAGACCCTTTGTGCTCGAAGTGTTTGCGCGCAGGGCCTATGACCCCACCGTGATCCGCGCCGGCGAGCGCGTGCCTCTCATCGATACCAAAGTAGCCAGGACAAGAACCGGAGCCTCCGCATGAGCATCATCACCAAGGCAGCTGCAATCGGCGGCGGCGTCATCGGCGCCGGCTGGGTGGCGCGGCTGCTCTTGAACGGCATCGACGTGTCGATTTTCGATCCCGACCCCGAATCCGCGCGCAAGGTCGGCGAAGTGATGAAAGGTGCGCGCCGCGCCTACAAGCAGATGCTGCCCGACGGCCTGCCAAAAGAAGGCAAGTTGACCTTTGCCAAGACCATTTCCGACGCCGTCGCCGATGCCGATTTCATCCAGGAAAGCGTGCCGGAACGGCTCGACCTGAAACACCGCGTGCTGGCCGAGATCGACCTCTATGCGCCGGCCAATGCCATCGTCGGCTCCTCGACCTCCGGCATCAAGCCGACCGACATGCAGGTGGCGATGAAGAAGCATCCGGAACGGCTGGTCGTCGGCCATCCGTTCAACCCGGTCTATTTGCTGCCGCTGGTCGAGATCGTCGGCGGCGAGCAGACCTTTCCCGAGGCGATCGAGGTCGCCAAGGAGATGTACGCCTCGATCGGCATGAAGCCGGTGGTGATCCGCAAGGAGATCGAGGCGTTCGTCGGCGACCGCCTGCTGGAGGCGGCATGGCGCGAGGCGCTGTGGCTGATCAAGGACGGCATCTGCACGGTCGAGGAACTCGACGACATCATGCGCTATGGCTTCGGCCTGCGCTGGGCGCAGATGGGCATGTTCCAGGTCTACCGCGTCGCCGGCGGCGAGGCCGGCATGCGCCATTTCATGGCGCAGTTCGGGCCGTGCCTGAAATGGCCGTGGACCAAGCTGATGGACGTGCCGGAGTTCAACGACGAACTGGTCGACCTGATCGCCACGCAGTCGGACGACCAGGCGGATGGCCTGTCGATCCGTGAGCTCGAAAAGATCCGCGACGACAATCTGGTCGCGATCATGGAGGCGCTGTCGAAGCAGAACAAAGGCAAGGGCTGGGGCGCCGGCGCCTTGCACAAGGACTATACCAAGCAGCTCGCCAAGCTTGCGGCGAAGAAGCCCGCTACTTCCAAGGCGGCGGAAAAGGCCAAGGCTGAAAAGCCGAAGAAAAAGAAGAAAGGCTGAGGCAATGGATTTTGGCCTCTCCGAGGAACAGAAACTGATCGTCGAGACGACGCGCGCCTTCGTCGAGAACGAGCTCTACCCGCATGAGCGCGAGGTCGAGCGCACCGGCGTGCTGCGCCGCGAACTCATCGAGGATATCAAGGCCAAGGCGATCGAAGCCGGGCTCTATGCCGCCAACATGCCGACGGAGGTCGGTGGCGCCGGCCTCGATACGGTGACTTGGCTGCTTTACGAGAAGGAGCTCGGCCGCGCCAATTACGCACTGCACTGGACCTGCGTGGCGCGGCCCTCCAACATCCTCTTGGCCGGCACGCCGGAGCAGCGCGAAAAATATCTTTATCCGTGCATTCGCGGCGAGAAGTGGGATTGCTTGGCGATGACCGAGCCGGGCGCCGGCTCCGATCTGCGCGGCATGAAGGCGACCGCAGTGCAGGATGGCGACGACTGGGTGCTGAACGGCACCAAGCATTTCATCAGCCATGCCGATCTTGCCGATTTCGCCATCGTCTTCATGGCCTCGGGAGAGGAAGAGTCTTCGCGTGGAAAACGCAAGAAGATCACCGCCTTCTTCGTCGACAAGGGCACCAAGGGTTTTACCGTGCGTGACGGCTACCGCAACGTCTCGCACCGCGGCTACACCAATGCCATCCTCGAATTCGATGATTGCCGGCTGCCCGGAGCCCAGGTCCTGGGGGAGGTCCACAAGGGTTTCGACGTCGCCAATTCATGGCTTGGCGCAACCCGCCTGCAGGTCGGCGCGACCTGTCTCGGCCGGGCCGAGCGGGCGCTTGGCCATGCCGTCGAATACGCCGCGCAGCGTCAGCAGTTCGGCCAGCAGATCGGCAAGTTCCAGGGCGTTTCATTCAAGCTTGCCGATATGGCGACCGAACTGAAGGCGGCCGACCTGATGGTGTTCGAAGCCGGCTGGAAGTACGATCAGGGCACCATCACCGATCAGGACATGGCCATGGCCAAGCTGAAGGCCACCGAAATGCTTGCCTTCGTCGCCGATGAGGCGATCCAGATCCATGGCGGCATGGGGCTGATGGACGATCTGCCGCTGGAACGCATCTGGCGCGACGCCCGCGTCGAGCGCATCTGGGAGGGCACCTCGGAAATCCAGCGCCACATTATATCGCGGGGGCTGCTGCGCCCGTTCGGGGGCTGATCAATGCACAGGCTTGAACGTCTTCTGCGCCCGAAATCGATCGTCGTGTTCGGCGGCGCTCAGGCGGCTGCCGTCGTCGCACAATCGATCAAGATGGGCTTTGCCGGCGAGATCTGGCCTGTGCACCCGACCAAGGATGATGTCGCCGGGCGCAAAGCCTACCGCTCGGTGGCGGACCTGCCCGGCGCGCCGGACGCCGCCTTTGTCGGCGTCAACCGGCATTTAACCATCGAGGTGGTCAAGGCGCTGGCCGAGCGCGGTGCCGGCGGCGCTGTCTGCTTTGCCGCCGGCTTTCTCGAGACCGAGGCTTATGACGAGCATGGCGAGCGATTGCAGGCGGAACTGGTCGCTGCGGCGGGCCAGATGCCGATTATCGGGCCGAACTGCTACGGCCTGATCAATTATGCCGACGGCGCGCTTTTATGGCCCGACCAACATGGCGGCATCAGGCTGGCCGAGGGTGGCCGCGGGGTCGCCATCATCACCCAATCGTCGAACATCGCCATCAACATGACGATGCAGAAGCGCGGCCTGCCGATCGCCTTTCTGATGACTGCCGGCAACCAGGCGCAGACCGGGCTTTCGGAAATGGCGCTCGGCCTGGTCGAGGACGACCGCGTCACCGCGCTCGGCCTGCACATCGAGGCCTTCGATTCGGTAGCCGGCTTCGAAAGGCTGGCCGCGCGGGCGCGAGAGCTGAAGAAGCCGATCATCGCCATGAAGGTCGGCCGCTCCGAGCAGGCGCGGCAAGCGACCGTGTCGCATACGGCATCGCTGGCCGGCTCGGACGCTGCCTCGGGCGCCTTCCTGAAGCGGCTCGGCATCGCCCGCGTCGATTCCATCCCTGCCTTCATCGAGGCGCTCAAGCTGCTGCACGTCACCGGTCCCCTGCCCGGCTACCGGCTGTCGTCGATGAGCTGTTCGGGTGGCGAAGCGTCTGTCATGGCCGACAGCGCAGAAGGCCGCTGGGTGAATTTCCCGGCGCTGACCGACACGCACCGCGCCCACGTCAAATCGACGCTCGGGCCGCTGGTTGCGGTGGCCAACCCGCTCGACTACCACACCTTCATCTGGAACAACGAGCCGGCGATGACCGCCACTTTCACCGCCATGGTGTCGGGTGGCTTCGACCTCAACATGCTGGTGCTCGATTTCCCGCGCCCCGACCGCTGCTCGGACACCGACTGGTGGACGACGCTGCGCGCCTTCGAGTCGGCGCTGAAGACCAACAAGGCGCAGGGCGCGATCGTCTCGTCGCTGCCGGAAAACCTGCCCGAGGAATACACCGCCGGGCTGATGGGACGCGGCATGGTGCCGTTGTTCGGGATTTCCGAAGCCATGGACGCCGCCCAGGCGGCAGCCTTCATCGGCTGGGCCTGGCGCGAGCCGCAGGCGCAGCCGATCGACACCTCCGCTTCCGGAGCGCCGGCCGGCGACCATGTCACGCCTGATGAGGCCGAGGCGAAAGCGCGGCTGATCGAGGCCGGGCTGCCCGTGCCGAGGGGCGAACGCGCCGGCAATGCGGTCGAGGCGGTCATCTCCTCGATGGCGCTCGGTTTTCCGGTTGCGCTGAAGGCTTTGGGAGTCACCCACAAATCCGAACTCGGCGCGGTGCGGCTCAACCTCAGGGATGCCGAATCGGTCAGCACCGCCGCCCATGATCTCGATGCGCTCGGCACCGGCCTCTATGTCGAGCGCATGGTGCGCGACGGCGTCGCCGAGCTGCTCGTCGGCTTCACCCGCGACCCGATGTTCGGCGCGGTGATGACGCTGGGCACCGGCGGCGTGCTGGTCGAGCTGTTGCGCGACAGCGTCACGCTGATGCTGCCGGCGACACGCGACGACATCGAGGCGGCATTGCGCGGGCTCAAATTGTTCCCGCTGCTCGAAGGCTATCGCGGCCGGCCCAAGGCCGATGTCGCGGCGGCCATCGAGGCGATATCAGGGATTGCCGCCTTCGTGCAGCAAAATGCCGGCGAGATCGAGGAGCTAGACATCAACCCGCTGATCGTCTGCGCGCAGGGCAAAGGCGCCTGGATCGCCGACGCGCTGCTGGTGCTTGGAGAAAACAGGAATGTCTGACGTCATCACCACCCGCCGCGAGGGCACGATCCTCGAAGTCACGCTCGATCGGCCCAAGGCCAACGCCATCGACCTCAACACCTCGCGGCTGATGGGCGAGACGTTCAAGGCGTTCCGCGACGATGCGGATCTGCGGGTCGCCATCGTCAAGACTGCCGGCGACAGGTTCTTCTGCGCCGGCTGGGACCTGAAAGCCGCGGCCGGCGGCGATGCTGTCGACGGCGACTATGGCGTCGGCGGGTTCGGCGGACTGCAGGAACTGCGCGATCTCAACAAGCCGGTCATCGCCTGCGTCAACGGCATGGCGGTCGGCGGCGGCTTCGAGCTGGCGCTGTCCTGCGACCTCATCTACGCGTCGGATCACTCCTCCTTTGCGCTGCCGGAAATTCGCGCCGGCACGCTGGCCGATGCAGCGACGATCAAGCTGCCGAAGCGCATTCCCTATCATGTCGCCATGGACCTTTTGCTCACCGGCCGCTGGATGGATGTCGCCGAGGCGCATCGCTGGGGCCTGGTCAACGAGGTGCTGCCCAAGGAGAAGATCGAGGATCGCGTCTGGGAGATCGCCCGGCTGCTGGCCGGCGGTCCGCCGCTGGTCTTTGCCGCGATCAAGGAGACGGCGCGGGTCGCCGAGTCGCTCACCTTCCAGGACGCGATGAACCGGGTGACGCGCCGCCAATTGCCGACGGTTGACGCACTGTACGGCTCGGAGGACAATCTCGAGGGCTTTCGCGCCTTTGCCGAAAAGCGCGATCCGGTGTGGAAGGGGAAGTGAGGGTATTGTTGGAATGACGGCGCCCACCCCCCTCTGGCCTTCCGGCCATCTCCCCCTCAAGGGGGGAGATCGGATGTCGCTTCGGTTTTCGCCAATCTCCAACGTTGCAAGATGGGCTGCAAGGCCGAAGCTGCCAATCTCCCCCCTTGAGGGGGAGATGCCAAGTTTTGGCAAAGAGGCCAGGCCAGAGAGGGGTGCTCAGGCGCTGTCGTCAGAACACTTTCAGCGCTCATGACCGACTACAAAAAACTCATCGACGCCGAGACCTGGGCCTTCATCGAGCGGACCAATTCCTATTATCCGCCTGATGCGATCGACTACACGATCGATCGGCAGCGCGACATCTACGACCGCATGTGCCGTGAGTTCTCTGCCGGCCACCCAGACAATGTTACGGCGGAAACCACCGCCATTGCCACGCCCTCGCATCCCATCCCGATCCGCATCTACCGCACACCCGCGCCGGAAGCGGCGGCGATGGTGCTTTATTTCCATGGCGGCGGTTTTATCCTAGGCGGGCTCGACAGCCATGACGACCTCTGCGCCGAGCTTTGCAGCCGCACCGGCTATGAGCTGGTTTCGGTCGACTACCGGCTGGCGCCGGAACATCTGCATCCGGCCGGCTTCGACGATGCCATCAGCGCCTTCGAATGGGCGGCGACAACCTACAAGCGCCCGATCCTGCTTTGCGGCGACAGCGCCGGCGGCAACCTTGCCGCCGCGGTCAGCCATGCGACGCGCGGCCATGCACGAAGACCGATCGGCCAGGTGCTGATCTATCCCAGCCTTGGCGGCGACCGATCGCAGGGTTCTTACGTGACCCATGCCGAAGCGCCGATGCTGACGGTGCGCGATCTCGATTTCTACACGAATATCAGGACCGGCGAGGACCGCACCGGCGACCTCACGCTGTCGCCGCTGGCCGACGCCGATTTTGCCAATCTGCCGCCGACCGTGCTGATCACCGCCCAATGCGACCCGCTGTCGTCAGACGGCGAGGCCTATCGCGACCGCGTCGTCGCGGCAGACGGCCACGCCTTCTGGTTGGAAGAGCCAGGGCTGGTGCATAGTTATCTCAGAGCCCGGCACACGGTCGGTCGAGCGCGCTCGAGCTTTACCCGGATCGTCGACGCGGTGTCGGCTCTGGGACGGGGCGAATGGATCTGGTGAGGGTCCTACCCCACTGCCCGCGCGGCCGGCGCTGCGGCCTGAAAAAATGCAGCCGCCAAGAAACGTCCCTTCCAGCGCCGCATAGCCATGCATGCCGCCGCCGCCGAAACCGGCGGCTTCGCCGACCGCGTACAATCCCTCGACCGGCTGGCCATCGACACCCAGGACACGGCTGTCGAGATCGGTCTGCAAGCCGCCCAGCGTCTTGCGGGTCAGTATGTTGAGCCTGACCGCGATCAGCGGCCCATTGGCAGGATCGAGCATCTTGTGCGGCTTAGCCGAGCGGATTAGCCGGTCGCCGAGATAGGCGCGGGCGCCGCGCAAGGCGGTGATCTGCATGTCCTTGCAGAACGGATTGTCGAGCTGCCGGTCACGAGCGTGGATTTCGCGCTCGACCTGCGCCAGCTCAAGCAGCGGCTCGCCGCCGACAAGCGCGTTCATGCGGGCGACCAGCGCCGGCAAATCAGGATGAAATCCTCGCCCTTGTCCATGAACGCTTTCACCGGACCGGGGACGCCTGATGTGGCGCGGCCGAGCACCTGGCGCCAGCTTTTTCCGGTGAGGTCGGGGTTCTGCTCGGAGCCCGACAACGCGAACTCCTTCCGGATGATTTTTTTGGTCAGGATGAACCAGGAATAGTCGAAGCCGGTTTTCATGATGTGGCTGAGCGTGGCCAGCGTGTCGAAGCCGGGATAGAGCGGCACCGGCAGGCGCTTGCCGCGGGCGTCGAGCCACAGCGACGACGGGCCGGGCAGGATGCGGATTGCATGGTCGCTCCAGAGCGGCGCCCAGTTCCTGATGCCTTCGACATAGTGCCACATGCGGTCGCGGTTGATGGTGCTGCCGCCGGCCTGTTCGGTGATCGCCAGCATGCGGCCGTCGACATGATCGGGAACGCCGGTGATCATGCGCCTGGGCGGCATGCCGAGCCGCTGCGGCCAGTTCTTGCGGACAAGCTCGGCATTGCCGCCGATGCCGCCGGAAGCGACGATGACCGCTTGCGCCTTGAACTCGAAATCGCCGGCAACGTCGCGCGAACTCTTGCGGCCGCGCTCGGCATCGCTCGGCGCCAAATGTGTCGCCGCGCACGCCGTCGACGACGCCGTCCGTCCGCGTCAGTTCGTTGACGCGGTGGCGGAATCTGAAGCTGACCAGCCCGCTTTTCTCGGCCTCGCGCACGCGCTGCACGAACGGCTCGAGCACGCCCGGCCCGGTGCCCCAGGTGACGTGGAAGCGCGGCACCGAATTGCCGTGGCCGACGGCGTTGCCGCCGCCGCGCTCGGCCCAGCCGACGATTGGGAAGAACTTCATGCCCCGCTGCATCAGCCAGGAGCGCTTCTCGCCGGCGGCGAAGCCGACATAGGCCTCGGCCCAGCGGCGCGGCCAAAAATCTTCCGCACGGTCGAAGGCGGCGGTGCCAAGCCAGTCCTCGAGCGCCAGATCATGCGAATCGCGGATGCGCATGCGCCGCTGCTCGGGCGAATCGACAAGGAAGATGCCGCCAAGCGACCAGAACGCCTGGCCGCCGAACGACTGTTCAGGCTCCTGGTCGACAACGATGGTCTTCTTGCCGGCCTCGGCCAGTTCGGCCGCGGCGACGAGCCCGGCAAGGCCGGCGCCGACAATGATCACATCCGCATCGTCAGCCATTGTCTCCCCCCGGCTTTCCTCCCCGGCTTTGACGAATTGTCAGACCGTCTCCCAGCCTTCCTTCTCGCCGGCGCGGAATATGGCGTCGATGACCTTCTGGTTGAGCACGGACTCTTCCAGCGTGAAGACGCGGTCGGTGCCGCCCTGTGCCGCCCGCGCGAAGGCCTCGACCTCCAGCCGGTACTGCTGCATGCCGGGGAAGCGGAACACTTGCGCCTCGCTGTGGTTCTGGTTGTGCAGCTCGATGCGATGGTGGTCGTAAATTCCGGCGTTGAACGGCGAAAGCACCTCTATGAAGCCCTTCTCGCCGTGGAACACCATCACCTGCCGCGCCGCCATCTGCGTCGACAGATAGAACGACAATTCGAAGTCGCCGAAATCGGCGCGGATCGAGGAGTAGATGTCGGTGCCGAATGTCTTGTCGCGCTCGATCGTCGCTTGGACGCGCAGCGGCTCCTTGCCCGTCGAAAAGCGCGTCGACACCGTCGGGTAGACGCCGATGTCGGGCAGCGCGCCGCCGCCGAGGTCGAGCTGGTTGCGCATGTTCTTGGGATCGACATTGTAGTAGGAGAACGCGCCCTGGACATGGCGCAGCCGGCCGATGGCGCCGTTGGCGATCAGCTCGCTCACCTTGATCCATTGCGGATGGTAGACGACCATGAAGGCTTCGCAGACCAGCACGTTTTTGGCGTCGCGCAGCTTGATCAGCGGCGGAATGTCCTTGGCATCGAGCGCCAGCGGCTTTTCGACCAGAACATGCTTGCCGGCCTCGATCGCCTTGGCCGTCCATTCGACATGCTGCGCGGTCGGCAGCGGGATGTAGACGCCGTCGACATCCCCAGATGCGAGCAGCTCGTCATAGGAACCGAAGGCATGGGGGGCACCGAAACGGTCGGCCAGGGCGCGGGCTTTCGACGGATCGCGGCTGGCGATCGCCGACAGCACGCCGTTCTCCGCCTCGACCATTGCAGGCAAAAGATGCTCGCGGCCGATCTTGGCCGTCGACAAAACACCCCATCGGAACATCAGGCTTCTCCCTCTCGATTGCAGGAATGGAGGTTTGCCCGAAATCGGCGAAAAAGCCAATTGGAGACTGGTGCTCGATCAGCGCCTTAGTCAATCCTGGGAAGTTATTCCGGCTTGCCGGTCAGCGTAATGTCGAAGTCGCCGCCGCGCGGTGCAAATTGCGAGACGTTGGCCGCCAACGTCTGCGGAGAATACTAGACTCACCATGGCACAACAGTAATCGCCATGTGCCCGCAACCCGTCACGCTCTGAGCACGCCGCCGGTCTGCTTGTGCACATTCTCGACGATGCGCTTTGCCAGCGCCTCGAAGTCCTCGTCGGTCAGCGTCTTTTCGACCGGCTGGATCGACACTTCGATGGCGATCGATTTCTTGGCCACGCCGAGTGACGCCCCTTCGAACACATCGAAGACCGAGACGTTGGTGATCAGTTTCCTGTCGGCGGCAAGTGCTGCGCGGGTCAGCGTGCCGGCTTCGACCGCCTTGTCGACGACGAAGGCGAAATCGCGCTTGACCGCCTGGAAGGCGGATAGCTCCAGTCTCGGTTTTGTCCGCGTCGGCTTGGCCTTCGGCTCGGGCACGGCATCGACGAATACTTCGAAGCCGCAGAGCGGCCCGGAGACGTCCAGTTCCTCCAGCGTCTTCGGGTGGAACTCGCCGAACGTGCCCAAAATGACCTTCGGCCCGAGCTTGATCGTGCCGGAGCGGCCGGGATGATACCAGGCCGGGCCGGCGGCCTCGATCTGCAGCCGCTCGACCGGCGCGCCGCAGGCTTCGAGTGCTGCGATCGCGTCGGCCTTGGCGTCGAACACGCCGACCGGACCGGCATTGCCCGCCCAATGACGACCGGAGCCTTCGAGCCTGGCCGTGCCGCGCCGCACGCCGGCGGCGACGCGCCGCTGCTGGTCGGCCGCATCGCCCTCATAGGTGCCCGACACTTCGAACAGCGCGACATCGCCGATGCCCCTGTCGGCATTGCGCTGGGCGGCGGCGATCAGGCCCGGCAGCAGCGACGGCCGCATGTCGGACATGTCGGCCGCGATCGGATTGGCGAGCTTGAGTGCGGTCTGGCCGCCGCCGAACAGTTCGGCATGTTTTGCCGCAATGAACGACCAGGTGACCGCCTCCATCATGCCGCGCACCGCCAGCGCCCGCTTGGCGGCGCGGGTGCGGACCTGCAGGACAGTCAGGATCTTGGCGTTGACGGCATCATGCGCGCCGAGCGGCTGCGGGGCGATGTTGTCGACGCCATGGATGCGCATGACCTCCTCGACCAGATCGGCCTTGCCGTCGACATCCGGCCGCCAGGACGGCACCGCCACATTGACGACATCGCTCGTGCCTTGCGGCTTGAAACCGAGGCGGACAAGAATGGCGAGACTCTCGTCCCTGGGCACCTCGATGCCGGTCAGCCGCTTCACTTCCGACAGCGGGAAGGAAACGATCTTCGGCGTGTGACCGGCATAGCCGACGACTTCGGTTTCGGTCGGCGTGCCGCCGCAGAAATCCAGCACCAGCTTGGTCGCCAGCTCCACGCCGGGAACCATGAATTCAGGGTCGACGCCGCGCTCGAACCGGTAGCGCGCATCGCTGATGATGCCGAGCATCCTGCCGGTGCGGGCCGTGGTGATCGGATCCCAAAGCGCCGATTCGATCAGCACGTCGGTGGTGTTCTCGTCGCAGCCGGAATGCTCGCCGCCCATGATGCCGGCGATCGACTCGACGCCGTCCTGGTCTGCTATCACGCACATGTCAGGCGTCAGCGTGTACTCACGGCCGTCAAGCGCCTGCACCTTTTCACCGTCACGCGCCCGGCGCACGGTAAGGTTGCCGGCGACCTTGTTAGCGTCGAACACATGCAGCGGCCGGCCGCGGTCGAAAGTGACATAGTTGGTGATATCGACCAGCGCGCTGATCGGCCTCAGCCCAATGGCGATCAGCCGCTGCTGCAGCCATTTCGGCGACGGACCGTTGTTCACGCCTTTCACCAATCTCAGGGCGAAGCCGGGGCAGAGCTCAGGGGCTTCGATCGTCACCTTCACCGGGCACATGCCGCTGCCAGCATGCGGCATGATCGCACCGCCGACGAGGCGGCCGAGCCCGCTCGCCGCAAGATCGCGGGCAATGCCGTAGACGCTGGTCGCATCCGGACGGTTCGGCGTCAAATTGATCTCTATGACCGGATCGTCGAGATGGGCATAGGCGGCGAAGCTGGTGCCGACCGGCGCATCGGCGGGCAGATCGATGATGCCGTCATGCTCTTCCGAAAGCTCGAGCTCGCGCTCGGAGCACATCATGCCATGGCTTTCGACACCCCTGATCTTGCCGACCGTCAGCGTCACGTCGATGCCCGGAATATAGGTACCGGGTGCTGCAAAGGCGCCGATCAGGCCGGCGCGGGCGTTCGGCGCTCCACATACAACCTGCACTGGGGCCTTGCCGTCGCCGGTATCGACGGTCAGCACGCGCAGCCGGTCGGCATCGGGATGCTGCTCCGCCGTCAGCACCCTGGCTATGACGAAGGGCTTCAGGCTCGACCTGTCGTCGACATGCTCGACCTCGAGGCCGATTGAGGTCAGCCGCTCGACGATCTCGTTGAGCGAGGCATCGGTCTCTAGGTGATCCTTGAGCCAGGAGAGGGTGAGTTTCATGACTGTGTTCCGTCTGATGGTCTGGGCACGCTGGTCTTCAAATGGCGTGGCAAGTCGTCCGGCATGTGCAGGAAGGGCAGCTGCTCGCGCACATGCGCGTGGTGCGTCGGCTTGAAATAGGCCGGCATGTCCATGGCGCCGAGCATGAAATAGATGTGGTCGGCCAGCCGCTCGTCGACATAGGCGATCGGCGAGCCGCAGATGCCGCAAAAGGAGCGCGTCACCGGCCCGTTCTCGAACATCTTCAGCGCCCTGCCCGTGAAGGCGACCTGCTCGGTGATGAAGCCGACGAAGGCCGACACCGGGGCGCCGCTGGCCCGCCGGCAATCGCCGCAATGGCAATAGCTGACATGGTGCGGTTCGGCCGAAGCCTCGAACCGCACGGCGCCGCAGCGGCAGCCGCCGGTGTGGGCCGCCGTCATGCGCTCAAGCCTGCGAACAGCGTCGGCATGTCGAGCGGCCGGAAGCCGTAATGCGACAGCCAGCGCACATCGGCGTCGAAGAAGGCGCGCAGGTCCGGCATGCCGTACTTCAGCATGGCGATGCGATCGATACCCATGCCCCAGGCAAAGCCCTGATACTCGTCGGGATCGAGCCCGCCATATCGCAGCACAGTGGGGTGGACCATGCCGCAGCCGAGAATTTCCATCCAGTCGGAGCCTTCGCCGAAGCGCACCTCGCCCGGCCGCGAACGGTCGCACTGGATGTCGACCTCCATGCTGGGTTCGGTAAACGGGAAGAAGCTCGGCCGGAAGCGCATCTTGACTTGGCGGACCTCGAAGAAGGCCTTGCAGAACTCCTCCAGCACCCATTTCATGTTGGCGACGTTGGCTGATCTGTCGATCACCAGCCCTTCGACCTGATGGAACATCGGCGAGTGCGTGGCATCGGAATCCTGGCGGTAGGTTTTTCCGGGAATGACGATGCGGATCGGCGGCTTCTGCACCTCCATGGTGCGGATCTGCACCGGCGAGGTGTGGGTGCGCAAAAGCTTGCGCTCGCCCTTCTCGTCCGGCTGGAAAAAGAAGGTGTCATGCATCTCCCGCGCCGGATGGCCTTCCGGGAAATTCAGCGCGGTGAAATTGTAGTAATCGGTCTCGATATCGGGACCTTCGGCGATGGCAAAGCCGAGGTCGCCGAAGATCGCGGCAATCTCGTCGCTGACCTGGCTGATCGGGTGGATGCGGCCGCGCTCGGCCGGCGATTGCCGCACCGGCAGCGTGACGTCGACCTTTTCCGCCGCGAGACGTGCCGCGATCGCTACGTCCTTCAGCTCGGCGCGGCGCGCGTTAAGCGCCTCGGTGATGCGGTTCTTGAGACCGTTGACCTCGGGGCCAAAAATTTGACGCTGTTCCTGCGATATCCCTCCCAGCGATTTCAACAACTCCGAGACCGAGCCTTTTTTGCCCAGCGCCGAGATGCGAACGGCTTCGATCTCGTGCTCATCCGCCGCACCCGCAATCTCCGCCATCAACGCAGTTTCGAGGGCGTCGATATTCCGGTCGTTTAAAGTGATGTTCATCGCAGCTACCAGTTCAAAGATTAAGTCATCGCTGACCTACATCGCGTCACAAAGAAAAACCCGCGCCAGCCCTGCCAGCGCGGGTTTCCCAAATCAAGTGTCGAAGTGCTTGGGAAGGCGCTGGTTAAGCTACAGCGCTTTCAAAAGCGTTCGGCGTGGTGTTCTTGAGGTACTCGAGCGCGACCTTGGCCTTGGCCACAAGTGCGGCAAATGCCTGCGGCTCGTGGATGGCCATGTCCGACAGGACCTTGCGATCGATCTCGATGCCGGCCTTGTTGAGACCGTCGATGAACCGGCCATAGGTCAGGCCATGCTCGTGGGTCGCGGCATTGATGCGCTGGATCCACAGAGCGCGGAACGAACGCTTGCGGTTCTTGCGGTCGCGGTAGGCATACTGCAGCGACTTTTCCACCGCCTGCTTGGCGATGCGAATGGTGTTCTTGCGGCGGCCGTAGAAACCTTTGGCGGCTTTCAGGACCTTCTTGTGCTTGGCGTGCGAAGTGACGCCTCTTTTTACGCGTGCCATGTCATGATCTCCTTAAAAGCAATTCCAGGAAAAATGCCTAGCGGCTTTCCGTTCGGAATTGCGTAAAACAAATGCGTGTCCAGACCGAATGCCTTAGAGGCCGTTCGGCAGAAAATTCTTGATGACCTTCTTGCCATCCGGTTCAGCCAGAACCATCGTGCCGCGGGCATTTCGAATGAACTTGTTGGAACGCTTGATCATGCCGTGACGCTTGCCGGCCGCGGCCGACAGGACTTTACCCGTACCTGTGATCTTGAACCGCTTCTTGGCGGCTGACTTGGTCTTCATCTTGGGCATTTTGCTACTCCGTTTATGTGCGCATCATCGCGCTTTTTGTTCGCTTCAGGCCGACCAAAGCCCGAAAAGCAAATGAAACCGCCACGGCATGCCCTGCCGGGCGGTTTTTGGGAACGGCGGTGCTATACGTCAAAGCGGGCCGGCGTGCAACACCCGTTCCGACACACCTTGTGCCGACACACCTGGGCCTATGGGAAACGGAACAGCACCGGCAGTATGCCTGATTGCTGGGCGCCGTCGATCGATTCGAAAAACGGAATGGCGACGAGGAACAACAGTCCGTCCAGCAGCGTCGTCCGCAGCAGGCGCGGCTTGAAGCTGCCGGTGTCGCCTTCCTGATACAGCGAAAGCTTCGGGAAAAAGCGCGGCACTCGCGCCATATAGGCCTGGAATGGAGTTCCGAAGGTCTCCTTCAGGAACGTCTCTTCGCGCAGGATGACGACATGAAAGGCGGCGGCGCAAATCACCGCGAGGCCGATCGCCGCAGTGATCGAGCCCATCTGCGCGCCGACGCCGGCGGCAGCTATCGAGGAGAAGACATAGAGCGGATTGCGGGTGATCGAATAGGGTCCGCCGGTAACCACCTCGGAGGATTTGCGTCCGCCGATATAGAGCGTCGACCACAAGCGCCCGGCGATGCCGAGAAAGATCAGCAGGACCCCGACCATTTCGATCGTTTCGTGCGGCACGCTTTCGGGAGGAAAGGCAGACTGGCCAAACAGCAGCGCTGCGAACATGACGACCACGAGGGCGGCAAGCACCATCCTGCGCGCGTGCTGGTACCTGCCCAGCGCACGCCTGGCCTGCGCTTGTTCGGCCCGCGCCGACTTAACTTCATTGAGCATGTCGGGAATCCGATCGTCGAGGAATTTCGCCAGCGATCGCAGCGCGTCTGGCCAAGAAAACGGGCGCCCGCCGGTCGCCGGGACGCCTCTGCAGGATGATTCAGGCGGATTTAATGCATGTCGCCTCTTTTGCCGGCATCCGCAGCTCAATACAGCCAGAAGAGGACGGGAATCACGCCGCTTTCCTGTCCGGACTCGATGAGTTCGAAAAACGGTACGGAAGCCACGAACATCAAGCCGTCGCGCAGCGTGTGATTAAAAATGCGCGGTGTGAAGGTGACCTCGGCCTGATCGCGATAAAGCCGGGGATTGGGAAAAAACCGCGGCACCCGTGCGATGTAGTCCTTGTACGGCGCCCCGAGCACGGTCGTCAAATGCCGTTCCTCGCGCAGCGTGACGACGTAGAACGCGGCCGCGCATAAAACAGCCGACGCCATCGAGACGATCACGCTGCCGGTCTGGGCGCCGATACCGGCGGCCGCTACGGTGGAGAAAAAATACAGCGGGTTGCGCATCACCGAATATGGGCCGGTAGCAACCAGTTCGGCCGATTTGCGGCCGCCGATATAGAGGATCGACCAGAGCCGACCGCCGATCCCGATCAGTATCAGGGCACTGCCGTACTGCCCCTCTATGCGTTCGTGGCCTAATTCATCGTGCGTGGAGCCGCCGAAGATCAGCAAAGCGCAAAAAGCACCGATCAGCAGCGCCAGCAGGACTCGCCGGCGCCGCTGATAGCGGCCCATTTCGTCGAACGATCTTTCAATCGGAGAACGTGCCGCAGCGGCCATGGACAATCCTTTCGCCGCGAGGACCGGCAACCGGACTCCTTGTCGATGCAACTTGCGGAGAAATCATGGCGAAGACAAAAACAAACAAAAGGCCGCCGAAGCGGCCTTTGCTGTGACGGGACCGCTTTAGCGGAATCACTTTAGCGGGGCGCCAGCACCATCATCATCTGGCGGCCTTCGAGCTTCGGTTCGGCTTCGACCTTGGCGATGGGTGCCACTTCCTCGCGAACCTTGTTCAGAAGCTGCATGCCGAGTTCCATATGCGCCATCTCGCGGCCGCGAAAGCGCAATGTCAGCTTGACCTTGTCACCTTCCTCGAAAAACCGCCGGACCGCTTTCATCTTGGTCTCGTAGTCATGGCTGTCGATGTTCGGGCGCATCTTGATCTCTTTGATCTCGATGACCTTCTGGTTCTTGCGCGCCTCGGCCGCCTTCTTCTGGTTGGCGTATTTCAGCTTGCCGAGATCGAGAATTTTTACGACGGGCGGCACTGCGTTGGGCGATATCTCGACCAGATCGAGCCCAGCCTCTTCGGCGAGCAGCAATGCGTCGTTGATGGAGACATCGCCGTGGTTGTGGCCTTCGGCGTCGATAAGCTGCACCCGGGGAACCCGGATGTCACGGTTGGAGCGCGGGCCATCCTTGGTGGGCGCCGTTGCTTTGAAAGGTCTGCGAATGGTCGTGGTCTCCTTGAGCCGTTTCGTTCAGGGTTTTCAATTCAGAATTGCGAACGCGCCAATGTGGTGAGCGCGCGGCCGGAGTCAATAGCACAGCGCTCACAGGAAATCACCTGTTCCCTGACTTCTGCCTGCACCAAACGAAGAAAGTTGCCGAGCACTTTTCGTTGAGCCGTCCGCTGTGTCAAAAGACCTGGGTGAGGAGTGAGCCTTGACCGCACCGGTTTTTCTCGAGGTCGACGGAACCAGCATCGCTGTCAGGCGCGCTGCGGGTGCCGCGCCAGGCATTGTCTGGCTCGGCGGCTACAAGTCGGACATGCTGGGCACCAAAGCCGAGGCGCTGGCGCAATGGGCGAGCGGGCAAGGCCGGGCTTTCCTGCGCCACGACTATTCCGGTCACGGCGAATCGGGCGGCGCCTTTGCCGACGGCACCGTCTCGAACTGGCTTTCGCAAAGCCTCGCCGTCTTCCGCCATTTCACGCAAGGCAGGCAAATCCTGGTCGGCTCCTCGATGGGCGCATGGATCGCGCTGCGCATGGTCCAGGAATTGCGCCAGGAATTGCACCAGCCAGGCGAGAACCGCATCGCCGGCCTGGTGCTTCTGGCGCCGGCACCGGATTTCACCGCCGAGTTGGTCGAGCCGGCGCTGACCAAAGCGCAGAAGCGCGATCTTGCAAAAAAAGGTTTTTTCGAGGAGCCGTCGGATTATTCGACCGAACCTTACATCTACACCCGAGCGCTGATCGAGGACGGCCGCAACAACCGGGTGCTGACCGGGCCGATCGACACCCACTGCCCCGTCCACATATTGCAGGGGCTCGCCGATGCCGACGTGCCGCCGAGCCATGCGCTTAAACTGGTCGGCCTGCTGCCGGCCGACGACGTCACACTGTCGCTGATCCCCGACGGCGACCACCGCCTGTCGCGGCCCCAGGATCTCGACATGCTGGTGCGGGCGGTCGACGCCATGGTGCGGCAGGCAGGCTAGGACATGCGCATTTCCATTCCGGTATCCGCCTTCGTCGCAGCGATCGTCGGCTTCGGCGGCACGTTGGCCATCGTCATCGCCGCTGCCAAGGCGGTCGGCGCGACGCAGGTCGAAACCGCGAGCTGGGTGACGGCGATCTGCCTCGCCATGGCGATCGAGAGCCTGTGGCTGTCGTGGCGCACCAGGATGCCGGTCATCGCCGCATGGTCGACGCCGGGGGTGGCGCTGATCGCGGCATCGAGCGGCTTTTCGATCGGCGAGGCCGTCGGCGCCTTCATCGTCACCGGGATTTTGCTGATTGCCACCGGCCTGTTCAGGCCTTTGACCAAGCTGATCGCCAGGATACCGGCCTCGGTCGCGTCGGGGATGCTCGCCGGCATCGTCGTCACCTTCGCCATCAATGCGGTGAAGGCGATTCCCGTCGACCCGTGGCTGATCCTGCCGCTGATCGCCGCCTTCTTTGTCATCCGCCTGTTCAATCCGGCGCTCTCGGTGCTGGCGGTGCTGATCGGCGGCGGCGCTGCCGCTTTCCTCACCGGCCGGGTCGGTGGTCTGCCGACCCCGGAACTTTCGACTTTGACGCTGATTGCGCCGCAGTTCACCGTCACTGCGATCGTCGGCCTGACGCTGCCGCTTTATCTGGTCACCATGGCCTCGCAGAATCTATCCGGCCTCGCCGTGCTGAGGGCAGCGGGCTATCACCCGGATCCCGGCCCGCTGATCGGCGTCACCGGTCTGCTTTCGCTGCTGTCGGCACCATTCGGGGCCTCGACCACCAACCTGGCGGCGATCTCGGCGGCGATCTGCACCGGCCCTGACGTCCATCCCGATCCGGGCGAGCGCTGGAAGACCGGTCCCTTCTATGCGCTTGCCTATCTCGTCTTCGCCATTTTCGGCGCCTCGCTGGTGGCGATCTTCGCCGTGCTGCCGCAGAGCCTGATCGTGCTGGTTGCAGGACTGGCGCTGATGGCGCCGCTCGCCAACGCGCTGGCGATCGCCTTGACGGAAGACGGCGAGCGCATGGCCGCTACCGTCACCTTTGCCGTCACCGCTTCGGGGCTGACGCTGTTCGGCGTCGGCGCCGCGTTCTGGGGGCTGATTGCGGGCCTGGTCGTTCTTTTCCTTGAAACGCTCAAAAAGCGGTAAGCATTTCAAATGCTTGTCCGGTTTTGGCCGACATTGTCTTGAATCGCCGTTTTTCTCATCCCATTTCGAATCCACGCAGCCGGGATTGGCTGTCTCCAACTGAAGGATTGGGAGAAAATGAACACATCTGCATTGATCCGTCCGGCCTGGACGCCGGCGACCATCGCTCTGATGGTGATCGGCTTCATGGTGTTCTGGCCGCTCGGCCTCGCCATGCTCGCCTACATCATCTGGGGCGACCGGCTTGACGGCTTCAAGCGCGACGTCAACCGCGCGACCGACGGCATCTTCGCCGGCTGCCGCCGCGGTTCCGACAAAGCGGCGCGCTGGGGCCACGGCTCCGCCCGCACCGGCAACGTCGCTTTCGACGACTGGCGCGAAAAAGAACTCGAGCGGCTCAATGAAGAGCGCCGCAAGCTCGACGAGATGCTGAGCGAGTTCGACGAATACGCCAGGGAATTGCGTCGCGCCAAGGACCAGGAAGAGTTCGACCGCTTCATGGCGAACCGCAACAAGTCGACGTCGCCCACAACCGGCGGCCCCACAACCGGAGGTGGCAATTCCACGCCAGGCCTACTTGACGAGTAAGGCACTTGCCCTGACATAAATATCAAAAACGGCGTCGCGTCAGCGGCGCCGTTTCTTTTTTGTTCTATTCGTTTTCCTCGAATCACGTATCGTCCCGGCCATGTCATTCGGCTTCTTCCGCAACCTGACCAAACCCAGGCCCGCCCCCGTCGTGGAGCGAGAGCATTGTGTTGCCGGCCGAACGCTGCCGCTCAAGATCGTCGAGAGCGACCGGGCGCGGCGATTGACGCTGCGCATCGATTCCGGTGGCCGGGGCCTGCGCATCACCGTGCCACCGGGCCTGCGGCGAGGCGAGGTGGAAAAATTCCTCGACCGCCATCAGGACTGGCTGGAGCAGCGGCTGGCCAAGGTGCCCAACCGGCCGCAGGTGCGGCCCGGCATCAAGATACCGGTGCGCGGCGTGCCGCACCGCATCGTTCATGAGCCTTCGAAACGCGGGACGGTCACGCTGTCGCGTGATGAGCGCGGTCCGCTGATGATCGTGCATGGCGACCGCGTGCACCTGCCGCGCCGTATCGCCGATTTCCTCAAGCGCGAAGCCAAGCGCGAGATCGAGGCGCTGGTGGTCAAGCATACCGGGGCGGTCGGCAAGCGCGCCAAGGCAATCCGCTTCAAGGACACGTCGAGCCGCTGGGGGTCATGCACGTCGGACGGCAACCTATCGTTCTCCTGGCGCATCATGATGGCGCCGCGACCGGTCATAAACTACCTCGTCGCGCATGAAGTGGCGCATCTCAAGGAGATGAACCACGGCCCGAAATTTTGGAAACTGTGCGAGCAGCTCTGCCCCGACACCGAGCGCTGCAAGGATTGGCTCAAGCGCAATGGCGGCGCGCTGCAAGCGATCATGTTCGAGTAGGGTGCGGAATAAAACTGTAGCGACGCCGCCCCCTGTGTGAATAGTGAATGGTGAATGGTAGTGAGTAGTGAATGGTAGTGAGTAGTGAGAGCACCCCTCCTTCACTATTCACTATTCACTATTCACTATTCACTATTCACTATTCACTATTCACTATTCACTATTCACTATTCACTATTCACCGGTTCCTGCCGGCATCGCTAGGTTCTGCACTGCCGCTCAATCGTCATTCGCCGCGTTCAACTCCTCCGGCCGCAAGCCTTCGTCGGTTTGGCGCGGCCATGGCAAGAAGTCCTTCTTGAATGCGTCGCTGCTGAAATAGTCGAGCGCGCGGTGTGCCTCGGCGCCGTTGAAGGCGGCCTTGTCCATCAAATGAGCGATGACCTCGCGCGCCTGCGCGACCTTCTGCCTGAGCTCTGTAACCGTCTTGTCCGTCATGGTTTGCTCCCGCCTTCATCCATCCATTGAAACTAGGGCTATTCCCAACGCCGGCAAACAGGATGCTTTTTCTCGACTCTTTTGCCGTTTCGTGCCAATCCCGCGCCATGGCGCTCGACATCAAGATATGCGGATTGAAGACCGACAAGACGTTGGCCGCGGCATTGGCCGGCGGCGCCAGCCATGTCGGCTTTATTTTCTTTGCCAAAAGCCCGCGCTATGTCGAGCCGGCGGAAGCCGGCCGCTTGCGCGAAGCGGCAATCGGCAAGGCCAAGGCGGTTGCCGTGACGGCCGATGCCGGCGACGCGTTCCTGGATGAAATCGTCGAAAAAATGCATCCCGACATGCTGCAGCTGCATGGGTCGGAAACACCCGAGCGGGTGACCGAAATCAAGGCCCGCTATGGCCTGCCGGTGATGAAGGCGCTGCCGGTCAGCGAGGCTGTCGATCTGGAGCGCATAAGACCCTTCGTCGGCATTGCCGACCGTTTCCTGTTCGACGCCAAGCCGCCGAAAGGTTCGGAACTGCCGGGTGGCAACGGCATTGCCTTCGACTGGCGCGTTCTGGCCGGCCTTGACGCAGGCGTCGATTACATGCTTTCCGGTGGGCTCAACGCCGCCAATATCGGCGATGCCCTTCGGCTTGCCGACCCGCCCGGATTAGACATTTCCTCGGGCGTGGAAAGCGCGCCGGGCGTCAAGGATCCGGCGCTGATCGAACAGTTTTTCCGGGCCGTCAGAGCCGCGCGGGATACAAGCGCAGCCTGAAAGATAGAACCCGGAGCATGTCTCGGAAACCAGGAAAACCGGTGTTCCGACAGGACAAGCTCCAACACATGAAGTAGGAGATCGGCGATGAACAAGCCGGCGATACCCAATTCCTTCCGCACTGGACCCGATGAGCAGGGCATGTTCGGTATCTTCGGCGGTCGTTTCGTTGCCGAAACACTGATGCCGCTGATCCTCGACCTCGAGCGGCACTGGAACGAGGTCAAGGACGATCCGGACTTCAAGGCCGAATTGACTGACCTTTCGACCCACTATGCCGGGCGGCCGTCGAAGCTTTATTTCGCCGAAGGCCTGACCAGGCATCTTCGCGAGGTTTCCTCCGCGAAAGGCCTCGGAGGCGGCGCAAAAGTTTATTTCAAGCGGGAGGATCTGAACCACACCGGCTCGCACAAGATCAACAACTGCCTCGGCCAGATCCTGCTGGCCAAGCGCATGGGCAAGAAACGCATCATCGCCGAGACCGGCGCAGGCCAGCACGGCGTGGCGTCGGCCACGGTGGCGGCGCGTTTCGGCTTTCCTTGCGTCGTCTATATGGGCGCCACCGACGTCGCCCGGCAAAGCCCGAACGTCTTCCGCATGAAGCTGCTCGGCGCCGAGGTGCGGCCGGTGAGCGCTGGCCACGGCACGCTCAAGGACGCCATGAACGAAGCTCTCCGGGATTGGGTGACCAATGTCGAGGATACCTACTACCTGATCGGCACCGCCGCCGGCCCGCACCCCTATCCGGAGTTGGTGCGCGACTTCCAGTCGGTAATCGGCATCGAGGCGCGCGCCCAGATCCTCGAGCAGGAAGGCCGGCTGCCGGACACGATCATCGCCGCCGTCGGCGGCGGCTCCAACGCCATCGGCCTTTTTCACCCGTTCCTCGACGACCGCAGCGTAAAGATCATCGGCATCGAGGCCGGCGGCCGCGGCCTCGACGGTATCGAGCATTGCGCCTCGATGAATGCCGGCGCGCCCGGCGTGCTGCACGGCAACCGCACCTATCTGCTGCAGAATGCCGACGGGCAGATCATGGACGGGCATTCGATCTCGGCCGGCCTCGATTATCCGGGCGTCGGGCCGGAGCATTCGTGGCTGCGCGACAGTGGCCGTGTCGACTATGTGCCTATTCTCGACGACGAGGCGCTGGAGGCGTTCCAGCTGACGACGCGCGTCGAAGGCATCATTCCGGCGCTCGAATCCGCACATGCCATCGCGCATGCGGTGAAGATCGTGCCAGCCATGGACAAGGACCAGATCGTCATCGTCAACCTGTCCGGCCGCGGCGACAAGGACGTGCATACGGTGGCCAATATGCTGGGCATGGAGATCTGATCATGACCACCCGCATCGACCGCCGCATGGCCAAGCTGAAGGCCGAAGGCCGCCCGGCGCTTGTCACCTATTTCATGAGCGGCGACCCTGACTACGACACCGCTTTGTCGATCATGAAGGCGCTGCCCAAAGCAGGCGCCGACATCATCGAAATGGGCATGCCGTTTTCCGATCCGATGGCCGACGGCCCGGCGATCCAGGCGGCCGGCCTGCGCGCGCTGAAAGGTGGACAGACGCTGGTCAAGACGCTGAAGATGGCGTCGGAGTTTCGCGCTACCGACAATGAAACCCCGATCGTTTTGATGGGCTACTACAATCCGATCTACATTCACGGCGTCGACCGCTTCCTCAGGGATGCGCTGGCCAGCGGCATAGATGGGCTGATCGTCGTCGACCTGCCGCCTGAAATGGATGAGGAGCTTTGCATTCCGGCACTGAGGGCTGGCATCAATTTCATCCGGCTGGCGACGCCGACCACCGACGACAAGCGCCTTCCCAAGGTGCTGCAGAACACCTCCGGCTTCGTCTATTATGTGTCGATGACCGGCATCACCGGCTCGGCACTTGCCGACACCGGCAAGGTGGCGGCGGCGGTCGGGCGCATCAAGGGCCATACCGACCTGCCGGTCTGCGTCGGCTTCGGCGTCAAGACCGCCGAGCAGGCACGCATCATCGGGGCGTCGGCCGACGGCGTCGTCGTCGGCACCGCGATCGTCAATGCGGTCGCCAATGTTCTGGGGCCGAAGGGCGAAAAGACCGCCGACCCGGCCGAGGCGGTCGCCACGCTGGTCAGCGGGCTTTCGCAAGGCGTGCGTGCGGCCCGCCTTGCTGCCGCCGAATAGTCTTGATCTTCTGGTTGACCATGATCTCCGTCTAAAACCGGTTTCCACTTTTCGGGATCATGGTCTAACTCTTCGTCAGGACAGGAGCCGAAGCGATGAACTGGATCACCAACTACGTTCGCCCGAAGATCAATTCGATGCTCGGCCGGCGCACCGACATGCCTGAAAACCTCTGGATCAAGGATCCGGAGACCGGCGAGATGGTCTTCCACAAGGACCTGGAGCAGAACCAGTTCGTCATCCCGTCCTCCGGCCATCACATGAAGATCTCGGCCAAGGAACGGCTGAGATTCTTCATGGACGACGGCAAGTACGAGACGCTCGAAAATCCCAAGGTGGTGCAGGACCCGCTGAAATTTCGTGACGAGAAGCGCTATACCGACAGGCTGAAGGACGCCAAGGCCAAGACCGGGCTGGACGACGCGATCATCAATGCGCTGGGGACCGTCGAAGGCCTGCCGGTGGTGGTGACCGTGCAGGACTTCGCCTTCATGGGCGGCTCGCTCGGCATGGCCGCCGGTGAAGCCATCGTTCGTGGCTTCGAGGTCGCGTTGCAACGCAAGCGGCCGCTGATCCTGTTCGCGGCCTCCGGTGGCGCCCGCATGCAGGAAGGCATCCTGTCGCTGATGCAATTGCCGAGAACCACGGTCGGCGTCGATCGGCTGAAGGAGGCCGGTCTTCCCTATATCGTCGTCCTGACCAACCCGACCACCGGCGGCGTTACCGCCTCCTATGCCATGCTGGGCGACTTGCACATCGCCGAGCCCGGCGCGCTGATCGGCTTTGCCGGGCCGCGCGTCATCGAGCAGACCATCCGGGAAAAGCTGCCCGATGGCTTCCAGCGATCCGAATATCTGATGGAGCACGGTATGGTCGACATGGTGGTGTCGCGGCTGGAGATGCGCCAGACGATCGCGCGGCTCCTGAAAATGCTGCTCAAGCTGCCGGAAGAAGAAAAGCCGCTGGAACCGGAAATCCTGCCGCCGGTGGCGGTCCCGGCGGAAGCACGCCCGCAAGCCTGACGCGACATCCGTCGTCGCGAACCGCGATTGCGCGCCATCCGTGGCGCTGTAGCATCTTGATTTCACGCATGATCCTTTCCGGAAATCGATTTCGATTTTCGGGGTCATGCGCTAGGATTCTGCCATGACCACGCTTGCCGCCGACCGCGAAATCGAAAGCCTGATGTCGCTTCATCCGAAGGGCTTCGATCTTTCGCTCGACCGCATTTCGCGGCTGCTGGAGCGGCTTGGCAATCCGCAGGACCATCTGCCGCCGGTCATCCACATCGCCGGCACCAACGGCAAGGGCTCCTGCGCCGCGTTTTCGCGGGCGCTGCTCGAAGAGGCCGGCTTCCGCGTCCATGTCCACACATCGCCACATCTGGTGAACTGGCATGAGCGCTACCGGCTGGCCGCCGACGGCGGCGGCAGGCTGGTCGAGGACGAGGTTTTCGCCGATGCCATCGCCCGCGTCGCCAAGGCCAATGAAGGCCAGAAGATCACCGTCTTCGAGATCCTCACCGCCGTCACCTTCCTGCTGTTTTCCGAACATCCGGCAGATGCCGTCATCATCGAGGTCGGCCTTGGCGGCCGCTTTGATGCCACCAACGTCATCAAAGAACCGGCAGTGTCGGTGATCATGCCGGTTTCGCTCGACCACGAATCCTTTCTCGGTGACCGTGTCGAACTGATCGCCGCCGAAAAGGCCGGCATCATCAAGGGCGGTTGCCCGGTGGTCATCGGCGCGCAGGAGAGCGAAACGGCGCTTCAGGTGCTTGTCGAAACCGCCGAGCGGCTCGACTGTCCCGCCTTCGTCTATGGCCAGGATTTCCTCGCCTTCGAGGAAAACGGCCGGATGGTTTATCAGGACGAAGACGGGCTGATGGACCTGTCGCCACCGCGGCTGCCAGGGCGCCACCAGTTCGCCAATGCGGCGGCGGCGATTGCGGCGGTCAAGGCGGCAGGCTTCGAGATCAGCCATCGCGTCGCCGACAAGGCGATGCACAATGTCACCTGGCCGGGGCGGATGCAGAAATTGGCGCAAGGCAGGCTGACGGAACTGGCGCCGAAGGGAGCCGACATCTGGCTCGACGGCGGCCACAATCCGGGCGCCGGCGCGGTCGTCGCTGAAGCACTTGCCGAGCAGGAGGAAAAGAACCCGCGGCCGCTGTTGCTGATCTGCGGCATGATCAACACCAAGGACCAGAGCGGCTATTTCCGCGCCTTCAAGGGCCTGGTGCGGCATGTCTACACGGTGCCGGTGAGCCTCAGCGAGGCCAGCGTGCCGAATGACGAACTGGCGATCCGCGCCGTGGAGGCCGGCCTGTCGGCCGAACCAGTGAGCTCCGTCGCCAATGCGCTGATGCTGCTGCGCGACACGTGGGACGGACCGCCGCCGCGCATCCTGATCAGCGGCTCGCTCTATCTGGCCGGCGCGGTGCTGGCCGAAAACGGCACGCCGCCGGTTTGAGGCGCGTGTTCACCGGGGCACGATGACCCGGACTTCGTCAGATCACCGCGAGGAGCCAGTCATGATCAAGGTAAAGCAGCTCGCTCACGTTTGCATCTTCGCGAATGACCTCGAGGCGACGCGAAGCTTCTATCGGGACGTCCTCGGCATGGACACCCAGTTCAACTTCCTGCGCGACGGCAAGATTTTGGGTTTTTACCTCAATTGCGGCAGCCGCAGCCACATCGAGGTGTTCCGGAAAGATGGGGCCAGCTATAGCGACTTGAACCAGATCAACCACTTCTGCCTCGAAGTGGAAAACATTGATGCCGCGATCGCCCACGTAAGGTCGAAAGGCGTTGACGTCACTTCAAAGAAACACGCGTGCGATGATACCTACCAGGCATGGATTCGCGATCCTAATGATGTGAAGATAGAACTGTTTGAATATACTGAGAAAAGTGCACAATTCGTCGGAGGCCATCGTATCGCGGATTGGTGACCGCGCTTCCGGCCTATGGCGGGCTGAGACGGCCTTGGTGGATTACTTCAGCTCGATCTCGATGAAGGCATACTCGCCTTCATTGGCGTTGATGACGTCATGCTCGACGCCCTCCTTGCGGAAATAGGGCGCCCCCTTCTTCATTTCGGCGAAGGATTCGCCCTCCTTGGTCAGGAGCTTGAGCTTACCGTCCATCAGCGGCACGATGACATAGTCATGGCCATGGCGGTGCCAGCCGGTATTGTCGCCCGGCGCGAAGCGGTATTCGGTGACGATGACACGCTCATTGTCGATGAAAACGGTGGCCTTGGCGGATCCGGTCATGTCGTTCTCCTGCTTCAAGCCAGACAAGAACATGGGCCGGCAAATGGCGAGTGCCAGGGCGGACCAGCCGCATGACCCAGAAAATCCGATTCGATCTTCTGGGTCAGATCAAGTGCTACAGCGTCCTTCGCGCGTCCAGGAGGACACGCGCCTAGATGACGCTACGAAAAAGCCCGGCGCGAGGCCGGGCATGATTGCGAAATTACTGCCGGATCAGGCGAGATTGCCGTTGATCCAGTGCGACAGCGCCGTCTTCGGCGCGGCGCCGACCTTCATGTCGGCCATTTCGCCGCCCTTGAAGATCATCAGCGTCGGGATCGAGCGCACGCCGAACTGCGCGGCCAGCTCGGGATTCTCGTCGATGTTGAGCTTGGCGATCTTGACCTTGCTGCCGAGTTCGATGGCGATGTCTTCCAGCGCCGGCGCGATCATCTTGCACGGGCCGCACCATTCCGCCCAGAAATCGACGACGACCGGCTCCTTGGCGTCAAGCACATCGGTCTGGAAATTGCTCTTGTCGACCTTGACGGTGGCCATGCGAAAATCCTTTCGAGAGTTATTGTCGAACCAAATGTGGTGGTGATCGCGCCCGTCTTCAAGCAGCTGTTGTGTCACGCTCCCGTGAGTCGGGCAAGGGCGTCGTCCATCGCCGCCGGCGGCAGCTCGATCAGTCGCGGCGCTTCAGTGAACAGCAGCGCCGCCGAGACCTGATGCCCGGGATAAAGCGGCTGGAGCAGCGCGCGATAGAGCGCGATCTGCAGGACATAGGCCGATGGAACGTCCGCCAGCGCTGCTGGCGCCGGCCGGTTGGTCTTGTAATCGACGATCGACACCCTGCCTGATGTGACCGCCAGCCGGTCGATCTTGCCGGAGATCGAGCGCAGCTTGCCCTTGACCTCCAGGCTGCCCATGACCGCGACCTCAGCGCGTGAATTCGGCGCAAACAGCTGATCGAAGCGGCTGTCGGCAAGGATGGCCGCCACCGAAGCCAAGGCCTTGTCGCGCTCGGTTTCAGGCCATTGTGCGCCAGCGCGCTTGAGGTAGCGCTCCGCGGCATCCCGGCGTTCGGCCTCGGCAATGCCGGGCAGCATCTGCAGCAATTTGTGCAGCGCCAGCCCCCGCATCACCGCAAAGCCGGGCTCCTTCTCAGCGTCCAGCACCGTCGAGCCGGTGTTGACCACGGCCTGCCTGGTCTCGTCGATCAGCGCCGAGGCGCCGGACGGCGACAGTGGCCGCGGCAGATCCTCGAAGGGCGGCAAGGGCTGGAACAGGGTGTTTGGCAACGGCTCGAACTGTTGCGCCTGCCGCGCCGCTTCGGCGGCCACTTGCGCGACCGGCGGCAAATTTGTCACGTGAAAACGATGCACTGTCTCGCCGGTGGCGGGGTGCTGCCGCTCGATGCTTTCGGGCGCGCCGACCAGCGCGCGGCTGACGATCGAATGCCAGGTGCCGGTATTCGGCGCCCGCTTGCCGTGATAGCCGCAGACGATCAGCCGGTCCTCGGCGCGGGTCATGCCGACATAGAGCAGCCGGCGGTATTCGTCGTCGGCCAGTTCGCGCGCGCGGACCGAAGCGGCCCGCGAAAAGCCATTGGCGACATCGCTGGCCGAACGCCAGAGATAGCCCTTGCCGTCCCAGTATTGGCCCGAGCCATCGAACGGCATCAGTCGCGGCAGATGCTGGTCGCTGAACGGCGCCGAGCCACCATCGACGAGGAACACGACAGGCGCCTCCAGGCCCTTGGCCGCATGCACGGTCATGACGCGAACCTCATCGCGGGCCTGGTCCATTTCGCGCTTGATCTCGGGGCCGGCATTTTCCAGCGTCGACAGGAATGATTCCAGCCCCGGCAGGCCGGTCCGTTCCTCGGCCAGGCAGAAGCTCAGGAATTCGTCGAGGATGTCGCCGGCTTCCGGCCCGAGCCGCGCTATCATTTTCTTGCGCAAGCCATCGCGGGCGAGAGCCCCCGCATAGAACTCGAACACCGGCCTGAATGCGGCTTCATCGGACCATGTGTCGAGCTGGGCAGCGATTGCGGCCAAGGCAGCGCTTTCACCGGCATGCTGCCTGAGCGACGCGATCAGCGAGAGGCCGGACGGCCGCTCGCCGGCAAGCGCGAAAAGCATCTCTTCCGAGACGTCGAAAATCGGGCTGCGCAGCACGGCGGCGAGCGACAGATCGTCTTCGGGCTGGACGAGAAAGTGACCGAGCGCGATCAGGTCCTTCACCGCGATATGGCCGGGCAGGCTGAGGCGGTCGGCGCCGGCGACCGGGATGTCGCGTCGCTTCAGCGCGCGTGTCAGCGCATGGACGAAACGATCGCGCTTGCGCACCAGCACCAGCACGTCGCCGGGCCGAAGCTTCTTGCCGCGGCCTTCGATGATCTCGCCGGAGCCGATCCAGCCGGCAATAGTCGCCGTCACGTTTTCAGCAACACGCACCGCCGGCGCATGGGCGTGGTCGACGGCTTGCGTCCAGTCGTCGGGTTCATCGACGACGTCGGCGCCGATCGACGGCCAGACCTCGACATAGCCCGGCGCATCGCTGCGGATCGCCTTATGGCTCAGCGGGTCGGGATCGTGGCTGATGCCGCGCCGCACGATCGGGTCGGCAAAGACACGGTCCACTGCCGCAAGCACGTCCTCGGTCGAGCGGAACGACCAGGTCAGCTTGAGATCGGCGAAGGCGACGTTGGCGTCGCGCACTTTTCCGGAAAACAGCAGCCTTGAGTCGGCGAAGGAGTCGGGCGCCGCTCCCTGAAAGGAATAGATCGACTGTTTTTCGTCGCCGACGGCAAACACCGTACGGTGAACATTGTCGCGTGCGCCGAGCCCGGCAAAGAACTCCTCGGCCAGCCGCTTCACCACCTCCCACTGGTCGGGACTGGTGTCCTGCGCCTCATCGAGCAGGATGTGGTCGATGCCCTGGTCGAGCTTGTATTGCACCCAAGGGCCGGCGTCGGGCCGCGCCAGAAGATTGACCGTTCGGGTGATAAGGTCGTTGAAATCGAGGAAGCCGCGGGCGCGCTTCAAGTGCTCGTAGCGGGCGATCAGCCAGTCGGCGATGGTCAGCGCCGCACATGTGCCCTCCAGCATCCTGAACAAGGCCAATCGATCGGAGCTTTCGAGGATGGCATCGGCAGCTGACAGATAGCGCTCGGCAAGATCCGGCAGCCGGTCGAGCAACTTCTTGAACGTCTTTTTCGGCTCATAAGGCTCGCCATCGGTTCGCAGGAAGGCTTTTACCAGCAGATGCAGCCGGCGAACCGGATCATCCTCGGCGAAGGCAAGACGCGCATAGGGCAGAACGTTGTTGAGCACGAGGCGAGCGTCGGCGGCTTCAGCAGCAGCGGCAAAGGTGATGAAATAGTCCGGCAGGAAGCCCGGCAGCGGCCAGACGGACGCCGCCAGGCCTTCGGCGGTCTGGCCGACGCGAAACTTGAACTCGTCGAACAGCGCCCGGAAGCCATCGCCACCGGCAGCAGCGATGAAGGCGCGCAGACCGTCGCGCTTGCGCACGATCTCGGCCAGCAACGCGTCAAGCCCATGTTCGCCGCCGCGTTCCAGGATGGTGGCGAAAGCCTCGGCCAGCCCCGCATCGCCGGCGGCCGTGCCCGAGATCATGTCACGGCGGGCGGCGGCGAAGAGCGACGCCTCCATCTGCGGATCGAGCATTTCGAAATGGGCCGGTATATTGGCTTCCAGCGGGAACTGGTGCAGCACCGATTCACAGAAGGCGTGGATGGTCTGGATCTTCAGCCCGCCGGGCGTCTCCAGCGCTTCGGCGAACAGCCGGCGGGCGCGGCGCATGGTTTCGCGATCGGGCTGGCGACCGTCCAATGCTTCTACCCTTGCCGCCAGTTCGACGTCGGCAAGCGCCGTCCATTCCGACAATGTCGAAAACACCCGGTTGGACATGTTGGCGGCGGCGGCGCGTGTGTAGGTCAGGCACAGGATCTTCGACGGATCGGTGCCGCGCAGCAAAAGCCGGATGACGCGCTGGGCCAGCACATGGGTCTTGCCCGATCCGGCATTGGCCGACACCCAGGCGGAATTTTGCGGATCTGAGGCGCTTGCCTGGCTGGCGGCGGTATCGGTCGGGATCGGATAGGCCTTCTTCATGCCTCCCCTCCCTCGTCGTCGGCGTCGCCGCCGGCAGACCATTCGAGCACGCGGGCGAGATGGTCGTAGTCGCCGTCGGTCTCACCCTCGCGGAACGGCAGCGCGCGCGACAGATAGAAAGTCGTCGGGTCGGCATAGTGGATCAGCAGTTGTTCGAGCCGCGCCCACGCCTCCTCGGCAAGGTCTGCGGCGGTTCGCAGCTTGTGGTTGTATTCGAGGATGGATTCCTCGAACACCTCGCCGTTCGGCTTCAGCCTGATGAAGGCCAGTTGCGACGGCTCGCGCGCGCCAAGCCCCTTGAAGGCGCCGCGCCTGAGCAGCGCGGCTTCGAGCGCCAGTTGCGGCGAAAGCAACGTATGGGCCTGCGCCTTGGACGGCGAGGAGCCGGTCTTGTAATCCAGGATGTCGGCCATGCCGCCGGCCAGGAGATCGACGCGATCGGCATAGCCGGACAGCGTCACGTCGGACTGGCCGACTTCGGTTTTTTCGGCGCGCTCCTCGGCGTGCCGCATGGTCACGGCGAAGGCGCGGCCACGCTCCCATTCGATGATGCCGGCGGTGAGCTTTTCGAAGCGCGGCCACCACACCGCCTCGACATCGGGAGGAAGGGCCGCCTCGGCAAAGCATGCGCGGCCGGCGGCGATCAGACGGTCCAGCGCCTCCGGCACAAGCGGATCGGCCACGGTCCGCGAAAAAAGATGCAGGATGGCGTGAAACAGCGTGCCGCGTTCGGCAGCGCCGGGGTCGCGGATGACCGGGTCGAGCGGCATCAGGCGGAGGATCCTCCTGGCATAGATCGCGTATGGATCGCGGCGCAGCGTTTCGATCTCGGTGACCGAGAAATGTTGCGGCCGCACAGCCAGCGGCGGCTTCGGCTGCGGCCGCGGCGCGAAGTCTCTTCGTTCGCCGGCATCGAGCGCACGGGCCCAGGACAGGAATTCATCACCACGCCGGCGAAGCACCGCCGCATGGTCCTCGCCGATGAAGGTCAGGAGGCGCTGCAGCCAGCGCGACGGCACCGCCGGCGCGTCGCCGGAGCGGGCGGAGCGAGCCAGCACCACTTTCTTCGCCCCCATCGCCATCTGGAAATCATGGGCGGCCAGGCCAATGCGCCGTTCGGGCGGCTCGAGGTCGATGCCGGTCTTCATCAGCCGCGACATGAAGCGGTCGCTTTCCGGTTTGCGCGGCCACACGCCTTCATTGAGCCCGCCAATGACCAGCGTGTCGACGTTCTGCAACCGGGCTTCCAGCGCACCCCAGATGGCGATGTTCCTGTCGGTGCCTTGTGCCGGCTTGACGGTCTCGGGTGCGATCAGCGCCTCCATCACGTCGGGCCATTCGTCCGGCGCGAAGGAGAACGACGCCGAGGCAGCGATCAGGCCGCGCAAGAGCTCGGCGAGCTTTTCACCGGCGTCGCCAGCATAGAGTTCGGTCAAGCTGCCATCCGCAGTGCGGCCCAGACTTTCGAGCGCGACGACGCTGGCCCGGGTCAGCTCGGCAAGATCGGCTTCGGCTTGACTGCGGAAGGCGATCAGCGGCGCCAGCGCAGCAGCAAGGCGGACGAGCAGTTCGCGGGCGCGCTCGATGCTTCGCACAGTCAGGCGGGCGAACCAGAACGGCGGGCGGGTATCGCCCAGACCGGTGAGACGGGCCTCGAAGAGTTCCGGCAGCGAGGCGATGTCGGGGCGGCCGGTACCGCCGCGCAGCGCCACCAGTTCTGCGATCTCCGCCGCGTGACGGACGCTTGTGCGTTCCAGACCGAGGCCAAGCAGCGGGTGCTTGAGCAGCGACAGCAGGGCCACGGGATCGCCGGGGCGGAACGCCGCCTGAAGCGCCAGTCTGAGCAGGCCGGCAGCAGGCGTATTGATGAGCGCGGTGCCGCCCGAATCGTCGGCGACGACACCAAAGCGCAACAGCTCGACCGAAACGCGCCGCGCCAGGGCGCGGTCGCCGGTGACGAGCGCGGCGCGCTGGCCGGGCTGCTCGACGGCGCGTTTGAGCGCGACGGCGATCGCCACGGCTTCGTCGCGCTCGCCGGCGGCTTCGAGTAGCGTCACGTCGGCGAAGGCCTCGATGATATCGCCTGTAGTAAAGCGGGCGCGCGTCTGCGCCCACAGCTCGGTGGTCTCCGCCGGCCGCAGCGCCTCGCCGACAAGTGCGGCGCGCAGCGCGAGCGGCCTTTCGGCAACGGCGATCTCCTCGACATCGCCGCGCAGCACGCCGATCTTGCCGATCAGTTTTGCCAGGCCGTATTGCGGGTGGCCAAGCAAGGCCGGTCGCGCGCCGCGCACCGCAATTGCCTGGAATGACGGCTCATCCAGCATCAGGTCGAGGCCGGGCAGCACGACCGCGCCGCTGGGCAGGCCGGCGACCACCGCAAGCAGTTCGGCGGTGGCAGGAATCGACCCGGTGGAGCCGGCGGCGATCACCGGCCCCGTCGGCGGATTGCGCTTCAGCCGCGCCGCCTCCAGCCTTATCAGCGCATTGCGATGGGCGGCCGGGTTGGAGCGATTGCGTTCCTCGAGAAGATTCGGCCAGTTTTCGGTGACGATGCTCAGGAAGTCGAGCGTCACTTGCCACCAGCCGGCGAGGTTGCCGGTCACCAGTTCGGCGAGCCTGGTCCAGTCGGTGCCTTCCGTCTCGATCTCGTCCATCAGCCGGGCCAGGTCGCGCGCCAGCCAGATGGCGTCGGCGGCCGACGCCGGCACGACGATCTCCTCGTCGAAAAGTGCCGCGACATGCGCCGGCAGGCGGCGTTTCCAGGCGCGCACCAGCGGCGCCAGCAGCAGCAGGCGCTCGATCGCGGCGATCGGCGGCGCGAGGTCGATGGCGGCCGATGCGTCGGCCTCGAACGCGACCTCGTCCTCGTCGAACTCGCCGAGCGGGCGGATGACCGGCAGGATCGCCGAGCGGCTGCCCAGACGGTCGATGAAGACGCCGCGCAGCGCCCGCGCGGCGCGGCGCGTCGGCACGTAGATGGTGGCGTCGGCCAGCGCCAGCGGGTCGCCGTCGAAGCGGAAACCGGGAACGAGCCGCCCTGACAGCAAGGCCTCGGCCAGCGTCGGCAGAAACGGCGCTCCGGGCGGGATCGAGAAAACGCGGCGGGAGCCGCTCATTTGAACTCGGTGAAGGGGCTGGTCAACTCGGCAAGAGTGCCGGGCGACCCAGCAAGAGCGGCAGCGACGGCCGCTTCCGCAAGCGGAATGGCGTCGGGCGTGCCGACGGTGATCCATTGGCCGTGCATCGGCATGCCGAACAGGCGGCCGGCTGCGATGGCCGCATCGAAATACGCGTTGAGCGAGTGTGGGCCGGCCGGCGCATCCCTAAAAAGCCTGGGATGGACGATCGCCGCGCCGGCATAGATCAGGCCTGTCGGATCGCCTTTCGAACGCCGCAAGGCGCCGTCCGGCGACATCAGGAAATCCGTGCCGCCGCTGTGTCCGGTTGCTGACTGGAGATCTGCAAGCATCAGCAGAATATCCATTTTCGCCGTGTCCCACGCAAGGGCGAGGCGGGCAAGGTTGGGCACGCCGCTGTCGATCCAGAAAGTGTCGGCGTTGATGATGTAGAAGGGAGCCCCTCCCAGTTCTGGCAAAGCTTGGACGATACCGCCGGCGGAATCGAGCAGTCTTTCGCTTTCGTCGGAAATAACCACCCGCGGCGCGCGGCGCGCGGCGACGTGGGAGACGATCTGCTCGGGAAAATAATGGACGTTGACGATGGCCTTGTCGACGCCGGCACGAGCCAGGCTGTCCAGGCTCCAGTCGAGCAACGTCTTGCCTGATATTCTGACCAGCGGTTTCGGCATTGTGTCGGTGATTGGCCGCATGCGCTTTCCCAGCCCGGCGGCAAGCACCATTGCGGTTTTGGGGCGTGTCGTCACAGCGGCCGCTCCTCCAGCAGCCCGTGGGCGGTATAGAAATCCCGCAGGCCGGCCAGTGCCGGATGCGCCAGCGCCCGCCGAAGATAATCGCGAATGCGCGGCAGGTGTTTTAGATAATAGGGCTTGCCGTCGCGCTTTTCGAGCCGGACGAAAATGCCGAGGATCTTCGAATTGCGCTGCGCCGCCATGATCGCATAGGTCTCGACGAATTCATCCTCGTCAAAAGCGCCGGCCTTATGACGCGCAGCGATGTAGGCGTCGAGCGTCCGCCGTTCGATCTCAGGCGAGATCGTAACCCGGGCATCCATGGCGAGAGAGGCGAGATCATAGGCCGACGGGCCGATCAGCGCGTCCTGGACATCGACGATGCCGAGGCGATCGTGACCGGAACGATTGCCGCGCCAGATGATGTTCGGCGAATGAAAGTCGCGCAGCATGAGCGTGTATTCGCGCCCCTCCAACCGGTCGAGGGCCGCGTTCCATTCCTTGGCATAGCCGGCGCGCAAGGCATCGCTTGCCGGGCCGCCTGTGATCGCCGGCACATACCAGTCGAGCAGCAATTCGGCTTCGATCATCATGGCGTCGCGGTCGAAAGGCGGCACTTCGTGAATGACGCCGGGCGCGGCCTCGATGCGATCGGGCCACGTCTTGCCGTGCATCATGGCAAGCAGTTCGGCCGCCGCCGCGTAGCGCTCCGCCAGCGGCTGACCGTGCTGGCCGAGAAATCCCTCCGAGCCGAGATGCTCCAGGAGAAGAAGGCCCTGGTTCAGGTCCTGCGCGTGGATTTCCGGGGCGCTGACGCCGCCGGCCCGCAATGCCCGATCGATGGCGACGAAGGCCGCGACGGATTGTGCGGTGTGGGCGATCACCGCATAGGGCTTGCCGTCGCGGACCGGCGGCCCGAGCACCAGCCGCGGCGAGTTCATCAACACGCGCGGCGGCAGGCCGGCCAGCGAGACGATCTCATAGGAGCGGGCCGAGGCGTCGCCGATAAAATAGCGTCTCTGCGCTTCGCCCCAGGCGGCTGTTTCCAGAAAATCGCGCATGGCCAGCGAGCGCGCCGCGCGCTCGAAGGCAGCGCCTTGTCCGGACATTCTCGCCAGGCGTCCGTCGTCCTGATGGACGAGTTCGATCAGCACTGAAGTCTTTGGCAAATAGGCCTCTGCCCGCTCCGGCCATTCGACCAGGGCAGCGCCTTGCGCCAGCGCCTCGTCGAAACCCAGTTCGTCCAGTTCGGACGCCGAGGACAGGCGATAGAGGTCGAAATGATGGACGGGAACGCGCGCCTCATAGCTCTGGACGAGCGTGAAGGTCGGGCTCGGCACGTCGAGACCGGCATCGTCGGCCATTGCCCTGATCAGCGCCCGCGCCAAACTCGACTTGCCGGCGCCGAGATCGCCTTTGAGGGCCAGCACATCGCCGGGGCGCAGCGACATGGCCAGATCCTCGCCCAACCTTGCGGTCGCAGCCTCGTCGGCGAGAAAACGCTCCAGCACCATGCCTGCCATCAAGCGCGCTACTCGGCCGCCGCGCGGATGCCGGACGGCGTGTCAGGAAAGGCACAAATGACGGTAGTGCCCATGTCCTTGCCGGTCTCGATCCGGACACTGCCGCCATGCAGCTCGACAAAGCTCTTGACGATCGACAGGCCGAGGCCGGGGCCGCGCCGGCGGCCGCCATTGCTGCGCGGTTCGAAACGGCGGAACACCGAATCGAGCAGGTCTGGCGGCATGCCGGGACCATCGTCGTGAACGGAGAATTCCACGCCCTCACCAAGCGAGCGGCAGGCGAGCGTGATGGTGCTCGCCTCGGGCGCGTAGTTCGCGGCATTGCTCAGCAGATTGTAGAGGATCTGGCGGATGCGGATTTCGTCGCCGTGGAACGTCTTTGGCGCAGTGGCCGCATCGATCTTGAGCCTGATCGCATGCTCCTCCAGCCGGTCGGCAACAAGCTCGGCAGCGGCAGCGATGGTCCGGTCGACGTGAACTTCGGAGATATCGAGTTCCATGATGCCGGCATCCACGGTCGCCAGGTCAAGGATGTCGTTGACGATGGTGAGCAGGACCGAAGAAGACGAGCTGACATGCTCGACATATTCGCGCTGCTTCTGGTTCAATGGCCCGGTCGAGGGCAGCGAAAGCAGCTCGGTGAAGCCGATGATGTTGGTCAGCGGCGAGCGCAGCTCGTAGGAGACGTGCTGCACGAACTCGTTCTTGAGCTGGTCGGATTTTTCCAGTGCCTCGTTCTTGTCCTTCAGCGCCCGCTCGACATTGACGCTGTCGGTGACGTCGACGAAGGTCATCATCACCTGGCCGTTGGGCAGCGGGATCATCGCGTAGCGCAGCACGGTGCCGTTGTTCAGCTCGGTCTGGCCGTGGCGGTCACGGCGCTCGTCGTCGAAACCGGTGATGGCGGCAACGAACCCGCCCCAGGGACTGTCGGCGGCGCCGCGGTCGCAAAGATCGCGGATCGTGGAGACGTGAACGTTGGGCCTGGCGGCGTCGGCGTCCAGCCCCCAAAGTGCTGCGAATGCCGGGTTCGACAATCTGAGCCTGCCGTCGGGGCCGAACACGGCCACGCCTTCGGCAAGATTGTCGAGCGTCTCGCCCTGGACCCGCACCGCGGTCTGGTAGCGGCTTTCAAGGTCCATCTTCTCGGTCAGGTTCTCGAACACCCAGGTGACGCCGCCTTTGGGCTGCGGGTTGGCGACGACGCGGATGGTCTTGCCGTCCGGCAAATGCCACCAATGCTCCTGCGACTCGACCGCGCGATAGGCGCCAAGCAGGCTTTCCTTCCAGCGCCGCCATTCGGGCTGCTCGGCGATCTTGCCTTCGCTGCGCAGCCGGTCGAGCAACAAGGCGTTGTCCGGAGCGCTGTGCAGGAAGCCGCTGTCGAGACCCCATAGTTTCTGGAACGCCTGGTTGAAAAACCGCAGTTTCTCGTCGGTATCGAAAATCGCAACGGCGGTGTTGAGCTGGTCGAGCGTGTCGGCATGGCTGCGCACCGTCCGCTCATATTCGCTACGGATCGTTTCGATGGCGCTGGTGTCGCAGGCGAGACCCGCCGAGCCGTCCGCGCCGGCGAAGTCGGTCACGGCGAACATGCGGCGGTCGCCTTCGATCACAGTGGAAAGCGCCTGCTCAAAGACGGGATGCGACTTGTGCTGCGCGGCGATCGCGTCGCGCGCCTGGCCGCCCAGGAATTCCTTCGTGTCGCGAACCGCAGCTTCGGGGTTTTCCGCCTCGACCGCCCTGGCATAGGCGCGGTTGACCCATTTCAGCCGCCCATCCGCCGAGCGCAGCCAGGCTGGCATGCTGAGTGCGTTGAAAAGGCCGAGCATGGTGTCATAGTCGGCGGCAAGGCGCTGGTTTTCGATTTTCAGCCTGGCCTCGCTTCGCTGCGTTTCAGAAAGCGAGACGAAGCGGACGACCACGTGTGCTGCGCTCTTGCGCCCGTGCACTTCGAGCGGCGCACCGGCCTGCGATTCGATGACGAGGTCGAACGGCCTCGCCTTTTCCCGCAGTCCCGCCACGGCATTCTCGAGCGCCGCCGCCGAGCGTGGCATCAGCCAACGGCCGAAGGCGAGGAAGGCGGCACGGTCTTCCGGAGCGCCGCTTTCAACCGGCAATGTCCCGACGAGCTCGGGCTTCTTGTTTTCCGAGGCCCATACGACGACACGCTGGTCGCGCAGGTTGAGCAGCGCCTCAGAGCGCTGCAGCGCAGCGTTGACGTCGGCCAAGCGGGCCCTGAGTTCGCCATTCTGCGCCGAGGTGCGCGCCCGTTCGCGGATCAGGAAAATGGCCGAGACAAGTGCCGCGCCCATGACGCCGACAAACATGGCGAGTTGCATGACCTCGACCGTGCTGACCGACAGCCCGGCTTTGGACGCAGCCGCGGGGGACGCAGCAGCGGGTCCAGCATGTGCGGAAAGGCCAAGCAGCGGGCCGGCGAGCGCGGAAGAGGCAAGCAATTTTCCGACGCGGGCGCCGGCGCGCCATAAGAGGCTTCCGCCACTGGCAGCGGAACCCGTGGTCACCGAATCGTTGTGGCCGCCGGAAACGGCCTGTCCCGCGCAAGGCGGGTAATCCCCCGGCATGTCCTGGTCCTCTTCGCCGCCTGAATGCAAGACCGCCCTGATGCGGGTGTCGGCCCTCGACCCCGAACCCCGCGAATCAGCACCATAGCGCTTGCGCGAATCGGCGTGAAGAATCAATCGGCGCAAAAATAAAGCCGGGCGAAAGTCAATCGCCCGGCCTCAATATCTGGTGGTAATTTCAGCTATGGTTAATAGCGGTAGTGTTCCGGCTTGAACGGTCCCTGCGGGGTCACGCCGATATAGGCGGCCTGCTCGCTGGACAATTCGGTAAGCCGGGCGCCAAGCTTGTCGAGATGCAGGCGCGCGACTTTTTCATCGAGGTGCTTCGGCAGGACATAGACCTGGTTCTGATACTGGCCAGGCTTGCTGTACAGCTCGATCTGGGCCAGCACCTGGTTGGTGAAGGACGCCGACATGACGAAGCTCGGGTGGCCGGTGGCGTTGCCGAGATTGAGCAGGCGGCCTTCCGACAAAAGGATCATGCGCTTGCCGTCCGGGAAGGTGATCATGTCGACCTGTGGCTTGATGTTGGTCCACTTCAGGTTGCGCAGCGACGCCACCTGTATCTCGTTGTCGAAGTGGCCGATATTGCCGACGATCACCATGTCCTTCATCGCCCGCATATGGTCGATGGTGACGACATCCTTGTTGCCGGTGGTGGTGATGATGATGTCGGCGGTCGGGGCGGCATCTTCGAGGGTGACGACTTCGAAGCCGTCCATCGCCGCCTGCAATGCGCAGATCGGATCGACCTCGGTGACCTTGACGCGGGCGCCGGCGCCCTTGAGCGACGCCGAAGAGCCCTTGCCCACGTCGCCATAGCCGCAGACGACCGCAACCTTGCCGGCCATCATCGTGTCGGTGCCGCGGCGAATGCCGTCGACCAGCGATTCCTTGCAGCCATATTTGTTGTCGAATTTCGACTTGGTCACGCTATCGTTGACGTTGATCGCCGGGAACGGCAGCAGCCCCTTCTTCTGCAACTGATAAAGCCGGTTGACGCCGGTCGTCGTCTCTTCGGTGACGCCGCGGATCGCTTCCTTCTGCCTGGTGAAGAAACCGGGCGATGCCGCCATCCGCTTCTTGATCTGGGCAAAAAGGATTTCTTCCTCCTCGCTGCCCGGATCGGACAGCACATCCTCGCCGGCTTCGGCGCGCGCGCCGATCAGGATATACATGGTGGCGTCGCCGCCATCATCGAGGATCATGTTGGAGGTGCCGCCATCGGCCCACTGGAATATCTTGTCGGTGTAGACCCAGTAGTCATCGAGCGTCTCGCCCTTGACGGCGAAGACCGGAATGCCGGCCTCGGCGATGGCCGCGGCAGCATGGTCCTGGGTCGAGAAGATGTTGCAGGAGGCCCAGCGGATTTCGGCGCCGAGCGCCTTCAGCGTTTCGATCAGCACCGCCGTCTGGATGGTCATATGCAGCGAGCCGGTGATGCGCGCGCCCTTGAGTGGCTGCGCCTTGCCGAATTCTTCGCGGCAGGCCATCAGGCCCGGCATTTCGGTTTCGGCGATCTCGATCTCCTTGCGGCCCCAGCCGGCAAGCGAGATGTCGGCGACCACATAGTCATTGCTACCCGTCATGGCAGTGCTCCGATCAAGAATTGTCTTCGGGATGCGCCCGCGCCGGAAAGGCGTGTCGAAGGGCGCGAATTGCCGGCCTGACTAGCAGATCGTCGGTCGGACGACAATGGGATATAAAGAAATCTTTATCCGTGCATGTCTTCGGAGGCGCGCCGGCGCGAAATCGGAACTGATTTTCGGAAGCATGATGCGCAAATTCAAAGTGCTTGATGTGAGCGTCTTTTGCGCGTCCAACGGACGCGCGGCGCTCCAGGCGTCAGGACTCTTCCCCGAAGCGGGAGGCGACCAGTTGCTCCAGCGCGTCGATCACCTGCTCGGCCTCCGGGCCGCTGGCGGTGACACGGATCGAATAGCCGGGGCTTGCCGCCAGCATCATGAGGCCCATGATCGAGGTGCCACCAACCGTCACGCCGTCCTTCTCGACCTGGACGGAGGCGTCGAAGCCGCTGGCGACCTGAACGAACTTTGCCGAGGCGCGGGCATGCAGGCCACGCTGGTTGACGATTGGAAATTCCCGGACGATGTCACCCTTGTTGGCCGACAGGGCGTTCATTTGCTGCTCAGAAGCTGGCTGGCGACATTGATGTATTTGCGGCCGGCCGCCTGCGCCTCGTCCAGCGCTGCGCTCATATTGTCGCCCTTGCGAATGCTGGACAGCTTGATCAGCATCGGCAGGTTCATGCCGGCAATGACCTCGGTACGACCGGATTCCATCACCGAAATTGCGAGATTGGAAGGCGTGCCGCCGAACATGTCTGTCAAGACGATGACGCCCGCTCCCGTGTCGACACGGGCAACGGCGTCGATGATGTCGCTGCGGCGCTGCTCCATATCGTCATCGGCGCCGATCGCCACGGTTTCGAAACTGTCTTGTGGCCCGACGACATGTTCCACGGCATGGCGGAATTCGGCGGCCAGTTGACCGTGCGTTACTAGCACGAGTCCGATCATTCTTTGGTGGCTCCCGTCATCGCCGCGTCATAGGCGTTTCATGCTCGCCGGCCTTTTCAGGCGGCGGGAGCGCTATCTTGTCGACGCGAGGCGCGTTGACAAGCCCAAAATTGCACAGGCACAGGCCATTTTGACGCATTGCAGCAACAATTCGAAATCGGATCATACGAAAGGCGCAATTGACAGCCGCGCCATCACGGCCGGCAAGGCCGCCGGAACATTGCGTTCGGCAAGATCGATACGCGGCACCGGACAGCCCGCGATGGGCTCGCTGGTATCTTCCTGGAAGCGGTCCATTTCGCTTGCCGGGACCAGCCGGACGCAAAGGTCGATCACGCCGCCGGGCTCGAACGACAATGGCCGCGGGCCGAATCCGGGCACCTCGGCGAGGCCGGCGATGGGAGCGGGCACCCGGCAGACCAGCCGCCCCGCGTGATCAGCAGCGAGGAGCCTGTCGTCACCAATCAGCCGCGAAAACAATCCACGTTGGCGGCAATGATCGATGAGGGCGAGCGCCAGCGTCGACTTGCCCGAGCCGGACGGTCCCGTGATGAGAACACCACGCTCGCCGATCAGGATCCCCGTGCCGTGAATGTTCTCAGCCTGCACAGTCGGATCAGGCATTATCGTGCCCGAAAAAACCGGTCCCCATTTTTCGCTGCGCGGACCTGCGGTTCGGGATCATGGCTGTTTGGTTTACGCATGATCTCGTCCGAAAACCGGTTCCCACTTTTCGCCGCGCGGACCTTCGGTTCGGGATCATGCCTATTGGTTTACGTATGATCTCCTCCGAAAACCGGTTCCCACTTTTCGGGATCATGCGCTAGCCTTCCGCCGGCAGTGTCACGACGAAACGCGCGCCCTTGATCTCGCCGGGTTTGGTGCCCGGGATGTTCTCGGCGGTCAGCGTGCCGCCATGGGCTTCGACGATCTGCCTGCTGATCGACAGGCCAAGACCCGAGTTCTGGCCGAACGCCTCGCCGGCCGGCCGGTCAGTGTAGAAGCGTTCGAAGATGCGGTCGATGTTGTCGGCCCTTATACCGGGACCATTGTCGTCGACGGTGACGATGTTGACCTTGCCGGCGCGCGCCAGCGATATGGCGATGTAGCCGCGCTCCTCAGGAACGAAGGAGCGGGCATTCTCGATCAGATTGGTGATGACCTGGCCGATCCGCAAATCATGGCCGGCGACGAAGTAGCCTTTGACGCCCTGCGGCAGTTTGGCGGCGTTGAACTCGATGTCGACCGTCTTCTTGTTGCGCGTGGCCGTGCGCGAAACGTCGACCAGATCCGTGATGAATTTCTTGAGATCCACGGTTCCTGCGTCTTCCCGTGCCAGCTCGGCGTCAAGGCGGGAGGCATCGGAAATGTCGGTAATGAGACGGTCCAGCCGCCTGACGTCGTGCTGGATGATCTCCATCAGCCGGGCGCGCGAGGCGGCGTTCTTAGCCAGAGGCAGGGTCTCTACGGCGCTGCGCAGCGAGGTCAGCGGGTTCTTCAATTCGTGCGAGACGTCAGCCGCGAAACTTTCGATCGCCTCGATGCGGGCGTAGAGCGCATTGGTCATGTCGCGCACAGCGATCGACAGATTGCCGATCTCGTCCTGCCGATCGGAGAAGTCCGGGATTTCCTCGCGATTCTTGACGCCGCGCCGCACCCTGACCGCCGCCGCCGACAGCCGGCGCAGCGGGTTGGCGATGGTCGAAGCAAGCAGCATTGACAGGATGGCGGTGACAAGGGCGGCGATGCCGAAGACGCGCAGGATCGCCTTGCGCTCGGCCGCGACGATCTTGTCGATGTCGCCGCCTTCCGTCGACAGCATCAGCACGCCGAGGACGGCGCGGAAGCGCTGGATCGGCACGGCGACCGAAACAATCTGCTCGCCCTGTTCGGAGATCCGCACGATGGTCGACGGGCTGCCGGTAAGCGCCTTGACCACCTCGGGAAATGCAGCGCCGTTGCCGCCCGGCTGCTCATGGTAGACCGGCAGCGCGGTGTTGCGGAAGAAGTCGAAGACGAATTTCTGGATTCGCTCGAGAAGATCGGGCTCTTCCTTGTCGGTCGGCGGCAGATCGTAGCGAAGGATCTGGCCGCGCGAATAGAGGTGGCGCGAATCGAGCAGCAGATTGGCGTCGCGGTCATAGATCCGGGCGCGCGTCCGCGTCGGCGAAATCAACCGCCTGAGCACCGGCGCGACGCGCTCCGGATTGATCGGAAAGTCCAGATTGTCGAGCTGATCGGAGCCGGGGCCCAGGCTTTCGCCGGCCTGCAGTTCAAGCAGCTTTTCCGGATCGATGCTGATCGAATCGGTCTCGACCGTCGCCGATGCCGCGATCGCGCCGGCGATGATCTCGCCCTGGGTCATCAGGCTCTCGACGCGGGCATCGATCAGCCCGTCGCGAAACGTGTTGAGGTAGAGGATGCCGGTGACCAGGACGGCCAGGCCGGCGAGGTTGAGGAAGAGAATGCGCCGCGTCAGGCTGGAAAAGATATGGTGGCCGAGGAAGCGGCGCATTGGCACCGTGATCCTCGACAGGAATGCCGGCAGAATCCGCGACGGGCGCCGGGCGCCCGTCCGTCTCACTCGCTCTACGTCCACTGCCATCGAATAGCAGCCCCCGGCTCATCTTTAGTTTGATGCATGTCGTTGCCCCAAAACCGGGACCACTTTTGGGCGACATGCATTAGGTTTTGAGCATGTCGTTGTCCCAAAACCGGGACCACTTTTGGGCGACATGCATCAATTCAAGCTTCGCGGAACCGATATCCGACTCCGTAAAGGGTTTCGATCATCTCGAAGTCATCATCGACGGCCTTGAACTTCTTGCGAAGCCGCTTGATGTGACTGTCGATGGTGCGGTCATCGACATAGACCTGCTCATCATAGGCCGAATCCATCAGCGCATCACGGCTTTTTACCACACCGGGGCGTTGGGCCAGAGAATGCAGGATCAGGAATTCGGTGACGGTAAGCGTCACCGGCTCGCCTTTCCAGGTGCAGGTGTGGCGCTCCTGGTCCATAACAAGCTGGCCGCGCTCAAGCGAACGGGCCTGCTGGTTGGGCGTCTTGGCCGACGCCTCGCGGGCGCTGGCACGGCGCAGCACGGCGCGAACCCGCTCGACCAGAAGACGCTGCGAGAAGGGTTTGCGGATAAAGTCGTCGGCGCCCATCTTGAGGCCGAAAAGCTCATCGATCTCGTCGTCCTTGGACGTCAGGAAGATCACCGGCAGGTCGGATTTCTGGCGCATCCGGCGCAGAAGCTCCATGCCGTCCATGCGCGGCATCTTGATGTCGAGAATGGCGAGATTCGGCGGGCGCGCCGCCAGACCTTCCAGCGCCGACGCCCCATCCGTATAGGTTTCGACGCGATACCCCTCCGATTCGAGGGCGATCGACACCGAAGTCAGAATGTTGCGGTCGTCATCGACAAGCGCGATTGTTGCCATTTCAAGTGGCTCCCTCATGAGCTGTCCCTTCTTTGGTCGAGAAGGGGCTTTTGCAGGACAAATTAGGTACAAAATGTGGCACAGGCTTCGTCCGCTGTCACGAGCGGCATGCCGGCGGCCACAATCTCACCTCAACATGGATTGGACCGATATAGACCGCCAATCCTTTGGGCAACCGCCTGATTTTTCGCATATATAAACGATTTAAACAACTTTCAAAATGTTTAAATCGATTAAATATTTGATATCATTTGGCTTTTCTGGTTCTGACCGTTACAGTCTCCGTCGTGGGGGCTCCGGAAGTTCGCCGGCCAGGATGCTGCAATCGAAGAAGGAACCCTCATGTCGGAAGCCGGCAAACGCAATCCCGCATGGGCGATCGACCGGATCGGCCTGAATACCACCGGCGCGGTGCGCTATAATTTCGGCGAGGCCGTCCTTTACGAGGAAGCGATCCGCCGCGGCGAAGCCCGGCTTACCGCGCATGGCGCGCTCGTCGCCGAGACCGGGCAGCATACCGGCCGCTCGCCCAAGGACAAATTCGTCGTACACGACGAGACCACCGGGCCGCATGTATGGTGGGACAACAACAAGGCGATTTCGCCGGCCCAGTTCGACACGCTGCTCGCGGATTTTTGCGCCCATGCGGCAGAAAAAGACCTTTATGTGCAGGACCTGGTCGGCGGCGCCGATGAGGATTTGAAGCTGACCACCAGGGTCGTCACGGAGCTTGCCTGGCACTCCTTGTTCATCCGCAATCTGCTCATTCGCCCGAAAGCCGCCGAACTCGAGCATTTCGTGCCCGAGTTGACGATCATCGACCTGCCGTCGTTCCGTGCCGATCCCGTCCGCCACGGCACCCGAGCCGGAACGGTGATCGCCGTCGATCTCTCGCGCCTGATCGTGCTGATCGGCGGCACCTCCTATGCCGGCGAAATGAAAAAATCGGTGTTCACCGTGCTCAACTATCTGTTGCCGGCGAAGGGAGTGATGCCGATGCATTGTTCGGCCAATGAAGGCGCCGGCGGAGACGCGGCCATCTTCTTCGGCCTCTCGGGAACCGGCAAGACGACGCTGTCGGCCGATCCATCGCGCACGCTGGTCGGCGACGACGAGCACGGCTGGGGTCCGCATGGTATCTTCAACTTCGAAGGCGGCTGCTATGCCAAGACGATAAAGCTCTCGGCCGAAGCCGAGCCGGAGATCTTCGCCACCACCCAACGCTTCGGCACGGTGCTGGAGAATGTGGTGCTCGACGCGGGCCGCGTGCCGGATTTTGACGACGGCAATCTCACTGAAAACACGCGCTGCGCCTATCCGCTCCACTTCATCCCCAACGCCAGCAAGACAGGCCGCGCCGGTCACCCGAAAAACATCATCATGCTGACCGCCGACGCATTCGGCGTGATGCCGCCGATCGCCCGGCTGACCCCGGCGCAAGCGATGTATCATTTCCTCTCCGGCTACACCGCCAAGGTGGCAGGGACCGAAAAGGGCGTCACCGAACCCGAAGCGACGTTTTCGACCTGTTTCGGCGCACCGTTCATGCCGCGCCATCCGTCGGAATACGGCAATCTGCTGCGCGAGCTGATCGCCCAGCACGGTGTCGATTGCTGGCTGGTCAACACCGGCTGGACCGGCGGCGCCTACGGCACCGGCAAGCGAATGCCGATCAAGGCGACGCGGGCGCTGCTTGCCGCGGCGCTCGACGGCTCGCTGAAAGGGGCCGATTACCGGACCGACGCCAATTTTGGTTTCGAGGTGCCGGTGGCGGTCGCGGGCGTCGACCGTGCCATTCTCGATCCAAGATCGACATGGGCCGATACCTCAGCCTATGACCTGCAGGCGGCGAAGCTGGTCGGCATGTTCGCCATCAATTTCGAAAAATTCGAACCTCATGTCGACGCCATCGTGCTCGGCGCCGCGCCGCGCATGCGCGAAGCCGCGGAGTAAGTAGCCGCTGCGCCTGGAAGGCCCGACCCAGGATCGGGATCGGGAGGGCCCGACCCGGGAGAAGGCCCGACCCGGCGTTCGGGCCTTTTCTTTTTTCGTTCGCCGCGCCATGACTGCGGCATGAACGCCGACGACAAGATCATCATTGCCGACGATGCGGTGATCCATCCGGATGACCTGCACGAGGACTTCATCCGCTCGTCCGGCCCCGGCGGCCAGAACGTCAACAAGGTGGCGACGGCGGTGCAATTGCGCTTCGATGCGGCGAATGCGCCGGGCCTGTCGGAGCGCGTCCGCGCGCGAACCATAAAGCTGGCCGGCCAGCGCGCCACCAAGGACGGCGTCATCGTCATCGAGGCCGGACGCTTCCGCACGCAAGAGCAGAACCGGGCGGACGCCCGGGCGCGGCTTGCCGAACTGATCGCCAGGGCCGCCGAACCGCCGCCGCCGCCGCGCAAGAAGACGAGGCCTTCGAAAGGCGCGGTCGAAAGGCGGCTGAAGAGCAAGGCTGGGCGCGGCACAATCAAGAAGCTGCGCGGTCGGGTGGACGACGATTGACGCGCGTCCACCTGGACGCACAAGGTGCGCTCTGACATTCTTTTCAGCCACGCATCGTGCTTTTCGAAAAACCGATTCCGAGTTTTGGGCCGATGCGGCAGGCGCGACATCGATCACGGTCGAGACCGCTTCCAATTCGAGGTTGCAGGTGGCAAGTTCGCTATTCGTACAGCAAGGAGACCGCAGATGGGCATGTTTGATTTCGTCAAGGGCGTCGGCAAGAAGCTCGGCTTCGGCGACGATGAGCCGGAGCCGACCGCCGATACGCTGAAGAAGGAACTCGATTCGCACGCGCTCGGCACCGACAATGTGGAAGTCGACGTCAAGGGCGATACGGCTGTGCTGAAAGGCGTAGTCAAGGATCAGTCGATCTTCGAAAAGGCCGTCATCGCCGTGGGCAACACGCTCGGCGTGTCCAAAGTGCAGGCGGATGAATTGCAGGTCGCCGCACCCGAGGCCGGCACGCCCGCAGCCCCGGCCAAGGAACCGACCTTCTACACGGTCAAGAAAGGCGACAATCTCTGGAAGATCGCCGAAAAGAGCTATGGCAAGGGCAAGGGTGCGAAGAACATGATCATTTTCGAGGCCAACAAGCCGATGCTGACCGACCCCGACAAGATCTATCCGGGGCAGGTTCTGCGCATCCCGGACCTCGATCAGGCCTGACCAGATCGGGCCTAACCAGATCGGGTACGGCCAATCGAAAACGGCGGCTTTCGGGTCGCCGTTTTCATTCGATGGTGGCATTCTGGTTGTTTGCAGACCAACGGATCAAGCGACCATGCTCGTCCTGCCCAAAGGCGTCCGCCACATGCCCGGCTATCTGTCCCGCGCCGTGCAGGAAGCGCTGGTCGAGGATGTGAGGCAGGTCGTGCAGGAGGCTCCGCTGTTCGTGCCGGCGATGCCGCGCACCGGCAAGGAGATGAGCGTGCGCATGACCAATTGCGGTTCGCTTGGCTGGGTCACCGACAAGGAGCACGGCTATCGCTACCAGCCGACGCACCCGGTAACCGGAACGCCCTGGCCGCCGATCCCGGACGTGCTGCTGGAGCTGTGGCGCGAGGTGTCTGCCTATCCCCATCCGCCGGAGGCTTGCCTGGTCAATTTCTATTCGCCCGACGCGAAGATGGGCCTTCATCAGGACCGCGACGAGATCGATTTCTCCGCGCCGGTCGTCTCCGTTTCACTGGGCGACGATTGCCTGTTCAGGGTCGGCCAGAGCACGCGCCAAGGCGGCACCAAATCGTTCAGGCTGAAGAGCGGCGACGTCGTCGTGCTTGGCGGTGAAGGCCGTCTCTGTTTCCACGGCGTCGACCGTATCTATCCGTCGACCTCGGCACTGCTCAGGAATGGCGGGCGGATCAACCTGACGCTGCGGCGGGTGACCAATCCTGGCTAGAGCGGCGGACTTTCAAGTCGAGCCGTATCGCCGCTCTGTCACTTTTTTCAGGCATCGGACTTTCCCAAAACCGGCACCCGCTTCGTGTCACGGCCCAGGCCCGCCGCTGCACGGTGGGAAAAAATCCAGCGTTCAAGAACGACAAAGTTGACCACCGGGATGAGAATACAGGTGAGCAGGATCGGAATCGCGACCGGCAGGCCGAACTGCCCGACGAGGAGCATCGGAAGGAGATATGCGGCGGCAAGACCGAAACCGGTGAGCACGGCGAAACGCGGCGCTTCGAATTGATGCGAGCCCGCCGACATGAAGGTGAAGAATTTGTGGCCGAGATAGGAGAATATTGCCGCGACCGCATAGGCGGAGACGGAGGCTGTGGCCGGTGACAGGTATCTTGACCCGGCACTGGTGAAGAGGCAGGCACAAAGCGCATAGAGGACTGTGGCCGCAAGTCCTACCGAGGCGAATTTGAGAAGCCGGCGCGGAGCGCGCGTTCCGCGCCAGGCGGAAATGTCAAGCCGGCGCAATGCAGGCATATTGATCACCGGCTGCTCCCTATAAATGCTCTGGAATTTGCAATCGAACGATAGCGCGCACTGCCTAAAGCGCGTCGCGTTTGACCGGCCTCATGCGACGCGCTTCAGGTTGTTGCTTTTATGCATGTCGTTATCGCAAACCGCTGCACACTTTTGCGCGACATGCATTAAAGCGCCGTTAACCGCTTGGTTACAGCTTCCGGAGCGCCACTTCCTCGACCAGATGATTGGCACCCTTGCGCAGGATGAGATCGGCGCGGGCTCTCGTCGGCAGGATGTTCTCGCGCAGATTCTTCAGATTGATGTTGGCCCACAGGCCTTCGGCGATGGCGCGGGCCGCTGCTTGCGAAAGTTGCGAATAGCGGTGGAAGAAGGAGTCCGGATCGCGGAAGGCGGTCTCGCGCAGCCGCATGAAGCGGGCGATGTACCATTGATGGATCAGTTCCTCTTCGGCATCGATATAGATGGCGAAGTCAAAGAAATCCGACAGGAAAGGCACGATCTTGCCGTCTTTCGGCAGCTTGCCCGGCTGCAGCACGTTGATGCCTTCGAAGATCAATATGTCGGGCCGGTCGATAGTCTGGAACTCGCCGGGAACGACGTCGTAGGTCAGGTGCGAATAGACCGGTGCGCGGACATTGCGCTGCGCCGATTTGATGCCCGACAGGAAACGCAGCAGGGCGCCGACGTCATAGCTGTCGGGAAAGCCCTTGCGTTCCATCAGATTGTTGCGGCGCAGGATTTCGTTGGGAAGCAGGAAGCCGTCTGTGGTGATCAGATCGACCTTGGGGCTCGACGGCCAGCGCGCCAGCAATTCCTTGAGCACGCGAGCCGTTGTCGATTTGCCGACCGCGACGGAGCCGGCAATGCCGATGATGAAGGGCGTTTTGACGACATCCATCGCGTTGAAGAAGGCCTGGCGCTGCCTGAAGAGAAGCTGGCTCGCCTCCACATGGGCCGACAACAGCCGGGACAGCGAAAGATAGATGCGCTTGACCTCTTCGAGGTCGACCGGGTCGTTGAGCGAACGCAGGCGACGGACCTCGTCCTCGCCGAGCGTCATCGGCGTATCGGCGCGGAACTGCGACCATTGCTCCGCCGAGAAAAAACGGAAGGGCGAATATTTCTCGGTGGGGGCGAGTTGGTCCATCGAGTTTCCTGCCCTCCGCAGCGATCAGCCCCGGTCCTGCCGAGACGCCTTTTCGGCGATACCAGAACGACCGGTGCGGCGCTCGAGTTCGGTCAGGACATCGGCAAGCGGAACGCCGGCGACGCCCAGAACGACGAGCCAATGATAGATGAGATCGGCGCTTTCCGAAACGAGGGCTTGTCTGTCACCGCCAACGGCCGCGATTACCGTTTCGACCGCCTCTTCGCCGAGCTTCTGTGCCGCCTTGTCGATGCCGCGCGCGAACAGCTTTGCCGTCCACGACTCCGGATCGCCGGAATGCGCGCGTTCCCTTATGATTGTCTCTAGCTCGGAGAGCGAAAACTCAGCCATGGCGCCATCTATCTGCTTGTTTAAGCATGATCTTTCCCGAAACCGGTTCCCCCTTTTGGCTGGCGCGGACCTTCGGTTCGGGATCATGCTTTAGAGCCGATCTCCTGGGGTGTCCAGTCGCATCGGCAGGCCGGCGCGGGCCATGTGCGCCTTGGCCTCGGCAATGCTGTAGGTGCCGAAATGGAAGATCGATGCCGCCAGCACCGCGCCGGCATGGCCGTCGCGAATGCCCTCGACCATGTGATCGAGCGTGCCGACGCCGCCGGAGGCGATGACCGGCGCACGCACCGCGTCGGCGACCGCGCGGGTGAGCGCGATGTCGTAGCCGGCCTTGGTGCCGTCGCGGTCCATCGACGTCAGCAGGATCTCGCCGGCGCCGCGATCGACCATCTGCCGAGCGAATTCGACCGCGTCGATGCCGGTCTTCTCGCGGCCGCCATGGGTGAAAATCTTCCAGCGGTCGACCTCGCCTTCGCCCGACACTTTCTTGGCATCGATGGCGACGACGATGCACTGGTTGCCGAACTTGTCGGCCGCCTCGGCGACGAAATCGGGATTCTTCACCGCCGCCGTATTGATCGATACCTTGTCGGCGCCGGCCAAAAGCAGCTTTCTTATGTCGGCGATCTGGCGTACGCCGCCGCCGACGGTCAGCGGCATGAAGCATTGTTCGGCGGTGCGGGCGACGATGTCGAAGATGGTTTCGCGATTTTCGGACGAAGCGGTAATGTCGAGGAAGCAGAGTTCGTCGGCGCCGGCGGCATCATAGGCCTTGGCCGCCTCGACCGGATCGCCGGCATCGATCAGGTCGACGAAATTGACGCCTTTGACGACGCGGCCGTTCTTGACGTCGAGACAGGGGATGACGCGGGCCTTCAGCATCAGATCCTCGCATGTGCGGCAAGAAAATCGCCAAGCAATTGCCCAACGACAGGCGGAACCTCCCCCTTGGCGTCAAATGCAGGATCGTAGGCGGACAGGGTGATGCCGACGATCGGGATCGACTTGGCCAGCCCGCAAACCAGTTGCCGCAGTTGCTCCGGATTTGGACCTCCCGGCAGCGCATAGCGGTTCACTTGCAGCACATCCGGATCGTGAACATCCAGATCAAGATGCAAATGCGCTTGGGCCGCGCCGGCCGCCTTGAGCTTTCTGATATTGTCGAGTGCATCGGTCCATTGGGCGCGAATGATCGGCAACGTCTCCAGAAGCCGCCTTTCATCTGGATCGAGGTCGCGCGCGTCGACCAGCATGCACCGCGACGGGTCGATCGCCTTGAAGCCGGGAATCGCTGACGTCATCGGCCGCCAGCAGAGCCCCAGCGTCGTCGCCAGCGCCATGCCGTCGAGAAAGCCGTAGGCAGACGTCTCGGGCGTATTGAGGTCACCATGCTGATCGATCCAGATGAGCGAATCAGCGGCATCGCCAGCCACTGCACCGGCGGCGGTCAGGCAATTTCCGGTGAGCACGATGGGAAAACGCTCATCGTCGCGCGCCATGTCGACCTTGGTGGCAACTGCCCGACAAACCGCGAAACCTGTCGCGATTTCGCGCTTCTGGGCATCGCCGACCTCGCCGATGTCCTCGACGACGACATCATGGCCGCGCAAGGCAAGTTCATCGACAAGGCCGCCGGCAATGATGGCGTCGGGGCCCTGGCCAAAGCCGGCATGGTAGAGGCCGCTGTCATAGGGTGCGAGGATGATCGAAAGTTTCATCGCGCCCTCGCCTTCTCCGGTCCGGCCGCCAGGATCGCCAATGCCTCGGCCGGGTCGATACGTCCGTCATAAAGTGCACGCCCTGAGATTGCGCCTTCGAGCTTTTGCGCGTCGGGCATCGTCATGCGCACGATGTCGGCGATCGAGGCGAGCCCGCCGGAGGCGATGACCGGGATAGACACGGCGTCGGCAAGATCGATGGTGGCGTCCCAGTTGATGCCGGTCAGCACACCGTCGCGGTCGATGTCGGTGTAGATGATGGCGGCAACGCCGGCGCCCTCGAACTTCTTCGCCAGTTCGATGACGCCGAGACTGGAGGCCTCGGCCCAGCCCTCGACCGCCACCTTGCCGCCCTTGGCGTCGATGCCGACGGCGATCTTGCCCGGGAATGCCTTGCAGGCCCGCCTGACCAGATCCGGATCGCGCACGGCCACCGTGCCGAGAATGATCCGGGCCAGCCCGCGATCGAGCCAGTCCTCGACCTGCGCCAGGGTGCGGATGCCGCCGCCGAGCTGCACCGGGTTTTTCGTTGCCTTGAGAATGGCGCCGACCGCCGCGCCGTTGACGCTCTGGCCCTTGAAGGCGCCGTTGAGGTCGACGACATGCAGCCATTCAAAGCCCTGTTGCTCGAACGCCCTGGCCTGGGCCGCCGGGTCGTCATTGTAAATCGTCGCGGTCGCCATGTCGCCGTGCTTCAGGCGCACGCACTTGCCGTCCTTCAGGTCGATGGCCGGGAACAGGATCACCGTTCAGGCGCCTTCAACAATGACGAAGTGACCGGTCGAGGCGGCAAGCCTGTACTTCAATGCCTCCCGGTATTCAGGCGATTCGTAGCATTCTATCGCCTTGTCGTAGGACTCGAACTCCACCAGGACGTGGCGGTTGCCTGTCGGCCCTTCCGGGTTCGCGTAACGCCCCGCACGCACCGGAAACTTCGCACCATATTTCGCAAACGCCGCCGCGTTCGCCTCGATATACTGCTTATAGCCCTCGGGATCGCGGACATCGACCATCGCCATCCAGTAGCCTTTCTTGCTCATTTTCTTATGGCCTCCAGCGCAGGAAATTGGTGATCAGCGCCAGGCCAAGCGCCTGGCTCTTTTCGGGATGAAACTGCGTGCCGGCGAGATTGTCGCTGATAACAGCAGCTGTAACCGGACCACCATAGTCGGCAATCGCCAGCACCTCGTCCGGCTTCTGCGCATCGAGATGGTAGGAATGAACGAAATAGGCGTGCAGCCCCTTGCTGCCGGTCGGAATGCCGGAAAACAGCGGATGCTTGCGCGTGAGCTCGACCGTGTTCCAGCCGATCTGCGGGATTTTTAGCGCAGGATCGGCCGGCGTGATCTCCTTGACGTCACCGGCGATCCAGCCAAAGCCTGTCGTGACGGTCTTTTCCAGGCCCCGCTCCGACATCAGCTGCATGCCGACGCAGATGCCGAGGAACGGCCGCGCCTTGACGATCGCGACCTCCTCGACAGCCTCCCACATGCCGGCCACAGCGCGCAGCCCGGCCGCGCAATCGGCATAGGCGCCGACGCCGGGCAGGACGATGCGGTCGGCGGTTCTGACACGCTCGGCATCGGCGGTCAGGTCGATGGCGGCCGCGATGCCGGCTTCGTGCGCGGCGCGCTCGAAGGCCTTGGTGGCCGAGCGCAGGTTGCCCGAGCCATAATCGATGATCGCGACCCGCATGTCAGGGTCTTCCCGGCGTGTGCGTCAGTCCGAGCACCATTCCCGTCTGCGCCGGCCGGGCATGGGCCGCGTCCGGAACGATACGCGGCACTGGCGCTTGCTCATCTGCATGCGCTTCGGCTTCCAGCACATAGCGCGTATCGGCATCGTCGAGCCTGTCGGCCTCGACGACGCCCCATTCGTGCCAGCCACGACGGCGCAGTGCGGCGATCCGCAAGGCCTGCCCTTCCAGCCCGACAAAGAGCGATACCAGCAGCGACAGCAGCGGGCCGGCCAGCCCAAGGCTCAGCCCTTCGGCAAGCAGCGAAAGCAGAGCCATGGCGACAAACGCCAGTGCTGCCTCGACCCACAACCGGTGCCAGAGCAGCCATAGCGGCGGCACGAGGAAGCCAAGCCAGGAAAACCCATCACGGACAAAGGCCGTTGTGTCAGGCTTTTCGCCGCGGCCCGGCGGTTCCATCACGACATAGACGGCCATGGCCTATCCCTTCAGAGAACCCTTGGTGGAAGGAACCGCGTCAGGCTGGCGCGGGTCGCTTTCAAGCGCGAAACGCAGCGCACGCGCCACCGCCTTGAAGCAGGTCTCGGCGATATGGTGATTGTTGGCGCCGTAGTGGTTGGTGACATGCAGCGTGATGCCGGCATTCTGCGCCAGAGCCTGGAAGAATTCGCGCACCAGTTCGGTGTCGAACGTGCCGATCTTCGGCGACGAGAACGCGACGTTCCAGACAAGGTAAGGACGGCCGGAAACGTCGATCGCCGCGCGCGTCAGCGTCTCGTCCATGGCGAGATCGATCGAGGCATAGCGCATGATGCCGCGCCGCTCGCCCAGTGCCTTGGCAAGAGCGTGACCGAGCGCGATGCCGGTGTCCTCGACCGTGTGGTGGTCGTCTATGTGCAAATCACCCTTGGCCTTCACCGTGATGTCGATCAGCGAATGGCGCGACAGCTGGTCCAGCATGTGGTCGAAGAAGCCGACGCCCGTCGAAATATCGGATTTTCCGGAGCCGTCGACCTGGACCGATACGGAGATGTCGGTTTCCTTGGTCTTGCGGCTTGCGTTGGCGGAACGGGGCGGCATGCTCATCCTTGTCCGGAGTTCAGGCGTTCCAAGCGTCCACATGCTTGGAAACGAGAGCCTTCTAGCAGCATGATCCGGCGATTGCCAGTTGCCGTGCCAGGGGATATCGAGCCTTGCTGATGGCCGGTTGGCAATCATCCGACCTATGCATACATATGACAGATCAAGTCACTCGTAACGCGCCAATCGCCCTTGTCGGGACCGGTGCTGATCGGAGCAGAAGATGTCTGAGCAACTGACCATGCACGCCACGACCATCGTGACGGTGCGCAAGGGCGGCAAGGTGGTGATTGCCGGCGACGGCCAGGTCAGTCTCGGCCAGACCATCATGAAAGGCAACGCCAAGAAGGTGCGCCGAATCGGCAAAAGCGGCAATGTCATTGCCGGTTTTGCCGGCGCCACCGCTGACGCCTTCACGCTTCTGGAGCGGCTGGAGGCCAAGCTCGAACAATATCCGGAGCAGTTGACGCGGGCCTGCGTCGAACTCGCCAAGGACTGGCGCACCGACCGCTATCTGCGCCGGCTGGAAGCGATGATGCTGGTTGCCGACAAGTCGGTCTCGCTGGCGCTGACCGGCACCGGCGACGTGCTCGAACCAGAACATGGCGTCATGGCGATCGGTTCGGGAGGCAATTATGCGCTGGCCGCAGCGCGCGCGCTGATGGACAGCGACAAGGATGCCGAAGAAATCGCCCGCAAGGCGATGCAGATCGCATCCGACATTTGCGTCTACACCAACAACAATTTTGTCATCGAAACCCTCGATGCCGGCTGAGCCGGCCGCTGGCCATGGTCCCGAAAAGTGAAACCGGTTTTTGCTTCGCCGGCCTTCGGTTCGGAGGAGATCATGGCCAGACAAGAAAATAGATATGATTTTCGACCGGTGACCGAGGCGGACCTGCCGATGATCGCCGCATGGCTGGCCGAGCCGCATGTCGCGGAGTGGTGGGACGATCCCGAGACGGAGATCGCGCAGATTCGTGAACACATCGACAGCATTTCCGTCGAGCCGCTGATCATCGAGCTCGACGGCGAGCCGATCGGCTACATGCAGAGCTACGACCCGCATCTTGAGGACGGTCATCCCTACAGCGACCAGCCGTTCGGCACGCTCGGCATCGATTTGTCGATCGGCAGGCCCGAGCTTGTCGGACGCGGGCACGGGTCAGCAATTGTCCGTCAGTTCGTGGAACAGCTGTTCGAAGAAGGGGCACCGCGTGTCATCATCGATCCGGATCCGTCCAACGGACGAGCGATCCGTGCCTATGAAAAGGCCGGATTCACAGCTATCGATCGCAGGCAATCGGATTATGGCGACGCCGTGCTGATGGCAATTGACGCCGAAGAGGGCGACGCCCAAGAGGGCAATATCGAATAGGGCGACGCCGAATAAGGCGCCGAAGAGGGGCAGTACCAGCATGAGCACAAGCGGCGCCGACAAGACCGTCTCGGCCTATGAAGACAGCTGGCGGATGGGACTTCTGCTCGTCCTCGGCCTGATTATATTCCAGGCTGGAGCCCTTTACGGCATGGGCCGAACGCCGATCTGCGAATGCGGCTATGTCAAGTTGTGGCACGGCATCGTCCAGAGCTCGGAAAATTCCCAGCATATTTCCGACTGGTACACATTCTCGCACATCATCCACGGCTTCCTGTTCTACGCGCTGGCGTGGGCTCTGTTCCCGCGTTCGCCGATCGGGCTCAGGCTGGCATTTGCCGTCGTCATAGAGGGCGGCTGGGAGCTTCTCGAGAACAGCCCGTTGATTATCGAGCGCTACCGCGCCGGAACAATTTCCCTGGATTACTATGGCGACAGCATCATCAATTCGGTGGCCGACACGCTGGCGATGGTGCTGGGATTTGTGATGGCGCGCAGGCTTCCTATATGGGTGATCGTGACCCTCGCTCTCATCTTCGAATTCGGTGTCGGCTACATCATCAGGGACAATCTGACACTCAACGTGATCATGCTGCTGCATCCGTTCGAGTCCATCCGGCAGTGGCAAAGTGGAATTTAGCGATATGACGACATTCTCGCCCCGCGAAATCGTTTCGGAACTCGATCGCTTCATCATCGGCCAGAAGGACGCCAAGCGCGCCGTGGCCATCGCCTTGCGCAACCGCTGGCGCCGCCAGCAGCTCGAAGGCCAGATGCGTGAAGAGGTGATGCCGAAGAACATCCTGATGATCGGCCCAACCGGCGTCGGCAAGACCGAGATCTCGCGCCGCCTGGCGCGCCTTGCCGGCGCGCCGTTCGTCAAGGTCGAGGCGACCAAGTTCACCGAGGTCGGCTATGTCGGCCGCGACGTCGAACAGATCATCCGCGACCTGGTCGAGATCGCCATCGGGCTGGTGCGCGAGAAGATGCGCGAGGACGTCAAGGCGCGCGCCCATATCAATGCCGAGGAACGCGTGCTGGAAGCGCTCGTCGGCAAGACGGCGAGCCCGGCGACGCGCGACAGCTTCCGCAAGAAGCTGCGCGACGGCGAACTCGACGACAAGGAGATCGAGATCGAAGTGAGCGACACCGGCACTGGCGGCATGCCCGGCTTCGAGATCCCCGGCATGCCGGGCGCCAATATCGGCGTGTTGAACATCAACGACATGCTGTCGAAAGCGATGGGCGGCCAGAAGACCAAGACCCGCAAGACGACGGTGAAGGAATCCTACGCGGTGCTGGTCGGCGACGAGTCCGACAAGCTGCTCGACCAGGACGAGGTGGTGCGCCGGGCGCTCGAATCGACCGAAAACGACGGCATCGTCTTCCTCGACGAGATCGACAAGATCGCCTCGCGCGAAGGCGGCATGGGCGCCGGTGTTTCCCGCGAAGGCGTGCAGCGCGACCTGCTGCCGCTTGTCGAGGGCACCACGGTCGCGACCAAATACGGACCGGTGAAGACGGATCACATCCTGTTCATCGCATCGGGCGCGTTTCACGTTGCCAAGCCATCCGATCTGCTGCCCGAATTGCAGGGCCGTCTGCCGATCCGCGTCGAGCTGCGGGCGCTGGAGAAGGACGATTTCGTCCGCATCCTGACCGAGACCGAGGCCAGCCTGATCAAGCAGTACATCGCGCTGATGAAGACCGAGGGCGTCGATCTCGTCTTCACCGACGACGCCATCGATTCACTGGCCGGCATCGCCGTCGATCTCAACGCCAGCGTCGAGAACATCGGCGCCAGGCGGCTGCAGACGGTGATGGAGCGGGTGCTGGATGAGATCTCCTATGACGCCCCGGACCGCCACGGCACGTCGGTGACAGTCGATGCCGGCTATGTGGACAAGCATGTCGGCGACCTGTCGAGAAACACGGATTTGTCGCGATTCATCCTTTAGCAAGGCGATCCACTCTTCAAGGCCGGGCGAGCCGGCAGGTTCTGAGACGTGTGGCCAAATGGAAGCATCCGGCCAGATTTTGTCTTGCCGGGCCGGGGAGCTCTCGACTCGCCTTGCAGCTTTACCTAGTTTGCCGGCAACACCAGCGTCGCGCATCCGTTGGACTTGCGAAGGGCGCTTTAACAGTTGGTTCTGCGCATGACCCCCGAAAATCGATTCCGGGGTCATGCGCAGTTGCAGGCGGCGGCGCATGAAAAAACTGATCCTCGTCATTCTTGGGCTGACGCTGGCGACAGCCATGTTCGCCGCCGAAGCGGCGACGATGCTGCCGCCGGGCAACAGTCATGCCGAGCAGCCCAACATACCGGGTGCCTCAAGCCGGCGCACCCAGGCCACCAACACCACCTTCCAGGCGAAATACCGCAAGGTCTATGCGCTGCTGCAGCACGACGCCGGTCTTCGCGGCAAGATCGAGCAGGCCGCAGCGACCTATGGCATCGATCCTATGCATATCGTCGGCGCCATCGTCGGCGAGCACACCTACAATGTCGACGCCTACGACCGGCTGCAGACCTACTACGTCAAGGCGATCTCCTATCTGTCGAGCAAGCTGTCCTTCGCCTATGAAGGCGAGGACATCGCCGATTTCGTGCAACGGCCGCAATTCCAGGAATGCGTCGGCAAATCGGACAGTTACGCGCTCTGGGAATGCCGCGAGCAGGTGTGGAACCTTTCATTTCGCGGCAAGACTGTCGGCGGTGAGAGCTTCCCCGACGACCGCTTCGGCGCCACCTTCTTCCAGCCCTATTATGCCGGCCAGACTTTTGGGCTGGGCCAGCTCAATCCGCTGACCGCCTTGCAGATGAGCGATCTCGTGCACCAGGTTTCCGGCCTGCCGAAGCTCGACGTCGGCGATCCGAACGCGGTCTACAAGACGATTATGGATCCGGATCTGACCTTGGACTATGTCGCGGCGACGATCCGAAAATCAATCGATGCCTATCAGAGCATTGCCGGCTTCGACATATCGGGCAATCCCGGCATCACATCGACGCTCTACAATGTCGGCAATCCGGAACAGCGCGCCCATGTGCTGAAGGCCGAGAACGACAGGCGCCGCGCCGCAGGCGAGCCGGAGAAGCTGCCCGAGGAAAATTACTATGGTTGGCTGGTCAACGACAAATTGCCGGAGCTGAAGGCGCTGTTTTAGGTGGGTGTTGAGATCTGGACTTTGAGCTGAAACCCGAAGTCGCCCCCTTTGGGCGTTTGCGCTGCCCCTCATTGCCCTGCCGGGCATTTCTCCCCGTATAGTGACGGGGAGAAAAATGCCTCCGCGAACGATTTCGCCAATCTCCAGCGTAGCGGAAAGGATGCCGAGGGTGCGGTCAGCGCCTTCTCCCCGTCACCATACGGGGAGAAGATGCCGGCAGGCAGATGAGGGACGGCGCGGCTTTTGAGAATAGGCACGCCACGGCTCATGCCGCCAGCAGCGACTTCAGCTTGATTGTTTGCGAACCGAGCGCCTCAGGCGCCGGCTTTGCCCTTCTTGCGATCAGCATCTCGGCTAGCCTAATGTCGCGGGCGACAGAATTGCCCGGGCCGATGCCGCTCGCCGCGACCAGCCTGCCGTCCTGCGCCAAATGGAACAGGATGAAGGCGCCATCGTCGAGGTCGCGGCGCACGACCTTGCTGCCCTCGTCCGACAGGCCTGATATCTGCAAGGTCAGGCCGTACTGATCCGACCAGAACCATGGCACTGCCGCGTGGGCCTCGCCGGCGCCCAGCATGTTCCTGGCCGCAAGCGCGCCCTGCTCCTGCGCGTTGCGCCAGGCCTCCAGCCGCACGCGCCGGCCGCCATACACGGCAAGCGGAAACGAGCAGCAATCGCCGGCGGCGAAGATGTCCGGATCGCTGGTGCGAAGCGCGGCATCGACGGCTATGCCGTTGTCGATCGTCAGTCCCGCTTCCGCGGCAAGTCCGGTAACCGGCACGGCGCCGATGCCGATCACCGCCAGATCGGCGACGATGTCCTGTCCGCCGGCAAGCGCGATGCGCACCTGGGCGCCGTCCTCGGCGATCGCCGCGATGGCGTCGCCGCACAGGATTTTGACGCCTTCGGCTTCATGCGTCTGGTGGATGATTTTGGCGATCTCGGCCGGCACGCCGCGCATCAGGATGCGCGGCTGCGCCTCGATGACGGTGACCGCGGCCCCCAGCCCGCGTGCCGCGGCGGCGAGCTCAAGACCGATGAAGCCGCCGCCGACGATGGCGATGCGGTTTCCGGCCCTGAGATGGGCGCGGATGGCCAGCGCGTCGTTGAAGGTCCGGAGATAGACGCAGCGCGGCCCGAGGCCCGGCATCGGCAGTCTGCGCGGCACCGATCCCGTTGCCAGCAACAGCTTGTCGTAAGGCAGGACCGAACCGTCCGACAGGCGCACGCCATGCGCGGCGCGGTCGATCTCCACTGCCTGAACCGAATGGATATGCCTGATCGATCTCTCGGCCAGGATCTCATCGCTGGCAATCGCCTTGATCGCGGGCGCATCGCTGGTCATCGCGTCTTTCGACAGCGGCGGCCGCTCGTAAGGCAGATGCGGCTCGTCGCCGACCAGCGTCACCGGGCCATCATAGCCGAGATCGCGCAGCGTCAGGGCAGCCCGCCCGCCGCATTCGCCGGCGCCGATGATGAGCATTCCTTTCGCCATCATCGTCACCCGATCTGAATGAGGATTTTGCCGGCGTCGAGCTTGACCGGATAGGTCCTGAGATTGACGCAGACCGGTGCGCCCCTGGCTGCACCAGTCTTGTAGTTGAAGCGGCCATTGTGCTTCGGGCATTCGATGATGTTGTCCATCACCAGCCCATCGGCCAGATGCACCTTCTCATGCGAGCAAAGACCGTCCGTCGCGAAATATTCGTCGTCGGGACTGCGATAGATGGCGAAGGTGCGGCCGTCATGGTCGAACCGCATCACGTCCTCTTCGTCGATGTCATCGGCACCACAGGCCTCGACCCAGTCGCTCATTGGTCCTCCCGGCATAATTTTGCTTGGTCAACGTGCCCCGGCACAGGCGCGCAAATCATTCGGCTGCTGCCGCGACGGCGTCGTTGTCGTTATGGAATTCGTCGCGATAAGGCTTGGCGGTCGGCGGCAGCTCGCGCTTGAGGAAATAGTCCTCATTGCGCAGCTGGCGCAGGAAGGCAGGCACCATCTCGCGATAGCCGGCCATGATCGATGGCGTCGGCTCCGGTAGATCGTGCTTGATCAGCTCATGCAGCCTCGGCAACGCGTGATAGGGCACCATCGGGAACATGTGATGCTCGACATGATAGTTCATGTTCCAGTAGATGAAGCGGCTGATCGGGTTCATGTAGACGGTGCGGCTGTTGAGGCGATGGTCGATGACGTTTTCGGCGAGACCGCCATGCTGCAGCAGGCCGGTCATGACATGATGCCAGGCGCCGTAAAGCCTGGGCAGACCGACCAGCATCAAGGGCAGGAACGACCCGCTATAGAGCGCCAGCGCGATTGTCGCGGCATAGATCGCGGTCCAGATGCGGGCAATGCGGATCGCCTTTGGCTGCTCCTGCTCGGGAATGAAGGTCTTTTCCGCCGGGCTGATGATACCGGCCGCATTGCGCACCATGTCGGTCATGGCGTGCCAGGCATCGACAATGCCGAAGAAATTGAGCACGACGCGCAACAGGTCCGGTGGGCGCATCACCGCGATCTCCGGATCGCGGCCGACGATGATTGTATCAGTGTGATGCCGCGTATGGCTCCATCGCCAGGTCACCGGGTTGCGCATGATCATGAAGCAGGCGATCTGATAGACCACATCATTCATCCACTGCGTCCTGAAGGCGGTGCCGTGGCCGCATTCGTGCCAGCGTGAATCGGTGGAAGAGCCGTAGAGCACGCCATAGACGAAGAAGAACGGCACGCACCACCAAGTGCCCCAGAACCAGGCGCCGCCGGCGCCGCTCAGGACCAGGGCGGAGAGCCAGATGATGGTGTCGCGGATCGCCGGCCCATCCGAGCGCTGCATCAGCTCCTTCATCTGCTTGCGGGGCACATCGGTATGATACCATTCAGCCGCCGCCAGCCCGGTCTCGACGGCGTGTTTTGCGTCGCGGCCGAGCAGGCTGTAGTCTCGCCGGCACGGCATTGCGGATAGTGTCGCTTCCATTGAGGCTGCCTCCGTCGGCATCCGTCGGAACGGGTGCCTCTGCCACAGGTGCTATGCCCTAAAATAGCGCCAAGCCGTGATAGGCTCAACATCATGAAGATAGTTTCTATCATTTCCCATCAGAATGATGTAAGCCTATGCAAGGCAATCAGGCAGGAAGCGTATGGCAAAACGGCCGACCATCACCGATCTGGCGCGGATTTCTGGGGTCAGCGTCGCCACCGTCGACCGGGTGCTGAACAATCGCCTGCCGGTGCGCGAGGAAACCGCGCGCCGCGTCTATGAGGCCGCCACCAGCATCGGCTACCACGCCGCCGGACTGATCAAGCAGCGGATGCGCCAGGAACTGCCGGAATACCGGCTCGGCTTTCTGCTGCTGAGGGGCAATGATGTTTTCTACAGCGATTTCGCCCGGGAGATCGAACTGGCGGTTTCGCAATCGCAGCGCTTTCGCGGCGTGGCAACCATCGATTTCGCCAGTTCGCTGGCCCCCGACGAGATCGCCGCGCAGTTGCGCAAGCTGGCGGCGAAAACCAGGGCAGTCGCCCTTGTCGGTCCGGACCATCCGACGCTGACGGCAGCCGTCGAGACCCTGAAAGCGAGGGGGCAACCCGTCTTCTCCCTGCTATCCGATTTCGCAGCCGGCATCCGCGAGGGCTATGTCGGCCTCGACAACCGCAAGGTCGGTCGTACCGCGGCCTGGATGATCGCCAGAGGTGCGAGGAAGCCCGGCAAGGTCGCCCTTTTCGTCGGCAGCCATCGCTTTCATGGCCATGAGCTGCGCGAGATCGGCTTCAGATCATTTTTCCGCGAGCATGCGCCGGAATTCACGGTGATGGAGACACTGGTCAACCTGGAAGCCAACCAGGTGACCCATGATGCGATGATCGACCTTCTGGCGCGGTACCCGGATCTGGCCGGCTGCTACGTCGCCGGCGGCGGCATGGAAGGCGCGGTTTCCGCGCTACGGGCGGCCAGGCCGGCAAACATGCCGGTGGTCGTCTGCAATGAGATCAACGCCGAATCGCGCGCGGCGCTCGCCGACAACATCCTGACCATGGTGATTTCGACGCCGCTGGCAGCACTATGCCGCGAGCTTGTCGGGCTGATGGCGCATGCCATCGAAGCAGGCGCTGCCAATGCGCCGGGCCAGACCTTCCTGCCCTTCGACATCTATCTGCCGGAAAACATCTAGGTTCGGGCAGAACATCTGGGCTCAGCCAAGACATCCTGTTTAGATCGGGGCGTCGGCAGTGATGTGAACCATCAGCCTGATGGATTCTTGCAGAAGATTTGCCGGCCCTCAGCTGCGTTGTCCGAAAAATCCGGCAGCCGATTTCGGAATCTCCTTGACGCCCGCACGCAGAATGGAATAAATATTTCACCAACTAGGTATTTTGGTTCTTTCGTTCCGGAACATCTGTTTCAACGGAGGGCTTGGCGTTCCAGCCAACGCGGAAGTCGCCATCGGAAACGGAGAAGCAATCGGGAGAGATTCCCTGGGAGATCGGGGATTCCGGGTAGATCGGTGCAGCCGGACACCAATTCTGTGGAGGAGAAATAGAATGAAAAAGCTGCTGTTGGGCGCCGCATTCCTGGCGCTGATGAGCTCGTCCGCCCTCGCTGCCAAAATCGGCGTGTCGATGGCGCTGTTCGACGACAATTTTCTCACCGTGCTGCGCAACGGCATGATCGAGCAGGCCAAAGGCATGGAAGGCGTGGAACTGCAGGTCGAGGACGCGCAGAACGACGTCGCCAAGCAGCTCGACCAGATCAAGAACTTCGTCGCCTCGGGCGTCGACGCAATCATCGTCAACCCGGTCGACACCTCGGCCACCCAGGCAATGTCGGATGCCGCGGCTGCGGCCAACGTTCCGCTGGTCTATGTCAACCGCGAGCCAGTCAATGTCGACGCGCTGCCTGACAACCAGGCTTTCGTTGCCTCGAACGAGGTTGAGTCAGGCACGCTCGAGACCCAGGAAGTCTGCCGGCTGTTCAAGGAAGCTGGCAAGACCGAGGCCAATGTCTATGTGATCATGGGCGAGTTGTCGAACCAGGCCGCGGTGCAGCGCACCAAGGACATTGACGATGTGATCGCCACTCCCGAATGCAGCTTCATCAAGATCATCGACAAGCAGACGTCGAACTGGAAACGCGAGGAAGCACAGAACCTGATGACCAACTGGCTGTCGACCGGCGCGCCGTTCGATGGCGTGATCGCCAACAATGACGAGAGCGCCATCGGCGCCATCCAGGCCATGAAGGCTGCCAATATCGACATGAAGTCGGTTGTCGTCGGCGGCGTGGATGCCACTCAGGACGCGCTTTCCGCGATGCAGGCGGGCGATCTCGACGTCACCGTGTTCCAGGATGCCGCTGGCCAGGGCGCCGGGGCGCTGGACGCGGCGCTCAAGCTTTCCAAGGGCGAGGCGGTCGAGCAGAAGGTCTACATCCCCTTCCAGCTGGTCACGCCGGCAAACATCGACAAGTTCCTGCAGAAGAACTGAGGCAGAGGACCGTTTTTCGATCGGGAGCGGCGGCAGAGCGTCGGACCGTTTTGAGAGTCCGATGTTGGAAAAACAAAAAAACGCCGCTCCTCTTTCCCCTCGTCGCCAAAACAGGCGGCGGGTGGGCGACTACGGCTGATGGAGGAATCAAGATTTGGCACAGACAACCCATGGCGTCGGCGGACTGAGCTATGATGCGAAAAGGCGCACATGGCCTGCCGAATTCAATGTTTTCCTGGCGCTCATCATCCTCGTCGGCGCCTTCGAGCTGATAGGCCGCGTCTTTCTTGGCGACAGCTTCCTGTTCAACACCCGCGCCAATGTCGATACGATCTTCAACGAGGCGCGCCTGCAGATCATCATCCTGCAGGTGTCGATCGTCGGCATCATCGCCATCGGCGTGACGCAGGTGATCATTTCCGGCGGCATCGACCTTTCCTCCGGCTCGATCGTCGGCGCCACGGCGATGATCGCCATGAGCTTCGCCCAGGTGGCGACGGTCAACGGCAACCCCAACCCCAAGGCGATATTCATCGAGCAGGGCTGGACCGACCTGCCGGTGATCGTGCCGGTGCTCGTCGCGATCGGCTGCGGCCTGCTGGCGGGCCTGATCAACGGCACGCTGGTCGCCTATACTCGCATTCCGCCGTTCATCGCCACGCTCGGCATGATGGTCACCGCACGCGGCGTCGCCAAATGGTGGTCCAAGGGGCAGCCGATCTCGTTTCCCACCGAGAGTTTCGCCGCCATCGGCAAGGGGCTGATGCCCGTCATCATCTTCATATCGCTGGCGATTTTGTTCCAGCTGATCCTGTCATACACTAGGTACGGCAAGCACTGTTATGCCATCGGCTCCAACGAGGACGCCGCGCGCATGTCAGGCATAAATGTCAAGAACCACAAGATCCTCGTGTTCGTCATCGCCGGCATCCTGGCCTCGCTCGCCGCCGTGGTGCTGAGCTCCAAGAACCTCACCGCTCAGGCCGGCATGGGCGTGATGTACGAACTGGACGCGATCGCCATGGCGGTCATCGGCGGCGTCTCGCTGTCGGGCGGCCGCGGCTCGATCATCGGCACGGTCATCGGTGCGCTGATCTTCGGCGTCATCATCTCCGGCTTCACTTTCCTGCGCCTTGACGCCTATTACCAGGAGATGGTCAAGGGCGTGATCATCATCGGAGCAGTCGTTCTCGACCAGTGGCGCCAGCGCCTGCGGGCAATGAGGGCTTGACCATGTCAGACATCGTCCTGAAGACCGAAAACCTGACCAAATACTATGGCGGCGTGCATGCGCTCGAAGGCGCGAATTTCGAACTGCGCAAGGGTGAGCATGTCGCCATCATGGGTGACAACGGCGCCGGCAAATCGACCTTCGTGCGCCAGATCACCGCCGTCGAGCAGCGCACCAGCGGCAAAATCTGGTTCGACGGCAAGGAAGTCAACTTCGCCGGCCCGATCGCGGCGCGCGAGGCGGGCATCGAGACCGTGTTCCAGAACCTGGCGCTTGCCGACGATCTCGACGTGCCGTCGAACCTGTTTCTCGGCCGCGAAAAGGTGCTGTTCAATCTCGGGCCTTTCTCGATCCTCGATCGCAAGTTCATGCGCAAGGCGACCGAGGCAGCGCTGATCCGCACGGCGGTGAAGATTCCCAATCTTTCCAATACCATCCGCCACATGTCGGGCGGCCAGCGCCAGTGCGTGGCAATCGCCAGAACCGCGACTTTCGCGTCCAAGCTCATCATCATGGATGAGCCGACGGCAGCACTTGGTGTGCAGGAGACGATGCAGGTAGAAAACATCATCCGCACGCTGAAGGCCAATGGCGAGCCGCTGATCCTGATCAGTCACAACATGCGCCAGGTGTTCGACCTGGTCGACCGCATCGTCGTGTTCCGGCGCGGCCGCATCGTCGCCAACCTGCGCAAGCAGGACACTGACGGCAACGACATCGTCTCATACATCACCGGCGCCAAGACCGGGGAGGCGGAACTTGCGGCTTAGGGCGGATGCGCGGCGGGTCATCGGCCCGTCGCCGATCAGCTGCAACAAGAAAATCTGCGCCTTGCCCTAAACGGTTCAGTAAAGACGCACTTCCATTTCGAACAATCCCAAAGGAAATTTCCATGTCTCTCCGCTTCGCTCTTCTCGGCGCCGGCCGCATCGGCAAGGTCCACGCCCGTGCCGTCGGTTCCAATCCGCAGGCCAGGCTGGTCGCAGTTGCCGATGCCTTCGAGAAGGCGGCGACCGATCTGGCGTCGGCCTATGGCGCGGAAGTGCGCAGCATCGAGGCCATCGAAGCAGCCAAAGATATCGACGCGGTCATCATCTGCACGCCGACCGATACCCATGCCGATCTGATCGAGCGGTTCGCCAGGGCCGGAAAGGCGATCTTCTGCGAGAAGCCGATCGACCTCGACGCCGGCCGAGTGGAAGAATGCCTGGCCGTGGTCGACGAGGCCGGCGCCACTTTGATGGTCGGCTTCAACCGCCGCTTCGATCCGCATTTCGCCGCCGTGCGCAAGGCGATCGACGACGGCGCCATCGGCACGGTCGAGATGGTGACCATCACGTCGCGCGATCCCGGCCCGCCGCCGCTCGACTATATCGGCCGCTCGGGCGGCATCTTCCGCGACATGACCATCCATGATTTCGATATGGCGCGCTTCCTGCTCGGCGAGGAACCGGTGGCGGTCAGCGCCCACGCCTCGGTGCTGGTCGACAAAAAAATCGGCGAGGCCGGCGACTTCGACAGCGTCAGCGTCATTCTCGAAACCGCCTCCGGCAAGCAGTGCATCATCTCCAATTCGCGACGCGCCACTTATGGCTACGACCAGCGCATCGAGGTGCATGGCTCGAAAGGCATGGTTGCGGCCGAAAACCAGCGGCCGGTGTCGATCGAGCTGGCCAATGAAACGGGCTATACGCGCCCGCCGCTGCACGACTTCTTCATGACCCGCTACCTCGACGCCTATGCCAACGAGATCGCCGCCTTCATCGCAGCGGCGACGTCAGGCAACAAGGCGGCGCCGAGCGGCAAGGACGGGCTCGTCGCGCTGAGGCTGGCGGACGCGGCGCTGAAATCGGCGAGGGAAGGCAAGACCGTCCGCCTCGACAAGACAGTCTGACCATCAAGCACAGGAGCAAGGCGATGAACGGTTCCGCCGGTCGCAATTCAGAAACACGCGCCATCGTCACCGGCGGCGCGCAAGGCATCGGCTTCGCCGTCGCCGAGGCGCTGGCCGACGAGGGCTGCCGCGCCCTGGCGCTGGTCGGCCGCTCCAGGGAGAAGGGTGACAAGGCGGTCGCCGCACTTGCGAAAAACGGCATCGACGCCATCTTCATCAGCGCCGACGTGTCAGTGGTGGCCGATTGCAAGCGGGTCGTCGAAACGGCGATCGCTCATTTCGGCACGATCAACGCGCTGGTCAACGCCGCCGCAACCTCGGCCCGCGGCTCACTGGTCGAGACCTCCGAGGATCTTTTTGACCAGATCTTCCAGACCAATGTGCGCGGCCCCTTTTTCCTGATGCAGGGTGTCGTGGCACACCTGCTCGACCGCAAGGCGCCCGGCTCGATCGTCAATGTGCTGTCGATGTCGGCGCATTGTGGCCAGTCTTTCCTGGCGCCCTATTCGTCGAGCAAGGGCGCACTGGCGACGCTGACCAAGAATGTCGCCAATGCCTACCGCAGCAATCGCGTTCGCTGCAACGCCGTGCTGCCCGGCTGGATGGACACCGAGGGCGAGGCGATCGTGCAGAAGAAGTGGCACGACGCGCCGGACGACTGGCTGGAAAAGGCCGAGGCCGCGCAGCCGATGGGCCAATTGGTGAAGCCGGACCAGCTTGCCAGGCTGATCAGCTATATGCTGAGCCCGCAATCCGGCGTGATGAACGGGTCGCTGGTCGACTACGACCAGAACATCGCCGGATCGTCGCCGGAGTAGCGTCATTGAGTAGCTTCATCTTAACGTGACAAGCGCCGTGGCTTCGGCTATAGGGCTGGCATGATTCACCTGACCGCCTCGTTCTGGTACTTTAGCTACGGCAGCTCGCTGGCGGCGGGAGGATTGCGCTCGATCTGAAGATTGCAGCAACAACATCCGAACAGCCGCCAGATCTGGCGGCTTTTTTGTTTTAGCCGGCAGGTCTCCCAATCAGGAGCAGAAAGCCGTGTTGACCACCACAGATGATCTTCGGGTCAAGGAAATCCGAGAGCTGAGTACGCCGGACGACGTGATGCGGGAGATACCGCGCACGCTGACGGCGACGCGCGCCGTTGCTGCGTCACGCAACGCTATCCACGCCGTGCTGACCGGCGCCGACGATCGGCTGGTCGTCGTCGTCGGCCCCAGTTCGATCCACGACCCAATCGCTGCCGTCGACTATGCCAGTCGGCTAGTGGCGCTGCGCGAGAGCCTGTCGGACCGGCTGGAGATCGTGATGCGCGTGTATTTCGAGAAACCGCGCACGACGGTTGGATGGAAGGGCCTGATCAACGATCCCGACCTGGACGGCAGCTTCAACATCGACAAGGGCCTGCGGATGGCCCGCAACGTGCTCTCCGCAGTCAACAATCTTGGCCTTCCGGCGGCGACGGAATTCCTCGACATGGCCACTCCGCAATACATTGCCGACCTCGTCGCCTGGGGCGCGATCGGCGCGCGCACGACAGAGAGCCAGATCCATCGCGAACTCGCATCCGGCCTGTCCTGCCCGGTCGGCTTCAAGAACGGCACCGACGGCAATTTGCGGATCGCCGCCGAGGCGGTGAAATCCGCCGCCCAGCCGCATCATTTCATGGCGGTGACGAAGGGCGGGCGCAGCGCCATCGCGACGACCACCGGTAACGAGGACTGCCACGTCATCCTGCGCGGCGGCATTGTGCCGAACTATGACGCAACGAGCATAGCTGCCGCCTGCGCGGAACTCGGCCGGATCGGCGTAGCACCACGGCTGATGATCGACGTCAGCCACGCCAACAGCAACAAGAAGCCGGAGAACCAGCCGATGGTGGCGGCCGACGTCGCGGGCCAGGTCGCGGCAGGCGTCGAGCGCATCATCGGCGTCATGATCGAGAGCAACCTCGTCGCCGGCCGGCAGGAGGTCATGCCTGGCAAGCCGCTCGTCTATGGCCAGAGCATCACCGATGGCTGCATCGACTGGACAACCACCGAGACGGTGCTGCACGGCCTTGCCGACGCTGTCGAGCGGCGCCGGTCGGCGCGACGCGCCCTGATCGCCAGCCGTCCGGGAGCCGCCTGATAGGGCCGGCGCGCTGCCTCCTTCTCCCCTTGTGGGAGAAGGTGGATCGGCGCGTAGCGCCGAGACGGATGAGGGGTGCTGGACGGAACGCTGCGTTTAAAATGTCGTATGATTTTAAACTCTTACGACTTCAAAGCGTAACCGGGGCAAAACCGGT
>NZ_CAKXZT010000002.1:0-3477 GCF_935825525.1 Mesorhizobium escarrei
GGCCGGCATCCGTAACCCTTCACATTTCCGGACATTCGCCATGGTCAGCTTTGCGGCAAGCGGACCGTCGATGACAAACTACTCGCCCTCAAGCGGTGGCGGCTTGATCTCGACCGCGAGCAGCCCTTTCACCTCGCCCTTGGCGGCATGCGCGTTCAGAAGATCGACTTCGGTTGATAGTAGGTGCAGTCCCTTTTTCTGGTGCAATTGACCGGCAATGCGCGTTGCTGGAACCAGGTTTGGGTTGTGCCGTTGTCAGTGAATGATTGTCGCGCGGGATAGATTTCGCACGACAATTACGTCGAACAAAACATCATGACAAAACTGACCGTTACAACGGCGGCGCTTGCCGTCGGCCTGACTACGTTTGCCGCCAGCGCAAAGGATACTGTGCTTGCCTGGGCGCCTGCCAACGGCGACAGCAACGGCGAGTTAGCCAATGGGGCTATTAGGAGTGAGAAGGCGGTGGAACCGCTAGGAAAGACCGCGGAAGAAATCCATCACGACTCGAAGGCTGTCATGGTGCGCGACCGCGGGCCCATCCGGACGGCGAAGGTCGCCGCGCAGAAGGATGAACCCGGCCAGCCCTACGGCACGATCATCGAGCGCTATGCTGTGCAGATGGGGTTATCGGTCTCGCTTGCCCACGCGGTCGTTCGGCTCGAGAGCAATTACCGCCCCTACGCGCTTGGTAGGGCGGGCGAGGTCGGCCTGATGCAGATCAAGCCGGCGACGGCGCGCATGATGGGTTATGCCGGCTCGATGACCGGTCTGTTCGACCCCGAGAGGAACATCAAATACGGCATGAAGTATCTCGCCAAGGCGCAGAAACTTGGCGATGGAACGATCTGCGGAACGATCCTGAAATACAATGGCGGCCACGCTGCCAAGCGCATGAACCCGGTTTCGCTGGATTATTGCCACAACGTGAAGCGGCATCTCGCATTGGAGGCGCAGCGCCGCAAGTGGCAAAAGCTGATTGACCAGTATGCATTGAAAGAACATGGCCTGCGCATGTAGCCGGAAACGCCTCGTCTGCCAGAGGCAAAGGGGAGGCACTGACGTTCACGGAGGGTGCAAGGTCAGAGGCGTCCGAGAAGCGGAGGTAGCGCCCTCTCAGCGGGCGCTAGTGTCGCTCTCCCAATGGGGCGGTGGCGCGTGCTGATGGTCGGCGTGAGGCCCATGCCTTCGTCAGCGGCCTGCTGGTCGAGCCTGGCGACGAGAACCTGATCCGCACCGCCAACGGCGGCGGCTGGGGCACATCGTCCTGACGGCGCCGGCGCCGGCTTCGCCGCCTATTTTTCCTTGAGCCGGATGCGTGGGAAACGCTGGCGGCCGAGCGGCTGCGCCTGCTCGAGGATGGTGGTGAGCTCGGCCGGCAGATTGACGACCAGCGGCTTCTTCGAGGCCACGCTGTCGGCGATGCTGAGCACGCTGTCGTAGAACTCAGCACCCGTCGCTGATTTCGGTGGAACGGCTTCATGCATGACGCTGATCACGGTGATGCGGGGGCAATGGTCCTTGATCGCTTGGTGGAAGGCGATCTTGGCTTGCGCGTCGAGCGCGCCGGCCGCCTCGTCGAGGAACAGCAGTCCGGGCTGCTGCAGCAGGATGCGGGCCACGATAAGCTTCTGTTTCTGCCCGCCTGAAAGAACTTGATCCCAGGCCTTTCCCTCGCGCGCCTGCTGGCCCATGTACTCGATGAAATCGCCGAGCCCGCCTTTGTGTAGCGCCGCCGCAACCTGCGCATCGGAATATTCGTGCCGGGTGCAAGGCAGGCACACCAACTCCTTCAGCGAGACGTTCGGCAGCTTGACGTCCTGCGCAGCATAGAAGGATTTGATCCCTTCGGGGAAGTCGACATGGCCGCGGCCATAGGGCCACAGCCCGTTGATCGCCTTGATAAGCGAGGTCTTGCCGGAGCCTGAATCGCCGGTCACGAAGGTCCATTCGCCACGCCGGAAGCGCAGGTTGGTCGCGCTGAGGAATGGCACGGCGTCGGTGCCCTGGTGCATCAGCTCGAGGTTCTGGATCCTGAGCCCGAACACGGCGTTCTGGGTGCCGTAGTGGAAGTCGGAGTGGCCGCTGAGGCGGTAGAAGTCGCGTGGCTTCTGGACATGCTCGATCGCCACGGCGAGATCGATCACCCGCCTAGCATTCGCCTTCAGCGTCGCGATCTCGGGCATAACGTGGATGAACCACGAACACGGGCTGATCAGCGAGTTGACCAGTTCGGCGCCCGTCACATAGGCCTTCAGGCTGATGGAATTCTGCATGTAGGGCACAAGGCTCGGTCCGTAGGCGACGATGCGCGCGGCTACGAAATTGTAGATCAGCTCGAACGACATGTAGCCGGCATTGATCTTGTTGAGGCTCGCCCAGTTGCGGTCGATGTCGCCGTAAAGCCGCTGGTGCATCGCCTTCTGCACGCCCTCGCCGTGCGACGCAGCGACATAGAAGGAGCGGCGAAACAGCGTGGTCAGCTCACCGCGATAGCTGCCTTCCGCTTGCTGCATGCTGACCGTCAGCCGCTCGAGCAGGCGGCCAAGTTTCAGCGCAATGAGGGTATTCAAAGGGACGTAGATCGCGATTGCCGCGAAGGCCAGCACCGCGCTGCCATAGTCGCCGAGGAATTCGAGGCCGCTGACGTTGGTCGACAACTCCAGCAGCTTCTGGCCGACGAAGAACAGCGACGTGACGACGCCGGCGATGCCCATGGCAAGGCCGATGGCGCCGCCGGTCATGCCCTTGATGGATTCCTGCACGCGTTGATCGATGTTGTCGGGCGACGCGGCGATGCCGTTCACCTGCGCGCCGGCGCCGTGCTGAAGATGAAAATGCGTGTGGTTGTCGTCGAGCAGGGCGTCGTTGAAGCGGCCGTTCAGCCACCGCCGCCATTTGCGGTGCAATGTCGTGGAGAAGAGGTGCCGGATGCCGATGAAGCCCGCATCCTTGAGAAGCACGAGGAGGATGAGCAGGCCGGCGCTGGTCAGCAGCGACGCCAATGGCGTCGTATTATCGGGATCGTGGAAGAGCGCGATCGAATTGACCAGGTCGCCCGAAGCTTCAGCCAGCCACACGCTGGCCTTGCTGGATAGTGCGGTAAGAAGGGCAATGACGATGGTCAGCCCCCATGCTTCCTTCCATCGCTCCGATATCCAGTAGGCCCGCATGAGGCTCCAGAAGCTGCGCATGGAAGAGACCGGCGTCAGGGGTGGCGGCCTGGCGGCGCCGCGGTGCCATCTTTGCAGCAGTGTTGATCGAGGCCTGGCGACCCGAATCACGACGTACCCACCCGATGCCTCTCGGTGCGGCCGTTAGCCTCTATGGTCGTGACCTTGGCCGTCCCGACGCTGTCGACCGACGTGATACAGGAGCAGGTGGGGAATGCACCGTGCAGGCGCCGCACAGGGCCGCCCCGCAGCCGAACTTCGTGCCGGTCATGCCGAGCACGTCGCGAATGACCCATAGGAGCGG
>NZ_CAKXZT010000002.1:3487-24897 GCF_935825525.1 Mesorhizobium escarrei
TAGCCGGGATCGACGTACGGCCTCAAGAAGGCCGCGCCTACAGCCTCGGCCGAACGCCTCCAAAGAAGTCTGTGTCTCTCGCCGCCAAACGCGCTTCTCTGACCCGCCTTCTGCATGAACCATCCAGATAAGACGCGCCCGCAAATCCCCCGTACCCCCTCGCTTGCGGCCGGGCGATGGACCAGCACGGCACGCATTTCGGCAGTTCCCATTCGAGCCGAAATGACAATAGCTCGCCCCTCACCCCCGAGAGTGCCTAAAACCTGCGGACATGGCTCCTAGCGCTGTTCGGGGGCGTAACCGTGAGTCCGATGGACTTTGACGCTAATACGGCGGCGTTTTCTGTCGTTGAAATCATGAGGGCCATTCCAACCGGTTTGGAGGTTGCCTAGCAGACCCGAAACCAAACCGTCTTCGAAATGTTTGGCGGCGATACCCGGCTCCTAAGAAGCCCGCAGCAAACTGAGCGTTTCGTATTTGTCGAGTTCGTTATGCCATCGAGGTTAACGTATAAAACAGGGGGCACTCGCTCGCCTTTCGCTCTCTGATCCAGCGCCCAAGCAGAACGGCGTCGGCACAGACGTTCTACGACACGGTGTCCCAGGAGCAGCGTGTTTCCGGTGCATGCGTCCGGCTTTTGATCGACCGCGACGATATCCTGCCGTTAAGGCCGAGTTTGCGAACCCCGAGATAGCGGTTAGACCGTGCGGGGATGGCGCGATCCGGCGCGAGGAAGGGACTACAAAGATCGCGACTTGGAGCCCGCTCCAATTGTCCAGCGTGCGGAAAGATGCGCAATGGTAGGTTCTTTCGAAGTCTCCCGCTTCCAGGCCGTTGTCAGCTTCCCGCCCGGAAGGGCTGAGGACAGGCGTCCGCAGCGGGTCAAGATCTCCAGATAGGCGAAATGTCCGCTTTCGGCTTTCGATCCCGCATCGCGAACGACCGGATTGGGTCAGCTGAGGACAGCCTGCGCAGAGCTGAATGTCCGCTCACTTGCATCTCACACTGCCGCCAGTCCGCTATCGCCAAAGGCTGCCAGGCAGCAATGCTGCTCTTACCAGACATCGAATTAAGGCAAGCATGGCAGAAGTTCCGCCCCTTTGGCGCCGCGCTCAAATCATTTGGCCTGCTGCCGGCTCCATGGACACCGCGTTAAGGTGTTGAAGATGGAACCGGAGTTTTCCAATGCAGAGAAGAAAGTTCAGCCGCGAGTTCAAGCTTGAAGCTGCGAGACTGGTCAAGGAACGGGGTGTTGCCGTCGCCCAGGCGTCGCGGGATCTCGATCTCCACGAGAATGTGTTGCGCAAATGGATGCGGGATTTGTCGGCCGACCCGCAGCATGCGTTTCCCGGCCATGGCCAGATGAAGCCTGAGCAGCTTGAGGTCGAGCGGCTGCGACGCGAAGTAGCGAAGCTGAAGGCGGAGCGCGACATCCTAAAAAAGGCCGCGGCCTAGAAGCACCGGAACATCTGGCCGGTGGCATGGCTGTGCAGTGCGCTGGATGTGTCCCGTTCCGGCTTCCATGCCGGGCTCATCCGGAGCCCCAGCACCCTCTCCCGATACGACGAGGCTCTCCTTGTCGATGTCGACAGGAGCTTCAAGAGCAGCGACCGCACCTACGGCACACGCCGGGTCTGGTACGATGTCCTGGCAGAAGGGTTGATCTGCGGCCTGCATCGCATCGAACGGCTGATGCGGGAGAACGGCCTGCGAGCCCGGCCATGCCGGCGTGGCTCAGGCTGCGACACGCCGTGGGAGCAACGCGCCGGCCGGCGGGCCCCCGATCATGACCAGCCGGTTGAAGGCGCAAATCATCTGGAAGGCCTTAGCTTCCTCGACGGGCCTCCCAGACCGTCTCGATGAACTGCCATACGGCGACCCGCGTCTCGGGCCAGATGGCGTCCTCAATGGTGATCAGTTGGCCTGCCGTGGCCAGGGTGAAGCTGTTGCTCACCTCAATCTCGGTGATCGCCTCGGCTATCTTTTCGAGCAGCCGGCGGGCGAATTGTTCGTTCGGTAGTTGGCTCATACGAACACCTCTTCATCTCAGCCCGATCGTTGCGGCCGGGCCCGGTTGATCCTCGCCAACTAGCTTCGAGCGCAACGAGCTGAGCAACCAGATCTTTGAGCTCGCTTGGCAGCGGCTTTCGCACGGTCGGCAAATACTCGTCAGTCAGCTGCTGACCGATAGCGTTCAATAAAGCGTGCATTGACGTGGTGTGGATTGGCGCGGTCATGGCGTTTCTCTTTCTTGTCCCCTAGGTTTCTTTCGTTTTGTAGGCAACAATAGTCCCAGAGCTGAAACTGATCTATTGTGCGGAGGTTGAGCCGCATACAATATGCGTAGGGGTAACATATACCTAGGTCTGAATTGGCGGCGTGCGGAGCCGGGCTCGGGAGTCAGGAATGGCGTTGACGCGGTCTGTCAACAATGACCGTCCTTCGCCCGAAATGGTTAGGAAGCGGACCACTGCAGCGACAGGTCAGCCTCTGCAGAGACTGTTTCGCAGCGCAAATAGCGACATTGTCAGATTAAAGCGAACCGATTCAGTCTCCCAGAGAGAACGGAATTTCAGGCGGCGCCGAGTTGGCGCCACTCGGCGAGAGCGGTGGCGCGGTTATGCTTGAAGTTGCGGCGGCTGTAGAGATGGCGTTCCTTGTTGAAGTGGTTATGGACGGACGAGTGGACGGCTGCGAATTTCTGCAGACTTTTCATTTGCCGGAAACGAAGCATGGCTCTTTCTCGTCGCCGGAACGGCTGGTGTGAGTTCTCTGCCCGATTGTTCAGCCAGCGGCTGTTCTCATGGGTTTTCGCGTTTCCGAGCTCCTTCATCGCGGCGCCATACGACCGGAGTTTGTCCGTAACAATCACCTTCGGTCGGCCAAACCTTTTCATCGTTTTCCGCAGAAATTTCAGCGCAGCCTTGCGGTCCCGCCTTTTTGAGACAAAGGCTTCGAGGACCTCGCCTTCGTGGTCAACAGCGCGCCAGAGGTAATGGGTCTCACCGTTGATCTTCACGAAAACCCCATCAAGATGCCACTGCCATTGCGGCAAGAAACGCATCCGCTTCGCCCGCTTGCGTCGGAGCTCGGCCGCGAACATCGGGCCAAACCGGTTCCACCGGAACCGGATCGACTCGTGGCTGACGTCGATGCCGCACTCGTGCAGCAGGTCCTCGACGTTTCGCAACGAAAGTGGAAACCGGACATATAGCATAACCGCCAGGCGGATGATCTCGGGAGATGTCTTGAAATAGCGGAACGGGCGGGGTTTGGTCATCCTCCTACGATGGGCTGACGCGCTCCCGTCCTCAAGCGAGTTTCTTCTGACAGAGCCCGAAGGGGAGATACTCGAAGCCTTTGTTTCAAAGAGGCGGGATCGCAGGGCAGCACTGAAATTCCTCAAGAAATCAATGAAACGAAATGGTTCTCCGAAGACCATCGTGACGGACAAGCTAAGGTCCTACGGCGCGGCCCCTGAAGGAAATTGGAACTGCCGATCGCCAGCAAACCGGGCGCTGGATGAACAATCGAGCGGAGAATTCACACCTACCATTCCGACGACGAGAACGAGCCATGCAGCGCTTCCGGCAGATGCGATGTTTGCAGAAATTCGCCGCTGTCCATTCGTCCGTCCATAACCACTTTAACCAGGAACGCCATCTCTACACCCGCTGCAATTTCAAGCTTAAACGGGCCGCCGCTCTCGCCGAGTGGCGCCAACTCGGCTCGGCCTAGACTTCACAAATTCTTGGCGAACTCAGACTGGTTCGAATTGGTCTGACAGCACCACCGCCGGTCAATGCTGCATATGCAGGTCCATCAGCTCGGCCGGCGGCATCATCTCGTTCAAATCGGCCATGATCCATAGCGATCCGGCGATGACCAGGAATACGATGAGCACGCCAAACGCCAGCGCCAGCACGTTGTTGGTGTTGTCCGGCCCGGTGGTGATATGAAGGAAGAACACCAGGTGAACTCCCATCTGCGCGATCGCCAGGACGGCAAGGCCGAGGGCGATGCCTGGCGCCCAGAGCAGCGAGGTGTTGGCGACCCAGAAAGACGTGGTTGTGAGAAGCACCGCCAGAAGTAGTCCGATAGTGTAGACGAGCAGTCCGGACGGCTCCCACGCTTCCACCGGGTCGCTCGAGTTGTCGCCGGGTGCGCGACCATACTGTGCTTCCGTCATGGACTGACTCCCATCAGATAAACGACCGTGAACAGCCCGACCCAGATGATGTCGAGCGCGTGCCAGAAAAGGGAAAAGCAGAGCAGGCGGCGCTCCACGGCAGGGCGAAAGCCCCGGGTTGCGATCTGGGCCATCATCACTACCAACCAGACTAGGCCGGCAGCAACGTGCAGCCCGTGGCAGCCCACAAGCGCGAAGAAGGCGGACAGAAATGCGCTGCGGTGCGGGGTCGCGCCGATGGCGATCATGTCGCCGAACTCGCGGATCTCGAGAGCAAGGAACGCCGCGCCGAGGACGAAGGTGACTAAAGCAAAGAAGTATGTACGAACGCGGTTTCGCGTATTTGCCGCCAATGACATCAGCCCGCACGTGAAGCTTGACGCAAGAAGACAAGCGGTTTCGATTGCCACGTTGGTTTGATCGAACAGCTCGGCTCCGGTCGGACCGCCCGCAGTCGCCCGCACGAGCACTGCGTAGCCCGCAAAGAATGCCGCGAACATTACGATGTCGCTTAGCAGGAAGATCCAGAAGCCGTAGGCGACGACGAGCCGCTTGGGAGCGGGCCCAGCTTCGCTTGCACTCAGCAGTGCGCCATGATGGACGGCTTCGATTGTAGGAGCGAAGTTCATATCACAACCCCCACCGGGTGAGCCCGATCGAACCGGGCAATTTGCTCAGCTGGTATTTCGATCTCGTCTTCATGGCGAAACGCGAAGACAAGGAAGGTCACGAGTGCGCCGAACGCTCCCAGACCCGCCATCCACCAGATGTGCCAGATCAGCGCAAAGCCGGTGACGACGGCAAAAAACGCGGTGACGAAACCGGTCGGGCTGTTCTTCGGCATTTCGATGGGATCGTACTCGCGCTCCTGCGCCCGCTCATCACGTTTCCCGCGCGCGCGTTGCTTCCTGTTCCAGAAGGTGTCGGTCTCGGCGGCATACGGCAGGACGGCGAAGTTCCAGGCCGGCGGCGGCGAGGCCGTGGACCATTCCAGCGTGCGGCCGTTCCACGGATCCCCCGTCAGATCGCGGTTCTGCTCGCGGTCGCGGATCGAGACAACGAGTTGCACGACCTGGCAGACGATCCCTGCCAGAATGACGACCGCACCAATCCCCGCCACCATGAGCCACGGTTGCCAGTCCAGATTGTCGTAATGCTGCATGCGCCGGGTCATCCCCATCAGGCCCACCACATAGAGCGGCATGAAAGCGAGATGGAAGCCGATGAACCAGCACCAGAACGAGCGCCTGCCCCAGCGTTCGTCGAGCGTGAAGCCGAATGCCTTGGGGAACCAATAGTGGTAGCCGGCGAAGGCGCCGAACACGACGCCGGGGATGATGACGTGATGGAAATGGGCGACCAGGAAGAGGCTGTTGTGCATCTGGAAGTCGATGGGGGGCACGGCCAGCAGCACGCCGGTCAAGCCGCCGAGGACGAACGTCACCATGAAGCCGATTGTCCATAGGACCGGCACCGTGAATCGCACGCGCCCGCCGTACATCGTGAACAGCCAGTTGAAAATCTTCACGCCCGTCGGCACCGCGATGATCATGCTCATGACGCCGAAGAAGGCGTTGATGTTCGCGCTGGCGCCCATGGTGAAGAAGTGGTGCAGCCAGACTGTGTAGGCGAGAATGCTGATCGTCATCGTCGCAGCGACCATCGAGCGGTAGCCGAACAGCGGCTTTCCGGAGAAGGTCGCGCTCACCTCCGAATAGATGCCGAACGCCGGCAGGACAAGGATGTAGACCTCCGGGTGGCCCCAGACCCAGAACAGATTGACGTACATCATCGGGTTGCCGCCGGCATCGATCGTGAAGAAATGAAAGTCGAGATAGCGATCGAGCAGCAGCATTGCGAAGGTTACGGTGAGGACCGGAAAGGCCGCGACAATGAGGAGGTTCGAGGCGAGCGCCGTCCAGCAGAACACGGGCATGTGCATCAGGCCCATTCCAGGCGCGCGCATTTTGAGAATCGTGGTGACGAAATTTATTCCCGACAGCAAGGTACCGATGCCGGAGATCTGCAGCGCCCAGAGATAGTAGTCGACCCCGACACCCGGCGAGAATTGCAGCCCGCTCAGCGGAGGATAGGCCACCCAGCCCGCTTTGGAGAACTCGCCGACCGCCAACGAGATGTTGGTCAAAAGTACGCCCGAGGCGGTCAGCCAAAAGCTGACGGAGTTCAGTGTCGGGAAGGCGACGTCGCGGACGCCGAGTTGCAACGGCACCGCAAAGTTCATCAGCCCGATCACGAGCGGCATCGCCACGAAGAAGATCATGATGGTGCCGTGCGCGGAGAAAATCTGATCGAAATGCTCCGGCGGGAGATACCCTTGGGCACCCCCAGCCGCGACGGCCTGCTGCGAGCGCATCATGATCCCGTCGGCGAAGCCGCGCAGCAGCATGAGCAGCGCCAGCACGATGTACATGACACCGATACGTTTATGGTCGACCGACGTGATCCACTCGCGCCACAAATAGGGCAAATATCCCTTGATCACGATCCACCCAAGAATGAACACAATGGCCAGGACCACGACGGCCGACGTGCCCATGATGATTGGCTCATGCAGTGGGACTGCGTCCCAGCTGAGCTTGCCGAGAAAGTTCATTTTTGGACCTCTTGCGATGGCTGATGCGTGTGCCGCGATGCAGCGTCCGCCTGCATGCCGGAGCTCAAGATGCCGTTGAACAGGTCGGGAGCGACGGAACGATAGGTGAAAGGCGTAACCGCTTTGCTCGGTTTGGCCAGATCGGCATATGCCTGCGCGTCGAGCACTGGACCGGCGTTGCGCGCCGCATCCACCCACAGCGCAAACTTCTCGGCCGGCACCGCATCAACGTTAAAGCGCATATCGGCAAAGCCGGCACCGCTGTAGTTGGCCGCCGCCCCGCGGTACGTTCCCGCATGATCGGCCTGCAGGTGAAGCCGCGTCGTCATCCCTGCCATGGTGTAAATCTGGCCGCCGAGCTGCGGCACCCAGAAGCTGTTCATCACGCCCGAGGAGGTGAGCTCGAAGCTGACCGGCGTGCCGACCGGGACGGTCAATTGATTGACGCTCGCGATGCCCTGGTCGGGATAGATGAACAGCCATTTCCAGTCGAGCGAGACGACCTGGACGGTGACGGGCTTCACCATGGAGGCAATCGGCTTGCGCGGATCGAGGTCGTGTGAGCCGACCCAGGCGACGCCGCCAACCAGGATCACCGTCATGATAGGGATCGACCAGACAAGCAACTCGAGTCGGCCGGAGTACTCGAAATCGGGCAGGTAGCGAGCACGACTGTTCGAAGAGCGAAACCAATAGGCGACACCCAGCGTGGCGAGGATCGTCGGAATCACGATCGCCAGCATAATGCCGGTCGAGTTGAACAGAATTTGCCGTTCGGCGGAGGCAATGGGTCCTTTCGGATCCAGGACGCCTTCGGAACAGCCGCCGAGTATCGCGACGCTCATCAAGAAAACGGCGAGTACACAGGATCGCATATCAAGCCTCGTCTGCGCTGATGCTGTTAGAAATGCGCGCGGTTCTCGCAGGGTGTGGTACGACTTCAGCGCCTACCGGCCCGGCGGCGGTGGGAACACCAGGCACGGAGCGCATTGGCGACCATCGGTCGCCGCCGCTGTTGATCAAGAGAGCCGCGAACAGCACGAACAGGTAGAAAATGGAAAACCCGAACAGGCGATAAGCGACTCGCCGATCGGTTTCCCTGCTCCGCCGCAGTCGCAACGCGAGTACAATGAAGATCGCTCCGCAGACGAGAGCAGCCGTGCCGTAGATCATGCCGGCAAACCCGAGCGCCCACGGCAGCAGTGAGATCGGTACCAGGAGAACACTGTAGACGAGGATCTGACGCGTTGTGGCGGCTCTTCCCACAACGACCGGGAGCATAGGAACGCCCGCGCGGCCATATTCCTCCGCTCGATTGAGCGAGAGCGCCCAGAAGTGAGGCGGCGTCCACAGGAAGATGATCAGGAAGAGAATGAGCGGCTCTAGCCCGATGTCTCCGGTAGCGGCGGCCCAGCCAATCACCGGCGGAAGCGCGCCGGCGGCGCCGCCGATGACGATGTTCTGTGGCGTATGCCGCTTCAGCCAGACCGTATATACAACGACGTAGACGAAGATCGTGAAGGCAAGCAACGCTGCCGCTGTAACGTTGACCACTAGACCAAGAACGGTGACGGAGCCGCAGGCAAGGACGGATCCGAATACCAACGCTTCTCCGCGCGAGACCGTGCCGCGAGGAATTGGACGCCTGGCCGTACGAGTCATCACGGCATCGATATTGGCGTCATACCACATGTTGAGCACCCCGGCGGCGCCAGCTCCAGCGGCGATACTGAGAATTGCAATGGACGCAACGAGTGGATCGAGGTGAACCGGTGCAATCATCAGTCCAACGAGTGCAGTGAACACGGCAAGCAACATGACGCGCGGTTTTGTGAGCTCGACGAAATCGGGCAGGCGCGTTGTTAGACCGGAGCGCGAATGCAACTGCGGGCGTGAGAGGGGAATCGCTGTGATCTTCATGGCCATTTTTCTTTCGGCTTTCGCCGCCATGGGAGTGATCACGGCGAAGGTGGCTGGCAAGACGGTTGCAATCAAAGTAAAGCCGGTATTCATCATGCTTTCCGGCGCATTGACAATCCTCGTCATGGAGGCGTGTCGTGTCGGTATCCCGACTGCGTTTGTGGTTTCACGAGCCTCTGGACGGCACGAAGAGGCAGATCGTGTGGCCCGCATCGAGACCAGCCTGGTGCGCGCACCAATGGTAGTCGCCGTCGGGCGAGTCCTTTATGCGCTTGTCTCGGTAACCGACCACCTCACCGGTGGATTGGATGACGTAACCCTGGGGCTTCTCGATAACCGCCGAGGACTGGACCTGCTGGCAATCCATATTGCTGCAGCATGCCCACGGGTACTTCCACCCGGTCGGGGCATCGTGTGCGCTGACTTGGCTATGCAGGCCGAGGAAAATGAGCGGAAGTAGTGAGCCTGACCGGAGGCGATAGAGAACCGAAATCATCCGACAGAATTCTCCATGATGTGGTTGTTTTGGCGTCTTCCCAGCATATCTGCGAACAGAAGTAGTATCTGGTATGACGTCCGTGGAATACAAGATCACAATTTATGCATATCATCGCCAGACCTTCTTCTGTCGACGTGCTAACGCAATTATGTGGCATTAGGCATGAACGCGATATCACCACAACACACATACGTTACAGACGTACACGGATTTTCTATTATATTGTTGTTCGTCGCTCATGTCGCGGTAGTTGCCAGACCCATACCTTTGTATATTGCGGTAATCTGGAGGACCCTGCTAACCAACGCTGACCGCTTGGTCGGGCGCGCGATTCCCTCGGGCTGCTGGCCAACGCTCGCCGGGGCGTCAAGTGACCGCCTGCAAGATCAGTAGGTTGCGGAAATTGCGGCCCCGAAGGCGCGGGTTGCGTAGGACCGGCAGCACTCGTCGAGATTCGTCCAGCACTGCGCGCCGTTCATATGCCGGGCCAGGGCCACGCATATAGTGAAGTTCCGGTCGATATCGCGGCGTCACGAAGTCGTGAATGGCGGAGAAGCACTGTGTGAGCAGAACGCGGAGTTCCATCGCGATAGGTCCTTTCCTCTCGCCAACAGCTCAGTCGGCCGAGCAGGCCGAGATTGCTGGCAACCACAGGTCCACTGTCGTGCCCTGACGAGCAGTGTTGGTCAGTGTGAGCCCACCCTCCAAGCTCTCCATGAGTTGTTTGACGATCGCCAAAACGAGACTGGTCCTATTGGTCTGGGTCGAGAAGTGTGGATGTCCCACCATACTTGGCGCTTCTGGAGAGATGCCCCGATTTGCGACCGAAAGGCGGATCATCAGCTTACGCGGTCCAGCCTGGCTGACAGGCGGCAACTCCGACGCTGCCGCAATGGTGATTTCGCCACCCTCAGGCATTGCGTCGCGCGCATTGAGGACAAGATTGAGGAGAGCGCGCTCCACGAAAGGCTGGTCGACAAAAGCCAGCGGAAGGCTATTGTGGATATCAACTTCGAGGCTGATGCTTGATGGCAGAACACTTTCAAGTGCCGCCTCCAAGAGCGAGATCAGCTGGAGAATGTCAACCGGTTCCGGCCTTGCCTGCCGCGGATTCGTAAAGTCGAGAAGTTCTCGAGCAAGTATCTTGGCACGAAATGCGCAGTATATCGCACCGTCGAGCTTCCTAAGCTGCCTGGATGTGCCGGCGCGGCGGGCTTGCAGCTCTTCGAGAATGGTCAGGACCGGCGTCAGCAGACTGTTGAAATCGTGCGCTATGGACGAGAGACACAGGGGCGGTTCGGCCGCCGAAAAGGGAGCAACGGGCTCTTCTAGTCTTCGATCATTGGATTGCGAGGACGTGTACCGCACGCTTCTCTCCAAGGCAGTTCAGGGATATTCTTCCCTGCCAAATGTTGTTACTCGGTGGGAAGTCCGATCGCTATTATTCTGAGGTATACGGCTCTAGCCTTTTGACACAGAGAAGCGATTCTCTGGGCCTCTACTGCATGAACCATCCATGGCTGACCACCATCGACTGGCCAGTCAGCGCGTTCGATGGGAAGGCTGCCAGGAACAGCGCTGCTTCCGCAACGTCCTGGACGGTCGTGAACTCGCCGTCGACCGTCTCCTTCAACATCACGGCCTTGATCACGTCCGCCTCGGAGATCCCAAGCTCGCGCGCCTGCTCTGGAATCTGTTTGTCGACCAGCGGCGTGCGCACAAAGCCGGGGCAGATCACGTTGGCGCGGACGCCGTCCTTCGCCACGACTTTCGCCAGGCCAACGAGGCCGTGCTTGGCGGTGACGTAGGGAGCCTTGAGCGGCGACGCCTCCTTGGAATGCACGGATCCCATGTAGATGATGCTGCCACTCTTCTGGCTGTACATCTGACGCAAGGCGGCACGGGTCGTCAGGAAGGCGCCGTCCAGGTGGATGGAAAGCATCTTTTTCCATTTGTCGAAATCGAAGTCGACAAGCGGCGCCACGATCTGGACGCCGGCGTTGCTGACCAGGACGTCGAGGCGACCGAAGGTTTCGATCGCCTGCGCCATTCCTCTTTCCACCTGCTCCTCGTTGCTGACATCCATGCCAACCCCGAGCGCGCGTTCGCCCATCGGATCGATCTCGGATGCCGCCTTTTGGGCCGCGTGCTGATCAAGATCCGCGATGACCACCTTTGCTCCCTCGCGGGCGAAGCTGAGCGCAATCTCCTTGCCGATGCCGCTCGCGGCTCCGGTGATCACTGCGACCTTGTTGAGGAGCCGGCCCGCGGCTCCGTCGGCGTGCTTCGATAAGATCTCATTCTGCAAGTTCATGGATTCTTCCTTTCCGATAGTGAGGCTCGGCTTCCGCGAGGTAGTCGTGGACGACCTTCCCGAGCGCGAGCGTGAGATCGGCGACGATGTGAACCGCCGAAACGACTTCCAGCACCGGCAGCTCGGCGACTGGGGCCAGGGCGTGGGACCAAAGGTTCAGGGCTGCCGGACCAGTCCACGCACCTCTGAGCTCGACGTCCTCCAAGTGATATTCCACGAGCTCGCAGATGCGCGGCGTGCCGTCGACATGCGGAATGATTTTGAGGAGGAAGTTCGGTTCGGCGAGCGAGGCCTTTACGCTCGCGAGGTCGGCGGCTCGGTGCTTGTAGCCCATGGTACCAGTCGCGACGCGGACCGGGCCGTAGTCGAGCGTGCCCACCAGAGTGTCGGTTTCGGTCCGAAGAGTCGGACTTGCGAGCTTCTTGGGAACGCAATGCATTCGAAAGGGAGACGCCGTTCTGCCGTCCGGAAATCCTTCTGGGGCTGAAAGTTCATCGAATGCTTTCCTTCTCACCGAGCGTGACCTCGCGGCCCTTCGCCGTCCGCATGGGGACCGGCTTCAATTTCAATTTGCACTATTATGTCAAAACGACTATATCGTCAATATGAGAATTGCATAATGGTGCAAAGCAAAAAAGGCATGACTAATGGCAAAAGTCGATTTGGCGCGCAGGGCGGAGATAGGGCGTGAGAAGCGGGCGCGAACGCGTGCGCAGATCGTGGAGGCAGGGGCGACGCTCCTTGGGGGGCGTACGAACGAGGCGATCACGGTGGATGCTGTCGTTGAGGCTGCGGGCGTTGCCAAGGGGACCTTCTACTATCACTTCAAGAGCATCGGAGAGCTGGCCGCTGCGGTGGGTGCCGGACTCAGTCAGAGCTTTGATGAGTTGCTGACGCCTGCCAGGCTCGAGCGGCCGGATCCGGTCGATCGCCTCTCTTTCGCGTTCATAAAATTCCTGGAGAAAGCGAGTGCGGACACAGACTGGGCCCGCCTGGTCATTCAGAGCTCGCAATCACCCATTGAGTTCGGCATGGGAGTCCGCGCGAATCTCAAGGCGGACATCGAGGAAGCGATTGCCCAGGGCCGAGTGAGCGTGCGCGACGTAGAGTTGGCAGCCGACATCGCAATTGGAATATGGCTTGAGGTAACGCGCGGAATTATTGAGCGAGGTCCCCGACCCGGAACGACCGGCCAGGCGCTCGATGCGACGCTTCGAGCTCTCGGTCTCAGTCAGCGCTGATTGGGTCTGGAGCCTAGCACAAAGTTATCGTGGCAGGTAATGTATCGTCCATTAGTTGGGTTGAGGCACCGATGGAATTTCGATTGCTTTCCTGCCTGCTTGTGGCGATTGCGCTGGATGGCTGCGCACTCCGTCCTGCAGCGAGTGTGCTCACCCCTGTTGCGACCGATGCAAGCGATACACGGCGCGTCGAACTCTTTACCGCTACCTCAAGGAATCTGACGGGTGAAATGGGCGAATTCGGAGCCGCTTCGGATCGTAGTCTCGCCCTAAACTACCAAAGATATCAAATGTCGATCCCGCCCAGTCACAAAGTAGGCGCAATCGAATGGCCGACGGGGGTTGCCGATCCGGAACGTCACTTCTCCGTCTTGGCGCGAACTTATTTAACGGAAGATCAATTTGCCAAAGGCGTCGCCGGAGCAAGCCGCGATGGCGAAGCGGTAATTTTCATCCATGGCTATAACACACTTTACCAGGAGGCGATTTTTCGCTTCACCCAGCTTGTTCATGACACCGGATTCGCAGGCGCTGCGATAGTATTCTCCTGGCCTTCAGAAGGCAAAATCCTTGGGTACGGTCGCGATCGCGAAAGCTCGATGTTCTCGCGGGACCACCTTGAGCGTTTGATCCGAAGTGTTGCTAAGATCCAGTCTGTCAAGAAGATCCACCTGGTTGCTCATTCAATGGGAGGCTGGTTGACGGCCGAGGTCTTACGGCAAGCCAAATTTAAAAACGACCTCGAGTTTAACGGCAAACTTGGTGAGGTTGTGCTCGCCTCGCCCGATATCGATATCGACGTGTTTCGAACGCAGATCATATCGATTGGAAAAAGGTCTCCCCCCATCACTGTTCTGATCTCCCGCGACGATAAGGCGCTTGCGGTCTCAAAGCTAATAGCCGGCAATGTCGATCGGGTCGGTGCCTTCGTAATCGATGACCCCCGTATCATTCCAATCCTCGAACAGGCAGGGGTGCGCGTATTCGACATGAGCTTGCTTCAGAGTGGTGACCCGTTGCAGCACACGAAATTCGCTGCGTCCTCGGAGCTGCTGCAAAGCTTCAGTAAAGACCTGCACTCTGGGCTGGCGCGCGAGAAATCGAGACGCGGGGGCGGCGGGCTATTGATCGTTGATAGCACCGGCGTGCCGCACGGTCCTAGGGAGCGCTAGCTTCTAGGCGATCTTGCGAGCGACAGCGACGATGGCTTCATCAACCGCACACCCCATGCCTTTTAGGCGGCCAGAGCGAGCTCTTCGGCGCGGGCCTTGGCGGCTCCGATCGCCTTCTCTGCAGCTTCAGGCCCGAAGGCGAGACCTTCGACATAGATCGTTTCGATGTCGGTGATGCCTAGGAAGCCGAAAACTGCCTTGAGGTAAGGAACCGCGTGGTTCAAGCTGGCGGCCGGGCCCTGCGAGTAGACGCCTCCGGAGGCAAGAACGATATAAACCTTCTTGACGGTGGCGAGGCCAACCGGACCGTTTTCGGTGTACCTGAATGTACGGCCGGCGCGGGCGACGTTGTCGATCCATGATTTCAGAGACGAATAAATGTTGAAGTTGATGAGACCGGTGCCGATAACCAGCGTATCCGCGGCGAGCAGCTCGTCGACCAGCGCATCCGAGGTCTTCACGGCTTCGGCTTCTTGGGCGGTGCGAGCTTCGGCCGGCTTGCGGATTGCGGCGGTGAAGAGGTCATCGATATGCGGCAGCGGATTGGCGACGAGGTTGCGGCGGACGACAACGCTGCCTGGATGCTGGTTCTTGATCTTCTCAGCAAGATCGGCGGCAATCGTCGTTGAGAGAGACTCGGCGCGCGGGCTGGAGGTCAGAAGAAGGATGGAAGACATGCGGAAATTTCCTTTTCGAATAGGCTTGGCCGCCTTTTGAGGGAGGTGGGCGGGATTGTAGCGAGTGGGTGAAGGTCAAGGCCGTCCGGAACGGCCAGCACGTGAGTTGCCTTAACAAGCACTGCCAATATTGAACTATTAGGTCATAACGACCATATAGTCAATATGAATTTTGCAGCGGCGTGAGTTCAACAACTGCGCAGCGCTTTGGCGAATTCGGCGACCGCTGCCGGTCCAAGCGCAGTGCTTCGAGAGAACGGCGAAGCCGAATTGCTCCAATCTCGTTCGCTTCGAGTACATGGGCGAGCGCGCCGCTTGTGGGTGATAGCTCCAGCTCGCGATCAAGGAGACAGTGCGACGGCGCGACAACACTTTCGCTGTCGTGCTCAATGGGGGGCAGGGTGACGGAAAAAAATAACGTCAACCTCATGAACCTAGCGCCTCGGTGTCATGCTCGGTCGAAGCGGACGGGTTGCCAGTGTCGATCGCCAGCGGTGAGGGGCAGCGCAGTCTGTCGCATGCACGGTGCGGCCGGTGGCGCACCTGAAGGCAAGCGGAACGGCAACTATCGCAACGGAGGCAGAACGAAACGCACAATGGCAGCCTTGGCGGTTGTGCAGGCAATGGCGCGGATATGTCGGCAGACGATCGATGATCTACCGGATTAACTGGGAACTAGTCGCGCCCTGCTCCTCGCCGCGGCCTTCATTCTGGCGTTGTGCCTGCGTATGCGCCAGCGTTTTCTGATAGTCGCCGATTATCCTCAGATATGGGCCGATGACCCATGCAGCCGTGCCGACGACATTGACCTCCTCGCGCGGATCGGCCTCGATGTTGTAGATCGCCGGAAAGCCGTTCATCTTCATGCGGTTGCCGGCGAGGCTGGTCATCGACGGGTTTCCGCCTGCCATCCCGAATTGCTTCGGATACAGGGAAAGGCCCGCCACCGCACGCCCGCGATCTCGTCGCCAACGAAAGTGATCAGGCTGTCCCGGCTGGATTTCTCCTGGCTGCCGGTGAAGCACGCGCCGTCGATCGGCCGGTCCGTCGGAAGCTTTGCGCCGATGATGCTTGACAGCGTCGGCAGGAAGTCATGCACCGACACCATTTCGTTGCTGACGCGAGGCGCGATGCGGCCTGGCCATTTGATCATGCCCACCGTGCGGACCGACCCTTCCAGCGCGTCGCCGAGCTCGCCGCGGAAGGGGCCGTTGAAGCCGTAGCGCGAGTCGAACGGGCCGGCTGTCGGAGCCGCCGCGTTGCGGAGACCCAAATCACGATCGTATTATCCTCGTTTCCGGCAGCCTTGATCGCGTCGAGCACCTGGCCGGTGCGGAAATCAAGCTCCATCACCGCGTCGCCATAGGCTCCTATCCGTGACTTTCCCTGGAATTCCTGCGCCGGGAGCGTCGGATAGTGGGTGTGGGTCCACCCCACATAAAGAAAGAACGGCTGCGTTGTCTTGGATGCGCGTTCTATGAATTCCACCGAAGCCTCGGCAATGTCGCCTTCGACCTCGTGACGGTACTCCGGGGTGTAGGGCCGCGCTTTCTTCAGCGTTCCGTCCGCTTCGGATTCCCAGACATAGGGCTCCGTCGCCCCTATGACGTCCTCAGGCATGCCTGAACGCTGCATGCTTTCGCGATACAAGGTGCATCGTCACGGTCTTGCACAGAGCCATCGTTTCCATCTGCCGGGCTTTCTAACCCGGCCAGTTGCCGGTCGGCCATTTCTTTGGCGAGGCCCACCAGGGCATCGACCTCTTGCATCTGGTCGACGTGATTGCCATTGGCGACGGCTTTCCGGATCCTCTTCAGTTGGTCAGAGGTTCGTCGCAATGTTTCGGTGATTGACGGCTTCTCGGCCACGCCTGCATCTCCTGCACCCCAATTTCGAAGACGAGCAAGCGTTCCGGCCCTCACAGGAGCGGGCCAAGCTCGAAGCCGAACTGCGTGAGATGACGCGCGATCTCGCGCCCAAACTGCTCAGAGTTGCCCTGGAGCAGATCAGGGTTCTCAAAACGCTCAGCTAGTTACTGTGGTAGGCGGCTAGTACTCGATGCAGGTCAACCACCGGTCGGCTCACTCCTCAGCAAGGGCGCTGGCAAATGGTGTGGCCCCTCCATCTGACGAGGTCAAACGGACCGTGCAGGAGTTTCTAGAGGAGGGGAGGTACGGCGAGACGTGAGCCGCCAAATTGAGCATGCACACAATCCGTTCCAACCGGGTCATTCGGGGCAAGTTGCGCCACGTTGGTCGACTGGGGACTCTCTCTCTGGGCGTGCCGTCGATTTCGTGAGTGAAATGACCGGGGAAGGCCGTGGCCATTCGTACGGCACGGCAGCGTGTGTTCCGCGCCTATGCCAGCGCGCTAGCTCGATAGCGCAGTGATTCGGCTCTACAATCCGAGACATAAGCCGACAGAACAAACACTCGGGCCACCGCTCGGCTACGCGAGCGCACAACGTTTGGCATGCGGTTCAAGCCGCGCGAAAGGTTGCCAAAGATTGTCATTGGCTCATCCACGGAATTGCTGACGACGCGTGATCGTGGTTTGAGATGAAGGCGAGCAGGTCGGCGTTCACCTGATCCTGGTGCGTGGCTGCGATGCCGTGCGGCGTCCCGGAGGCGGGAAAGTTTTGCTTTCGGCTCGTGGCCGAAGCAGCGAGAGGCCGTCCGGCTGCAACTGCGGCGTCTAAGCCAGCCAAGTAGACGTCGCAACGGGCTCCGCCAACGGAAAAAAGTCCATCCTTGCTCATCGTATCCATCCATAGTGCGTGCCTTTGAACATCGGGCTCACCATCACGATCATCGGGTCGACCTGCACGGTCGCATTGGGGAGGGGCGAGCGAAGGAGCGAGCGACACTCGATGACCGTGATGGCTTGCGAAGAAGAAACTGCCCCGATCCGGGCCGCAAATCTATTCTACCCAACGTCTGCGATGCGATACACATCGTCTGTGATGCGATACCAAGGTGTAGGCAGGAACGCAGAGAGATGTGCCTGATCGAGACAGGCAAGTTTCTCATAGACGACAGGTCCGCTTGGATCGGGGCGGGACCGACGCGGCACGTCAGGCGTCAAACACGTTGCTTGACAGCGCAAAGTTCATCGGCTGACCTGGGACAGCGGGATTGACCAAACAAGCACCTCGATACGATGAGAATGGTCGAAGTGTGGCAGGTAACAGGCGCGCGAATTCGACGCGATACCAGAAGCCGACGGCTAGAATGGCCACAACCGTTGGGATCACAATCGCCGCCGTTCGGCTTTCACCCCAGATTTGCCCGTCAACCCAAAGCGGGCAACTGACATGCAGTGTTTCCTTGGCAATGGGCGGATTACCGGGACAGTTGCGGTGCCTTGTCGATTAACGTGGTCGTGGACAATAAAGTTGAACGCGTTTACGCAGAAGCCAGTATCGCAGTACCGCGCTCTGCCTCCCGGGACGTAGTTTTCTAACTACGAATCTTGGGGTCAGGAGCGCCGCGCGTCTCCGGATCGGTGCCGCTTTCCACGGCGCGTACGAAATCCTGGATGACACCGAGATGGCCCCCAATGCGGTCGCTCTCGTCGAGCGGCGGCACGGCGATTGGCTCGACCCGGTCGAAGAGGCCTTCGCGAACCGGGCGCGCAGCCTCTGCCTGCAGCTCGTCAAAACCGTCCCAGATGAGGCTGCCGCGATCCCCGATGATGCGCCAGCCGGCCTCCCAGCTGCTGCGGAACCCGTCGGCGCACCAGCTGCCGCAATAGGTGAAGACTTTGCCGCCGCCGAACTCGAATACGGCGGTTGCGGACGAGCCCTGCGTGTACCAAGAGTTGGCAGGTTCCCATTCGAGGCAGAAGACGCGCTTCGGATCGCCGTTCACCATGTAGCGCGCGGCGTCAAAGGTATGGACCGCCATGCGAGCAGGAGCACATGACGCATCTCCTCGCGGAAGCCGCCGAAATGCGGCGCGACGAAGAAGTCGGCGTGAATGCTGGTCGGCGCGCCGATCGCGCCGGAATCGAGAAAGCGCCGGATGCGCCGAACATTTGCGACGTAGCGGCGGTTCTGCACGACGGCGTGAACGCGGCCTGCCTGCCGGGCACGCTTGACGATGGCGCGTGCGTTGGCCGGGGTATCGGCGAGCGGTTTTTCGGTCAAGAGATGGCAATGATGCGCGAGCGCGGAGAACGCGACCTCGCGGCGCGCCGCGGGAACGACCACGTCAAACACGGCGAGCGGCTTGGTCTGATCAAGGACGGCGTCGAGGTTCGTGCCGATGGCGACGCCGTTGAGCTCTATTCACGCGCCCGCGCCTTCGCCCGGTCGGCATTGAGATCGACCAAGCCGACCACTGCAATACCGGGAACCTGTCTGGCGGCATCGAGCCAAGTTTTGCTCATGGCTCCGCAGCCGACCAGGACGACATTGATCATCCCAGTGCTCCTCCCGCGCGGCCCCTCCATGGCCGGCATTCACGGTTTTGCGTAAAGTTTTCCGTAAACGTTTACGACAACACACCTCGTGCGGTAGGATGTCAACCGGGTTTTTGCGAGTTCGCAAAATCGACTTGGCCGGAACGTTCGCGAACGCTAGCCGGAACCCGGGGAGATTTGCCTTTGGCGTCCAGCATTCACGATCTTGCGCGGCACCTGAACATTTCTATCGGCACGGTTTCACGCGCGCTGAACGGCCGGGCAGATGTCAACGCTGAAACTCGCCAGCGCGTGCTCGATGCCGCGCGCAAGTTGAACTACTCCCCGAACCAGTCGGGCCGCAATCTTCGCCGCGGGGCCACCCAGTCGATTGCCTTCATGTTGCAGCCGCATCCGGGCGACCAGCAGTATGGCGAGCCGTTCTTCATTCCGTTCCTAACAGGTTTGCAGGCCAAGCTCGCTGAGCACGGCATCGACCTGATGGTGGTGATGGGCGGACCGGGGGACTACCAGCACGAGCGTCTGCGCCGGCTTGTCGAGGCGCGCCGCGCCGACGCCGTCGTGCTCGCCTGGACCCGCCGCGAGGACGAGCGCATCGACTATTTGACTGAGGTTGGCTTCCCTTTCGCTACGCTCGGCCGCAGCCAGTCCGGTGGCCGATCCTACCCGTCTCTCGATCTCGATTTCGAGAAGGCAGGCTCCGACGCGGTCGATCGCCTCGTTGCGCGCGGCCATCGGCGTATTGCCGCGGTGCGGCCGTTGCTCAACCTGAACTTCGGCTATTTGTTCATTGCTGGCTATCGCAAGGCGCTAAAAAGCCACGGCATCGATTTCGACCCTAGCATGATCGCGGCCGGTTTCATCAACGAGTCCGGCGGCTATGAAGTAACGCCAAAACTGATGCAGTCAAAAGACGTGCCGACCGCGATCATCTTCAACAATGATGCGATGGCGCTCGGCGGCTGCAGGGCGCTGGTCGAGATGGGCTTGCAGCCCGGCAAGGACATCGCTGTCGTTGTCATCGTCGATACAGCGCTATGCCGTTACTATTCGCCGAGGTTGACCAGCTTTCGGCCCGCTCTGGAGCCGCTAGGCCAGCGGCTCGCGGAAATGCTCTTAGAGTCTATGCCGGCCCTCGCGGGGCCGGAGGGCGCAAAGATCATCCGCGAGGTCTGGCCGCTGGAACTCGTTGTTCGTGACAGCGACTAGGGGGCTGGCTCGGTCGCCGGCGGATGCCCGATTTGCCCGCATCGAGACGGTCCATCAGAATTTTGCCTTGTTCGACAATCTGACGCCCGCACAGAACTCCTTCGCTGGCCGCGAGATAGCAAGTCCCGACATGGCCGCCGCGGGCTTGCGCTTCCTCAACAAGCGACATGGATGCGGACGACAGGCAGGTCATCAGTTGCCCAAGCTGGATGTCGTGGTGGCCATGATGCTGGCGGTCAGCGCCAGGCGATCGCTGTTGCGCGGTTTACGACCATCGCTGCCGGGAACGTCCTGTAAGGCCGAGGCTCGCAACCCGCTGCGAGATTCATATTGACTATATAGTCAATTTGACTATATGTACAACAGTGTTTGCAAACGAGGTCGCGGGCAACCGACCGCGGATCGGTAAACCGAGAGATATCGATGCTATTCCGGCCTCCGCCACCTCGAACAGCCGTCCTCGCACGCCTGGCGAATCTCCCGTCCGCCTTGAGCACGGCGGTTCGGCGAAACCTTTCCGCCGGACGCTTCACGAGGCCGGTCGACTGGCTCCAGCTCGTGGTGTTCGGCTCGCCGTGCTTTTCCCGAAACAGGGCATGCCAACTTGTGCTTTAACTTTTCAATCACGTCGTTGTCAGCCGGGGCATCGAGGAAGCCTTCATTGGGTGCTCCCGATCCTGCTGACCCTTTGCTTGTTCGCAAACGGCTGCGCGACCCGAGCGGAGAACGTGCTCGAACCTCCCGCAGTCACCGCCGGCGAGGTCACGCGCGTTAACCTACTGGTCGCCACGACACGCAAACCGTCAAAGGACGCTGGCCGACTTTATTCAGGCGAGCGCGGAACGGCGATCTCGTTGGACAGCGTCACTGTCACCATACCTCCGGATCGAAACCGAAAGATCGGTCAGATCCAGTGGCCTTCACGCCTTCCCCCTGATCCCTGCCATGGTCGGGGTCGAAAAAGTCGCAACGGAAAGGCAGGTCTTCGATTGGTTCCGCAAGAACCGAAACGCAAAGCGACAGGTGCTCATTTTCGTGCACGGCTACAACAACTCATATGCCGACGCCGTGTTTCGTTTCGCTCAGATCGTCCACGACTCGGGAACCGACGCAGCGCCTATTCTCTTCACTTGGCCATCGCGGGCCAGGGTCT
>NZ_CAKXZT010000003.1:0-9294 GCF_935825525.1 Mesorhizobium escarrei
GTCGTTTTGACCATACTGTACAACTATCAGCATCGGTGGGCCTTTGCCAGCCAGGAGGAAAGACTAGTGACAAGCGTATCTCAAGCTCCAGGGTCGCACGTGCTCCGTAGCCGGTGCGACGGGTTCGCAGCTGCGTTGAAGTGTGTCGGCGCCGACCTCGGCAAGGCAGGGAGGTCCAGGGCATGACATCCGGCGCTGCAGCTTTGTGCCTCGGGCCTGGCGGCTCGGACGGGTTTACAGTTCATCAATTAGTAAGGCGAAGGCCGGCGGCAGTTGAAATCGAAGTCGCCGTGACCGCAGCTTCCGTCAACCCGATCGATGTGCGCCGCTCCGAAGGCTATGGCCGGAAGCTCCTATCGCTGATCGGAGCCGGCACGTTTCCGCTAGTGCTCGGCAACGACTTTGCGGGTACGGTTACGGCGGTAGGCTCCCGTGTGGTGACCTTCAAGATCGGCGATCGAGTTTACGGCGTAAAGCCTGCTTCAACCGAAGGGACCCACGCCAGCCATGTGCTGGTCAAGGCTGTCCACGTGCTGGCCGTTCCGGAAGGCCTCGACCTTCACCCGCTCGCGGCAATTCCCTACAGCTTCACGACAATGTGGCTGGCTGTACGCGGCGCGGGCCTTTCCCGGGAGAACGCCGCCGGAAAGAACGTGCTGGTCCACGGTGCCGCCGGCGCATTAGGAACGTTAGCAACGCAGATGCTCTCCTCATGGGGCGCGAGAGTTACGGCGATTGCCCGGAGGTCAAACAGCAAAGTGTGTCTTGAGGCGGGTGCCAGCGAAGTGGTCGAGCAAACAGACAAGTTGTTCGGCTCCCTGGGGCGTACTTTTGACGCAACTCTCAACTTCGCCACCTGGGAAGATGATCGCGCATTGCTAGGCTGTCTGCGCGACGGTGCGCTCGGTCACGCAACCACCGTGCACCCAATGTTAGGGAACTTCGACCGGCTTGGCTGGCTGCGCGGTATGCTAAAGACAGTCTCGCAAAAGAAGGATCACCGACGCGCGCTGCCGGAGGGCGCCAACAATTACACATGGGTCCTCTTCAAGCCGGACAAGGCAGCACTGGATGATTTGCGCCAGTTCGTCGAACACAACCATGTCAGCCTGCCGATCGGGCTGTGCAAGCCGCTCGCCGCAGCAGGCGTGGCTTTTGACCACGTCCGGAAAAGACAGCCGGGGCGCGTGCTGCTGCTGCCCTGACACCACAGTCGAGACGTTGCGACGAGCGCGAAGGGGCGCACCTCAGGCTTTCATAAGGTGCGTTGTCCATCAAAACATGCGTCCGGCCGAGATGCTTTATCCAACCCTATTCAGCGCTGGCCGAGGCCGAGAGCTCGAAGCGTCGCGTCGAGCGCTTGGCTGGTCGTTCCGGGCCGGGGACCTCGCGCAACAATTCCGCGCGTCACCTCCAGCCATATTCCAATTGCGATGTCGGCAGCCAACTCTACGTCGCGCACGCTCACCCGGCCCTGGGCAATCGCTTCCTCGATGTCCGCCTTGAGATTCGCGCGGACTCCCATGCCGAACTCAATGGGTGATTGCGAACTCTGAATGACAAGGCGGGCCCAGTCCGTATCCGCGCTCGCTCTCTCCAGGAATTTCATGAACGCGAAAGAGAGGCGCTCAATCGGATCCCGCCGCTCGAGCCTGGCAGGCGACAGCAGCTCATCAAAGCTCTGACTGAGCCCGGCCCCCACCGCAGCCGCCAGATCTCCGATGCTCTTGAAGTGATAGTAGAAGGTCCCCTTGGCAACGCCCGCAGCCTCAACGACAGCATCCACCGTGATCGCCTCGTTCGTACGCCCCCCAAGGAGCGTCGCCCCTGCCTCCACGATCTGCGCACGCGTTCGCGCCCGCTTCTCACGCCCGATCTCCGCCCTGCGCGCCAAATCGACTTTTGCCATTCGTCCATGCCCTTTTTTTGCAATTGCACCGTTATGCAATTCTCATATTGACGATATAGTCGTTTTGACATATTAGTGCAAATTGAAATTGAAGCCGGTCCACATGCGGACGGCGAAGGGCCGCAAGGTCACGCTCGGTGAGAAGGAAAGCATTCGATGAACTTTCAGCCCCAAAAGGATTTCCGAACGGCAGAACGACGTCTGCCCTTCGAATGCATTGCGCTGGTGTTGCAAGGCGGCGGTGCGCTCGGAACCTACCAGGCCGGCGTCTACGAAGCCCTTGCGGAAGCCGGCATTCATCCAGATTGGGTTGCCGGCGTCTCTATTGGCGCCATCAACTCGGCGATCATCGCTGGAAACGAGCCGGCCGAACGCGTTGAGAAACTGCGGACCTTCTGGCGGGAGATCACCGCCAATCCACTTTTCGACTGGGCTGTCGCCGCAGACGCTCTCGCTCCGAAGGGCAATCTGCCGCGCGCGCTCTTCAATCAATTCAGCGCAGCCTGCGCGCTCGTCGCCGGGGCCCCAGGCTTCTTCAGCCTGCGACAGCCCGTTCCCTGGTTGTACCCAAGTGGCTCAATTGAAAGCACGAGCTTCTACGACACCAACCGCCTCAAGAGTACTCTGGAGCGGCTTGTGGACTTCGACCGGATCAACGCGGGCGGCATGCGTTTCAGTGTCGGCGCCGTGAACGTGCGGACAGGAAATCTCGTCTACTTCGACAATGAGACGCATACGATCCGGCCCGAGCATGTGATGGCCAGCGGCTCGCTTCCGCCCGGTTTCCCTGCGGTCGAGATCGAGGGCGAGTTCTACTGGGACGGCGGCCTTGTTTCCAACACGCCGTTGCAGTGGGTCGTCGAGCACGGGACGCGGCAGGACACGATTGCCTTCCAGGTCGACCTCTGGAGCGAGCGCGGCGAGCTTCCCCGAAATCTGGCCGATGTCGCGGCACGGCAAAAGGAAATCCAGTATTCGAGCCGAACGCGCGCCCATACCGATCAGTTCAAGCAGTACCAGCGCGCCCGACACACGCTCGCGAACCTTCTGGCAAAACTGCCCGCGGACCTTTTGGGCAGCGAGGAGGCGAGAATGCTGAGCTCAATTGCAGACCACAAGGTCTACAAGCTGGTCCATCTGATCTACGGCTCGAAGCAGTATGAAACCCACTCGAAGGACTACGAATTCTCGCGGCTGTCCATGGAAGAGCATTGGCGGGCTGGTTACTTCGACGCTTTGCGCACGTTGCGCCATCCAGAAGCGCTCCGTCGGCCGGACAATCAGGACGGGGTTAGCACCTATGACCTTGCTGCCGACGGGCAGGAATAGAGGTAGTCACCGCAAAAAGACTGACGTCCCCGTCGCGGGGCCAGCCTGGTCCTTCTGAACGCAAGCGAACCGCTTGATCCAGCCCAAAGGAATTTCAGACATGCAGCAAGACACTGTCCGGGCGAGCGCTTTCGCCATGCCCCTGACCAGCCCGGCCTATCCGGCCGGCCCGTATCGCTTCCGAAATCGGGAGTATCTGATCATCACCTATCGCACCGATCCGCAGAAACTGCGCGACCTCGTGCCGGAGCCGCTTCAGGTGCGCGAAGCTCTCGTGAAATTCGAGTTCATTCGCATGCCGGACTCGACCGGCTTCGGCGACTACACGGAAAGCGGGCAAGTCATCCCGGTCACGTTCCGCGGACGCAAGGGCAGCTACACCCACTGCATGTTTCTCAACGACCATCCGCCGATTGCCGGCGGGCGCGAGCTGTGGGGCTTTCCCAAGAAGCTCGCAAGTCCGACTCTTCGGACCGAAACCGACACTTTGGTGGGCACGCTCGACTACGGCCCGGTCCGGGTCGCGACTGGTACCATGGGCTACAAGCACCGAGCCGCGGACCTCGCGAGCGTAAAGGCCTCGCTCGCCGAACCGAACTTCCTCCTCAAAATCATACCGCATGTCGACGGCACGCCGCGCATCTGCGAGCTCGTGGAATATCACTTGGAGGACGTCGAGCTCAGAGGTGCGTGGACTGGTCCGGCAGCCCTGAACCTTTGGTCCCACGCCCTGGCCCCAGTCGCCGAGCTGCCGGTGCTGGAAGTCGTTTCGGCGGTTCACATCGTCGCCGATCTCACGCTCGCGCTCGGGAAGGTCGTCCACGACTACCTTGCGGAAGCCGAGCCTCACTATCGGAAAGGAAGAACCCATGCATTCGCAGAATGAAATTTCATCTTACAAGCACGCTAGCGGGGGTGGCCGGCTCCTCAACAAGGTGGCGGTGATCACTGGAGCCGCGAGCGGCATCGGCAAGGAGATTGCGCTCAGCTTCGCCCGCGAGGGAGCGAAGGTGGTCATCGCGGATCTTGATCAGAACGCTGCGCAAAAAGCCGCGTCCGAGATCGATCCGATGGGCGAATGCGCGCTCGGGGTTGGCATGGATGTCAGCAACGAGGAGCAGGTGGAAAGCGGAATGGCGCAGGCGATCGAAACCTTCGGGCGCCTCGACATCCTGATCAGCAACGCCGGGGTCCAGATCGTGGCGCCGCTTGTCGAGTTCGAGTTCGACAAATGGAAGAGGTTGCTTTCCATCCATTTGGACGGAGCCTTCCTGACCACCCGTGCCGCCTTGCGGCAGATGTACAGGCAGAAGGGCGGCAGCATCATCTACATGGGATCCGTGCACTCCAAGGAGGCGTCGCCGCTCAAGGCGCCCTACGTCACCGCCAAACATGGCCTCGTTGGCCTTGCGAAGGTCGTGGCCAAGGAAGGTGCCGCGCACGGCGTGCGCGCCAACCTGATCTGCCCCGGCTTCGTGCGCACGCCGCTGGTCGACAAACAGATCCCGGAGCAGGCGCGCGAGCTTGGGATCTCCGAGGCGGACGTGATCAAGACCATGATGCTGAAAGAGACGGTCGACGGCGAGTTCACGACCGTCCAGGACGTTGCGGAAACAGCGCTGTTCCTGGCAGCCTTCCCATCAAACGCGCTGACTGGCCAGTCGATGGTGGTCAGCCATGGATGGTTCATGCAGTAGCCGCCCAGAGACTCGCTTCTCTGTATCAAAAGGCTAGAGCCGTATACCTCAGAATAATAGCGATCGGACTTCCTAATGAGTAACAACATTTGGCGGGGAAGAATATCCCTGAACTGCCTTGACGGAGAGAAGCGTGCGGTACACGTCCTCGCAATCCAGTGATCGAAGACTAGAGGAGCCCGTTGCTCCCTTTTCGGCGGCCGTACCGCCCCTGTGTCTCTCGTCCATAGTGCACGATTTCAACAGTCTGCTGACGCCGGTCCTGACCATTCTCGAAGAGCTGCAAGCCCGCCGCGCCGGCACGTCCAGGCAGCTTAGGAAGCTCGACGGTGCGATATACTGCGCATTTCGTGCCAAGATACTTGCTCGGGAACTTCTCGACTTTACGAGCCCGCGTCAGGCAAGGCCGGAACCGGTTGACATTCACCAGATGATCTCGCTCTTGGAGGCGGCACTTGAAAGTGTTTTGCCTTCAAGCATCAGCCTCGAAGTTGATATCGCCAATAGCCTTCCGCTGGCTTTTGTCGACCAGCCGTTTGTGGAGCTGCGCCCTCCTCAATCTTGTCCTCAATGCGCGCGACACGATGCCTGAGGGTGGCGAAATCACCATTGCGGCAGCGCCGGAGTTGCCGCCTGTCAGCCTGGCTGGACCGCGTAAGCTGATGATCCGCCTTTCGGTCGCAAATCGGGGCATCTCTCCAGAGGCGCCGAGTATGGTGGGACATCCACACTTCTCGACCCAGACCAATAGGACCAGTCTCGTTTTGGCGATCGTCAAACAACTCATGGAGAGCTTGGAGGGTGGGCTCACACTGGCCAACACTGCTCGTCAGGGCACGACAGTCGACCTGTGGTTGCCAGCAATCTCGGCCTGCTCAGCCTACTGAGCTGTTGGCGAGAGGAAAGGAACTATCGCGATGGAACTCCGCGTTCTGCTCACACAGTGCTTCTCCGCCATTCACGACTTCGTGACGCCGCGATATCGACCGGAACTTCACTATATGCGTGGCCCTGGCCCGGCATATGCACGGCGCGCAGTGCTGGACGAATCTCGACGAGTGCTGCCGGTCCTGCGCAACCCGCGCTGGTAGCACGAGTCGTCGGGGCGGCAATTCCGCAACCTACTGAGGGCGTGCCTACGCAATGGTTGGCCACAGCCGAAGTGAGTGGCTTCCCCGGCGACATACGCGTCTGGGACGATTCCACAGGTTCGCCGACAGGCAAATCGCCCCTGTATCCTCCAGCACGGCGATGCAGCGGCGTGCGACACGCAGCCGATGAGGTAGCGCAGGCGGATGGAGGCAACTGGTTTAGGAGTTCTGCCAAAACGGCTAAGCGGTTATACCTCGGCATAATACCCAGAGTAGTCGAGGCAGGGTAAACCTTGCAACGGCTCCTGAAATCCAGCGTCCTCCCACCAGGGGCCTACTTGCCGCGCCGGTGTGCCTCTTGACCGCAAAAAACCTCCCCTGCCGGCGCGGCCCCTCTCAAAAGGGCAGAACAGCGCTTTCGCGGCCCTGTTTTTCGTAGGCCTTGGTCGAAAAGCATACTCTGCGAACGGAACGTGGGCGTGGGATGAAGATCAGCGATAGATGTGATCGGCTTTGCTGGGCGCCCCAAGAAGTGGGCACATTGACACGAGAGGGAAGTGGGTGAAGCCTGACTAGAACTGCGATGCCCGTGGTCCAAGAAGGACGCGGGCAGTCTCGAGTCGAGCGATGTGAAGATGGACGATACCGTCCAAGGCGGGCCGAAGAGGAGCGCCAGGAAAAGCACAGGCAGACAGGAGCGTCTAGCCGCTCCTGGCCGGCTGACGACGTCGACCCTAGCTCAGCCTGACGCGGTACAAGCTACCTGGGATGACGGCTATCGCATCCTCACACGGCAGACACGCCAGGACGAGAAGGCGGGGCCGCAGCCTGTCCTGGTGGTGCGGCTTGCGGCCGAGCACCCCAGCCGCACCAGCCTCGACAGACTGGCGCACGAATATGGCCTGAGAGACGAGCTCGACGGTACGTGGGCAGCGAAGCCGCTGGAATTCATCAACGAGAATAACCGCAGCGCGCTGATCCTGGACGACTGCGGCGGCGTGCCCCTCCGCCAGCTGATCGCGGAGCGAAAGCAGGGGATGGCGACCGAGCTCCCGCTCTTCCTGCGTCTTGCCATCGGTATCGCCGCGGCGGTCGGCAAGGTTCACGAGCGTGGTCTAGTTCACAGGGACATCAAGCCGGCGAACATCCTGGTGAACGAGGCAGAGGGCCAGGTTCGGCTCACAGGCTTCGGCGTGGCGTCGCGTCTTTCTCGGGAGCGCCAGGCGTCCGAGCCTCCCGAGGTCATTGCCGGTACTCTCGCGTACATGGCGCCCGAACAAACCGGCCGCATGAACCGATCAGTCGACGCCCGTAGCGACCTTTATGCGATCGGCGTCACGCTTTATGAGACGCTCACCGGCAAGCTGCCGTTCACCGCTTCCGATCCGATGGAGTGGGTGCACTGCCACATTGCCAAGCGCCCGGTGCCACCGTCCGAGCGGATGAAGAAGGTGCCCCGCGCTGTCTCGGCAATCCTCATGAAGCTGCTCGCCAAGAATGCCGAGGAGCGCTACCAGACGGCCGGCGGGCTGGAGGCCGATCTGCGGCGGGCCCTGCTTGAATGGGAGAGCCGAGGGCGGATCGGTGAATTTCCGCTTGGGACGCACGATCTGGCCGACGAGCTGCTGATTCCTGAGCGGCTCTATGGGCGCGAGCGTGAGATCGCTGTCCTGCTTGCCGCCTTCGACCGGGTTGTTGCGGGCGGCGAGCCGCAGCTGGTGTTGGTGTCGGGCCACGCCGGGGCTGGCAAGTCCACGGTCGTACACGAGCTCCACCGTGCTCTCGTGCCGTCTAGCGGGCTGTTTGCATCCGGCAAATTCGACCAGAACCAGCGCGACGCTCCCTATGCGAGCTTAGCACAGGCCCTGCAGGGCCTCATCCGGCCCCTACTGGGCAAGAGCGAAGCTGAGCTTGTGCCCTGGCGCGCCGGCTTGATTGAAGCTTTGGGCGCGAGCGGACGGCTGATGGAAACGCTCGTCCCGGAGCTCGAAGCGCTTATCGGTCCACAGCCGCCGGTCGCGGAGTTGCCGCCGCAAGATGCAAAGCGCCGCTTCCATTTGATCATCAGGCGACTGCTCGGAGTGTTCGCCCGAGCGGAGCATCCGCTGGCGCTGTTTCTGGACGACCTCCAATGGTTGGACACCGCGACGCTCGACCTGCTTGAGGATATTTGCACGCAACGGGATATGAGTCACCTGCTGCTGATTGGCGCTTATCGCGACAACGAGGTCACACCCACCCATCCGCTGATTCGTCGGCTGGCCGCGATTCGCGATGCCGGGGGGCTGGTGCGGGAGATCCCGCTGGCGCCGCTCAGGCTGGAAGAAATGGTCCGGATTTTCGCCGATGCTCTTCATTGCCGGAGCGGTCGCGTCCAGCCGCTTGCGCGGCTGGTGCACAAGAAGAGCGCGGGCAATCCGTTCTTTGCCCTTCAGTTCCTGAGCACGTTGCCGGATGAAGGGCTGCTTTGGTTGGATCGTGCGCAGGGGCGCTGGGATTGGGACCTCGAGGGCATACGCGCCAAAGGCTATACCGATAACGTCGCGGATCTCATGCTGAGCAAGCTGCGGCGCCTGCCAACCACGACCCAGATTGCCTTGAACGTACTGGCCTGCCTCGGCAGTCGAGCGACAGTGGGCACCTTGACGCTGATCAGAGGCGAACCTGAAGAAGCGGTTCACACGGTGTTTTGGGCTGCGGTACGGACCGGGCTGGTGCTGCGGCAACAGGGGGCGTACCGGTTCTTGCACGACCGGATTCAAGAGGCCGCCTACGGGCTGATCCCCGAAAGCGAGCGAGCCGCGGCGCACCTCGCTATTGGCCGCGTCCTGCTGACGTATACGCCCTCGGACGCACTCGAGGAGAGTATCTTCGACATCGTCGGCCAGCTCAACCGCGGTAGCATGCTGATTGCGCCGGGCGAAGAGCGCGAGCGCCTCGCCGATCTGAACCTGGTTGCCGCCCGCCGTGCCAAGGCAGCGGCGGCGTACGCGTCGGCGCTGACCTATGCCACCATGGGTGCGGGTCTCTTGCCGGATGATGCGTGGGAGCGCCGGTACGAGCTCGCTTTCGGCCTCAATCTGCACAGGGCCGAATGCGAATTCCTCGCCGGGGCGCCGGCTGAGGCGCAGGCGCGGCTCGCGGAATTGGCAAGCCGTGCCGCCAGCCTCACTGATTTGGCTCGCGTCACTCGGCTGCGTGTGGACCTTTTCATGAGCCTGGGTCGAAGCGATCAGGCCATCGTTTTCGGCCTCGACTACCTGCGCCG
>NZ_CAKXZT010000003.1:9304-13086 GCF_935825525.1 Mesorhizobium escarrei
ACCTATGCTGTCTTGAGCCGCAATAACCTCCTGACCTACCTCCTCGCCAGTGGCGAGCCCCTCTCTGAGGTTCAACGCGATGCGGAAGCCGGTCTGGTTTTCGCCCGCCAGGCCGGGTTCGGTGTCGTCGTCGGCTTCATTGCCGGGCAACTTCAGCTCATTCGAACGCTTCGCGGCCTGACGCCGGTGTTCGGCTGCTTCAACGACACAGGATTCGACGAGCAGCAATTCGAGCGTCAGACCGACGGCAAGCCGGGTAGTTGCTTGTACTGGATCCGCAAGCTGCAGGCACGCGCTCTCGCCGGCGACCACGTCGCAGCGCTTGCAGCGGCGGCGAAAGTACAAGGCCTCCTGTGGATGACCCCTGCCATTTTCGAGCGGGCGGAATACCATTTTTATGCAGGCCTCTCGCTGGCCGCACTCTGCGACGAAGTATCGGCCACCGAGAGTTCCCAACATCGGAGGGCCTTGGCCGCTCACCGCCGCCAAATCGAGGAGTGGGCCGAGCACAGTCCAGAGAATTTTGCGAGCCGCGCAATGTTGATCAACGCGGAGACTGCGCGCTTGGGCAACCACGCGCTGGATGCCGAGCATTTGTATGAACAGGCCATCCAATTGGCCAACGCGAACGCGCTTCCTCACGACGAGGCGATCGCGTATGAGCGCGCTTCCGCCTTCTACCGCAGGCGCGGGTTCGATCAGATTGCTCAGCTCTACCTGCAAAACGCCCGTCGCTGTTATCTGCGTTGGGGAGCTGCGGGCAAGGTGCGGCAACTCGATGAACTCTCTCCACGCCTGCGGGACGACGAACCAGCACCGGTTGCGACGAGCACAATCGAAGCGCCAGTCGAACGTCTCGACCTCGCTACCGTCATCAAGGTGTCGCAAGCGGTCTCCGGCGAAATCGACATCGAGAAGCTGATTGACACAGTGCTGCGAATGGCCATCGAACAGGCGGGAGCCGAGCGCGGGCTTCTTATCCTGTCGCGTGGTGGTGAGCCGCGAATTGCCGCGGAGGCCACGACCCGCGGCGACGCCGTGCTCATAGAGCTGCGCGATGCGGCCGCTGTGGGAACGATGCCGGAGTCAGTTCTCAACTACGTCCTGCGTACGGGGGAAGCTGTAAGCCTCGACGATGCGTCTGCCGAAAACTCCTTTGCGGCCGATCCCTACATCCGTGACCACACGGCCAGATCCATTCTCTGCTTGCCGCTGATCAACCACGCGAAGCTGATCGGCGTGCTCTATCTGGAGAACAATCTGGCCGGTCGTGTCTTCGCGCCGGCCCGCAGTGCGGTGCTGAAGCTCCTCGCTTCGCAGGCCGCCAGCGCGCTCGAGATTACCGGTCTTTACCGCGACCTCGCAGAACGCGAAGGCCGGATTGGCCGTCTGGTCGAGGCCAACATCATCGGGATTTTCATCCGCGATATAGATGGCCGAATTGTCGAGGCCAACGAGGCGTTTGTCAGGATGGTGGGCTATAGCCGCGACGAACTCTCCTCGGGTCGCCTGCTCGACGCAGATCTGACGCCGCCGGAGTGGCGCGATCGTGACGCCGAGGCTGGGGCCGAGCTGAAGATGAACGGCAGCGTCCAGCCGTTCGAAAAGGAGTACCAGCGAAAGGATGGTGGCCGCGTATCCGTGCTGATTGGCGAGGCGAGCTTCGAAGGAACCGGAAACCAGACTGTCGCCTTCGTACTGGATCTTTCCGAGCGCAAGCGGGCGGAGGAAAAATTACGAGCGAGCGAGTCACGCTTCCGAACGTTCGTCGACCACGCGACCGACGCGTTCTTCCTGCACGCCGACGACCTGACCGTCATAGATGTTAACCGTCAGGCCTGCGAAAGCCTCGGCTACAGCCGCGAGGAACTGATTGGGATGCACCCGCGCGAGTTCGACGGGGATCTGAACCAGGAGGTGCTCGCCAACTTGGTAGCTCGAGTTGAGACCGGACAGACAGTGACGTTCGAGACGCTGCACTGTCGCAAGGACGGCAGCGTATTTCCCGTCGAAATTCGCGCCGGTCGATTCCAGCAGGGAGAGCAATGGTTCCGTCTTTCACTTGTGCGCGACGTCACCAGCCGCAAGCAGGCGGAGAATGCCCTCCAACTCGCGCAAGCCGAGCTTGCCCATATGAGCAGGATGACCACAATGGGAGAGCTTGCGGCTTCGATCGCCCACGAGGTCAGACAGCCTCTCACCGGGCTCGTCGGCAACGGCAATGCGTGTCTTCGCTATCTTGATGCGGATCCGCGCGACATCGTCTCCGCCCGTCGGGCCGTCGAGCACATGATCAGTGATGCCTTTCGCGCGTCCGAGGTCATCGACCGGATCAGGGCGATGGCGAAGAAATCCCCCGAGCGGCGGGATCGGCTGAGCATCAATGAGATTGTTTCGGAGACGATTGCGTTGGTGTCCACGGACCTGCAACGAGGCGCCATCTCGCTGAACACCAAGCTGTCGGACAACCTGCCTCCAATCGTGGGCGATCAGGTCCAAATACAGCAGGTCGTTCTCAACCTCATAATGAACGCCAAGGATGCAATGACAGCGGTTCCAAAAGGATCACGCGAACTCGTCATAAGCACCGAACGAGTGGCACCACATACGGCTTTGGTAGCGGTCCGTGACAGTGGCCCGCCAATCGACTCCGCGAAGGTCGACGAAATGTTCGAGGCCTTTACAGCACCAAACCCAAGGGCATGGGCCTGGGGCTCACGATCAGTCGTTCGATTATCGAGTCTCACAACGGCCGACTCTGGGCCGTCCCCAACCAGCCTCGCGGCGCAATTTTCCAGTTTACATTGCCAGTTGAGGAGAAACCGGAATAATAATTAGCGTCCGGCCTGCCGCCATAACCTGCGGCTCAACCTTAGGGCGCATGGATGGAGGAGTTCGTCTACATCATTGATGATGACGCGTCGGTTCGGAGGGGCCTTGGCGAACTCTTGCGCTCGGTCGGACTTGGCGTGCAGACATTCGAGTCCAGCCAGGAGTTTCTGGACAGCAAGCGCTCTGATGCTCCAGGCTGCATCATCCTCGACGTGAGGCTGCCGGGGCGGAGCGGGCTCGAATTTCAGAGTATGCTGCAGAATTTGGGCATTCAACTTCCCGTCATTTTCATCAGTGCCCATAGCGACATTCCAATCTCGGTGCGCGCGATGAAATCGGGTGCTATCGAGTTCCTGACGAAGCCGCTGCGTGAACAGGAGTTGCTAGACGCGGTTCACGCCGGGATCGAGCAGGACCGCACTCGGCGGCATAAGGCCGAGCTCATTGCCGATTTTCGGACGCGCTACGATTCCTTGACGCCGCGCGAGCGAGAGATCATGAACCTGGTGGTCACCGGCAGGGTCAACAAGCAAATCGCTGCTCAAGCGGGTCTCAGCGAGGTGACCGTGAAGGTCCATCGCGGGCACGTCATGCAGAAGATGCGGGCGAAATCTCTCGTCGATCTGGTCCGAATGGCAGACAGCCTGGGTGTGACGACAACGCCGACTCGCATGAAATAGCGGTCCTATAAAGTATACCAACGTATAATTGCCCTGGTACGCATGAATATGCGCCGGATGCGCTCTTTCGATTTCCCTTAAGGAAGTTGATTAACTTGGCAATGGCGTTGAACCGCCAGCCGCCTCTACTGTCCAACCAAAGGACGGAGCTGGTTACATGATCAAAAGGCAGTATCTGCAATCTTCGCGGATACCCTGTGTGGTCCCCCAACGCGTCAAGCACTGCACGCATCAATCATACGTCAACCGCGAGTTCGGAGCCGTCCCTGC
>NZ_CAKXZT010000003.1:13096-13552 GCF_935825525.1 Mesorhizobium escarrei
CAGCCTCTCGCCCGATCTCCCTCCTTCTGTAAGATCAATCTTAGCGACTGGTCATATCTTTTTTGCATTGCACGATTGCGCAATTGTCATATTGACTATGCAGTCGATTTGACGTAAAAGTTCAATATGAGATCGGGCCTCGGCCGCTAGACCGAAGTTCCTCATCACTCATCAGTTCCCTGCAACCTCGATCCTTTCGAGCGGAGGCTTTCATGCGCCTATCGTACGGCAAATTCCTTTGTGTCTGTCTCACCGGCCTTTGTCTTGCTGGCTGTTCCGAAGAGGAGAAGGCAGCATTAGCAGCTCCGCGGCAGGCGCGGGCAGTGGTGGTGACGCCTCACAAGCTCGCCACGGTGGCGGAGGGCGCCGGTCGCGTCCAGTCGCGTTATGTCAGCGAGGTCGGCTTCGAGGTCGGTGGCCGGATCATCTCGCGCGATGTCGACATAGGCGCCGTCG
>NZ_CAKXZT010000003.1:13562-13969 GCF_935825525.1 Mesorhizobium escarrei
GCGCGGACCCTGGTCAGGTCGTGGCCGCGGGTCAGATGATCGTCGAGATCTCCCGCAATGACGCGCGCGAGGCGGTCTTCGCTGTTGCCGGCGAAGACATCGCCGGGGCAGAGCTCGGCATGGCGGTGAACGTTTCGATCCAGGGCCGGCCGGACGTCGCGGTCACCGGCAATATCCGCGAGATTTCCCCCGAGGCCGACAGCACGACCGGCACCTATCAGGTGAAGGTGGCACTGGCTTCGCCGCCGCCAGAGATGCGGCTGGGCGCAGTCGTCGTAGGTCGCGTCGAAAGCGAAGGAGGCCAGGAGGTCACCACGCTACCCCCGACCGCGCTGCTGCAGTCCGGAGACGAGCCGCAGGTCTGGGTGATTGGCGGTGACGGCAAGGTGCAGCGCCGGAACGTCCAG
>NZ_CAKXZT010000003.1:13979-14344 GCF_935825525.1 Mesorhizobium escarrei
CACGCTTCAATCTTTCGGAATGGGCCGTCCACAACCGGGCTATCGTCGTATTCCTCATGCTCGTCTGCGTCATCGGCGGCATCAGCGCTTACGAGAGGCTCGGCCGGCAGGAGGATCCGGATTTCACCGTGCAAACCATGGTGGTCCAGGCGGTTTGGCCCGGGGCCACCGCCGCCGATATGCTCACACAGGTGACCGACAGGCTCGAGAAGAAGCTCGAGGAGACTCCCCAGCTCGATTACGTCAAGAGCTACACCAAACCCGGCCAGGCGACCATTTTCGTTTACCTCAAGGAGTCGACGCCCAAGCGCGAGCTCGACGACATCTGGTACCAGGTCCGCAAGAAGGTCAGTGACGTCCAGGCG
>NZ_CAKXZT010000004.1:0-275 GCF_935825525.1 Mesorhizobium escarrei
AACAGCCAGCAAGACAAAGGCCGGCGAGACAGACACAAAGGAATTTGCCGTACGATAGGCGCATGAAAGCCTCCGCTCGAAAGGATCGAGGTTGCAGGGAACTGATGAGTGATGAGGAACTTCGGTCTAGCGGCCGAGGCCCAATCTCATTTTGAACTTATACGTCAAATCGACTGCATAGTCAATATGAGAATTGCGCAATCGTGCAATTCAAAAAAGATATGACCAGTCGCTAAGATTGATCTTACAGAAGGAGGGAGATCGGGCGAGAGGCT
>NZ_CAKXZT010000004.1:285-4062 GCF_935825525.1 Mesorhizobium escarrei
CAGGGACGGCTCCGAACTCGCGGTTGACGTATGATTGATGCGTGCAGTGCTTGACGCGTTGGGGACCACACAGGGTATCCGCGAAGATTGCAGATACTGCCTTTTGATCATGTAACCAGCTCCATCCTTTGGTTGGACAGTAGAGGCGGCTGGCGGTTCAACGCCATTGCCAAGTTGGTCAACTTCCTTAAGGGAAAACGAAAGAGCGCATCCGGCGCATATTCATGCGCACCAGGACAATTATACGTTGGTATACTTTATAGGACCGCTATTTCATGCGAGTCGGCGTTGTCGTCACACCCAGGCTGTCTGCCATTCGGACCAGATCGACGAGAGATTTCGCCCGCATCTTCTGCATGACGTGCCCGCGATGGACCTTCACGGTCACCTCGCTGAGACCCGCTTGAGCAGCGATCTGCTTGTTGACCCTGCCGGTGACCACCAGGTTCATGATCTCTCGCTCGCGCGGCGTCAAGGAATCGTAGCGCTCCCGAAGTTCGGCAATTGACAAGGCCTCCTGCCGCCGGGCGCGGTCCTGCTCGATCCCGGCGTGAACGGCGTCGAGCAACTCCTGTTCACGCACCGGCTTCGTCAGGAACTCGATGGCGCCGGATTTCATTGCGCGCACCGAGATCGGAACGTCGCCGTGGGCGCTGATGAAAATCACGGGAAGCTGGATGTTCAAATTTTGAAGCACGCTCTGGAATTCGAGCCCACTGCGCCCCGGCAGCCTAACGTCGAGGATAATGCAGCCGGGAGCGTCGATCCGTTTGCTGTCCAGAAACTCTTGGCTGGACGTGAAGGTCTGCACACCGAGCCCGACCGAACGCAAGAGATCGCAAAGACCCTCCCGAACCGACTCGTCGTCATCAATGATGTAGACGATCTCCTTCATACGCGCGCCCCAAGTTGAACCGATTGTGCCGGCAGGCCGGACGCTGGCTATTATTGCGCTTTCTCCTCAGCTGGCAATGTGAATTGAAATATTGCGCCGCGAGGCTTGTTTGGCGCGGCCCAGAGTCGACCGTTGTGAGCCTCAATGATGGAACGACTGATCGTGAGGCCCAGGCCCATGCCCTTGGGTTTGGTACTGTAAAACGCGTCAAACATTTCGTCGATCTTCGCGGAGTCGATTGGCGGGCCGCTGTCACGGACCGCCACCAAAACCGTATCTGGTGCCACTCGTTCGGTGCGTATGACGAGTTCGCGTGATCCCTTTGGAACCGCTGTCATTGCATCCTTGGCGTTCATTATGAGGTTGAGAATGACCTGCTGTAATTGGACCTGATCTCCCACGATTGATGGCAGGTCGTCCGCCAGCCCGGTGTTCAGCGAGACAGCACCCCGTTGAAGGTCCGTGAACACCAACGCAATCGTCTCCGAAACGATTGCGTTGATGCTCAGCCGATCCCTGCGCTCGGGTGATTTCTTGGCCATTGCCCGGATCCGGTCGATGACCTCCGACGCGCGAAAGGCGTCGCTGATCATGCGCTCGACGGCGCGACGGGCGGAGACGATGTCGCGCGGATCCGCGTCGAGATAGCGAAGACACGCATTGCCGCTGCCTACCAGCCCGGTGAGAGGCTGTCTGACCTCGTGGGCGATCGAAGCCGCAAGTTCTCCCATCGTGGTCAGCCGACTCATATGGGCAAGCTCGGCTTGCGCAAGCTGAAGTGCATTTTCCGCTTGCTTGCGGCTGGTGATGTCACGCGCCAATGAAAGCCGGAACCATTGGTCTCCTTGCTGGAATCTACCGGCGCGAACCTCGACCGGAAAGACGGTACCGTCCTTGCGCCGGTGGAGCGTCTCGAATGTCGCCGTCTGCCCTGCGTCCACTCGATCCACCACCGTCGCGAGTGCTTCGTGGTCGAGACCTCCATCAAAGTCGCGCGGATGCATTCCGATCAGCTCCTCGCGGCTGTAGCCGAGGCTCTCGCAGGCCTGTCGGTTCACGTCTATGACGGTCAGGTCGTCGGCATGCAGGAAAAACGCGTCGGTCGCGTGGTCGACGAAGGTTCGGAAGCGGGACTCGCTTGATCTCAGCCTCTCTTCGGCCTCCTTGCGCTCGGACAAGTCGACCACGAAGGCCACAGCCTGGTCCCCGCTCCCTTCGAATCTTGCCTCGCCGATCATCACGGGTACGCGCCCGCCATCCTTGCGCTGGTACTCCTTTTCGAACGGCTGGACGCGACCGGTCATCCTCAGCTCGGCCTCAGCCTCGGCGTCACGCTCGCCCCATTCCGGTGGCGTCAGTTCCGCCCCGAGCCGACCCGCATTGAGATCGTCGCGGCTGTAGCCGGCCATGCGGAGAAATGCCTCATTGGCCTCGATAATTCGGCCGTCAACATCCTGGATGAAAATCCCGATGATATTTGCCTCGACTAAGCGTCGGATCCGGGCTTCGCGTTCTTCGAGATCGCGGTACAGTCGGGTATTCTCAAGCGCGGTCGCCGCTTGCGAAGCGAGGATCTTCATCACCGCGATCCGCGCCGGCACGAAGACGCGATAGGCAAGATTGTTCTCAAGGTACAGCACGCCCGTCAGCACGCTCTGATTGAGCAACGGCATGCAGACAATGGAACGGGCATGATGCCGAATGACGTATGGATCGTCGGCAAAGGCCTCGTGGGCAGCGGCGTCGTCGAGGATCACGCTTTCGTTTGTGCGCACGACATAGTGGAGCACCGATTCCGGCAAGGTGAGCGCGGTCACGGGTTCGTCACGCAGATCCATATCGATGGCATTGCCACTGGTGGTAGCCTCGGCGATCACCCGCGGCTCGGCCCCATGCGACAATATGAGAAGGCCGCGCTCGGCCCCCGCCTGCTCGAGGGCGATACGCAGCACTGTGTCGATCAGCTTCTCGAGGACGATTTCGCCGGAGACGGCCTGCGACAGCTTGATGACGGTGGCAAGGTCGAGGTGTTCGACGGGAGCTTCGATCGTGCTTGTCGCATCCGGCGGTGGTTCATCGTCCCGCAGGCGTGGAAAGAGCTCATCGAGTTGCCGAACCTTGCCGTCAGCCCCCCAGCGGAGATAGCAGCGTCGGGCGTTCTGCAGGTAAAGCGCAGCAATCTGATCGAACCCGCGCCCGCGATAGAAGGCGGAAGCGCGCTCATACGCGATCGCTTCGTCGTGCGAAAGCGCATTCGCATGGGCCAACTGAATCGCCTCTTCATACAGACGCTCCGCATCCAGGGCACGGCTTCCCAAGCGCGCGCTCTCCGCGCCAAGCAGCGCTGCGCGGCTCGCAAAATTCTCAGCGCAGTGCTCGGCCCATTGCTCGAGATGATTGCGGTGAGCTGCCAAAGCCTTTCGATATTGGGAACTCTCGGCGGCTGATACTTCGTCGCAAAGTGCAGCCAGCGAGAGGCCAGCGTAGAAATGGTAGTCGGCCCGCTCGAAGATAGCAGGAGTCATCCAGAGGAGACCTTGTACTTTCGCCGCTGCCGCAAGCGCGGCGACGTGGTCGCCGGCGAGAACGCGTGCCTGCAGCTTGCGGATCCAGTAAAGACAACTACCCGGCTTGCCGTCGGTCTGTCGCTCGAATTGCTCCTCGTCGAACCCAATGTCGTTGAAGCAGCCGAAGACTGGCGTCAGCCCGCGGAGCGTTCGAACGAGCTGTAGTTGCCCTGAAATGAAGCCGACGACAACACCGAACCCGGCCTGGCGGGCGAAAACCAGACCGGCTTCCGCATCGCGTTGAACCTCCGAGAGGGGCTCGCCACTGGCGAGGAGGTAGGTCAGGAGGTTATTGCGGCTCAAGACAGCATAGGT
>NZ_CAKXZT010000004.1:4072-10905 GCF_935825525.1 Mesorhizobium escarrei
CGGCGCAGGTAGTCGAGGCCGAAAACGATGGCCTGATCGCTTCGACCCAGGCTCATGAAAAGGTCAACACGCAGCCGAGTGACGCGGGCCAAATCAGTGAGGCTGGCGGCACGGCTTGCCAATTCCGCGAGCCGCGCCTGCGCCTCAGCCGGCGCCCCGGCGAGGAATTCGCATTCGGCCCTGTGCAGATTGAGGCCGAAAGCGAGATCGTACCGGCGCTCCCACGCATCATCCGGCAAGAGAGCCGCACCCGTGCTGGCATAGGTCAGCGCCGAGGCGTACGCCGCTGCCGCTCTGGCACGGCGGGCGGCAACCAGGTTCAGATTCGCGAGGCGCTCGCGCTCCTTGGCCGACGCAATCAGCATGCTGCCTCGGTTGAGCTGGCCGACGAGCTCAAAGATATTCTCCTCGATTGAATTTGAGGGCGTGTGAGCGAGGAGAAGGCGGCCAATGCCGAGATGCGCGGCGGCCCGCTCGCTTTCGGGGATGAGCCCGTAGGCGGCCTCTTGAACCCGGTCATGGAGGAACCGGTACGTGCCCTGTTGCCGCAGCACCAGCCCGGCCCGCACCGCAGGCCAAAACAAGGCGTGAACTGCTTCTTCATTTTCGCGCCGGATAACGGTCAAGGTGGCGACCGTTGCGCGGTTGCCAAGATAGGCCAGCATGTTGAGGGCAGCCTGGGTCGTGGCGGGCAGGCGCTGCAGTTTGCTTAGCATAAGATCTGCGACGTTGTCGGTATAGCCTTTGGCCCGTATGCGCTCGAGGTCCCAATCCCAGCGCGCTTGGGCACGATCGAAGCCAAGCAGCCCTTCGTCTGGCAGTGCACTCAGAAACTGAAGCGCGAAGAACGGATTGCCAGCGCTCTTGTTGTGCACCAACCGAGCCAGCGGCTGGACCCGGTCGCTCCCGCAATGAAGAGCGTCGGCGAGCATCCGAGCCATATCCTCCAGCCTGAGCGGCGTCAGCGCTATCTCGTCAACCCGCCCCCCAGCCTCGCGGATCGCAGCCAGCCGACGGATCAACGGGTGCCTCGGCGTGACCTCATTATCGCGATAGGCGCCAATCAGTAAAAGGTGACGCACATCCCGTTGCGTGCACACATCCTCAAGCAGGTCGAGCGTCGCGGCGTCCAACCATTGCAGATCATCCAGGAACAGCGCCAGAGGATGCTCCGCTCCGGCAAACACTCCGAGCAGTCGCCTGACGATCAAGTGGAAGCGGCGCTTCGCGTCTTGCGGTGGCAGCTCTGTGACCGACGGCTGCGGACCGATTAGCAGTTCGAGCTCCGGGACGAGTGTCACAATCAACCGCCCGCTCGCGCCCAAAGCTTCAGTCAGGCCGGCCCGCCAAAGCGAGAGCTCGGCTTCGCTCTTGCCAAGCAAAGGCCGAATGAGGCCTTGCAGAGCCTGTGCTAAGCTCGCATAGGGAACGACCTGCTGGTTCTGGTCAAATTTGCCGGATGCAAACAGCCCGCGAGACGGTACGAGAGCGCGGTGGAGTTCGTGCACGACCGTGGACTTGCCAGCTCCGGCATGGCCCGAAACCAACACCAGCTTCGGCCCGTTGCCCGCAACGACCCGGTCGAAGGCGGCAAGCAGGACAGCGATCTCACGCTCGCGCCCATAGAGCCGCTCAGGAATCAGCAGCTCGTCGGCCAGATCGTGCGTCCCGAGCGGAAATTCACCGACCCGCCCCCGGCTCCCCCTGTCAACCAAGGCGCGTCGTAGATCTGCCTCCAGCCCGCCGGCCGTCTGGTAGCGCTCCTCGGCGTTCTTGGCGAGCAACTTCATGACGATTGCCGAGACAGCGCGGGGCACCTTCTTCATCCGCTCGGACGGTGGTACCGGTCGCCTGGCAATGTGGCAGTGGACCCATTCCATCGGATCCGAAGCCATGAACGGCAGCTTGCCGATAAGCATCTCATACAATGTGACGCCGATCGCATAGAGGTCGCTGCGCGAGTCGACCGACCGGTTCATGCGACCGGTTTGTTCTGGAGCCATGTATGCAAGGGTACCGGCAATGACCTCGGGTGGCTCGGGCGTTTGGCGCTCGCGAGATAGGCGCGACGCCACGCCGAAGCCGGTGAGCCGCACCTGGCCGGCTGCCTCGTTCACCAGGATGTTCGTCGGCTTTATGTCCCTGTGAATGAGACCGCGCTCGTGAACCTTGCCAGCCGCTACGGCTATGCCAATGGCAAGACGCAGAAAGAGTGAGAGCTCGGCCGCCATGCCATGCTTGCGCTCCCCGATCAGCCGACTGAGCGGCACGCCGCCGCAGTCCTCCAGGATCAGCGCGCTGCGGCCATTGTCCTTGATAAACTCCAGGGGCTTTGCCGCCCACGCACTGTCGAGCTCGTCCCTCAGGCCATATTCGTGCGCGAGTCTGTCCAGCCAGGCTCGGCTCGGGTGCTCGGTCGCAGGCCGCACCACCAGGACAGGCTGCGGCCCGGCCTTCTCGTCCTGGCGTATCTGCCGTGTGACAACGCGTTCGCCGTCATCCCAGGCGGCTTGGAGCGGGTCAGGCCGGGCCAGATTCGACATCGCCTGCCAGCCAGGAGCGTCTAGGCGCTCCTGGCTGCCTGTGATTTTCCTGGCGCTCCTCTTCGGCCCGCCTTGGACGGTGCCGTTCATCTTCACACCGCTCCGCTCGTTATTGCCCACATCCATCTTGGAGGCTTCACCGACTTCCCTCTCGTGTCAACGCGCTCCATTCTGGGATCCGGCAAGGCTGATCGCATCTTTCGCTGACTTCATCCGCGCCCACCTTCCGGTCGCAGAGCATGCTCCTTAAACACGGCCCGCAAAAGACAGGGGCCGCGAAAGCGTTGTTCTGCCGTTTTGAGAGGGGCCGCGCCGGCAAGGGGGGAGGTTCTTGCGGTCAAGGGCACACCGGCGCGGCAGTCGGCCCCTGGTGGGAGGAACAGGATCTCAGGGCCGTTTTAACGTTAACCCTGCCTGGACTACTCTTGGTATTATGCCGGCGTATAAGCGCTTAACCGTTTTGGCGGGTTTCCTAAACCAGCCTGATCCCTATGTCAGGCAACGTGGCCTTGACGATGCTTGGTTCTGCTGTCGTCTTGCCGTTGCGGATGATGTAAAGCCGCGCCTTGAGCCGCGTGTGGAACGTCTGGTCGATCTCGCGCAGGCTCAACCCGGCGGACATCAGAAAGACCTGGTTGCTGGTGCCACCGTCGACATGCATTTCGTGATAGGTCTTGCCCGCTGCAGTCACCTCCAGTTCGACGGGGGGAAAAATGCCGGGAATGGATGTGGAAGCCAGGATGACTTGCTTGAAGAGCTTCAACCGGTCCAGCCGATTGCTCGCTGCGATGGCACCCATGTCCCAGATTACCGCTCGATCCGCGTCGAGGTTGGTTGGTCCGATGAAGAGTCGCCGTCCCTTCCCCGACTCCCGGGCGATCTGATCGAGCATGTCCTCGGTAATGTGTTCGTCGAGCAGCTTGGCGAGCGGCGCGTTGCTCGTGAAGGAGGCGCTCGACAGCACGCCGAGGATGCTGTGCTTGATATAGATGTTGGCATCCTTGACGTGGTGAAGCCCCTGCTTGAGCTTGTCGTCGTAAGCCGGCCCAAGGAACGCGAATGGCGCGATCAAAGATCCAGTACTGATGCCGGTGACAATGTCGAACTTGGGCCTGGTCCCGGCCTTGGCCCAGCCGGCGAGAATTCCAGCTCCGAACTCGTCGCTGCTGCCACCGCCGGAAAACGTCAGCGCATCGAGCTGTCGCAGTTTTATGATGGGTGGGTCTTGGCCGCCTTTATCCGCTCGTCGCGAAATGAGACGAGCCGATCGGCCGGGAAACTTGCATAGGAATCGCCCCAGTCGCGTATGTCGCCGGGGGTAGCCACTCAATTCGGCTGTGGCCATGACCGCTGCTCGTGGCTCCCTCCCCTCGAGCGAAACGTCATGCAGAACGGTGTCGCGCAGTGGCCAACGGCTAACGACGGCATGACCATAGTGGCCGTCCGGCGCAGTGATCACGCGAGCTTCGGCCGCGTGCGTTCCAAGTGCGTCTTTCAGATATTCGAAGGCGGGGTTGGTCAAGCCGGTCTTGCGCCGAGCATCAGATCAGGCACACGCGACGATGTAGCCCGATAACTCACCCGCCGAGGTCTGCGAGAGGATGAAACGAGATGGAGGATCGGTCTTCCCGGCGCCAGGTCAGCCGGTTAGTCTGGCGCTCGCAAAGCGACCGTGTCGACCGGCAGCTTGCGCAAGCGCCTGCCGGTCGCGGCAAAGATCGCGTTGGTCACGGCAGGACCGATAGCTGATGTTCCAGCTTCTCCCATGCCGCCCGGGGGTTCCGAGCTTTCGACGATGTGCACTTCGATTGCCGGCGTCTCGTCCATGCGCAGTATCTGATACGTATCGAAGTTGGCTTGCTCGACACGCCCGTCCTTCACCGTGATCTGGCCATAGAGGGCCGCCGTGATCCCGAAGATCACGCCGCTTTGGATCTGGGCTCGGACGATGTCCGGATTGACGACCGTGCCGCAGTCGACGGCGCAAACCACCCGGCGGATGCGCACGCCGCCGTCGCTATTCACCTCCACCTCGGCGACTTGCGCTAGATAAGTCGCGAAGGCGAACTGGAGCGAGACGCCCCGGCCGGCGCGCTCGGGCAGCGGCTGGGCCCAGCCCGCCTTTTCTGCGGCAAGTTCGAGTACGGCTTTGGCACGGGGTGACTGTCCGAGAAGGGCATGCCGATAGGCGACCGGGTCCTGCTTCGCCGCTGCGGCCAATTCGTCCATAAAACTTTCCGTGACGAAGACATTGTGCGAGGGCCCGACGCTGCGCCAGAACGCGGTCGGAATCCCCGGCGGCTCCACCCGCACATACTCGACGTGCATGTTGGGCAATGAATAGACCAGATGGATCGCACCTTCGGTCGTATCGGCGTCGAGGCCGTTGTTGAAGCCCGGTGGCCACCACCGCGCCATGACCGAGGATCCGGCGAAGCAGTTCTTCCAGGCGACCGGCATCCCTTTCGCATCCAACCCGGCGGAGATCCGGTCGAAGAACATCGGCCGGTACATGTCGTGCTGAATGTCTGCCTCGCGCGTCCACACGACCTTGACCGGCGCATCGACGTGCTTCGCGATCTCCACGGCACGCGTCACGCCGTCCAGCTCCAGCCGCCGGCCGAAGCCCCCGCCGATCAGGTGGTTGTGGACGACGACCCTGTCGAGCGGAACGCCGGCTGCATCGGCAACGGCAGCCTGGACTCGCGCAATCACCTGAGTGCCAACCCAGACTTCGACCTCGTCGCCGCGGAAGTGGACCGTACAGTTCATCGGCTCCATCGTCGCGTGCGCGAGGAACGGGACATAGTACGTAGCTTCGAGCTGGGTGGCGGCGCTCGCCATTGCGCTGTCCGCATCGCCGATGTCTTGCGCCACCGCTCCCGGGCCGAGCGTCGCCCTCTCAAGCTCGGCCGCGATCGCGTCTGTGCTCAGCTTGGCGTGGGGACCGTCGTCCCATTCGATCACCAACGCCTCAAGGCCTTTCTTCGCCGCGCCCATGTGATCGGCCACCACGGCGACCGCATCACCCAGCACAACGATCTGACGTACGCCGTTCACGGCCCTTGCCGCCGCATCGTCTACGGTTTTCACGCGGCCGCCAAAGACCGGCGATTGCGCCAAGGTCGCGACCTTCACACCCGCCGGGCGAACGTCGATGCCGTAGACGGCCGTGCCGTCCACCTTCGCCGGCGTGTCGAGGCGCTTGGCGGGCGTACCGATCAGCCGGAACTCCTCTGGTCGCTTGAGCTCGACGCGCGCGGGGACGGGCATCTGCGCCGCGTCGGCGGCGAGCTCGCCATAGCTGAGCCGCCGCCCGGTCGGCGCGTGAAGCACTTCACCGCTTTGCGCGCGGCAGGACCCGGACTCGACGTTCCAGCGCGCGGCCGCTGCGGCGATGAGCATGGTTCGCGCGACCGCACCGGCTTCCCGCAACGGCTGCCAGGCTGCGCGTATGGAACTCGAGTTGCCGGTTGCCTGCACCCCGAGCAGCGGGTTCGCATAGAGCGTCTCGTCAGGCGGCGCGTGCTCCAAAGTGACCTGCTCCAGGTCCACCTCCAGCTCCTCCGCGATCAGCATCGGGATGGAGGTGTAAGCGCCCTGGCCCATCTCGACGTATGGCATGGTCAACGTGACCTGCCCGTCGGCGGCAATTCGGATAAAGGCGCTGGGAGTGAACGGGGAAGTCTCGGCTTCGGCCTTCGTGACAGCACTCGCGGTGTGTCCACCCGGATCAGGTCGAAGATGTTTGGCGAGTCCGGGTAAGCCGAAGACCACAAAAAGCGCGCCCCCGGCACCGAGACCAACCTTCAACATATCGCGGCGCGACACCGGCTGTGGCGCGGAACGATTGTTCAGATGATCGGTCATGATCAGCCTCCTTGCTGCCTCGAGGTCGAGGTCGCGGCGGCTTGCTTGATAGCTTCGCGGATGCGCAGATAAGTCCCGCAGCGGCAGGCGTTACCGGCCATCGCGGCATCGATGTCTGAATCGCTTGGATCAGGATTGCCGGCTAGGAGCTCCGCCGCGGACATGATCTGCCCGGACTGGCAGTAGCCGCATTGCGGGACATCAAGGTCGAGCCAAGCCTTCTGGATCTGTGCGCCGACCGGCGTAGCGCCGATGGCCTCAATCGTCGTGACTTCGGCCCCCTCCACGCTGTCGACGAGCGTGATACAGGAGCGCGTGGCGACGCCGTCGATATGCACGGTGCAGGCGCCGCAGAGCGCCGCCCCGCAGCCGAACTTCGTGCCGGTCATGCCGAGCACGTCGCGAATGACCCATAGGAGC
>NZ_CAKXZT010000004.1:10915-11544 GCF_935825525.1 Mesorhizobium escarrei
GGAGCAGGTGGGGAATGCACCGTGCAGGCGCCGCAGAGCGCCGCCCCGCAGCCGAACTTCGTGCCGGTCATGCCGAGCACGTCGCGAATGACCCATAGGAGCGGTGTGTCGCCGTCGACATCAACCGCCTTCGGAGCCCCGTTTATTTGCAGCGTGAAACTCATCTTGGTCATCCGATCGTCATTGGAGCAGCGCGGCGCGGCTGAGTCGCTGGATTCAGGATGTGGTGCGCACAAACGGCCCGATGTGCTCGCTGTGGCCTGCGGGTGCTCGCGCCACATCCCAGTGAACTCTTTGACCTCGTTCTTGCCGCCCTTGCCCATGATAAGGCGCGTGACGCAGGCCCCACGCCCCGGCGCTCGTGCTTGGTCCTGCCTGCTCTGCTGAAGAGCCATGATTACTAGTCATCAGAAAAATCCGGGTTGCCAAGAAGTATCTTCTCGCATGTTTCTCTTTTCCTGGAACCGTTCAGGAGTATTCCTCCGCGACAAGCACAGCTAACCTTTGGCGAAGTCCACCCGCTATTATGCCGAGGTATAAAGAGCTAGCCTTTTAGCCTAACCGCTAGCCGGGATCGACGTACGGCCTCAAGAAGGCCGCGCCTACAGCCTCGGCCGAACGCCTCCAAA
>NZ_CAKXZT010000005.1 GCF_935825525.1 Mesorhizobium escarrei
TGAGCATTATGACGCGTGGCTGCTGGGCCATCGCAGCCTGGCGACGACGACACTATACGCCCAGGTCTCAACGGCTGTGATCGGCCGGACCGCCAGTCCTTTTGACCAACTCCACATGGAGATCACGCCGCCCGGCTGAGCCGCGAGCCATGCGCCCGGATCTGGAAGTGGCGGATGTATTCCACCGTCACGGGGCTGATTATCGCCGCGACCATGCCGGCCATCTCGGGCGTGTCGAGCGGCGGGTCATGGCCGCGGTGGAGGCGTGCCGGACCGCGGCCTTGGGCGGTCACGCCGAACACTGCACCGACTGCGGCCTCGTGCGGCAAGCCTATAACTCCTGCCGCAACCGCCACTGCCCTAAATGCCAAGGCCTAGCCCGCGCCCAGTGGCTGGCCGAGCGGCAGGCTGAGCTGCTGCCTGTCCCATACTTCCACGTGGTCTTCACCGTCCCGGCCCAGATCGCTGAGATCGCCTTCCAGAACAAGGCGGCGGTCTATGCGATCCTGTTCAAGGCCGCATCCGAAGCCTTGAGGGTGGCGGCGGCCGATACCAGGCAACTGGGCGCCGAGATCGGCATGGTCGCCGTGCTTCATACCTGGGGTCAAAATCTCCACCATCATCCGCATGTCCACTGCGTCGTGCCGGGCGGTGGCCTGTCGCTCGAGCCTGCCCCGGGGAAGGCCGGGGACCGGCGATGGATCGCCGGCCGGCCGGGATTTTTCCTGCCCGTGCGGGTTCTGTCGCGCCTGTTCAGGCGGCTATTCCTGGAGCGCCTGCAGGACGCCTTCGACGCCGGTCAGCTTCGCTTATTCAGCGATCTCGCCAGCCTGGCCGACCCTGCCACTTTCTGCACCCAACTGGCTGGATTGAAGCGGATCGAATGGGTCGTCTTCGCCAAGCCCCCGTTCGGCGGTCCCGAACAGGTCCTCGCCTATCTGGGCCGCTACACCCATCGCGTCGCCATCGCCAACAGCCGCCTCGTGAGCCTGGACCAGGGAAAGGTCAGCTTCCGCTGGAAAGACTATCGCCACCACGACAAGTCCAAGCACAAGCTCATGACCTTAAGCGCCGACGAGTTCATCCGGCGCTTCCTGCTGCACGCCCTTCCAGACGGATTCCATCGCATCCGCCATTACGGCCTCCTCGCCAACGGCCACCGCGTCGCCAAGCTCGCCCAGTGCCGTCTTCTTCTGGCGGCGCCCACGCCGCTGACGCCGGACCCGACCGCCGACTATCGCCAGCGTTACCGCTGTCTCACAGGGCGCTCCCTGGACATCTGTCCGGGCTGCGGCGCCGCCATGGCCTCGCTCGGCCCGATCCCGCGCAATTCGCCCCGATCGTTGAAGAGGGGTGCTGGTTGCAATGCTGGCGCCCTCCTTGTTTACTGGCTCTCGCAGAGAAACCGAAGGCTCCAATGATCCAGGACAATGCCACGGTCGGCGTCGTGGTGCCGATGTTCAATGCCGAGCGAACCATTCGCGCCACCTTGACCAGCATCTGCCAGCAGGACCATCAGGCACTGGACATTATCGTGGTGGACGACGGGTCGACAGACCGGTCCCCCTCGATTGTCGCCTCCTGTGCTGAGAGAGACCGGCGTATACGCCTGATCAAGCAGTCGAACGCCGGTGTTGCGCAGGCCCGCAACAGCGGTGCGGCCTCTACCGATGCCGAGTTTCTGGCGTTTGTCGACGCGGATGATCTCTGGGCCCCATCCAAGATCGCACGGCAGCTACGCGCCCTGCAGGAAGGCGGCTCTTCTGCGGGTCTGGCATATTGCTGGTTTGCGCAAATCGACGAGAACGGCCGGGTATTCTCACTGTACAACCGGCCCGATGCCGATGGCCAGGTTCTGCAACGGATGTGCAGAATGAATTTCGTCGGCAACGGAAGTTCGATGCTGATGCGTCGCTCCGCATTCGAGCGGGCGGGACAATTCGATCCTTCCCTGAGGGCCAGGAACGCACAGGGCTGTGAGGATCTTCTAATGTGCCTCAGAATAGCGGAAAACTACGAATTCCGCGTCGTGCCCCAGCACCTCGTGGGCTACCGGATGACGAATGTCAACATGTCAAGCGATGTCATGCAGATGCTTCGTTCGTGTGAGATTGTTCTTGCCGAGTTTCGCAAAAAATATCCGCAGTTCGGCAGCGATCTCGATGCCCATCTGGTCGACATGATTCATTGGCTTGCGGTGAGAGCTTTGATCGGCGGGCAGCTTTACTCGGCCTGCAAACTATCGAAGAAACTCTTCGTCCTGGATCCGCGCACTGCGATTTCTCGCCTGCCCAACATGGTGGACGTTTACTGCAGGGCCAGGTTGGTTCCTCGCTGGATCAAGGTTGGAGTGAAACGGATGCGCAACGCCGAATTTCGGCCGCTTTATAATGAAATCAGTCGGTGAAGATGTCGCCAAGCTGGCGCGCAAATGTGCTGGAGGCAGATCTGCGGAGAATGTTCGGCGTGGCTGACGGCGCAGGTGTCCGCCATATGGATTTAGACATCCAAGTTGCTCCTGAAGACTGCGATCCCGGCATGATCGTCTTGTGGCGCGGCGGGCTGCCAGTTGGGCATCTGCTCAGGGGAAGCGATGGCCAGTGCCGCGCTACCCCGGTTGCGGCCGCTCGAGACTCGGGACCGACCTCACCGGTTCAGAACCTGCCGAGCGCCAGCGTGGTCATCTGCACGCGCGACAGGCCGAACGAGTTGCGGCGCTGTCTGGCTTCGCTTCCTCAGCAAAGTTTGCCGCCGGCAGAGATCATCGTGGTCGATAACGCCTCGAAAGGCGACGAAACGCGCCAGGTCGTTCTGGCCGCCGGTGCAATCTACCTGCGCGAGGATCGACCCGGCCTGGATATTGCGCGCAACCGAGGAGCTCAGAGGGCATCCTCTTCCATCGTTGCATACACTGACGACGATGTTCTGCTTCATCCGCATTGGCTTGAGCGATTGGTTGCTGCGTTCGACAGCCGCTCGATCGGCGCCGTGACGGGCCTTGTGCTGCCCGCCGAGATTGCCACCGAAGCCCAGCGGTATTTCGAGACATTCTGGAGCTTCGGGCAGGGCTACACACCACAGACCTTCCGTGCGGACGACTTCGCCGCAAGAAAGCACGAGGTGTTTCCTTCCTGGCAAATTGGCGCCGGCGCCAGCATGGCGTTCCGACGCGAAGTATTCGACCGCGCCGGGATGTTTGACGAGCGCCTCGACGTCGGTCAGGCCGGATGCTCGGGGGATTCCGAATATTGGTATCGGCTGCTCGCCAATGGATATGACTGCCGGTATGAGCCTGCCTCCGTCGCGTTCCACTTTCACAGACGGACGATGGAGAGCTTGGCCAAACAAATCTACTTCTACATGCGCGGCCATTCAGCCGCATTGCTCGTCCAGCATGAGCGGACTGGCGTCAGGGCGAATTTGGAACAAGCTTTCAAATGGAAGCCGCTCTGGTATCTCGCAAGAGTTCGCAGGAGACTGTTTCGACGCAGTATCCCTGAGGACCGTTTCCTTTGGCAAGAAATCGCCGGCTATGTTTCGGGGCTCCTGTTCTACCTTCGAACCAGGCGGGTAAGACGGCGTGGCGCATAATCCCTTGGTTTCAATCGTGGTTCCTGCGCACAACGCGGAGGTGACGCTGGCGCGCGCACTCGATTGC
>NZ_CAKXZT010000006.1 GCF_935825525.1 Mesorhizobium escarrei
GCTCCAAAACGAGCTTCGACGTCTAAACCACGCTTCATGAACCGCCGTGTACGGAACCGTACGCACGGTGGTGTGGGAGGGGGGATGCCGCAAGGCTCCCTCCTACCCGATTCAAGGCCTATTGTCCCGGGAAGCCGCGCCGGAGCTGGCGATTGTCGCCACATCGAGCGATCGGACTGGTTCACCGGATATCAGTGTTGGCCGCGTCTCGCATTGACATGGCGTGCCAATTCCGGCGTCTCGAAGACGTAGTCGCTCCAGGCCGATTCCGGAATCTGACCAGCCAGATAACATTCCAGCAAAAGACTTTGCTCAGGGCTGAGAGGTCTCGGCGCGCGCTCATGCAGCGAGTGAAACAGATTTCTGGGCGCGTGAAACAGATTTCTGGTCAGGTCCGAGACAGTGAAGTGAATCGACATGTATTCGGTCTCCTTTGACCATCCAGCGCATCACCCCAAGCATCGGGACCGACCTCTGCTCCACTGCCCCTTCGGTTCGGAAAGAACCACGCGCAAAAATCAAGCCACAGCGTACTTGTGCGTCCAAAGCGACGCGGCGCTGCAATAGCTATTTAACGTCGAAGGCCGGATAAGGTTCAATGTGGCTGCCGGCAACGCCGATCAGGCAGTCCGAAAACCGACCAGCCGGCTCATGCTCACGGCCTGCGCGTCTGACCGAACCGCTGCGTCAGGTGCGCAGCAACGGTTTCAGGGCGCATCTTTTTAGCTGCCACCACTTGCCGGCTGGCTATTCGCAGACCATGCGGACCCGTTTTCCGGGTTGGCTGACGTTCCTGCAGGTGAGCGGTTTCGCCGGCTCGGACGACGGGGTCGGCGGAACTTTGGCAATCCTGGCGATTTTCCTTCTCGGCGCCATGGGGGTGTCGATTTTGCGGGCCGCCATTCTTTCCGGCGTTTCAGGCGCCGCAGGAAAGACGTCGGTCTGCAGCAACTGCGGCTGTTCGGCTTGCGCCTGCTGCGGCGGCCTGTCCCAGAACCGCCGGACATCGAGCGGCCTTGGAATGACGACGGTGCCGTCGTAGCTGCGCGAGCAGCCGCTCCCTAACAGCAGCATCGGGCACACGAAAAAAGGCAGGATCCGTCCCAACATCGGCAACACCCTAGCGGGATTTATAACGCGGCTTCGGTTCTACCGACAACCGTCGGAATACACTGCGGGCAAGGCTAGCGCATGACCCGGAGAATCGGAATCGATTTCGCTGGGGACCATGCGCAAAATCAAAGTGCCGCAGCGTCCCTGGCGCGACTTTGGCGCGACTGGGGTCGGGCATGGGCGATTGCCAGCCCACGTCATCAGCCGCAAGCCCGTCGGCCCCAAGCCCATCAACCAGGGGGCCCTTGCTCGAAAAGCTCGGTGCGGACGGAGAAATCCAGCCCAACACGGGATACCACATCAGCCTTGGGTCCAGCCAATTCGGTGACGCGTTGCGACAAGACTATGGTGCGATCGCACCATATCAAAGCATGCGTCCGGTTGGAACAATAAGCGCATTCGAGTTCCGCTCCTCCAGTTACGGGCGGGAGCAGCGACCGCCGGCAAGAAGCAGGGTCAGATTTACCCCAACGGACCTGCTTCGGCGATGGCGCGGCCATGACCTCCTTGGCCGCATGCAACGCGCTCCCGCCCGGATTTTCTTTCGGCGCCAATTGTTCGCCTGTCGAGGGCAAATGCCGGCCGCAAATCGCGCAAGCTGCTGATTCCAGCGGCAAACCACGGCTGTAGCGGCGAGACCCGTGGGCTTTCCTTTTCGACAGGGCTGTACGCGGTTACCGGGGTGACATCAAACTGTCATGTGACTGTAATAATCGGGGGCTATGGCCTCAGCGGGCGCCGAAGGAATGGCGCCGATAGACCATTTTCCGAACAGGAGCAGGCCACATGAAGAAATTCCTCCTTACGGCGTCGGCCGCGGCGCTTGCGCTCGCCGCGTCGGCTGGTTATGCCGCCGCGCGCGACCAGATTCAAATCGTCGGTTCGTCCACAGTGTTCCCCTTTACGACGGCTGTCGCTGAAAAGCTTGGCCAGAGCGGAAAGATCAAGACCCCGGTCGTCGAGTCGACTGGCACCGGCGGCGGCATGAAGCTGTTTTGCCAGGGCGTCGGCGAAAATACCGCCGACTTCACCAATGCCTCGCGCGCCATCAAGGACAGCGAGCTTAAAACCTGCAAGGCAAACGGCGTGACGCCGGTCGAGATCAAGGTCGGCTTCGACGGCATCGTACTGGCCAACTCGAAGGCAGGGACTGTCGTTGATCTGACCAAGGAACAGATTTTCAAGGCGCTCGCCAAGAACGTCGCTGTTGACGGCAAGGTCGTGCCCAACCCCTACAAGAACTGGTCGGATGTCGATTCGTCGCTTCCCGCGACAAAGATCGAGGTGCTTGGCCCGCCGCCGACATCTGGCACGCGCGATGCATTCGTCGAGCTCGTCATGGACGCAGCCTGTCAGGAAGAAGTGAAGGCGGCTAATGAAAAGGGCTGCGGCGAGATCCGCGAAGACGGCGCTTTTGTCGAGGCCGGCGAAAACGACAATCTGATCGTCCAGAAGCTGGAAGCCAACCCCAATGCCTTCGGCGTCTTTGGCTTCTCGTTCCTTGACCAGAACGCCGACAAGCTGCAGGGCCACAAGGTCGACGGCGTCGAGCCGACTTTCGAGAACATCGCATCCGGCGATTACGGCGTCTCCCGCTCGCTCTTTGTCTATGCCAAAAAAGAGCATGTCGGCGTCATCCCCGGCATGCAGGAGTTCATCGCCGAGTACACCTCGGATGCTGCATGGGGTCCTGATGGTTATCTGGCCGACAAGGGCCTGATCCCGCTGCCGGACGCCGAGCGCGCCAAGTGGGCAGAAAACGCCAAGGCCCTGAAGGGCATGGGCTCCTGATGTTTCGGGGTCCGAGCGTACCGCTCGGACCCTCATATGCTAAAGCACAAAGCGCGGGATCATAGGTCCCGTGCTTTGAGCCGGTGAATGACCGGCGGTCGAGGGGACGTCCCGAATCATGGTCGGTTATCTCGTTGTTCTTCTGTTGGTTCTGGCAGCGGCGGCCTATTGGATCGGCCGGACCCGCGCCATTGCCAGTGTCAATGGCGACGTCGCGCGACTGCATTCGCTGCCTGGCCAGCATGGCATGTTTCTGGCGCTTTTTGCTGCCGGTCCGGCGCTGCTTGCGATCGTGGTGTGGTCGCTGGTGACGCCGAGCATTGAATCGTCGATCATTGCCGACCGCTTCTCCTCCGAGTTGTCGGGAATGGGCGTCCCGCAGGTCGAAGCTTTCATCCGCGACGCTCGCGCGATTGCCTTTGGCGGGCTTGTCGGCTTCGCCGATCCCACGAAAGAGGCGGCCGCCGCCCTCTACAAATCGGTCCATGCGACCAGCACCTGGATCATCTGGACCGTCGCGCTCGTGCTTTCCGCGTCCGGATTTTACTGGGCCTATTCGCGCATCGCACAGGCCTACCGGGCGCGCCACGTGGTCGAGCGCATTCTTCGCGCATTCTTGATCGCCTGTTCGGTGGTCGCAATCCTGACGACGATCGGCATTGTCCTGTCGCTTATCTTCGAGTCCCTGCGGTTCTTCCAACAGGTGCCGTTCTACAAGTTCCTGTTCGGCACGCATTGGTCGCCGCAGAGCGCCTTCACCGGCGCGGGAGCGGAGGCCGGGGCGGTCAACGAGGACATTTTTGGCATGGTGCCGCTGTTTGCCGGCACGTTGCTCATCACCTTCATCGCCATGCTGGTAGCTGCGCCTATCGGGCTGATGGCTGCGATCTACCTTTCGGATTACGCCTCCAAAAGCGTCCGCGCGGTCGCAAAGCCGGTTCTGGAAATTCTCGCCGGCATTCCGACCGTCGTCTACGGCTTCTTCGCCGCGCTGACGGTTGCGCCCTACTTCCGCGGTATCGGCGAAAGCCTGGGCCTCAACGTCGCGTCTGAATCCGCGCTCGCCGCAGGCGTGGTCATGGGTATCATGATCATTCCCTTCGTTTCCTCGCTTTCCGACGATGTGATCAACGCCGTTCCGCAATCCCTGAGAGACGGTTCCGCCGGCCTCGGCGCGACCAAGTCGGAAACCATCCGCAAGGTCGTCCTTCCCGCTGCCCTTCCGGGCATCGTTTCGGCGATGCTGCTTGCCGTCAGCCGCGCAATCGGCGAAACAATGATCGTCGTCATGGCGGCGGGGCTGGCGGCAAACCTCACGGCCAACCCGCTCGAAGCGGTCACCACCGTGACCGTGCAGATCGTGACGCTGCTGGTGGGCGACCAGGAGTTCGACAGCGCCAAGACGCTTGCAGCCTTCGCACTCGGCCTGGTGCTGTTCTGCATCACGCTTTCCCTCAACATCGTCGCTTTGCGCGTCGTCCAGAAGTACCGAGAGCAATATGACTGATGCGATCTCGTCATTCGGCGCCGTCGGACGGCCGGTCAGCATTCACACCGACGATGCCGCGAAAGCGCGGCTGAAGGGCCGCTACCGCACGGAAACGTGGTTCAAATGGCTTGGCGCCGCAGCTGTTGCGTTGGCCGGCTTGTTCCTTGTGCTGCTCTTGTCGACGATCGTCACGCAGGCGATTCCGGCGCTGCGGCAGAACTATGTGACGCTCCCGATCGATCTTTCGGCGGCCAAGGTCGACCCGGCGAAACTCGACGAAGTGAATTACGACGCCATCGCCCAGGAAGCGCTTACGGCAAAATTTCCGGATGTGACGAGCCGCCAGGACAAGCGCCTGCTGCGCGGACTGATTTCCACCGGAACAGGCGTGTTCCTGCGCAAGGATATTGCGGCTGATCCGGGGATGCTCGGAGGAACGGTGGACTATGCGGTTCCACTTGACGATTTTGCCGACCTCTATCTCAAGGGTCTGCTTGCCGACGTCGGTTCGGACGAAGCGATTTCGACAACTGTCACGCCTTCGCAAACCAGCGGCGACATCGATCTGACCTTCGGCGACGATGCCATGCTGGCGCTGGCGCGCGGCCATGGTGCGACCGAGGGCGAAAACGGCATGCTCACGCTGACGAGCGGCGCGTCGTCGCTGCTGGTCGCGTTTAATGGCGGCACGGTCAAGCTGACTGCGCTGTCGCCTGCGGCCAACGGCACGGTGATCGCAAAGGGCACGGTGATCGAGGCGCTGGACAGCACGGCGCCGGCCGCGAGCGGCCAGGCATTCCTGCGCGTCATCGAGACGCCGGAAGCATCGCGAAAGATTTCGGACAAGATGATCGTCTGGCTCGACAGGCTGAAGAGCGCCGGCCTGATCGAAAGCCGGTTCAACTCGATCTTCTTCTTCACCGGCGCAAGCCGCGAGCCGGAACTGGCCGGTGTCTGGGGCGCGGTCGTCGGATCGTTCCTGACCATGATCGTAACGCTGGCCATCGCCTTCCCGATCGGCGTTTCAGCGGCGATCTATCTTGAGGAATTTGCGCCCAAGAACCGGCTGACGACGATGATCGAAGTGAATATCAACAATCTGGCGGCGGTGCCTTCGATCGTCTTCGGCCTGCTTGGACTTGCCGTATTCCTGAATTTCTTCGGCATGCCGCGCTCCGCCCCGGTGGTCGGCGGCATGGTGCTGGCGCTGATGACCCTGCCGATCATCATTATCGCCTCGCGCGCTTCGCTGCGCGCGGTGCCCCCGTCGATCCGCGAGGCGGCGCTTGGCATCGGAGCCTCCAAGGTCCAGACCGTATTCCATCACGTCCTGCCGCTGGCGATGCCGGGCATCATGACCGGCACCATCCTCGGAATGGCGCATGCGCTGGGCGAAACCGCGCCGTTGCTGATGATCGGCATGGTCGCCTTCATCGTCGACATTCCCGGCGGCTTCACCGATCCCGCGACGATCCTGCCGGTGCAGATATTCATGTGGGCGGATTTCCCGGAAGCCGGGTTCCAGCAGAAGACTTCGGCGGCGATTTTGATTTTGCTGGTGTTTTTGGTCATCATGAATGCCATCGCGGTGATACTGCGCAGGCGCTTCGAGCGGCGCTGGTAAGGAGTAGAGGATATGAACATCATGACGGAAGCCGGCGTCGAGCAGAAACTGAGCAGCGGAACCAACGCCCCTTCGATCAAGATGAAGGGCGAAAAGGTCTCTGTTCACTACGGCGAGAAGCGAGCTCTGTTCGACGTCGATCTCGATGTCCGCGAGCATCAGGTGACGGCGTTGATCGGCCCATCGGGCTGTGGCAAGTCGACGTTCCTGCGTTGCTTGAACCGAATGAACGACACGATCGATATCGCGCGGGTGAGCGGCAAGATCACGCTCGACGACGAGGATGTCTACGACCCGAAAATCGATGTCGTCGAGCTGCGAGCCCGCGTCGGCATGGTATTCCAGAAGCCGAACCCGTTTCCGAAGTCGATCTACGAAAACGTCGCCTACGGTCCGCGCATTCACGGCCTGGCCAGGAGCAAGGCCGAGTTGGACGGCATCGTCGAATCGAGCCTGAAGAAGGCCGGCCTGTTCAACGAGGTCAAGGATCGCCTGCTCGAGTCGGGTACCGGCCTGTCCGGCGGACAGCAGCAGCGCCTGTGCATTGCGCGGGCCATCGCCGTGTCGCCGGAAGTGATCCTGATGGACGAGCCCTGTTCGGCGCTCGATCCGATCGCCACCGCCCGCGTCGAGGAACTGATTGACGAACTGCGCCAGAACTACACGATCGTCATCGTCACCCATTCGATGCAGCAGGCGGCGCGCGTGTCGCAACGCACGGCGATGTTCCATCTCGGCTATCTGGTCGAGGAGGGCGCCACCGACAAAATGTTCACCAACCCCGACGACAAGCGCACCCAGGACTACATCACCGGCCGGTTCGGCTGAGCGGTCCAGCGAATTTCGAACACGAGGACAGCACCATGGGTGAACACACCGTCGCATCTTTCGACGAGGAACTGGAGCATATCGACAGGCTGATCCGCGATATGGACGAGCTCGCCGCCGCAATGGTCGCAGCCTCGATACGCGCGTTGCTCGCGTCGGACAATGCGATGGCGCAGCGCGTCGTCTCGGACGACGCCATCATGGATGCACGGCAGCGCGAGCTCGACGACAGCGCGATCACGCTGATCGCCAAGCGGCAGCCGATGGCGCAGGATCTGCGCGCCGTGGTTGGCGCAATCCGCATGGCCGGCGATCTCGAGCGCATCGGCGACCTGGCCAAGAACATAGCCAAGCGGGTCAGTGCAGTCGGGCAGAGCGCGACGCCGCGTAATCTCTCGCACGGTATCGATGCGATGGCGGATCTCGTTCTTGTGCAGCTCCGCGGCGTGGTCGAGCACTATGTGTCGCGCGATGCCGGCGCGTTGAAGGAACTGCGCACCGACGACCAGAAGATCGACGTGAAATACACGGCGGTCTTTCGCGAGCTCCTGACCTACATGATGGAGGATCCGCGCAACATAACCGCCTGCACACATCTTCTGTTCTGCGCCAAGAATCTCGAGCGTATCGGCGATCATGTCACCAACATCGCCGAAAACGCCTATTTTGTCGTGACCGGGCAGCAATTGCCGGCGGATCGCCCGAAGCTCGACGAAACGACGATGTCGGCGCCGGCGACATGACAGGAGTGACCGGCCGATGATCGCGCCGCGCATCATGGTGGTGGAGGACGAAGAGCCGCTGGGCGTCCTCCTCCGCTACAATCTGGAATCCGAAGGCTATCAGGTCGAGGTGGTGACGCGCGGCGACGAGGCCGAAATCCGGCTGCAGGAAAACGTGCCCGATCTTTTGGTGCTCGACTGGATGGTGCCGGCGGTTTCCGGCATCGAGCTTTGCCGGCGCCTTCGGGTGCGTCCCGAAACCGAGCGGCTGCCGATCATCATGCTGACCGCGCGCGGCGAGGAGAGCGACCGGGTGCGCGGCCTTTCGACCGGAGCCGACGACTATCTGGTCAAGCCGTTCTCGACACCGGAATTCATGGCCAGGGTCAAGGCGCTGCTGCGCCGCGCCAAGCCCGAAGTGCTGTCCAGCGTGCTGAAGGTCGGCGACATCGTACTCGATCGCGAATCGCACAGGGTTTATCGCAAGAAGACCGAGATCCGGCTCGGGCCGACCGAATTCCGGCTGCTCGAATTCATGATGCGGCACCCGGGTCGGGTCTTCTCGCGCAGCCAGTTGCTCGACAATGTCTGGGGCGAGACGATCTACATCGACGAGCGCACGGTGGACGTCCATGTCGGCCGGTTGCGCAAGGCGGTCAACAATGGTCGCATGCCCGATGTCATCCGCACCATCCGCGGCGCGGGCTATGCGATCAGGGAAGACTAGGCCCTCGGCGCGTAAGTTCTGACAGGTCGAGCATGCGGATCGCATGCTCTGGCGATTAGCCGAAACGCCCCTCACTTCGTCATCCTGGGGCGGAGCAAGGAGCGAAGCGACGCGGCGCAGACCCTAGGATCCATGCCGCGACTTGAGAGCGCTGCTGCGATCCAGAATTCTGCTCCGCTGCACTCCTCGGCTAAGTTTACGGCATGGATCCCAGGGTCTCCGCGACGGAGCTTCGCTCCTGCTTCGCCCAGGGGTGAGTGCGTCAGGAAGTTCATGGT
>NZ_CAKXZT010000007.1:0-3947 GCF_935825525.1 Mesorhizobium escarrei
AAGAAGGTCAGTGACGTCCAGGCGACGCTTCCCCCTGGCGTGGTCGGCCCCTTCTTCAACGACGAGTTTGGCGACGTTTTCGGCATCATCTACGGGATCACCTTCGACGGCTTTACGCCTCGCGAGGCGCGCGACTTCGCCGAGACGGCGCGGACCGAGTTCCTGCGTTCGTCCGATGTCGGCAAGGTCGAGATTTTTGGCGACCAGGACGAAAAGGTCTATCTCAGCTTCTCACCCCAGAAGCTCGCCAATCTTAAGCTCAGCCTCGACGAAGTGCTGACGGCGATCGCGCGGCAGAACGCGGTTGTGCCCTCCGGCGTCATCAACACGCCGCACGAGAACATGCTTGTCGACGTTACCGGCTCCCTCCTGAAGCCCGAGAGCGTAGCCGGCCTCAATCTCTGGATCGATGGGCGCTTCTACAAACTCACCGACATCGCCAAGGTTCAGCGCGGCTACAGTGACCCGCCGACGAAGATGTTCCGCGTCAACGGCAAGCCGGCCATCGGTATCGGCGTGAACATGCGCGAGGGCGGCAACAACCTGGACTTTGGCGAAGGCCTGCACGAGGCGGCCGGGCGCCTGATGCAGCGCTTCCCCGTCGGCATTGAGCTCGACCTGGTTTCGGACCAGCCCGAGGTCGTGCGCGAAGCCATCGGTGAATTCACCAAGGCGCTGTTCGAGGCGATCGTCATCGTGCTCGCTGTCAGCTTCCTCAGCCTCGGCTTCAGGGCCGGGCTCGTGGTCGCCTTGTCGATCCCGCTGGTGCTCGCCATCGTCTTTATCGCCATGGATGCGATGAGCATCAGCCTGCAGCGCATCTCGCTCGGCGCGCTCATCATCGCGCTCGGCCTACTGGTCGATGATGCGATGATCACCATCGAAATGATGATTTCGAAGATCGAGGAAGGCATGGAAAAAGTTAAGGCGGCTACATTCGCCTATACTTCTACCGCCTTCCCCATGTTATCGGGAACTCTGATCACGATCCTCGGCTTCCTGCCAATAGGTTTCGCCGACAACAACACCGGACAGTATACGTTCTCGCTGTTTGCCGTCATTGCGGTTGCGCTCGTGGCCTCCTGGTTCGTGGCCGTGATCTTCGCGCCGGTAATCGGGCTGTCCTTGCTGCCTTCTCACATGAAGGCGCATGGCACTCATGGGCCGGGCCGCTTCATGCGCGCTTTCATTGGCTTGCTCGGCTTCAGCATGCGGCACCGCTGGCTTACCATCGCCGCCTCGCTTGCCGCCTTCGGTGCCTCCCTCTACGGCATGGGTTTCGTGCAGCAGCAGTTCTTCCCGGCGTCGAACCGGCCCGAGCTTGTGGTAACGATGACGCTGCCGAAGAATGCCTCGATCGCGGCGACCGAAACGGAGACGAAGCGGCTGGAAGAGACGCTTGCCAGCGACCCCGACATCGCCGGCTTCTCTTCTTATGTGGGCGGTGGCGCCATCCGCTTCTACCTGCCGCTCGACGTCCAGCTCGACAACGACTTCATGGCGGAGACCGTGGTGGTGGCGAAGGACCTCGAGGCGCGGGACCGTGTTCAGGCGAAGCTCGAGACGCTGTTTGCCGACAGCTTCCCGAACGCGAGGGCCCGCATCTCGCGCCTGGAACTCGGGCCACCGGTCGGCTGGCCGGTGCAATACCGGGTGAGCGCGCCGACGACCGACGAAGCGAGGGAGCACGCGGAGGAACTCGCTACGATACTGCGGTCATCCGGACTCGTGCGCAACGTCAACTACGACTGGGCTGAGAAGAACAAGGAACTGCGCATCGTGGTCGATCAGGATCGCGTGCGTCAGGCTGGCCTAAGCTCCGAACAGCTCGCCCAGGCGCTCGACCGCGTGCTCACCGGCTCGACGGTCACTCAGCTTCGCGACTCGATCTATCTGGTCGATGTCGTGGCCCGGGCCGAGAACAGCGAGCGCTCAAGCGTCGAGGCCTTACGCAATCTCCAGATCCCCACTCCGACAGGCGCCTCGATGCCCCTGCGCGAGGTTGCCGAGTTCCAGTATGATCTTGACGAGGGCTATGTCTGGCGTCGTGGCCGCCTGCCCACCATCACAGTCCAGGCGGAACCACTGCCGGAGCTTCAGCCCGCCTCCGTTCACGAGCGACTCGCAGACGCGATCGAAGAGTACACCAAGTCGCTGCCGGCCGGCACTCTGCTAGAAACCGGCGGCACGGTCGAGAAGAGCGGCCAAAGCAACGCCGCTCTGCTGGCCCAGTTTCCGCTGATGATCACGTTGATGCTGACCGTACTCATCGTTCAGCTCGGCAGCTTCCGCCAGATGGCGATGGTGATCAGCGTAGCGCCGCTCGGTCTCATCGGGGTCGCAATCGCGCTGCTGACCACGAGTACGCCTATGGGCTTCATCGCCATCCTCGGGATCATCGCGCTTGCAGGGATGATCATCCGCAACTCCGTGATCCTCGTCGATCAAATCGAGCATGAGCGGGCGCGTGGCATCGATCCCTGGAAGGCGGTGATCGACGCGACCACGCACAGGTTCCGGCCGATCATGCTGACCGCGGCTGCAGCCATCCTTGGCATGATCCCGATCATGCACGACGTGTTCTGGGGGCCGATGGCCTACGCCATTGTCGGCGGGCTCGCCGTCGCGACTGTACTGACGCTCGTCTTCCTCCCGGCTCTTTATGTCGCTGTCAACGGCATTCGGGAAAAGTATGAACCGGCAGCAGCGCCTGGCGTTCCGGCAATGCCCATTCTCGCCCCCCAGCATTGAGAAAGGGCTTGCCATGCCGGAAACCTCCTCTCTTGTCGACCGCTTTCTGAGATCGGATGCCGGCATGTATGCCGGACCAGGCGAGATTACACGCGAGTATGCCGACAAGATGCTCCTCGCCGCGCTTCAGGAAGCACAAACTGTGGCGCGTTCCTACGACAACAAGGCGCAAATCGTTGGCGTGGGTTACATCCTCGCCCTCAACCTCGTGCTGCGCTTCGGCGATCTTTTGCCGACGCATGCGCCGATCGGGCCGCTGTTCTATGCGGTCGTTTGGGGGATCGTCATCATGCCGATTCTTCAGTTCGGCCAGGTGCTCTATCCGAGCCGGACACGCGCGGATAGGGAATTCAATGGCAAGACGTCTCATGGTTCCAAGGCCCTACCGGTGTACTATGTCGACCCCAGCTACTTTGCTGATGTCCGTGACCTGATGCACCAGGCCTTGAGGTCGGACTGGACCTCGGTTTTGGCCACCGAGTTGCTGAAAACATCACGCGTCAGGATCATAAAGCAGGCGCGCTTCCAACGCGGCCTGATGATGACGGTCGTGTCTTTCATCGTGCTGGGAGGCGAGCAGTTTCTTCGAAGTTTCGCGCTCGCCTGATGAGGAACATGGCAAATTTGAACGAGAGCATGATGCCGCCGCTCGTGGCCTCGGCGCGTTTGCTCACCGGGATGAGCCACTGTCTTCAAGCAGCAGTCGGCCTCCTCACGGTCGGAATCGGCGCCACGACGATCTATGCAATTCTCGTTCATGCAAATGTTTGACCAGGGTGAACCATTCAACGTGGCCGGTCCCAGTGACGAGGCCAATGGGAATGGCGGCGAGGCGGGCAAATGCGAGTCGCACACCAAAACGCTTTTCCCCTAGCGTTGGCCGACCTCCTTGTCCGCCACCGTGAGGCCTCGGCGAACATCAAATCCTCCGCGACGACAGCGCCCGACCGGAAAATTCAAGAATAGCCCCATGACTATGGACCCAGCGACCATCTCTGCCTTCTCGGCGCTTGCCGGTTCTGCCATCGGCGCCTTGGCATCCGTCGCCACGACCTGGCTCACCCAGAATCATCAGAACCATGCCCAGCGGCTTGGACAGGAAGGCTCGCGTCGCGAGCGGCTGTTCGGCGAATTCATCGACCAGGCATCGAAAGCCTATGCGGACGGCGTGGTTCAGGAACGCCTGGATGACCCCG
>NZ_CAKXZT010000007.1:3957-4909 GCF_935825525.1 Mesorhizobium escarrei
GGAAGCTTTCCATGCCGATCAAGTTCATCAGCGCCAGGCCTGCAGGCCTGGCATCTTCAAGCTCCTGCTTCCGGGCAGGCATCGACAGGCGAAAATCGATGCTGCGGGCGACGGCCGTTCTCATGGGCCTGTCATTGCTGGCTATCGCAGCTCCCAGCCCATCCCAGTCATACGCGCAGGAGCAAACCCCGTCTGCCGGCATTGCTCAGCGCCAGCCGCTGAGCAAAAAGGAAATGGAGGTGCTGGTGGCGCGCATCGCGCTCTATCCCGACGAGTTGGTGGCCGCGATCGCGGCGGCCTCCTTGTATCCCCTCCAGATCGTTGAAGCCGAAAGGTATTTGGAGCGCGTCAAGACCAAGCCGGAGCTGAAGCCAGACAAGGATTGGGACGGGAGCGTCATCTCGCTCATGAACTATCCCGAGATCGTCAAGATGATGAGCGACGATCTCAAGTGGACGCAACAGCTCGGCGAGGCAGTGGCCTATCAACAAAAGGACATGCTCGAGACCATCCAGCAGTTGCGCGAAAGAGCGGTTGCCAACGGGACCATCAAGAGCGACGACAAGACCGTGGTCGTCGTGGAGCGCGAAAAGGTCATCATCAAGTCGGCCCAGGCAGACAAGGTCTACATACCGGTCTATCGATCAGAGAACCTCTACGATTCGAGCTATGCGTCGGTAAGCTACTACTCCGACTCCTACTCGTCCTACTACGATCCGACCGCCACTTACTACGCCGGTTACGTCACCGGCGCTGCCTGGGCCGCGGCCGTCGACTGGTACGAGGGGGAAACCTGGAGCGGTTACGGCCGCTGGGGTAAAGATGTCGAGATCAACTGCGACGACTGCTTCAACGATCGGATCTTTAACGGCGACATCAGTTTGAACCAGGTTGATTGGACGAAGGTCGATAGCTCCAGAGTAACTTTTGACAAATCACAGCTGACCAGGCT
>NZ_CAKXZT010000007.1:4919-5427 GCF_935825525.1 Mesorhizobium escarrei
GTGACATCATGCGCGGCCGCGATCCCCGCGCTTTCTCCCATGGTCCGCGCTACCGCGGCCCGATAAGGGGAGGTAAGCCGCAATTCAAGCGGCCCATCCGTGGCGGAGGAGGCCTCGCCGGCCCACCGCGGCCCAACGTGCCGTCAGGCCTTGGCGGCCCACCTATGCCACCCTTGGCGGCCCTCCTCGGCTGTGAAATGGGGCGCTGCAAAGAACAGCCTCTGGAGAGGCAAACGGCTCGGTCACAAGCCGTCGTCCTTTCCACAACCGGCCGTGGGCAACGTCGCCGCGTTTGCGTGCAGGCCGTGTCCTCGTCGTGCAACCGGCGATGAGTGAAGCCACATGTATCTAGACGGAAATTCTGGCGATGCTCCGTCTGGGCGCTGCCCACGTCGGGTGACGGGCTTTCCGCGAGAAGATTTCTTGTTGCCGTACTGTTGCCCCAACCTGGCGTTCGCGGCAAAATTGCGGCCACCAATTTGGTAGATGGGGTATTCGGCTTGCGCCC
>NZ_CAKXZT010000008.1:0-15633 GCF_935825525.1 Mesorhizobium escarrei
AAGAAGGTCAGTGACGTCCAGGCGGCGCTTCCCCCTGGCGTGGTCGGCCCATTTTTCAACGATGAGTTTGGCGACGTTTTCGGCATCATCTACGGGATCACCTACGACGGCTTCTCGCCGCGTGAGGCGCGAGACTTCGCCGAGACGGCGCGGACCGAGTTCCTGCGTTCCTCCGATGTCGGCAAGGTCGATATTTTTGGCGACCAGGACGAAAAGGTCTATCTCAGCTTCTCACCCCAGAAGCTCGCCAATCTTAAGCTCAGCCTCGACGAAGTGCTGACGGCGATCGCGCGGCAGAACGCGGTTGTGCCTTCCGGCGTCATCAACACGCCGCACGAAAACATGCTTGTCGACGTTACCGGCTCCCTCCTGAAGCCCGAGAGCGTTGCCGGCCTCAACCTCTGGATCGATGGACGCTTCTACAAACTCACCGACATCGCCAAGGTTCAGCGCGGCTACAGTGACCCGCCCACGAAGATGTTCCGCGTCAACGGCAAGCCGGCCATCGGCATCGGCGTGAACATGCGCGAGGGCGGCAACAACCTCGAATTCGGCGAAGGCCTGCACGAAGCGGCCGCGCGTCTGATGCAACGTTTTCCCGTCGGCATTGAGCTCAACCTGGTTTCGGACCAGCCCGAGGTCGTGCGCGAAGCCATCGGTGAATTCACCAAGGCGCTGTTCGAGGCGATCGTCATCGTGCTCGCTGTCAGCTTCCTCAGCCTCGGCTTCAGGGCCGGGCTCGTGGTTGCCCTCTCGATCCCCTTGGTTCTCGCCATCGTGTTCATCTTTATGGAGGCGATGGGCATCAGCCTTCAGCGTATTTCGCTCGGCGCGCTCATCATCGCGCTCGGTCTTCTCGTCGATGACGCGATGATAACCATCGAAATGATGATCTCCAAGATCGAGGAGGGCATGGAAAAGCTGAAGGCAGCCACGTTCGCCTACACGTCCACGGCTTTTCCCATGCTGACTGGGACGTTGGTCACGATCCTGGGCTTCCTGCCGATCGGCTTCGCTGACAACAATACCGGGCAATATACTTTTTCGCTGTTCGCAGTCGTCGCAGCGGCGCTCGTTGCTTCGTGGTTCGTAGCGGTTCTCTTTACGCCGGTGATCGGGCTTTCCTTGCTGCCCTCCCAAATGAAAGCGCACGGCGCTCATGGGCCTGGCCGCTTCATGCGCGCTTTCATTGGCTTGCTCGGCTTCAGCATGCAGCACCGCTGGCTTACCATCGCCGCCTCGCTTGCCGCCTTCGGCGCCTCCCTCTACGGCATGGGTTTCGTGCAGCAGCAGTTCTTCCCGGCGTCAAACCGGCCCGAGCTTGTGGTGACGATGACGCTGCCGAAGAATGCCTCGATCGCGGCGACCGAAACGGAGACGAAGCGGCTGGAAGAGACGCTTGCCAGCGACCCCGACGTCGCCCACTTCTCCTCCTATGTCGGCGGTGGCGCCATCCGTTTCTACCTGCCGCTCGACGTTCAGCTCGACAACGACTTCATGGCGGAGACCGTGGTCGTCGCAAAGGACCTCGAGGCGCGGGATCGCGTTCAGGCGAAGCTCGAGACGCTGTTTGCCGACAGCTTCCCGAACGTGAGGGCCCGCATCTCGCGCCTGGAACTCGGGCCGCCGGTCGGCTGGCCGGTGCAATACCGGGTGAGCGCGCCGACGACCGACGAGGCGAGGGAGCACGCGGAGGAACTCGCAAAGGTGCTGCGGTCATCCGGACTCGTGCGCAATGTCAACTACGACTGGGCCGAGAAGAGCAAGGAGCTGCGCATAGTCGTCGATCAGGATCGCGTGCGACAGGCCGGCCTAAGCTCCGAACAACTCGCTCAGGCGCTCGACCGCGTGCTCACTGGCTCGACGGTCACTCAGCTTCGCGACTCGATCTATCTGGTCGATGTCGTTGCCCGGGCCGAGAACAGCGAGCGCTCAAGCGTTGAGGCCTTGCGCAACCTTCAGATCCCCACCGCGACGGGTGCCTCGGTGCCCCTGCGCGAGCTTGCCGAGTTCCAGTACGATCTCGACGAGGGCTATGTCTGGCGTCGCGACCGCCTGCCCACCATCACAGTTCAGGCGGAACCGCTGCCGGGGCAGCAGCCCGCCTCCGTTCACGAGCGACTCGCGGGCGCGATCGAAGAGTACACCAAGTCGCTGCCGGCGGGCACCTTGCTGGAAACCGGCGGCACGGTCGAGAAGAGCGGCCAGAGCAACGCCGCCCTGCTGGCCCAGTTTCCGCTGATGATCACGCTAATGCTTACCGTACTCATCGTGCAGTTAGGCAGCTTCCGCCGGATGGCGATGGTGATCAGCGTGGCGCCGCTCGGCCTCATCGGGGTCGCCATCGCGCTGCTGACCACGAGCACGCCGATGGGCTTCATCGCCATCCTCGGGATCATCGCACTTGCAGGGATGATCATCCGCAACTCCGTGATCCTCGTCGATCAAATCGAGCATGAGCGGGGCCGCGGCATCGATCCCTGGAAGGCGGTGATCGATGCGACCACGCACAGGTTCCGGCCGATCATGCTGACCGCGGCTGCGGCTATCCTTGGCATGATCCCCATCATGCACGACGTGTTCTGGGGGCCGATGGCCTATGCCATCGTCGGAGGGCTTGCTGTCGCCACGGTGCTGACCCTGGTCTTCCTCCCGGCCCTTTACGTCGCGGTCAACGGCATTCGGGAAAAGGATGAAACGAACGCAGCGCCTGACGTTCCGGCAATGCCCATTCTCGCCCCCCAGCATTGAGAAAGGGCTTGCCATGCCGGAAACCTCCTCTCTTGTCGACCGCTTTCTGAGATCGGATGCCGGCATGTATGCCGGACCAGGTGAGATTACACGCGAGTATGCCGACAAGATGCTCCTCGCCGCGCTTCAGGAAGCACAAACTGTGGCGCGTTCCTACGACACCAAGGCGCAAATCGTTGGCGTGGGTTACATCCTCGCCCTCAACCTCGTGCTGCGCTTCGGCGATCTTTTGCCGACGCATGCGCCGATCGGGCCGCTGTTCTATGCGGTCGTTTGGGGGATCGTCATCATGCCGATCCTTCAGTTCGGCCAGGTGCTCTATCCGAGCCGGACACGCGCGGAGAGGGAATTCAATGGCAAGACGACTCATGGTTCCAAGACCCTACCGGTGTACTATGTCGACCCCAGCTACTTTGCCGATGTCCGTGACCTGATGCACCAGGCCTTGAGGTCGGACTGGACCTCGGTTTTGGCCACCGAGTTGCTGAAAACGTCACGCGTCAGGATCATAAAGCAGGCGCGCTTCCAACGCGGCCTGATGATGACGGTCGTGTCTTTCATCGTGCTGGGGGGCGAGCAGTTTCTTCGAAGTTTCGCGCTCGCCTGATGAGGAACATGGCAAATTTGAACGAGAGCATGATGCCACCGGTTGAGCTATGCAGCCGGAGAGCAGAACAACCGATCTGTCCACCTTCCTACCATGGCATGAACTGAAGACGTGCCAATCACAGCGCACGTTAACGGAGAGCTCACATGAAGTGGCGTTTCGAGGACATTCTTACGTTCATCAACGTGGTAGAGGCCGGAAGCGTGACTTCCGCTGCGACACGACTGAACATTTCGAAATCAGTGATAAGCAAGCGCATCAGTGATCTCGAAACGGCGCTGCGTGTTGAGCTGTTTCGCCGATCCACAGGCAGGCTTACGCCCACCGAGCTTGCGTGGTCATTGTACGAGCGGGTTGTCCCGCTGGTCCAAGGGATCACTGAAGCGACTCAAGGGGTATCCGAGCGGACTGAAGGCCTGAGCGGGAGGCTGCGCATGGTCGCGCCAGTGTCGTTTGGGACCAACTTTCTGGGGCAAGTGATCGCTGACTTTGCGAGGTGTCATCCGGAGCTGGAAATTGCCGTTGACTTTGAAGACCGGCTAGTGAACCCGACCCAGGGCGGCTATGACCTCGGCATACATATTGGCGATTTGAAAGAGTCGAGCCTGAAGGCTCGCAAGCTCTGTGATTGCTCAAGAATTGTGTGCTGCAGCCCAGAGTATGCAACGAACTGCGGCCTACCCAAAAGCGTCGCGGAATTGGCGCAGCACACCTGCATCGGCTACGCGCATGTTCGCAGCAGCGATTTTTGGCAGTTCGAGAGTGAAGGCGTCAGTGGAAGACCGATATCCGTGCTGATGCGCAGCCGAATTGTCGCCAACAATTTCGAGGCAATGAGAGATATGGCGATCGCCGGATTAGGGCTGGTTCTGTTGCCTGAATTTCTGGCTGCTGGACCTCTTCGGGAGGGAAGTCTGATCTCGGCACTGCCCCACGTTACACCTCGGGCCTATACGATTTCGGCTGTTTATCCGTATACCCGTCAAGTCTCATCCAAGGTGCGAAAATTCATTGACCACCTCGTTGCTGCTTTCGTTCCGCCCCTGCCCTGGCACCGGCACATGGATGAGACAGCCGACCCCCGAATTAGCCGAACCGCCGAACGGACGCCCTTCGCTGCTTAGCTGAACGCAAGACCGCAGTTCGAACCAGGTACCCCATACCGCGGTGGAGACGCGTTCCAAGGTGACCACGTCTACAGGGTGCAAATCTTTGCGCCTGAGATGCGCTGCCGAACATCGTCAGCTGATTCGGATACTAGGCTGCACCAGTGCGTTGATCCGCTCTGCGAGCCACAGAAGGGTCGCGCGGAATGGTCCGTGAAGCGAGAGCTGGTGGCGACGGTAAAGCACAGCGTGACTGAACTGCGCGAAACGGCCCTTGATGAAGCCTCCTTTGAAAAATCCGAAGCGGCCAAGTGTCCCGAAGGCATTGTATTCGCTGAGCGCTACCAATGCGCCGAAGTCGCGGAAGTTGAATGGCGGCACCGGAGTGCCTTTCCGGAGCAAAACCGGCAGATGGCGGATCAGATGCAGCGCCTGCTGGCTGGCCACCTGGGCAGTGGCCGGTAGTGGTCGCTCTGCACCTTTTGGCACAAGACTCGCACAATCCCCTAAAGCGAAGATGTGTTGCTCGCCCTTGGCCATAAAGTTAGGACCAACCACGACCTGGCCAGCGCGGTTCAATTCCAGCCCGCTCTCGTGAAAGCTGCAGGAAGCGCGGATGCCTGCTGCCCAGACCTTCAGTGCCGCGGGCACGCGTTCGCCGCCCTCGAGCAGATAACCTCCCGGATCGGCGGCCATGACTTTCACGCCAGTGCGCACGTCCACGCCCAGCTCGCGCAGTTGGGACTCCACAGACGTGGAAACCTTTTCCGGAAATGCGCCGAGGATGCGTGGTGCCGCTTCCAGCAGCGTCACCCGCAGGCGCTGGCGGATGTCCGTGTTGCCGTAGCCTGACGCCAACTCGACCATCCGGCTCAGCTCAGCGGCCAGCTCCACGCCGGTGGCGCCACCGCCGACGATGGCAATGTCGATGTTATCGCCCTCGGCCAAGCTGCGCACCACCTGCGCGCGCAGCCGGGTATTGAAGGCGTCAGCCTGGTCTTGACTGTCGATGAAGTGGCAGTGTTCGGCCACGCCGGACGTGCCAAAATCGTTAGCGCGGCTGCCGAAGGCGAGGACCAGCACGTCATAGTCCAAGTCGCGGCCCCGAGCGACCAGTTCTTCGTTGCCCGCCTTCAGCGGCGCCAGGCGTATGCGCCGCGCCGTCCGGTCGATTGAATCGACCTGTCCGGGCACGTAATCGAAATGATGCGCGCGCGCGTGCGCAAGGTATTGCACCTGCTGTTGGTGAATGTTCCAGGTGCCGGCCGCGAAGGTGTGCAGCATCGGCTTCCAGACGTGGATCCAGCTGCGGTCGATCAGGCTGACGCGCGCCCTGCCGCGGCGGCCCAGCGAATCGCCTAGTCGGGTTGCCAGAATCAGGCCGGCAACACCACCACCAACGATGACGATGTGTGGTGATTGTTCACGCGCGCTCGGCTTCACCGATGGTCCCGTATCAACGGCTTGAGCACTGTGGTCGGCTTTTGGTCGCTGTAGCATTTGATATCCCTGCTGCAATTTAAGTTGGCGTCAAGCTCCTGTAGAACGCCAGAAGTTTCCGCCTGACATTTAAGCACTGCGCCGCATTTTGAATGTTCGATTTTACCGAACACCGGGTTCGCGAAAGAGAACTCCCAATCTGCTCCCGCCTGACTTACTTGATATGGACCAGGTCAACGACCAAGCAGCGGGAACAATCGTCTGCACGAATTTGACTAGAAACTGCCTGGTCGGGGCCAAGCAACGACTAACCTAGCGACCGCCAATCGATCCACACTGGTACTGCAAACGAGGTTTCTCAATGACTGACAAGCACGACACTTCAACTGTCCGGTCCCTGCCAAGCACAAGCCCGGCCTCCTGGGACCTGCGTCACCCCGGCTGCATCATGAGGGGGGCCAACGGCGAGGAGATACACGAGTTTCTGGGTATGTGGCCCCTCAAGCCCGATGCCGACGTCGTTGGACTCAGAGATGCGCTGAGCCGCGAGGCCCCGTTCTGGGGAGGGCCTGGAAAGACATTCTCGGAGGCGACGACGATGCTTGGCCTGATCCGGACGGCGCGCTGGTTCGTCGGCACCAGCACCGAGTTCGGTCCCACTCTCTACTTCGTCTCGCAGTTCGATAGCAGCCTGGAGAAGTACTTCGACGACTTCGTGCTCAACGGGAAGACGAATCTCGAGAAGATCTGGGGCACGTGCATCGGCTGTCCGACCGGCCCGAACGCGACGGCGCGCGACATCGTGCAGTACGTCGCGCGCGGGCAGATCAAGACTCTGGTCTGTTACGACGCCCTTCCGAGCCTCAACCTGGGCCAGATCCAGAAGATGGCCGACTGGTACCAGAAGACGCAGAAGTTCCAGCGCGCGGTCTTCGCCGGCGACGGCAACCTCGAGGACAAGGTCAACGCCTTCTTCGCCGAGCTGGCCAAGCCCTACCCATTCGTGCCGAGCGGCGCCGACATCGACGCCGACGTCGCGAACGAGCAGCAATTCACCGACCTGCCCGAGCGGTTGGGCGTGAAGAAGGCCGCGTAGACGGTCTGGCGTGGAAGGAGCGCGATCATGAGCACTCGAGCTACGAGGCGAAGTCTGGCCGCCGCTGATTTGAAGGACCACCTTCACGATATCCAGGACAACGTGGTCGCGCCCATCCTCATGCGCTACGGGCGCCACATCTTCGTGAAATTCACCGACGGCGCGAAGGCGCGCGCGTGGTTGCGCAATCTGCGCGACCGCGTCAACGCGCGGCAGCAAGAGCTCGGCACGCGATTCACGGTCAACATCGCGTTCACTTACGAGGGGCTGAAGGCGATCGGGCTCTCCCGGCCGTCACTCGAAAGCTTTCCGGAGGCGTTCCGCGTCGGGATGCGGGGCCGTGCGCGCGTCGTGGGCGATGTCGGGCCGCACGCGCCGGAGCACTGGCAGGGCGGCCTCGGCGGTCCCGACATCCACGCGATGGCCTGGCTTCGCACCGATTCCGACGACGGCCGCGAAGAGGCGATGCGAATCTTTCGCGCCGAGATGGAGGCGACCGGCGGTGTCGAGATCCGCTTCGTTCAGGATACGATGGCGCTGGCGCATGAAAACGGGATCGGATCGGAAGGCCAGCATTTCGGTTTTGTTGATCCGATCTCGGAGCCGCCGATAGAGGGGGCGAATGTACCTTCCTATCCTGGCGATGGTGTGCTGGAGCCAGACGGCACGTGGCGTCCGCTGAAACCGGGCGAGTTCCTGCTGGGTTACGAGGATGAGGCCGACCCGGCCGGGGCGCAGGCGCCCGAGCCGTTCGAACTGCGGCTGAACGGTACGTACCTCGTCTTCCGCAAACTCTACCAAGACGTCGCGGCATTTCGCCGATATTTGGCGACGGCCGCGAAAGCGCTCTACGGTTCCGACGCCCATAATCATCGGGAAATGGTTGCGGCCAAGATGATGGGCCGCTGGCGCAGCGGGTGCCCGCTCGATCTGTCGCCCGACAAGGACGACCCGGCGATCGCGGCGGACCCGCAGCGTCGCAACAACTTCACCTATGCCGGCGACGACGAAGGCCTGCGGTGCCCGCTCGGTTCGCACCTGCGTCGCAGCAATCCGCGGGCGACGCCCTTGAAGCGCGCGACTGCGGTGAGGCGGCACCGATTGATCAGGCGAGGTGTCGAGTACGGCCCGCTCCTGAGCGAAGGCGCCCTCGAGGACGACGGCGTCGATCGCGGCCTGATCAACATGTTCATCCAGGCCGATATCGAACGGCAGTTCGAGTTCGTCCAGAAGGAATGGATGAAGGGTGGAGAGTTCGTCGGACTTGATCCGAACGAGCAGGACCCGATCAACGGCATCGGCGGCGAAGGTTCGCAAATGCTGGTGCCCGGCGCCAAGAATCCGTTCCTGTTCGACCTGCCGGACTTCATCAAAGTGAAGGGTGGTGAATATCTGTTCGTTCCAGGGCTCAAGTCACTTGATGGCTTGATCGAGCAGAAATTCTGAGAGTTGGGGCAGTAGACATTATGTCAGACCATTTCAGCGGCCCTGCGGTATTGGGCGATCCAGCAGTAGACATCACTGATTTCTACGCGTTTGCGAGTCCCGAACGACCGGGAAATCTCGTCCTGATCATGAATGTGTTTCCGATGGCGACATCGCAGTCCTTCTTCAGCGATGTTGTCACCCATCGGTTTCGGATGCGGCCGCTCACACGATCGGCCGAGGGCGTTACCTGCGGAGAGGCTGAAGAAACGATCGACATCCGGTTCAGTGATGTGCCGGAAGGAGCCGCGGTTCAGAGAGGGCAAATCGTCACATCCAATGGACGCGAGGCGAGCTTTGTCGTCGGGAAACCGTTCGAACAGGATGGCTTGCGCGTCTTCGCGGGACTGGTCAGCGATCCGTTTTTCATGGATGTCGAGGCCACCCTTCGCACCGATATTTTGGGCAAGCTGTCCTTCAACACAGCTACAAACACCGTTCAGTTTCGCGACGTCTTGTCGATCGTCGTCGAGGTGCCGGTTGCGCCAATAGTTGAACGATTCGACGGCGTGACACTGATCGCCGCCATCTCGGAGATCGTCGTTACGCGCCGGGGCAAGCCGATCCGCCTCGAACGCCTCGGTCGGCCGGAGATCAAGAACGTCATGATTGCAAACTCAGCTCGTGATCCACGCACGAGGGGGGTCGAACTTCGCGATCTCTACAATCGCGAAGACGCTTTCGCGCTTTCCAGGGAGTATCGGTCCCTTTACGAGTCGCGTCTCGACGCGAACCTGGCCTTCTGGGATGGTCTCGACGGCAAGACTGCATGGCCGTCAGGGTCAGACGGGCGCCACCCGTTGCGCAATCTGCTCATGGACGATTTTCTCATGCTCGATCTCGGGCAAGTATTCGCACCGGGAAGCTTCCTCGATATCGAGCGCGCGCTAATCGACAACCGGCCGCACGAAAGCGCCGGCGGTCGCTGGCTGGACGACGACATTCTCGACGAGCTGCTCACGTTGCTTGCGAATGGTGGGCGAGGGGAGCGGCTGGGCGACGGGGTCGATGCCCCCACCAAACCGGCGAGCCCAACCTTTCCATACGTACGCGAGCCTAACCGGCGAGCCGACCTCCCCCTACCGGAATTTCTGAGGAGTTGAACATGCGATCTTTGACAGGCGAGAGCCCCGTCGTGGCGGGCGCTGCATCCCGGACTGACAAGTTCCTGCAGTATCCGGTTATGCCGACGTTGAGGCCAGCCTATCCGCGCGGCCCATGGCACTACAAGGACATGCACCAGCTTGTCGTCACATACGAGAGCACTGCGGAAGCCGTGCGCGCGGTTGTCCCAGCACCTCTCCAACCTGCCGACGGCAACCGCGTCACCATAGAATGGCGGCGCATGAGCGAGGTCAGCGGATTCGGGCCGTACACCGAGGTCGGCCATTCAGTGGCGTGCACCTTCGAGGGCAAGCCGGCCATCTACGTCTTCCAGGCATTCCTCGACAGCGAATCGCCCACGCTCGCCGGCCGGGAGATCCTCGGCTTCCCCAAGCGGTACGGCGAGCCCGACCTGAAGACGGTGCGCGAGGTGCTGACGGGCACCCTCAATTATGGCGGCGTGCAAGTCGCACTTGCGACCATGCCGTATCGCGCGGTCGACCTGTCAGACCGTTTGGCCGAGATAGAGCAGGAGCTGCAGACCACCCAGCTCGTGCTCAAGCTGCTTCCCGACGTTGACAACCACACGCCGAAGGTCGCCCAACTCATCCGCGTCGGTATCTACAATGTCCGATTGAAGGGCGCCTGGGGAGGCCCAGCGGAGCTGTTCACGGTCCCGCACGTCGGCTGCCCGGTCGCGGCGCTTCCGGTCGTGCGCGTGCTTGAGGGCCGACAGCATCTCTGGGACATGACTTTGAGCGACGGTCAAGTCGTGCACGACTACCTGGAAACCGAGCGCCATAGAATGCGCTGAAGGTGGCGCTCGTCTCGCAGTAACACGCGTGCCGCCGAGCGCGGCGGCTCGCTCCTAACCGATCCTCCAATCGCAAACTGGGAATTTCGAATGACCATCACTGTCGACCGCAAGAGTCTTGGCCGCGGTGAGCCGCTCGGCGCCGCCGCCATGGCCCAGCTTTTCACCGAAGCTCGGACCCACCATCATTTCCGCGGACTCGCCATTCCTGACGCGCTTCTGCGCGAGGCGCTCGACCTCGCCAAGATGGGTCCGACCGCGGCGAACCAGCAGCCGCTGCGCGCGCTCTTCCTGCGCGCAACGGAAGCCAAGGAGCGGCTGCGTCCGGCGCTCATGCCCGGCAATGTCGAAAAGACCATGGCAGCACCGGTCGTGGCGATCATGGGCCATGCCGTCGATTTTTATGAACAGCTGCCGTTCCTGTTCCCGCACGCCGATGCAAAGAGCTGGTTTGCCGGCAATCCGGAGTTCGCCGCGCGCAGTGCCGCGCAGAATGGCACGCTTCAGGTCGCCTACTTCATTCTCGCGCTGCGCGCCGTCGGCTTGGATGCGGGTCCGATGACCGGGTTTGACCCGGCCAAGGTCGAGCAGGAGTTCTTCCCCGACGGCAAGACAAAGGCCAACGTAATCATCAACATCGGCTACGGCAATGACGCCAAGTTGTCCCCGCGCGGCCCGCGATTCTCATTCGACGAGATGGCTACGATCCTCTGAGGCTGCAACCGAAAAGGGGCGTCGCGCCCGTAGTCGCGAAGCCCACCCCATCGTTACGACAGGAGAATTGGATATGAACTCGTTGAAGGGCAAGGGCGCCGTTGTTACCGGCGCTGCATCAGGAATCGGCTGGGCGATCGCGGCTGGCTTCGTTGAAGCGGGCGCGAGCGTTTTGCTTTGTGATCTCAATGCCAATGCGCTCGATGCCGTCGCCCGCGAGCTTGGCGAACATGCAGTCGGCCGAGTCACGGACGTATCGGACGAGAGTCAGGTCGAAGGCGCGATGCGCACGGCTCGCGAGGCATTCGGATCCCTGGACATCGTTGTCAACTGCGCGGGCTTCGGCGCCATCGCGCCCCTGACCGAGCTCACCGGCGACAAATGGAACTCCGTCCAGGCCGTCACCCTCGGGGGCGTCTTCTACGGCGTAAAGCACGCCGCCCGGCAGATGCTCGAGCAGGGACGCCCCGGCGTCATCATTAACATCTCCTCGGTCAATGGGCGGCAGCCGGGCGAGGGGCAGGTGGCCTATTGCGCGGCAAAGGCCGGCGTCGACATGATCACGCGCTGCGGCGCGCTGGAACTTGGCGGTCGCGGCATCCGTGTGGTCGGCATCGCGCCAGGCCTGGTGGAGACACCGTTGACGCGGAAGGAGTTGGAAGATCCCGCCAAGCGCGAGCTCTTCTTGAACATCATCCCGATGAAGCGCGCGATTGAAGCGAAAGAAATTGCTGCGGCCGCCGTGTTTCTCGCGTCGGACAACGCCAGATCGATCAACGGGGATACGATCGCGATCGACGGCGGTTCGTTGACGTGCGGCTATCCGGCACTGCTGACCGGTTTGAAAAGTGCATGATGACCAATGCCGGACGTTATACGAGCGGCCCAATCGCCCTCGCCAATCTTGCGGCATCGATCGATAGCCTGGAGCTTCGTCGTGCGGAAGGTGCGGCCTTCGACAGCCTGGTCGCGCTATCGAAGTTGCTGTTCGTGCGCGGTGACGTGCTTGGTCGTATCGCGGACCATGAACGGGCGGAACTCATCGCCAGGGAGGCGGTTGCGTTGTCGCCTAACACCGCAACCGCGCTCTATATTCGAGCACGGCTCGCGGGGCGTTTCCATCGCTTCGAGGAAGCGAGCGCGCGTCTCGATGAAGCGCTCGCGGCCGGATATCCACGAAACGAGATCGATGCCGAAAAGGCGGCGCTGCTGCAGGCGACAGGACGATACGATGACGCGCTACTCCTGCGTGACAGACTAGTGCAGGACGATCCCAGGATTCACACGCTTGGCGCGCTCGCATCGCTCCTGGCGGAAATGGATCGACGGGTGACGGCGGAAGCCACCTATGCGGCTGCAATCGATGCCGACGATGGCGTGTCGCCGCTCCCGTGCAGCCAGTTGCTGTTTGAATGGGGCGTGAGCGCGATGCGCAGTGGTGATCTGGACCGGGCGGACGCAGTCTTCGCTGAACTCGAGGCCATTTTGCCCTGGCACGTTCCAGGACGAGGACATCGCGCTGAAGTTGCGCTCGCGCGCGGACATTTGCAGCTTGCACTGATGCTCGTCACACCGTTGCTCGAAACCTCCGACGATCCGGAATATCGCGCCACCTATGCGGAGATCCTAGCCGCGCATGGCAGCGCCAAGGCTACGAGCGAAGCGGAACGTGCGGCATCAGCCTACGAAGTGTTGCTGGCGCGACGCCCCGAGGCCTACGCCGACCACGCGGCTGCCTTTTTCATAGGCATCGGTAACCGACCGCAGCGGGCGGTCGAACTGGCATTGGCCAATCGGAAACTCCGCGATACACCGCGCTCGCGGAACCTTCTAGCCAAGGCGCTGCGCAACGCAGCGAGTTTGGCCGGTGCGGGCAGCACACATGTCTCCAATCTCATGTCGCTAATAGGGACCGAGCACCGGTTGGGGCATCCTCAGGGAGCCACAAGGTGACGGACGTTGTCGTGATCGGCGCCGGACCGGCTGGAGCGGTTGCCGCGCTACGCGCCGCGGATCTGGGCGCGCGCACCACGCTGGTCACCTGCTCTGGTTTTGGAGGCATGGCCGCAAACGACGGGCCGGTTCCAGTGCGCACTCTGGCTCACGCAGCCCGGCTGATCCGCGACGTTCAACAATTAGGTCAATACGGTATTGCCGTGGGCGAGCTGATGCTGGATTACTCCCGGTTGCTGGCGCGCGTGCGCGGGGTCGTCAGTGACGTGCTTGCGCACTCCTCCTTGCGCGAGCAACTCGATTCGGCCGGAGTTACCATCCACGAGAGGGCCGGCGCCGCGCGCTTCGCAGACCCTCATACCATCGTCACCGAAACAGGCCTGCTTCTTCAGGCCGACAAGATGATCATCTGCGTTGGCGGTGTCGGCCGGCGGCTTCCCATCCCGGGCTTCGAGTTCACGAGCACCCATAGCAGCGCCTTCTCATTGACCGAGGTTCCTCCGACTATGCTGGTCATAGGCGGCGGGGCAACGGGGGTGCAAGTCGCGTCCATATTCAATGCATTCGGCTCGCGGGTTGAGCTCTTTGAGACTGGTCCACGCATCCTCTCAGGTGAGGACGAGGATATCGCAGCCGCTGTCGCCACGGCTTTCCGTGAGGCAGGTATCGTGGTGCATGAGAACTTCGGCAGCATCGACTCCTTCGAGAAGACCTCGGCGGGAGTGCAGATGAATTTCTCCAAGAACAGCGAACGGGACTCCGCCGAGGCCACGCTTGCTGTGGTGGCGGCGGGCTGGGTGGCGAATACCGCCGAACTCAATCTCGGCGGACTGGGCGTCCTGACCGATCATCGAGGGTTCGTAAAAGTCGATGACTACCTAAGGACGTCTGTGCCCAATATCTTCGCGGCAGGCGATGTGACCGGTCGCCTGATGTTGGTTCCACCTGCTCTGCAGCAGGGTTTCGTGGCTTCAACGAACGCGGTTCTTGGCCCCACCGTGCGGCTCGAAGAGAGCGTAAATACGAGCGCCGGATTCACCCATCCGGAGTATGCGAGCGCGGGCCTGACGGAAACAAAAGCCCGTGAAACCCATGATGTCGTGACCGCGGTCATCCATTTCGACTCGACCATCCGCACGATTATCGATGGGCGAAAGGTAGGCTTTTGCAAGCTTATTGTAGATCGCAAGACAGCAAAGATATTGGGCTGTCACGTCGCTGGTGAAAGAGCAGTTGAGATTGCCCAAGTCGCGGCAATAGCCATTTCTGCGGGATTGCGAGTGGATGATTTGGCTCGGGTCCCACTCGCGTTTCCTACCTATACAGGAAACCTTGCGGACGCGGCCGCCAGCGCGGCCCGTCAACTCGAGCTGCATGTGGGCTGTCAAGCGCCTGAAAACGCGATGTCGCGATAGGGACGAAGGGTGTCCGATGACGTACATACCGATCCTCGGTCTGGGCTTCCTCCTGGGAATGCACCACGCGCTAGATGCAGACCATATTGCGGCAGTCTCGAGTATCGCGGCGCGCCGAACCAGGATGACCGACATCCTCAAGCACGGCCTGACCTGGGGACTGGGTCATACGTTGACGCTGTTCTTGTTTGCCGGCGCTGCGATCGTGCTGGGTCGGAGGATTCCAGACTTACTTGCCGAGCCCCTCGAAGCTGCGGTTGGCGTCATGCTCGTCGCCCTTGGAACTCACGTGCTGTGGCAGCTGTGGCGCGAGCACCTGCATCTCCGGCGACGCAACCGTTGCGTTCGGCAAATTCACCCATACAGCGGCGCTGGCGACCGGGTTTCAAATGGGAGCTCCGAGCAGCGGCACGAGCATGGGTTTCGCTGGCGTTCGCTGGCCGTGGGGCTGACGCACGGCATGGCCGGGTCGGCAGCACTGCTGGTCCTTGCCGTGTCCCAGTTCGCAGACCCGCTGCAGGGCCTGGCCTACATTGTGCTGTTCGGCCTGGGCTCGATGATCGGGATGGGCGCGCTGTCGAGCGTCATTGCCGTGCCGCTCGTGGCCTCGGCGCGTTTGCTCACTGGGATGAACCACAGTCTTCAGGCGGCCGTCGCGCTTCTCACGGTCGGAATCGGCGCCACGACAATTTATGCAATTCTCGTTCACGCAAATGTTTGACCAGGGTGAACCGTTCAACGTGGCCGGTCTCAGTGACGAGGCCGATGGGAATGGCGGCGAAGCGGGCAAATGCGAGTCGCCATACCAGAACGCTTTTCCTCTCGCGTTGGCCGACGTCCTTGTCCGCCACCCTGAGGCCTCGGCGAACATCAAATCCTCCGCGACGCCGGCACCCGACCGGAAAAATTCAAGAATAGCCCCATGACTATGGACCCAGCGACCATCTCGGCCGTTTCGGCACTTGCCGGCTCCGCCATCGGCGCCTTGGCCTCCGTGGCCACGACCTGGTTTACCCAGCATCATCAGGACCATGCGCAGCGCCTCGGACAAGAAGGCTCACGTCGAGAGCGGCTGTTCGGCGAGTTCATCGACCAGGCATCGAAAGCCTATGCGGACGGCGTGGTTCAGGAACGCCTGGATGACCCCG
>NZ_CAKXZT010000008.1:15643-16604 GCF_935825525.1 Mesorhizobium escarrei
AGGAAGCTTTCCATGCCGATCAAGTTCATCAGCGCCAGGCCTGCAGGCCTGGCATCTTCAAGCTCAAGCGTGCGGGCAGGCATCGACAGGCGAAAAGCGCTGCTGCGGGCGACGGCCGTTCTCGCGGGCCTGTCGTTGCTGGTCCTTGCAGCAGCCAGCCCAAACCATTCATACGCCCAGGAGCAAACCTCCTCTGCCGGGACTCCTCACCGCCAGCCGCTGAGCGAAAGGGAAATGGAGGTGTTGGTGGCGCGCATCGCGCTCTATCCCGACGAGTTGGTGGCCGCGATCGCGGCGGCATCTTTGTATCCCCTGCAGATCGTTGAGGCCGAAAGAAATTTGGAGCGGGTCAAGACCGATCCGAAGCTGAAGCCTGACAAGGATTGGGACGGGAGCGTCATCTCGCTCATGAATTATCCCGAGATCGTCAAAATGATGAGCGACGATCTCAAGTGGACGCAACAGCTCGGCGAGGCAGTGGCCTATCACCAAAAGGACATGCTCGAGGCCATCCAGCAGTTGCGCGAAAGAGCGGTTGCCAACGGCATCATCAAGAGCGACGACAAGACCGTGGTCGTCGAGGAGCACGAAAAGGTCATCATCAAGTCGGCCCAGGCAGACAAGGTTTACATACCGGTCTATCGATCAGAGGACCTCTACGATTCGAGCTATGCGTCGAAAAGGGTAAGCTACTACTCCGACTCCTACTCGTCCTACTACGATCCGACCGCCACTTACTACGCCGGTTACGTCACCGGCGCTGCCTGGGCCGCCGCCGTCGACTGGTACGAGGGGGAAACCTGGAGCGGTTACGGCCGCTGGGGTAAAGATGTCGAGATCAACTGCGACGACTGCTTCAACGATCGGACCTTTAACGGCGACATCAGTTTGAACCGGGTTGATTGGACGAAGGTCGATAGCTCCAGAGTAACTTTTGACAAATCACAGCTGACCAGGCTCG
>NZ_CAKXZT010000008.1:16614-18611 GCF_935825525.1 Mesorhizobium escarrei
GTGACATCATGCGCGGCCGCGATCCCCGCGCTTTCTCCCATGGTCCGCGCTACCGCGGCCCGACAAGGGGAGGTAAGCCGCAATTCAAGCGGCCCATCCGTGGCGGAGGAGGCCTCGCCGGCCCACCGCGGCCCAACGTGCCGTCAGGCCTTGGCGGCCCACCTATGCCACCCTTTGGCGGCCCTCCTCGGCTGTGAAATGGGGCGCTGCAAAGAACAGCCTCTGGAGAGGCAAACGGCTCGGTCACAAGCCATCGTCCTTCCACAACCAGCCGTGGGCAACCTCGCCGCGTTTGCGTGCAGGCCGTGTCCTCGTCGTGCCACCGGCGATGAGTGAAGCGACATGGTATCTGGACGGAACATTCTGGCAATGCTCCGTCTGGGCGCTGCCCACGTCGGGACGAGGCGAATAGCCCAACGACCAAGCAGATTGTGCTGTCACGCTCGGTCACCGTTTCGTTGGCCTGTCGATAGTCTTGCCCACTCGACGGTTGGAGACGCTCGCCTGCGTGGCGACCGGAGTGACTACTAGCGTGCTGACGATTGGGTTCCCGCGTTCGCGGATTGTGACCCAGCTGCCAGGGTGGTCACTCGACTGGCGCTTGAGAAAAACATAGCCGGTCTGGTCCCAATGGCGGATCGCATCCGTCAAATTGTCGAGAATGAAATCGCCTTTGTCTGTTCGGACAGTGAGAACTGCATGGCCTTGGCCGTCCGGCTGGCGCACGACCGTGATCAGAAGGTTGGATAGCGACAGACCCTCGCGCATGAGATCACGACGCTTTTCGAGCACGTAGTCCTCGCAATCGCCAAGGCCGTTCGGATAGGCCCACACTTCGTCCTCGCCATAAACATCGAAATCGGTCTTCGGTCGAACCGACCTGTTGACCCGTGCATTGACTGCGACGACGTTTCTCCAGACCGTGGAGGTGACATGTTGGGGGCCGAGATCGTGGGTGCGGATCGTGCATTCCGCCGAATTGGCTTTGCAGAATTCGTAGTGTCCAATCGGCTGAGAGGCTAGACCGCCCGTCAGCATCGGTGGTGATGCGTGGGCCGATCCTGCCGGCCATCCCACCGTGATCAGCCCGAACAGAATGCCGGAGCGCATGATTGCGAGCCGCGCTTTTGACAGGGAATACGCAGTGCTCATGACGTGGCTGCGGCGGCTTTCGGGCGCCGGGAAAAGCCGAGCCTCGCGAGCCCGATCTGGATCTCCGGACAGCTCATGAAGAGGCGCCACAGAAGCCCGCTCCGGTAGTTCTCGATCATGACCACGATCGGTCCCTGATCGATCGCCAAATACGAGTCCGCGCACCAATCCGTCGAAGGGCTGAATGCATCCCTGAAGCCATACTCGCCCCACAGCCGGTCGCCACGCGAAGCGAAGTGGCGAAGCGCCAGCTCGCATTCCGCGGGGGCATAGGGGAAGGAGCCGAGGGCGCCGGATGGAGTGATCACGCCGAGGTCCCGGTCGGGAGCGTGCGCGACATAGCCGTCGATACTGTCGCTCGCAGTCAGCCCCCAGCAGTCCGCGCCATAGCCGTCGAATTTCCCTGGATTGCGAACGCAGTGCGTCCGGTTGATATGCGTATAGGCGACGTTCTGATGCCAATAATCGGCATAGCGATCTCGAAGCGCCCTCGGATCGAGGCCGAGGAACGAATAGTGCGAGAAGAATAGCGGACCGCCGTGATCAGGCCCGAGAGGCAGCCGCACGCCTTCAATGCTTCGGCCGTTGGCGAAGGCCCGGCCCGCCGCCCAACCGCGGTGATAGACATCGGGCTCGATCGAATGCCGTGCGGCAGACGCGGCGAGGATGAATGCAATCAGGCATTCGTTCCATCCGTGGATCGGGAGGTCCATCGCCCATCCGTGCACCGGGCTCCAATGCCAAACGAGCGCCTCGGAGCCGCGGGTGTACCAGTCCCATTCGACCTCCGACCACAGAGCGTTGATAAGGCTTCGCAAGATGCGTTCCTTAGCGTCCGGCCCTCG
>NZ_CAKXZT010000009.1 GCF_935825525.1 Mesorhizobium escarrei
CAACATCGCGGCCTCCGAGGGGGGTGTGGTCGCGAAGACTGGCAGGTTGGCGATCCGTCGCGCCCCCCTCTGTCCTGCCGGACATCTTCCCCACTTGGGGGGAGATTGCGCCCTCATCTCCGCCTTCGCCAATCCCCAACGCTGCAGAAGAAGAGTTTGCGGCGAAACTGCCGATCTCCCCCCTTTTGGGGGAGATGTCCGGCAGGACAGAGGGGGGCGCGAAGGAATGAG
>NZ_CAKXZT010000010.1 GCF_935825525.1 Mesorhizobium escarrei
CATCACTGTGAAAAGGTACTAGGTGGCTCTTGCCGATGTAGCAGCGCCGTCCGATCATGATCCGCGCTTCTGGTCGATCAAACGAGAAGTAGCAGTTGATGATCCCGTCCTCGCCGATCGAGTGATGGCCACGGCGGGCAGTGCGGACACTCTGAATGGCCATCTTCGTGCCAGCGCCGACATTGACTCCCGCTAGGCGTTGCAGGAAGGGCGGCACAAAAGGCATGTCAGTGTCTTCCGTATCGTGTTTGTTGCTGCCTCTCGGCGATAACCTGCAAACCGTCGCAGAGCATGAGGTGCCGTTGTGGCATTCGCGTACTAAGCTCCTTCAATGCTGCCTGCGCATCGTGCTCGTCGTCGGCTTCCATCATTGGCGCAGGGATGTGTCGGCCATCGATTGCTTGGACCGAAAAGCGCTTGAGGGTTTGTGCCACCGGCAGGTTAGTTCGCATCGTCAGGGGCAGATCCGTTGGGCGGTCATCATTTGCGGCAAGCACCTCCGCTTTGCAAGCGTGATCGTGAGGTAGTTCACGCTCTAGTTCGTTTGGCTCGACACGGCCCCTGGCAACGACCCAGTGCAGGTAGCATTTCGCCAACCGCAGATAGACTTGTACCGAGTGATCTGTGGATTGATAATTTCGGCGGCGTCGGGCGCCGGCTGGCTGGCTTGCGCGTCCAAAAGACACGCCGTAGCCCGCGCCGCCGAATGGCGCAAAAGACTGCAAAGACTAATGACGGCTGTCTTGCGGCTTGTTGTGAGGCTGGCTGTTCGACCACCAGACAAAATACAGCGAGCCCATCTTCATCACCGGCACGCGACGCTCGCGTTCGCGCACCCGCAATTCGCGATAGACTTTCATCTTCAGGGTGCCGCCCGGCAATTTGATACGCACTGCCATCGGTTCAACTCCCGCCGGCTAGGCAATGATGATGTGCAATGCAGCAATTAAAGAACGTCCCTCGCCGAAGAGTCAACCGCCGACGGGTTTTTTTGATTCTTCCGGAAGAATTTGAGCGCGGATGACGGTCAGCGCGTCAAGCGCGTCGCCCGCCAGGATCGTCCGATGCACCCGGCTGGCCGTTCAAAGGACGCTGGCGGTCCGACCACCAGGTGAGATAGACCGAACCGATCTTGACGACAGGGATGCGCCGGCTGCGTTCGCGCTCACGCAACTCCCGATATACCTTCATCTTCAAGGTGCCGCCCGGCAACTTGATACGAACCGCCATCAGCCCAACCCCATTGTGCAATGCAGCACTAGAGAGCTTCCGTTGCGGAAGAGTCAAGGGCCGGGCATCGTTTCAAGCGCTATTTTCCGGACCGGTTCCAGAACGGTCCGGGCGCAGGCTCGCGATCATCAATTTGGCGGGCGTCCGGACGAACGATCCGACAGGCTGCTCGGCCACCAGATGATGAAGTACTTTCCGACCTGCCAGACCGGGACCTGGCGTTTCTGCTCGCGGCGGCGCAGCTCGTCCCTCTTCTTGATCTTCAACGTCCCGCCCGGAAGCCTGATCCTTATCGTCACGTGCCCTCCCGCCTGTGTCCCCCACAAGGCACAAACGGTTCGTGGGAGCCTTTTCATCCCGGCTAAGCGATTTCGGACCAGGCGGCAAGACGGATCGAGCTGTTGTCAACTGGTCGACGCCGTCAGTTGAAGAATTCCGCCATGCCCTGGAAGGCGAGGAACGCATAGGCGATCGGCCCGGCTATCAGCCCGCAATAGAGGCACAGGATCACCGCCAGCGCCACAAGCAGCGGCTTGTCGCGGCCGACCGCGCATAGCTCGGCTTTCAACGTCCAGCGCGCCGTTCCTTCATCTTGCGACATCGGCAAATCCCCGCAGTTTTGGCTCATTTCACACAATCTCCTGCAGACATCAACCTGGCGCCTGCAAACATCAACCTGGGAAGGACAAGACCATGGACATGACCTTCAAGGGCGCCGCCAGGCGCCTGGACGATCTCGACCTGCCAAAACTCGGCGCCAGGATCGGCGTCGGCGAGGACGAGATCCACGCCTTTCTCGATGTCGAAACCAGCGGGCATGGCTTCGACGCCCATGGCCGGCCGATCATCCTGTTCGAGCCGCATGTCTTTTATCGCAATTTGGCGGGCGCAGCTCGGGCAAAGGCGGTAGCGGCCGGCCTTGCCTATGCCAAATGGGGCGAAAAGCCTTATCCCCGCGACAGCTATCCGCGCCTGAAAGCCGCCTGCGCCATCGACGAGACGGCGGCGCTCAGATCGGCGTCATGGGGGCTCGGCCAGGTTCTCGGCGAGAATTTCAGGGCGGCCGGCTTCCCCACCGTGCAGGCCATGGTCGCAGCCATGATGGAGGACGAGGCGCTGCAGCTGGCGGCGGCAGTCAACTTCATCGCCGCCAACCGGCTCGACGGCAAATTGCGCGCTCACGACTGGGCCGGCTTTGCCAAGGGCTATAACGGCGCATCCTATGGGAAGAACGCCTACGATATCAGGCTTGCCGCGGCGTTCCGCAAATGGTCCGGGATCAGGGACACGCCGTGGCCGCCCACCGCCCCGGTGCAGCCTCCGGCGCCTGTCCCGATCCCGCAGCCGAACATTCCTGCACCTTCAGGGCCAAAGCCGGGCGAGGCTGGGCCCGGACCGTTGCCCGGCCCTTTGCCCGGATCATGGGCCGGAGTGCTGGCTCCGTTGGTCGCCGCAATCCTCACCTTGTTTCGAAAGGTCCCCTCCTTGTTTCGAAAGGTAAAGCCATGAACTGGTTCAATACCAACGCCGCGCACAATCTGATCAATATGCTGATCCTGCTGCTCACCGGCCTGGTCGGCTTCGACTGGACGCTGTTCGGCATCGACGCCGCCCTGGCGCTCAAGATCACCGGGGTGCTGACCCTGCTCAAGATCCTGATCAATATCGTGCGCGACGGCGTCGCCGGCCTCGTCAGAAACCAGCCTGCCGTGGAGGGCAATTGAGATGTGGGTGCTTTCCATGCTGGGCGCGCTCGCCGGCAACACGACGATCATGGCGATCTTCGCTGCGCTCGTCGGCGGCATCGGCCTGTTTGTCGCCGGCGGTCGGGCCAACAAGGATGCGGCCAGGCGAGCGGCGGAAAAACTCGCCGACGTCGAGGAGCGCCTCGAAATGGACCGCGAGGCGACCGATGCCGAACGCGCGGCGCGCGATCTGCCGGACGAAGCCGCACGGCGGGAGGCGATGCGATGGGCAAGGCGCTGACGATCGGCCTGCTGCTCGAGTACCTGCTGTTTGGGAGCCTGTTGCTCGCCGGATGCGCAACGCCGGTTTCGCCGGCGCGCCAGGTCTGGTGCGACCACAACCAGCCGCGCCGTGCGTCCGCCGTCGTCGCCGCCATGACGCGGCCCGAGCTCGACGAGATAAATGCCTACAACGGCAAGGGCGCCAGATGGTGCGGGTGGAAGCCATGATACAGGAGCTTCTCGATGCACTCGGCATCAAGGCGCCGGTGGTGGTCGCCGGCCTTTCCGGCGGCATTTTGCGAGCCTTGTCGCGCCACCGCTACAAGGTTCGCGAGATGGTGGCGTCGCCGATCTGCGGCGCGCTGGCGGCGGCCTACCTGACATTGCCAGTGGTGCATTATTTCCGCGCCACAGGCTTGGGGATTCCAGCGAACGACGACACCACGACGCTGGCCGCGGCGTTCCTCATCGGCGTCTCGGCGATGTGGATCTCGGACATCGTCTTCGAGGTGGTGGTGAGGCGGTTCAAGCCGGAGAAGGAGGAGTGAGATCGCGGCTGTCCTAAAGCGCGTCGCGTTCGACCGGGCGACGCGCTTTAGGTTGTTGTTTTCATGCATGTCGTTATCGCAAAACCGCTGCACACCCTCGGTTCAAGCCCGAGGGCATGCTTTTGCGCGACATGCATTATTGCGCCGCAGTAACACTCTTGCGGGAGATGCTGCTTCGGGTGAAGGTGGGGTTGAAGGTGCGGAACCACGGGCGAAGCTGCGCGTTTGGCACGACCTTTCCGAGGATGCAGCATGCCAGTCCGCCCAATCGTCCCGACAGCCGCAGCGATCCTGATCGCCGCCACAGGCATGGCTTACGCCCGGCCGGATGCGCGCACCATGACATGCGAACAGGCGCAGTTTCTGATCCAGAGCCGGCGCGCGGTCGTCCTGACCACCGGCCGCAACACCTATGACCGCTATGTCCGCCAGTTCGGCAATGAATGCGACTGGCCCGAAGTGCCTGTCGCCTCCTATATCAGGACGCTTGACGGTCAATGCCGGGTCCACCGATGCGAGGAGCCGGTTTTTGATTTCCCGGACTAGTGGGTCTGACGACGTTGTCATCCCAGGCGGAGCAAGGAGCGAAGCGACGCGGCGCGGGATCCATTCCGTTACCTTGGAGCGCTGCTGCGGTGCAGAACCTTTGATCGCCGAGGGACAGCGCCCCCTCTGTCCTGCCGGACATCTCCCCCACTTGGGGGGAGATCGGCAGCTTCGCGGACAGCGTCCTCTTTTGCAAGGTTGGTGGTTGGCGAAATCAGTGATGGAGGCCAATCTCCCCCCCTCGTGGGGGAGATGTCCGGCAGGACAGAGGGGGGCGCGAAGGATCGCTACAGAGCGCTTTTATTCTGAACCGCCGCATTCTTCGGCCGATGCCACATATGGTCCGCTAGAAGCCGAAGAATTGCCAGCCGACCAGATAGCCAAGCGCGACGACCACCAGGGGAAACAAGGCTGGCGCCAGCCGGCTTAGAGCGGAGTTCCTTGCCGGCTCCTTTGGGGCGCTCCTTTCGGCGTTTCCGAGGTTCTTGGTCATTCCGCTATAGTAGCAATCGCTGATTAACGATTCCCCAACATGCCGCGCCCGCGCCATGGAGCCGGGCGGCTTGCTGCAGGCGGGAACCAATCGCCGCCAACCTGCTTTGGCAAAGAGGCGATCGTTTGCGCTGAGGAGTTCGACATGAAACCTTTCGCATTCTTGCCAATCACGCTGCTCGGCGCACTGGCGGTGGCGGCGCCCGCTGCCGCCCAGACGGATAACGAGACACAGAACCAGGCGCCTGCCGGCCACTGCCAGGCCCAGCCGCAGAACGACCTGCAGCAGACGCCGCCCGTCAACAACGGTGACAGCCTGACCGACACGCTTGACCCCTGCAACGGCGTGCTGCTGCCGCCGCCGACCGGCGATCAGGGCATGGCCGCACCGCCGCCGGACGAAGGCAAGACACCGGTGCTCAAGCCCGGCGAGGTGCCGCCGCAGCCGCCGAAACAATAGGTTGGGGCATTTGCCGTTTCTCGCGCCTGACGGTTGCCGGCGTCGGCAGGGCTTTTTTGCCGTTGGGTGGAACATTAGTTATTGCTAAATGTTCTTGTCGAAGCAGTCGATATCACCCCCTCCGGTATCACTGCTGATCGGGCAATCCGATCGGCCCGCGCGCTTGGCGACCAGGAACGCGGGCCACTGCACGCGCCAGCCAACGCGGCGATCGATTAGCCGCCGCTCAAGGAACAAGAAGGTTGCGTTAAGCGTTTGCAATTGGGGCCAGGTCGTCCCGACTATGGAAGGCGGAGCCCGCAAACCAGACAGGAGAAGACGATGAAAACCCACCTTGTTCCTGCCGCCGCCGGGCTGGCTCTGCTGGCCGGTGTCGGCGTCGCCACCGCGGACCAGGTGATTATCACGCCCGAGCAGCAGACAGTCGTCCGCGAATATGTGGAGAGACACCCACTGGCGTCGATCAGCCTCCTGGGAGTCGAGCTCAACGTCGGTTCCACTTTGCCCGACACGGTTGAACTTCACCCGATCGAGGTTCCGGACGTCGAATACAGATACGTAGTCGTCGACGATCGCACCGTGCTGGTCGATCCCGGCACCCGCAGGATCGTGCAGGTTATCGACTGACCTTCACCCGCCGCTCTCTCGGCAAGACGCGGGAAGAGCGGCGGCTCGCCGGCAGGCAGCCGGCTGTTGATCGTCTTTGTGGCGGGACGGAAAGGAGCCATTTCCATGTTGCCGCATGTCGAGTCACGCAATGTGGCCGTATCTGTCGACAAGCTGCTTGCCGAACGGGGCACTGCCCTGTTGTCGATGAAGGCGTTGATTGCAGCCGTGCGTGAGCAAACCGGAACGGAGCGCTCGGACGCGGATCTGGCGGGGCTGATCACCAAAAAGGCGGCACTCCTTGGGGTCGCGGTTCTGTCCGATTTGGGTCGACCTGACTCGGGCCGACCCGATTTGGGCCGAAGCCCCCGAGACGCCGGTCGAAAGTTCAGCTAAAAGTTGTCGCTCACCGATTGAGCCGATGGAGGCAAACAGTGACGGACGACAGGCAGGAACGCATTCGCCGGCGGGCTCACGCGATCTGGGAACAGGCCGGCCGGCCCGACGGCGCGCATCAGCAGCACTGGGACCAGGCCGCCGCCGAAATCGATGGTGATGAGAGCAGGCCGAAGACCGCTCGGCCGAAGGCGCCGGCTCGGCCAAAGGAGCCGGCGGCCGGCAAGGCGACCGGTCCAAAGGCTGCCCGACCGCGCAAGGACTAGCCTCTGACGCTGGCGATTGGCTCCACGACTTCGTCATCCCAGGGCGGCAGCGGCTAAATGCTGATGTAGTGATCCTTGGCGCCCCCCTCTGTCCTGCCGGACATCTTCCCCACTTGGGGGGAGATTGGCAGTTTTGGCGCACCGCTCGCTCCTGCGACGGTGGAGGTTCGCTAAGGCGGTGGTGACGGCCAATCTCCCCATTTGTGGGGGAGATGTCCGGCAGGACAGAGGGGGGCGCATCGCTCTGCCATGAAAGGTTCTGCACCGTCGTGACGCTCTGAGGTAACGGCATGGATCCCAGGGTGCGCTCCGCTCCGCGTCGCTCCGCCCTGGGATGAGTGCGTC
>NZ_CAKXZT010000011.1 GCF_935825525.1 Mesorhizobium escarrei
GCCCATGGGACAGCGCCCCCTCTTGGTAGCTTCATCGACCGCCATCCCCTCTTTCACGCGCAGCGCAATCACATAGGGATTCTTGCGAAGGTGAACCCCCACCCTAACCCTCCCCACAAGGGGGAGGGAACGCTGCCGCGCGCCTTTACTTTCCCTTCGGCGCCGAAAGGCAGGCAATTTGCCGAGGTCAGCGCCAACGGAAGTCTCCCTCCCCCTTGTGGGGTGGGGTTAGGGGTGGGGGTCCATCGTAGAGCGAAGCCTCGCCGGCGATCTCCCCCCGCGTGAGGAGATGTCCGGATGGCGACCGACAGGCAGCGCCAAATGCCGCTCCAGCCTACATCGGCCGCCGGTCCGGCTGCGCCCGCTCTGGTTCGACCACCCTGCGATAGAGATGCCACGTCGCATGGCCAAGCACGGGCATGACGACGGCGAGCCCGGCAAACAGCGGGATCGAGCCGATGACCAGCAGCACGGCGACCATCAGGCCCCACAGCGCCATCTGCAGCGGGTTTGTCATCACCGCCCGTGCCGAGGTCTCGATCGCCGAGACCGCGCCGACATCGCGGTCGAGCAGCAGCGGGAAAGCGACGACGGTCGTCGCCAGCACGATCGCGGCAAAGACGAAGCCAGCCGCATTGCCGAGCAGGATCAGCGTCCAGCCTTTGGGCGTTGTCAGCACCTCGCGCACAAAGCCGCCGATCGAGGCCGGAGGCTGAGCGCCGAACAGGCTGGTGTAGATCGATTGCGCGGTGAACAGCCAGAGCAGGAACAGTGCCACCAGCATAATGCCGATGACCGCGATCGCCGGCACCGCCGGCGAGTGGCGCACCTCGAGCGCGTGCCACCAGGACGTGTCCATGCCGAGCTCGCGGCGGCGGCTGATCTCGTAGAGGCCGATCGCGGCGAACGGTCCAAGCAGGGCGAAGCCGGACATCAGCGGGTAAAGGAGCTGGATGGCGTAGGCGCCGGATGTCGTCCACTGCGCCAGGATCAATCCGACCACCGGATAGATCAGGCACATGAAGACGTAATGCGATGGCTTTGCCCAAAAGTCCTCGACGCCGAGCCGCAGCACATCGATCAGGTCCGCCGTGGTGATGCGGCGCACCTTGGGCTGCACGTGCATTCCACGCGCGTCCGACATGACATGAAAGCTGGCCATAACCATTCTCCCGTATTCAGGGGACGGCCACCGCCAGGATGGCCGCCCGTAGCTGCCACTTCAAGAGCTATGCATGATAGCCGAATTCGATGTGCTTGTCGCGAATCGGGTGGGTTGAGCAAGCGCCGCGCGGCACGGGCGTACGTGTGCCGTGCGGCTGGCGTGTGCTAGGCACCAAATCGCTCGATTACCTCGGCCAGCGGAATGTGGCCAAGGCAGGCACCCGAACCCGCGGGCTTTTCGCCATCCTCGATGGCCTGCGCATACCGCACGTCCGGATCGCTTTCGATCCGGCGCCGCAGCGCCGCCAGCCTGGGATAGGCGGCCCCGTCGACCGCCTGGTGGAACTCCGCCCAACGTGCCACGCCAATCAGCGTGGTGTCGGCAAGCGTCAGACGGTCGCCGACCAGAAAGTCCGTGTTTGATATCATCGCCTCAAGCCGGTCGTGGCGTTCGGCAACGGCCTTGCGGCCAAAGTCGCGCAAGGTCGCCTTCAGCTCCGGTTCGGCCGATTCCATTTCATATGCAGCCCAGAGCGGGGTGAAAGCGGCGGTGAAACCGGTGTTCACGAAAGCCATCAGCTGATGCATCCGGTCGGCTTCCGGCGAGCGCGGGTCGAAGCTGATGCGACGCTGCCGGTCGCGGGCTTCGAGCCACGCGGCAATCGCCATGGTCTCGGTGAGCACTTTGCCTTCGTCCGTGATCAGCACCGGCGTTTCCTGACGGCCGTTGATGCGGGTATAGGCGTCGTTCTTCATTTCGGTGAGCATGTCGACGCGACACAGGCGGTAGGGCTGTCCGAGGCGCTCAAAAGCAGCGACGAGCCCCATCGAACTTCCCGCCGGGACGCCGTAAAGGAGGATAGGTTCCATTTCTTGTCTCTTCCATGTTTAGGGATCACGCTGCGCAGCGAAGCTTGACCCTAAAGGCTGGTCGTCCCATGTAAATTACGCACTATTCTGTAACCAGGGATCCGCCATGAAAGATGTCGTCTCAAGCTGCCCGATCGAAGAGGCCATGCGTGTGCTCAGCGGTCGCTGGCCCACCTTGCTGCTCTACTATCTCAAGGACGGGACCAAGCGCTTCAGCGACCTGAGGCGTGACAACCCGACCGTGTCGCATCGCATTCTGGCGCTGGAACTGCGCAAGCTGGAAGAAGCCGGGATTGTGCGGCGAACGGCGCATGCCGGCTATCCGCTACGCGTCGACTATGACCTCACGGCAGCGGGCTCCAAGCTTGTGCCGCTCATCGACGCCCTGGGCGAGTGGTGGGAAGATACCGAGGACGATCGCGCCGGCCGGGTCTCATCGACGGCGGAAACAAGGCTCGTGGCGGCGGAATAAGCAGTGGATCGCGGTAGGGACGCCCA
>NZ_CAKXZT010000012.1 GCF_935825525.1 Mesorhizobium escarrei
GGCGCTAACTTAGGGCACGAGCGTTATCCTTGCTGCGGCGGATTGGCTTTTTCGTCGCCTCGGTGGATCGCAGACGTGGCGAATGATTTCGGCAAAGCGCGCCACGATTTTTCCCGGCCGCATCAGGACCAGTATGGCGTTGAGGATTGCAGGACGCAGGAGACTATGCAGCCTCCAAAGGGACAGCGATTGCGCTGTGGGTGGTTTCATCTTCACAGGGGGGAGAGTCGAGAACGTCGGTGACGGCCTCGTCGATCATCAGCGCCAGGATCAGATGGGCTGTTAGCCAGCTTCGAGCGAGCCGCTCATCGCGTGCGGGAAGCTTATGGATACCCATTCCACTCTTGAGCCGCTTGAAGGCGAGTTCGACTTGCCAGCGCAGCCGATAGGTTTGCAGAACCTCGTCGGCCGCCAATTCATCGGCTGGGACCGACGTCAGCAGCATGACGAAGCCTGCTGCGGTGAGGGTCATCGGGTGCAGCCTCTTGCTGCCACGTCGCTGATGCCCTCGCCTTGCCGCCTTCTGTGCTTTTTGCGTGGCCTCCTCATCCTTGCGCTTGACGATGAGCCTCGCCGGCAAGAGCGGCTTGCCTCGGCCCTTGCTTGTGCGGCCTGAATGCTCCAGGAGCACGCTCATCTCGCAAACTTCACCGGGCTGCAAGGGCTCAAAGATGGCGTTCCAGTCGACCCGTTGCCCTTCGGGCGTGGTCAGCCGAACACTGTTCCAGCCCGTGCGCACGATGAAGTCGCCGCCCGCCGCCACCACCTTTTCAAGGGACGGGGTACGAGCGTAGGCGCGATCGCCAACAACGATGTCGCCTTGGCGAAGCGGAACACGAAAAAAGCCTTCACCGCCGCGAGCGTCGCTAATCTCCAGATGCGTGAACCGCGCAAGCGCAGGTTCGTAGGTGGCGTGCAGCCGCCAGTCCGTGCCGGCACTGCCGGGGTGCGAGATCGAACTGCCATCGACGACGCGCAGCCGACGCCCCGTCGCCGCAGTACTTTTGACACAAGCGTTTTCCAGCAAGGCGCCTGCGATGCAGCCAAGCCAATCGGCCGCTCCACGCAAGCGCTTCAAAAGAGCAACATCGGAAAGGCTCGCAACGTCGTTCATCCCGGCCCAGGCGGCCGCCGAGCGTAGGCTCATCCCGCCGGGGCCATAGGCCAAGGCCAGACGCAGCAATGTCGCTGCGTCCGCAACATTGCGACGACGTACCAGCGCTCCCGTCGCTCGCGCCGTCGTGTCAAGATCAACACATTGCGACAGTCTCGAGATCAGAGCCTGCCAGTCGCTTTCAATGGAATCATTCCTTTGCATCTGGCCTAGGAATCACATCTCGATTCCACCAGTCTACCCCTAAGTTAGCGCCTATGGG
>NZ_CAKXZT010000013.1:0-82673 GCF_935825525.1 Mesorhizobium escarrei
CCCCACTCCCACCTCCGCCACCCCCGCCACCTCCCGAAGAAGGAATGATTACGGGAGCAGCCGGCTCGTCCGAGACCGGTTTGATCGCTTTCCTGGCGGCCACCGGTTTGGGAGCGGGGTTGACGACCTTCGGCGCGGCGGCTCTGCGAACGACCTTCGGCGCCGGCGTGGGCGTCGCCACCAGCGGCGTCGGTTGAAGGGGTGGCCAGGATGTGCAGCCCATGACCCCCGCCAAGGCGATGGACAGAGTTACCCCGATTGTTGCCTGCTTCAGATTTCTGCCCACCATTGCCTCCTTGTTGATCAGAACAAATCCCGACGCGGATTGGCTTGTTCCCAGACCGCCCTGGCCACTTTGACCAGTTGCTTGTCGACAGAACCGCTCAACGGAATCTTCGACTTGAGTTCCCCACGCAGTTGCTTCAACGCCGCCGCTTTCGCCTTGGACCCGAATTTAGCCAACGTCGCCCGGGCGTCAGGCAGCTCATTGCGAAGATCGAGCGCAACTGTGAATGCCAGGAAACGCACAGCGACGGCCTGGTCGGCCTTGTCGCCCTTTTGCATCTCGAGAGCCGCGCGATCATAGGCGCCGGACTGGTCACCGCGGGAGGTTGCCAGCTCAAACAGGCGTTGCGCTTCATCAAGGTTCTGCTCGACGCCAACGCCATCACGGTACATGCGCGCAAGACTGCCCGGCGCATAGGGCTGGCCGAGGTCGATGGCCTTCTGGAAAAGCTCCAGCGCAGCCTTCGGATCCCTTTCGACGCCCCGGCCGCTGAGGTAATTGCGGCCGAGCAGGTTCATCGAATACATGTCCTGGCGCTGGACGCCAGCCTTCAGGAAGGCAACGGCACGGGCCTGATCGGCGGGCACGCCGTTGCGGCCTTCGGTGAAGATCGCGCCGAGATCATTCATGGCATAGGTGTGCCCCATCGCCGCCGCCTTGAGCAGCAGATCCAGCCCCTTGCCGGTGTCGCGCTCGACGCCGTAGCCATGGAACAGGGCACGGCCCCACGACGTCATCCCGTAGGGATCGCCCTTGTCGGCTGCAGCGGCGTAGAAGGTGTTGGCCTGCTTGCGGTCGACAGCCAGGCCCGTTCCCGTCGCGTAGAGGTAGCCGAGCTCGAACACCGCGCGCACATGCCCCCTGTCGGCGGCCTGCTGGATGGCTTTCCTGGCCTGGTCGACCTTGCCGGCTGCAAGCAGCGCGCGTCCCAGTTCATAACGGAAGCGGGCGACATCGGGATACGCCTTCACCGCAGCCTCGCACAGCTTCACCGCGTCGGCGCCGATTTCATTTGGCAGCAGGCCGGGGACGACGCCTTGAAGGTCGAGAGGTTCGCCGGCAGCCAAGTCGCACGGATCGACGCTCGGCGACAGTTTCATTTTGGCGGGTTTGGATGCTCCGCTGTCCGCCCGAATTTCGAAGGCGATCTCGACCGGTGCACTGGCTCCGATCTGGGGTTCATAGCGCAGTCCCTCTACTTCACCGACCGTCAAGCTCGATTCGGGCGACAGGGCTCGATCCGGCAGAGAGAGTGTTCCCGTTGCCGGATAGTTTGTGACTTTCAGGCTGACCGCCGCATCGTCTGTCGGGACATCCAGGTTCAGCGCAACGGCGCCCACGCCGACCGGAACGTCGACCTCCCGGTTCTCGATCGCCTCGGCCGCACCGGTGACATGAATGCCGCGCTGCAGCACCTGCTGCTTCTGCTCGGCCTCGAGCGCGGCCATCACCTGTTCGCCCTGGGCTCCTTCGCCGCTCTTGACCCGGAACACCAGCATGCCCTTGGCTTCGCCGCCCCAATTATCGCGTGCGGCGTAGACCAGCATATCCATCTCTTCTGGCTCGCCAGTTCCCTTGGGGATATCCAACTGCAAACGCGGCAGATCCTTGCCCTGGATCAGTTCTCCCGCCTCGACGACCTTGCCGTCCAGCATCAGGCGTCCCAAGGCGGGCGGCCGATCGATGCTGACGGTTATTGTCCCGCCGTCGACCTCGACCGGTTGCGGGAGGTTGAGATCGACGGGGCCGGCCCCGGACAGCACGACCTTCTCCAACACCGGCGGCAGCGATGGGCGGCTGCTGCGACGCATCAGAACGACTTCGTCGATCAGCGAAGAGTTCTCCCAGGGAACCTGCAAGCCCTTGGTAGCCTCAACCACATCCCGGCGGACGGCCGACATGACCGTGCGGATCTCCTGGTTCGGGGCGAGCGCGCGACGAGAAAACGCCAACGAAAATGGGCTGAGGTCGCCGGCGCCGTCATAGGCAACCGCGCCGGGTTCGGTAGCGAACGCAATCAGCGTGTTCAGTGAGCTTCTTATTTGCGCAAGGCCGGTGCCGCTGGCGGTAAGAAGCTGGTCCCTGAGCCAATAGTCCTTGCGAGGGAATGGGTTGTTGCGGCAGGCATCGAGGATGATCACCTGGATCTTCGATTTCGAACGCATCTGCTGCAGCACATCGTTCAGCTTGATTGCCTGGACCTCGACGTCGGCCGCATCTTTCAGCGAGGCATCGACAGGGATCAGGAAATTTTCGCCGCCGATCTGAAAGCCGTGACCGGAATAGTAGACGACAGCTACATCCGCGCCGTCCACGGCGGCAAGATAGTTGCGGAACTGGTCTTCAAATTGCAGCTTTGTAAGGTTGCTCGCGACGAAAACATCAAAACCAGCCGCTCGAAACGTGTTGGATACGTCCACCACATCTTTGGCCGGGTTCTTGAGGGCCGAGATTTCCTGGTAATCGGAGTTGCCGATTACAAAGGCGACCCTTCGTTCGACTGCAGAAGCGTCGAAAGTCGTGACGCATGCGAGCATCAATGCCGCAACGAATCCGCAACGTCGGAGCATGGCAAATCCCTTAACCGCTGTTATCTGGCGACCACAAGAACACAGCTTGCAGTGCCGAGATCCGTTAGAGAGCATGCTATCTGCCGAGACAGAAAAGAGAGAAAAGCCGTCGCGACAGCGGTATATTCCTCACTTGATCAAATCCTAAATTACATCAGAGGCCGAGTGTCCGCAATGATCGTCAAACGGTTTCTCAACCTAGCTATTTGCCCGTGGTCGACACCGTCCCCTAGGGCCACGCGCGGCCGGCATACCCTTGACTTGCGCACACGCATCACGCGTCAGGGCGCCTGAGGTTTTCCACTGCTAATGTCGGTCTCCCCCGGATTTTCTCTAGCCATCATTTCCGCGACTCAATTAGCGTCTGCTTGTGGAGCATCGGCACGCCATTCGACGGATCAAGGAAGGGCTTTGGGAGGTCTATGACATAGACGACAATAGGGTTGTCTTCGCAGACGGTGTGGCTCTGACAAATTTGCTGGATGAGGAGGCACTCGACGCCCTGGAGTTGCTAAAAGGTGGATTCCTGGTTCCGAGCAGCGCTCCCAAGGCCAGTTGACAGTTCCTTGAGGGATACGCCGAGGTCGACTGTCCGCTCGCTCGTCGAGATCTGCCACCTATTTCGGCCGCGTCGCAGCCGCGATGCAGAGGATCAATTCGCGAGGCTCAGCGCGCCGCAGCGTGGCAAAACGAAAAATTCTCCTTCGTTTGGTTGATGCGTGAACAATGCTCCGTCCGTAAGTTCGTGCTATATATTAGCAGGTGCTATTATGAGGTTTTTGCCCGTTCAGGAGCCGACCAACACATGGGCCGTGTTCGATACGACCGTGGATGTGCCTGCGCACTTCGCTGGTATTTGCCTTATCGGCTTGCCGCGGGAGCGGGCGGAGTGGCTCGCAGCAAGGGCCAATCAAGATGCGTTGGCAGGAAGAAATCGGATCGGCCGGCTATCGTCTCCGGAGACTGAGCACGCCGTGCTTCCGATACGCAAATGCTAGAAATCGCTTACGTCAGGAGAGATTTCAACGGCGGACGAAGAGGCCGCTGCCTTGGCAGCCAGCAACCGACAGCCACCGTAAGTCCGACATCACCAGCAAACCGATACAGCGGTTGGTTCCCGGCGTTGGGCAAGGCCATCCAGCTTGTCGCCAATGCGCTCCTCCGGTTTGTATCTCTGCCCGGTTCCATTCCTGCCCGAAGGTTCGCGGTTATTGCTGATCCGGCATCTCGGTATTCTCTTTGGGGTTCTTTTCGATGCCCGCGGCAGGCGAGGTGTCAGCCGGGGCGTTCCCACCTTGGTTTTGCTCAGGGGCTCTTTCGAGTGGCGAGGTGCGCCAGCCCATATCGGCATACAAAAAGCCGATGAGAAAGCCGACGATAATGATCGCTGCTATCACCAGCGAAAGTATAGCGTTACGTCGCTCCATGTCCGGCTCCTTCCTGCGAACCGAACAGCCAGTATCGAAAATGGTTCCCGTCTAGCGGCAGGTCGTGGAACTTCGCACCGTGCCGGCGGTTGACACGTACGCGCTGTGAACGGTGAACGAAGCCATCCGTTCTATCCGTCGCAGCAGGAAGGAGACACCATGGCCAACAAGAACACCACTTCGAAGCCGGCAATCCGGCAGGCAAATGCCGACGGCTTGCGACGTCCAAGGCGGGACGCTGACGATACGGATGCCGAAGCCAGGCCACCGACGCCGAAAACCGCGGGAACATCGAAGCCGTCGACCGCTCCGCTGGACAATCCGGTGGCCAACCGCAATGCCGGCCGGCCGCGCCAGCAAGGCACCACACCACGGCCGACCGAAAAGCCGCTGGACTGAAGGGCGATGGCAGCGGCTGCCGAAAACAAGCTAGGACGCCGGGACCAATTCAGCCAAGGCACTCAGAATGGCCGCCTGATCTGCCGGCTTGTGAACAAATCTAGAGTTGGCGAACGCGGATGGAACATCGCGCGGCCCAAATCCGGACAGACACGCGAACGGAATGTGCCGGGCTTGCAATTCTTCTGCGATCGCCAGGCTCGTTTCGCCATACAGTTGAACATCCAGCAGCGCCACGTCGACAGGATTTTCGCCGATGAGGCGAAGGGCCGCCGCCACCGAAGGGGCCGGGCCGATCACCTGATGTCCCGAAGCGCGCAGGCAAGCAGCGATGTCCTCGGCGATGAGCCATTCATCCTCGACCACCAGAATGCGCAGCGGGTCGGTCACGGCGTCTCCTTGCGCATCATCGGGAATGTGATCTGGACCGCAAGACCGTCACGATTGAAGGTGGTCTCGACGTTTCCGCCAAGCCGGTAGCCGATCTCACCCTGCAGCAGGGAAAGTCCGAAGCCGCTAACTTCGGGTTTTCTCACCGGCGGCCCGTGCCTCTCGCGCCAGGCGAGCGTGAAAACATTGTCCTCGCCAGACCATTTCAGAACGACCCTGCCCTCGGGCTTCGACAGCGCGCCATATTTGGCGGCGTTGGTCGCCAGTTCATGAATGGCCATGCTAAGGGAAAGGCCCTGTTGCGGGCTAAGCTTCACTTCAGTGCCGTCAAGTCCGAACCGGTCAATATTGAAAGGTTCGAGCTCCTGATGCAGCAGTTCGTTGATCGAAGCTTCTTTCCAGCGTTCCTTCGACAGCAGACCGTAAGCCCGCGACATGGCGTGTAGGCGACCGATCAACGCTTCGGCGAACTCCTCCTTCGATTCCGAACTTTCACGGGTGCGATTGGCGATGCTGGCGACCACCGCCAGCATGTTCTTGACGCGGTGGTTCAGCTCCGAAATGAGCACCCGGTTTTGCTGTTCCGCCTCGGCCAAGGTGGTGACGTCGACCAGCGTGACCACGACGCCCTGGATCCTGTTGTCCTTGTCGCGATACGGATTGATGCGAACCATATAAAACCGGCCCCGGTCGTCGCGCGCCAGATGATGGTTCAGGGTCTCTCCGGTTTCGAAGACGGCATCGATATGCTGTTTCAGCTCGGGATAGTCGAGCCGGCTCGAAAGCTCGGTCAGCGGCCGGCCGACGTCGGAGGGACGCAGGCTGAAGAAAGACGAGGCCGCCGGAGTAAAGGTCCGCACCACCAGATTGCGGTCGAGGAAAATGGTTGCGATCTGCGTGCTTTCGAAAAGATTGCGCAAATCGCTGTTGGCGCGGTCAAGCTCTTCTATCTTGCCGGTCAGCTCCGAATTGATCGTGTTGAGCTCCTCATTGAGCGACTGCATCTCCTCCTTCGAGGCCTCAAGCTCCTCATTGGTCGACTGCGCCTCCTCGTTGACGGAGACGAGTTCCTCGTTCGACGATTTCAGCTCTTCCAGCGCCGTTTCGTACTCCTCGATCGTCGACTGCAGTCGCTCCCGGGTTTCGCGCAGTTCCCGCTCGAGATCGGCAGCGCCTTCGCCATCACGGTTTTCGCGATGCACATCCGACCGCGCCTGCACCGGCCCCGATGGTTCGAACAGGACAAGGTAAAGTTGTTCGCCCTTACCGCGTTCCGCCAGAGGCTCGACAGTGAGTTTGATCGACTGGGCCTGTTCGTCGTCCTCGTCGACGACGACATTTTCCCGCACGATGGTGCGGCGCGTCGTGGCGGCTTCCCGCAACGCCGCGCGCAGGTCGAGCCTTAGCCCGGAGCGGGCCAAAGTCAGCACCTGCCGGCTCGGAATGCCTTGCGGCGCTTCGAGATATCTGCCGGTCCGGGCCGAATAGTAGACGACGTCACCATCGCCATTCACCACAACATGAGGCGGCGCGAAACGCTCCAGCACCTGTGCCTCGACCGCCTGCCGAAGCGGGTAGCTGGCGGTTGCCTTCTTCGGCCCCGTGCCTTCGGGCAGCAAGGCGCCCGAACGGCCGTCGCCGATCAGCATCGGCAGTCTAATGTGTGGCGAGGCATGTTCGCGCGCTTGAAAAATGCGCTGCTTCTTGTCGATGGTGGCGAAGAGATCGTCGTGCTGGCTGACGCTTTCGGATGTGCCGAGGAAAAGATAACCGCCCGGCTTCAGCGCGTAATGGAAGATCGGAATGACCCGGTTCTGGATGTTGGAGCCGAAATAGATCAGCAGGTTGCGGCATGAAACCATGTCCATGCGTGAAAACGGCGGGTCGCGGACGACGCTGTGAGGGGAAAAGACGCACAGCTCCCGGACCTCGTTGGCAAGCACGTAGCTCTCGCCGTCGCTGCTGAAAAAACGCTGCTTGCGCTCGGGCGAGACGCCCTGCAGCAATGCCGCGGGGTAACGCGCCGCGCGCGCCACCGCAAGTGCGGGATCATCGATGTCAGTCGCAAATATCTGGACGCGTGGCACAACCGAAAGCGTCTCCATGTGTTCGCGCAACAGCATGCCGATGGAGAACACCTCCTCGCCGGTGGCGCAGCCAGGCACCCAGATCCTGACGGCGTCGCTGGCGGTCTTGCCCTCGAACAGCTGTGGTACGATCTTGTCCTCGAGCAGCTTGAACGCATCGGGATCACGGAAGAAATCAGTGACGTTGATCAAAAGATCGCGAAAGAGGTCCATCACCTCGCGAGGGTCTTTCTTCAGCCACTCGACATAGGCTGCAATCGAATGAAGCTGCGCGATCTGCATGCGCCGCTTTATGCGCCGCAGGAATGTCTTGGTCTTGTAGCCGGAGAAATCGTGGCCGGATTGGCCCTGCAGAATGCCGTAGATCTCGTCGCGGAGCCGACCCAGTTCTGCCGTCTCGTGCTCGCCGTCTCCGGCTACCCCGTTCAGCATATCGAAGCTGCGGGCGAAACCCTCGAGCTTCGCACCGATGTCCTCGGCGGGCGCCGCAATGTCGACCAGCCCGCTGGAGATCGCACTTTTCGGCATGTCCGGATTGCGCGGACCGTAGCCGTTGGGAGCCTGGGCGACCGTCAGTCCGCCACGCTCCTTGATCGCCTTCGCGCCGAGCGTGCCGTCAGAGTCGCCGCCCGACAAAATGACGCCAACCGCATATTCGCCCTGATCCTCGGCCAACGCGCTAAAAAAGATATCGATCGGCTTACGCTCGCGGCTGAGCACGTTGGATTGCCGCAGGTGCAGCACTCCCCTCTCAATCGTGAGAACGACGTTTTGCGGCATCACATAGACGTGGTCGGACAGGACAGTGGTACCGTCCTCGACGACTACAACCGGCAGTTGCGTGTAACGTCCGACGACCTCGTGAAGCAGGCTTTCGCGCCCGGGACTGAGATGGGTGACGATGACGAACGCCATGCCGGGCCGGCCGGTGATGCCTTTGAACAGACCCTCCATTGCGGGAATGCCGCCGGCTGACGCGCCGACGCCCACAATGGGAAATCTCTTCATCTGGGATGTCACCGCAAGCCCTCGGTTGAACAGCCTAGACGACAAGGCCGCCAAATCGACCCAAAACCCACGACTGGGCTGAACCCAACGCCCAGCATATAACGTGCAAGAGGGCCGGAACAAGTCCGTGCAGAAGGCGTTAAGGTCCGAAATTATTGTGGAACTCCAATGTCAAAACGCACACCTGACCTGAGGCTGACAAAACGAGCGTTGTTGCGCTTCGAGGATCTGCTGAGTTTGCCGGGAAACGAATCCATTCCGCCCCGCATGCTGGTTTTGGCGAAACGATTGCAGGCAGCCTTGCAGGAACGTTCTGAACAGGCCCGAGCGGACAAATGGAAATCCCGCTCGAAGAAAGGGCGATGAGGTGCGCGATCTCCGAGGGATGCGCATACTGATCGTCGAAGACGATTGGATATTGGCCGGCGATCTTGCAAGATATTTCGGCAATATGGGCGCGGTCGTCCTCGGCCCTGCGGCGACAGTCGAACACGCCTCTATGCATACCGAGGTGGCTGAGGCCGCGATCCTCGACGTCAATCTCAACGGCCGGCGGGTGTTTCCGATCGCAGACGAACTGATGCGCCGCGGCGTTCCCTTCGTCTTTTTCAGCGGTGACGAGGACATCGTCATTCCTGAACGTCTCCGCCACGCCAGCAATCTTCGGAAGTCGTCGGATAGCTACGCCGTCTTTGATGCCTTGTTCCCTCCGGAAAAATCCGCCTTGGCGGGTAGCTCTCCCGTGACCTTATCGGACAACGTCTTCTCACTTCTGCCGAAGCTCAGGCTCGCGGCACGTCTGCTTCTGGGCGACGTTGGTGCTTCCGATCGGCTGGTCGAACGAACGCTGGAGCGCGCCATCGGCGAGATCGACAGGAGGCGGGCCGGCGTATCGACCGAAGATTGGCTGAACGCCATCATGCGAAACATTGCCAGATCGGGCGGAACCAGCCTGTTGCACTGAGGCTGCGACCGTTCGACAACCGCCGCGCGTTTAACCTCTGATACTTTCCAAGTCCGGAGTATCTAATCAAAACAGCGAGCTAGAGTGAAGTTCTCTGCCGGAACGCGAGGCGTGCCTTAAGAGCTCCCCGACACCGCTGACTGAGCCGCCTCCTCATCCATTCTGGTTGCGGTCGACGAACTTGTTGAACCGGCTGGTTTTGCCGCCGCCGGTTTCGTCCTGGTAGAGGAAGGCCAGATCGTTCTCGTCGAAAATCCGGAAGAACTCATCCCATTCAATGGGCTCGAGCTTCTCCTCGGGCTCGCCAAAATCGATCCGCAAGATGCCGCCCTCGCCCTTGGTTCGTACAACCGCAGGTTGTCCACCACGATCTTCGGCCCATTGGCGGATCTCGTCATGATTAGTGGTTGTTTTCGATTCAGACATTGAAATCTCCCTTTGATCCAGGCCTTGCAGGCGACGTGTGAGGCTCATGATCAGGTCTGGCTTGCTACGCGATACCGTTTCGATCACAGCCAGCTGCCCAGCCACTCCTTGCGCCCACAGGCCGCCCACGGCCGGATGAGCGCCCTAACCCCAAAGAAGCTGCAATGTTCCAGCGCAGGGCCCAAGGCTCGTCCGCTACGTGTTCACCTCGGTTTGCGGCCTCCCCAAAACCATCTTTGTTGAAGCAGAGGGAACAAACCTTTTGCCAAACAGTTCGGGGCGCCAAGGCCATTTGCGTAAGGAGTTGTCGTGAAACGCATACTGGTTACAGGAGGGTGCGGTTTCATCGGCCGCCACGTCGTCCAGGAACTCGTTGAACATGGTTATGCCGTCTGCATTCTCGATGCGCTGCTGGAACAGGTGCACGGCAGCGAGGCGATCAGCCTGCCGGCAGGAGCCGACCTGATCAAAGGCGACGTTCGCGATCGCGACGCCGTCGCTGAGGCGCTCCGGGGCGTCGACGCCACTATCCATCTCGCCGCCGAGGTCGGTGTCGGCCAGTCCATGTACGAGATCGCCCGCTATGTCGGCGCGAACGACCTCGGCACCGCCACCCTGCTCGAGGCACTGATCAAACATCCGGTCGAGCGGATCGTCGTCGCTTCGTCGATGAGCGTCTACGGCGAGGGTCTCTATGCCACGCCAGGCGGCCGGCGCGTCGACAATGCACGGCGGCAGGCTAACGACGTCAAGAGCGGCCAATGGAATCCGCTGTCGGCGGCGGATGAAAGCCTGTCGCCCCTGCCGACTGACGAGGAAAAGCCGGTCGACCTCGCCTCGATCTATGCGCTGACGAAATATGCCCAGGAGCGCGCCGTGCTGATCTTCGGCGATGCCTATGGCGTCGACGCGGTGGCGCTGCGCCTGTTCAACGTCTTCGGCGCCGGACAGGCGCTGTCAAACCCGTACACCGGCGTTTTGGCGAATTTCGCTTCCCGCCTCGCCAACGGCCAGCGGCCGATGATTTTCGAAGATGGCGAGCAGAAACGCGACTTCGTGCATGTGCGCGACGTCGCCCGCGCCTTCCGCCTGGCGCTAGAACAACGCCAGGCGCGCGGCCACGTCATCAACATCGGCAGCGGCCGGGCCTATGCGATCAGCGAGGTCGCCCGGCTGCTCGCCGACGCCATGGGCGTGCCGGACCATCGGCCTGATATCCTCGGCAAGGCGCGCGCCGGCGATATCCGCAATTGCTTCGCTGATATCTCGAAGGCGCGCGAACTGCTCGGTTTCGAGCCGCAGCGCCGGCTGGAGGATTCACTCGACGAGTTCGTCGCATGGGTGCGCAACACGGTCGCCATCGACCGCGGCGCCGACATGAAACGGGAACTCGAAGAGCGAGGACTGGTATCATGAGGCCGGACGGTTTTCGTGAAGCGCCGGTTGCCATCGTCGGCGGCAGCGGCTTCATCGGCTCGAACCTTGCCGACAGCCTGTTGTCGGATGGGGTGCCGGTTCTGGTCATCGACAATCTCAGCCGCCCGGGCGTCGATCAGAACCTGGCCTGGCTGGCGCAGAAGCACGGCAATCAACTTGCCGTGGAAACCGTTGATGTCCGGGATAGAGACGTGCTGGCGCCGCTTTTGGCGCATGCCAAGGCGATATTCCATCTCGCCGCGCAGACCGCTGTCACCACGAGCCTCGTCCAGCCAAGCGAAGATTTCGACATCAATCTTCGTGGAACCTTCAACGTCCTGGAAGCGGCTCGTCGCAGCGGTCGACGCATTCCGGTGATCTTCGCCAGCACGAACAAGGTCTATGGCGGCCTGCCCGACGTCACAGTGCGCGAAGAGGACGATCGGTGCGTGCCCTGCGATGCCGGCATCCGCGCCAACGGCATAGACGAGACCTGCGGCCTGGATTTCTGCACGCCCTATGGCTGCTCCAAAGGCGCGGCCGACCAATATGTGCTCGATTATGCCAAGTCGTACGATATGCCGACCGCGGTCCTGCGCATGAGCTGCATCTACGGGCCGCGCCAGTTCGGCACGGAGGACCAGGGCTGGGTTGCCCATTTTCTGCTCAGCGCGCTTTCCGGCCGGCCGATCACGATCTACGGCAACGGCAAGCAGGTGCGCGATATCCTTCATGTCTCCGACGCCGTTGCGGCCTATCGCGGGGTACTTGCCAGGATCGACGACATCCGGGGCCAAGCATTCAATCTCGGTGGCGGACCGGGCAACGCCGTCAGCCTGCGCATGCTGATCGAGGAGATCGGCGAACTCACCGGGCGGACGCTCTCGATCCGCTACGACCGGGAACGCACCGGCGACCAACCTTTCTTTGTCGCCGACACCCGAAAGATAGAAGCGACGCTCGGCTGGAAAGCGCATGTCTCCTGGCGCGACGGCGTCCGCGATCTCGCCGAGTGGCTCCAACGTCATCGCCTCGAGCCTGAACCCGCGAGGTACGTGGCATGAAAGTCGCCCTGGTCAATCCATTCTGGACCTACGAGGACAGCATCTATTTCGGCTGCCGCCAGCCACATCTGCCGCTGGAACTGGGCTACTCGAAAGCCTTGCTGGAGGCCGACGGCCATCAGGTGCTGATGCTGGACGGGCAAATCCAGAAGCTGGACAACGCAGCACTTGCCGATCGCGCCGCCGCTTTCGCACCAGCCATGACGGTCGTCAGCACGGCGCCGACCTATTTGTTCTGGCGCTGCGCGCCGCCCGAGCTGCGTGTGCCCGCCGACTTCCTCAACCGCCTCGCCGGGCACGGCGGCCGCACAGTGGCTGTCGGACCGCACGGCTCGGCGACGCCGGCGCCGACGCTGCGCAAGCTGGGCGTCGATGTCGTGGTGCGCGGCGAATGCGAAGAGGTCATCGCCGAACTCGCCCGCCGTGACGATTGGAGCGCCGTGCCCCACACCGCCCATCTCGAACAGGGAAAACTTGTCGGCAATGGCGGCGTTCACGCCAGTTCCTTTGTCGATCATCCGCCCCTCAGCTGGCCGTCCGATTGGATTGCCGCCCATTCGCACCATCACCACCGGTTCGAAGACGATCAGGTGGGTTTCGGAGCGGAGGTCGAGGCGTCTCGCGGCTGCCCCTACAATTGCAGCTTCTGCGCCAAGATCGATTTCCGCGACGCCTACCGTCGCAGGAACCACGATGCGATCATCGCGGAAATCGATCGGCTGATCGGGCAAGGCGTCGGCTACATCTATTTTATCGACGAGATCTTCCTGCCGCAGAAGGCGCTGCTGGAGGCACTGGTCGATCGCGACGTCAAGTTCGGCGTGCAGACCCGCATCGATCTTTGGAAGCCGGAGCTCCTGGAACTGCTGGGTGCCGCCGGCTGCGTTTCGATCGAAGCCGGCCTTGAAAGCCTGACGGTGGAAGGCCGGGCCATGCTGGCAAAGCGTTGCCGGCTGGGCACCGAGGAATTGGCCGCTTTGCTGGTCAATGCACGACGTCACGTTCCGTTCGTCCAGGCCAATCTGATCGGCGTCGTCGAGGACGATCCCGCTCTGGTCGATCATTGGCGCAAGCACCTCATTGACCGCGGCGTGTGGGCCAACGAGCCGGTGCCGCTCTATCCCTACCCCAGTTCGCCCAGCTATCGCGAGCTTTGGGGCGAGCCCGACGATCTCGCCTGGGAGCGCGCCCACGAGCATTACCTGGCCTCGTTCCGGACGTTCAGCGACATCCAGGAGAAGCGCCCGCGACCGCTGGCCGAGTTGGAGGCGACATGTTGCAGTCACTGATCCGCCGCCCGCGGCGAATCTTGATGACCGTCGATGCCGTCGGCGGCGTCTGGCGCTACGCGCTTGATCTGGCGCGGGAGCTGGCTCATGGCGGCGACAGCATCGTGCTCGCCGGGCTAGGCCCGGAACCGTCCGAGGAGCAGGCGGAGGAGGCACAGGCTCTCGCTGATTTGGCGTGGCTCAAGACACCGCCGGACTGGATGACCCGCAATGAGGGCGATTTGGAAATGTTGCCGCAGGAACTGCGCGCGCTTGTTTGCGATTACGCGATCGACCTCGTCCATCTCAATGCGCCGACGCAGGCCGTGGGACTTGATCTGCCCTGCCCGATCGTGACGGTCTCGCACTCATGCGTTGTGACCTGGCTCCACGCCGTCAGGGGACAGGCTGTGGACGGCGAATGGGCCTGGCAGAAAGACCGCAACAGACGCGGTTTCGATTGGGCCAATGCGGTAATCGCGCCCAGCCGCAGCCATGCCGACATGCTCGAGGCCTGCTACGGGCCGATCGCCCGCCTGAGCGTTGTCAGCAACGGCACACGGCCGGGTCCAAAGGCAGAGAGACGCGAACCAGTGGTTCTCGCCGCCGCGCGCTGGTGGGACGAAGGAAAGAACGCAGCTACGCTGGACGAGGCAGCAGCGCTGACGAAATGGCCGGTCTTTGCTGCCGGGCCGATCGAGGGCGCCGATGGGCAACGCGCGAATTTCACCAATGTCGTTGCTCTGGGTTCTGTCTGCCACGATGAGGTGCGTCGGTTGATGGCGCGGGCCGGCATCTTCGTATCGCCGTCCGTCTATGAACCCTTTGGCCTTGCCGCCCTGGAGGCAGCGACGTCCGCAACACCTTTGGTGCTTGCCGACATCCCGACCTATCGCGAATTGTGGAATGGCGCGGCCATGTTCTACGACGTCCATGATCCACGCGATCTCGCCAGATGTGTCGATTGTCTCTCTGAAGACGTCCAACATAGGCGCCGGCTCGGCGAAGCCGCCGCACGCCGAGCGCGCAAATTTTCACTAGCAAGGCAAGCGGCGGGCATGCACGACATCTACGATCGGGCCGCCCTGGCCGTTGCGGAACGCTGACAATGCGGTTCCTGTTCTACACCCATTCGGTCGTTTCCGACTGGAACCACGGCAACGCACATTTCCTGCGCGGCATCATGCGGGAGCTTGTTGCACGCGGACACCAGGCGATCGCGCTGGAGCCAGCAGACGGCTGGAGCCGTTCGAACCTGCTGGCAGAGAAAGGGCCCTTCGCGGTCGAGCGCTTCAGAAAGGATTTTCCGGAGCTGATGTCGGTGACCTACGACGCCTCCTTCGACCATGAAGGCTGGGTTGCCGGCGCCGATGTGGTGATCGTCCACGAATGGACCGACCCGGACGTTGTCGAGCGCATCGGCAGAACCAGGGCGAATGGAGGGGGCTTTACGCTTCTGTTCCATGACACCCACCATCGCGCCGTCTCGGCGACGCAGGCGATCTCGGCTCTGCGGCTGGAGCATTATGACGGCGTGCTCGCCTTCGGCGAGGCGTTGCGGGAAAGCTATCTTCGCGCCGGCTGGGGCAAACGTGCTTTCACCTGGCACGAGGCGGCGGATGAGCGCCTGTTCAAGCCGCACCCGGAGATCGACCCGACAGCCGACCTGATCTGGATCGGCAACTGGGGCGATGACGAGCGCAGTGCCGAAATCAAGGAATTCCTGATCGATCCAGTGGAAGAACTTGGCCTGCGTGGCACTGTTCATGGCGTGCGCTATCCACGCGAAGCGCTCGCCGATCTTGCCGCCGCCGGCCTGGGTTACGAAGGCTGGATTGCCAATGCCGACGTGCCCAAGGCATTCGCGGCACACCGCGTTACCGTCCACATCCCGCGGCGCCCGTATCGGGAGAGTCTACCCGGCATCCCGACGATCCGCATGTTCGAGGCGCTCGCCTGTGGTATCCCGCTCGTTTCAGCGCCTTGGGCCGATGTCGAGCAACTCTTCAGGCCAGGCATCGACTTTCTTTTCGCGCGCGACGGGTCCGAGATGTGCCGTCATCTTCGCGACATGCTGGACGATGCTGACCTGGCCGCCTCTCTGGTGAAATCCGGCCTCGAAACCATCCGGACGCGACATACTTGCCGGCACCGGGCGGACGAGCTGTTCGACGTGCTCGCCGAGTGCGGCAACAGCCAGGCCATGGATCGCATCGCCATAGAGGAGACAGTCGCATGAAGATTGCATTTTATGGATCGAGCCTGCTGTCGTCCTATTGGAACGGCGCGGCGACCTATTACCGCGGATTGCTCAAGGCTCTTTCTCAGCTCGGCTACGAGATCACTTTCTATGAACCGGACGTCTACGACAGGCAGAAGAACCGCGATATCGAGGCACCAGACTGGTGCAACGTCGTCATCTACGAGGCGACCCCGCATGCATTGATGCAGGTGGCAGCAAGCGCAGGCGAAGCCGACATCGTCGTCAAGGCGAGCGGAGTAGGCTTCGAGGACGAGGCGCTGTTGCGTGCCGTGCTCGACCACGCCCGGACGGATGCGCTGACAGTGTTCTGGGATGTCGACGCACCGGCCACTCTGGGCCAATTGCGCGACGAGCCGGATCACCCCCTGCACCGCGCTTTGCGGGAGATCGACCTTGTTCTCACCTATGGCGGCGGCGATCCGGTCGTCTGGGCCTATCGTGCGCTGGGGGCCGCCGAATGCGTGCCGATCTACAATGCGCTCGACCCCGAAACGCACCATCCGGTCGCGAAGGATAAGCGTTTCGCCTGCGACCTTGCCTTTCTCGGCAACCGCCTGCCGGACCGTGAAGCACGCGTCGAAGCCTTCTTCCTCGATCCGGCCAGCCGATCGGGCGATCAGCGTTTCCTGCTTGGCGGATCGGGTTGGGGTGACAAGCAGCTTCCGGCAAATGTCGCATGGCTCGGCCACGTCGGGACGCGGGACCACAATGCGTTCAATGTCACCCCCAAAGCGGTGCTGAACATCAGCCGCGACAGCATGGCCGCCAACGGCTTTTCGCCTGCCACGCGCGTCTTCGAGGCTGCGGGTGCCGGCGCATGCCTCATCACCGACGCCTGGCTCGGCGTCGAATTGTTCCTGGCCCCCGGGGAAGAGATCCTGGTGGCGCGCGATGGCAATGATGTCGCCGAAATCATGCGCACCCTCACCCCCCAGCGGGCAAGGGCGATCGGCGCATCTGCGCTTCGGCGTGTCCTCGCCGAGCATACCTATGCGTTAAGGGCAGCTGTGGCCGACGCTGTCTTCAGGCGTCATTTCGAGCGCCCCACCGTGGAGGCAGCCGAATGACCAAGCGGCTCGATATCGTCTTTCTTGGCCTGTCTTTGTCCTCTTCATGGGGAAACGGCCATGCCACGACCTTTAGGGGGTTGCTGAAGGGCCTGCACGAGCTCGGCCATCGCGTCACCTTCCTGGAGCGCGACGTGCCGTGGTATGCGAACCATCGCGATCTGCGCGACCCGGATTTCTGCACGTTGCGTTACTACGAAACGACGAACGATCTTCGTCGGACCTATGCCTGCTGTCTGCAGCAGGCCGATGTCGTGGTGGTCGGGTCGTTCGTTCCGGAGGGGCGAGCCGTCATCGACGTCGTCGCGTCCCTATGCACGGGCCAGTTCTGCTTCTACGACATCGACACGCCGGTCACGCTGACAAAGCTCGCCGCTGATGATTGCGACTACATGTGCCGACGGCAAATTCCGTATTTCGACGTCTATTTCTCATTCACCGGCGGGCCAACGCTCGCCCGATTGGCGGCGGACTTCGGTGCACGGCGCGCCGAGCCGCTCTACTGCTCCGTCGACCCGGAGCGGCATCGCCGAACGGCCGATCCGATCTGCTGGGACCTTGGCTATCTCGGCACCTACAGCTCGGACCGGCAGGCGACGCTGGATGCTCTCCTGCTCGAACCGGCAAGACGCATGCCGGACCGTCGCTTCGTCGTGGCCGGCTCGCAATTCCCGTCCGAGACCGTCTGGCCAAGCAACGTCGATCGCATCGAGCACTTGCCGCCGGCGGACCACGCCTCGTTCTACAGCCGCCAGCGCTATACGTTGAACGTCACACGCAGCTCCATGATAGCGGCTGGGTGGTCTCCCAGCGTACGCCTCTTCGAGGCGGCTGCCTGTGGCACTGCGATCATCAGCGATCGCTGGACCGGTCTGGATAGCTTCTTTCCGACAGCCACGATCAACACGGCCGGCCAAGCCGAAGACGTGATCGATATCCTGTCCAGCCAATCCGACCGCGTCAGGCTGGCTATGGCCAGGCGAGCGCATGCAACGATCCTGGCGGCACATACGAGCGCCGCGAGAGCCCGCGAATTCGTTTCGCTGCTGGCGCGGCCAAGATCGGCACGTCCAGCTCTCGATCTGGGCGTCGAAAGTGCAGCATGACTGGCAGACAGGAGAAAATAGAGATGCGGCAATCAAGAAGGACGCAACGGACCAAATCGGCGCTTGTCGCCGGCGGCGCGGGTTTCCTGGGTTCGCATCTTTGCGAAACACTGCTGCAGGCCGGGTGCCGTGTGATCTGTGTCGACAATTTTCTTACCGGTCGGATGGAGAACATCGTCTCGATGATGGACCGTCCTCGTTTCCGGCTGATCGAGCAGGATATTTGCCGACCATTGGACCTTGCTGAGCCGGTGGACCGCATTTTCAACCTGGCGTGCGCCGCATCACCGCCGCGCTACCAAGCCGATCCGGTTCACACCACGCGAACCTGCGTGATCGGAACCCTCAATCTGCTTGAGCTCGCCGCCCGAAACAATGCGCGCTTCCTGCAGGCATCGACAAGCGAAGTGTATGGCGATCCCGAACAGCACCCGCAAAGGGAGGACTATGTCGGCCACGTGAACTGCACCGGTCCCCGTGCCTGTTATGATGAGGGCAAGCGAACCGCCGAAACCTTGTGCTTCGACTATTTGAGAACCGAAATGGCCGACATCCGGGTCGCGCGCATCTTCAACACCTATGGTCCGAGGATGGATCCTGCCGACGGCCGGATCGTCTCGAACCTGGTGATGCAGGCGCTGGAGAAGAGACCACTGACGATATTCGGCGACGGGCTGCAGACCAGGTCGTTCTGCTACGTCTCCGATCTGGTTGACGGCCTGGTTCGTCTTATGGATGTCGATCCCAATCCGCGCCAACCGGTCAATTTGGGCAATCCCGGGGAGTTCACCGTTCTTCAACTGGCAGGATTGGTGAGAGATATGACCTACAGCAATTCGGACTTCAAATTCCTGCCACTGCCGCAAGACGACCCTCGCCGGCGGCAACCGGATATTTCCCGAGCAAAAACCCTTCTCGATTGGGCGCCAAAGGTGCCGCTCAAGCAAGGCCTGATGCAGACGATCAGCTATTTTACGGAGCTCGAAGCCAGCCGTAACAAGGATCGAATTCCCCCAATTGCGACAAGCGTCAAGTCCGCTTCAGGCCGACTGCAAAACCTGCAGGCCTGAGGTCAGGGAGAGCTGCCCGCGGGCATGGTCATGGTGAGACGGTGACCGTGCCAACAGGCGCTTTCACTTTTTCTCATCATGGGAACATCCAGTCGACCTCGCCGTTGGGCGAGGATATCGGTATGGAGAACGGACCCGTGCATCGAAAACGATCCGCCAAGGATATCGAGCAAATGGCCGAAAGGGAAACGGCTGCCTTTCTGAGACGTGCCTCGATCACCTACCTCGAATGCTGCGTGAGCCTGATGATGACGCACCTCGAGCGCGAGGAAGTGGCCACCATCCTGGAAAAAGAAGCGGATATGCTGCGAAGCCTCGACTGAGGCCTGCGGCGCTGAGGTCGGTCAGCCCAGGCAACGCAAAACACAGGGCGCAGCTTTGATCCGAATGGAAGTTCGTGATTTTTCCAGGTCGCAAGGAACATTCCCGGCAGCTGACAGTTCGGCGCGAGGAACTTACCTTCAACAGCGATGGCGGCAGTTTCGTGGGATCAAAAAAGGTACGGATTGGAATAGCCGGCGTCGGCAATTGCGCGTCTTCCCTTGTCCAGGGCCTCTCATATTATCGGGACGCCAAGGGCAATGAGCCGATACCGGGCCTGATGCATGCCAACCTCGGCGGCTATCACGTCGATGACATCGAGGTGGTCTGTGCTTTCGACGTCGCCAAGGGCAAAGTTGGGCGTGATGTGGCGGAAGCGATATACAATGCGCCCAACAATACCTTCCGCTTTGCCGATGTTGCAGCAACCGGCGTTCGCGTCGAGCGCGGACCGACACTTGACGGCATCGGTAAATATCTGCGCGATGCGATCGAGGAGGCAGAAGAGCCGGTCGCGAATGTCAGCGCGCTGCTTCGGGAAAGCGGCGCGGACGTCCTGGTCTCATATCTGCCGGTCGGCTCGGAAGAAGCTACGCGTTTTTACGCCGAGTGCGCGCTCGAGGCCGGTTGCGCCTTCGTCAACTGCATACCGGTCTTTATCGCATCGCGGCCTGAATGGCGCCGGCGCTTTGAACAGCGCGGTCTGCCGCTGGTCGGCGACGATATCAAAAGCCAGGTCGGCGCGACGATCGTGCACCGGTTGCTCGCCAATCTGTTCCGCGAGCGCGGCGTCCGCATCGACCGCACCTATCAGCTGAATTTCGGCGGTAACACCGATTTTCTCAACATGCTGGAGCGCGAGCGGCTGGAATCGAAGAAAATTTCCAAAACGCAATCCGTAGCCAGCCAGTTCGACGTTCCCCTGGAGGCCGGCAACATCCATGTCGGCCCCAGCGACCATGTTCCTTGGCTTACCGATCGAAAATGGGCCTACATCCGCGTCGAAGGCACGACGTTCGGCGGCGTGCCGCTGAATGCAGAGCTCAAACTGGAAGTATGGGATTCGCCCAACTCGGCCGGGGTTGTTATCGACGCTGTCCGCTGCGCCAAACTGGCGCTTGACCGCGGCATCGCGGGAGCGCTCACCGGCCCTTGCAGCTATTTCATGAAGTCGCCACCCGAGCAGTTCACCGATGCCGAGGCACGCCAGCGCACGCTGTCTTTCATCGCCGGGAGGGACGAGCCGATGCTTGATGCCGCGGAATGACGACGACGTTCCTCTTGATCCGCCATGCGGCGCACGACAATGTCGGCGACTATCTTGCCGGACGCATGGCTGGAGTTTGCCTTGGCGAAACCGGCAGGGCACAAGCCTTGCGCCTGGCCAGCCACATGGCGCCGCGGCCGCTAGCGGCCATCTGTTGCAGCCCGCGCGAACGAACCATGGAAACCGCAAAACCGATCGCAATCGCCTGCAATCCCGAGAAGATTACAATCTGCCAAGAGCTCGATGAGATCGACTTCGGCGCGTGGTCGGGCAAGACCTTCGAAGAGTTGAAACAGGACGCCGGCTGGCGGGTGTGGAACAGTCAACGCCAGCAGGCGAGGACGCCCGGCGGCGAGACAATGCTGGACGTCCAGCAACGTGTCATCTCGCTTATGCAGCAGCTTCGCAAACGCTACCAAAACCAGTCCGTGGCACTGGTCAGCCATGCCGACGTGATCAAGGCCGCCGTCTGCAAGGTGCTCGGCTTGCCGCTGGGAGACTGTTTTCGCTTCGACATCGACCCCGCTTCGATCACCACGGTCGTGTCCGGTGACTGGGGCTCCAAGCTGATCCGCCTAAACGAAGCCGCCTGACGAGGACTGCCGGATGCGTATGGTCATTTTCGGTCTCACCGTCACCTCCTCGTGGGGAAACGGACACGCGACGCTGTGGCGCGGGCTAATCCGTGCGCTCGGCCGGCTGGGCTGGTCCGTCAGCTTTTTCGAACGCAACACCCCATACTATGCCGGCGCACGCGATCTTGATCATCTCGATGGCGGCAATGTCGTTCTCTATCCGGAGTGGGAGCACATTCGCCATGTCGCAGAACAGGCGATCGGGCAATCGGACGTCGTGATCGTCACGTCCTATTGCCCGGACGCCGTGGAAGCATCGCGCCTGGCGCAGCAGGCCTGTCGCGGGCTGAAGGTTTTCTACGATCTCGACACGCCAGTCACACTAGCCCGGATCGAACAAGGTCTACGACCGGCGTATTACGGGCCCGAGGGGCTGCGCGATTTCGACCTCGTCCTCAGTTATACGGGGGGAACCGCAATCGATGCGCTGAAAACGCTGCTGGGCGCCCGCCGTGTCTTGCCTCTCTACGGCCATGTCGATCCCGAGCGACACCGGCCGGCCGAGCCCCGGGCTGAATTCGCCGGGGATTTATCCTATCTCGGAACTTATGCGGCCGATCGCCAGGCCGGCGTCGAAAAGCTGCTGGTCCGCACGGCAGCGCGCCTGCCGGACCACCGCTTCGTCATCGGCGGCGCCCAATATCCGCATGAATTTCCGTGGGGCGAAAACATCTTTTTTGTCAGGCACCTTCCGCCTGCGGATCATCCGGCCTTCTTCTGCTCATCGCGCCTGACGCTGAACGTGACCCGCGAGGCGATGGCCAGGAGGGGCTGGTGTCCTTCGGGCAGGCTGTTCGAGGCGGCAGCCTGCGGCGCGGCGATCGTGAGCGACACCTGGCCCGGGCTGAGCAGTTTTCTCCAACCCGGCAGCGAGATCATCCTGGCGGACACCACCGACGATGTGGTCGCGGCAGTCGGCTTGCCCGACAGCGAAGTCGACGCAATCCGGCGCCGGGCGCGCGAGCGGGTGTTGGACGAACACACCTCTGCGCAGCGCGCCAGGGAACTGGACCGCCTCCTGTCCGATTCATTGCAGGGCTTGACGGCGGGGCAGGGCTTGACGGCGGGCGAGCCGTTGAAGGAAGCAATCTGATGTTGGGCATCGTGCCCGCCGCTGGCCGCGGCAGCCGCATTCAACCGCTCGGCTTCTCAAAGGAGCTGCTGCCGGTCGGCAGCCGCATCGACGGCCAGACCGAGCGTCCTTGCGCGGTGAGCGAGTATCTGGTGCGTCGCATGGTGCGCAACGGCGTCGACAAAATCTGCTTCGTCATCGGATCGGGAAAATCGGACATTCTCGAATACTACGCCGCCGGCTACGGCGACGCCGCCGCATTGTTTGTCGTGCAGCCCAACCCCGTCGGTCTTTGCGACGCGATCTTCCGCGCCGCGCCGCTGGTCGCGCCGGACGAGACGGTTCTGATCGGCCTGCCCGACACGATCTGGTTTCCGGAAGATGGCTTTTGCCGCCTGCCGGACGACCGGCTGTCGTTTTTGCTGTTCCCGGTGGATCACCCGGAACTGTTCGATGCCGTCGTTCTCGACCAGGACGACCGGGTGAAGGAGATCCAGGTCAAGCAACAAGGCGCCGCATCGAACTGGATTTGGGGGGCGTTCAAGATGCCGGGCCGCATACTTCACCAGCTTGCCGCGCTTTGGCGCGAGCGGGATCAAAGCGACGAATACGTCGGCACCCTGATCAACGCCTATTTGGCGGCCGGCGGTGAGGCTTGCGGCGTCAAGGCAGGCACCGCCTATGTCGACGTCGGCACGTTCAACGGCTACCGCACCGCGCTTCGGCTGCTTGAGAACAACGACACTACGTTGGAGGACCCGAAAAACCTCATATTCGCGCTGCCGGGGCAGGCGCAGATACCAAGCCATCCAGGCGAAGGAGGCTAGCCATGCTGCGTTCGAACGCCGAAATCCGCCGCCGCATCGATGCCCTTGGCCCGTGGTTCCACAACATGGAGTTGGCGGGCGTCGAAACCGCCCCCGACCATTTCCTCGGCAACTACCCGCTGATCAAATGGCGCAAGTTCGCCGACGCCATTCCTGCCGATCTGTCCGGCAAGGCCGTGCTCGACATAGGCTGCAACGCCGGCTTCTACTCGATCGAGATGAAGCGACGCGGCGCCGGCCGCGTCCTCGGCATCGATTTCGATGAAGCCTATCTCGCGCAGGCGCGCTTCGCCGCCGAAATCGCGGACTGCGACATCGAATTCCAGCAGCTGTCGGTCTACGACGTCGGCGCCCTGCGGGAGAAATTCGACATCGTCCTGTTCATGGGCGTGCTTTATCACCTGCGCCACCCCCTGCTCGCTCTCGATCTGATCCGGCAGCACGTTGCCGGCGACCTGATGATCTTCCAGTCCATGCAGCGCGGCAGCATCGAACTGCCTGCACTCGACGAGAATTATCCTTTCTGGACCCACGATCTGTTCGACCGGCCGGAGTTTCCGAAGCTGCATTTCGTCGAGCATCGCTATGCCGACGACCCGACCAACTGGTGGATTCCCAATCGCGCCTGCACCGAAGCGATGCTGCGCAGCGCCGGCTTCGAGATCGTGCTGCACCCGGAGCAAGAGGTTTATTTCTGCCGCGCCGCCGGTGAGCCGGCCGGCGGCGGCGCCGTCTACCCGTCGAAAGGACCACTTCATGATTGAAGCCGCGATGATCTGGAACGAGCCGAACAACAAATCCCATTGGGATCCCGAACTCGACCCCGACTGGAGCCGCTTCGCCGACATGGCAATACTGGCCTCCGATGCGATCGCATCGGCAAACCCCGCCGTGACCAAGATCCTGGGGGGCATTTCGCCGATCGATGCCGATTTCATGGCGCTCATGAAGCAATACGGGGTGCTCGATCATGTCGATGCCGTCGGTGTGCATGGCTTCCCACTCGACTGGAATCTCTGGCAGATTCAGGAATGGCCCCAGAAGATCGGCGAGATTTCGACCGTCACTGATCTTCCCGTATGGGTCAGCGAAGTTGGTGTGTCGAGCTTCGGGGCGGAGGAGGTGCAGATCTGGGGTTTGCGCAGGAGCGCCGAACTGCTGCTCGGGAATGCCTCGCGCGTGCAATGGTACAGTCTCTACGATCTTCCGCGCGAATGGGGTGCAACGACGCGTCACCGCGAGGCCGAAGGCTCCTCCTACTATCGCCACTTCTACATGGGCCTGCTACGCGAAGACGGCACGCCCAAACCCGCGCTCGAGGAATTCCTGCGTTACGCACCCGAGATGGGACTGGTGCAATGGTTCCACTTTGAAGATCCCCGGCTGGACGACGCCGTCGCCTGGATGAAACGGCTGGGCGTCACCAATCTGCGGACCGGGCTTTCCTGGGCCGACAGTTTCAGGCCGAATGCGCTGGATTGGTACGACCGGCAGATGGAAGCACTTGCCGATTTCGACGTGACCATCACCTTCTGCTTTACTCCGGAGCACCGTGGAGTGATGCCGCATCACACCAGTCCGCCGCTGGTGCCGGAGGAATTTGCGGAGTTTTGCGCGACGATGACCCGCCGCTACGCTCCAGCCATGGCTGCCTCGCCGGTCAGAGCGGTGCGTGCTTCGGCAGCATGAATGTGCCATGCAACACGCACCTGACAGGTCCGGACAGCTTGCCGAATTCGCGGCCTTATTGCTAGGTGCTGCTCCGCACTGCTCTGACGGTGCTGAGATCATGATCGTTGTCGCGCATCCGGACGACGAGACCATCGGCATCGGCGGGCATCTTGCCGGCTTGCGTGGATCTCGCATCGTTCATGTCACCGATGGCGCGCCGCGAGACCTTGAAGACGCGCGAGCATACGGCTTCGAGACGTGGCAGGACTATGCCGAGGCCCGCCATAGGGAGTTGGAGACGGCGCTGGCAGCAGCGGGATTGCCGTCGACGGCCCTGCTCAGCCTCGGCCATCCCGACAAGCAAGCCGCCGGAAATCTTGGCTCGCTCGCACGGGAGTTGACCGGCCTTCTTGCCGATCGCGATATCAGCTTCGTCTGTACGCATCCTTATGAAGGTGGTCACCCCGACCATGACGCGACCGCCTTTGCCGTCCATGCGGCCTGCCATTTGCTGCGCCGCGACGGACGCCAGGCGCCGGCCATCGTCGAAATGGCGTTCTATTCCGCCGGACCTGATGGTGCGGTCCTTCAGGATTTCAATAGCCATTCCGACAGCGAGTGCATCGAATTGCACCTTACGGAAGCGGCTTTCGAACGGAAGCAGTGCATGCTGGCCTGCCACCGGACTCAGCAACGGACGCTGGCGCCGTTCACGGCGCGCGTCGAACGTTTCCGGGTGGCGCCTGCATATGATTTCCTGGCGCTGCCGAACAACGGCAGGCTTTATTACGAGGCGCTGCCGCTCGGCTTCGAGCCGGCGGTTTGGCTTCACGCCGCGGCCGCTGCGCATGAGGAGCTTGGGCTCGACCGACCATGACCCTCACCGTCCTGAACGTCGCCTACCCTCTCGCGCCAGTCGGCCCGGATGCGGTTGGCGGTGCCGAGCAGGTGCTGTCGATGCTCGACCAGGCACTCGTGCGCGCCGGACACGCTTCCATCGTGATCGGTTGCCAGGGCTCCGAAGCGGCGGGCGTCCTCATCGAGACACCTGCCGAACCGGGGGTGCTCGACGATGCGGCGAAAAAACGGGCACAGCGCTCCCACCGCGTCGCGATAGACGTTGCACGCGCCCGTTGGCCAATCGACGTGGTTCATCTGCACGGCATCGATTTTAATGCCTATCTGCCTGACGATGGCGCTACACTTGTAAGCCTGCACCTGCCGCTCGACTGGTATCCGGCCGACGATTTGCGCCCGATCCGCGACGATCTATGGCTTCACGCCGTCTCGATGGCTCAACAGAGGACCGCGCCGCCGGGTGCCAGGCTGGTTGCAGCCATTCCAAACGGCGTCGATTTCGACGCGCTGAGCGGTCGGCAGTCCAAGCGCAACTTCGCGCTGGTGCTCAGCCGCATCTGTCCGGAAAAAGGCATCCACCTGGCACTGGACGCGGCCAAACAGGCTGGCGTGCCGCTGGTCATCGGCGGCAAGGTCTATCCCTACCAAACCCACACGCTTTACTTCCGTGACGAAGTCCAGCCGCGCCTCGACAAGCGGCGCCGCTTCCTCGGTCCGCTCGGCTTCACGGCCAAACGGCGCTTTCTCAACGCCGCCCGCTGCCTCGTCATTCCCAGCCTCGCCGCGGAAACCAGCTCGCTTGTCGCGATGGAGGCTCTCGCCTGCGGCACGCCGGTTGTCGCCTTTCCAAACGGCGCGCTGCCGGATGTGGTCGAACACGGCAGGACGGGCTTTCTGGTCAATGACATCGATGAGATGGCGGAGGCCATCGTCGCAGCATCCGGCCTGGATGCCGAGATATGCCGGGCCGAGGCGCGGCGGCGCTTTTCGCTCGACCAAATGATTTCGTCTTACATGGACGCCTACCAAGCGCTGGCAGGACTTGGTGCCGGCCGCAGGCGCCTCGCGGCGGTGCAGTGAGCGGTTTTCATGCTCCGCTCCGAGATCATCGACGATCCGGCCGACCTTGAGGCCCTGGCGCCGCGCTGGTGGGAGTTGTGGGCGCACAGCCGGACAGCGACGCCGTTCCAAAGCCCTGCCTGGCTGGTGCCGTGGTGGCGCGCATTCGCGCCCGGAGAGCTGGCGACGATCGCTGTCTGGCGAGGCGACGATCTGGTGGGATTGGCACCGCTTTACCTGGAACAGGCAACTTCCGGGTCGCGACTGCTTCCGGTTGGGATTTCGTTGAGCGACTATCTGGATGTCCTGTGTTTTCCCGGCATCGAAGCGGCTGTCGCCGCCGTCATCGCCGACCGGGTTGTTGCGATCAATTGGTCGCAATGGATTTTACCGGACCTGCCGGCCGGTGCTGCCGGTCTCACTATCGCGCACCCTGCGCTGGAGGCAGGTCAACCCGTCGACCACGCCGCTTGTCCCGTGCTCCCGATCGCTGGCGACGATGCGCTTGCGGTCTGCGTTCCGGCGCGGCGAAGACGCCAGTTGCGCCGCGCACACAACGCCGCACGCCGGCGCGGCTGCGTCTCCATCATACCGGCGCAGGCCGATCTCAAAGCGTTTTTCGATCACCTGGTCCGCCTTCACGGCGCGCGTTGGGCCGGGCGTGGCGACGGCGTTCTGGCCGATCCGGCTGCAGAAGAATTCCATCGGCAGGCGCTTCCCATGCTTGCCGCGCAGGGTCTTGTCCGATGCTGGCTTGTTGCTATCGATGATGCTGTTGTCGGCGCCTATTACGGATTTCATCATCGCCACCGCGCCTACGCCTACCTTGGCGGTTTTGATCCGGCCTATGCCGAGGAAAGTCCCGGCGCAATCCTGATCGGTCACGCGATTGCCGAGGCGGCTCGTGAAGGGGCGCGGGAGTTCGATTTTCTGCGCGGCCAGGAGAACTACAAGTATGGCTGGGGCGCCGTCGACCAATGGACAATGCGAAAGGTCTGGACGCGGAGCATGGCTCGATGAGCACGATCGGACGAAAGCCATCGCCGCAGGCGGCGTCGGCAGCAAGAAAGGTGCTCGAGGAGTGCGTGGCCGACGGCGCCTGCGTCGAAGCCATCATTGCCAGACTGGCGCTGCGCTTCGAGACGGGGGTCGATGCCGCAGAATTGGCCGATGTGGCGCTGGATATGAGTTCAGCCGACCTTCGAAAACGCGACAGACTGGAGGGGATCGCCGATCTGCTTCGTCACCGGCCTGACATCTTCGCCACGCTGCGCGAAACAGGTGCGGCCGTCCGCCACGAACGCGATGAATCGGAAACTGACGCCGCGGTCGTCAGGCGGCTGGCCGCCGGCTTTGATGCCGCGGCGACGATTTCCCCGGCGGCGAGCGTTCAGCTGTCTTCGTTGGGAGACGAGGAGAAACTCACCGCCGCCACGAACGAGATCGTCGCATGGTTGGAGGGGCAAGGCTTCACCGGCCGCGACCAGGACATACTGGACATTGGTTGTGGCATCGGGCGTTTCGAAAGCGCGCTCTCGGATGCAGCGCACCGGATCGTCGGCATCGACATATCCTTAGAGATGATTTCGGTCGCTCGTCGGCGATGTGCCGGGCTGCGCAATGTGGACCTGCGGCCGACCTCTGGTCTCGATCTTGCCGATTTCAGCAACGCAAGCTTCGATTGCGTGCTGGCTGTCGACAGTTTCCCCTACCTGGTGCTGGCTGGGCTGGCGGAGCGGTACGTCAAGGAAATTGCGCGTGTTCTGAAGCCTTCAGGCATGGCAGCACTTCTGAATTACTCCTATCGCGGATCGCCGGCGCTGGATCGTGCCGATGTTCACCGCCTCGCCGAAGCCGACGGCATGCAGGTCGTGGTTGACGGCGAGAGGCCGTTCCGGCTGTGGGACGGAAATGCCTTTCTTCTTACTGCATCCGACGGAACATTACGGCCCAATGATTGTTCGGGCGTCAGAGAGAAAAGGCACCTGTGAGGGCCCACAATCCGAAGGAGGACTAGATGGCATCCGGCGGCAAAATAGACATCACCTCTGCCGTCAGGGTAAAGGCTCCGGCGCCGGCGCGATGACCGATTTGTCCAAGGACAGGGTCGAGGAAACGCGGCTTTGTCCAACAGAGGCTAGGAAGCAGCACACCGAGAAACGCCGGCTCGATGGCAATCGGATCAACTCCGATCAGTATCACGCCGCAGATCGGCTCTCTTAAGACTGACTGCTGCAACCGCAGACGCCAATCATGACCAGTGGCCAGTCGAGGTCGCGAGTGTCGAATTGTCGAGCGCACCCGGCAATAGTGCCGGGAGGACCCGAGGGGAAAGCATAGGCTTCCCCGACGAGACCAGCAGCTTCGATACACAATGCTGTGCAAGGGACGGGCTGTGCAAGGGATGGCGCTGACTGTGAGGACGGCGCGCGAATCCTTGCAAACTCTGATTGCCGTCACCACACTGGTGAAGGGACTGATTCGTTAAGAGAACACTATGTCTCGCTCGAGCGACGATAGCATCAGCCCGAAACTCCGGCTGGCAATAGACCGGAAGATTGCATCTCTGCTGACTGCTATCGAGCAGGAAAAGGTCCCCGACCGGCTGGCCAACCTTGCGGTTCAACTGCAGAATGCGCTTGTCGAGAAGCGTCGGTGCAAAGCAAAGAAACAGGACTAGAGCGGTTCAGCTTTTGGCAAAACCGCCGAACCGCTCTAAATATTTGTTTTTACGCAATCCCCTAGGGAAAGCGCTATGCGCTTTTCCGGGGAAAGCCGCTACACACTTTTCCTGGAGTTGCTCTAGCTATCGACGCCTGTCGACTGCGAAATTTCCCTGTGCTTCTTGCAAGTGATTGCGTCTTTCCACCAATGTCTGCAACGAACTTTCGCCGAGGAATTCCAGCACGCCGGCACGCGCTCGGTTAAGGCGGCTTTTTACCGTTCCCACCGCGCAACCGCATATTTCGGCAGTTTCTTCATAGCTGACGCCAAGAACCCCGATCAGCATCAGGACCTCGCGCTGATGTTCCGGCAACCTCTGGACCGCGTTAGAGACTTCCTTGCTCTGAACGGACCACTCCTGCGTCGCTTCCGTAATCGGAATTGCGGAGGCGCAGTCAAGCAGGCCTGGCTTTTCCCTGTCGGCGGCCTTGATGCGCGTATAATAGGTATTGCGCATGATGGTGAAGAGCCATGACTTCATACGCGTTCCGGGCTCGAACTTGTCGATGTTGGCGAGCCCTTTGGTCAATGTCTCCTGGACCAGGTCGTCGGCATCGTCGGGAACACGGCAGAAGGTGCGGGCAAAGGCTCGCAGGGCAGGTATCAGGTCAACGATGGAAACTTCATCCGTTTCCCGGTTGGCCAAGGCGTACCCCCTGGAGGACAATGGTCCAGCTCCCAGCAAGAAAGAGTTGATGAACGCAGACCTAGCTAAATGCATGAAGGTTTGGATCGTTCCGGACATCGAAATAAGTCGCTGGAAAATCTCGATTGGGCAACGCACACGCCCTGCTTGGGCGGCTGAACTCCAGTTGCGGCTTGGAGCATGGCCAGGGATCCGCCCACTCAATTCGCCATCGGTTCGCCCGATGGCCGGCTCCGCGGCAAGTCCAGCGGGCGGGCCGTCTATGACCGCTCGTTGTTCTTAGCCGCCTCTTCTCGCTGCTTTTTCAGGACTTCGTCAGTCCCAACCAACTTTTTCGCCCCGCCGGATATCGCTGTGGACACGACGGCAGGAGGGTCGCTCGCGGGAAAAGAATCCTCAAGCCCGGCCTGCAACTGGTCTTCCAGGGTTTTCGGCTCTTCGGAGCGACCAGGCGTCCTTCGGGTTTCTGCTCCCTCCAGCGGCTGTTTCATTTTCGGCGAACAACTGACCTCGCGAACGCAGGCGTAAAGCTGTTCGATGGCAAATTCCTTCATTGTCTCGAAATCGGCCCTCTCATCTTGCATTGCCTCGATCTGATCGACCATGGTCTTCTCGAACCGGTCCAGGCTATCGCTTCCGCAAGCCTGGCAAAGACGCAATAATGCTTCGTGGAGCACTTTCGGACCAAAGTAAGCAGACGCCTCGAGCTTGAGCCGCTGCAAATGCTCTGGAGTCACCGCGTGAAGTTTTGACATATGCAGCCCTTTCGCCTGACGAGCATATCAACGGCGTGGGTCGGCAGATGTTCCATCCACCCGGCACCGAGGCATAGCTCTTGTTCAGCGAGCCGCCGCTTCAAGGTGTAACGGCAAATCGCGTCATTTCCGGAATTCAGCTCGTGCTTGACCTCCTCTAACGCTGTCGCCAGACCATGTCGCGATAATGGCGGCGGCCAGAGTTAGATGAACACACGATGGACATCCCGATTGTAGAAAGCGCCGATCAAGCGCCCTGCCAGAAGGTGAGAAAGGAACCTTTTATGAAACACGCCGTTTGCCAGCAGGTCGTTTTCATCAGCGACCTTAAAATGATGGAAAGGGTCTTGCCATGAACTACAAGATGATCTGTTTAGGCGCGATGGCGCTTTCTATGGTAAGCGGCGTTTCTCTTGCGGCAGGTACCGACACAGGCACTTCTGCCTTGGATGACCCCGCAAAGATGGAGCCGTTCTACACGGACTCCAGCATGAAGACCTTGCGGTCTGACGACGAGTTCACGAAGGCGTGGAAAGCGCTGACGGACGAGGACCGCACGGCAATGACAAAAGTCTGCAATGAGGAGATGGCAAACGCCAACGCCGCCAATACCCACCCTGAATTCTGCAGCAATGTCAAAAAGCTCGGCGGCGAGTCGGCACAGAACTGAACCATGGGAAGGCGGGCAGCGGCCCGCCTTTGGTTAGCGACTGTGAGGCAGGGAGGAGCACGATAGCCGCGTGGGGTAGCTATCTTAACGGGTCGCTCCGCCACCCGCGGCCATGCGAATGCCCAGGCCAATGATGAAACAGCCGGCGATACGCTGCTGCCACAGCCCTATCTTTGGTGCCTCAGGACGCCGATTGCGAGGAGAGGCAATTGAACAAGCCCCGCCCCACGGTCATGCCCAGCACCGTGAAAAACGCCGTGCTGCCCCCGTGGGAGATACCGCGTGCCGTCACAAGCAGGCTGTCGGGACCGGCGGCGCCTGCATGAAGATAACCGTTCCCAGGAAAGCCATCCACAAGACGGGATCTATGATCCTGCTCTCTTCGCCTGACACGTGCGCAGTGTCTTTGAACTCCTTGGCGTCTTCGGGGATTCCAATTCCTGCCCAGCGGCCCGTTGCGCCTTGAATTGGCAGTTGCAGGTCAATTTCCTGCAACTGCCAGTCGGTTAGGCCGGTTCAAGCAATTTCGGACACAAGGCGCGATACCCTGCATCTTCGGGGCAGAGCTCCCGGCGATCCTTGCCTGGCTCCACAAGTCGGCATATGGACCTACGCGGCCGCTTGAAGGGCACGTTCGTTGACACCACCCTCGCCTAGACCCGTCAGCGCTTCGTCTGTCGCGACCTCTTCCTTGAGCGTCGCTTTGAGAAGAGCGGCGACATCGTCCTTTCCCATCTGTTCTGCCCAGGCGACAAGAGTGCCGTAGCGGGCGATCTCGTAATGCTCGACGGCTTGCGCCGCTGCGACCAGTCCGGCATCGAGCGCAGGAGCACCGTCATATTCTTCGAGGATCTCCGAGCCTTCTTCAATGATGCCGTCGATCGCCGGACAGGTCTTGCCGCGTGCTGCCTTGCCAAATTTCTCGAACACCTCCTCGAGGCGATCGACGTGAGCTTCCGTTTCCATACGATGCTTTTCGAAGGCAGCAGTCACTTTTTCCGACTCGGCACCTTTCGCCATTTTCGGCAGGGCCCTCAGTATTTTCTTTTCGGCGTAGTAAAGATCCTTGAGCCCGTCGAGGAACAGGTCCTCAAGACCCTTGGTTGTCGCTTTCGCGGCTTTCTTCGCAGTTGGCATGGTCGTCTCCCGCTGGGGTTGGAGCTAGCCTCCCTAACGAGGAAGGCGTCCGATAACCCCGCCGGCCGGCAACAAGTTCCCTGATGATTCGAGCCGCTGGAAATTTTCCGACACCTAATGCATGTCGCGCAAAAGTGTGCAGCGGTTTTGCGATAACGACATGCATAAAACCATAGCCTAAAGCGCGTCGCATGAGGCCGGTCAAACGCGGCGCGCTTTAGGGGTCGAGGAGCAGCGCCGCTGGCCTTTCGGGTCCGTGCCCCAATCAGAGCGCGCCGCGCAATCGGCTCAATCGATCCGCTTGATACGGCCCTTGTCGAGACGGAACGCTCCATCCTGTCCGCCCTGCTTTTCAAAATCGGTAAGCAGATCGTCCCATGTACCCAGGAATTCGCCACAGTCATCGCAAACGATCCGGTCCTCAGGGCGGGCGTCGGCCGGAATCCTCAGCCTTATTGTCAGACAATAAGGGCATTCCAACTGGTGGTTAAGATACTGTTTGGTCATGGACGACAGCAAGAATGCACTGGAAATGTAGCCCCTGCAACCTCGCTCGCGCTGATCCAGGGCTTGATCGGAATTCTACGGCGATAGGGCATCACGGATTGCCGCGATCCTCCAGGGATGCGAGCGCGTCTTGGCAGGGCCCGATTGAAAGGCAACAGGGCTCAGCGCAGTTGCCGTTGCTGCCAGCGCGGTTCTGAACATGAGGCCCTGGATCTTGGAACTGAAACGGTCCGCTCTCGGTTCGAAAGCGACGATGGGTCAATACAGCTTGAACACCATCACATCCGGTCTTTGGTCGGAGGCCAGCCAGACTGAGCCGTCGGCGGAATGTTGTCGGAGGTCACCTCACCCCGCTTGAGTTTTCTGATGGCTTCGTTGGCTTCAATTTCATCCAGACCGGAAAGCGGCAAACCGTCAACTATGACGGCTTCCTCGCTCTCCTCGTCATAGACTTCCCACAGACCATCCGAATCCTGCCGTTTGTTGTAGATGGTTGGCATGGCCGCTCCCCTAGATACCGCTATTGAACGCGTGCTACCCACTCCAGAGCCTGGGTCTTTTCGTCCGCCGGGAACACCCGCGCCTCGATCTGCGGGAAAAGCGCTCCCGTCATCTGCGTAGCTGCCTTGATCCACTGTTTGTCGGACACGACTGCGGCACGCTGGAAGCGGTGGAATTCGCCAAGTTTGCTCAAGCCGTACTGCAGATCGCGGCGCAGGGCGTCGCCCGTCATATCTTCCAGATCAGTTAGGTCGGCCAGGATGCCGATCTCTTCATGTTCTCTCAGTTTCTCTTCGATGGCCGGGATGATTTTGTCGTAGTCCTCCGCGGTCACGGTACCGGCAACGCGAAATGCGGCGACATTCTCAGGAGCAGAAATAACCTCGATCACTTTTTCCTCCTTGGGATTGGCTTTCGGGTTATGCCGAACAACTCAAGCCGCCCACGGATGTTCCCTGGTCCTAAGCGTTTTGCGATTTTTAATTTGACACTTATAAACCGGCGCAAAATGGCACAGGGTTGTGCAGCGACCATCGACGCGCAAGGCAAGTCCACCGTACAAGACGATCGTATTAGCCTACGATGTTAATCGGCCGCTTTCGTTGCCGGCTCCCGGGTCGCATGCGTGACGACGGTATAGCGCGTAATCGGACCCTCATCGGGGTCTTCTCCTTGAAAGTGAACGTCCGCGTCCACCGGTAGCCGGCTGGTATTGCCGAACTTCTTAACTGCGGACGCACGCACGAGTTGGATGGCCGGGTCCTGCTTCATAATTTTTATTGCCGCAAGCTCGGCAGTACTGCTGCCACCAATGCGCCAGCTGGCCTCGAGCACACCGGAACGCCAGGTACCCGACGAATCGACACCCTGCCCGATGTCGTAGTTGCGCCGCGAGGCGAAAAATCCAGGATACTCAGCCATCGCCGCGTCATAGGCCCTCGCCTGCACAATTGCCAAAGCTAGTGCGCGAGGAAGCTGAAGGTCTTCGAGAGCTTGCCATCCGCCGCGCACTACAATGAGATCCGACCCGCCATAAACGGATTGTCCCGCATTATCGGTCGTCGTCCTTTGAGTGCCGTAGTAGGCGACCATGACTTCGTCGATCTCGGTTCTGCCAACACTCAATGTGACGACGTCACGAAGGTCGGCTTCGAGCACCAGACCGCACTCGCCCAGGTCGGCCGAGCGGTATCGCTCGAGCAGTCTCTCGACGTCAGCGACTGTGCGAACGACGTGCTGGTCCTGGCCTCGCGAGGAAAGCGGTGGCTTAAGTCGGGCCAGCCCGAGCCTCAGCAGGCGTTGCGCTGCTCGCAGCGCATCGTGCCGCGAAAACACGGTGTAGCCAGGCAATACTGCTGCGCTGACAGTTCTGCCGAAGCCGGTTGACCATTCCTTCGGTCGCTTGGCCAAGTCGTCGACCAGTTCATGGGTTATCGCCTTGGTGGTTGCGAAACGCCAAGGCACCACGCCGCCGAAGAGGTCTTGCGGCCCTTTGATACCCAGCCGCGCCGCATCGGGAGCAAGCAAGCTCTCGTCCGGCACGAAGTACAAGCCCCCGCCATTGCCGCTGCTGCTGCCTAGACCCTGCCGGAAGGCAAACCCCTTGAGGGTGGCAATCGTGCGGGCGACGGCAGCCATGGCTTCCCGCTCGTGAGCGTAGAGAGGCTCGCAGCCCGGCGCGGAGAATGCGATCACGGTGCCTTTTGGCTCGCTCGGCTGAGTGCCTCTGTGCTCGGTCATCTCTCTCCTTCCGGTGCTTCCTCGTTATGGCATTGGGTGCCGGTGTTGCGGTCCCTACGCGCTCTGCCCCGGGAGAACGCACCAGATGGCAGAAACGTTCAGGCCGGCTTGGCAGGCTCGCCGTCTTCTGCGCACTTTTCGGAGCGCACGATCAACGAGGATAGACGTCAGGTTCGAAGGGGCACCAAGTGGCGAAACTCACCGACATGTCAGCAACAGCCGGAGTGATCCGTGTTTTGGATCACTTGCGCTGAATTTCCCGGCTGACCGTCCGCCGCCCTCGGCTTGCAAGGATGGCGGAAAGGGTGACCGGGCGAAAATCCCAGCTGTCGACGCCGGCGTCGTACTGGCGGGTGAGCGGACTCAGCCGGCCGTGGGAATGGCCATGCAGATCGATTGATTTCTTGCCGATCTGATTCCAGGTGCGAAAAGGATAGTGGCAAAGGATCAGCAACCTGCCGTCTATCGTCAGTTCCTTATAATGTTGTGTGCTGGCCCAACCCGCAGCCTCTATGGTCGCCGCGCCATCGTTGTTGCCGATAATCAGATGCTTCTCGCCATGAAGAGACGACAGGAGCGATGCAACGAGTTCGGCCGATCCCTTCGCAAAGTCGCCGAGATGCCAGATCTCGTCAGCCGGGCTGACGGTTTCGTTCCAGAGCGAAATCAGCGCTCGATCGTGTTCGGCCAGCGAGCCGAATGGGCGGCGATCGATGCGCAGGATGCGAGGATCGCTGAAATGTGTGTCGGCCGTGAAATAGATCATGGTCGTTCACAGCCTTTGTGGCTGGCAGATCACCTTCGTGGCGGTCACCTGCATTACGCCAAACTGCGCGGGTGGGGGAGATGCCATCAACCTACCATGGACAGGACAGCGGCAAGTCCGGCAACGATTAATATTTGAGGTGGCGAACAAGATCAGACGCGGCTAACATACTCCTCGCTTTGGAGAGTACCGTGCGCACGAGACGTTTCAGAAAGCCGATTGTCGTTCAACCCGGTCGGATCGATCGCGACAGGGTCGTTTTGTCTGTCTCCGACGCGGCTGAAGTGCTGCTGAGGGACTGGCCGACGCCAACCTCCAAGACGCGACTGGCTGCAATGGCAGCCTGCCTTGCTGTTATCCGCGGCGAAAAGCCGCCAAGGGTCGCACGCCAGGCGTTCATCGTCGCCGCCAAGGACGCGAGGATCCTGCTCGGCGAACAAATCTAATTCCTCGACACAGTGATTTTGACAGATCGGCATCGGCAGCGAACGCCGATAATTCCCGTCAGTGGCGAATCGCCCTTCCGTGACATCAGCCGAAGAATGCAGCGGCTCAGGATAAATGCTGATCTGTAGTGATCCTTCGCGCGCCCCTCTGTCCCTCCGCCATTAAAGATTCTGCACCGTCGTGACGCTCTGATGTCACGGCCCGGATCGCCAGGCGCTGAAGCCTAGTTGCTCAGACAATCGCTCGATCCCAACCGCCATAATGCTGGTCGCTGCGCGTGCCGCGCGGCAGGCTGAGCACGATCAGCGCCAGACCGATCGCAACGTCCGCCACGATCGCCTGGGGTTCACCGCCGGCAAGCACGAAGGGGGATACTGCGATCCAGGCACCAAGCACGACATTGAGGAAGCGCACCGGCCGCACCACTTCGGCCATGGCCGTGACTGCGACCATGATAATGAGACAGCCGAGGACGTGATCGCTGAAGTAAAGCGGTGGCTGCGTGCCGAAGATCAATGGCGTCGTCATCAGCAAGGCGCCGAGCAGCGTGCTTGCTACCAGCGTCCACGGGAAGTTGACGCCGCCGGTGACAAATTCGTTCAGCACCTCGAAAATCGGGCGGTCGAGGTCAGCCCCAGGCGTCTGGTTCTCCGACAGCGCCGGTCCGCCCATCCAGAAGGTACGCCAGAACGGCTCGCCTGCCCTCGTGGCGCCCCAGAGATACTGGATCGTCGCCAGCACCTCATCGACCGAGTAAGGGATCAGCACCACAGTGACGGCGGCCTGGAGGATGCAGAGCGTGCAGAGCGCACCAATCAGCGGTGGCTGGATGATGATGAAGGACACGCTGACCACGCCGAGCGGAATGATCAGCAACCCGAAGAGGAGCACCATCCACGGCATGGTGCGCCAGCGCCGGCGGTCGCCGATCGCGCCGGCGAGGATATCGAGGCAATAGGCAAGCGCGCCGAGCCCGGCATCGGCGATCGGGAAACCCTTCGAGACCCATGACGTCACCACCGCCTCGCTGCCGTTGCGCACCGGCGCGCCGCCGGGGCCGAAGAACGGGTCCCACAGCCCATCCGCGTGGCCCATCTGGAAGGCGGCGAGATAGCGCGAGACGAACAGGCCGACGAAGGCCAGCGCCACGATCGGAATCCGCTGCGTGAAGGTCGATGGCGAATAGGTCCAGCCCAGCGGAATGTCGTCGTCGGCCGCCAGCGCGCGGCGGCTGATGCCAGGGGTCGGCGGGATCATCACTGCAAAGGCGACGATCAGCATGCCGACGAGCGTGTCGATGGCATAGGCGGCGGCGCTGGTCGTCCAAAACAGCAACGGCGCCAGCATCACCCAAACTCCGAGCGACGCAGTGATCCACTGCACCCAACGCCAGCGTCGGGACATGCCCATCAACGCAAAGACCGTCACCAGCAGGCCGGAAACGATCTCGCTGACGCCGAGGCCTGCGTTGCGCACTTGCGGCTCCGCGACAGCGTGCCCCAGAGCGGGAGGTATCGCGGCTGTGACGGGATCGAACAGGCCAACTGTCATTGGCGAGGTGACCAGCCACAGTCCAAGCGCAGCGTTGGTCATCGGCGCCCAGAGCGTCTTGGACAGATGCCGTTTTATCGCGGCTTCGACGTCTTCCTTGCTTCGTTCGAGCGGTCCCTTGAGGCGCCTTTCGGCCTGTTCGATTTCGGGGTCCGAAGCCGCGACAACCGGCGGATCGAGCTTGTTGGCCGCATACCAGTCCGTGGGGTCCTGCTTCAGCCGGCGGATCATCTCCGGCAATGTGTCCAGCAGATTGTGTCTGGGCGCCCAGCCCAGCAGAGTTTTGGCCCGCGAGACGTCGATCTCGTAATGATCGTCCGAGTTCTCGATCATCCACGGTTTGATGTCGGTGTCCTGATCGAGCACCTCCGTCTGCACCCAGGCGCCCAGCTTCGTCAGCTGCTTCGGCAGCGCCAAGGTGCGCCAGTCCTCGCCATGGATAAGCCGGCCGATACGCTTCTGCATCTCCTCGTATGACGGTGTGTCTTCTTCGCCGATCAGAAGCACGGTCTCGGCCGGAAGTTCGGCGCGCCGGTCGACGGTGCGCACCACCGCATCGACGAGATCGTCCTTGTGCAGATAGGGCTGGCCGGCGGTGATATCGCCGGCGAACAAATAGGCGGTCGGCAAGCGCTCGAAGATCCGGGCGATCTGCTGGGCAATGAAGGCCGCCCGGCAGTCTTCGTCATAGACGCCGGCGAGCCGCAGGATCACCGTCTTAATCTGGCCGCGCTCTCTCGAAATCAGCGCCTCGGTTTCGGCTTTCGATTTTGGGTAGGCCCAAGCCGGGTCAAGCGGCGAGTCCTCATTGATTTTCGCGCCCTTCCCCGGGCTTGGCGCATGGACGAGAAGCGTGCTGGAGAACACGAACTGTTCGGTCTCGACCGCGGTCAGCGCCTTCAGGAGCCGGCGCGTGCCCTGCACGGTGACGGCGTCATATTTCGGGTTGTCCTCGCCGGTCGTGTCATAATAGGCGGCAAGATGGACGACCGAAGCGATGCGACCGCCGTTGCGCTCCCGTGCCGCCTGCACAGCCCTGCTCACGCCCTCATCGGAGGTGAGATCGATCTCGATCGTCTCCATGCCGGCGGGGGCATGCTTCGGTTTTGCGACGTCGAGGCCGATGACGCGATAGCGGTTAATCAAGCCTCGCGCGATCGCCTGCCCCAGGAAGCCGCTGCTGCCGGTGATAAGAACCGTCGGAAGGGTCGTGCCGTTACTCGCCACAGCTCAGGCCTGTTCGCCAGGCCGTCTGGACTTCAACCGGGCAAGCTGCCGGTCACGGTTAGCCGCAGTCCCATTCAGCCGGATGTGGGCGATCTGCAATGTCTTATCGAAGGTCATCATTGCCTCAAAGAGAAGTAAGCGCCTCGCGCCCCGCCCAGTGAGTTAACACCGGCATGCCAAAAATGTTTCCGGAGTCAGAATGTTTCCGGGGCCCGAATAGAAATTGCTGCTGGAGCCATTTGTTCCAGGCATCCTTTCGCAACCAGCCGGCGTCATGGAGTGGCGTCGTGGCCCCGGCCACTCCGCAGCGAAGCGAACCTGGTGCAGCGTCGCACTCATCGGGCTCGCGATTTTCAGCTGGCGCCTCTTGTGGACGGCTTGTCAGTGTTCCATTCCGCCTTGCGTGCCCGCGCTTCCTCGAAGATCAGCTTGAACTCCCGCATCATCGCGCTCTCAATGGCGAACGCGCTGCCTGGCAGGGCGCCGGGGTCTTCCTGATTGTTCTGGAATTGAAAACGGGCCTCCAGCTCGGCCCATATTCGCTCGGCAGCGGCGTCGAGGCCGGCAAGCAGCGCGACGACCAGCGCCAGAGTCTCGCGCTGGGCATTGAGCCGCCCCTCGATCTCTTCATTCGTCAACTTGGACATGTGGACCGCTTCCAGTTTCAGGCGAAACGGCAAAATCGCGTCCTTGTTCCGGAATTCAGCTCGTCGGCTCGCCGAGAGAGCCTACTCCTCCCTGAAAGCTCGCTGGATCTGATCCGCCAAAGGTTTCACGAGATAGGACAGCATGGTGCGGTTGCCGGTCGAAAAGAACACCTCGACAGGCATGCCTGGCGCCAGGGCCACGCCCTTGAGCCGGCTAAGCTCTGTGCGCGGCAAAACAACATGCACCGTGTAAAAGCCGGTGCCGGTTTTCTCATCGACATTGAGATCGGCGGAAATCTTGCTGACGGCACCATTCAGTTCCGGCGTCGTTTGCTGGTTGAATGCCGACAGCCGCAGGGTCGCGCCTTGTCCTGGCGTCAATTGATCGATGTCTTGCGGAGCCACACGCGCCTCGACGGTCAGGTCGTCAGTCACCGGGACAATCAGCATGATGAGCTCGCCCGGAGAAATGACGCCACCGACCGTGTGCACGCCAAGCTGATGAACGACACCGTTCTGCGGACTGCGTATATCGATGCGTTTGAGCTGATCTTCGGCCGAAACCTTGCGCTCGACGGATTCGGAGATCTTTGCCTGGACGTCACGCAGTTCGCTCGCCACTTCGCTGCGCAAATCCTGGTCGATCTGGATGATCTGCAAACGGATTTCGGAGGTACGACCCTTTGATTGCGCAATTGCCGCAGTCAGTTGCCCGTGCTCGCCCTTAAGCCGCACGGCATCGCGTTCAAGCGTAGTTATGCGATCGATTGAAACCAGCTTGCGTTGCCACAGGCTACGCATGCCTTCGAGCTCAAAGCCGATCAACTTGATTTCCTGGCTCTTGGCATCTCTTTGCTCGGTCAAGCCGGAAACTTCTTCGGCAAGCTGCGCAATGCGCTCTGCCAACTGAGCCTTCTGACCGGAGCGCGCCTGTCGGCGAAATTCGAACAGAGATTGCTCGCCGGCCATCGCCCGACCAATCTCGCGGGCATCCTGGCGTGATACAAGTGAAGCTGGAAAGCTGATGCTTGCTTTGCCGTCGCGTTCGGCCTCAAGGCGAGCCAGGCGCGCCTCGAATTCGTCCAGGCTCTTGGTGACGATCGCCAGATTGGCCCGGGTGATGGTCTCATCGAGGCGGATCAAAACCTGGCCCGCCTTTACCGCATCGCCTTCTCGAACGAGGATTTGACCGACCACGCCGCCGGTTGGATGCTGCACTTTCTTGACGCTGGAATCGACGACCAATTTTCCCGAAGCGATGACGGCTCCGGAAAGTTCGGTGACGGCGGCCAAACTCCCCGCCCCGCCAACCAGCAGGATGCAGGTCGCGACACCGCCAAGCAGATAGCGTCGAATAATGCGATCGGCTGCGAATATCGTGCGTTGCGCCATCAGGATGCCGACTCCTCAAGCCCTGAAACGACCTTCAGGGGAACGCCTGCTGGGCGGGTGATCTTGCTCAAGATCTCATTCCTCGGACCAAAGGCCTGGATACGGCCGTTCGCCATCACAAGAACCTGATCCAGGCTGGCAAGCGCGCTTGGCCGATGTGCGACCACGATGGCAATACCGCCTCGAGCGCGAACAGTTTGAATCGCCACCGTCAACGCGGCCTCGCCTTCCGCATCGAGGTTGGAGTTAGGCTCGTCGAGGATGACGAGGAACGGATCGCCATAGAGCGCCCGGGCAAGCGCCACCCGCTGTCTCTGGCCGGCCGAAAGCGCCGACCCGGCCTCGCCGATGCGCGTCTCGTAGCCTTCCGGCAGGTGGATGATGAGATCATGAACGCCGGCCGCGCGCGCAGCCGCCAGTATCTTGTCCGACGGCGCTTGCGGTTCGAAGCGCGCGATATTCTCGGCAATGGTGCCGTCGAACAGTTGGACATCCTGCGGCAGATAGCCGACATGGCTGCCCAGCTCTTCCGGCGACCACTGGTCGAGCGTTGCGCCATCCAGCCTGACGGTTCCGCGGATTGGGAGCCATATGCCGGCAATTGCCCGAACCAGCGATGATTTTCCCGAAGCGCTTGGTCCGACGATCCCGAGGCCGACGCCCTTTTCCAGTGCAAAGGTGGCGTCCTGCACGACCACACGGTGCTCCCCCGGCGGTGTGACACTGATACTTTCGACCGAAAGAGCAGATCTCGGCGCAGGCAGCGAGACACTTATCGCAGTTTCGGGAAGCAGGGCCAAAAGCTGGGTCAGCCGGGTCCAGGCCTGGCGGGCGGTGACGAAGCCCTTCCAGTGGGCGATAGCCAGTTCGATCGGTGCGAGCGCCCGGCTCATCATGATCGAACTGGCGATCATGATGCCGCCGGTCGCCTCCTGATGAATGACCAGATACGCGCCGATCGCCAATATGCCCGACTGCAGCATCATGCGCAGGATCTTCGCGATCGTTGCGAGCGTCCCGGCAAGGTCGCTGGCCGTTGCGTTGGTGTTTAGATAATCGGCGTTGACGCTGGACCAGCGCTCGGCAATGCGCGAGCCAAAGCCCATGGCCTGCAGAACCTCGACATTGCGGCGCGTCGCTTCGGCAAGTGTATTGCGCGCTGCCGCTTGACTGTTTGCCTTTCTGGCGGGCTCTCTCGTGCGAATTTCGGCAAGCAATGCCAGGCTGAAGAGAATGACCACGCCGGCCAGCGCCGTCATGCCGATCCAGAAATGGAACAGGAAGCAGATTGCGAGGTAGAGCGGCATCCACGGCAGGTCAAAAAGCGCGGTCGGACCGGCGCTCGACATGAACGATCGCACCTGGTCAAGATCGCGCAAGGATTGAAGGCCGTCGCCTGCGAGCTTGGTGCGCAGCGGCAAACGCATGAGGGCGGCATAGACCTGTCCGCTCAAGCGCGCGTCCAGCGCCATTCCGATGCGCACCAGCAAACGCGACCGGATGAGTTCAAGAACGCCCTGAAAGACGAAAAGCGTGCCGGCAAACACGGCGAGCCCGACGAGCGTCGGCACGCTGCGGCCAGGTATGACGCGATCGTAGACCTGCAGCATGAAAAACGAGCCGGTCAGCGCCAGAACATTGACGACGCCGCTCATCAATGCAATTCCCGCCAACGCTCGCCGAAACGCGGCCAAAACCGCCGCAAGTGTCGTCCGCGGCGGTTCAGGTGGAATGGGATGCGACATCGCCTTCACATCAGTTCCAGTTCGGTCTCACGCGGCAATAACCGCGCCCGAAATCAGGCCTGATGACGAACGTGTCGGAGCCGAGCCCATCTGTCAAATGTTAGATAATCCAATCTTGCAACGCATAGGCATGGATGTAGTCGATTTGCATTTCCGCAGGCGTCGCAAGCCCGTCGGCGGGCGCTCCCGCTTGGCCACCAATCCCCATATTCACCAGCATATACATCGGGTCATGCATGTCGGCAGGCGTTGCGGCACGAGCGACTTCGACGTCGTCGAAATACCAGACGAGTTCGTCTTCTGTCCAAAGCACGCCATATGTGTGGAACCCTTTGGTATCCGAGGCGTAGGCCGTCGAGCCTACTGTTGTATGAGTTCCCGTCGCGTTCGAGTGGCCTGTCAAGATGAGCTTGTTCGGATCCTGACCGAACATCTCTATGACGTCCAGTTCCGGTGGCCAGGAGCCGTCCTCCGGGAGAAGCCAGAAGGCCGGCCATGCACCTTGTGTTTCGGGCATATCGGCCCGAATTTCAAAATAGCCGTAGGTCTGCGCGAAGGATTCGTAGGTCGTCAGCAATCCTGACGTGTATTGGTAGTTATTTATGTAGGGACGGATCGCCTCAGGAGCCCGGGCGGCGGTAATGGTGAGAACGCCGTCGTCAATGCTGAACGGATTGACGGAACGTGTCGGGGCGTAGTCGGTATCGATGTACCATTGAAGATCGTTGTTGCTCGTGAGCGTGCTGCCGTTCGCGGCCCCCCACCAGTAGTTCGAGTCCCAGGTGCCGCTCGAGCCGTTCCACAGGTCCAGCGTGTCGAATTCGTCCGAGAAGGTGAGTTCCAGAGCCGACCTGTCAACGGCCAGCTTGAACTGGCTTGCGGTGAACTCGCCGATGGTCTTGTTGGCGAAGACGAGAAACTCGCCGTCGGACAGATTGAGGCGGACGTTGGCTCCCGACTGGACCATGTCGGCACGCACCTCCTCGAAGGAGGTGAAGCCGTAGCTGCCGACGCGAACCGTATCCGTCGCGCCAAGGTCCAGGATCAGATCACTGCCATTGCCGGGGTTGACGACGAAAATGTCCGCCCCGGATCCGCCCTTGAGCACGTCATCGCCCTGTAAGCCGTCGAGCGTCTGTTGGCCGGAGCCACCGGTAACGATGTTGTTCAGCTCGTTTCCGAAAGCATAGCGTTTGTCGCCCGTGACCGTCAGATTCTCGAAATTGGCTGGGAGCTTGTAGCTCATCCAGGTCGAGATGGTGTCCACCCCTTCGCCGGACAGCTCGACCGCCTTGTTTTTCGCGGCATACAGATAATAGATGTCGTCGCCCTTGCCGCCACGCATTGTGACGGTGACGTTAGCGTCCCCATACATCGAGTCGTTGTATGTGCTGCCATAAAGTGTCGGGCCGGAATTGGTCGCCGAATACCACTTTACGGAGGAGCCGCTGTAGGGAAGTGGAACGCCCTTGGCGTTCAGAACCGTGGCCATCGCGGTCTTTTCTCCTTTGTCTCGCTGGATAGCAGCCCTAACATCTATCAAGGGTAAAAGGAGCCATCACGTCTTGGTTTTCGACTTAGGAGAGTTAGCAAAAGCTTAACACGTTTTGCCGGCCCGAAGCCAGATGAGCTGCTAATAGACCTTGAACGCGCCCGCGTCGGCGCGTGCATCCACATCGGTGATCAGCATGTGCCTCGGCGAAAGCATGATGCTTGCAATCATCCGGTTCTGCTCACGTTAGCTGACACGCTGCCTTTGTCTTTTTGATGCGATTCCTGCTCGGAGCCACTTTCCTAAGCGCTTAGGTTTTGGTAATGTGCGGAAAATGCCGACTGTGTTCCGCTTCAATGGCCTGCGTGTGGTCATCTATCCGAACGATCATCGACCCGCGCACGTCCATGTCAAGGGTGCGGTCGGCGAAGCGGTGTTCATCCTGCATTGCCCTGACGGGCCACCGGAACTGCGGGAGAGTTTTGGGTTCAACCGGCCCGATCTGGGCCGCATCAAGGACGAGCTGGCAAACGTGCTAATCGTCCTTTGCGAGGAATGGAGAACAATTCATGGCCGTTACTGAGGACGAATTTGAACGGGCCGAAAAGCGCATGGCCTCCTTGCGTGAGGCCGGACATGCTGTTTCCGCCCGCTACGATCGCCGGGCGGCGCGCATCGTCGTCAACCTGAATACTGGCGTGCAGGTGGCATTTCCCGTACGCTTGGCCGAAGGTCTTGCCGACGCATCGCCGGGCGATCTTGCGGAAATCGAGATCAGCCCCGCCGGTCTCGGCCTGCATTGGCCGAAACTCGATGTAGACGTGTATGTGCCGGCGATGCTGCAAGGCGTTTTCGGGTCCAGACAGTGGATGGCCGCCCAACTCGGCGCTGCCGGTGGCAGAGCCCGCTCGCGCGCCAAGGGCGCTGCATCTCGTGAAAACGGTCGCAAGGGCGGGCGGCCGCGCAAGCTGGCGAACGGATAAGCGGCGACATGCAGGAAGCGCGCCGGATCGCCGCCGCCACCAACCTCAGGGTTCGCCAGCTGGAAAAGCGGGCATCAGAGGCGGCGCCATGGCCGAACACATGCTCGGATACAGGAATGAGCGTTTCGGCCATCGCCAGGAAATTCACGACTAGGGCGAAGCAAGGAGGGAAGCGACGCGGCGCAGACCCTAGGATGACGAAGTGGAGGGATGTTTCGGCTAATCCTAGAGGTTTGCCATTCGCCACTGACGGGAATTATCGACGCTGCCGATCGCCGATCTGTCAAATCACTGTGTCGAGGAACTAATACACCTTGAAAGCGCCTGCATCGGCGCGTGCATCAACATCGGTGATTAGCATGTGCCCCGGCGATACCGTGATCGAGGTCGCCAGTTCGGCACGAGCAAGCGCATCCTGCGCGGTGATGCTGCTGGCCCAGAATACGGGGACCTCCCCGTCCATGATTTTCACCGCATCGCCCCAATCGGGAGCCATCAAGTCGGCTATTCCGATGACCATGGGATCTCCGACATGGATGGGAGAGCCGTGGGCATGCGGGAAGCGTGCGGTGAGGGCGCGAACCCTGTCGACGTCGCAACGGCTTATCGGACGCATCGAGACGACCATCTCGCCACCAAACGGTCCGACACGGTCCGTCTGGATCCTGGTTCGGAACTTGGGTGAGGCCTTGCCGCAGCCGATGCGGCTCAGTTTCTTTTCGGCAAGTGCAGCTTCGACGGTCAGCGAACTGCCGAGCGCGAAAGCGGCAAAATCATCCTGCCACAGGTCGATGATGTCCGTCCTCCGACGGGTCAGCTCGCCGAAATGATAGATGTTGTATTGGGGGGCATCGGTGCGGATGTCGATATCGCCCAGCGCCGGGATCAATGGGCTGCCGGCGCGATTGACGCCGACCAATGGACAGGGTTTCGGGTTGCGGATGCAGAACTGGTGGAAGTCGCTGGCAAAGCTGCGCGGCACAATCACAATATTGGCCTGGAGCTTGCCGTTCGCCAGGCCCCCTGTATGCCCCTCATAGACGCCCATTCTGACAAGCCTGCGCAGCCTATCCGCATCGACCAGCCGCAGGTCCTCGAAGATCGGTGAAGTGGTCAGGCGAGCCATGGCTTCCGAGGGGGTATGCGCGTTTCAGAGACAAGTCGGGAGGGCGTAAGATCGTTGGCAGCTCGGCTGCTTGTCAAATCGTCAGAATCTTTCCTCAACGATAAATTGTATTTATTGGCCGGCCAACGATTGCTTCATCTTACGACCGACGCTTGCGCAGACCTTGCTGTTGTCCCAACCTTCCCCTTGTCATTGACAGCTGCGGCAGCCGATCGCTTCTATCTGTCGGCCTGCCTCGTTCAGGAAGCCAAGGTCTCGGTTCATGTAGTAGAGCAGGAAAGCAGAATAGAGGACAAAGACCAGGCTAAACACCAGCGTCTTCACGATCAGCGAAAGCGCAAAAACGTTGAGGTGCGGCGAGGCGCGCGCCAGGAAGGCGAGCACAAGGTCGGACAACAGCATGCTGACGATGAGCGGGAAAACCAGGGTCAACGCCATCATCAGAATGCGGTTCAGCAGATCGAGGAAGATTGCGGCCGCATCCTTGCTGAACACCGGCAGAAGCTGGTCGATCGGCCACAGGCCATAGCTGTCGTAGAGGCTGGTCAAGGATAACTCGAGGCCGCCGGCAGCCAGGTAGACCGTCACCATGATGACGGCGAGCAAGGTGCCGGTGGCGCTCGTCTCATGCGTCATCATCGGGTCAATCAGCGTCCCCATCGTCGAGCCGCGCTGCAGGTCCAGGATGTCGCCGGCGGCCTCGGCCGCCCAGAACGGAATGCCCATCGCCAGCCCGAGCGTTACCCCGACGACGACCTCCTTGAGCATGTAGGCGACGATCATCGTCGTCGCGATGTCGGTGTTTGTCAGCCTGTCGACGATCATCGGAAAGACCGGAACCGCCAGCGCCAGGGCAACGCCGTTGCGCAGTAGGCCCGACAACGGCACACGCGAAAAGAGTGGCATCAGCAGCATGAATCCGGTCATGCGGGCGAGCGCGAAAGCTCCCGCCAAAAGATAGAACTGAAGCTCCTTGATCGACGCGAAGAAGGGTTCGACCGGCATCTGCCCCCTCAACGCGTTACGACGGGGAATTCGTCCAGCGCCGTTGAGGCCTGCTCGGCGATCTGCTGGCCAAGCAGCGGGCCGAAGACGATGATAACCAGCAGGATCACGACAAGCTTGATCGTCTGCGGTAGGGACTGATCCTGAATTTGCGTCAGTGCCTGGGCCAGCCCGACCAGGATGCCGACGGCCAGCGCCGCGACGATCGCTGGGCCTGATGCGAACAGCACCGTCAGGAGCGCGCCTTGGACTTTCGCCAGGATGAAGTCTTGGCTCATGCAAACCTCCCAGCGGCGTCAGACGTAACTCAGGATCAGGCCGTGCATCAGCCGCGACCAGCCATCTATGGCGACGAAAAGGAACAGTTTCAGCGGGACCGAAATGAGGACCGGCGAGACCATGATCATGCCGAGCGTCATCAGGATGTTGGCAACGACGATGTCGATGATGAGGAAGGGAAGATAAAGCAGAAAGCCGATTTCAAACGCCCGCGTCAGCTCTGACGCGACAAAGGCAGGAACAAGTATCGAAAGATCGTCGTCCTTCAGATTTTGTCGTGCCTGTTCCGGCCATAGGCGGTTCGTGCCGTCGAGAAAGAACTGCCGCTCTTCCGGCTGGGTGAACTTGATCAGGTGCTGCTGCAAGGGTTCCCTGACCAGTTGCGCCGCCCTGGCGAGGTCGTCGGTCGTCTGGAACTGAACCTGCCCTTCCTGAAGCCGTCCCGACATCTCGCTCAGCAACGGTGTCGTGACATAGACCGTGAGCACCAGCGCTATGCCGTAGAGCACCAGATTGGGCGGCATCTGCTGGACGCCGAGCGCGTTGCGGATGAGGAACAGCACGACCGAGATCTTCAGGAATCCGGTCATGGTGACGACTGCCAGCGGCAGCAGACCGACAAAGCCGACGGCAATCAGGATCCCAAGCAGGTTGGGCGAATTGTCAAGCATTGTCGAACATGCGGGCGATCCGCACGCCCAGGCTCTCCCCAATCCGCACGATCTCGCCACGGCCGACGCGTTTGCCATTGGCGATGATGTCGACGGTCTCCTTCGTCACATTGGCGAGCGGAACGATCGCGCCTGGCGCAAGCTGCCTTACCTCGCCGAGAGGCATCGCCGTGCGGCCGAGCTCGAAGGCAAGCGCAACCGGCAACTCGTCCAGAGTTGCCTCTTCCAATGCCTGGTCGGCATGCGGCGGCGTGTTTTGGTTCATGGTCCACTCCCATTTCGATCCGGCGATTGCAGTCGGGACGGCAAGCAGTTGCGGTCCAACGGCAGTCAGCACCGCCGGGGCATAAAGCCGCTCGGCAATGACCAATGCCGCCTCTTCCTCTTCGCCATCGAAAAGCACCACGTCGCCAGATTGCAGACTTTGAAGCTCACCAACGCTGATGGTAAGCGCGTGGCGCCAGAGGCAGACCGGCAACGGGAATTCGGCAGGGACCGGTGGCCTCGCTTTGCCGATCTGGTCGAGAAAGCGCCCGGCCCGCACCGCCAGATCGACGCTGGCGGTGTGCAAGGCGCAACCTATGGTTTCGTCCTTGCCGGTCAGGACGAGAGCCAGCGCGGTTTGGTCCAGAACGCTGTCTTCTCGTTCGATCGACGTGATGGCGATCGTCTCGCCCAGCTTGCTCTCGATCCATTCGAGATCTTCTTCGAATACGGACTCCAGCAGCAGTGCGGCGTGAGCGGGTGCCAGTCGTTTCGGATCGATTAGCTCGTCAGCCCTGGCAAGACCTCGTTCGACAACAGATAGCGGCAAGCGCAATTTGCCCACCATGTCCCCGAGAATGAACGCAATCGTGCACAACGGCTGGTCCACAAGGTTCGGCGCCGGCCAGACGGCGGCGAGCGCCATGGTTTTCCCGGCAATCGTGATCTGCGCGGGAGCACGGCGGCGGTAGAAGGCGTTCAATGCTTCAACCTCCACAGCCGCAACAGAGTCCAATGTCAGCGGCTCGCCAACGCTCGAGCGTGTGCGTCTGACCGGTTCTGCGCGTGCTTTCTTTTTTGCCGACGCCAAGGCCTGAGGCATCACACTTCCATATTCAGGATCACGGATTGGGCTATCGTTCTGTGGGCAGGCGCAGTGGACTGCGCTCGTCTTCCTCGGAAAGCTCGGCAAGCGCCAGGCTGCGACGCGCAGTGCGTTTGGTCAGCTGCTGCAACAGCCCGTCCAGCTTCGTCACCGCCTTCATGCTGGCGCGATGATCGCTGCGGGCTGCCGATAACTCGGCTTTGCTTCGCTGCTCGGTGACGCCGGCCAGCTTCTGGTTTTCCCGAAGCTGTTCGGTTTGCCTGGCGGCGCGCTCGAACTGTCCCTGAAGCCGATGAAGGCTGGCGGCCTTCACCGGTTGTCCAACAAGCGAACCGAATGCTGCATCCTCAGCGTCGGCTGTGTGCTGCAGGTGTTTGCTGACCGCGGCTGCCGCCTCCTGAACCGCTCCGGCGGCCCGCTGCGCAGCGGCGTATCTCCTTATGACCGCTTCGTTTGCGCGCTGTTCACCGTGGCGCCTGAGGTCGCGCAATCGTGCGATTATGTCACGATCCTTCATTGACGATCCCCCGCATGCGTTCGCGCGTCCTCTCGATGGTCTCGTGGGTGGCGGACGGCTGTCGCAGGAAGGCGTTGATGGCGTCGATCTTCGCCACCGCCTCGTCCGCCACTGCATCGCTGCCCTTTTCATATTCGCCGACGCGCAGCAGCAATTCGACGTCGGCGTAGCGGGCGAGCAGCTCCCGTAAGCGGCCGGCGTCCGACCGATGCTCAGCCGGCACCACCGTGTCCATGAGGCGACTGCGGCTGCGCAGCACGTCGATGGCCGGGAAATGATTGCGCTGCGCAAGCTCGTTCGACAGAAAAACATGGCCGTCGAGAAGCGCCTGGATTTCTTCGGCAACCGGATCCAGCGTGCCATCGCCCTCCAGAAGAACGCTGTAGAGGCTTGTAATGGAGCCGACGCGGCCAGGCCCTGAGCGCTCGAGCAATCGGGGCAGAACTGCAAAAAGCGAAGACGGAAAACCGCGACGCGTCGGCGGCTCGCCTGAAGCGAGGCCAATCTCGCGCTGCGCACGGGCAAAGCGCGTGATGTTGTCCATTGCCAGCAGCACATGCTTGCCCTGGTCGCGAAAATATTCGGCGATGCTGGTCGCCACATAAGCGGCCTTGACGCGCTCGATCGCCGGCCGATCGGACGTCGCGACGACGATGATCGCTCGCGCCAGCCCTTCCGGCCCGAGCTGATGCTCGATGAATTCGCGCACTTCACGTCCGCGTTCGCCGACAAGCGCAACCACGGCAACGTTTGCGTCGGTGCCGCTGACGATATCCGAAAGCAGGATCGACTTGCCGACGCCAGGCTCGCCGAAGATGCCGACGCGCTGCCCACGCGCGCAGGTGAGAAGCCCATCGAGGGCACGGATTCCGAGCTGGATAGGCTCGGAAATCAAACTGCGCTCCAGCGGCGATGGCGGATAGGCGTTGACCGGATAGCTGCCGTTAATGCCGTCCGGCGAAAGCGGCTTGCCATCCAATGGCTCGCCGAACGCGCTGATCACCCGACCAAGCAGGCCGGGCCCGACGGGCACCGATTGGGTCTTTCCGGTCGCAATGACCTCCGTGAGGCTTGAAAGGCCGGTGAGGTCGCCAAGCGGAACAAGGACCGCCATGTCGTCCATGAGCCCAACGACTTCCGCCTTGGTCGCCGTGCCGGTCCTGGGATCGAGGAGTTCGCAGATCTCGCCGATCCGAACCTCCTCCACCGTCGCGTGAATGACCGTGCCGGTGACCCGCCGCACACGCCCTTTCCTGGGTCGGCTGGCATCGTCACGCAGGCCGGAACGCAGGTTCGGAACGATCGATGCGAGGCGGCTCTCGAGCTTGCTGGCGGGACTTGTCATGCCGCCGCCTCGGCCTTTGATGAAATCGCAGCGGCAATGGCGTCGAGCTGTGCCTCGATGCTGGCGTCGACGACGGCAATGTCGGTCGAGAGGATGCAAGCGCCCGTCGCCAGCGTATCGTCCGCGTCGATCTCGACCGTCATGCCCAAGTCACTCTCGCGCAGGACCGTGTTCAGTTCGTCGCGAACCCTGTTAACGGAAGCAGGATGAAGTCGGACCTTCAGATATTTGGCACGGCGAACTTCAGTTATGGCCTGCGCGGCCGCCTTGGCGACCAGCATGCTCGCGTCGAATTCTCCCAGCACGCGCCTGACCACATCGAGAGCTAGATTGATGATTTCGGCCTCCAGCCCACCGAGATAGCGATCTACCTTGACCGCGGTCTCGCTGACCAGACGCGCGGCATCCGCGTCGCCTTGCGCCTTACCATCTTCATAACCCTGCGCATATTCGGCCGCATAGGCTCGCCGAGCGGCGTCACGCAACTGCTGCGCATCACGCCTGGCCTCGTCGAGAAAGGCGTGCCCATCCTGCCAGGCGCGAGCCTCGGCAGCGCGCAGGATGCGGGCGACGGGGCGCCTCGGCACCGCAGTGGTCGCTTTGCCCGGATCGACCATCTCGCCTAACCCATCGCCCGTCGAACAATCGCCGGACCAGCTTCGGCAAATGGTTCGGCTGTCGGCTGGTCAACAAGTTCATGCGGCATCAGCTTGAGGCGGACCCGCATGCTGATTTCGCCCGGCGTCGCCTGACACCAGCCGCCAAGGCAACGCAGGCCGTCGGCATGGACACGACGATGAATGTCTTCAAGGGGCTCCAATGGCTGCATCGGACCGGCCAGATCGCGGTTGGCGACTGCGAAAGCGCAGATTTCCGCGCCGAGCGCTGCCTGTAGCGCGGCGGCTTGGCGTCCATCGATGACGGCGGCCAGACTGCCGGCCCAGTAGATCGCGCCGGCGCGAAGCGCAAGTTCCTCCAACTCCTCTGCCGACGACAAGGCAATCGCCCGGTCTATCTCATCGGCTGGTTCGTTGGAAACGGCGCCGCTGAGGCCGTAACGGTCGAGCAGAAGCTCCGACAATCGCTCCTGCAGGCGCTGCGACCGCAACATTCGCTCGCAGGCAGCCTCGCCGATCGTGCCGTCAAAGCATTGCGCCAGCCGAGCCGCATCCGCATAGAATGCGGGATTGGCCATGAATGTCTGCCATTCCCGGCTGGCGGTTTGCGTCGAGCCGGTCTGGATCATGTCTTCTTCACCGGCATTGTCGAAGCGTCGAGCGCATAAACGCCGGGTCGTCGATACCACTGGACGTAAGCCAAGCGGGCAGCCAGGGCGAGTAGTGCCGCCGTCATGCCGTAAAACAGCCACATCGCGGCGACGACGCTGTCGGGATGCAACCAGAGGCCGAGGAACGTCGTGAAACCTGGCTCGCCGTTTGCGTTCTCGGGAACTGCCGCGGTCACCGGAATGAGGGTGACGGATACATTGTCATAAGTCAGCCCGGCGATGCCTTTGGCCACCAGCATCTTGACCTGCGGGATCAGCTCATTCATCGGGACGGATGCGCGATGCCGGATGAAAACCGAGGCCGACGATGGCACCAGCCGCTGTCTCAGCGGATCGTTTTCGGGCAGGACGAGATGAACGCGCGCGGAAAGCACGCCGTCGATGTCCGAAATCGTCTGCGACAGCTCCTGGCTCAGGCCATAAATCATCGTCGCCCGCTCTTCGACCGGCGAGGATACAAACCCGTCTCGCTTGAACACGTCGCCGAGCGTCTGGAATTCCTGTTTGGGCAACCCGCTTTCGTCGAGAATCGCCATGGCTTCGGCGAAACGGTCCCTCTGTACGGAAACCGTCATTTTGCCGTCCTTGCCCGCCTCGCGTTGAGCCGGGATGCCGTGACGCATCAGCGTGGCCACGATCTCGTTGGCCTGCCGCTGGTTGAGGTTGGAATACAGCTCAACCGAGCACGCCTGGAGCACAAGCATGCTCGCCACGACGAGCGCGACGCGGCACCGGACGCCGCATCGATTCAATAGTGTTGACCGCCGCGGCAAGGATATCGTGTGCACGAACACTCCGTAGGCTTACTGTTGCTTGATCAGCGTGCTGGTGGACGACGTAACGGCCGTCACGCTGCTGGTGACCACTTCGAGATTGGCGGCTGCCCACATCACCGAAATGGATCGTTCGAGCAGTTGCTCGGCATTTTTCGCGGTGGCGTTTTCGCCTTCCTTGCCTGACGGGGCGGCCTTGCCGGCGCCATCCTGCATGGTGGCCGTTTCAGCATTCGCAGGGGCATTTGCCTCGGGGGCATTTGCCTGGGGGGCATTTGCCTGGCCAAGCGCCTTCTGGACCTGCTGCATGGTCCCTTCCAGCGACTGGACCGCAGAACCGAACAATGCAGACGGATCGGTGAGCGCCCCGCCGCCAGCCTTCTCCACCTCGGCCAGATAGTCGAAAAGCTTGTGTTCGGCGACCGGCTCGGTCTTTTCCAGATTGGAGGATTGGCCGGCCATTGCCGGATTGGCTCCCGAAGACGCCTGCGCCACCTGCTGGCCTGCCCGCATGGCGACATCACCGCGTTCAGGCATGCCAAGCTTCGCGGCCTTTTCCTGATTGGCACCCACCATTCGGTTACCCGGCTGCGCTGCCGTTCCGGCGGTGATCTGCTGCTGCGAAGCTATGCTGGTGGTCAAGTTTGCCAGTGTGGCTTCCAGGGCTCCAATCGGCGCGATTTGCATGAACCTGCCCTCCTGCTTACTTAGTTCGGTTTGCCGGAGGGAACATTCTGCGCCTCCGCCTGCCTGCCGCGGAAAACGCGGACCGGAACAACTTTGCCAACATCCTGCTTGGTGCTCGGCGCTGCAGGAACTCCCAGTGTTTTCCTGACAAGTTCAACATAGGACGGCGGCCCCGATACCGAGACAACATCGTCCTGCGTGGACACCTTTATCGGAAACTTCGGGTCGATGACCCCCAGCCGCGAAAGCCGATCTTCCGCACCGGCAGCCGTGTTGGCATCAAGCGCGATCATTTCCGTCCGGACCTCAGCTTCGGTCGCGACGTTCATGACGATGCCATCGAAATGCCAGACCAGCCCGTATCGATCGCAGATCTCTTGCAGGAACTCGCGGGCGGTTCCCACCGGCATGCCGGCGCTTAAACGTCCCTTTACGAGCTTGCTGACACGCATGGGCACTCGCATGTTGCGGCCGAGCTCGACCAGCGCGTCGGCCACCGACTGATCGACGGTGATGTATTTGTACGGGCCGGCAGGCCAGCGCGGCTCGGCGGCGTCGGCCGGCGACGAGGCAAGGCCGAATGCCAGGATCATCGCAAGACCGCAGGCGGCAAAAGCAGCCTTGGCTCCCAAGAACCGATCCGCATGGCAGGTGTCGCGTCCCGTCAACATTGGTCCTATCGCAAAGGGACGCACGAGCGATGGCCCGCGTCGCTTGTTTCATGGTTTGCCCGCCAATTCACTCTATCGTGCACATCGCAAAATTGGAAGTCCAATTGGATTGCGCACGAGCATTTGGTGCCAAATGTTGCGAACCGCCTGCAAAGCGATATGGTGCGCGCTGGAATCAGGTGATCGCCAGCTGAACGCCTGGATACAGGAGAGACCGGTCTTGGCGGCAATCATGATCCTGCTTGCGAACTTGCCTGTTCCCGTCAACGTTTCGGGACGCAAAGTCCTGATCGCGCCGCGCCTTATCCGGAGGTTTCGTGCTTCAGTTCTGGTAGCTGCCGCGTCGATTGCCGCCGTGGCGCCGGCGCAGGCCCAATCGAATAGCGGTTATGACCCACGAAGCTGGACTTACGATCCGGCAAGAAATGTGCTGGTCTCCCCTTCCGCTCCCGACCAGACTTCCCATGGAGAAATCCAGCGCGAGTGGTCAGCAATCCCGAGGCAGATCGTGCATTTCAGTGAGGCTCAACCGAAGGGATCGATCGTGATCAGCACCACGGAGCGGCGGCTTTACTACATCCTGGGCAACGGCAGGGCGCTGCGATACGCGGTGGGGGTTGGAAAGGAGGGATTGGAGTGGTCCGGCCTCGACACGATATCGAGCAAGAAGAGCTGGCCAGATTGGCGGCCGCCGGCCGAAATGCGATCCAGAGAAGCATCAAAAGGCCGCTTCCTGCCTGTGCATGTCGAGGGAGGACCGGACAATCCACTGGGCGCGCGCGCATTGTATATCGGCAACACGCTTTATCGCGTCCACGGCACCAACCAGCCATGGACCGTCGGACAGGCCAACTCCTCCGGTTGCATTCGCATGACCAATGACGACGTCATCGATCTTTATGACCGCGTGAAGATCGGCAGCCAGATCATTGTGCGGCATTGATGGCCGTTCCCGAAAGCCGCAAATGAGTGATTCCCAGTCGTGATACCTTTCAACATCAAGCAGCTCGAAACCTTTCTCCTGGTGGCGACGTTCGGAAGCTTTCGCAGGGCGGCGGAACGCCTGAACACCACGCAGCCGGCGGTGTCCACCCGGATTGCCGGGCTGGAGGAAGCGCTTGGCGCCAAGCTGTTCGAGCGGCAGAGCAGCACGGTCAGGCTGACCGCCGAGGGACAACGGCTGCTGCCGCCTGCCCAACGGGTTCTGCGCGTAGCGGAGCGGCTGCAGCTGATGGCCAGCTCTCTTTCAGAGACTTCAGAGACGACGAGGGTGCTACGGCTTGGGGTCGCCGAAACGATCGTGCACACCTGGCTGCCGGATTTCCTCACGGCGCTGAAGGCAAACTTTCCGCTTGTCGATACCGATATCGTCGTCGATGCAACGACGACCCTTCGCAACGAACTGATGTCACACCGGCTCGATCTCGCGGTGCTGATGGGCCCTGTCCTGGAATACAGCATCGAGAATATCGAGATGCCGTCCTTTCCGCTTGTCTGGGTCTGCTCGCCACAGCTGGAATTGCCTGACCGGAGCAAGGTGACGCTAAACGACCTGATGCAGTTTCCGATCATCAGCTACGCGCGCACCACGCGACCCTACAGCGAACTCTACCGCAAGCTCACCGGCGAATTCGAAGAGACGCCGCGCATCTTTCCGGCCAATTCGCTGGCCGCTTCCATCACGATGACACTCAATGGAATCGGCATAGCCTCGCTGCCTGAAGGAGTCGTCCACGACTATCTCGCAAGCGGCAAACTGCGCATCGTCGACTGCGAATGGCACCCGTCAGACCTGCAGTTTACCGCCTCCTACTCTTCCGAACCCTCCAATCCGATAGCCGAGCGGGCGGCAAAGCTGGCCGGCTGCGTTGCGCATGCCTATGCTACGAGAACCGACAAGCTCAGGCCCGCGGTTTCTCAACCCAAGCTGGCCGGCAGGTAGATGCGGTCGCCTGAGAAGATCACATCCGGGCTCATTATATGGTCCATGTTGAGCACCACCGTCTCGGCCACATCCGCAGAATGGGTCCTGGCGATCAGGCGAATGCTGTCGCCGTTCTTGACCTCGATCCACTGATAGCCGTCTTTCTCCAGCGTTGGATTGGTGCGGCCAGCAGGGTTGCTGCTGCCGTCGGGATGAGCCTCGACATGGTCCCCGGAAACCCAGCCGCTATGCATTTCGCCGTCCGGCCCGAAACCTTCGACCGGTATCCAGGCCTCCCCTGACTGATCGGTCGAGGGCTTCGCGGTCTGCTCGACGAATGTCCCGGGTTGCAGAACCGTCACCACAGGCGAATCCCCGTCAGGCTGGGTCCGCAGGTTCAGGCCGTCATCGGCGACTACGGCGAGCTGCGGGAAATCCTCCTCCGGGATCTGCGGGGCATCTGGCACATCCGAAGGATCATCGGGTTGCTGGGACGAGGCATCGCCATCCGGTTTTTTCGGATCGGCTGGAGGGGTCGGCTTCGCGCCTTCCCAAGGCTCCGCGAGCAGGGAGTCCAGCGAGAAGAGAAGCATTCCAACGCCGAAGGTGATGCCCAGAGTCCACCGATCCCATGCGGCCCATTTTCTGTCGGACTTTTCCGCCGCCGCGATATCAGCATCGGTTCGCGGCACTGAACGGCGATTCATCCGGTCCGTCCTGTAGGCGGATGCCCAGAATTCCGCGCAGCCGAAGGTGAACATGGTGCCGGCGACTGTGGCGATCGGCGCCGGCCAGGATTGCACCGTGTAGGCGGCGCAGCCAAGCACATAGCCGGGTCCAGCCAGATATTCGGCCAGGTTTCGGATCACCGGTCTGCCGGTGAACGACTGCAGCATCGACTTCGTGCCATAGACGATGTTGCCGAGCGTGAACGTGCTGTTGACGAGAAGAGCCTTACCCTGGATCATCCCGGTCGCGGCACCTGGCGCTGCGGCAATGAATGTGGCTCCGCCGAGCGCGTTGAGGAATCGCCCGAACGGCTTGTGACTTGCGGTTGCGTTGGGGAAGAGCGCCTGCGCACCGAAAACGACGCCTCGCACACCAAATGCCACCGCTCCGGCGGTGGCGGTCCAGGTTGGCGGCAGCGAGCTCCACAGCATGTAGGACGTGCCCGCCATGGTCCCGAAGGTGTCCAGCGCAGCCTGATATTCCTTGGTCCGCGAATAAACCAGCGCGCCTTCCACAAGCGTCCGCTGATCCGGCGTCATCGACTTTTTGTGGGTCGCCCGAAATGTTGTCAGCTGCAGCACCGACAGCGCATTGGTCTGATTCTCATTCATCCACCCGAACTGCTCGAGCGTGAACTTGCGGAACTGGCCGGGGCTCATTTCCCCGTACTGTTTTGGTGTCACCGCTTCGATCTGCGGCTGGGTCAAGGCTTCGGTTTGGTGGATCGTGAAGGCACCGCATTGATCGCGGGTCAGCACCGGAATCTGCTTCTCGGTCAGCCACGGCACCTGCTTGGGATCGAACTTCGCCACGTCCACGGAATCGATCATGGTTTCGGGGATCGCCGGAACCTGGCGCTCGGTGAGGGTCTTCAGCAATCCGGCCTCGCCCAAATCCTTGAATTGCTGTGACGTGAGCTTCGCGACCTGGCTGGGCTTGAACCATGGAACCTGGCGCGCTTCCAACTGCGACATGTTAACGAGCTCGACCATGTCTCCTTTTATCGCCTGCAACTGTGGTTTCGTCAGGTGAGGCGTCAAACCGGTTTTGCCGAAATCCCGGAACTGCTGGTCGGTCACATTCCGGATGTGGCCCTCGGTCAGCCAAGGAATCTGTTTCCCGACGAGGCCCGCGATGTTGACCTGGCCTGTCTTTGCCTTCGGGATACCGCGCAGTTGGCTCTTGGTCAGATAGGGCAGCAAGCCGGCCTGATCCATGTCGCGGAACTGCTGTTCCGTCAGCACGGCCACCTGCTCGCGCTTAAGCCATGGAATCTGGGTCGGCTGGAAATCGCCCATGACGAGATCTGGCACTTGGTCAAGCGGGGTCGCTCTGACGCCGTCACGGGTGAGCGGTCCGTTGTTCGCAGCGGGTTGGCCATTGTTTGCTGGTGCGGCAGCGCGCGCTTCACCCACGACATGCGATGCGTTGGATGCAACATCGCCTTCGTGGCCCGGCGCGACATTCGCTGCCTGATATGCCGCGTCCGCGAAATGTCCGTAGTAGTCTGCGTAGGTGCCGCCGCCCGCAACGCTCGGCTCCATGCTCCTGTAGAGCGCCGCCATCTCGTGAACAGCCTGGGTGCGGTCGATCTCGCCGGCGGTGAAGCGGTCATAGATATCGGCCTGCGCCTGGTCGGCTCGCAGCGCGAGATTCGGCTTGCCGCCGTTGGCAGCAAGCTCATCGGCTACGATGTATTGAACCAGCGCCGCTTCGCCCTCCGACTTCAAGCGGGCGTCTACGTTTGCGTCCCTATGGGCTTGGCGGTTCGCGAAGTCCTGGGGCAGCACGTCGATCGGGGCGTCGGTCACATGCGACAGTTCATGGCTAAGCGCATCGACGAATCCGGCGACGACCGCGTCATTGTCCGCGGCCGGCGTGCGGAACATATCGGCATCCACGGAAATCACGTCGAGCGCTCGGTCCAACCCTGATCCGGTTGCAGTCAGATCCTGTTCCAAGCTCGGATCGAAAATCCGCAGATCGCGCCGCGCCGGGTTGACGATGCGCACGCCTTTCGCGTGGGCATTCCGCAAGAGTTCCATCATCTCGGGCGACCGGCTGACCTGATCGGCAAGATCGGCCCTCATATCGGTCGTCTCGGGCATGCCAAGATCCTGCTGGATCATATCGTCCAGCATGCTCGATGCTTGCTGGCGGTTGGCCGCAATTTCAGCTTGTGTCAGCGGTTTTGCCGTCGACGGTCCCCACGACCCTTCAGCCGCCCGGCCCTGTTCCCGTCGCGGCGCCGGACTCCTGGGCACAATCGGGCCGTTGCCCGCCGGGGCCGGCGCGGTGTCCGGGGGCGGCGAATTGTGCTGCACATCCTGCTCGAGCAGCCTGTTGAGGTAATGCGCCTGCGTGGGCGTCAGTTCGCCACGAGCCTGCTGATCCAGCTGTTGCCGCACGGCCTTCCAGGCAGGTCCGCTCATGCCGTCTGGCCGTCCGCCGGCGGTGGCGAGTTGGTCCGGGTACGGCGCCACGCCCAGTTCCGGGAACACATCCAACACGCGCTGACCAGCGAACCTCAAATCGCCGTGCGGCGATGCCGCAACCTCGGCGAGATAGGCATCGAGATGCTGCAGGACGTCCGGCGTCAGTCGACCCCCCGAACTGTCTAGCGCGGAGAAGACCTTTTGCGCGCCTTCGGAGGATCCGGGATGCGCGCGGGCGGTACGGGCATGCAGGACAACATCCTTCCTCACCGAGCCGAGTTCCACCGTCGTTAGCGGCAATGGCCCATAGTTCACGGCGAGACCGGCGCCGTGGTCCGTGCGGTCCAGACGGTTGAGCGGCCCGGCGCCCGTCTCGCGCGGAACGCCCTCGAAGGCGGGGCTGCCGCGCCAGGGTTCCTTGCCGCCTCCGAAGGGCGCCAAGACGTTGTAGTTGCGGTAGAGGAGACGATCCTCGAAACCAGGCACCTTGCCTTCGGAGCTATAGTGGCTGGCGCCACCTCTCGCGGCCTCCTCCCAGAAAGCGGCTGCCCTCTGGCTGAGCGGGCCAGGCTCCCTGTGCGTATATCCCGGCCGGCCGCCTTCGCCGCCGAGATAGCGCAGCGTGCGATTGACGTAGGTCCCACTCAGAGAGAAGCCAAAGATGGATACTGAAACGCCAGCGGCTTTTTCGTTCTGGAACGTGTTCTTCGACAGCATCGGCGCCGATGCGACCCACTGGGCGGAGGGAGCCGCCGCCTCGTCATAAGCGAAATTCGGCCGGTATCCATTGACGAAAAGTTTCTGGCCCTTCGCGTCGTTGGGATGGACCGGGAGCAGGAAGCCGGTGCCGCCGTCCGGGATCGGGCCGTTGTTCTTCAGGCTGAGTTCGCCATAGACCTGCCGGCTGGGCAGCGGCACTTTGAGGCCAATGCCGAGCATCGATCCGCCGGCAATGAGGGTGCGGCCGTCGGGGCCGAGGATCGCCCCGGCAGCCCGGAGGGCGCCGTTGGTCGCCACGTCGTTCAGCCAGGGGCCACCCACGACATTGGCTTCGTGCTCCTGCAGGAACCAGGAAACAGTGGCGCGGTCGGACCGCCAGACCCCTTGTGCATCGGTGAAGAATGTCGGGGCGCGCCACGAACTCGCCTTGTCGGCATCCAGCAACCGCTCCAGCAGGACGGGCACCTCGCTGTTGATCTCGGTACCGGCCCTGGGCTTGCTTGCGGGCAGCGCGTTCTCCAGCGCGTGCGCGAGCGACTGCACCGCGGGGTCCGCGGACTTCTGCTGGTTGGCGGCGTAACCGCGCATCTCTCGCCAAAGATACGGCGTCCAGGTGTCGTGGCCGGACAGAACCTTCTCATTGTAGCGGCCTTCCGGCGAAAGCTCGCCGGCGGGTCTGAACGAAGTCTCCGGCTGGAGCTTCGGACCGTAGACCCACGTGCTGCCACTGTCGGCCTGCAGGACCTGCATGAGCGCATCCTGCTGCGCGGCGGTCACCGCCTTGCCGGGCTTGGTGGCGCGCCCCTTGAAAAACGGCGAGGCGGCGTTTGCCGCGGCGGCAAGGTTCGGATCGGTGGAGCGTGACGCCGCCTTGAGGTAATCGCCGACGATGCCGCGGCCGGCGTCGGTCCAGCCGGCTTCTCCCGGCAGCGCCCCGGCGGTAAGGAACTGCTCGCCGCCGGTCAGCCTGGCGTCGGACGACAGGCCGAGGTGGTCGATCACTTCTCCCGGCGACAGATGCGGCAGCTTGCCCTGTGCGCTGAACACCTGGAGGGTCGTCAGGCCGTTCTTCGAAAGCTGGCCGACCGGCTTGGAGCCGGTGAACGGGCTGTTGCGGTCGGCGTTGAGCATTTCGACAAGCGCATGATGCTGGGCCGGCGTCATCTCCGTGCCGGACCGAGGCAGGCCCCTGCCGCCGAGCTGCACTCTGGTCATGGTCACCGCATCGCGGACGACAGGATCGCTGGAACGTTCGAGGGAATTGAGGTAGTCGCCGACCAGTTCCACCTGCTCGGGCGTCCATGTCGGCGCCGGCGTTGCCGCATCGTCGGGAAGCGCCGGCAAGGTCGTGGCCAGGGTTTCGCCTAGCGCCGAGCGACGGCTGACTTCCGGATTTTTGGCCAGATCGAACGCATGGACTTCCCGTGCCGGGGTGTTGACCCTGAGCTGGCCGTTCGGCGTGGTTATCGAGCCGCGCTTGGCGCGTTCGACGGTCGGGCCGGAACCCAAATAGCCGGCCTCCGTGGCATGCTCGCCCAATGGGACGATGTCGGGGACGACGTCGCGGGTCATGCTCGCCTGCGGGCCGGCGACGACGGCCTTGGCCGGCAGGTATTTGCCGCCGGCCTCGACGTAGATGTCCTGTCCGGCGGTGACGCCGTCCTGCGCAACCGGCCGGTGATAGATGCTGTCGACCAGTTCGCCGAGCTTCGGATAGTCATAGCGGGGTTCGGTGTTCAGGTAACGCGTGCCGATGCGCCGCAGGCCGGCTTTGACTGCAGTGAACGTCTGGCCGAAGCTGTACGGATTTGACCCGAAATTGTTGACGGTCGGCGTGCCGTCGGGGCGAACCGGGCTGGGGTGCCCGGTGTCCGTCTCGGCCGGTGGCTCGGTGCGGGCGTTCGGATCGGCTGTCCAGCGGCCGTCGGCGCCGAGATAAAGCACCGGCAAGGAAGGGTCGAGCTCGACTGGAGCCGGCACCGGCTCCGGCGCGGCCGTGATCGCCTTGGATTCGGGTATGGCGACAACCCGCTGCCCTTCCGGCAGGTTGAAATCGACGAGCATCTCGCCGGTATGGCGGTTGCCGACAGTGTAGCGCATCAACGGGCGGGTGCCTTCGGCCCCAGCTTCCGACAGCTTCGCTCCGGAAGCGCTCGGCGTGCCGGTGAACGTCTTGGTCGCCGGGTCCCAGACAAGCCGCATGCCGCTGTCGGCCGGGCGCGTCGTTGCGTCGCCGCGGGGCGCCGGAACCACAATCGGATCGCTGTCGGCGGGGACATTCTGCTCACGCGCTCCCTGTGCGTCTCGGTCGCCGGGATTCTCGGCATCGCCACGCTCGCCCGGGGCGCTCGGCCCTTCGTCGTGGACGTTGACAACCGTCCCCTCGATAACGGGGTGGCTGGGATCGTGGAAGACCAGCTTGTCGGTCGGGCGATGGACGCCGTCGGCGCCTTGCTCATGCACGACCATCGGCCGGGACGATTGTCCGCCGCCTGATGGATCACCTTTGCCGCCCGTGGGTGGCGGTGGATTCGGACCATCGGACTCGCCGGCCGGCAGCGCCCGCGGACCGGTTGGCCGGTTAGCCGCACCGGTGTTGTCAAAACCGTCCCGAGCCCCGAAACCGGGCCCCTGCTGGCCGGACGTTTCGCCGGCCACATCGCCGTCTATGATGATCTCGTTCGGATCCGGCATGACCTGCTCGCCGGTGGGCCTGTAGACACCGTCACTGCCCATCTCGTAGACGGCCCGCGGTCGCGGCCCCGATTCCGGTCCGCCAGGAAAACTGGCCGACGTATGAGGCCCACTGCGAGTTCCGCCTGCTCCTCCTGGCATGTTGTACAACAGCGAGCGGCCGCCCAGGCCTGTGCCGACGGTGCCGACGCCTATGCCCACGATTGCGTTGGCGAGTTCGAGCAGGTCCATATCGCCGCCATGCGCCACCAGATCTTGCACCGATTTGCCGAGCAGCGGAGCACCGGTAACCACGGCGGCGGCGTCGAGGCCCCACGCAGCGTTCGCCAGCTTGTTACCGCTTTGCAGGAACGCCGAAACCTCATCGGAGCGGGTCATCCCGAAGCCGCCATTCAAAGCCTTGCCTCCGGACAGGCCGGTCTTTGCCAGGCCATACGAGCGCAGGGCGCCGGCGCCCACTGGCAGGAAAGCGGTTACGCCGGTCGCGACATTCCAGGCCGACTGATTGTCGAAGTCGCCGCCCTGCAGGAGGTGTTCACCCTCCTTGTACAGAGCCTTGCCGCCAAGGATTGAACCGGCGCCGACGGCGATGGGAATGGCCCATTGGCCGCCCGGCACGAACGAGACGATGGTGGCGGCGCCGGCGAGAAGGCCGAGGCCTATGTCGGTAGCCTTGTCCCAGAAATCCACTTTGCGCGCATCGGCCACTTCCAGTTCGTCGAGCGAAAAGCCATCCTTGCCGAGCGACATGTCGCCGCCCTTGGCCATGACCAGGTTGCCTTTGTCGCTGAAGATGCGATTCTCGTGCTGGAACTCATCGAAGCTGCTGTAATATTTACCAGCACTGTCGACATAGCCGGCCTCGTTGCCACCGCTCTTGATCGCGAACAGGGCAGTCGACGATTCCATCCCGCCATCAAGCGAGAAGATCGGCACGATCTTGACTTCGGCGTTGTCGCCGGCGCGGTCGGCGATTTCGTCGACGACCTTCCCGACTCCCTCGCTCGATGGATCGAGGCCAAGGGTCTGCGCAACCGTACCGCTGAGTTCGCCGGGCGCATAGGTCTTGTATTCACCGGTGAGACCGGATTCATAGAGGTTCTCGAACCGCACCTGATAGCCAGCCATTGCCTGGTCCTGGCGTTCTTCAAAATACTGGTTTTTGAGTTTCGCCTCGTGCTCCTCCGAACCATATTCGAGAAGCTTGGGTTGGCTTGCCGAAAAAGCGTACCAGTCGCGCCCCGCCAGCATCGCCGGCCGCACGTTTTGTTCCCAGTCCTCCAATTGGTCCTTTTGGGTTTCCGCCTGGTCGCGATTGATTTCCGCGGCCGCGACTTCGGGGGCCACCCACAGCCTCTGGCCATCCATCTCGATCTGGACCCACTTGCCGCTTTCGCCGATAGCGCCCGGCCCCTGCGCTTCGTAGGCCGCGGCAACCTCCGGCGCGACCCACATGTCGCGGCCGCTCACCTTGATCTGCACCGCCGTCTCACCCGGCTTGAGCGTGCCAGCGGGCGCCTCGACGGTCCCCGGCCCGTGGTCGGTGATCGCCTGGTCGCGCGCCGCCGTCGCGTCGACGAGCGCCGTCCTTGCATCTCTCAGCCCGGCATCAAGCAGGCCGACCTGCGCCCCGACAATCTTCGACCTGGCCGCGTCCAGCGCCGATTGCGATCCGTTTGCATTGGCTGTGCATACCGGCGCCGACGATGTGTCCGTCGAGGCCAGCATCTCCTGCCACTGCTTGTTGAGCGGATCGTCGCGGAAATCCTGCCTGATGCCGTCGTCGTTGAGGTCGTATGTCAGGGCGGATTTATGCACGTTCGTGTCATCGCCGTTCTCATCGGTGAACGTGGCGTTCTCATAGACGGTCACGACATAGAGCTGGCCGTTCTCCTCGACGATGTCCTGCGACAGGATCTTGCCGGTAAACTCGCCGCGGCCATTGGTGAAGCCTTCCCAGTCGAAATGGTGCGGGTTTCTTTCCCGTGCCTGCGCAAGCAGTTGCTGCTTGAGAGGCTCCATGGTCACGGCAAGATCCGCCGCCGCTTTCTGCGCAATCCCATACTCCTGGTATGCCTCGGCCAAGGTCACCTGATTGGCCGCGGCCCCCTGGAGCGTCTGCAGACCTTGAAGCCGCTCTTCGATGGCCGTGTATTCGGGGGTTCCGGGCTTGGCATCGGTCAGCTTCAGCTCCAGCTCGGTCGAGGCGACCAGCTGGTCGACGGTGGCCTTGTTGCCATTGGCGGTGCGCAGCGCCGAATCGATAAGCAGCTGGGCGACCTCGGCATGCTCGGCCTTGGCGTCCTGGTTTTCTTCCTCCGCGCTGGGCCCGCCAGGGCTACGGACGGAAGCCTGGTTGGGATCGCTGATCGCCGGCAGGTCGACCTGTTTGGCGATGGCGTCGAGAAGGCTCTGCTCACCCGCCTGGTACTCGGCCGTGGCCGTGGCGGCATCTTCGAGGGCGCTGTTGGCGAGGCTCAGCCGTTCCTGCGCTTCGGCCAGCGTACCCTTGGGTTCGGTCGGCTTCAACTCCAGTCCATAGGGCGCCAATGTGTCGTCGAGCGTCGCTTCGGCGGCTTCCATGGCCTCCTTGTAGGCGGGATCGAGTGCGTAGACGTCGAGCTGCGCCTGGCTTTGCGCGGAATTTGCCTGCGCCTCGCCGAGGCGCGACACAGCGACGTTCTCGGCCGCGATCGCCTTGGCCACCTCCGGATCGTACCACTGCCAGTTCCCGTCCACCATCAGCGGCACCCATTTGCCGCCTGATGGCGCGGTTGCCGACGGTGGTTCGCCGAACGGGCCGACCGAGGTCGCCGTGCCATCGAGCTGCGGCGTGGCGGGGGTCGGCCCACCATAGGCTTCCATCGCAGCGACCACGGCCTGCTGTTTCTCAAGCGCGTCCGTGGTCATCTCCGGCGTCGCCCCGCTGAATATGCCATCCAGCGCCGTCTTGACTATCTGGTCTTCCTTGGCCTGTTGCGGGTCACTGCTGTTCGGGTTGATGTCGAGCAGCAGCTCGGCCAGCGCCTGTTGCGCGGTGCCGGCCGCGATATCGGTGACGGCGCCGGTCGCAGCGTTGGTCAGCGTGATCTTGCCGTCCGGCGACGTGGTCATCGTGTAGCCGTTAAAGGTCACATTGACGGTGGTCCTGGTGGCGCCGTCGATCACCACCGTCTCGCCTGGATGAATAAGGTCAGGGTCGCGCGGCGTGGTGAACAGTTCCGGATTGCTTTCGGCGAGATCGTCCAGCGTCACGCCGTTGGCCTCGGCGATGTCGCTCAGATTGTCGCCCGGCTTGACGTCGTAGTCGATCGGCTCGCCGTCGTTCAGCGTCTCGACGATGGTCTCGGTGCGTCGGCCGTCCTTGTCCACGACGATCGTCGTCTCGGTGTTGTTCACGGGGTCGACAATGGTCGTGGTCTGCTCGCCGGTTTCGGTGTTGCGCTCGGTCTGCGTGGTCACGCCGTTGCCGTCGACCATGTTGGTCGTCTCGGTGCTTCCTTGGGTGGTCGTCGCCGAGCGCGAACCATGGTGGTAGTCGTTGTTGTAGGTGGCGGTCCTGCCGGTATTCGGATCCGTGACGACGATCTGCAGGGTTTCGCCGGGGTCACCGCCCTGCGTCACCTCGAGGCCGGCGGCGTTCATTTCGGCGATCACCTGCTCGGGCGTGAGGTTGCTCGCCTCGGCGATCTCGTCAATGCTTTTGCCGGCGGCAAGCTGTTCCTCGATCGCCGGCACGCCCGAGCCGTCCGCCGCCTGCGATTGCGCCAGGGTGGTCACCTCGCCGCCCGGAGCCGTGACCGTGGTTACCGGCAATGCGGGGCCGCCGGCAGGCGTCACCGTTTGCACAGTCGACCCGTTCGGCAGGTTGCTGGTGACGGTGACGGCGCCGTCACCACTGGTTTCGGTGGTAGTGGTTTGACGGGTCTGGGGATTGGTCGTGCGTTCGGTGACGGCGCCGTCGCCGAGATCGTCGACGAGCGTGGTGGTGATCGCGCCGGTCTGCGCGTCGACACTGGTGGTTTCCTTGCGGCCGAGATCGTCACGGATCGGCGATGAGGTCGCCTGCATGTCGGGGCCGGTCTCTTGGGTGTAGTAGCCGCCGTGCTGATAATCCTGGTTTTCGGTGATCGTGCGGTCTCCGGCGGTGATCACCACCGTGCGGGTGTCGCCGTTGGCATGCTCGGTGGCTACCGCCGTCATGCCGCCGGCATTCAAAGCCGCCACCACATCCTCGGGAGCCAGGCCCTGCTCGGCGGCGATGTTGTCGATGCTTTTGCCACCATCGATCGCTTTCAGAATGTCGTTCGCCTTGACTTCCTGCGCTTTGACGTCCGGCGTCTTGACTTCCAGCGCCTTGACTTCCGGCGAAACGACGCCGCCGCCGAGATCCTGGACCGTGAAAAGCGCCGGTGCGGCGGTGGCGCCGCCATTACCGTTTGCCGTGGTGACCGCGGCAGGCAGCTCCGGTCCTGGCTGCGCCGGGGCAGTCGGCTGTGGCGCCGGGGCGGTCGGCTGTTGCGCCGGGGCAGTCGGCTGCGCCGTCGTCAGTTCCGCATTGACCTGCGTCAGCCGCTGGCGGGCGCCCGCGGCCGCATCGACCTCGCCCATCCTGTTGGCGAGCCGGATTTCATTTTGCAATTTCGTGGCTTCCGCCTGCAGCCGCGTAGTCTGCTCGGCATGGGCCTTTGGATCGATCCTGGGCGGCGGCGGCGGCTTGACGGTGTTAATCGGGCGGATCATCAAACAACCTCCGGAGCCGGTCCAGTCCTGTTTCAGGCAGTCTGCCTGCCGTCAACGCCCCCGCGCCCGACAGTGGAAGCCCTGTGCCTACCGGGGCGGCTTCCAATAAATGCCAAAAGCAGCAAGCTGCTCTTCCGACTGTCTTACTCGTTCGGCAGCATTCACTTCAGACTGCGCAGCCGTCAGTGCCGCCAGAATCTCGACGGCGGCGAACGCCGGCGCCATGCTGCGGAAGAACGACTGCGAATTTGCCGTAACGATGATGGTCTCCCGCGCGATCCGGGCCAGCGGCGACACGCTGCTATCGGTGATTGCCACCACGCCGACACCTTGCCTGGCCGACTGGCGCGCCACGTCGATCGTCGTGCGTTCATACGGCGACATGCCCACAGCAAGCAGCACATCGCCGCGTCCCGCGCCCTGCAAGGCATCCAGACCATGTCCGCCCATCTCGCCGACAAGCGTCACCTTGCGGTCGCCGCCGGCCAGAAACGACATGATGTGAACGAAGTGGTTGGCGACCGGATAACCGGAGCGCGAGCCGAGGCCAAACAGATTGCGTGATCGTGCAAGCAGGTCCGCGGCGGCGATGAATTGCGAGGCATTGCCGTACTCACCCAGACTTGAGACCTGCGCCGCGAGCGTGTCGGCGACAACCCCTGCAGTCGAATATCCGGGATCGCCACCCTGGTCGGCACCCCGTCGCGCCGGCTCACTGGCGCCCGTGTCACGCAGCGCGCGAGCATAGAGGCTGCGCATGTCCTCATAGCCTTCAAGGCCAAGCCATCGCGCCAACCGCATCATCGTGCTGTGCGAAACGCCAGCCTGGTGCGCCTGCTCGCGCATCGACATCAGTGCGACATCCTTGGGATGGTCGAGGACGAAACGCGCCGCCACCCGCAGTTGCGGCGGCATATTCTCGAAGCGTTCGACCAACAGCTCCGCCAAAGGACCTTGTTCCATTCTGCCATACCCCATTTCCCCCGATGGCAGATTACTCCTCCAATGGTGGCAATGCAACAGTTGGAACTTAACTGGTTCGAATATTCCAAGTGGACTTTCAATTTCGATCATGCTGCCTTAAGCTGGTTTCGCAACCTGCCGGATCGCTTGAATGTGATTCCGGAGTTTGTAACCTGAATGGTCAAGGAGACAATGATGGCTGCTACCCCTCCCATTACATCCGGCGCTTCCGGGTCACCGGAACAGAACCTGGACAAGATGATCAAGCATCAGGAGCGCATGTTTGGCCTCGAGATCACCAAAGAGATCGCGAAGTCCCAACATGACATGCTGATGAGCACCGCCAAGACGCTCGGCCAGTCGGCTGAGAAGGCCTAAGGCGGGATTCTCCAAACCATGCGCCGCCGCAAGCATCCGGCGGCGCACGTCGACGGCGTTCGATGCCGTTGTCGGGCTGCGTCTGAATTGTCATCGGCGGGAGATGAAGTGGCATGATCGGCAAAGATTGGGCTATCGGCAAATATCAGGATGCGGCGGCCCGCACCCCGGCATCGCGACATTCCGTTGCGCTCAGCGTAACGCATGGATTTCACGCCGGCGCCCAACTCAGCCTGGTCGCGCCTCTGTATACGGTCGGCTCCAGCACGGAGTCGGACGTTGTGCTCAGGGACGCCGGCATCGCGCCAGTCCACGCAAGGTTGCGGCGCACGGGCAGCCAGATTGAAATCGAAGCCGTCGGCGGCGATGTCACGCTCGCCACCGGCGAGATCATCCGTGAAGGCCAGGGCAGACGCTGCAAGCTGCCGCTGACGATAAGCATCGGCGATGCCGATATCCGGCTGGTCAACCCGGAACGCCCGCCGAATCGCTGGTCTGTTTCCAATCGCCCCCTCCTGGTTGCAGGCAGCGTTCTCGTGGCGGTATTCGCTGTTTCCGTCGCCGCCAACGGGTTCTCTTTCGCCGAGCCCGACATTGGCAAAAACCTGTCCGCTCAAGGCGGCAAACCGATCACAGTGGCCTTCGCTGGCGAGGCCGGGCAGAGTGTTCTGGGCGATGCATCGCCGACACAAGTACCCAGCGCCACTGAGGCGGAACGCCAGCTCAGGCTGCGCCTCGAGCAATCCGGCATCAGCACATTGACCGTTCAGCAAGCACCTGGACGGCTCGTGGTCTCGGGTATGATCGCCAATGACAAGAGTGGCGCCTGGACCGAGACGCAATCCTGGTTCGACCAGGCGTTCGGCGCGCAGATCCCCCTCGCCTCCAATGTCATGATCGGCAACGCCGAGCAGGCTCCGCGCCTGAGGCTGCAGGCGATCTGGTATGGCGAGCGGCCCTATGTCATCGCCACCGACGGCGCACGCTATCATGAAGGCGCATTCACCAATGACGGCTGGACCGTCAAGCGCATTGGCGAGACGGAACTTCTCCTGACGAAGGGCGGCGCCACGGTCGCGCTGAAATATCCTTGAACCGCCGGCTTGAAGGGCCGCGGTTCGATACGGCAAGGATTGATACAACCGGCCGCGAGGTGCGGCAGGCGGAAGGCGCGCACGGTCAAGCAATCAACCGTCGGCGGATGAATGGCGTCGACAAGGCCGCAAGCCGGGCTCAGGGGACGACATCGGCCGCTGGTACGGAAAAGCCGGGAACCGCGAAATTCCAGTCCTCACGGGGTATGGCTGGCGAATCGCTCGACGAGGCGCTCATCAACTTCGTCATGCCCGCTATTCCCGAGCCAGCCATCCTGCGTCGCTCGGTAGCCATTCTACAGCATCTTGTAGCGCACCTGGTTCCCGATCTTGAGGGTGGCGAGCAACTCAAGACACTTGCCAGAACGCTGATGGAGGATGAAATCGAGCGTCACCGCGATCTGCTTGCCCGGATACAGGAAGGAATCGAAACCTGACCGATCCGCGTGACACAGTGCATCTGCTGCATGTCCTGGGCTATCTCTACGGCAGTCACGGGCAGGCAAAGCGGGGCGCGGCATACCTGCTTATCGCGGCGCAGCTGTCGCCGGGAAATGCCGGCGTTCTGCGCACATTGGCGCATCTGCTCATACTTGATGGCGAAGCGGACAAGGCGCTTGCCACGATTGCCAGGCTGGAGACGCTGGAGGGAATGGACCACCCGACACTTGCGTTGCTGAAGAGCCGCGCGTTGCTTGTGGCCGGCCGCAAGGCCGAGGCGCACAATGCCTTGCGGAGCTTCCTATCGCATCGAGCCGCCGAATGACGATGTCGGAGCGCCTTCTGCACTTCCTTGCCAAGCTGTCACGCCGCAGCGATCTGGTCATTGCCATCCTGATGCTCGTTGCAGTGGTGATGATGCTCATTCCGTTGCCGACCTTCCTCGTCGACATTCTCATCACCGCCAATATCGCCGTCAGCGTGCTTATCCTGCTGGCTTCGTTTTACGTTTCTCATCCGCTCCAGTTCTCGTCGCTGCCATCGGTCATCCTCATCGCCACCTTGTTCCGGCTGGCGATCACGATCACGACCACGCGACTGATCCTGCTCCAGGCCGATGCAGGCGAGATCGTTTCGGCCTTCGGTACTTTCGTCGTAGGCGGCAGTATTGCCGTGGGCCTCGTCATCTTCCTGATCATCACCGTTGCGCAGTTCATCGTCGTTGCGCGGGGTGCAGAACGCGTTGCAGAAGTTGCCGCGCGCTTCACGCTCGATGCGCTGCCGGGCAAGCAGATGAGCATCGATGCGGAGTTGCGCAACGGCGACATCGATCAGGCGGAGGCACGCCGGCTGCGCCAGCAGCTTGAGCGTGAAAGCCAGCTGTTCGGCGCGATGGATGGCGCCATGAAATTCGTCAAGGGCGACGTCATCGCCGGCATTGTCATCATTCTGGTCAACCTGATCGGCGGTTTCGCGATCGGAACGCTGCAGCACGATATGTCACTAGGGGACGCCGCCGTGACCTACTCACTGCTCACGGTGGGTGACGGGCTGGTGGCGCAGATACCGGCACTGCTCGTCGCCGTGGCCGCCGGCACGATGGTGACGCGCGTCGGCAGCTCGGACGGCACGAGCGACCTTGGCCAGCAAATAACCAGCCAGCTACTACGCGACCCCCGTGCGCTCGCACTCGCCGCGGTGATCATGGTCGGCCTTGCCGTAGTGCCGGGGTTTCCGTCCCTTGTGTTCCTGATCCTTGGCGCCTGCTTCGGCGCGGGCGCCTTTGCCATCAATCGCCGCACCGCCCGGGAATCCGAGCTCAGCGACATCGGCCAGACCGCCATGGCCGAACAAGCTGGAAAACCGGCGTCGCTTTCATCAACGCCCGTCGCAGCACTGCCTTCTTCATCCCGCATCGTCGTACGCTTCGGAACCGAGCTCGGACGCTCGGTCCCGGAACCCGAATTCGCCACGCTCGCCGATGGCGTGCGCCGCGAGCTTTTCGGCGATCTCGGTGTCGACGTTCCGGCTATCGGCCTGCAGGTCGATGAGAAGCTTTCAGCCAGAAGCATGCGCATCGATCTGGAGGGCGCACCCATCCTGGATGCTGAAATCCCCGCCGACCGTGTTCTTGTCGAAGCGGACCCAACGCATCTCGATCTGCTCGATGTGACCTACGAAAAGGGTTCTCCGATTGCCGGTCAGCGCAAATTCATGTGGGTCGACGATCGCCACCTTTCGGCGTTGAAGGAAGCCGGCTTCGTCTTCTCCACGCCGGCGCAAACAGCGGCCAAATGGACCGGAAATGCACTTCGGCTCTATGCCGGCCATTTCGTCGGGATCCAGGAGACCCGCAGGCTGCTATCGGACATGGAGCCGGACTATGCGGATCTGGTCAGACAGGCGCAGGAGATCGTGCCGCTGCAGAAAATCGCGGAGGTGCTTCGGCGACTTGTCGGCGAAAACGTGCCGATCCGCAACCTGCGCCTGATCCTCGAAGCGCTGATCGAATGGGGTCAACGCGAGCAGGACGTCGTTCTGCTTACGGAATATATTCGCACGTCCTTGAAACGCCAGATCAGCTTCCGCTTCGCTGGCCGTAACAACATCATCGCAGCCTATGTCCTGCAGCGCTCGGCCGAGGATATCCTGCGAAACGCGGTGCAAAGCACATCGACCGGCACGTTCCTGAACCTTTCGGATGACGATGCACAGGCCTTGATCGCCGAAATCGAGCGAGCCTTGTCGCAGAACGCCACCGATGTCTCACCGATCGTCCTTGCGGCGATGGATGTGCGCCGTCACATGCGAAGCCTGCTCACGCACAATGCCATCGAACTTCCGGTTCTGTCCTACAGGGAACTCGCACAAGAATTCAACGTCCAGCCATTGGCCACGATATCCGGCCGTTCGGGCATGGCACGCAACATCTCTCGGTCGCTGCCATCGGCTGAGGCGAAAGCCGGACAAGAGGCAGCCTCATGATGCCAGCCGGGCGTATTGGGACAATTGGGGGAACTACATGCTCAACAGGGGAACGGCATGACATTTTACGGTACCGCAGCAGGCGTTCGATCCGCCATTTTCGCCGGGCGGATGCGCTGGCTTGCTATCGCGACCGTTGGCGTCTTGCTGGCTTTTTTGTTCACACATGCCGACGCGATGGCACAGGATGTGTCGCCATTGCCGAGCAGGCCAACGGTCGACCTGCCGGTCGGGCAAGGACGCCTGCTGCGCTTCAATGAACCCGTCGAATCCGTGCTGATCGCCGACACCACGATCGCGGACCTTCAGGTCGTGTCGCCGGGGATGGTCTATGTCTTCGGCCTAAAACCCGGCCTGACCAACCTCATTGCAGTGACAGCAGATGAACGGATCGAGGCAACGGCCCAGTTCCGCGTCACCCCCGATGTCACGCCTGCGAACGAAGCGAAACACGAAATGCAGCCGAACTCGGCGACAAATCTCTCGATTTTCGGGACCCGCATTGTCGCGACGGGCGAGGCGCGAGGCGTCGAAGAGGCAACGGATGTCGACAATATCGCCCGCACGTTCTCGCCGCCGGAACAACCGCCGCTTAACAACATGACCGTGCAGGGGTCGCAGCAGGTCAACATCCGGGTCCGCTTCGCCGAAGTCTCGCGCACTGAGTTGCAGTCCTACGGCGTCGACTGGTCTGTCGGATACAGGAGCGGCGGTTTTGAATTCAACATGTTCCAGGACAATGGCGTGCCCTCCGGCACCGGCAATCTTGGTTTGAGCATGGACCAGACGCATGGCATCAACTTCGACATTCTCATCGAAGCGCTGCAACGCAACGGCGTCGTCAAGATACTGGCCGAACCGAACCTGACAGCGATGACCGGTCAGACCGCGAGCTTTCTTGCCGGCGGCGAAATCCCGGTTCCGATTCCGCAAGGAACCGACGTCGTTACCGTTCAATACAAGTCCTTCGGCGTTTCCCTCGGATTCACCCCAACGCTGATTGGCCGCGATCGCATTGCGCTCCATGTTCAGCCGGAAGTCAGTTCCTTGTCGGAAGCAGGCTCGGTCAGCGCCAATGGCTTCGCCATGCCGAGTTTCGTCGTGCGCAGGGCTGACACCACGGTCGAAGTGGCGAGCGGCCAAACCTTTGCGATCGCGGGTCTTTTCCAGCAGCGGACCTCGCGTAATCTGGAAAAGTTTCCGGTTCTCGGCGATGTGCCGGTGCTTGGCCCGCTTTTTCAGTCACAGCGCTTCCAGCGCGAAGAGACGGAACTGGTGATCCTGATAACGCCTTACCTGGTCGAGCCGGTGCGCGACAGCCTCGCCACGCCGCTCGACCGTCCGGCAGCCAAGCGCCACAGGAAGCGCGCCAACGACGCATCGGCGATGGGCCTGATCATCAAGTAGCGGGGAACCGGACATGACATTTCGCATCGCTTTGTGCTCTGTTCTTCCAGTGCTGCTTCTGGTCGGCTGCGCGAACCCGCAACAGCCGCAGGACTATTCTCCCGGCTACAGCTATGTTTCGACCGACACCGGCGGCTCCGAGAAGGGCGTCGGCAGCTCCGTGCTTGCTCCCAATGCATGTCTGAACGAACCGGCCGATGACGACCGTTCTGCCGCTGCGACAAATCTGACGATCGTCTCCGGCGTCGGCTCCCACCTGCCGCCCGGCTGCGCCAACGCCTACAATCTTCAACGCATGGCCGAAAGCCAGCGTGACCTCGTCGAGGGCCGGCGCATGGGGGCGGCGGCGGCGGCGCCGACGGCAAATGCCGCCCGGCGCTACCTCAATGGCGAAGAGGCTCCCATAGGTGGGGCTAATAGCGGGGCCGATAGCGGGCCGCTGACGCCGCAAACAACGCTCCCAGTCGAGTGAACCGATGCGGCGCTGCCCGCGGTGCACTAAAGCGCGTCGCGTGGCCCACGCGACGCTCATTAGTTTGTTGTTTTATGCATGTCGTTATCGCAAAACCGCTGCCCACTTTTGCGCGACATGCATTAGTTTGTCCGGTTGTTTTGCCGTCGGGCTCGACCCAAATCGGCTTCGCGCGTTCCGGTCCGCTGCTCTAGCCGAGGATAGAGCCGAGCGCTTTCGCCCTCGCCTGTGTGCTGCCCTTCGAGCGGATGGTTCTGGCCCGCGCCAGCAAGGTATTCACCTCCTTGGTCGCCAGGCCGACCGGCGGCGAGGCCCTGACCTGATCGGCCTGGCCAAGAAGTCCGTAGACCACCACGACGTTGCGCTTGTGATGCAACTGCGCATTGGGTGCGGCAGAGATCTTCTGGACCAGCGGCAGTGCCGTGGTGGAATTGCCTTCGAGCGCCGCGGCCAACGCCATGTTGCTCTCGACGTCGAGATCCCCCGGAGCAAGTTTCAACGCCTGAGCAAAAGTAGTCTGCGCCTGCCCCGTCTGACCGGCGAATGTCTGCGCCACGCCCAACCTGTTATAGGCGCTGCTGGTATTGACCAGCGGCGCGGCCTGCGCGAGCGCGCGCATGCCGGCTTCGATATCGCCGGTTTCCATCATCGCCGAGCCAAGCCCGAGCATTGCCCCGCCGTCATTGGGCGCTTTTGCCAGTGCGGCCTGATAGGCTCTAGCCGCCTCGGCGGGATAGCCCGCTCGCATATAGGCCTCGCCGGCTTTGACGAAGGCGCTCGGCTTGGCATCGGGCATCGCTGCCGCCCGTTGGTAGAGCGCGATTGCGGTGCCACTATCTCCCTGCGCATGGATATCGTCCGCAAGCTTGATCAGACGCTCCGATTGCGATGACGGGCCCTGCGCCTTTGCCTGCGCGGTGTCGGTTTTGGTCGTCTGACAACCGGCCATCGCCAGAGTGGCGACGACGGGCAAGAACACGACGTGCAGCCGCATATCCACCTCTCCGTATTCAAGCCCGCCGCACCTTACACACGGCCTTGGCCGACTGGAACCACAACAGTGCGATAAGATTGCAACATGGCCGAAGAAGCTGAGGAAAAGAAACTACCGGCGTCCGACAAGAAGCTTCGCGACGCTCGCCGCAAAGGCCAGGTTTCGCAAAGCCGCGACCTGGTCTCCGGCTTCACGCTTTTCGCAGCGCTTGGCTATCTTTATTTTGTCTGGCCGATGCTCGTCGAGCACCTTTCGGAACTCGTGCAGACCGTGACCGCCCCCGGCGATTCGTTCGCGGAGGTCAGCCTGCGGGCCATCCGCCATTCGTTGTCATTGCTGATTCTTGCCACATTACCGCTCGTCGGAATCGTTGTCGTTCTCGCCGTGGCCTTCGGCATGCTGGGAACGTTCGGGCCGGTCTTCTCGTTCGAGCCGCTCAAGCCGCAATTCGATCATATAAACCCTGTGAAGGGTCTTCAGAAGATCCTGTCGCTGCGCAACGTCATCGAGTTCACCAAAGGCCTGGCCAAGGTGGTGTTGCTGGCCGGCCTGTTCGCATTCCTTTTGATCGCGTGGCTGCAGCCGCTGTTCGATGCTCCGGGATGCGCTCCGTCATGCCTGGAGCCAATTATCAAAGCGGTGCTGACACCGCTTGGAATTGCCGCCGCCCTGGCCTTTGTCGTCATCGGCGTGATCGATGTTCCTATTCAGCGCTGGCTGTTCCTGCGCGACATGCGCATGACGACAACTGAATACAAGCGCGAACACAAGGACCTCGAAGGCGATCCGTTGATTCGGCATGAACAGCAGCGACAGCGGCGTGAGGCCGTGATGCAACCTGCGAAGCTGGGCGTGAAGAACGCGGTCATCGTCTTCGTGTCCGGTGACCGCGTAGTGGCATTGCGCTACGTTAGGGGTGAAACGCCGGTGCCGACGGTCGTCGGCAAGGGCCAGGGCCGAGCGGCTGACGAGATGATGGCTCAAGCACGCCAGGCAGGTATTCCCGTGATCGAGGATGCGGCCGTCGCCAGCCCACTCTTCGAAAATACGAACACCGGAGCTTACATCGGTCAGGAGATGTTCTCACCGGTCGTACGCCATCTTGTCCGGCTCGGGCTCACTTGAGCCATGCTCGAACCGACCTTGCCGCAATGCCTGAGCAGCGCGGCAAGATCAGCAAGCGACAGCCGACTACTTGGCTTGACCCAACAGGACGTCGAGATCGACCGCGTCTGCCATTGCCTTGTATCCCGCGTCGTTGGGATGGAGGTTATCGCCGCAGTCGTAGTCGTCGCGCAGATACCCGGGCTTGGCCGGGTCTTCCATCACCTTGTCGAAGTCAATCACGCCATCGAAGCCGCCGCCGTTGCGGATCCATTCGTTCACCGCGACGCGGATCTTTTCTTTCTCGGGTGTGTAGTAACCCTCGGTGGGAAGTCCTTTGAAGGTTTCGGCGAAGGGGGTCAGCGTCGCGCCTACAATGCGTATGCCCTCGGCGTGCGCGCGGTCGATGAGCTGTTTGTATCCGGTGATGATGTCTTCGGCGGTCGGTTGCTTGTCGTCCGGCGTGATTGCATTTTCGCCGGGCCAGCCGATGTCGTTGATGCCCATCATCAGGACAACGGTCGCGACTTTGGGATGGCTCAGTATATCAGAATCGAAACGCGCCAGAGCATTGACACCCATACCGTCGGTCAACACGCGATTGCCCGAAAAAGCTTCGTTGACGACCGCCACCTTGCGGGCGGTCTCCTGCAATCGCTTGGCGATATGGTCCGGCCAGCGATTATTGGCGTCGGGGGTCGAGCAATTCCCATCCGTGATGGAATCCCCGAAAAACACGATCGCCTCGGATTCCGGCGCGGCGTCAACCCATACATCGCTCAGAAAAAGGCGCGATTTGAGTGTGCTGTCAGCCTTGAACGCCGCCTCGTTTGTGAAATTTCCCTGGCCGGAGATGTAAGCGGTTTGCACACCATCCCAATGCACCGACGACAGCGCCGTCTTCTTCGGCAGGAAGATGCTGACCGAGATTTCGGAAAGCGCTTCTACCGGGAGAGCGACGGGGTCGCTGAGGATCGGCGCTCCCGGCGGAACGACAACGGAACTCTTGCCGCCCCAGGTCAGGGGCTTCAGGGTCGCCTGGTCGACCTCGCCGCCCTTGCCTGCTATTGCGACGCTGCCGGCGCCGATAGTCAGCGGCTTTTCGCCGAAAGCATTCGACAGCACGAACCGCACGCTATTGCCGCCAACGCTGATGCGGGCAACCTGGCGGACGGTCTGATTCTCCAATACCTCCGGCACTCCGAAAGGCGCAGGAAGATCGTCCGACCAGCGCGGAGCAGGTGTGGCAGCCCAAGTGGTGATCCAGGCTCCCTTTTCGGCGCCTTGTGCCCCGAAACTAGCGATTGCGGAGCCGGCCGCCACAGCTGCACAAATCAGGATAGTCTGACGTCGACGCCGTCTCCTCCCTGCTGCGGCAGAAAGCACCGATGAAACCTTATTCGTAAAAACCAAAGGCCTGTTGAGCCGCATTTTATCTCCTCCTCGAGACATGCTGGTACTGCCGCCGCCGGCCGCATTATGACGGGCTGCCTAGGGAATGAAATTCAACTTCCGTGGCAATTTTGGACCAGTGTCAGGGGCAAGTATTCGAGCGTGGAAATTGGTGCTGCCTTATAGTCAAAACTCGCGTGCTACGCACCGCCCTCGCCGGATTCACTGGCGGACATCGATCCGGGGCCCCAATGTCTGGGTCATGACCCGCCGCACGACCTTGCCGTCTGCGACATCCAAGCAGACGGTATCGACCAGGTATCGATACGCCACGATGTCGCGAGGCTCCAACGCCTCAAAAGCGCGGTGCAGGAACGGCATGGAATAATGATGGTGTGGATAGAAGTTGTAACCGACCGCAACAGCCGAGTTCGCCAAATTCGCGGCGCGATTGTGCTGGCCAAGAATAAACGGTGCCGGGCGGGCCGCATCGTAGTCAGGCGGCGCGATTGGCAGTTCGACCGGATAGGCGCACTCTTTGGTAAGCTTCATGATCTCATAGTTGGACGAGGCAACGTCCGACGACTTTGGCTGCACCTGCCTGATCCCGATCTGGCCCCAAGCTGAGGTCGGAACGTGGCCGGATTCACGACGATGTTCCTGATAGCCGAAGTGACGAGCATAGAGCAGATAGGAAGCGTCGCGGAAAAAGCTCGGTGCGACCCGCACCCAGTCACCTTCTTTCGTCAGCGCCTCGAAATGTGCTTGCCTGATTTGCCTTGAATCGTACCAGCCGAGCCGCGCGTTATAAAAGACCGCGTGGCCGAATATGGTGACAACAATCCCGGTTACGACGGCAATTGTGGAGAACGAATTTTCCTTCATTCTCGTCAGAGCCGCGACGATCAGACTGTTCAAGATGATCCAGTGCAGAAAAAGAGCGCCGCTCAGAAGGAAGATCCCGATATGCATGATATCGAAGAACGCGGTCAGTCCGATGAGCCATCGCCGGCGCAAAAAGGCAAGAAAGCATAGAAGCTGCGCAGCAAGGATAACGACATTCATCGGAATCTGGACCGCCCTGACTGCTTCATAAGCAAGAGCGAGCAGGGATTCGGAAAAACCCAACGGGGCCGCGCCTAAACTGTACCCGGCCAGCATTATGGAACTGGTCGGGTTCTCGAGGATCCAGCTCATCGGCCCTCCGTCAAGCGTGACCTTGGCCATCCCGGACATGAAGTAGTTGCCAACATGGGCGCCGATCCCGGCCAGCAGCAATATGCCGGCAGCCTGGGCCGCGAAATTCCTGGTTCCGATTTCGTGGGGGTTGGGCAGGTTCCTGGTGAAGGGCTTCAGCCGGCTCAAGCTCTGCAGCAGGCCGAGGCCCAACAGGCCACAGGCCAGGAAGAGACCGACCTCAATCAACGGCGCATAGTCGTTGCGGCCCAGTTCCGCAGCACCGGAGACTGCCCGCGTGACATCCTTGTGGAAGCCGTAATAGACCATCGGAAAAATGGCAAAGGATGGCCGCAGGATAGAAAAAAGCGCGGCCGCAAGCGCGATCAGGCGAGAATAGATGAGTACATTGCCCAACGCGTCAGCGGGAGCTGCATCGGCAATGCCGAGTTCGTCTCCAAGCCCGAAGCTGAAGAGGCCCAGCGTTATCGCCAGGCCGACGACGATAATTCGCGCAGCCCGAGCCTCGGCGGGATAGCGCACGAATGCAAAAAGGCAGCAAAGTAGAGCCAATCCGATGGCGCTTACCGTGGCAAGGTCAGGATCATGCCACGCCACGCGGGATGCCGCCTTCTCGTACAACAGGATCGGAACGACCCCGCACAGGAACGGGAAAAAAAGAAGGGCTGCAAGGAAATAGCGCTCAACCGGTGAACGCTCGATGGCGACTGACGGCCAACGCCGGGCGCTGCCCGCTCCGATGCTCATCCCATGCTTCTCCCGTCTTCCGGAATTTTCGCGTCACCTGTTCGGTATTCGGTGCTCACCTTTCCGGTGATCGGATGAGCCGTCTCGCGGCCGGACTTGCCGCCCATATTGTTGCACTGCAACAAGGCAGCGTACTACAACTTAACCATGCAGGCAACGACGGCGTTTCAAGATGCCTTGGCCCAGTGCGCGCAGAATTGCGCCGATTATCGATAAAAGTCGGCGTTAAATTGCCAGTTTCTCCTAATTTAGGCACACAACAGCAACGGTGGTCGCCCGGCCAGCGCCACCGTGCCCCGGTGTCGCGCCAGGTGCAGGTTAAAAAAATGTTGCATAACCACCTAAAATAGTAGCAAATGTTGCGCTGCAATACTTGAGAGTGCGTTGCAACACTAGATTTGTCTCGCTGACCTGCAGGAAGCCGATCGCTTTGGCGTCAGGTGCAGGGTCAGTGGCTGAAGAGGCCATGGACAATGGTACTCGACACCCCCGCCAAACAGGTCGCCGACGAGCACCATGGTGTCGTCGTGATCGGCGCCGGCTACGATTCAGCCTTTTTCCTGCAGCAGTTCGTCGGACGGACGAGAGTTCGCGTTCCCGACCTCGAATGGCGACACCACAACACGCATGATCGGCAGCTCGAACGCCGCGCAAACAGCAATATCCGAGGCGAGGACAGCTACGCCGGCAACCGCGAGAAGCTTTGCCAGGTGGAGAAAATACCATGGCGGTGTTCTATGATAGCAGCCGTCCAGACGCTTTCGTCGGCGGAGCCGGTAGCGACGCCGTAAGTTACGGCGCTTCGTCCCGTGGAGTCATCGCCGATTTGGCTTCCGGTCATGCTTACAAGTTGCTGAAGATACTGCCGCTGGGCGATTCCATTACATATGGAGTGATCGCGAGCTCTTCCGATACCGAAAGCGGCGGATATCGGAAGTTTATGCTGGAACAGTTGGGCGCACTCAATGTGAAGATCGACTTCGTCGGTTCCTCGTCCAACGGACCCGCCAGCATGGGCGATCGGGATCACGAGGGTCACCGCAACTGGACGCTCAATCAACTGAACGGCATCGACAACGATGTTGTGGCAGCTATGAAACCCGACGCCGTGCTGCTGATCGCCGGAACAAATGACAGCTCGACCGATAGCGTGCCAACGATGCTGCAGGATCTGCGCAGCCTTTTGCTCAGCCTGACCTCCAGCGATCCCGCCTTGACCGTCTTCGTCGGATCCTTGCCTCCCGTTCGCGTCGGCCAACAGTCACAAGCGCGTGCAGACCGTGTCGATGCGTATAATGATGCAATGCCCGGTCTGATCTCTGAACTGGCCGCCCAGGGGCGTAAGATCGCCTTTGTCGACATGCGTGATCTGACACCAGATGACATCACCGCGCCGCCGCTTGATAGCGGGCTGCATCCGACTGCCGGGGGCTATGCAAAAATCGCCTCACATTGGATCGACGCCTTAGAACAACATCTCGGTCTGGACGGGACCGGTATCGGAAGCGACCGCGATACCTTCACCAGCATTGAAAATCTTATAGGCTCCTCCTTTGCCGACCAACTCGGCGGAAACGAGGGAGCCAATTTGCTGGATGGGCTGGCTGGCGATGATTTGCTGGAGGGCCGCGGCGGCTCCGACCAGCTCATCGGCGGGGTCGGCGCCGACACGCTTGTCGGCGGCACGGGTAATGACGTCTACTATGTCGACAATGCCGGCGACAAAACCATCGAGGCGACCAATGGCGGCGTCGACGAAACGCATGCTTATACAAACTGGACCCTGGCCGACAACGTCGAAAACCTCTTCCTGAGGTCGGCTGCCAATCTGGCGGGAAAAGGCAACGGGCTC
>NZ_CAKXZT010000013.1:82683-83309 GCF_935825525.1 Mesorhizobium escarrei
GCCTCGGCGGCTCTGATCGGCTGGACGGCCGGGGCGGGTCGGACCGGCTCGTCGGTGGTCTTGGCGCCGATATCCTCACCGGCGGAACGGGAAACGACAGCTTCGTCTTCGCCGCCGGCCATGGCCACGACACCGTCACCGACGTCGACCTTTCCGGCGACGATCTCCTGGAGATTTCAGGATACCAAAACTATAGCGAACTCCGGCAGGTCGGGAGCGACACGCTGGTCGTCTTCTCCGACAGTGACTCTGTTCTCCTGAAAGACGTAACCAGCGCCTCGTTGAGCAGTTCGGATTTCGTCTGGACCGATCCACTCGATGAACCGCCGCCGGGGTCAATCGTAGGAGACGACGGCGACAATACGCTTACCGGCAGTTCCGGTGCTGACGTCATTTATGGAATGGACGGCAGCGACGTCTTGGACGGAAAAGCGGGCGCCGACACGCTTGTCGGCGGCACGGGTAATGACGTCTACTATGTCGACAATGCCGGTGACAAAACCATCGAAGAGACCAATGGCGGCTTCGACGAGACGCACGCCTATACAAACTGGACCCTGACCGACAACGTCGAAAACCTCTTCCTGAGGTCGGCTGCCAATCTGGCGGGAAAAGGCAACGGGCTC
>NZ_CAKXZT010000013.1:83319-106989 GCF_935825525.1 Mesorhizobium escarrei
GCCTCGGCGGCTCTGATCGGCTGGACGGCCGGGGCGGGTCGGACCGGCTCGTCGGTGGTCTTGGCACCGATATCCTCACCGGTGGAACGGGAAACGACAGCTTCGTCTTCGCCGCCGGCCATGGCCACGACACCATCACCGACTTCGACCTTTCCGGCGACGATCTCCTGGAGATTTCAGGATACCAAAACTACAGCGAACTCCGGCAGGTCGGCAGCGACACTCTCGTCGTCTTCTCCGACAGTGACACGCTTTCACTAAACGGTGTCCTCGTTGCAAGCATCTCGAACAGCGACTTTCTCTTCGTGTAGAGCGGCATCTGCCTAGGCGATGTCAAAGGACAGTCGCTGACACGCGGTCTCCTCGCGCAGCCCCTGCCCTCGCCAAGGCCTGCAAGCCAGAATCGTCGATAAGGCGGTAGCCTCGTCGGAAAAACCTGCATACGACGACGGGATCGCGGGCGAAACCAGACCTGGCGTCCGTCAGCCTTGCCGCAAAAGTTCCCACGCCAACTCTTGCCATTCCTCTTCAAGCGTCAAGATCGATGGCGTGGCATCGCAGCGACGATACCAATATTCCGCATTCGATTGATCGCCTTCCTTGCGATGCAGGTAGGCATGGACGCGCATGCCCGCCGCGTCGTCGCGCAGCTGCGCGCGCTCGTGCGCCTTAGCCCAATCGCCCTTTGCATCCCACCACAGCGCCTGCAGGGCAGAACTCAAGCCGGCGGGCGGCTGTGATTTCGCAATCGAATCTCTGAAGGCTTGCAGATCCATTTTTCCACCGAGGTGATGTATATGGGCGGCCGATAATAGTCCCGGATTCCCCAACAGCAAAGTCGCACCGCGCGCAGCAAAGAGGCGGTGCCCTGGTGCGTGCCATCTCCAATCTCGGGCGGTACAAAAAAGCGCCGCCGATTACCGGTCGCTCGCGGTAGCTGGCTAGGCGGCTCCTGACGCCGAGCCATCATTTTTTCGCGACGCGTTCCAGCGGCAAGCTGACCGCTTGGGCAAACAGTCGACCCTTAGCTGCTTCATTTCGCAAGCTGCCGAGCCGCATCTGGGACAGGAGATTGCGCCGCCGGGCTGGCGGTGCTCCAATTCCACCGGGAGCCGAGGGTCCGTGGGGATGCTCGGGGGCTGCGCGAGTGCGTTGCCATCTCGCCGGAAGTGTCCGGTGCGGCGACCTACGACGCCGATGTAAAGGACTCTACAGAGCGATCCGAGCACGACCGGCACCACTTCCGGTTCATTAACTTCCCGGAGGATGGCGTGCCCGAGCACACGGGAAAGGCATCATTGAACGATCAAACGCGAGTAGCCAAGAGCAACAGACTCTAATGCCGTGCGATTGAGAATTGTCAGCGAGCCGTGGTCGTATTGGGTCAGATACCGCCGTTCCCATTCTCTCAGGCAACGATTCACTTTCGCTCGAGACGCCGGGATCATTGCCGCGAGGTCGGTCTGCGAAATGTGGATTCTCAGAGCTCCATTCACGGTAGCCGTGCTGTGCGGGGTCTCAGTCAATCGCAAGAGCGTGCTCGCCAATCGAATGGATAGGGCATTCGACGCACTGTGGATCACTCGCTCTTGCGCGTCGTGCGTTGCTTGGCATAAGTACGGGATCACCTTCAGTGCGAGGTCTGGGTGCTTGTCGAAGACACTAGCCATGAAAGCTGCTTCGATTTGGAGCAAGTAGCTGTCCACAACTGATGCAGCGTTCATGTTACTATGTCGCGCGATGAACAATCTAGTCAAGTCAAAAGTGTCACCGGGACCGAGATCGGAAAAGATGAATTCTCGGCCGTCTGAGAGGGGAACACTAAGACGAACTTTTCCGTGAATTATGTAGTAAATATAACGCGGGATGTCTCCAAGGCGAGTTAAGACTTTATTCTTTGGAACCCTCCGTAGGATGGCTGCTTTCGCCATTTCACTAAGAGTATCTTGCCCAAATTGCCGAAATAGGCGTATGTTGTTCAGCTGTTTGACCCGAACCTCAGCGCCATTCTCTGCCATGGCTCCTTCTCCCTGATAGGGTAGCGCCCCCGGTCCCCTAAGGCATTGCCTTGACCACCTGTTTGAACGAGTCCGACCTCCAGTCCGTTCTCACGCAAACGCGTTAAGACAGAAAATATTAGCACATTAGGATATGATAAAATAGCGACTCGTCTGTGCCCGGGGTAACAGCGACATGTCTCTGAGACATTTAAATCAAATCTAACCGACTGGAAGCCGTTGGGATAACCCCCTCCTTATGGGATGGCGTGTGCCATGACCCAAAGAGGAGAAGGGATGCAACAGGATTCGGGGGTCGTCTCATGTGGCATGCACCAACCGAGGCGTCGCGTGCGCTCTGGAAGCGGAGCGTAGAGCCGCTACGGCTCCCTGTGGGAGCAGTTTGCATGTTTCTCGCAACTGCTGATTTCCTCCTTGGACAGACAGTATTTCTTGCGTCAATTGAGCTCTACCATCGGGCCTTCGGCGTGAGGCCGCCAGATATCTGGGATTCGATCTGCCTAAGTGTTACCGCCGGCCTATTGCTGGTCGCATTCATGACCGCCAGGGGCGCCTACACGGTTACTGGCATCCTGGACGATAACTGCAGGATCAAAACACTCTTCAGCGGCTGGCTGTTTGTTTTCTTTTCAATTCTCTGGCTCGCCTTTCTCACGAAGACGACGTCGACGTTCTCGCGCGGCTCCTTGACGCTGGCGTTTGCGGTCGGATTCCCAATCCTGCTGCCTGGCCACGCGGTTCTAGCGCGCGGGCTGAAACGGCTTCTGGCGGCTGAGAAACTCGTGTTGCGCACAGTTTATCTGTTTTACTCTGGCGTTCCTGGAAAGGATCAGGGGATAATCAACAAGCTTGGGCAACAGGGCATCGCGGTTTGTGGTATTTCGAGCATCGAGAACCATGATGGCACGATCGCAGCACGATCGGTGCATGCCGCCGTCGCAGCTGCACAGGCTGCGTTCCGTAATGGCTCGTATGGGGCAGTTTATCTCTTTTGCTCTTGGGACCAGCGGAAGTTGATCGAACGCATCCTGCAGGAAATGTCCCGCCTCCCGCTTCCGATCTATCTTTTCGCCGACGCCTACATAGATAGAATTCTGGCTGGATGCCCGCTGCACACCGGCTGGCAGCGAGCCTTCGAAGTCCAGCGTGTGCCTTTGAGGCCTGCCGAACGCCTGCTCAAGCGGTTGTTCGACATTGCTGTTGCATCCCTGCTACTGCTGTTCCTGTGTCCGTTGATGGCCTTGGTCGCATGTGCCATAGCGCTCGAGAACGGTCGCCCTGTGCTGTTCCGGCAGATGCGACGAGGTTTTGGTGGTAAGCCGTTCAATATTTACAAATTCCGATCGATGACGGTGCAGGAGAACGGTACACAAATTCGCCAGGCTCAGCGTAATGATGCGCGGGTTACCCGACTTGGCCGAATATTGCGCCGGTCAAACATCGACGAGCTGCCGCAATTATTCAACGTGCTTCGCGGGGAGATGTCCCTGGTTGGGCCCCGCCCTCACGCCGTCGCTCATGATGATACCTATAGTGTGATCATTGCGAGCTATGCTTATCGCCATCATGTAAAACCCGGTTTGACAGGCTGGGCTCAGATCAATGGCTTTCGAGGGGAAACGAAGGAGCTCTGGAGGATGGAAAAACGCGTTGAGCATGACCTCTGGTATATAAAATCCTGGAGCATGCTTCTCGATCTTAAGATAATTTGGAAAACTGCTTTACTGGTCTTTTCGGATCGTAATGTCTATTGATGTATAGCATCTTCTCAGGAAGCTGAATGGATATATGTAGTCCATCCTCCGACCGATTGAACGGAAGGCAGGGCCCAGCGACAGCTCACGCCGCCCTTCACCGGACAGGTTCTCTGACCACAGCCGTCATCAAAGCCCCAGCCAGCCAGCAATAATGTTGCGCTGTATCTCAGAAGTTCCGGAATAGAGTTTGCTGCCGATGGCATCACGCACGGCACGTTCGACGTCGAATTCGCTCAAGAAACCATAGCCACCGAAGACCTGGACGACATCGAGCGTGGTGCGAACTAGCGATTCGCTCACAAAGAGCTTCGAAACGGCGGCGTCGAGGGATACGGACTGGGAGCGCTCAAGGCCCCACGCCGCCTTGTAGACGAGCAGTCGGGCCGCCTCCACCTGCATCTTCATGTCGGCAATCTTATGGGCGACCGCCTGGTGCTTGGAGATGGCCTGGCCGGACTGACGTCGGGTGCGCGTATAGGCCACTGCCTTTTCCAGAAGCCGCTCCATGGTGCCTACATGACTGGCGAATAGGCACGCCCGCTCCCAGTCCATGCTATGAGCGAACAGCCTGGAGCCGCCGCCCACTCCACCGAGAACAGCGTCCTTCGAAACAAATACGTCCTTGAAGACAAGCTCCCCGATCGGAGACGTCCGCAGTCCCATTTTTTCGAACTTTTGCGCGACCAGATAGCCGGGCAGCGCGCGGTCCACGAGGAAGCTCGTGATGCCGCCGAAATACCCCTTGGCGCGGTCAGTGACAGCAAAGACGACGGCAACATCTGCCACCGGCCCGTTGCTCACGAAGGTCTTCGTGCCGTTGATTAGAAAGCCGTCGCCATGAGGCTCCGCCCGGGTTTGCATCGCAAATGCATCGGAGCCCGACTCCGGTTCGCTCATCGCATTGGCTGCGATCAAGGTGCCATCACAGAGCCCCGGAAGATATCGATTCTTCTGCTCTTCAGTGCCGAACTTCCAAATCGGCACCACGCAGGCCAGAAGGTGGGCGCAGATCGAGAAGACCAAGCCGGAGTCCTCGCAGCCGTAGCCAAGCGCATCGATTGCAATGGCCGTGGACAGGGAATCGAGACCGGGTCCCCCGTAGGCTTGGGGGACCGGCAGGCCGGTCAGGCCCATTTGCGCGCAAGCCCCCCACAACTCGCGCTGGAATACTTGGTCTCGGTCGCGCTGCCTGACATCTTTATTGAGCTTATCTTGCGCGAAGCGAAGGATCTGGCTACGCAGGATACGCTGCTCCTCGTTCAGCGCGAAATCCACTACTCCATCCTCATCAGATGCTGGTAGTCGATTTTATCTGTCGATGTCTTGGGAAGTAACTGCTGATGCGAGAACCAGTCCGGGGCCATGTATGCCGGCAAGTTGTGAGCGCAGAACCGCTTCAGGTCGATGAGCGACAGCGCATGGCCGTCGCGCGAGGCATAGAACACCTTTATGGAGACGCCCGCCTCCTCCGAGCGAGCGATCGCCGCCACCTCGGAGATCGCTGGATGGCGATAGAGCGCCGTCTCGATCTCGCCGAGTTCGATCCGATATCCCCGTCTCTTCACCATCCGGTCGCGTCGACCGCGGAAGGTGTAGACTCCGTCACCGTCTTCGATCACTACATCGCCGGTACGGTACCAGCGACCGCTTGAATTGACATGAAAAGCGGCGCTTGTTCGCTCAGGCATGTTCCAATAGCCCAGCATCACGGGAGCACCGCTGATTGCGAGCTGGCCTTCCTGTCCTCGCGGCACGTCGCGGCCATTCGCATCGATCACTCGTGCCTTAACATGCGAGCAGGCGCGCCCGATCGGAAACGGCGCCGAGCGGTCTTCGGCGATCGTCTGCGGGATTTCGTAGTAGGTACAGACGTTGGTTTCGGTTGGGCCATAGAGATTCAGGTAGCGTGCGCGTGGGACCACAGCCTTTAGCCTGCGCAGATGCTTGACCGGAAAGACCTCGCCGGCAAATAGAATAAACCGAAGAGCGTGGTCGTCGCGAGCATCAAGGCTGCCGTGCTCTACCAGAAGCGTGAGTACCGAGGGCGTGGAATACCAGATGGTCAACCGCCGCTCGGCGATAACCGACGCCATCCGGGTCGGATTCTTGCCGAGCTCCTCACCGATGAGGAATACGGTCGCGCCGTGCTTCAGCGGTACGAAGATGTCGAGAATAGACAGGTCGAAGTGGAAAGGCGCATGGGAGGAGAAGCGGTCGCTCTCGTCAGGGGCGAGGATCTCGGAGCACCAGTCCACGTAGCTCGAGCCATTACGATGCGTCAGCATCACGCCCTTCGGCTGGCCGGTCGAGCCCGAAGTGTAAAGCACGTAAGCGAGGCTGTCCGGCCCCGGCCGCGCCGATTCGTCCTCGACCGTCAAGCCGCCCTCGGGTTCCACACGAGCCAAATACGTCGCGAGCGGCGAGGAAGCGTCGGACCAGTCGAGCGGCAAGAGCCGAGGTTCCGCAGCCAAACGCGCTAACTCATAGCGCAAATTTTCGGCTCTGGACGCCTCCACGAAAATCGCGCGTACGCCGCAGTCGTTAAATATGAAGGCATTACGCGCAGGCGGTGCCAGAGAGTCGACGGGCACATAGGCGGCGCCCACCTTTAAGATGCCGAACAGAACGGCAAGCGAGGCGATCGATTTTGGAAGGCAAATGCCGACGCGGTCCGCCGGCCGGACGCCGATCCGACGCAGATGGTCGCCGACTCGGCTCGACAGCCTGTCGATCTCGCCGTAAGTGATCTGTCGTCCGGAACTCGCCTCGACTGCGGCGCATGTCCCGGGAGACCGCCTCGCGCTCTGTTCCAGGTACCCGTGCAAGGTAGCGCTCGTCATGGCAGGCCCTATGTGGACGCCTGCTTCGATTGGACGAAATCGGCAATGTGGCCGATGGAGTTCAGGTTCTCCGGCACGAGTTCGTCGGGGGCGATTTCGATGCCGCAGGACTTTTCCAGGTACGTAACGAGCTTAAGCGTCGCCAGCGAGTCGAGAATGCCGCCAGATATGAGCTCCGTTGAATCCGTCAGATTCTCAGGCCTTTCACCGGGCAGGAACTCCTTCAATATGAAATCCCTGGTCATCGTCCTGATCTGGGTCGTGTTCATTGTCCCTCCTTTCGTGGAGCAGCCGCAAGGTTCAGGGGAATTAGATCCCGGTGTTGCCGCAGCACCTCGTAAAGCTTGTCGGCGATGAGCCGATGGCCGGCGGCGTTTGGGTGATCATCCCAAGGTGCCACAACAAGGGTCCGCCAGTCGTACCCGTCATACACATCGGAAAGATCGAGAACGTCGAATCCAGCCTCGGCAGCGAGGCGCCTCTCCACCTCGGGACTGGTCCTCTCGTCTACCCTGGGCAGATATATCCAAAAGGCCCCGACACCTTCTCGCTTCGCAGTTTCCACGATTTGAGAATAGATCGCACGCAGAAGTCTCTCTCCGTAGGGCGTGAGCTTTCTTTTGAGCACCTCGGGGTCGGCCCTGTGATCTATTCCGCTCTCGCGTACAATGTCGCGCACGAAGTCGTAGCGATAGGCGGAGCCATTCTGCATTGCTATGATGAGGTGGTCTAGCATTCGCGTAATAAGCGCGCTGTGCTCGAAGTAAAAGATGTAGTTTGGTTTGAATGCAAGCACCCGGTCCTCGATGATGGCTAGCATGTCCACAGAAGTATAAGCCCCAACGCCAAAGTTCAGCACGTCGTAGTGTGGATACGCGCTGTCGGCCGCCTGCTCATTCATCCGCTGCTCCAACAAGCCTTCGAAGGTCTCGTCATCTGCGACGCCCGCGCCGAAGATGATCGAAGCGCCGACGACTGCAATTCGCAGGGTGCCGGGAGAAGGAAGCTTTTCGTAGTCCTGGTCTCGCATGCCCCAGCGGTTGATGTGGACCCGATGTCCCCTATAGTCTGCTTGGGAGAGTGGACGCAGATAGGTCCTGGGAAGCGCACCCGTGTATTCACTCAGCGGCGTCTTCTCTAAGTCTTTCCATTCCTCGTTTCGTCGTTGGCCATAGACAATCCACAGTTCCGGGTTGAATGCGCCGACATTGACGAGGTTCTCGTAGTAGCCGCGCTCCAGGTTCGCGTTGTCGCGGCTATTGAGGTTGGGCATTCTAATGTCGGCCATTGCGGTGCTGACCGTCTCGCCGAGGCGATCGCGAACCACGGGAAGCGAGATGCAAACCGCAATCAACCCGCAGACACCGACCGACGCAACCGACCGTCGGAAACTGTACTGGCGGTCGGCGCTGCCGCGCGCGAGCACAAGGGCAGGAATGCCAATGATAGCTGCCACCGCGACCAGCACGAGGGCGGGCGTCATTTTGCCAGGGCCTTCCACGCCCACGGTGTCGAAGACCGAGAACCATTGCGGGACCGAGCTCGCGCTCCAAAACGACCAAAGGAGCGAGATGACGACGAACACGCCGATGGTCCGGCCCGCAGTTTGCAGCGCACCGCTCCAGCTGAGTGCCCCGCCACGCAGGCGCCGCGTGCGACCGTGCCGCATTTCATAGAGGGCGTTGATCGTCACAAGCACAGCCAGGATCATCCAGAAGAGGAAGTCGTTCCAGGTGAATACCCAGGTGCCACGCAACCAGAACCACTGATAATTGTGCAGCAGCCAAGTCGCGAGGAACGCCAGGAGGGTCGCGCTGACGAGCGCTACGCTCTCTCCCCAGCGTCGAAAACGAAAATAACAGGGATAGTATACGATTTTCATTATGAAGTCCTTCCAATATATATTTATTCGACGCCAGAAATCTGTGAAACTTGAGGAAAGAAAGTACAGATTGTGGGTTTCTGGAAGGTTGAATCCAAATAAACGAAGCATACCGGTGATTATGTGAAAAGTTCCTGAAACCTTCAGATAAAGTAAAAATGGCCATATGATGAATTGCAACAGCTCAATCTGATTATGTACATCCGCAGCATCGATCACAAATCTCTGATATACGAGGCGGTAGCATATCAAATGGATAGCGCCTCGAAACATCCACTGAATACCTGTTTGATAGATGTAGTGTCGGTCAGCATTGTAGTAACTGCTGCGGAAAGTTCTAAAATCTACGACCGGAAAGAGCGGAAAGCACACGTTCGGCAACATGAAGAAATACGCGAGCCGTTCCGAAAGCGTCGCCATCTTCTGTTCACGCCGCATTTCGTACGCATAGACAATCAGACGGAACATGAACATGGAAGCGAGCACGGGCCAGACGGCGCGCGTCCACGGGGTCGCAATCCAGTCCATTCGTGCGGCGGCGAGCCCGCAGCCGGTGCCAACCAGCGCCAGCACTCTCCATCCAAAAGCGATCGGTAGGTGGACAATTCCGATCAGTACGAGCCCAATGGCGACGATCCAGGCGGCATCGATGAGGCCGTCAAATCTCCAGTGGTGCCAGTTGGGCCCAAGGTTCGCGAAGACTGCGGCGATAGCCGCGAACGAGAGCAGCACGAAAAACGGCAGCCGGTAACGCTGCGGCAGGAAGTAGTGCACGCACCAGCCAGCGAGAGCAACGAGCAGGACGCGGATAAGCGCAGTAGTCTCGAGCCTGAGGAGATAGACCAACGCGATGAAGAGGGCCAGCTGGCCGGCTATGGCGAACCAAGCCAGGATGCTTCTCGACTCAGTCCCCGTAGGATCCGCCGACCAGGGAAGAGACAATGTCTTGATCGAACGCACGGCCGCGCGCCTCAACCGGCTGCCGGCGGGCATCGACAAGAAGTAGCTTTGGGGTACGCGAAAGATCCGCAAGCTGCTGGTTCCCCCTCCCATCGCTCCCTTCTCATGGCGGGTAAGCGCCCGGTCCTTGGAGCGTTGCCTTGACTTCTTTGAACGAGTCCGGTTCCGCGCAAACGCAGAAGTGCATAAGTGTATCAGAGAAAAATTGCTCCGCTGTGCCCGGGGGAACAGCGACCGTCTCTGAGATTGGAAGCCGATTCCGAATGGGATCGATCTGCCCCACAAGCCGCGCCGCGAGCCGAACGAACGCCGATGGCACCGACGCTCTATCTGCCTTGGCCATCTTGATCCGGGAACGCTCGAGCACATAATCGACGAGTTCGCGGCACTTCCCGCCGAGGGAAAGGCGCAACTCACCATCCTGGCGATGGCCAATGCCGCGCCACTCTCGAGGAACAGGCAGCCAGGTTGGGCCTTTCCAGCAGGGTCACATTCGCCGGCGCGGTCGAAGATGTCTTTCCCTTCTGCGGGAGGCTGATTTCTATCTTTCGACCTTCGGTGTCGGAAGGCATGTCAAACGCCCTGCAAACAGCCTCTCTTCCTTGAGGATCGTTGAATGGATTCCCTTTGGCGAACGGGCATGCGAGTCTGATGCATCCGCACAGGAATTTCGTTCACCGTTTCGCCGATGCGAGCCAATCGAGGGCAAGCGAGCCCTGTCGATCTTGAACCGCCTGTCCCGAGAAACCCTGGAGTCTCTCCTTTGAGCCAAAGGCTCACAGCGCCACAGGGAACGCCGCGCGCGTTTTTAGCCGTCGGGGCATCAGCGGGGGCGTCCGCCACCCCGTGCGCGGGCTCTGTTGGATCTGCTTGACCTCTGGACGGGAAGCTCCGTGCTGTATCGCGGTCATGACCTCATTCGCAAAGCCAGCAAGCTCGGCACATTCGTCGATCGTTTAAGCAGCCATTTTCAGGCATACTTCGTATACCGATAACAATGATGAGCTGCGTCATGAACGCCAAAGAGAAATGGCGTGCTCAGGATCAAAATACCTCACGGCATCCGGGTACACTTCACGCTGTCAAAAAGTCCGATCCATCGCCTTTGTGCGCGTAGTATCTTTCTCCAAAACGCACGCTGAGCTTCGCCAGAAACGTACTATTGCGTTCTACAGGCAAATGATTGAACGGCTTGAGTTCCGATCCAATCTCAGATGTTTTCCTGAGCATCGCAAGGCCGGTACTACCGAAGTCTACCGTCATCTGAAGCTGGTCTAAGTTGTCGTAGAAAACGCTCTGAACTACATGAAAAATCCTTCGGTTAGCAATCTCAATTTCGGGATTGTCCTTCCTTCGTCCTCGCATATATGGGTTCGGATCAATGTCATCGAAGCAGATTGTGCCTCCTTTTCGAACCAGGCTGAACCACGTATACACTTCATTCAACACGTGTTCTGGCGTGTGCAGACTATCGACATAGACTAAATCGATCCCATCCTGCAGAATGGGCGCTTTGTTTAGGATGGTCTTGCGATCTGTGGAGTCTGCCTGAACAAAGGTCCAGCGACAGCTAACTGCCGCACTTGAGCAATCCCGGATATCGACCGAGACCAGGTTCCCGCCGTTCTTCTCGCAGGCAGCAAGAATCATTTTAGTGGCCTGCCCCCGATCCGTCCCAAGTTCTAGAAATGTGCCATTCGGTCGCGCAGCCGCTGCGTCGTACAGCCGAACCAATTGCAGGGCTGCAATGGCCGCCTCACCGCACGATTGGGTCCGCTCCTGGGTTGCTTTAAGATATGAGATGACTTCCATTTTTTGTCCTTCTCACCAAAGCTGATCGTGTAGTCACACCGCTACGATCGTTTAAACTGGCGATCCGTTGGACCTTCGCCGCGCAACACATTTAGGAGGATTGCTATCTTCGCCTACAGGGTTATGAACCGAACAAAGGCATGCTTATCTCTCCCACTTCCTTGTGGAAGCTTAACAGACTGACTTGAGCCGACCAGGGAAGAGCCAATGTCTTGATCGAATGCACGCTCGCGCGCCTCAACCAGCTGCCGGCGGACATCGACAGGAAGTAGCTTGGGGCACGCGTAAGATCCGCAAGCTGCTGGTGAACCGCCCTCTGCCATGGCTTCTGTCCCCTTGATAGGCTAAAGCGCCCCAGGTCCCTTAAAGCGTGGCCTTGACTAGTCCTTTGGACCCAGTCCGATCCGATTCCGCGCAAACGCAGAAGTATTAACATATCACAGAATAATCGCTCCGCTGTGCCCGGGGTAACAGCGACACGTCTCTGAGACGTTTAAATCACAAGCTTAATCTGATCTGACCGACTGGAAGCCGTTGGTATGGACGGCACGTGCCACGACCCAAAAGGACAAGGGGTATCCCAGGATTCGGGGTTCGTCTCCATACGGCACCCACCGAGGTGTGGCATGTCACCCCAATGCAGTAGCACTGATATCGGGACGCATGAGACCGAAAGCGCGGCTCGGCGTGGGAACGCAGCCACCGGATGGATTCGGCGCGATCGGCGCGGCGATATGAAAGTACAGGATGCGGAAGGCGAGATTGACTTTGGGCGTCGACTGCGTATCGCTCATGTCATCACCCGTCTCATCAATGGCGGTGCTGATGAGAATACTGTTCATTCCTGCAATTGGGCCGCGCAAGGGGGGCATGATGTTGTCCTGCTACATGGCGAGACGGTCCAGCCGGAAATCATAGCTAAAGTGGACCCGCGGGTGGAACTCATTGGCGTCCCGGGCCTGACTCGGTCCATTTCGCCTGTCTCCGACATGCGGGCATTGTTGGCGCTCATCCGGAGATTCCGCGCCTTGAATGCCGACATCGTACATACGCACACCAGCAAGGCAGGCATTCTCGGGCGTCTCGCCGCATGGGCGGCGGGCGTTCCAGCGATCGTTCATGGCGTGCATATCGTGCCTTTTGTCAATGTCGGCGTCGCCGAGCGGTTTGCTTATCTCGCCTTGGAAAAGTTGGCAGCGCCGATCACCAGCGCGTTCATCAGTGTGAGCGAGGGCATCCGTGACTTATGCTTGAGCGCAGGAGTGGGACATCCAGACAAGCATTATGTCGTCCATTCCGGATTCGATCTCGATCGTTTTCGCAACGCCGGTCCGCCCGACGGTTGGCGCAATTTGTTGCGCTTGACCCCGGACGCGCCGCGCCCTTCCGTGCTCTTGATGATTGCGGCTTTCGAGCCACGCAAGCGACACACGGAATTTCTGGACGCTTTCAACAAAGTCGCCATCCGGTTACACGACGCGGTGCTTGTGCTCGCGGGCGACGGGCCGCTTCGCTCGGCCGCGGAAACGCAGGCCAAGCGGCTCGGGCTCGAGCGGCAAGTGGTCTTTACCGGTTATCGGGACGACCCCGAGCGGCTGATCGCGCTCGCGGATCTCTGCCTGCTCTGTTCCATGCGGGAGGGATTGCCCCGCGTGGTCATGCAATATCTCGCCGGTGGCAAGCCCTGCGTCGCTTGCGATCTGCCAGGTCTTCGCGAAGTGCTCCGCCCTGGTATCAACGGTGTGATTACACCCGCAGATGATATGGCAGCCATGGCCGACGCTATTTCCGCCCTCCTGGAGGATCGTGCAAGACTGGCCTGCCTCGCCCAAGGTGCCGCCGCGGCGACGGATCTTTCGAACTGGGACGTCAAGCTGATGGGCAAGCGGACCGGTGCCATTTACCGGGAGGCTCTTGACCAGCATCGGGCAAGCAAGGGAGTGCCGACAAGGCCTCCTGTCGGAAATGTGGCGCTTCCGCGATGAAGGGGTGGCCGCCAATGGCTCCAGCTACGCTGTCCGGCGGGATTGATATGACTGTAACGGAGATCGCTTCTGCTCATCCGATGAAGCCCCCCCAAGCCGAAGTTCTTCCGAGCATACGTATTCTGCTCGTGCTCCCAACCTATTTTCCTGAGTCATATGGCGGTGCCGAACAACAGACGCGCCGATTTGCTCGGATGCTGGTTGAAAGGGGCGTTTCCGCAACCATTCTGGCACCCAGATTGTCGCACTCGACGCCGAAACGGTCCGCCATCGACGGGGTGCCCATCGAGCGCCTTCGTTTGCGCGCGGCGCCCAATTTAGGGGGGCGGCACATGCTGTCGTTCCTGTCGTGGTGTGTCCAGGTTGTGATCTGGATGCTGCGCCGTCGCGACGAATTCGATGTCGTACATATCATCCATTCCCGACTTCACGCTGTTCCGGCGGCATTGGCAGGAGCCCTCCTGCGCAAACCGGTTCTCGCAAAATTGGGCCGGGGCGGACGGTGTTTCGATCTCGACGTTGTGCGCGAAAAGAAAATCATCGGTCGCTGGGCGTCCGCCTTGATTAAACGTCACGTCACAGCCTTCATCGCCAATAGCCGCCAGATCGCTGGTGATCTGAAGAGACATGGCATCGGCGCGGATCGCATTCATATGATTCCGAATGGGATCGATCTGCCCCGCAAGCCGCGCCGCGAGCCGAACGCCGATGGCAGCCGACGCTTTATCTGCCTTGGCCGCCTCGATCCGGAAAAATGCCTCGAGCACATGATCGATGCGTTCGCGGCACTTCCCGCCGACGCAAAGGCGCAACTCACCATCCTGGGCGATGGCCAGTGCCGCGCCGCGCTCGAGGAACAGTCGGCCCGGTTATGCCTTTCCGGCAAGGTCACATTCGCCGGGGCGGTCGAAGATGTCTTTCCATTCCTGTGGAAGGCTGACTTCTATCTTTCCACCTCGGTGTCGGAAGGGATGTCGAACGCCCTGCTCGAGGCCATGAGTTGCGGTGTGGTCCCGATCATCACCGATGTCAGCGGTGCGTCCGACATTGTGGAGCATGAGCGCAGCGGCTTTCTGGCTCGCTCGCATGTGGAGTATAGCCGGCTCCTGCTTCGCGCGCTGGGCCTATCGGAAGCCGAGCGCAATGCGATGGCGCGCCGCGCAGTACAAACTGTCGCTGCGCGATTCAGCATGGAAAGCGTCGCAACACGGCAAATGAGTCTCTTCGCGACGCTTATGCAGAAAGATCGCCATGCGTCAGCTCACGTGCCGGCAAAAGTAAGATGAGGCTCATCCTCCATATCGGCACGCATAAGACGGGAAGCACGGCGCTACAGCAATTCCTTTGCGCAAACGGAAAGGGATTGGGCGAGCATGGCATGTACTACGCGTCGCCAGCATACGAGTTCCATTGCAATAGTCTTGTGAACGCACCTTTGGTAGATGGGCAAGAGAGGCTCCGGAATTTCATTCTTGAGAGTTTGAGAAAGGCAGAGCAAAACGGAGCTGACACAATCATCGCAAGCTCCGAAAATCTTTATGCTATGGTGCGGTATCTGGAATGCTTCCACGCCCAGAAAACGAGCGCGGAGGTCCTTGCGAAAGAGCGCAGTCTCATTGAGCGCCTGCACGACGCTATTCCTGCCCACGTGGAATGCCACATAATTTGCTACGTACGAAGGCCATATTGTTATCTTGAGTCACTTTACAATCAAAATGTAAAGAAGGGCGCTCTGTTTAGCGGCGATGTTGGCGACTTTCTCAGCATAGTTTATGACATGCTGGACTATCATCGTTACCTATCGATCTGGCGCGATGTCTTTGGGAGCACCGCTTGCTCGGTGCGCGCTTACGAAGCGGCTCTGCCGAATCTGATCAATGATTTCGTGCGGCATGCTCTCGGAATTGGGGATATCTCCTCTTTCACAAAACCACATCTTCGCGCCAATGAGCCGCTAAGCCGAGATCTCCTGGAATATAAGCGGTGCAGAAATGAACATATTCGATATTCCGAGCGCAAATTGGAACGTAGGATCTTTGCAGCAGTAGATAAGAGAATAGCAAGCCCCAACAACAATCACGAATATCTCTCACCCGATAAAAGGGCCGAGCTCCTTTCGATGCTGGAACCGTCGATGGAGCGTCTGCGAACCGAATTTACTCTGCCACCCTTTCCGCGGTTCAACCTCGAAGCGGCCAGGGCGTCCTGGCAACCTTATCCAGGACTTTCGCTCAAAAACAAGCGAGAGATCGAATTCCACTACCAGGCCGTTCAGCGCCAGGTCTCTTTCCGCCTGGAACGCGTTCTCATACGGGCGGCGTCGTTGGTGCGCGGGCGGCTGCCATTTCTCTCATGGCCTCTCGATTTTGCACGCGCCAGTGGAATACGCCGACTGCTGCTGCAGGCGGCAAACCGGTTTCAGGGAACCGGTGCTTCATGAAATGACCGCGGAAACGGTGATTGGGGCCAAAGGAATGAGTAATTTGAAGCTTGTCTACGCGCATCCCGTGCCTATTCCAAGCCAAGCGGCAAACGCCGTACAGGTCGTGAAGGCATGCAGTGCGTTTCATGCAATCGGCTGCAGAATCGTCCTTGCAATTCCCCTTGATCGATCCGGCACAAACAAGTGGGGCGAAATCAGGAAGGCCTACGATCCAGAGCGGCGTTTTGGTTTGTGGCACATACCATTCGGTCGTATTCCAGCCCGAAAGCTCGCCTTTGGCGGTGCCGTGTCGTTGCTTGCATGGCTGACGGCGCGCGATGCCGTGATCACACGGTCGATCTCCGTTGCCAGGGCTACGGCTGCGGCCGGCGTTCCGACAGTGCTGGAGCTGCATAGCTCGATTGATACCGAGCACCGAGCCGTCATTAGGCGCTTCGACAACTTGGCGAAGTCGAAAAACCTTCTTTCGCTCGTTGTCATCAGCGAAGCGTTGAGGAAACACTTTGAAAGCCGGTGGCCCGAGCTATCAGGTCGCATCCTGTCCATGCCGCTCGGTGGCGATCTCGTTAAAGCGCTGGAGCAAGACGCGATCCCGCTCTGCGGAGATTTCAATGTCGGATATGCGGGGCAACTTTATCCAGGAAAAGGAATGGAGGTCATACTTCCTCTTGCGCAAGCCAGCCCTTGGGCCACCTTTCATATCGTCGGTGGGGCGCAGCATGACATCGACCAATGGCGGGCTCGGGCAGAATCTGAGAGAAATATCATCTTTCACGGATATGTGCCGCATGCTCGGATCCCGTCGTTCCTCGCGGCTTTCGACGTGGTGCTCGCGCCCTATCAGCGAGTTGTACGTGGCGTCGGCAATAAAACGGCGAACCTGTCCGATTGGATGTCGCCCCTGAAGGCATTCGAATACATGGCGCATGGAAAAGCCATCCTCTGCAGCGATCTTCCGGTTTTGCGAGAAATATTCACCGGTGGCGAAACCGCACTTCTTTGCTCCCCGGATGATGTTATGGACTGGACTCGGGGGCTGACCCAATTGCGCGACAATACCGAGTTGCGGACGCGGCTTGGTGAAAACGCAAAACGGAGAATGGAGCGCGAGTTTACCCGCGAGGCGTGGGCGAGAAAAATAGTTTACGATATTGGGGCGCGCTTGCATGAACTGAAGCGCCGCGGACCAATTGGACAGTCTGGGTCAAGTCAACTTGGATCAAATAGCTGAACATAGGAAGCTGACAAGAAGGGCAGCCAGCGGCCTCTCGTGGTCGGGTGCCGTGTTCCTGGCTCGGATCATATTAAACATCTTTGTCACGGCTGTCCTCGCTCGCCTGCTTTCTCCTCAGGAATATGGTGTCGTTGGCGCCGCGCTGATCGTGGGGGCCCTCGGCAACACAATCGCCGATCTCGGCATGTCGCACGTCGTGATCCAGCGGAAGGATCTCGATAGGCGCCATATGGGAACCATCTCGTTCCTGTCTCTGCTGATCGCCACCTGCCTTGCTGTGCTTCAGTGGCTGCTTGCAGGTCAGATCGCCGATTTCCTTCATGTGCCGGAATTGGTCCTCGTTTCGCGCGTCCTAGCGGTCATGATGGTCGCGAACGCGTTCAATCTGACCGTTGAGGCCATTTTGTCGCGGCACCTGAAATTCAAAATATCCTCCATGGCGAGGCTGGTCTCATGGACTGCTTCCCACGTCGGCCTGGCCATTCCGCTTGCCTATTTTGGGCTCAGCTATTGGGCCTTGGTGGTCGCGTACATGGCCGAGGCGTTCATCCTGGCCAGCATCTATTTTTTCATTGCCAGGGACTATCTCGTGAGTCCCCGTTTCGACATGCAGTCCTACCGCGATATCCGCAGCCAGAGCCTGGGCTATTCGCTGGCCGGTATATCGAGCTTCACCGCCACATATATCGACAATGTTATTGTCGCGCGCTTGATCGGCACCGCAGAGCTGGGCATTTATTCGCGAGCGTTTTATCTGATCGCGATGCCGGCAAATCTGTTCGGCAATCTGAACAAGAGCGTGGTTTTCCCGCTCCTGTCGAAGGTTCATCACGATAAGGCGAGGCTCCGCACCGCTCAACTCAAGGGTTATGCGTTGACGGCGGCGCTTGCCCTACCGACTAGCGCGTTTCTATGCTGTTTTGCGAAAGAGCTTGTCTTGACAGTCCTCGGCCAGAAATGGATGGACGCCGTCCCTCCTGTTATCGCATTCTCTGCAGTAATTTATTTCCGCGTCGGTTACAAAGTGTGCGGAGCCGTGATGCTTGCGACAGGCCGCAGCTACCGATCGGCCTCCATGCAAATCACCTACATGGCCCTTGTCGCTTCATTCGCATTCTTCTCGGCGCCCTACGGCGTGAACGCGGTGGCGTTTGCAGTCTCCGGCGCCATTGTGACGAGTTTCATCCTTTATGCGGCGGTCAGTTGTCGGATGACAGGATTATCAGCTCTGGATTTCGCGCTCGTCCATGTGCCGCCTGTCGCATTCGCCGCTGCGGTGTTCGCCACCGGCTCGGCGGTCAAAATGCTGCTTGCCGGATCGCCCGACTATCTTGTGCTCGCAACCGGGCTTCTCGTTATAGGTACATTGTCCGTTGTCACTCTCTATCTGAGAGCCTCGCTTATCTTCGGGAAATACGGCGTTGAAGTCCTGCAAAGCATGACATCCAAGAAGCTGAAGTGAGGGACCAACGACTATGGGCGCGACACTGACTCCCCAGCGAGTGGAATGGACCGAGGAGGCAATCGATCACTTCTTATGCACCGATGAACTGGGTTGCCAAGCGATTGACCTGCCCCTTGGACGGCGTACACTAGGGTTCGGCGGCTGGACTTGTGTGATATTGCGTTTGGACAGGACCTGGCAGGTAAAAGCGTTCTCGATGTCGGGTGCGACCTTGGCTACTTCAGCTTGATTGCCTGTGAGCGGGGAGCTGGACATGTGCGCGATCTGGATATCGATTAGGCTTCCCGGGCCTGGCGCTGGTGGTGCAGGAGACATTGAACCGCGACCCGCACGGAGGCCGCGCGCAATCGCCCGTCGAATGCGATGTAATAGTCCATCACCTTCGAAACGAGGTAGCGGCGCCTGGGACTTTTCGTTGCGCTCCCCAAAGTGTCGCAACACGGCAAATTAGACTTCGACCACGACTGCCAGAATCGGGGCCGCCGGACTGCGCCGCAACGGCTCGAAATCGATGAGCGACAGCAGGCCTTTGACGAGACGTCCCTTGAAGCTTTTCTCCCCGGCGATCGACGGGTAGCTTGCAATTGGTGCCGTGGTGACCTTCGCTGTCGGAACGATCATCCGGATTTCTTTCGAAATCTGCTGATACGAGAACAGAAAGTTTTCCTCGTGCCACGGAACGGACACGCCGACTCCGTAGCGCGCACCCATGCGTCCCAGACTGCTATACGTGTGCTTGTGCCCGGGATCGAAGGGGCAGACCCGGTTGCTCGTGCTCAGGAAGAGGTGGCCGCCCGGCCGAAGCAGCGCCAACGACTCTGCGAGAAATCCCCGGCGTTCCTCTTGCCAATTCGGCAGCAGGTGAGTGCCGTAATTGCGGCAGCCGACGTGCTCGATGACCTCGAGCGCATATGCAAAGTCGAACTTCTTGTCGCCGAACGGCCGATCCTCGACGCGGCCGGATCGCAGGAATGGGCGCGTCTCGGATTTGCGCAAGCCGAACTGATTGTCGCGGCTCGGATCGAAGCCATAGGCACGATAGCCGCTGGCGCGCAGCATCTCGACGTCTATTCCCGAGCCGCAGCCGATGCTAACGATCTCCCACTCCTTCGAGAGCAGCGGCTCGAGATAGTTAGGGACGAAATGGCGCATGCGCTTCGCATTCATCCGCTCGCGCGACAAGGTGATATCGTCTACGGGATTGAACATGGGGTAACTCCGGCTCGCTGAGCTCTGCAGTAGCCTCACACAAGACTGACTATAAAGGGCCAGCTTTATTAGAACTAGGCCAATTCGAACCAGCTGGTGCCCTAGATGTGAGCTTTCAGGAGGTTGCCCATTCGGACCGGACCGGGGAGACTGGAGTTACCAAGCTTCAGCACTCACCGGAGGGTCCGAATGAACATCCATGAGAATGCCCGTTTGACGCCACTACGTCGAGAGGAGATGGGCGCTGTCGGTCTTTGCAGGCCATTTTTCCAAAGCCCAAGCGGCGCTGGTCTACGGTGTGTCGGCGAAAATCGTGGCGCGCTGGGTGGAGCGATTCAAGGTCGAAGGCAGGCCGGGCATGGTCGACCACTCGTCACGACCGTGCCACATGCCGCAGGCGACGGACTCGTCAACTGTCGAGCGCATCGTCGCGCTGCTGCGCCAGCGCTGGAGCGGCACTCACATCGCTCAACACGTTGGCGTATCGCCCGCCACGGTCAGCCGAGTGTTGAAGCGTGCCGGCCTGTCGCGGTCCAGGGACATCGAGCCGGCCGCACCGGTGGTTCGGTACGAGCGCGAGCATCCCGGCGAGATGATCCACATCGACATCAAGAAGCTTGGCCGCTTCGAGCGCGTCGGCCACCGCATCACCGATGACCGGCAGCAGGGCAGGTCCCGACATGCCGGTTGGGAGTTCGTCCACGTTTGCATCGACGATGCCTCCCGAATTGCCTTCTCGCAGATCCTGCCCGACGAGAGGAAGGAAAGTGCCGTCGCTTTCCTCACGGCGAGCGTCGCCTACTACGCCAGCATGGGTGTCATTGTCAGCCGGGTCATGACCGACAACGGTTCATGCTATCGATCAAGGGCCTTCGCAAACGCCTGCCGAGACTTGGGCCTCAAGCACATCCGCACCAGGCCCTACACACGGCAAGGCCGAACGCTTCATCCAGACCGCGCTCACGGAATAGGCCTATGCCGTCGCATACCCGACTTCCAACCATCGCGCCGCTGAGCTGCCTGTCTGGCTTCACCGTTACAATTGCACCGGCCGCACGGCAGTCTAAAGAGTCCAAACCGCCAATCAGTCGCCTCGGATTGTCCGAGGACAACCGGTTGAGGCTCCACACCTAGACCATCGTCGAAGCTATTGGCCGTCAGTCAATCAGGCTAGGACCGGCTTATGCCGGTCTTCTTCACCGCGTCGGCGAGAGTGAGGGAAGAGCTTATTTTGCAATGCCGCCCCGCCCACGCCGCATCGTCGACGCCGATACTGACGAACCGGCGGAAAAGAAGGTCGTAGTCCAGCCGCTCCATCAAAAGCCGTTCCGAGCGGATTGAGTAGAACGCCTGCAACAGCATCGCCCGCAGCTTCTCCGGCCGGATAGATGGCCGCCCGATAGGCGAGTACAGCGCCGCAAACTCCCGTTCCAGCGCGACCAGCGCTTCGTTCACGATCATCCGGATGCTCCGCAATCCCCCGCACCAGCGCCTCAAGATCAACGTAGCTGAACAGCTCGCCCGTCCGATTGTCGCCGCCGCGCACGCATCCTCTCCGAATCTCTTCCGAGAGACTAGCAGGCTGTCGCAGAAAAGCCACACCGCCGACGATATCCTGAGGAGCTTGCGAGGAGCAGCGCGATAAAGTGTCCATGGTGGAGTCCTACCCCGAGACCAGCAATTTGGCGCGACGTGAGATAAGTAAGGGACACGATGATGATTAACCGTATCTCCCGCCGGGATCTGGCGCGGGCCGCATGCGGCGCCCTTGTGCTGACGGCATCCGGTCGCGTAGGATGGAATGCTCGCGCCGCCGGTCCGGCGCAAGGCTCGCAGCCGAAAACTCACTCCTGGCATCCTGGTCTGTTCCCCGAGTTGATCGTGAAATCCTGGCATCAGGAGGATCTGGCCGAAGGCGAAGTCTCCTCGTGGCAATCCGGCGGCGTGAAACCGGTGGCTGCGGTGCAAGCCGAGCCTTCCCTGCGCCCGTCAAAGCTTCCGAATAACGGCGGCGTTCTCTTCAAGAAGGGCACGAAACAGGCATTGATCTGGCCCGCCGATAACGATGCCCCGTATCTTCACCGCTGGTGGTTGGTGATCGCCCGGTGCAATTCGGCAGTCAACGCCGACGCGAATGACGTTTCCGTTCTTTGCGCCAATGGAGCGGAGGGTGGCTCGGTGCATCGCCAGCCGCGGGTCTGTTTCAGGCCTTCGGCAGGCGCATTCGTTTCGCAGATCGATGACGGTAAGATTAAGAGCGAGGAAGGGCAATGCTCGACAGATTTTGGCGACTGGAATGTCATGGTCGGGTACCGCCGCGGATTCGTGATGCAGGCCGTGGTGAATGGCGTCAAGACGGCCGGCCAGACGATTTATGCATTGACACCCAACCGGATGAAATCGCAGAGCTTCATGGGCGATGTGAACAATCCGATGAAGTCCGATGTCGCGATCGATTGCGTGATCATCGGGCAAAGCGAACTAAATGACTCGCAGATCGAGAAGCTGATGGGATGGGGCATGTGGCGCGCCGGCCGGCAAGCCGACCTGCCCGAAGATCTTCCCTATCGCCAGAGCCCTCCTTCAGCCCTGGATGCGAACGACAAACCCGCTCGTTATGAATTCGATTCGGCCTCGTGGGCGTCCTGGGCAGCCATCGGCAAAGAGCGGCGATATGCTCATCGTGGTGAGGCGGCGCCGCCGATCCGCGCTTACACAACGGTTTTTTTTGACGACTTCGAATCCAACTCGGTTGTCGATGATTCCAAAGGCGAGCAAAGCAGCATCTGGTATGCGCCGACCCATCTGACGACCGTCGGTGTTGACGCCGTTACCCCGCCGATCTCGGCGTCGCCCTCCTCCTATGTGCACGACGCCACCAGCCACACGCTGGCGCTCCGGCTCTTGCATAAGGGCCGTTGGAGAACAGGTGCGTTCTCTTCCGTGAACAACAATGGCCAGGGGCGGTGCTGGGGAAAGGGGATCTTTGAGATCCGCGCCAGACTGCCGAAGATCGCAGCGCCTCGCCCTGGGTTTTTTCCTGCATTTTGGGCATATGGCAAGGAGCACCTGTTCTGGCGGACGCGCAATCGTCTCGAGACAGACTTTTGGGAGTATGACGGCCTCAATGGGGCCTATATCAACATCAGCCAGCACGTGCACAAACCCAGACTAGGCTATGCAGATCCACGTATCGCCCCGCGTGACGTACGCCGGAAAATCGCCGGCTATCAAGTCGACCCATCGAGTGGCTTTCCCGGAACAATCGACGTATACGATGGCGAATTTCATACGTGGTACGCGCAGATCGAGGATGATTATACTTATTTCGTGATCGACGGCCGTGAAGTGGCGCGCGTTCCGACGACGCCGGAACTCGCAGCGAAAAAATACATCATGGTGGATTTCGCTTACGATGAAAAAAAGGGGCGCGCTCAACCGGACCCGTCGCAGACGTATGACATGGTGATTGACTATATACGGGTCCGCCAGACGGAAACGGATCTGGCTAGGGTCCCGACGGGCTTCAGCGCATTGCCGGCCTTCTCGGGCCAGGCTTCACCGGGCCAGGCGCTGACCGTCGTACCGAACGTTATTGCGTCGCAAATAGAGTGTCTATGGTATCGTGACGGCGTTCCGATCGTGGGCGAAACCGGCACAAGCTATGAGCTCAGCACGCGTGATGTCGGGCATAAAGTTCGCTGCCATGTTCGCGCGGTCTCTGTGCTCGACCAGCCAGAAGCCTGGACCCCGGAAAGCGAGACCGTCGGCTAGGCCGCATCGACTGCGCGCCGTCAGGATGCGTCATCATTCTCGGCCATGCGCCGCGGCTCCACGAATCCGGGAAAGTAGGAGCCCTTCCTGAGCTTGGCAATGCGCAGGGACGGTTCCGGCGCGGGTCTCCCAATCCCGCTCGCGGTAGCCGTTGCGCTGGGCCGTCCGCAGCGCGGGTTCTTCTCGCCATGGCCGGCACGGTGGCGGCGCCCCACCTCCAGCGCCATCAACCGCTCGGCGGCAAAGCCGATCATCTCGCGCAAAAGATCGTAAGCGCGTAGGTCACCCCAC
>NZ_CAKXZT010000014.1 GCF_935825525.1 Mesorhizobium escarrei
CATGCGACTTAACGGGCAAAGCGATGCCTTCGTCTCTGAACCACATATGGACCTGCCGCACGCTCTGTAGCTCGGCGAACTTCGCGAACACCAGCCTCAACGCGTCCTGCACGCGCTGGTCTGGATCCTTCTCGATCCGCTCGCGCCCGGTCTTCACATAGCCGGCGGCGACACCGAGGAACAGCGCGCCCCGGCGGGCTTTCTGCTTCAGTGCCTCTTGCGAGCGCTGACGGAACAGTGACAACTCGAGCTCGCTCATCGTGCCCTTCATACCAAGCAATAGCCGATCATTGGGATGCCGGGGATCGTAGATTCCGTCCTCGTCGACGATGACGGTCCCGACCAATCCACAGAACTCGATCAGCGTATGCCAGTCGCGGCCGTTGCGCGCCAACCGAGAGGCCTCGATCGCGAACACGGCGCCCGCATGCCCTTCGCAGATCGCCGCCAGGAGCCGCTCGAAACCTGGTCGATTAATGCCGCCGCCCGAGCGGCCGAGATCATCGTCGATGACCTCGATCTTCGCCCAGCCGAGCTGGCGAGCGCGATCGGCGAGTCCGTATTGCCGGCGCTGGCTCTCCTGATTGTGCATAAGCTGATCGGCCGTCGACTGACGGATATAGACGAAGGC
>NZ_CAKXZT010000015.1 GCF_935825525.1 Mesorhizobium escarrei
GCGCGAGGCGGCGACGCACTTCACGCTATCGGCTGAGCCACGGTTTTCCCTTGGGACCTTGCAATCCCTGCGCGCCGAGATCGATGCGCTTTTAGGATTTCTCCAGTCCGACTCAACGATGGAGAAAGATCGCAATGAAGCGCCAATTCGAAAGTCCCCAGCCAAGCCTGTTCGAAGAAGGCGAGCCAAGCGTTGTGCTGACGCGGGCACAGGAGATCGAGCTGACGATGCTGGTGGAGACGCTGCTGCGCGAGATCGCGATGGCTCTGGCAAACGGGGGGATCGCAGATGAACAAGATCACAGCTGAGCATCTTGCGCGCAGTGCCTTCGTCTATATCCGTCAGTCG
>NZ_CAKXZT010000016.1 GCF_935825525.1 Mesorhizobium escarrei
GCCCGAAAGGGTTTTCGAGTGGTTCGAGCCTGCATGTCTCATCGTCGAAATATCCCAGATCATAGTCCATGAAGCTGGCCAGCCAGATTCGGTCGTCGACCTGTTTGACGCCGACGGTCTGGCCGGCGAAGACCTGGCTGAGATTGATCTTCTTGCGATTGTAGCAGATGCGCCCGCAGGTGGTGACGGTGACTGCCTTGTCGTGGAAAGGGTAGTCGAGCTGCGGCAGTCCCCGATAGGGGCGCGGCGAGAGGCTGTAGCGCTCGGCAGGGCAGGCCATATCGAGCGCCTGATGCGGGCGTTCGGTGTTGAACAACACGACGAAAGAACGCCCACAGGACCGAGGAACGCAAGTTTCTTTATCCATGGCATCCTTGGGCTGGGCGTTGTGTTCACGTTCATGAGGTGATCGAGAAGGCAGACCGGGAGGTTTTCCGCTGCAGTCTCTCC
>NZ_CAKXZT010000017.1:0-960 GCF_935825525.1 Mesorhizobium escarrei
GTGCGCCAGGCATGGTGCGTGGTGCGCAAGCACCGTTCGGCCGGGATGGTATCCGGCCAATGACTTGGAGGTGAAAGTCCTCTGCGGACCCTGGTGATGGGAACCGCTAGCCGAACAGCAAGGGCGTCGTCGCGAGGCGGGGTCTGAAGGAAGCTGCAAGCAAAGTGCCGGCCTGACGAACAGGAAGAGCATATGAGGCGTTCGCATCCGGGCGAGGGGGCGACAAAACCCGAAGCCCGATATCACCCGGAGGGTGCGGCCGTAGATGCGACAGGTATATGGCACGAAGGTCACGCGTCTTACCCTGGGAGGTCTGCCGACCTGCCCCCGGAAACGGGTGTGCTACCGCCGCCGAGAGGCGCCGGGATGGGTCGGCAGGAGTCAGCAGAGGCCGTAGTAGCCGGACCAAACGGCGAAGGGCTGAACACGAAGTGCCGGACGGAGAACGGTCTTTCGATGGTTGGACAAGATGCAGAAGACGGAGCCGAAAACCTCCGTGCCGAAACCTGGAGCAGCGGCCGGAAGCCGCGAAAGCAGGCATCGGTTGCATCGAGCCCCACGGCAGGACCGTCACCCTCTCGACCGGAGGCAGACGGGCGACTGATGGAGATGATCCTCAGCCGCGAGAACATGATGGCGGCTTACCACCGGGTGGTGAGGAAAAAGGGCGCACCGGGCATCGACAAGATGACGGTTGTGCAGCTGAAGCCCCACCTCACGGAGCACTGGCCGCGCATCAGAGAAGAGCTGCTGGCGGGTCGTTACAGACCGGCGTTGGTGCGCGGGGTGAAAATCCCCAAGCCCGGCGGCAAGGGAATGCGCCAACTGGGCATCCCGACCGTCCTGGACCGGCTCATTCAGCAGGCGATGCATCAGGTGCTGATGCCGATCTTCGATCCGGACTTCTCCGACTCCTCCTACGGCTTCCGGCCGGGGCGGAGCGCCCATGATGCGGTTCTG
>NZ_CAKXZT010000017.1:970-1738 GCF_935825525.1 Mesorhizobium escarrei
CAAGCGGGTGCTGCGGTTGATCCGCCGCTACCTGCAGGCAGGGTTGATGACGGGCGGGGTCGAGACGGTGCGCAGCGAAGGGACGCCGCAAGGCGGGCCGCTCTCGCCGCTGCTGTCGAACATCCTGCTCGACGATCTCGACAAGGAACTGGAGCGGCGTGGTCATGCCTTCTGCCGTTACGCCGACGACTGCAACGTCTATGTGCGGTCGCAGCGTGCCGGTGAGCGCATCATGGCCTCGCTCACCCGGTTCTTGGCCGAGCGGCTGAAGCTAAAAGTCAACGGCGACAAGAGCGCCGTGGACCGACCGTGGAAGCGCACCTTCCTCGGCTACACCATGACCGCCCACAAAGCACCGCGCCTGTTGATTGCGCGGTCGAGCGTGGCGCGGCTGCGGGACAAGCTGAGGGCCGCGTTTCGGGCTGGGCGTGGTTGCGCCCTTGCCGCCACCGTCAAACACCTCGCCCCGATCCTGCGTGGCTGGATTGCTTATTTCCGGCTGACCGAAGGAAAGGGGATTCTGGAGGAACTGGACGGCTGGCTGCGGCGCAAACTGCGCTGCGTGCTATGGCGGCAATGGAAACGACCCACCACCCGGCGAACACGACTGGTGCAACGAGGTCTGACAGAGCAACGCGCACGTGACTCGGCCAGCAATGGCCGCGGCCCATGGTGGAACGCCGGGGCCAGTCACATGAACGACGCTTTCCGCAAGGCTTTCTTCAATGCGCTCGGGCTGATCTCGCTCCAAAACGAGCTTCGACGTCT
>NZ_CAKXZT010000018.1 GCF_935825525.1 Mesorhizobium escarrei
AACCACTGTGAAAAGGTACTAGTGGTCGCCGCGGAGCAGCCCGGCCGGCGCGAGCAGTTCCATGAGATCGTCAGGCGCCCAGGGTGAAGAAAACCCGAACCGCATCGCGGTTCGGGTTCTGGCATATCGTCATCGGGTTATTTCCACTCGCGGATGTCGACGAAATGGCCGGCGATCGCCGCCGCCGCCGCCATCGCCGGCGACACCAGATGGGTGCGGCCCTTAAAACCCTGACGGCCCTCGAAATTGCGGTTCGAGGTCGAGGCGCAGCGCTCATGCGGCTTCAGCCGGTCGTCGTTCATGGCAAGGCACATCGAGCAGCCCGGCTCGCGCCAGTCGAAGCCGGCGGCGACAAAGATCTTGTCGAGACCTTCGGCCTCCGCCTGCTCCTTGACCAGACCGGAGCCCGGCACGATCATTGCATCGACGTGAGGACTGACTTTTTTGCCCTCGACCACCTTGGCGACAGCGCGCAGATCCTCGATGCGGCCGTTGGTGCAGGAGCCGATGAAGACGCGGTCGAGCGCGATATCGGTAATCTTGGTGCCCGGGGTCAGGCCCATATAGTCGAGCGCGCGCTGCTTGGACGTACGCTTGTTCTCATCGCTGATATCGTCGGGGTTCGGTACTGTGCCCTGGACCGAGACGACGTCCTCGGGCGAGGAACCCCAGGAGACGATCGGCGGCAGTTTCGCGGCGTCAAGCACGACCACCTTGTCGAAATGCGCGCCCTCGTCAGACTGCAGCGTCTTCCAGTAGGCGAGCGCGGCGTCCCACGCCTCGCCCTTCGGCGCGCGCGGCTTGTCCTTGACATAGGCGAAGGTCGTCTCGTCAGGCGCGATCAGGCCGGCCCGGGCGCCGCCCTCGATCGACATGTTGCAGATGGTCATGCGGCCTTCCATGGACAGCGCGCGGATCGCTTCGCCGGCATATTCGATGACGTAGCCGGTGCCGCCGGCAGTGCCGATCTCGCCGATGATCGCCAATATGATGTCCTTGGCGGTGACGCCTTCGGGCAGCACGCCGTCGACGCGCACCAGCATGTTCCTGGCCTTGCGCTGGATAAGCGTCTGCGTGGCCAGCACATGCTCGACTTCGGACGTGCCGATGCCGTGCGCTAACGCGCCGAAAGCACCATGCGTCGAGGTGTGGCTGTCGCCGCAGACGATGGTCATGCCGGGCAGCGTAAAACCCTGCTCCGGACCGATGATGTGGACGATGCCCTGGCGGATATCCTTCTCGGAATAATATTCGACGCCAAAATCCTTGGCGTTCTTGGCCAGCGCCTCGACCTGGATGCGGCTTTCCTCGTTCTTGATACCGAACTTGCGTTCGGGCGAGGTCGATACATTGTGATCGACCACGGCCAGCGTCTTTTCCGGATGGCGGACCTTTCTACCGGTCATGCGCAGGCCTTCGAAAGCTTGCGGGCTGGTCACTTCATGGACGAGGTGACGATCGATGTAGAGCAGGCAGGTGCCGTCGTCCTGGCGGTCGACGACATGGTCGTCGAATATCTTGTCGTAGAGGGTGCGCAGTGCGCTCATGTGCGTAAATCCGTCGATATGAATATGGGAAGCGACTAGCGCCGGCTAGCCGGCGAACACGGCCTAGCGAAGTCGGCTGGTCAGAGCGCCGGAAACGCGCGCCGAGAATCGCGACGGCAGGCGCTTTCTGTCCTGCAGCACGAAACCCTTGTAAGCCGGATCGCCAAAAAGCTGTTCCATGGCGTGGCTCATATCAATGTTTTGGCTTTTCGGCAATTGCGGCTGCAAACCGGTATTCAAACCACCTCGAACACAAATGTCTTCACCATCGCCTCGGGCTCGGCGATCGCATAGCAGCGGAACCACGGGCTCTCCTCGACCGGCCGCCATTTTTTCGCCTGCTCCAGTTCGTCGAACGTCGCCTGAAACCCGCCGCTCGCAAAAACCTGGTCGCGAACGGTGAAGATGGCGTGGCCGCCCTTCCTGGTGATGCGCACCAGTTCGTGCAGGGCGGAGGTCGGTGCATGGCTGATGGTGAACACGCCGGTCGAGAAGAAGGCGCGAAAGTACCCGTTCGGCCAGGGCAGCGGACTGCCGAGCATCGCCTGTTTCAGCTCGCTGTAGGCCTGCCGGCTGCCGGCGATGTCAAGCATTTCAGTCGACAGGTCGAGCCCGGCGATGTCATGATAGCCCAGCGCCTTGAGCGACGGTCCCGACAGGCCGGTGCCGCAGCCAGCGTCGAGCAGCGGCCCCTCGCCTGACGGCACATGGCGCGCCACCCAGGCGGCGATCAGGAACGGCAGGAGATAACCGAGCGAGGCCGTTTCGCTGTCATAGGTCGCCGCCCATGCGGCATAGGCTTGCGCCAGTGCTTCCGGCGTATCGGCCGTATAGACCGCATCCAGCGCCGCATTGGCCTTATCGCTGATCATGGATCTGATCCTCCAAACATACTGGCCGCAATGGTAGTGCTGTCCTCGCCTGCCGGCTATTGCTCATCCTGGCGGCGCAGCCGCTTCTCCAGCGCCCGCAGGGCCAGCGACAGGCCGACCGTCAGGATGAGATAGATATAGGCGACGATCGAATAGGTCTCGAAGAAGCGGAACGAGCCGGCGGCGTAGATCTTGCCCATCTGGGTGATGTCGGCGACGCCGAGCACCGAGACCAGCGAGGAATCCTTGACCATGGCGACGAAATCATTGCCGAGCGGCGGCAGGATGGTGCGGATCGCCTGCGGAAAGACGATCAGCCGAAAACGCTGCGTGCGCGTCAGCCCCAGCGCCTTCGCCGCCTCGATCTGGCCCTTCTCGACCGCCTGGATGCCGGCGCGGAAGACCTCCGAGATGAAAGCCGAGTAGCCGATTGTCAGCGCCATGATCGCGCGCCACAGCAACGACACGTCGCGTATCATTAGCTCGCCGAACAGGCCGGCGCTTTGCAGCGGCGCCGTTAGCGCGTTCCATCCCGCGACAAAGGCCGGCGCGCCGGCGAAGGCGATCCAGAACAACAGCACCAGCATCGGCACGCCGCGAATGATCTCGACATAGAAGCGAGCGATCTGGCGCAGCCAGCGTGACCCCGACAGCCCCATCAGCGCAATGCCGAGCCCGGTTGCCGAGGCCAGCGCGAAAGCGACCATCGTGACGAAGACGGTGACGCCGATGCCCTTGGCGACGGTCGCGAAAACCTGGGCGTAGAGGTCGCTTGCTGCAATGAAGATGGCGGCGGCCACGGCGAGCGCCGCGGCCACGGCAAGCCACCAGGGGAAGTCGGATTTGGCGGTGGAGGTTGCGGGCGTGGCCATCAGGGCGCGCCGACGAACCAACGTCGAGCCAAGCCACCCCCCTCTGTCCTGCCGGACTGTCCGGCAGGACAGAGGGGGGTGCACGGGCGCAAAGTCAGCGCGAGTTCCCGCGCATCATCCGGCACCCGCGACAAAAGTCCTACTGCCCCATCTTGTAATCAAGGAACCATTTCTTGTTGAGCGCGTCGAGCGTGCCGTCGGCCTTCAGTGCGGCGATGGCCGCATTGACCGGTTTCACCAGATCCGAGCCTTTCGGGAAAATAAAGCCGAAATCCTCGGTGCCGAGCGGGCCGCCGATCAGCTTCAGCCCGCCATTGGACGCCTCGACATAGCCCTTGCCGGCAGTGCCGTCGGTCAAAACGACATCGACGTCGCCGGTCTTCAGCGCCTGCACCGTCGCGCCGAACGTCTCGAACAACTTTATGCGCGGGTTCTGCTCATTGCCGTCTAGCACGCTGTAGACGGCGGTGTAGAAGGGCGTGGTGCCGGCTTGCGCGCCGATCAGCCCATCCTTGAAGGCGCCAAATGTCTTGGCGTCGGTGAAGCGCTTCTCGTCGCCGCGCACCAGCATGAACTGTTCCGAGCGCATATAGGGGTCGGAGAAATCGACCTTCTGCTTGCGATCGTCCTTGATGGTGATGCCGGTCATGCCGATGTTGTACTGGTTGTCGGAGACCGCCTGGATCATCGCGTCCCAGGAGGTGTTCTGGTACTCGACCTGGAAATTCAGCCGCTTGGCGATCTCGTCCATGGCGTCATATTCCCAGCCGATCTGCTTGCCGGTCTTGGCATCGATGAATTGCAGCGGCGGATAGGCGTTTTCCGTCACCACCACCACTTTCTTGCCGCCGAGATCAGGCAGCGCCTGCGCCAGGGCGGCGACAGGTGCAAGAACCAGAGCCAACAGGCCGGCCAACAGCAGTTTCGATTTGATCATGGGTACACCCCGAGAAGTTGAACGGCCTCGACATTGTCGAGGCCTGCAGGAAATCCGGCGCCGACTTTAGCTTTCCGCAGGCGGCTTGCAAGACGGCTTGATGCGGCTTCGCGCGAAATGGATTCCATGCTTTCAGGGCGTTACGGAACGATTCGTTTCGATTGCGCGCCGACGCGGCCCGGCAAAATCGAAACCATTCCGCGAATCGGGTAGGAGGGAGCCTTG
>NZ_CAKXZT010000019.1 GCF_935825525.1 Mesorhizobium escarrei
CTGGCGCACTGAAAATCTGACGCTTGGTACCCGAGGTTAGACAACCGCTTTGGGTGGGAGATCGCCACTCGGCGGGGATCGGCCGAACGGCTCAGGAGCGCCACTTGCCGACCTCAGCACCTCTAAGCGCGAACATCTGGTGTGATGCACCGATGCGCGCGTTCGTAGAGCATCTCGCTGTTACATCGCAGTGACAAACGTGCCGCCACGCTGGCGTCAACCGGTTACACAGGGCAGGAAATATCTCCGGCCTTCTGGGAGTGGCGTGTCAGCGTCCCCAGAGGCTGCGTGGGCGTGTCGTCGGTTGGCTGTTAGCGCTGCGACTGGAACGCTCCACGCCTCGCAAGCGGGATAGCGAAATCTCGTGAAGGCAAGGTCAAGCTGCGTTCTCCGTTCTGTATCGGCGACGGGCGGCGACTGGGAGAGATGGATACCATGCACGTAGGGCGTCTGGAAGTTAGCAGGACATGGACGCGGGGCGGCCCGCGTGCAGGCACTTGGCTGAGCGGTGCAATGACCACGCAGCGCCGCCTCGCAGCGATCCTGGCTTGCGACATGGTCGGCTATTCGCGCCTGACGGAGCGCGACGAGCGCGGCACGCTCGAGCGGCTGAAGATCTACCGAAAGGACCTTCTCGAACCGCTGGTCTCGGAGCACCAGGGTCGGATCGTCAAGCTCACCGGCGACGGGATGCTGTGCGAGTTCGCGAGCGTCGTTAACGCGGTGACCTCGGCGATGGCGATCCAGCAGGCCCTGGCAGAACACGAGGCGGAGACGCCCGAGGAAGAGCGGATTCGCTTCCGCATCGGCGTCAATCTCGGCGACGTGGTCTGCGAGGAGGACGGCGACCTCTACGGCGACGGGGTCAACATTGCCGCCCGCCTCGAAAGCATCGCCGATCCCGGCACCGTGGTCGTCTCGGGCACCGCCTACGATCACCTTCAGGGCAAGCTCGACTGCGGCTTCACGCCGCTCGGCGACCTGCGCCTCAAGAACATCGAGCGGCCTGTGCGCGCCTACCGCGTCGAGACCGACGCCAGCGCCTCGGTGGCTGCACTGCCTCCCCTGCCCGAGAAACCCTCTATCGCGGTTCTGCCTTTCACCAACATGAGCTGCGACCCCGACCAGGAATACTTCGCCGACGGGCTGGTGGAGGACATCATCACGGGATTGAGCCGGGTGAACTCCTTCTTCGTGATCGCCCGCAACTCGTCCTTCACCTACAAGGGCCGAGCGGTGGACCTGCGCCAGGTCGGGCGCGAGCTGGGCGTCCGCTACGTGCTAGAAGGCAGCATCCGCAGAGCAGGATCGCGGGTGCGCATCAGTGGGCAGTTGGTGGACGCGATCAGCGGACATCATGTCTGGGCCAACCGCTTCGAGGGCGACGTGAGCGACATCTTCGACCTGCAGGACAAGGTGACCGAGAGCGTCGTCGGCGCTGTCGAACCGAGCATCCGGCTGGAGGAGATCAAGCAGGCGCGCATGAAGCCGACCGAGTACATCAGCGCCTACGACCTCTACCTTCGCGCGCTGCCGCGCTTCTACAGCATGACGCGCGAAGGCTTTGCCGACGTGCGCCGGCTCACCAACGAGGCGCTCAGCATCGACCCTGGCTTCAACTTGGCGAAGGCACTCGGCGCCTATATCCGCAGCCTATCCGTGAGCCAGTGCTGGCACGAGCCCGACGATATCCGAGTCGCCGTGCGCATGGCGCGAGAGGTTCTGGCGGAAGCGCGCGACGACCCCACGAGCCTACGCTTCGCCGCGCAGGTGATCGCCTACAGCGCGAAGGACTACGAGATGGCGCTGGGCACGATCGAACGATCCCTGCTGCTCAATCCCAATTCAGCGCAGGGCTATACGGGCAGCGGCTGGGTGAACGCACATTCCAGCCGCCCGCTCGTCGCGATCGAGCACTTTCACAGGGCAATGCGGCTGAGCCCGGTCGACCCCGAGAAGGGCATCGCGCTCTCCGGCATCGGGATGAGCTACCTGATGCTCGAGCGCTACGAGGAAGCGCTGGCATGGGGAGAACGCGCGCTGCACGAGATGCCGAACTACGGCTCCTCGCACCGGGTGGTGATCATGGCGCTGGTCAAACTCAACCGGCTGGACGAGGCGCAGGCGGCGGCGCGGCGGCTGATGGAGGCGTTCCCGACCTACACGCTCACCCTGCAGAAACAGATCAACCCGTGGCTGGACAAGGTGTTCGCCGAGCGTTACGTCGAGGCGCTGGGCATCTCCGGCGTGCCGGAGTGATCGTCGCGGGTGCAAAGATGCCCTGTCCTGCGCGTCACGTCCGGCCAGGCGACGTCCCTTGATCCCGCGTCGCTACTGGAAGGATAGTTCTCTGGCCCGGCATGTCCGAGGACTGAGCGCGTAGAGCAGCCGTGAAGTTGGCGATGGCGGATTGCCTGGACCTTGGGATCAGAACAACCAGAAATAGGTTGGTAGAAAACCGATCACCTGGAGATATTCGATGCCTTCGATGGCCGGAAAGACCGCCAGAAAATAGAGGGCATCGAAGAAAGTGCTCCCGAGCGCTTTCGTGGAGAACGTGTGCTGATGCTCGTCGTGATAAAGCCATAGTTTGGGCCAGAACCGTGGTGTTCTGGCCGCATACGCCTCGTATTTCGGGCCAAACTTTCCCAGAAGAAACGCCTCTTCCTTTCTAGCGGTCATCCCGAAAACCGCGTAGGTGCACACTCCGAGAACGACGGCAACGATGATCGACCCGAACATGAGGCCGATGCCGAATGCTCCAATCATCGAAAACAGATACAGGGGATTGCGAGTGATCGAGTATGGCCCGTTTACCGCCAACTCGGTGTTCTTCCGGCCCCCGACATATAGGATGCTCCACAATCTTCCGAATATGCAGACGAGGATCAGGACAAAGCCTGTCATCTCGATAAGTTCATGAAGGGTCGATGCTTCGTCCCAGCCTGGTCGAGAGAACAACAGCGATCCGATCGCCGCGATGCTCAAGCCCTGGACGACAAGAAGTCTCTTTCGCTGATTGAAAGGTTGCGGGGCAATTGAAGCGGACATCATGGTTCCTTTGACAGAGGCTTTTTTGGCGCTCGCGCCAAGCATCCGGTTCATTTTCGGGAGAGGCGCCGCAAGTTTAGGCCAATGACCGCGGAGCAAGCGGCGCCGGCCCATGCGGCCCTATTCCCTATTATTAATCAGAACTTCACGAGCCGTGCTGCGCTTGTAGCGCTTGCAGGTGACTCTTTCCAGCCGATGGGGCAAGGGCGCGGCCAAGATGACCGCGCCCCGCCCGCGCGTCAGACGAAGAAGAAATCGGAGGCTTTGATCAGCGCGGAGTCGAAGTTGGCGATCTCTACGGTTCCCTCCGCGAAGCTCAGCACGGTCGAATGTCCGTCCTGCGTGACGGCGACGTCCTCGAAGCTCTCGACGCCCGTATAGGTCGCGATCTCGATGCGATCGGCGCCGTTCTCGAAGCCCCGGATCAGGTCACTGCCGAAAGGTATCAGGTCGAAGACAAAGACGTCATCGGCGCCGGCCTCGCCAAAGAGGGTATCATCGTCCGCGCCACCGGACATCCGCGCGCCGTCGCCGCCGGCCCGGAGCCGGTCGTCGCCTTCACCGCCCTTGATCTCGTCGAAGCCATCGCCGCCGCAGAGCCGGTCGATACCCTCGCCACCCGCGAGTTCGTCATCGCCGGCACCACCCTGAAGGCTGTCGCGACCCTCGTCGCCATCGATCTCGTCGTCGCCCTCGTCGCCGAACAGCCGGTCGTGCCCCTCCTCGCCGGAGATCTCGTCATCCCCGGCGCCGCCATATGCACGATCGTTGCCGTCGCCGGCCTCGATCTGGTCGTCGCCACGGCGACCCCAGATCAGGTCATTGCCATCGAGCCCGATGAGTTGATCGTCCTCACCAGTTCCGACCAGACTATCACGGCAGTCCGTGCCGACCAGGCGGCTGATGCCGGTTTCTTCGACCAGTTCCTTGACAGTCCGGCGGCTAAGCGGCGTATCGCTGACGGCGACGAAGGCGTCGTCGAAATCGTCATCGAAATCCCCGGTGCTGGCAAGGCCGTCCTCGAAGCTCACGACGCTCACCTCGTCGGTCGCGTCGTGGACTTCGCTGGCGACGGCGTTCTCGCCGGCCACGGGATTCAAGAAGTTGAAGCCGTCGCGGTTCCCGACAGAGTGGAAAGCACGGATCGGCAGGAGGTTGCCTTCAGCGTCGGTGACGACCGGCGCGACCCCATCGAAGATGGTGGCCGGGCCAGGGGTAAAAGTTGTCGCGTCATTGCCGTCGTAGAGATCGGCTACGCTTCCCGTCTGGAAATTGCGGAAGAAGAGCCCGCCGTCCGCGTAGTCCTCCAGGTCGATGCCGATATTCTCGACATCCGGAATCAGGAAGAGGCCGAGCGACTGGCCCGCCGGGACTGTCACCGTCACCTTTGCGCCCGACTTTGCATCCTCTGTGTTGGCGAAGAGGATGCGCGCCTCGCCGATCTCGCCCGTCGTCGTGTCAAAGGTATAGGCGCCGAGCGCGCCGTTGGTGCTCGCATCCTCGCTGACGAAGGTAATGGTCTTTTCCTTGCCTTCCCCCGCGAAGGCGAGATCTGTCGGATCGACAGCAGCTGAGATCTCGACTTCGCGCCGGTTCGTGATCTCGCTGACGAGTTCGGGCTCATCCTCCGAGAGCACAACCTCCTCTTCCAGCACCAGGCCGACGCCTGGCGCAAAGTATTTATAGGCGCCTATGCCGGGCTCCAGGCCGGAAGTGTCGAGGATTTTGACGACATCGTCAAAGGAGCCGAAATCCGTGTCGATATGGAGGCCGGTTGCGATCACCTCGCCCTCGTCTTCCGCAACGCCGGTGTAGAATTCCTGAAAATAGCTGTCGCCCGGCGTCGGTGCTGCGCGCATGATCCAGCCCGGCGCGGCGCCGTCGACGCCTGCCTGCCACGATCCGCCGAAGTCGGTCCCGATGAACTCGCCCTCGTCGTTGTAGTTGTAGTTCGTCGCGATCTCGCCCAGATACCAGACATTGCCTTCATCGTCCTGCCCGTACCAGTCGAGCGTGTCCTCGACGAGGACGCCATCCGCATAGGCCGTATCGCGGACGACGACGGCTTCGACGCCCTCGATTATCTTCGTCTCGAACGTGGCGAAGTGATCGTTGCGCTCCGTCTCCTCCTCGCCGGTCTCGGGATCGATAAGCGCGGCGCCGTAGCTGTTGATGGTGCCTCCGGGCAGCGGGAAGAACGTGTTGTCGATATTCGTGGAATTGCCAAACGTGGCGGCACCAAAGTCGGGCAAAATGGCCATGTGGTTATCCTCCGGGATGGATCGCGTCACGGGCGTCCGGGCCGGCCGCTCCGCCGCAGTCCCGAGCATGACTTGATCCGGTTCCTACGGGAATCCGGCAGGCGTGAAGCGGAAAAAGACTAGGCCTTTCAGAGCCCTAGATAACCAATCCTACAGATGTTAGGTGCTTGCCCGCTGCAGTTACAGAGCATGGACAGCCTTAACAGTCGTTGATTGCAGGCGGACCATACGAGGCGAGGGCGGTGGTTGGGGACGCTTGGCCATCATACGCGAAGGCAATTGGGGCGCTTGGCTCCGTGCCAATCTCTACCTGCCGAACTCCACACCTCCGCTGAAATCGAACGCCGCACGCACGCTGAAAATGTGAGCGTTCGGATGATCCGCAGTCCGCGCAAACGAATAGGCGGCGCCAAGTTGCCAATTCGATCCGGCGAACGGCGTATTGTCGTCGGACGAATACATAATTTCGAAATCGGCTAAGGAATCGCGGGTATCCGGACCTCCGGCGATCAGGTTCATCTGCTGCGTGTAGGTCGCGACGTAGGTTAGGGTATCCACGTCGAGCGCGGCGGAGCCCGTGACGACCAGGGTGTCGTCCTGGCGGCCGTCGAAATGCCGAACAAGGGCTGTTTCGCCCAGCAACCTGAGCGTCATTTCGTCCAGTTCGAAACTCTTGGTCGCGGCGGCGAGGTAGGCCAGTTCGTCACCAAGCTTAACGTCGTCTTCGATGTCCTCCTCGGTAGGATGCCCGGCCCTCTGGTACCGAAAGCCTAACCTGTAGCCAAATTCGCCGTCCAAATAGCAATCGACCGTTTCCGAACCGTCGCAGCCATCAAGAGTTAGCGAGAACGACGACACACCCTCTGTGTTGCCCGCGCCGCCGTCCGACAGGTTTGTCCTGCCCCGGTGGGTGAACAGCGACTCGCTGAGGATCGAGCGATCGGTTGTGAACGCAGTTGCCGCCAACGCGTGGCTCAACCCGAAGCCTTCGTAGCCGAGGACAATTTCCCCGCCTAGACGTTCGTCCGCGTCGAAGTCTGACACCAGGTCCCCGGCATTGATCCCCGGTGCGACCTGGCTGGCGAGACTGAAGATCGTATTGAATTTTCCGGCCCGCGTGGTAGCGGGACCTGCCTCGATCACGGTGTATAGTTCGGCCACATATGTGCCAATTCCTTCAAAAACCATATGCTCGCCGGGCGCCGGATCCACCACCGGCTCGGTGATGATGGAAGTCACCAGTCGCAGGTAGTCCGTCGGTGCGTACAGCAAGTCGGTCGTGAGTGTCGGTTGAAGCATGTCGGACGTCAGGGATGACGGATTGGCCGCAAAAATCCAGTCATTCTGTAGCTCCGTAGATACTTCGTACCTGACGCACGGCGCCATGCAGCCTTCGACTAGCTCCGGTATTGGATCTTCGGCCAGTACTGGAGTTGAGGACGCCAGCAACCCCAGGCCGCAGAGTACGGGGAGAGAAAACGCACGGCCCCTGACCCTCAAAGCTAGCTCCGCGCTCAGGCCGGCGTGATGCGGCCGGCCGGCTCCGATGCCTCGGGACGTTCAAGGCCGTTGCCGGATCCCAAGGACTTCGACGGAGCCGGCGGCAGCAGCAGTTCCTCGAGGAAATAGGCCGAGAGCGCCGCGCGGCCCGAGAGCTCAGCCTTGTGGTAGAGTGCGGTCGCTTGCTGGCGAATGGTCGCTTCGCTCGCCCCCCGGATCCGCGCAATCTCCTTGTGGCTGAAGCCCTTGAGCAGCAGGAGCCCGACCTCCTGCTCCGCCTGGGTGCACCCCCAGACGGCGAACTGGCGCTGGATAGCGGCGCCGAGTTCCTGGAAATGGTCTGCCAGGCCGGCCCGCCACTGCGTGTCGCGCTCACGGATTCGCGCGATCTCGTCGCGCATGTCGAAGCTTCCTGCTTCCTGCTCCCGCAGGCGCGAGGACAGCAGCGCAACGCAGGCCGAGCAGCCTACGAGAAGGGCAATGCCCACCGCTTCCGTCAAGAGCTCCGTGACGGTCACCCCCTCATCCTCCCTCACTGCCTCCAGCCCGAGCAGGAGCGCGAACGCCCCCACAGCACCCGCAGTCAGGATCTGCCGGCCGCGTCCCTTGGTCCAGTCCATCGTCTTTCTCCGAAGCTCGAGTGGCGGCCGCGCCCGCCATGTCCCAGGCATTCTGCGCCCGCCCGCGGCACCGCGCAACAGATGGGCACGGGCGTCGGTCAGGTGATGAAGAAAAGGTCGTCGGCGCTGTGGCGGAAAATCGGAAGCTGTTGGCCCCTACTACGCCGACGAGCAGGTCGCCCTGATGCGCCGGACAGGCGTCAGCGGAAGTCCGTGTTTGGCGGCGCAAAGCAGACCTTTGTCCAGCTTCCACCGAATGGCATCTCCTGTGATGGGTTTCGGATGCCCGGC
>NZ_CAKXZT010000020.1 GCF_935825525.1 Mesorhizobium escarrei
AACGGCTTCAGCTACGCGCTTACGATCAATGCGAAATGCTGACGATCAATCCGTTATTCGGGCAATTGGCTGTCTCTCCTTCTACTCACATTAAAATGCCAGCGACCATGCGATCCATCCCACAAAGGTATGGGAGAGTGAAGAAGAAGTCTGAAAGGCTCATACGTTGGTTTGCAGCGGAGGCTTCACCTGCGGAAGCGTTTCCGGACGCGCCAAAGCGATCCATCCCGGCAACGAAGTTTCCCCTCGATCGGGCGGTCTGCAAGGAACGCGACCTTGTCAAAACCCAAAGCAGTTCCGCCGCCTCATTACACTTCGCTGGAAGAGCGCACCGAACTTTCCTCGGCACAACCACCGACGCCGGAACAGCCCAATCACGAGATAACTGTCCAACGCTGGCGGTTGGCGTGCGAATAGAGAAATCCAGCCGCCTTTAAGGAAGAGCGGTTCCTCTCGAGCTGGCATCATCTCCGAACAGAACCTGGTGAATCCGACTCCAACGACCAAGGCCGAACCTGTCAAGTGCTGCTTCCACGCATGAAATCCTTTGGCCGCACGCGGTCCAGGCGATCGGAGCGGTGGCAATAGTACGGCGTTCTTTCACGTATAGCCGACCCAGACACTCGAAACGACGGTAGTTCCGATGCGAAATGAGCATGATATTGCGATGCCAATCTTGCTAATCGCCATGGCGATCGCGCTGTTTTTCAGCGGGCCGGGCTTGGCGCAAGTCAGCACGACCACGCCCGCAATAGGAATGACCTCGCCCCTCTCTGCAGTTGGTTCACCCCTCAATCCGGTTGGAACCAATCCGGTTGGTATTCCCCTGGGCGCGGTCGAACTCGATCCTGGTGGCTTGACGACGTCCAGTTCGGCAACGACGTCCGGCTCCATGGGCGGCGCGGGTAGCTCCATGGGCAGCACGACGTGTACAAATGTCGTAGCGCCAAGTGTCATGGCGTCAAGTTCTCAAGTTGCCGGAAGCACCTCCACTTTCGACGGCGGAGGCACGAGCGGGACGTCGTCTGCGAGCCCCACGGTTTCGACAGCATCGGGCACCTGCAACTCGACCGCGTCGAGCACGTCGTCTTCCAGCAGCACAGCGACACTATCAACTACCACCGGGACATCGTCCGGGACAACGTCCGCTAGTCTCGGGACCCCGGCTGGGATTCCGCTCGGGTCTTCAGAACTCAGCAATCTGGGCGTGGTGAGCCCGATAACCATTCCAACACCCGAAATAGCCGATCCGGTAACGGCCCCACTGGTGTCCATTCCAACACTCGATGCACTAGGCACATCCTGCAGCAGCACGGGTATGACAGGCACAAGCAGCACGTCATCGACATCCGGCTGCTCGATCCCTTAAGAGCCGTCTCGTAGGAGCCCCCGATGCGCAAGCGACCCTTCATTATTGCCGCGCTGCTGATCATAGTCGGCGGCGTTGGTCTTGCAGCCAAGCACGTCTACGATCCTTCCGAACCTGCGGCGGCCTCCGTTCCTGCCCCGGCGGTTCCGGTCGTTGCCGGAAAAGTAACCAGTCAGGATGTGCCGATCTACCTTCGTGGAGTAGGAACGGTGATCGCCTACAACAACGTGGTGGTGCACAGCCTGATCTCAGGACCGATTACGAAGATCACATTCACCCAAGGTCAGACGGTAAAAAAGGGCGATCTGCTGGCACAGATCGATCCAAATCCCTACCAAGCACAAATCGATCAGATAACCGCTACCCGCGATCGCGACCAGGCGCAACTCGTCAACGCGCAGGCAAACCTGGACCGCTACACGCCACTGCTGGCGAAGGGTTTTGCCACTTCCCAACTGGTGGCCACGCAGAAAGCTCAAGTGACCCAGCTTCAGGCGACAATCAAAGCAGACGAGGCTCTGTTGCAGGCCGCGCAGATCAATCTGAGCTACACCCGCCTGACCTCGCCGATTGACGGCGTAACGGGTATTCGGCAGATCGATGAAGGCAACATCATTCACCCGACCGATACTTTTGGCCTGGTCGACGTTGCGCAGATCCAACCGATCTCGTTGATCTTCACGCTGCCGGAGGACACTCTCCCACAAATCCAGCAGCAGATGGCCAAGGGGCAGCTTACGGTCCTTGCGTACAGCCAGGATGACAAAACTAAGCTCGACGAAGGCAAACTCCTGCTTATCGACAACCAGATCGTCCAGACGACGGGCACGATCCGTCTCCGGGCGACGTTTCCGAACGCACGAAACCAACTCTGGCCGGGTGCGCTCGTCAATGCGCGGTTGCTTCTCAATACCCGCAACAACGGGCTGACCATCCCCGGCTCGGCAGTGCAGCAGGGTCCGAACGGCTCCTACGTCTACGTGATCGCGCCTGATGGAACCGCGCAGATACGGCCTGTCACTGTCACACAGATAACCGGGGGAGACGTTCTCATCGATTCGGGTCTTAAGGCGAACGAAACCGTTGTGGTCGATGGACAGTACAGGCTCGCGCAGGGCACCCCCGTCCAAGTGCTGCACGGCAAAGCCGCTCGTGAAGCCGACCTGCAAAGCGCAGTACAGCAGGCGATCCCGTGAACATTTCGGCACCTTTTATTCGCCGGCCGATCGCGACAGGCCTGCTGATGGTGGGTCTGCTGCTGTGTGGGCTAGCCACTTACCGGCTTCTGCCTGTCGCATCCCTGCCGAACGTCAACTTTCCTACGATTCAGGTGTCAGCGCAGCTGCCCGGCGCCGACCCTAAAACGATGGCCTCCTCAGTGGCGACGCCGCTTGAGCAACAGATGAGCCAAATCCCCGGCGTGACCCAGCTGACTTCGGCCAGCGCGCTTGGCAGCACACAGCTCACCGTTCAGTTCGACCTCAGCCGTAGCGTCGACAGCGCAGAGGTTGACGTCCTGTCGGCGATCAATGCCGCCAGCCCCTATCTGCCGCTGGGCATCCCCTATCCGCCAACCATCCGTAAGGTTAATCCGGCGGATACGCCGATCCTGGTACTCGCACTGACATCCGATACCCTGCCACTGACGACGGTCGATGCCTATGCGGAAAACATCTTGCTGCCGAAGATCTCGCAAATCTCGGGCGTCGGCCTTGTCGGCCTTGGCGGCCAGCAGAAGCCAGCGATCCGTGTGCAGATCAATCCGCAAGCGGCCGCGGCTCGCGGCATCGGGCTTGAAGATGTCCGCAACGTGCTCGGCCAGGCCAATGTCGATATTGCGAAGGGCACGCTCAACAGCCCGCGTCAAACCTACACGCTCAACACCAACGACCAGCTGCTCAAACCTGACCCTTACAATGATATTATCATTGCCTATCGCAATGGCTCCCCTGTGCGCATCCGTGACATCGGCACCGCGATCGACGGGCCGGAGAACCACTTTGTGGCAGGTTGGTTCGACAAGAAGCCCGCCATCTTGATGGCTATCCGGCGCCTGCCCGGTGCCAATGTGATCGAGACGGTCGGCCGCATTCAGGCTCTGTTGCCCCAACTCCAGGCTTCGATCCCGCCCGGCATCAAGGTCTCGGTCGTTTCAGACCGCACACAAACCATCCGCGCCTCGGTCTCGGACGTGCAGTTTACCTTGATGCTGACCGTTGCCCTGGTGGTGATGGTGATATTCCTGTTCCTGCGTAATTTCTGGGCAACAGTCATTCCCGCAATAACCGTCCCCCTTTCGCTCGTCGGCACCTTTGCCGTGCTCTATGCGCTTGGCTACAGCCTCGACAATCTGTCGCTCATGGCGTTGTCGATCGCCGTCGGCTTCGTCGTCGACGATGCAGTGGTCGTGATCGAGAACATCGTCCGCCACGTCGAAGAGGGCCTCACGCCGATGGAGGCTGCGCTAAAGGGCTCGAACGAAATCGGTTTCACCATCGTTTCGATTACGCTGTCACTGATCGCCGTATTCATTCCGCTGTTCCTGATGGGTGGCTATGTCGGCGAGCTCTTCCAGGAATTCGCCGTGACGGTGAGCGTTTCATTGATCCTGTCGCTCCTGATCTCGCTCACGCTGACGCCAATGATGTGCGCGCGCCTGCTGAAGAATGAGGCCAACGTCAGGCACGGGCGGCTTTATGACATTTGCGAAAGCGGCTTCGACGCGCTGCTTGGACTGTATGAACGGGGCTTGAAAATTGTCCTGCGGCACACTTTCGTTACGCTGCTCGTCATGCTCGGGACGATTGCCGTCACCGGTTATCTCTACTTTGTCATCCCGAAGGGTTTTTTCCCGCAACAGGACACCGGCCTGATTATCGGCGTAACCGAAGCCAATCAGGACATCTCGTTCCCGGCCATGGCCCAGCGCCAGCAGGCGATAATCGACACCGTGATGAAGGATCCGGCGGTTGCCTCGGTCGGCGCCTCGATAGGAGCAGCTGGCGGGAGCACGCTCAATCAGGGGACGATGTACATTGCCTTGAAGCCCAACGACCAACGTGACGTTAGCGCTGATCAGGTGATCAACCGGCTAACGCCCCAACTCGCCAAGACCCAAGGCATAGCGCTCTACATGCAGGCGGCGCAGGACATCACCGTCGGTGGTCGCGTTTCGAAGACACAGTATCAATATACTCTGGCCGATGCCGATTCCAATGAGCTCAACCATTGGGCGCCGATCTTCCTCGACAAGCTTAAAAGCTTGCCGGGAATTATCGACGTGGCCACCGACCAGGAGAATGCAGGACCACTGCTCGATGTGACCGTCAATCGCGAAGTCGCGTCGAGTTTCGGAATCCTGCCGTCGACGATCGACAACACGCTCGACGATGCCTTTGGCCAGCGCATCGTCTCCACCATGTTCACGCAGCTCAACCAGTATCACGTCGTTCTCGAGGTCAGCCCGGAATTCCAGTATGGTCCCGAAGCGCTCAAGGATATCTATCTGAATTCTTCGACAGGGCAGCAGGTGCCGCTAAGCACCCTGGTGACCAGCGTGACCAAGGCTGCGCCGATCGTGGTCAATCATCAAGGCATGTTCCCGGCGGTCACGATCTCCTTCAATCTGAAACCGGGGGCGGCGCTCGGAGATGCGGTCGCCGCCATCCAGCAGTTCGAGCGCGATGCCGGAAAGCCCGCTTCGCTTGCAACCAGCTTCCAGGGCAACGCGCAGGCCTTTCAGTCGGCGCTGTCAGGCACACCAATCCTGATCGGAGTGGCGCTGGTGGTGATCTACATCATCCTCGGAGTGCTGTACGAGAGCTTGATCCATCCGATTACCATTTTATCGACGCTGCCTTCGGCCGCCATCGGTGCCTTGTTGTTGCTGATGGCGGTCCATATGGACTTCAGCGTGATAGCGATGATCGGCGTTATCCTGCTGATCGGCATCGTCAAGAAGAACGGCATCATGCTTGTCGACTTTGCGCTCGCGGTCGAGAGGAACGAAGGTCTGAGCCCACAGGAGGCGATCTACCGGGCTTGCATCATACGATTCAGGCCGATCCTGATGACCACCATGGCGGCAATTCTAGGCGGCGTGCCGATGATGCTGGGCTCCGGCGCCGGATCGGAAATCCGCCAGCCGCTGGGCTACACCATCGTGGGTGGCTTGGTGCTCTCGCAACTGCTGACGCTTTATACGACGCCGGTCGTCTACCTCTATCTTGATCGGCTGGGCAGGTTCCTGGGCGGCTTGCGCCACCAGGTGACACCCATTGAAGCCGCCGGTGAATGAATGCCGTCTCGTTCATGGCGACCGCACCAAGGCCGACGGGTGCTGCTTGCCGACGTCGGGCTGGCGACCTGCAGTCGCGACAAGAAATCAACGTGAGGAATTCCAATGTTGGCTCGTTTGCTCCAGGCGCTCGGAATCGCTGTCGTTGCGGTCCCTGCTGGAGGCCTGCTCTTCTTCCACATGAGCGGGTCCCACGATTCCCCACTGGTGCCGATCGCAATGAGCGCGGCCCGCGCGCCGCAAACGGCAATGCCATACACCATTGCTGCAATAATCGCCGCACGGGTGGAGCTTCCAGAAAATCTCGAGACGCCGCAGGCGGAGCAGACTGGAGCGCACCTGTTTCGGGAGAACTGCGTCCAATGCCATGGGGCCCCAGGCATTGCCGCGACCGTCCAGGGGATGACCCCGGCGCCTCCGAACTTGTTGCGCACCGGCCGGCGGAACGATCCCGCCGAGGTCTTCTCGAAGATCAAGAATGGCATCCCCGGAACAGCAATGCCTGCCTGGGGCGATCAGATTCCGGATCAAAGCATCTGGGCGCTCGCGGCGTTCCTTCACCATTATCGGGGCATCTCGGCGGACGCATTCGACGCGCTGAGCACGACAGAGGCAGAGCCCGGAGAAGGGACACACTAAGCGGCGTGAGTACGCGGCGGAAACGAAACACCAAAAGGCCATCGGCGCATTCTGCCTCCTCAGCCTGATGACGCTGGTTTGCATCGAGAGCAGCAGCATGGCGAATGTCACCGGTCGGCATGCGCTCGGCATGGCTTCAGAAATTCGCGGCGATCGGATGCTGGATGGCGTTGTTGGCTGCGTGTGCGATAGAGGCAGGAGCGATCCACTCCAACAAGCCATTTCCGGAATTGCGCAGCAAAGCTAGTCCCCTGCAACGCTTGCTGTAGTCACGGGCGCGGGATCCCAGGGGGCGGGCGCGATTCTATCCCCACAGGATTAAGCGCCTATTAAACAGAAGTATAGCTTTAAGTGATAAAACATATGTCGATTAAATACATTCGCGTCATCGGCGATAACATTTTCTCACAATATATATCAAGAGCAGGCTTTTCATACACGTTGGAAAAGCCAACTTGAAGGAGTTTACCATGCGAAAATCAACATTAATCTTAACAACGATCGCCTTGGGCGCAGTGCTGGCGATTGGTTCGGTGTCAGACTCGATGGCTCGCGGCGGCGGCGGTGGCCACGGTGGCGGCGGCTTCGGCGACGGCGGTGGCGGTCATGGCTTCGGCGATCGTGGCTTCGGTCGCGGTTATGACGGCTTTGGGGGGTGGTGGGACGCTTGGGGTCCTGACTACTATCCTTACTACTATGGGGACCATGCCGCAAATAATGACGCTAACGTCGCTTCCTGCGAGGCGCGGTACCGTTCGTACAATCCCGCCACCGGGACATATCTTGGATATGACGGACATCGTCACTATTGCTCGTGACACTGAGCCTTTCGGGTCCGGGCTCCACAGACAAGTGGGGACCGGATCCAGTGATATAGACCGGATGTGACTCGATCGACATGTTGGAATGAGAGCGGGTGAGACGCGCCGCATCGCGCCACCACTCGAAAGCGGCCGGCGCCACGTCCCGGCACCAACCGATACGCACCGAAAGATATCGTTCCAGAGCCAGATCCCGGCGGCGCTCACTGCCGTGCCGCTACCCGGCAAAATGCGCAAGCAGCCGGGATCAGACATTTGAAGATGACTTTGCTGGTGCTAAGGGTCCAGCGTTTCGAGTGTCGCCAGCAACTTGTCCGGGGTGGCGGGAAAGTCGCGGATACGTGCGCCGGTAGCATTATGAATGGCGTTCATGATCGCGGCTCCGGCGCCGCAAATGCCCAGCTCGCCGACACCCTTGCTGCCGAGGGGACCGCCGTGCGGATCGGCCTCATCCAGAAACACCACCTCCATCGCGCCGACATCAGCGTTTACCGCGACATGGTAGTTGGCCAGATCCTGGTTGATGAAGGAGCCGAAGCGCGAGTCGACATGGTTCTCCTCGAGCAGCGCCGAGCCGATGCCCCAAGTCATGCCGCCGATCATCTGCGAGCGGGCGGTCTTTGCATTGAGGATACGGCCGGCCGCGAACACGCCGAGCATGCGTCGGACGCGCACCTCACCGGTGTCCCGATCGACGCAGACTTCCGCGAAATGCGCGCCGAAGCCGGCGTGCGAATACGCCTCGTCGAGATCGGCGGGCGTGACCGACCCCAAGCTTTCCGTCATTCCGGAGGCGAGCCCGGCCTTGAGTTTCCGGCAGGCCGCAAGAACCGCGGAACCGGACGTCGCCGCCCCAAAAGAGCCGCCCGAGCCTGCGGTGGGCGGAAAGCGGGTGTCGCCAAGGCGAACAGTAACGCGGTCGACCGGCAGTTCCATCGTGTCGGCGGCAATCTGCGTCAGGATCGTGTAGGAGCCGGTGCCGATGTCGGTCATCGCCAGCTCGATAGTTATCTTGCCATCGTTCTCCAGGCGCGCCCGCGCCGTCGCGCTCTGCAGTATATCGCCGCGGATCGCCGAGGCGACGCCTAGGCCGACCAACCAGCGCCGGTCGCGAACACTGGCAGGCTTTGCGACGCGCTTGTTCCAGCCGAAGCGGGCAGCACCCTCGCGCAACGCCTCGGCCAGATGCCGCGAAGCGAACGGCCGATCCTGCTCAGGATCGCTCGAGGTGTCATTGCGCAAACGCAACTCGACGGGATCGAGGTCGAGGGCTTCCGCCAACTCGTCCATCGCGCATTCGAGCCCCAGCAGGCCGATCGCCTCGCCAGGGGCGCGCATCGAATCTGAGCGCGGCAGATCGAGCTTTGCCCGGCGATGCCGGGTCAGCCGGTTGGGGGCGGCATAGAGCCTGCGGGCCGCGTCGCAGACCGGCTCAGTGAACAGGTCGAAGCGCGCGCAATGCACTAGCGCTTCCTGGCCATAGGCGGTCAGCCGGCCGTCGCGGTCCGCGCCCAGTCGTACGTGCTGCTCGGATGCGGTGCGGTGTGTAGTGGTATAGAAGACCTGCGGGCGTGTCATTGCCACCTTCACCGGTCGACCAAGCGTGCGGGCGCCGATCGCGGCGAGGGTCGCGTCTACATAGTACGGCAACTTGCTGCCGAAACCGCCACCGACATAACGGGTGATGATACGGACATTCTCCTTGGGGGTGTTGAACGTCCGGGCGAGGCCTTCCTGCGGACTGGTCGTCAACTGCGCGGAGGTGTGCACCGTCAACATCTCGCCCTCCCACGCCGCCATCGTCGCGTGCGGCTCCATCGGGGCCTGATGCTGATGGGGCGTGGTGTAGTGCGCGTCGATCTGCACCGGAGCGCTGGCGAAAGCGGATTCGAAATCACCGACGGCACTGTCGGCGGGACCGTTGCCATCGATCCGGCCCGGGTTCTCGGCGGAAGGACCCGCTGCGTGGAGATCATAATCGCCTGGCATTGGATCATACTGGATGCGGACCATCGCGGCGGCCGCGGTGGCCTGCTCGAACGTTTCGGCGACCACGAAGGCGACAGGGAAGCCGAAATAGAGCACCTCGTCGGTGTCGAGCGCGGGCTCCGCGCGCGCAAAGCGATCCGGCAGGTCGACTGGGCCCCAGGGCGTCTGTGGCGGCGCATTGTCCTTGGTCAATACGAGCAGCACGCGGGGCGCGTGCTGTGCGTCTCGCGTATCGATCCTCAGGATGCGCCCCTTGCCGATCGCTGCACTGACTATGACTCCATAGGCGACGCTCCCTTGCGTCGCGTATTCAAAGGCATAGGTGGCCCGGCCAGTCACCTTCAATCGGCCATCGATGCGATCGAGAGGAAGGCCGATTACGTCGGCGCGCTTGCTTTCGGCCATGCTTGCTTCTCCTCAGACGCCAACCGCGTCGGCCAACGTGGCCCGCAGCGTTCGGCGTGCGAGCGGGATCTTGAAGTCGTTATGGCCATAGCCGCGCGCATTTTTGAGCGCAGCTATGCCGGCAGCATCAAAAGACGTTCGAGTCGCCGAGGCGCCTTCCAGCGAGGCTTCGGCTTCCGCCGATCGCCATGGCTTGTAGGACAGGCTGCCGAACGCGACGCGCGCGGCACGCACCCTGTCACCCTCGCGCTCTGCGACGACGGCGACCGAAACGAGCGCGAAAGCGAAGGAAGCGCGATCGCGCACCTTGCGATAAACTTGGCGGCCCTGCGGCGGCGGTGGCAGCAGCACCGACCGGATCAGTTCACCCGGCGCCAGCACCGTTTCGATATGGGGCGTGTTGCCGGGCGCACGATAGAGCGCGTCGATCGGGATGGCGCGGATCGCGCCATCAGGGGCGACGGTTTCCAACCGCGCATCGAGCGCCGTCATGGCGACCGCCATATCGGACGGGTGCGCCGCAATGCAGTCGTCGCTGACCCCCATCACCGCGTTCATCCTGTTGATTCCGTGCAGCGCCGCGCAGCCGGATCCGGGCGCACGCTTGTTGCATGGCTTGGTCGTGTCATAGAAGTAGGGGCATCGCGTGCGCTGAAGCAGATTCCCACCTGTCGTTGCCTTGTTGCGAAGCTGTGTCGAGGCGCCCGCCAGGATCGCCTGCGATAGCAGCGGATAGAGGCGGCGGACGCGCATGTCGGCGGCAAGCCCGCTGTTCGTGACTCCCGCGCCGATGCGCAGGCCACCCTCAGCGGTGCTTTCGATGATGTCTGCGAGCGGCAGCAGGCCGATGTCGACCAGCAGCTCGGGTGTCTCGATCTGCAGTTTCATGAGATCGATGAGGTTGGTACCACCGGCAATAAACCTGGCTCCGGGTGCGGCAGCAGCTGCGCATGCCGCGGCGACGCCGTTTGCCCGTTCGTAGCGGAACGGCTTCATGCGCGGCCTCCCTCGTTCACGTCTCGGATCGCCGCGACGATGTTGGGATAGGCTGAGCACCGGCAGATATTGCCGCTCATCCGTTCGGCGATTTCGGCATCCGTCAGCGCTGGCCTGGTCGCGACATCCGCTGTCACATGGCTTGGCCAGCCCGCCTTGTGTTCGGCCAGCAACGCGACGGCCGAGCAAATCTGGCCGGGCGTGCAATATCCGCATTGCAATCCATCATGGCGCACAAAGGCGGCCTGCATCGGATGGAGATCGCCGTCCTCTACCAGACCCTCGATGGTGGTGATCTCGTCGCCGGCGTGCATAACCGCAAGCGTCAGGCAGCTGTTGATGCGCTGTCCATTGACAATTACCGTGCAGGCGCCGCACTGTCCTTGGTCACAGCCTTTCTTCGTGCCGGTCAAGCCGAGATGCTCACGCAGCGCATCGAGCAACGTCGTGCGAGGGTCGAGATCGAGGGCAAGCTGCCGCGCGTTGACGGTCAACCTGACGTTCACAGTCGGCAACGATGAGGTTTGTGCGGTCGCATCGGCAAATGCTGGCGGCGAAGCCAGGGCCAGGGTCGTAACCCCAGCTGTGCCGAAGAACCGTCGCCGGGATATGGGTGAGCGAAGGGCGAATTCCCTTTCCATGGCAGTGTCTCCGACTGAGTGCAGATGAAGACGTACCCGTTTGCCTGGATATGAACTTGCGCATTTTTGCGCTACCTGGCCCGGTCTTGCGTTGATTTCAGGAGGCGAGGCCGCGACCGATTCAGACCATCCGCTACGTCAAATTGCCGGATCGACTGTCGTCAACGCCTTGCGTACCCTTCCGTGAGGCTTTGAGGGATCACGCGATCATCCTCTCCACAGGCGCCGGGGACGCTATTTCGGCCGCGCTGCGATGTCGCTTTCGGGGTCGCTCCGAACGCGCCCGTGCGTGCTGCAGTCGCAAAAGGCGCAACCGAAAAGCAGCGCCAGCAATTTCGGACAAGCAGAAACTCTTTGATCGGACCACAGGAAGACAGCTGCGAGGAAACCGTATAGCTGCGTTCAAAGCGACGGATGAATGTCAGCGAGCCTCGAAGTTTGCTGCTGAATCCATCGGCAACAATGCCTCGAATGGAGGCCGCCTTTCTTCACCGACAAGGAGCTATCCATAGACATGGTGACCGAATGTCCCGCAATTCGTATTGTCAGCCCGACTGCTTTCGACCCGGGGACGGCACAGACGCCAGGTTCCGTCCGCTTGGCCGCGGTCGCGCCGCAGCTCGGCATCCAATCGGCGTTATGGGGCGGCCTGTTCGAGGTCATGCCGGGAGCCCGTACGGGCATCCATCATCATGGAGAGCAGCAGACGATTGCCTATGTGTTGTCCGGCATCTGCAAAGTCCGCTGGGGCGCAAGGGGAGAATACGCCGCGAGCGCGAAAGCCGGCGATTTCATTCATGTGCCTGCGTTCCTACCACATATGGAGATCAATCCATCGGATTCGGAGCCTTTTCACTGGGTGGTCGTGAGGAGCACCCCAACGCCGATCGTGGTGAACCTTCCCGACGATACGTGGCCATGACCTTTAGCCTTCGCGATAGGAGATGACCAGGTAGCGAATGGATAGCGACCCCGTGTCGCGCACCAACTCAGTGATTTCGCGGCGATTTGCTGTCGGCCATTGCGGCGCCGTGGATGGTCTGGCTCATGACTTGCTCCGGGGTTTCCTCTCCCAATGCTAACGGCCCGGCGAGTCTCGTTTGCTTATTCCTCACCAATCCATCATGGCACGTCAGGGCGGGGATCGCCGACGAACGTGTTCCGGTTCGGCATGTTGATCCTACTAAGCCTCTTGGCGTGGAGCGTCGCATCCGCCGGAAGCAGCCCATTCATATTGAGGATGTAAGCGGAGACGGCATAGACGTCCTCGTTGCTCAGCGATTGCGGCGCGTTCTGCGGCATGGCGCGGCGGATATAGTCGAATAATGTCGAGGCATAAGGCCAGTAACTGCCGACTGTCTTGACCGGGTTTGTCGTCGCCAGCGTGCCCTGCCCGCCCACCAGCTTGTCGCCAACCCCGCCCTCGCCTTTCGCACCGTGACAGGCCGCGCATTGCTGATCGAAGACCATCCGGCCGTGACTGACGCTGCCGCTTCCCGGTGGAAGATTTTCGCCGTCGCCACCGATATCGATGTTCCAGCCCGCGATCTCAGCCGGCGTCGCCGATCGACCGATGCCGTAGGGGCCTTGCTCCTGCGCACGCGTAACGGACGCCAGCCCAAGCACGGCGAGCACCGCGATACAAAGCTTATGCGCTGGCATTGGACACCTCGCCATTCGCTGCAATGCGCCAGGGCCAAATGGCGTTGTTGTGATAATAATAATTGTCGCCACGCACCGCCAGAAGCTCGGCCAATGTCGGCTGAACGTAACCGGTCACATCTGTTGCGCGACTTTGAATGACTGCCGGTTTGCCGTCCCATTGCCAGGGAAGCCTGAAGCGGGTCAATGCCCGCGTCAGCACCGGCTCCTGCAGTTGCGCTTCCTGCCAGCTCTTGCCGTCATCGACCGAAACGTCGACCCGCTTCACCTTGCCATGTCCGCTCCAGGCGATACCGCTGATCTCGTGAAAGCCTGGTGTGCTCAGTCGTTGGCCACCCGAGGGCCGCGTGATAATGGATTTGGCTTCCATGTAGAACGTGAACTCACGTACCGATCCGTTTGGCATCAGGTCGGTGTATTTAGATGTTTCTTCGCGTGAGTAAGTCGGCTCCGCAGCAACGCGCAGACGGCGCAGCCATTTTACGCTCATGTTGCCTTCAAAACCTGGCAGCAGCAGCCGCAACGGATAGCCTTGCTGCGGGCGTAAGCGCTCACCGTTCTGGCTGTATGCCAGCATCGCGTCCTCAAGACATTTTTCGATCGGAATGCTGCGTGTCATCGCGGCAGCGTCGGCACCTTCCGCGACGATCCATTTCGCGCCCGGCTGCAATCCCGCTTCCTGCAAAACGACCTTCAGGCTGACTCCCGTCCATTCGGCACAGCTCAAGAGACCGACAAGGTCGGATGCCGTCTTGCCGTAGGGTTTCTTGTAATTGGGATTGCCGGAGCATTCGAGAAAATAGATGTGCGATTCCGAAGGGAAGCGGCGGATGTCATCCATCGTGAAGATCAGCGGCCTGTCGACGAGGCCATGCAGCATCAGTCGATGCTGCGCCGGATCGATCGTGGGCACCCCGCCATGATGACGTTCGTAGAACAGTCCGTTTGGCGTGATGATGCCATCGAGATCCTGAAGTGGCGTCCGTCCGGACGCGGATAGATATTGCGGCAGATTGTCCGGGATATTTTTGATGACACCCTTCTCGAACGGCGAAGGCGTTCCATAGAGCTGGCTTCCCATTGGATCGCCGGGCGCCTTCATCCATTCCGGGACGTTAGGCGGGAGATTGTCGGCATTATCGCTTGCCGCCAGCGCTTCGCTGCCGGCGAGCCCCCCCGCCATGACAGCTCCACCCAGCAACGCACTACCTTCGCGCAGAAACCGCCGGCGCGACGGCAGGCCAAGATCATTGTCGACGTCGGTTGGCTCGGTCATCGGCTATCCTCCATTCGAATGCGGCGGCGATAAAACAACGCAAACGGGACATCACCGGCTAGCAGGCATCGAAATATCGATCAGCCGGACGCTCTGAGCGTCGGGCGGCGTTGACGGGCGTCATTGTGTTGGGCTTTGGCGACCGGCGCGCACCGGTAGATTGTAATTCACCAGGCAAGGCAACGCTTGCCGAGGATTGCGGCTCTTGCGTCATTCTTGCCGTTGAGCGGCCGACCCTAAACCTAAGTATTCTCTTCCCAACCTGATGTAACGAACAGATAAGCCTTCGTTTAATGGTCCGGTCCATCGCTCCATGGTTACGTTAGGAATGTAACTTGGGTAACGGATGGCATTGCAATGACAACCGATAGCACCAGCACCACACCCGACCGGATGGACTTACCCGTCGCACGACAACCAATTCATCCGATACTGGTATCGTTTTCCATCGCCTGCTTCGTAGGCGCTTTTATCACCGATATCGTCTATTGGCGGACCGTAGCCGTGACGTGGGAGACGTTCTCCATCTGGCTGATCACAGTCGGCCTGATCCTGGCAGGCCTTGCGATCATAGCTTTCGTGATTGATCTTGTCGGCCGCAAACACATCCGTTCGCTGACTTGGCCGTTCGCGATTGGCTATGTGGTCGCTGTTTTGCTCTCGCTGATAAATGCTTTCATCCACAGCCGCGACGCTTACACAGCGGTGGTGCCGACGGGCCTGACACTTTCCGGCCTCGTCATAGTCATTCTGTTGTTTAGTGCCGGGATGGGCTCGGCTCTGGTATATCGCCATCGCATTGGAGCAAGCACTTGATGCACGCCGTCAAAATTGCAGATTCAGTGAAGCGGGGTCTGTCCCTTCTTGTTGTCGCCGCGGCCGGATTGGGACTCGCCGGCTGTGATAACAATGGTGGCGACCCAAGCAAGCAGATCGGCGCCAATCCTCCGCTGCCCGCGCTGCAGCAGTATTTGGTACCGCCGATAAAGGTCGCGAAAGTCGTCTCATGGGGGAAGGAAACCCCGACTGTGCCGCAAGGATTGCAGGTCCATGCTTTCGCCACCGGCTTTGAGCATCCAAGATCCCTCTACACCCTTCCCAATGGGGATGTGTTGGTGGTTGAGGCCAATGGACCGACACCGCCGATCTATCGTCCCAAGGACATAGTCCAGGGCTGGGTAACCTGGTACGCTGGCGCGACAGCCCCCGGCGGAAATCGCATCACGCTGTTGCGCGATACCAATGGTGACGGCGTTCCCGAGCTACGGACCGTCTTGCTGGATCACCTCAATTCGCCCTTTGGCGTCGCTTTGGTTGGCAAGGACCTCTACGTTGCCAACACCGATGCGATCGTCCGCTATCCCTATCAGGAAGGGCAAACCAGCATCAGTGCCTCCGGCACCAAGCTCACCGACCTTCCTGGTGGACCCATCAATCATCATTGGACAAAAAGTTTGTTGGCCAGCCCGGATGGCTCCAAGCTGTATGTCGGGGTCGGATCAAACAGCAATATCACCGAAAACGGAATTGGGGCCGAATACGAGCGAGCCGCGGTCTGGGAGGTCGACCGGGTATCGGGCGCGCACCGCATCTTCGCCAGTGGCCTGCGCAATCCCACCGGGCTTGCGTGGGAGCCTGTGACCGGCAAGCTCTGGGCCGTCGTCAACGAACGCGATGAGATCGGGCCCGACCTGGTTCCGGATTATCTGACCTCAGTGCGGGACGGAGCTTTCTATGGCTGGCCCTATAGCTATTACGGCCAGCACCTGGACCCACGGGTCCAGCCGCAGCGACCCGACCTGGTGGCCGCCGCGATTGCGCCGGACTACGCCTTGAGCTCTCACGTAGCGCCATTGGGTGTAGCAATGTACGCGGGCAACGGCCTTCCCCCAAGCTACCACGGCGGTGCGTTCGTGAGCGAACACGGAAGCTGGGATCGAAGCCCCCTTAACGGCTACAAGGTGGTTTTCGTGCCGTTTAGCGGCGGACGGCCCAGCGGCCCGGCGCAGGACGTCGTCACCGGCTTCCTCAATGCGGACAATCAGGCGCGCGGCAGGCCGGTTGGTTTGGCGGTTGATCGGTCCGGCGCACTGCTGGTAGCGGACGACCTGGGAGACACCGTATGGCGGGTGTCGTCGACTAATGCACCTTCTGCGTCCAACAATTGAAGTAACAAGCGAGTTCCACCACCTGCTGTTTATCAACGAACACGACAATCCGATTCCGCAATAGGAGCATCGGACGAGCGGCCGGCTGCTGGATTCACTTTCGGGTTTTCAGGACTGCTTGTTTCATTGTCCATTTTCAAAGTGATGGGCGAGCCATTGGCACACAGGTGCCTCGCAATGGCTGATCAGCGACTGGATCGGTCCCTTCGGGCCGGCGCAACAGGAGAAACAAATGAAGAAGAGCTGGACCAAACCGAACATGTGCCAAGTCCCCGCAAGTTTCGAAATCTCGCGGTATCTGCCTGCTGGAATGGCTCCCAAGAAGTAGGCCGTGGAGGTGCGTGTCCCCGGGGGCACGCACCTTTCCCCCACCAGGTAAGCCATGACAAGCCTCGACGCGCACGATGTCGCTTCCAGGGTTTCGATTTCTATGGGCGATAGAGAATGCCGCGAAGTGAAAACCGCCTTGCGCCTGAAGATCGTCGGATCGTCCGCAGGCGACAGTTTTCCGCAGTGGAACTCCAATTGCCGGCTGAGCCGTGCGGCCCGTGCTGGCGCAGCGGGCATCGACCAGCGGACGCAATCGAATCTCGCTGCGTCCGCCGACGGGCGCGACTGGGTTCTCTTCAACGCCTCCCCCGACATCCGCCAACAGATCGCGCAAACGTCTGAATTGCAGCCCAGCGCCGACACGCCGCTGCGCTCGACGCCGATCTGCGCGGTGGTGCTTGCCGATGGCGATGTCGCTCGGATGGAAAGGTTCATCGATAATGCCTCCACCACTGCGGTTTCCGTGAGAAGCCAAGGCGACAAACCGCTGAAAGCTTCGTGTATCGCCGCATAACCCCGCCTCAACCCGGCCTGGCAAACGCGCCTCGTGGTCGAGATAGATCTCCGTGAACTGATACTGGAAATACTTCCAAAGGATCGGCGTCACTGCATACGAGCTTTCGTGGAATCGCGGCTGATCTCGATGCGTGCCGCAGCTCGTATCCTCTATCAAGCCGATAGCTTCTGGGGTCGGATTGCGGTAGCCACTTAAGGGCACATTTGCGGATGCGTCGCCCACCGGAGTTGTATCTGAAAATTGGGCCGATCGCCATGATCGTCGCCGGAACACACAAATCTGTATCTCGTCGCTTTTCCATTCTGGTCGCCGTCTTCGCGTCTACACTGCCCTCGATCTCGGTGGGCAGTGGCCACCACGCGAGCACTGGTTTCAACGTCATCAGTCGCCGTACCCAGCGCCGCTTCGCCTCATGCTCAGCGGCATCTGCATGGGACTTGGCATTGCGGCTATGCATTACACCGGCATGGCGGCGATGCCGGGGCCTCGATCGCCCATGAAGTGAACCCGCCGCTCGCCGCCATCGTCACCGACGTTGAAGTTTGCCTGCAGTGGCTCAGCCGCGAGGCCGGACCTCACCGAGGTGCGTGAGCCTCTTGATGATATTCGTCAATAATGGCAGGCGGGCAAGCGAGATCCTCTTCGCGCGCTTTCCGGGAAGACCGAGACCCCAGAAGGTGGCGCTGGACATCATCGAGGCTATCAACGAGGTGATCCCGCTGGTGCAGCAGGAGGTGCTCAGCCATCGGGTAGCTGCGCCTGGAACTGGCGCCGACGCTGCCGGTCGTGCTCGGCAACTGCGTGCAGCTGCAGCAGGTGATCATAAACCTGCTGCTCAATGAGGCGGACGCCATCGCCTCGGTCGACGGTCGGCCACGCGAGTTGGCTATACGGTCGCAAAGGCCGTTTCCCGGACAGGTGCTGATCGCCGTCCGGGGCACGGGAATCGACATTGATCCGCAAGCGTCAGGGGGATCTTCGACGCGCTCTGTAGCACCAGGCCGAGTGGAATGGGCATGGGGCTGTTGATCTGCCGCTCGATAGTCGAAAGCCACGGCGGAACGATCTGGGCGCCACCCACATGACGGGCGGGGCGTCACGTTTCAGTTTCCTTTGCCCTCACGTCGGGAGCAGGCGGATGACGTTCTATGTGCAGAACGCCACGTTAGTCTACGGCTCCGCTCGCCGCAGTGCCTTTTCGATAAATGTCCCGACCTCAACCCAACGACTGGTCCGCATACTCAGCCCGACGAACAGCCGGGCAAAGGGCGATCAGCCGCTCGATCGCCGACAAGGTGAAGCGCAGGCTTGGTTCGTCAGT
>NZ_CAKXZT010000021.1 GCF_935825525.1 Mesorhizobium escarrei
GCAGTTCGATGCCACAGGCCGCCAGTCTTTTCCTCCCCACGGATCTTGAGGATGTCAGTAGAACGAAGAAGCTTGCGGGAAGCGATCTAAGCGCGCTTCACGCCGTCGCAGACTGGATCAAGACCTTCGTGGCCAGGCCTCACAAGGATCTCGGCCGCGCTGGACCTGTGTGCCCGTTCGTGCCTCGGGCCGATGAACTTAAAACACTTTGG
>NZ_CAKXZT010000022.1 GCF_935825525.1 Mesorhizobium escarrei
GCAGTTCGATGCCACAGGCCGCCAATCTTTTCCTCCCCACGGATCTTGAGGATGTCAGTAGAACGAAGAAGCTAGCGGGAAGCGATCTAAGCGCGCTTCACGCCGTCGCAGACTGGATCAAGACCTTCGTGGCCAGGCCTCACAAGGATCTCGGCCGCGCTGGACCTGTGTGCCCGTTCGTGCCTCGCGCCGATGAACTTAAAACACTTTGG
>NZ_CAKXZT010000023.1 GCF_935825525.1 Mesorhizobium escarrei
CGGCTTCCTCCTTGGGAGGTTTTTTAACGCGGGCCGAAGTCGATCCAGCCCCAACCCTCGTGCCGCGGCCCGCATCGAAAAACCTTCACCTGTGCCGACGTTGCAGCGCGATGTCAGGAAGGTCGTTAACGGGTCATCAGTGCTGGTTGCCGCGAATGTCGACTATCGGGTAGCAAAACGGGTTGATGAAGGTCGGCTTGGGGTCAGCCCACGACATCGGGCCTTGCAGGTTGAATGTCCGCTATCGTTATCCCCTGCACCGCAAGCCGACCGACCGCTAACGGCCCAACTCCGGTCATTCGACAGACATATCGGGGATGGCCGTTCCTGGCGCTACCTGCTCGTTCCGATCGACGAGACGAATAGCAACATTCCACCATTTCGGACGTTCAGCCGACTAGTTCGCGTCGACGCTGCCTGCGAGGTAGAAATGCGAATGCCAGTCCGATCTGTACGACCACAGCGCCGGCCGCAATCCAAGGCCAAGCTCGGCAATTGTGGGGCGTATATTTATCTAACAATCAGTCGATCGCTTCGATACCTTGCGCCTTCAAGGCCGGGCGGGTTCCCATCGCGAGCAATCGACACTGGCGTCGAATTGCGTCCCTACTGCACCGTCAGCTCGGCTCGCTCGCCGGCTGTGATGGTCACGGTGCTTTCCTTCGAGCTGTTGTCCAACTTTTCGGAGACGACCGCATAGTCGCCGGCCGGCAGCGCCGCCTGATATTTCTCGTCATAGGCGTAGCCGAGCGACTTGCGGTTGCCGTTGATGTCCTTCTTCGCATCGAAAATCTCGATCTTCGAAGCTCCTGGCGCAGTGATCGCCAGCACGCCGGCATTGATGGCGATCTTCAGATCCTGGTGCTCACCGGCCTTGACGCTGAACGGCTGCTCGACGACGGCAAGGTCGACCGTCGCCGTCAGCACATAGTCATCGGGCGGCAGATCGAACTTGCTGTCGGGGCCATAGGCATAAGCCACCTCTTGCCTCGTTCCGTCGATCTTCTTCTTTGCCTTGAACACCTTGAAGCCGATGCCCGAACCGTCGGCCTTGTCGCCGCCGGAAATGTAGTAGGCGTTGGCAACGACATGGCCGACGCCGACGACGATATCCTTGTCGACGACCTTGCCGGCAGTGAGCGGGATGGTTTCGGTGACCTCGCCCTGCCCGATCCTGACCGTCACCTTCTGGTCGCCGGCCGGCAATACGACCTTGGTGTCGCCGTAATAGGTCGCGGGCGTATCAACGCCCGGATAGGCGATCACGACAGCCGCACCATCGGCGACAGCCGCTCCCTCACTTGGCCGCGGATGAATGATGAGCGTGCCGGCATTCAGCGTAAGCAGGGGTTTGTAGACCTGGCCCGCCTCGACCGTGATCTTCTGTTCGGTCCCGGCCTCGCCATAGCGTGCGACAATTGTGTAGTCGCCCGGCTCCAGATTGCCTTTGTAGGCGCCGTATTCGGTGGTGACGTAGTCGCCGCGCGTGCCGTCGGACTTTGCCTTATGGATCTCCCAGGAATTGCCGTCGGTGACGGGATCGCCGCCCTCGGCGAGCACCACGGCGGGCATGAAATTGAACTGCGGTTTTTCCGGCGCGGCGGCCGGCTGCGGCGCAGGCGCTGGTTCGGGCGCCGGTGCAGGTGCGGCGGCGATGGTCTCGACCAGCGCGTCCTGCAGCGCCTTCTCATCGGACGCCTGGATGTATTTGCCGCCGGTGTTGTCGGCGAGGCAAGCAACCTGCTTGCCCTCGTCCGCGGTCAGGCCGAAGCCGACGACGTTTACGGTGAAGTCGACACCGGCAGCCCTCAGTTCCCTGCCGAGCGCGCAAGGGTCGCCTTTGCAGGTCTCGAGCCCGTCGGTGATCAGGATGACGGTGGCCTTGTCCTCAGTGTATTTCAGCGCCTCGGCCGCCTGCCTGACGGCTGATGTCAGCGGTGTCTTGCCGATGAATTTCAGGTTGTCGGCGGCAGAGGAAACAGCAGCTGCCGAGCCGGCCTGCGGCGGCACGATGAGCTCGATATCCTCGCAACTGCCCTTCTCGCGATGGCCATAGGCCATGAAGCCGATTTCCTTGTCGGCGGGGACCGATTGCAGCACCGTTCGCAGCGATTCGCGGGCGATTTCGAGCTTGGGCTTGCCGTCGATCTGCGCCCACATCGAACCGGAGGCGTCGAGAACGATGACAACACGGTCGGCGGCAAGGCCGAGCGTCGTCATCCACAACAGTAAAATCGCCGCAGCGATGCTCTGTGCAAGTCCCGCCATGCAAATCTCCCCCCAAGTCAGTCTCTGCCAGTCAGTCTCTCAAGTCAGTCTTGCAAGTGAGGGGGGCGAAGCTATTTGACGCCGCGTCAGGATACAAGTCCGGGCGCCTGGCACGTGAGGGGTTGGCGCGCTGAACGCGCCAAACCACTCAATATGTCGTGCGCCGCTCTTCGGAAGGCGGCCGGCCAAACTGCAGCCGATAGCTCTGGGCAAAATAGGAGTGCGAGGTGAAGCCGGTGGCGATCGCCACATCGAGGATCGGCATGTTGGTCTGGCGCAGCAATTCGCGCGCCCGCTCGAGCCTGAGCCGCATGTAATAGCGGCCGGGCGTCACACTGAGGTGACGCAGGAACAGCCGCTCGACCTGGCGCACCGACAGGCCGGCCGACTTGGCGAGCTGCACCGCCGACAGCGGCTCGTCGAGATGATCGGCCATCAGTTCGACGATGCGCCGCAGCTTTTCCGATTTGCCGGTCAGGTCGCGCTCAGGACCGACGCGCTGGCGGTCGCCCGCGGAGCGGATGCGCTCGTGCTGGAACTGGTTGGCGACGCCGTTGGCGAGGCTCGAGCCAAAATCGCCGCGCACGATCTCCAGCATCAGGTCGATGGAGGTGGTGCCGCCGGCGCAGGTGTAGCGCTTGCGATCGATCTCGAAGACATTGCCGGTGCAGTTGATGTCGGGAAACCGCTCGACGAAGCCGGCGCGGTTTTCCCAGTGGATGGTGCAGCGATAGCCTTCAAGCTGGCCTGCCTCGGCGAGCAGGTAGGAGCCGACCGACAGTGCGCCGAGCGCGTTGCCGCGCCGGCCCCAGCTGCGCAGCGCCGCCAGCACCTTGCTCTTGCCGGGAAACTCGGTCGTCAGCCCGACCGAGACGAAAAGAATATCGACCGGCGGCAGATCGGCGACAGCGTAGTCGATCTTGAGCGGCAGGCCGTTGGAGGCCATGACGGAATCGCCGTCGGCCGACACCGTCGTCCAGCCATAGAAGTCGTGGCCGAGCAGCCGGTTCGCCGACCGGAACGTGTCGATTGCGGCGGCCAGCGAGAACATGGAAAACTTGTCGACCAGCAGGAACCCGAACTGCCGGCCGCCGTGAACGGGATCGTTGGTGACCGGCCGCTCTGAGGGAACAGTGAGGTTCGGCAAAGCTGAGGCTTTCCAGGTTCAGAAAGACGGCCGTTTCAATCCGGCCGCGAGATAGGCGGAAGCTAGCGTGTTGGCCATCAGCATGGCAATGGTCATCGGTCCGACGCCGCCGGGCACCGGCGTGATGGCGCCGGCCGTTTTCGCCGCTTCCGCATAGGCGACGTCACCGACGAGACGGGTCTTGCCTTCGCCCTTTTCTGGCGCCGCGATGCGGTTGATGCCGACGTCGATGACGGTGGCGCCTGATTTGACCCAGTCACCCCTGACCATTTCAGGTTTTCCGACAGCGGCAACGAGAATGTCGGCGGTGCGCGCCAGTGCAGCCAGGTCCTTCGTGCGGCTGTGCGCGACAGTGACCGTGCAGTTGGCGGCAAGCAGAAGATTGGCCATCGGTTTGCCGACGATATTGGAGCGGCCGACGACCACCGCGTTGAGCCCTGAAAGATCCTTGCCGCGCACACGCTCGATGAGCAGCATCGAGCCGGCCGGCGTGCAAGGCACGAAGGCCGTCTCCAGTTCGCCGGTGCCGAGCTTGCCGACATTGATGAAGTGGAAGCCGTCGACATCCTTTTGCGGCGCTATTGCCTGGATGACCTTGCCCGCATCGATATGGCCAGGCAGTGGAAGCTGCACCAGGATGCCGTTAATGCCGGGATCGGCGTTGAGTTCGCCGATGATAGCAAGCAGTTCCTGTTCGGACATCTCGGCCGGCAGCGTGTGCTGGACCGAATGAAATCCGCATTCCTTGGCGGTGCGGGATTTGGAGGCGACGTAAACCTGGCTCGCCGGATCCTCGCCGACGATGACCACGGCAAGACCGGGCTTCTGCGCGCTCTTTTCCATCAATTCGATCGTCAGGGCCTTGACGCGCCGCACCACGCCCTCGGCGACGCTTTTTCCGTCAATCAACTCGGCCATCAACCACCCTCGACATCGTTCTGCTTCGGGCGGCATTTTCACGAAAACCCGACCGGGCAATCCCGTCAAAGCGCCGTCTTATGCCGCTAACTCGAAACCGATGGCTTTTATTCTCTTCGGCGCTCAGAAATAGCGCCGCGATCGGCTTTCGCTGAGTTCGCGAACCGCTTCGCGGAATTCGCGCAAGCTGGTTCGGATTTCCTCGATGGAGGCTTGCTGTTCAGCCGCTTTCGAAGCCTGACTTGCCTCGTCCGACGAGGCTCGGGGATGCTGCTGCGGATGAGGTACCTGTCCGGCATGGGGCGGAACGGGCGGCTGGTATGCCTTACCTTCAATGGGTGTCCGGCGCCCTTCTGCCCTGCGGCGTGGCCGCGAATCGGCGGTTTCGCGCAGGCTCGCATAAGCGCCGCGCATGGCGCCGAGGCCGACACCGGAAGCAAGCCCTGCCAGCAGGCCGGCAAGCACCGTCATGGCGCGCGATGGTCCGTTCGGCTCGAGCGGGGCGAACGCCTTGGAGATCACGTTGATGTTGGCGGTATTGATATCCTTCTGCTCCCCGGTCTCCCTGGCGCGCAGAAGATATTGTTCATAGACGGAGCGTTTGGCGGCAGCCTCGCGCTCCAGTTCGCGCAGCGTGACGAGGTCGCTGTTGACGTCGCCGCTGCGGACCTTCAACTGCGCCAGCCGGGAGGCCAGATCCTGTTCGAGCTGCACGGCGCGCCTCAAGTCGACCTGCAGCGACGAGGCGATGCGGCGCAGTTCCCCGGCGATACGCTCGTGCGATCCGGCAAGCTGGGCATTGAGCGCCTGGAGCTCGGGATGGCGCGGCCCGAGCCGGATCGCGGCGCGGTCGGCCTCCTGCTTGAGCGTCGCATATTGCGAGCGCAACTCGCTCATGGTGTTGGAATTGATCTCCTCCGGCAAGGTGCCGCTCAGAACCGAATTCACGTCGATCGAGCGCGCCGACGCCGCGCGGGCGTTAAGTTCCAGCGTGCGCGCGCGGGCGATGGCCAGCTGCTGGTTGAGCTTGAGCATCTCGTCGTCGCTGATCAGATGGCCTTGCGCGTCGACGAGGTCGTGCGCGGCCCTGAAATCCTCGACCTTGCGCTCGGCCACTTCGACGCCCTTGCGCAGCTCGTCAAGCCTGCCGGTCAGCTCGTTGGTGGCGCGGCCAGCGGTGTCGGACTGGATCTGACCGAAGGTCTGCAGAAAAACGTCCGTCATCGTGTTGGCGATAAGCGCCGACTTCTCGCCATTTTGCGTGGTGGCGCTCACGGAGATGACAAACGTCTTGCCGCCGCGCTCGACCGAAAGGCTCTCCGCCAGATTGGCGACGGCCAGCGCACGGCGGCGGCCCTCACCGGCACCCGGCCCGTCATTGCGCGACAGCATCGACCGGATGAGCGTCGTCATCCCCAGGCCACCGGAACCTTGCCCGTTGAACTCCGGATCGTTGACGAGATTGAGCTTGTCCACGACCTTGTTGAGAACGGTGCCGGAGGTCAGCACGCGAACCTGGTTTTCGACAATGGCCAGCGTGGCGTCGGACGCAACCACCGATTGGGTGAGGTCGCGGTCGGTGAGCTTCAGGTCGCGCGGGTCCACGATCAGCTCTGCGGTGGCTTCGTATTTCTTCGGCGTCGACAGCGCGATGGCGACGCCAAGCGTGGCGCCCAGTATCGTCATGGCGACGATCAGCAGCTTCGAGCGGGCAATGCCGCGGACGACCTGCATCGGATCGATCAACGGCTTCCATCTGTCATCCTCCTCACGGGAAGATCGCTGCTCGTCACCGGCGTATCGAGAATCGAACGCGGCGTATCGAGAATCGGCATCGGAACGCCGGTGCTCAGAAACACCGGCTGCAACCGGCTCGTCCCGCTGCCTGGCCTGCGCATCGTCCGCTTCAGCGACGTCGTCGGTCTCAGTCCGGGCAGCCGAAGCCGATGCACCCTTGGGTTGAAACCGGCTTGTTTCATTGTTTACGGATAAATCCGGGTTCACCCAGCGTTCCGGGGTCGCCGAGGGCTCCGGGGTGGTCGAAAATTCCGGTTGCGCCCGCCCCTCGCGACGCAAGCGCGCGCGGCGATGGCGCGTTGCGGCATCCTCGCGCCATGACCGGTCTGCCCGGTCGCCGATCGCAACCAGCGATGGTTCTTCGCCGCGCAGCGCCTGGCCGAGCGCCAGCAACGACCGCTCGCGCTTCCAATCTTCACGGTTTTGCCTGTCGACCATTGTCGTGGAGCTTGCCCTTTGCGGCTTGGACGCGCGCTCAGCCATTCGTTAAGCCACGCTAAACAGGCATAGGAAACAAAAGGTTAATTTCCCTGCCTTGAAGACAAGGTTTCCCTCTTGGGTTGTGCCCTACTTGAAGGCATCGAAAGCGTCCAGAACCGCGTGTTAAACTTTCCAGCCTATGTCTCCGACAGATGACTGAGGCAGGCAACATCCCGCAAAGACGGCCTCTCGCCCGGATCGGCGCTTTCGTGACCGGGCGACGGGGGCTGGTTCGCGACTATCTTTCGGCGATCAGCGGCGCCGGCGGGCGGCTGGTGTTTTCGCTCGCCTATTTCATCGCGCTGGCCAACACGCTGTCGATAGCCGAATTCGGCATGTTCGCCACCGCTTCGGCGGCCGGCGTGATGCTGTCGCGCATCCTGGCCTTCGGCTTCATCTCGGCGCTTTACCGAACCGCCACCATCCGCCCCAATCTGATCGGCACCTTCACGGCCGGCTTCCTGCTGTTAGGCGCGATATCGCTGCCGTTGCTGGCTGCCGCCTCCTACGGCGTCTACCTGGTCTTCTTTGCCAGCACCGTGCCGCTGTCGGTGTTTGCGGCGATCGTTTTTGCCGAGGCGCTGCTGTGGCGGCCGGTCGAGGTGGCGCTGATCGTCAACAACGGTCTCGGCAAATTCGGCCGCGCCGCCCTGCTGACGATCCTGGCGACGGCCCTGCGGGCGCTCGGCGCCGTGCTGTTCATGGTCGCGGCGCAGCCGACCATAGCGGTCTGGTCCTGGTATTACATCGGCGCCAACGCCGCCTCGCTGCTCATCGCCTTCGGATTTTTCTATCCGCGCCAGCGGCTGCGGCTGCGGCTGGCGCTCTATCTCAGGCGGCTCGCCGATTCCATCTACGTGGCCGGCGCAGAGGTGTTGTTCTACCTGCAGATGGAGTTCGACAAGCTGCTGGTGCTGGCGATCGGCGGCCCGCACCTCGCCGGCATCTATGCCATCATCATGCGGCTGGTCGACCTGACGGCGATCCCGATCCGCACCTTCTCGATGATGCTGGTGCAGCGCATGATGCGGGCGCCGGAACTCTTATCGCGCCTTTCGGTCAAGAGCGGCATCGAAGGCGGCGTGTTCCTGGTCTCGACGCTGGCGCTGGCGGCACTCGGCATCGTGCTGCATTTCTTCCCCAACGCGCTGGGCAGGAATGTTGCGGAGGCCGCCCCTCTGGTGGCGCTGGCGATCTGCGTGCCGGGCCTGCGCAATCTCGTCGAATACCAGGCCGAGCTTCTGTTCGCGCGCGGCCAGACGCTGGTGCGGGCGATCAACCTGGCCCTGCTTGCCGGGCTGAAGGCGGTGCTGCTGACCTATGTGCTCACCAATATCCCGGACACGCCCGATCTGGTGCTGTCGCTCAACGTCGTCTTCCTGCTGCTCTATCTCGCCTCGGCGCTGCTCACCTATTCGGCGATGCGCAGGCCGGCGAAGCCGGTGTAGGGGGCAAATTCGATCAGTTGGCTGCTATCGATGCTCCATGCCCGAGGTTCACGAGATCGATCTTGCGTACATATTGTCAGTCTCTCTCAAGGACAAAGCTTGATCGCTGGAACTGAGCTCCGCCCAGACCTCGAATTGCCGTTACCTCAGCCAAAGAATGCAGCGGCTGAGGATCAGCTGACCCCGTAGCGATCCTGTCAACCGGAACCGTAAAGCGTATTTCGGGTGGCGGAGGTCAAACCGGAAGGACGCTTTTGCGGAACGAAGGCCTCCAGTGTTGTCCTTTCAATGTGATCGCGCCCAAGCACTAACCGAGCCCGATCAGGCGGCGGATGCGGCCGACATCGGTGCCGATGAAGGACTGCATGCCGATGGCCACCTGTTGCGGCGCCATGGAGGCGACGAAACGGCGGAACTCGTCATCCGACAGCGCCTCGCCGGTCCAGTGGACGCGACAGAACTCCTCCGAGCCATGGAAATGGCCGGCGCCGTCGAGCACGTCGTCGACATAGCGGCCGTAGATCATGCATTCGGAGAATTTGCGCGCCGCGCCGACCACCTCGACCCAGTTGCGGCCATGGATCTTCTCGATCCGCGCGCACAGCGCCGTCACGGTCTGGCGGCGCCAAGCAATCAGCGTCGAAATGTAGTCGTCGGTCGAAACCTCCGATGCCTCGATGCCGAGCGCCGAGCCGGCATTGCGCGACCAGATGCGGTGTTCCTCATGGCCTTCAGCCGACAGCACGCCGTCGCGGCGGAACAGCCGCACCTTGCCGTCGCGCCAGAAGGCGCTGCAGTCGAAAGGTTTTAGGAACGCCACGTCGGAATCGCAGAAGATCAGCACGTCTTCGCCGGAGTGCGCCGATATCGCGATGCGGCGAAGCTGCTGCACATGCCAGCCGCGCAGCGGCATGGTCTTCAGGCTGAGCCAGATGCGCCGGCGGAACAGGCTGAGCGGATCGTCGAAGGCATGCAGCCAGCGCGGCAACAGGTCCCGCTCGTCGACGATGGTGCGGCGATTGTTCTCCAGCTGACGAAACAGCGCCACGTCGCGATGCTCGACAAGAATATAGTGGTGCGCCACGCCGGAAACGTAGCGGTCGAGCGTGTCGCACAGCAGGCGGCAGCGCTCCAGATCCGGCGCATAGCTTGCCGTCACGACCGCCGCCGACGGCGTCCGGCGAAGGAAATCGGCCTCGGTATCAGGGCTCGGCACGAACCGGTTGTTCAACGGCTTGCTCCGGGATCTGCTCCGCGGCCTGCCCCAGGGCGAGTTCCGGCAGGAGCGGGCCTCCGCAAGAATTTCTGGCCGATGACGCGCCACAGGAACAGGGGATTGCCGACCACATAGCGGCGCCAGAGCCGGCCCGGTTCGATCCACAGCCGAAACAGCCATTCGAGCCTGAGCTGGCGCATCCACAGCGGCGCCCGCGGCACCGTGCCGCTCAGGAAGTCGAGCAACGCGCCGACGGCCACCGGCAGCGTGCAGTGGCGCGCGTCGATGTGGCGTGCGATCCATAATTCCTGGCGCGGCACGCCCATGGCGACAAGCAGCACGTCCGGCCGCAACCTGGCGATGCGATCGACGATTGCCGGCTCCTCGGCGGGAGAGAAATAACCGTCATGGATGACCACGAACCGGTGCTGCAACGCGAGCGCTGCCAGCTTCTTCGACGCCGCCTCGGCGTTGACCCAGGTCGCGCCGAGCAGCCCCACAGTCAGCGGCCTGGCGGACGCCTGCAGGAAGGCAGGGATGAAATCGGTGCCGTTGAGGTTGTCCGGAAACGACGCCCCATAAAGCATTTTCGCCGCCAGATCGACGCCGACACCGTCCGGCAGGATGAGAAAATCGTCGAGCGCCTCGGCAACGACCGGGTCCGTATAGGCGACATTGGCGTTGTGCGCGTTGAGAAAGGTGACCTTGGTGAAGCGCCGCTCTGCAATCAACCGGGTCAGCAGCGCGACCGCATCGTCCCAGCCGATGGCAAGGACCGAGATGCCCAGGATCGATCTCAAGCTGTCGGCCCCGAAAGCGGCGCGGGCGTTGTGCATATTCATGCGAACACCTCCTGGCCGACGGGCCCGAGCTTGTCCAGGCCGAGCCTGATTGCGGCATCGAGCGCCTTCAGCTGCCGGCGGTGGAAAGCGCTGCCGTCGACTCCCCTGACATCGGCCACTGCTGCTTCCAGGGCGCCGGCGAAGGCGACCGGATCATCGGTCACCACGCAATTGACCGGGCGATGGTCGATGCCGCGCAGCGAATGGCTGGTGGCGACAGAGGGCAGGCCGAGCTCGAAGGTTTCGATGGTCTTGAGCTGCACGCCGCTGCCGGAGGTGCTGATCAACGGGATGACGGCGGCGCTGCGCACGAAAGCCTGCGCGTCCGGCACGCGGCCGACGAACTCGACTCCGGGATGCGCGGACCTGAGGTCCGACGGCATGCCGCCAGCAATCCTGACCCGGAAATCGGGCCTGAGATGCGGCACCACCTTTTCCAGGAACCAGTCGAGGCCGATGCGGTTCGGCTGCCAGGTCCAGGTGCCGATCAGGGCCGCGTCGCAGTCGACGCGGCGCGGGTTTTTTTGCACGGGCGGCTCGGCGCAAGTCACCAGCGGCAGCACCGCCGAACGGTCGTCGGAGGCGACGCCGAGTGCTGAGCGATCTTCTTCGGCCAGCGTGAAGACGAAGCGTGCCCGGCGGCATAGCCGTTCTTCCACGAGCTTGAGCAGCCTTGCCTCACGGCGAAACAGCAGGCGCTGGAAAAGACCGTCGGCGGCAGCGGCGTTCTCCTGCGCCGAACGATGCTCGACATTGTGGGCGACGAAGATCGACGCTCGGTCGCCGAAAAGCCTTTCGAAGGCGCCGGCGAACTGCACGGAGTTCAAGACATAGCCGTCGAAAGGGCCGGCGCGTTCGACGGCGGCGCGGACCTCGCTGTCGTTGACGACGCGCAGCTTGACCGACGCGAAAGTGAGGCCGGAGAGCATCGCCCTTGCAACCCAGGCGAGCTTTTGCAGCGATGAGGCGGTTTCTGTGCGCACATCGACGGCGCCGAGCACGATGGTGTTTTGCGGATCGCTCGCAGGCTTGCCCGGCCAGGTGAAGCCGATCACCGTGACGCGCTCGCCGGCGCGCCGCAACGCGGCGATGATCGCGGCATTGGCGATCTCGTAGCCCGAGGCAAGAGCACCGTCGGGCACGATCGATGTGGCGAACAGCAGATGCATCTCACCTTTCCTGAGCGGATACAGCTAACAACGCGCGGTGAAGTCTTGATTAAGTGAAGCTATTTGGTGGCCCGGCGTTGCCGATTTGCCGGCTTGTCCGCGAAGGTGATTAACGAAACGTTATCGTCGCGATGCTATCGAGAGCCAAACTCACCATCCCGGGCTGGACACGGATGATCCCTTTGCCATCGGACGGTTCGGTATCGATCGCAGGGCGGTCGCCGGGACTTGTCGCCGCTGCCGTCGAGGCGGTCGTTACGCTGCCGACCTTCAAACGGCCCGAGCAACTGCTGGCGACGCTTGCATCGCTCAAGGCCCAGGAGACCGGCAGACGCTTCGCAATCATCGTCATCGAGAACGAAGCCGAGGCGCGCGCCGGCGCCAAGGCGGCGCTGCCGCTGTTCGAGCGCGGCGACATTGCGGGCATGGTGATCGTCGCGCATGAGCGCGGCAATTGCAGCGCCTACAATGCCGGCTGGCAGACGGCGATCCTGCACTTTCCCGGCTTCAGCCACCTGCTGGTCATCGACGACGACGAGATCGCCGATCCGCAGTGGCTCGAGCGCATGTGCAAGGCGGCCGAGACGCTCGGTGCAGACGTTGTCGGGGGCCCGCAAATGCCTGTGTTTGCCGACGCAGCCCATGCCAGATGGGCCGAGCACCCGGTCTTTGCGCCACCCTATCGGCAGACCGGGCGGGTGCCCGCGCTGTTTTCCTCCGGCAACCTGCTGGTTGGGCGCAACGTGCTCACCGCCATGGGGCCGCCCTTCCTCGACCTGAAATTCAACTTCATGGGCGGCGGCGATTCCGATTTCCTAAGCCGGGCGGTACAGAGAGGTTTTGTGCTTGGCTGGTGCGCCGAGGCGCAAGTGCATGAAACAGTTCCGGCCCGACGCGTCGAGGCCGACTGGATCCGTGCCCGCAGCCTGCGCAACGGCGTCATCTCGACATTGGTCGAGAAGAAGAAACGGGCCGGCACGCCGTTCGCCGGCATCAGGGTTTTTTTGAAGAGCCTGGCGCTGCTTGCCGTCTCACCGTTTCGCGGCGCGGCCAGGCTGGCGCGGACGGGGTCATTGGCGACAGCCTTGTACCCAATCCATGTCGCTGTCGGCCGCGTGCTTGCCGAATTCGGATACGCCAATGAGCAATACCGGCAGCCTGAGAAGAACTGAACGCGCGCCGCTCAGCGCGGCCTTCACACGCGACGGCGTCGCGACCGCGATCGCCGCGCTGCTGTTCACCGTCATCCTGGTGTCGTTCCGTCCGTTCCAGCCGGCCGGCGCCGAGATGACCGGCGACGGCGGCGACATCGTCAACCAGCTCGGCTTCGGCTCGCTTGGCGCGATCTCGGTCTTCTCGCTCATAGCTTTCGCCGACCCGCGCGTGGTGCGTTCGCTGCTCAGCCCTTGCTGGCTGCTGATGCTGGCTTTCCTGATGCTTTCGGTGGTGATGGCAACCGATCCGCCTTCGGCAATGCGCGCCGCTTTCTTCACGCTGATCGGCATTTTGACGATGGCGACTATCCTGGCGCTTCCGCGCGACGCCGAAGCCTTCTCGAAAGTCATCATCTTCACCATCGTCGTCGTCATGGGCCTGTCCTATATCGGGCTCATCGTCTTTCCAAACGAGGCGCTGCACACCACCGCATCGCTAGAGCCGGAACATGCCGGCCTGTGGCGCGGCGTGTTCACCCACAAGAACATCGCCGGGCCTGTCATGGCCTGCTTCAGCTTCGCCGGGCTGTACCTCTACCGGCGCGGACAGCGGCTCTGGGGCGCATCGATCTTTTGCGCGGCGATGATCTTCATGCTGCACACCGGTTCCAAGACGACGGCCGGACTGGTGCCGTTTTCGATCCTGATCGTCGTGCTACCAAGCCTGATCGGCATGCGGCTCGGGACGCCGATCCTGTTCGCGCTGGCCATCATCGCCGCAGCGATCGGCACGCTCGGCATCGTCTTCCTGCCGCCGGTGAAGCATCTGGCGGCACTCTATTTCCCCGACCTGACCTACACCGGGCGCACGACGCTGTGGGAGTTCGCCGGCGAGATGCTGGCGGAGCGGCCGTGGACCGGCTATGGCTTCGAGAGCTTCTGGGGCACGCCGCTGCTGTTGAACCAGGACCAGCCCTACGACCGGGCCTGGGACATCCGAACCATCGTGCACGGCCATAACGGCTACCTCGACATCGCGGTGCTGATGGGCATCCCGGCGCTGTGCGTGGCGGTCTACACGTTCCTGATCGCGCCGCTGCGCGATTACATGCGCATCCCTTTGCGCAAGGAGAACATCTTTCTCGGCGACTTCTTCATGATGGTGGTGCTGTTCGCGGCGCTGAACGCCTTCCTCGAAAGCTTCTTCTTCCATCGCGCCGATCCGGTTTGGCTGTTCTTCGCGTTCGCCATGTTCGGCCTCAGGCAGGTGTCGCTGCGGCCGATGGCGGTCCGTGGTCCGTCCTGATCCTCCGTCCCAACAGGGCTTCCCCGCCCCGCCACGAACGTCTATGGGAAGCCATCTTTTTGTTTGAGCATCGGATTTGCCAAACCGGTACCCACTTTTGGCTCCGATGCCTATTGAGCATCGGATTGTCCCAAAACCGATACCCACTTTTGGGTCCGATGCTTATTGTTTGAGCATCGGATTGTCCCAAAACCGGTACCCACTTTTGGGTCCGATGCTCTAGCGGAGGTTTTCTATGACGATCAGGCTTGTTCTCGCCGGTTGCGGCAATATGGGCCACGCCATGCTCTCGGGCTGGCTGCAATCGGGCAAGCTCCCCCCGGCGGCGGTTTTCGTTGTCGAGCCCAATGCCGATCTGCGCAAGCGCGCCGAAGCGCTGGGCTGCAGTGCTGCCGCGGACGCCGGCGGCATTCCGGCAGATGCGGTGCCGGCCCTCGTCGTCATGGCGGTGAAGCCGCAAGTGATCCGCGACGTCACTGCCGCCTATAAGCGCTTCAATGACGGCCGCACCACCTTCCTCAGCATCGCCGCCGGAACGCCGGTCGCCACTTTCGAGGCCATTCTGGGCGATCGCGCGCCGATCGTGCGCTGCATGCCCAACACGCCGGCGGCGATCGGCAAGGGCATGATGGTGGTGTTTTCCAACCGGCTGGTCTCCATCGATACGAAGCGTTTCGTTGCCGACCTGCTTTCGGCGAGCGGCGAAGTGACTGATATCGATGACGAGGGCCTGATGGACGCGGTGACGGCGGTGTCAGGGTCTGGCCCGGCCTATGTCTTCCATTTCATCGAAGCACTGACCGTGGCTGCCGAGAAGGCCGGATTGCCAGCCAAAACCGCCAGGCTGCTGGCCGTGCAGACGGTCTATGGTGCCGCCTCGCTCGCCGCCGATAGCGGCGAAGATGCGGGCGTGCTGCGCCAGCAGGTGACCAGCCCTAACGGCACAACAGCCGCCGCACTTGCCGTGCTGATGGGCGAGGGCCGGCTGACAAAACTGCTCACCGAAGCGGTGGAAGCTGCGCGGCTGCGATCGATCGAGTTGGGAAAGTAGCTAAAGCCGGTCGGCGAAGGTCGACGATCAGTTGCAGTAGCAAACGTTCCGTAGCGATCCTTCGCGCCCCCCTCTGCCCTGCCGGATATCTCCCCCACGAGGGGGGAGATTGGCAGCTTCGGCGGTCCACTCACTACTGCGATGTTGGAGATTGGCGAAAGCCGGCGTGACGTCCGATCTCCCCCTAAGTGGGGGAGATGTCCGGCAGGACAGAGGGGGGCGCTGTCCCGCCGGCATTCAAATTTCTGCACCCAACTTAGCCGCCCCCATACAGCATCTCGTCCTGCAGCCGGCGCAAGGCGAACAGCCTGGTGGTCGGGTCGGGCGCGGCATTGGCTAATGTCAGCAGCTCGCCCTTGCTGACCGGTCTCAGCACCTTGCCGCCTTCGAGCAGGCCGACCGGCACGGCGCGGTTGGCGCGGGCCTCTTCGACAGTCATGGTCCAGGAGCGGTAGCAGGTCTCGCCGATCGCGTCGAATGTCTCTCCCGCCGCCAGATCGCGCTTGGCCACGGCGCAGACCTCGGCAACCGGCCTCGGCAGCGGCACCATGTCCGGCTTGCCGTAGAGCGCGATGCGCGCGGCGGTGAGCGGCACTTCCAGCGAGGTCAGATGATAGGGCCGGAAGAAGCTGTAATAAGGTCCATGGCCGATATGCAGATCGTTCATGCGCTCGATGATGCGCGGATGCGTGGCCTCGACGATGACGAACACGCCGGGCGCCACGCCTTTGCCGATGGTGTAGTCGACGACGCCCTTCCTCGACAAGATGCCGCCGTCGGCGTGCGGGATGAGCACCTTGGCCAATTCATCGCGGTCGGCCCTGGGACCGTGCATGCCGGCAATGTCGGGCACCAGCCCGGTGGCGTTGGCGATGGCGCACATCTCGACCATGGTCTTCGAGCCGTCGACGAACTCGACCAGCATGCGCGGGTTCATGTTGCGGCGCAGCGCTTCCGCGCGATAGTCGTCAGGGATGGCGCCATGGTTGAGCGGGTTGTTCTTGCCCTTGCCGGCCGAAACGATGGTGTAGCCGAGCGCGGAGGCGAACTCGATCAGTTCCATGCAGCTCGACGGCTCGTCGCCGGCGCCGACCGAATAGACGACGCCGAGCCGATCGGCCTGCTGCTTCAGATAGCAGCCGATGGTGACGTCGGCCTCGACATTCATCATCACCAGATGCTTGCCGTGCTCCATCGCCATCAGGTCGAAATCGGCGGCGACGCCGGGCTTGCCGGTGGCGTCGATGACGACGTCGATCAGCGGATTGGTGACCAGCATCTCGTTCGAGGTGATGGCTATTTTTCCGCTCTCTATCGCCTCGCTGAGCTTCGACGGCGTATCGGCCTCCCGCGCCATCGCCTCATCGCCATAGGCGATGCGGACGGCATCACGCGCGGTGTGCGGGCGGCGGGTCGAGACGGCGCACACCGAAATGCCCGGCATCAGCATGCCTTGCGTCACCAGGTCGGTGCCCATCTCGCCGGAGCCGATGACGCCGATGCGCACCGGTCGGCCTTCCGCGGCGCGCTTGGCGAGATCGCGGGCAAGCCCGGTCAGGGCGACATTGGTCATGCGCAAGTCCACTGCTTTTGGTTTGAACGGGGAATAGCAGGGAATGGTAGCCCTTTGCCAACAAAACCGGCCGCCGTCGGCAATTTCTTGCGGCTGGCTTTCGCACCGCGAGTGGATAGTCTTCCGCCCAGTTGCTGTTCAGAGATGGAGGAGACCGCTCTGTCGGGCGGCGCCCCGACAGGGCTCTCAGGGAGGTTGAGATGACAAACGAGTTCACGCCGAAATTCGATCTGGCTGACAAGGTGGTGCTGGTCACCGGCGCCTCGCGCGGCATCGGGCGCGCTTGCGCGCTCGCCTGCGCCGGCTCCGGCGCCGACATGATCGTTGGCGTTCGCAGCGCGGCCGACGGCGCGGATCTCACCGCCGAGATTGAGCGCATCGGCCGGCGCGCGCTGGCGGTACAGATGGACCTCATCGATCTGGCGACGGTGCGAAAAGCGGTTGCCGACGCCTACGCCGCTTTCGGCCGCATCGACGTTCTGGTCAACAATGTCGGGCTCGGGCCTGAAAACCTCGCCGAGAACGTGACCGAAGCGGATTTCGACCTCACCGTGAACGTCAACCTCAAGGGCACGTTCTTCACCACCCAGGCGGTCGGGCGGCTGATGATCGAGCAGAAATCCGGGCGCATCATCAACATCAGCTCGCAGGCCGGCACGGTGACGCTGAAGGGCGAAGCGATCTACTGCATGACCAAGGCGGCAATAAACCACCTCACCCGCTGCCTCGCGGCCGAATGGGCGCAGCACAAGATCACCGTCAACAGCGTCGCGCCGACCTTCGTCTGGACCGACGGAACACGGCCCTCGCTCGCCGATCCGGACTTTCATGCCCATGTGCTTGGGCACATCCCGCTCGGCCGCATCGGTGATCCGATCGATGTCGCCGGCACGGTGGTGTTCCTCGCTTCGCCCGCCGCGTCGATGATCACTGGCGCGAATGTACTGGTCGATGGCGGCTGGTCGGTGGCGTGAGCGAACGGGTCGTCGCCCAATGCCAGCCAACACCGCTCTAGAGCGGGATGCGTTCACATTGAACTGGGCACCCGCTCTATCTGTTTGGCCGCATTTCTGCGACGCCAAGTGATTCCACTTGGCTGCAAAATGTTAGCCCCGACCAGCTCGCCACGCTTACGCAGTCATGCCGTCGGAGCGCCGGCAGGTGGCCGGGCATTACCAAGCGGCAACTTGACAACGGTCCAATCTTTCAAGTTGAGTGAGATCACGATTAATAGTGAACCGGCAAAAGACAGACATGGGCGACACAGATATGGCATGGAGCGAAAGAAAGACCGATTACGGCAAAGGCCACTATTTCAATCAAATGGGACTTGCCCTGCTGGTGCTCGTCTTTCTCATCGCCCTGTCGCTCGCTTTCTTTCCCGAAGACGTCAGGAAGTTTTACCTCAGCGAAGGCGGTCCAATTGAAGTCTTCTCGGCCGCCGGCTACCTGATCGTCGTGGCAACGCTTGTGCGGGAAATGTCCTATCGGGACCTGCTCAGGCGGTGGTACCTTGTCGCCATCCCGATCGCGATGTGCCTGCGCGAGTTGGACTTCCATGCGCATTTCACCACCCACAACATCACCAAGACCACCCTCTATATTTCGCCTGACGTTCCGTTGTTGGAAAAGCTAATCGGCGCGACGGTCGTTATCGCCCTCACCGTTGCCTTCTATTTTCTCCTCAAAGACGGCCTCCGTGGCTTTGTCCACGGGCTTCGCCACGGCGAGGCAACTGCCGTTGCCATCGTCGCCGCTATCGGTTGCGCCGTCCTTTCGAAGGTCATCGACGGGGCGCCGTCAAATCTCACATTTCTCGGCATCCACCTCACCCGGATCGATGCCTCGACAGTGTTCGAGGAAATCCTCGAATTGGGGATTCCGATCTTTCTAGCCATCGCGGCATTCTCGGCTTTCCCGACGCAGGATGGTTTGGCGAAAAGAGCCGCGGGACAGGTCGCACCGAACAAGCCAAGATCCGTCACCTAATTCCTCTGCACAGAGGATTTGGTTTCTTGGACTGTGCCTGAAAGGGACTGGGGACGTTCGCTGCCGACCGGCCTCCGCCGCCAATCCTATAGAGGTTTGCCCTATAGAGGTTTGCAACCTGCCACGCTCTGGTCCGCCGCGGTACTGCCTCTATTTGCTTGAGAAGCAGGTGAGGCAAAACATGTGGGATGTGGCGAAAGAGGCTTGGACACTGCTTAAGGAGAGCGTCCTCGGTTTCATCAATGACAATGCCTTGAGCCACGGGGGAGCGATGGCGTTTTATGCCACGACCTCGCTTGCGCCGATCCTGCTCATCGTTGTCGCCATCGCAGGCTTGGCCTTCGGAAACGATGCGGCACAGCTGGCGCTTTCGGCCCAGATGGCGGGCCTGATGGGTCCGCAGAGCGCCGAACTTCTGCAAGCGACAATCGAGGACGCGTCACACAAGGAGGCGGGAACTCTTGCGAGCATTTTGGGGCTCGTCACGCTGCTGGTTACCGCATCCGGCGTGTTCGGCGAAATGCAGGTTGCCCTCAACGAGATCTGGAAAGTCAAACCGGGCGGCACATCGATTTCACGTCTCGTGCGGGCACGAGCTGCCAGCCTGGGTCTCGTCGCGGCGCTTGGCTTTCTACTGCTCGTGTCCCTGGTCGTAAGCGCGGCAATATCGGCGCTTGCAGATATCATCAACGCATATCTGCCCTTTGGCACCCTCATCCTCAGCGCTATCAACGGGATCGTTTCGTTTGCGCTGATCGCGCTGTTGTTTGCGGCAATCTACAAGGTCCTGCCCGACCGCGCGCTGCAATGGCGCGACGTCGGCGTCGGCGCCGTGGTAACGGCATTTCTCTTCACGATCGGCAAGTCGCTGATCGGCTGGTATATCGGGACCAGCGCCGTCGCATCGTCATACGGGGCAGCCGGTGCACTGCTCGTCGTGCTGCTGTGGATCTTTTATTCGTCCGTGATCTTTCTGTTGGGCGCCGAATTTACACGAGCTTACTCGGTTCGACATGGCAGCCGGTCCGATCTGGAGGCGACCATTGAAGCAAGTAAATCGCGAACAGAAGCCGGCGGCGGCGGCCAGGATCGAAAAGACTGAATTTCTTAGGCAGGCTGCTCACTGTCTCCCTAAGCCATTTCCGGCATCAACACCGGCGCTAAAACGCCCGGCGCGGCGCCCTGAGGCGAGCATGGTTTTGGGGATATCCGGTCGAAGCGACGTGCGAAGTTCCTTCGCCGCAGCCACCAGCTTGGCGCGGTCGCTTCCATACCTCCTGATCAACTGATGGACTTGCGCCGGGGTGATGCCGTTCTGCCGGGCAAAATGCGTTACCACATAAGCCTCGCTGCCGGAGATCCGATCCCGGTGGCGTGGGTAGAGCTTCGCCGCGTCGGCTGCCATGCTTACTCTCCTTTGTCGCGTTTGCTCACGATGTATGATTGGCCAACGCAAAACGGGCAATTTCGTTGCCACATGCGACACCAAAGCGCTTTACGCCGCAGGCCCGAACGCACGGCCAGGCAATCGGACCGACGCACGCACGCCCGTTGCTAAGTCCTTACGCCGATTTTTTCGAGACTCAGCCCTGATTTTTCGGGACTCAGCCCTCGGGCACGCGCATGATATGGGCAGGGAGGAAAAGCCATGCGCGAATTGCCAAAGAGCATTGACGCAGACGTTGTCATCGAAATCAGCAGGTTGCTCGACGACCGTGCGAAGTCGGCACCAGTGCCAGTCCATAAGCTTGCCTCGATGATCTCGAATAGTGTCGAGACCGACTTGCCGACAGCGTCCATTGAAGAGTTGATCGTTGAAATGGCCATGACCCGTCAACTCCCGATGCTGTTCGATCTACCGGACACGGAAACGGACAACGTCATATCGATCGCCTTGGCGCGCGCCAGCTGATCCGGCTGGGGAACCTTCCCGTCGCGTGTGATTTCAAGATGCGGATCGTCGCATCCTGCTCAAATTCGCCCCGCTGGCTTCGGCCGGCGGCTTTTGCTGCGTCGCCAAGAATAATCGTCATCGGCGGTCCGCCGACGGGAACGTGTGGTGTCCATTTGCATTTCCCTTTGAGCAGCAAAGGAGGAATTCATGAACTGGGATCAGATCAAGGGAAAATGGATGCAGTTCAAAGGTAGGGCCAAGGAGCAATGGGGTGACCTCACCGACGATGACCTCGACCGCATCGAGGGCAATCGTGACCAACTCGCAGGCCGTATTCAGGAGCGGTATGGAATCGCCAAGGAAGAGGCAGAGCGCCAGGTGGACGACTGGTCCAGAAGCCTCACCTGAGTCTTCAATATCCAGGCTGCGCCGTCGATAGGCGCAGCCTCGACATCATCCAAATTCACGCTCGGAAATGAGGTGCATGCGACGGTGGCGAGCTGATGTGCGCCAGCCGTCGCTCCCGGATTTTCGGAGCTAGCGCGCCGATTGTCTCTTGGCTTGCACGGCGACGGCGGTGAGGAAAGCCGTTGCGGCAGTATCGCACGCCGCTCGGGACGGGCTATAGGCGAAAAGGATCAGCTCGGCAGCCCTTGTCGTAAGGCCGTGCTTTTTAGCGAAAGCAGTTATTTCGTAAGGCTTGTCGTGGTCTATGGCCAGCTCGTAGTCTTCATTCATTGCTTCCTCCCGTTTGCGACGTTCCTCGCCTTGGCCTTTCCGTGGCGCAAGGATTAACTTCCCCGGCCTTGAGAGAGTCTACCAATTGGAGATTGCAAAAGGCCTGCGGCGCACGTCCGCTGCTTTTTTCGCGGCTATGCTCCCAACGGAACCAGGAGCAGCGGGCCAGCATGCATGATCACTTCGGCGCTAGCCGTGCCGGTCTGTTCATCAATCCGCCTGGTACGCCGTATTGAGGGCAGCTCCATTTTGTCCGCTGCACATCAAAAAAGCTTATATGATGGCGCTGATATCGCAGGTGGTCGACGTAAGCCAATGCCGATCTTTTCAGTCAAGCACACGACCGTCTATCGCTATACGCAGCCGGTGACGTTCGGCGAGCACCGGCTGATGTTCAGGCCGCGCGACAGTTTCGATCAGCGACTTCTGGATCACGCCCTGTTTGTCGACCCTGAGCCGAAAGAGATTGGCTGGATCCACGACGTTTTCGGAAACTGCGTTGCGGTCATCGACTTCAACGGCTCGGGCGACGAACTGCGTTTCGTCACAGACATTCGGCTCGATCACACGCCGCAGCATGCGCCTGATTTTCGTATCGATGACGCAGCACTCAGCTATCCATTTTCCTACGATCCCGACGAGGCAACCGACCTCACCCAAACGATCGAGCGCCATTACCTCGATGACGGCGACGAGATCGGCAAATGGGCACGACAGTTCGTGAGCGCCAAAGGGCACACCGAGACGGGCAAATTGCTGATGACACTTTGCTACGCCATCCACGAAAGTTTTGTGTATTCGCGTCGAACTGAATCCGGGACGCAACCGCCTCTCATGACCTTGCACCTGCGTCGAGGCACATGCCGGGACTTTGCGCTGTTCATGATGGAAGCGGTTCGTTCACTCGGTTTTGCCGCCCGTTTTGTGACCGGTTATGTCTATGTGCCGAACCGCGACAGTGCTTCTGTCCTCGGCGGTGGGTCGACGCATGCCTGGTGCCAGGTCTATTTGCCTGGCGCGGGTTGGGTCGAGTTCGATCCCACCAACGGCATTGTCGGCAACCGGGACCTGATCAGGGTGGCTGTGGCCAGGCATCCCGGGCAAGCCATTCCTCTTTCCGGAAGCTACTGCGGCAGCGCGTCGAGCTTTCTCGGCATGACGGTGGAGGTCAAGGTGGTGAAGGAAGCCGGCAATCACCAGTATCAGTAAAAATCAGCATTTCCAATATACTCGGAACTGTTCGCGGGAGTTGCTCGCCGGTGTCTGTCGGGATTTGGCGCATTGGGCAATCACGCCGTTGCATGACTATCCAGCGCGATATTGCACCTTCCATCTCTGCGCCATCGGGATGTCGAGAAGGCGCCAGCCCGCCACACCTTTCGGCATGACGGGCTTCAGCGTGAGGGGTCACGTCAGTCGTAGACCTTCACAATCTTGCGGGTACCTGGATCGACCAGGACGGTTCGGCCATCGATGACGACGTAGCGGTATTGAACGTCCGGCACCTCGTAAAGCTCGACTGTTTCGGGCAAAGCTGTGCCGATGTTGAGCTCCACGCCGGGAAGGCTGAGTGATGCCACCGGTTTCTTTTTCACGTATTCCCGGATCACGGTGTCATGCTCGGGTTGAATAATGACGTCCTGAGCGGCGGCGGCGCTGACACCGACGAGCAGAAGGATGCCTGCCGCAGCCAATGTAAGTTGCTTTCCCATAATAGCCTCCAAGCAACCTTCAGCTGCGGTGCTTGATTGCTGCCGCGGCGGGTTGCATGGTTATCTCAACGATGCGGAGCAATTCTTGTTCCACCGGTTATGCGCGAACCGGCTGCCACGGCGTATTAACGCCGATGTTTGGGGCGCCCGCGAACGCCCGCTCAAGGCTTGGTTTCTTCTTGAGGTGGCGCGCTTGGGACTGGACAATCAGCCTGTGGCCATTTTTCACACGGAGAGGGCTTGTCGCCAGCGTCGCCATAACGTTCCACGAGTTTTGCGAAGCCGTAGGCGAAGGCGGAAAGCAGCGCCAGGATAACCACTATGCGAGCGGCCATACGGGATTATAGCAGGCTCCCGCTCAGGATTGATCCAGTATCGGCTGCGCTCGGCAGGCCGGCGACGCGCAAGTCCGCTCGGGAAACCTGCGGCCCCGTCGTCGCGGACGATCTGCGCTACCAGCCTGGTTCCGCCGTGAGAGACCGAGGCGCCGCTATGCTGCTACCCAGAGGCGTCTAGAGGGCCGCATCAAAATCGATCGCAAATCCCGCGTCGATGGCGCTTCGCGCAATGAGATCGCCGATTTGCCAATCCGTGAGTTCGCAAAGTGGAAACATCTTCCTCACGGCAATGGTCACTTCGAATATCGAGACGCTCGGATTGTCGACATGATCGATCAGGTAGCGGACAATCGCCTGCCGAACATCCAATGAATTTGGCTTCTGCAGCGGCGCGGACATTTCGGGCCTACGAATGGAGCCGTGGTTCTGGGCCATCGGCTGTTTTGGCGTCGAAGGCGACGGGCACGCCGTGCACCACGCATGCTGCCGCCAGCATCTCCTCCAACTCGTGATTGGTGGCCTTGCAAGCCGGCAGGAGTGTTCGAATCGCGCGGATCGCCTGCGCGATCGAGAGATACCGAGCCTTGCCTCTGGAAAGGACATAGGCCTCCGCCGCGCCTTCAACCGTGACTGTGTGAAAAGTGTGGCTCATCAACAGTTCCTCCCTGCCAACAATACGACTTTCGTCTAACATGCGGCGGCCTTCAAGCTTATGTCTGATATCGGACAATCAGGCGGGCGGAGGCTGGGCCGAAGTGACGTTGCTCCTCGTCGCCATAGGCACCATGCGTGAGCTTTATCATTCCGGCACGGTCGATGATTGTGATCTCGCCGCGCCTGGCGTGAACCAGCCCCCGATATTCCAGCATTTGCAGCGCGGTGGTGACCCCGGGGCGCCGGGCGCCGAGCATGGTCGCCAGAAATTCATGCGTCAGCTGGATCTTGTTTCCCTCGGTCCGATCGTGGACCATCAGCAACCAGCGGGCCAGCCGTTCTTCGATCTTGGAGTGGCCATTGACCAGTGCCGTCCGCGACGACTGGACAAGGAAGGCGTGGGCATAGCGAAGCAGTGACTCGCGAAGCGACTGGCTCTTTGCCACCTCAGAGCGAAGATTCTCAACCGGCAGGCACCAGCCATTGCCTGCGACCTGGATATAGGTCTCGTTGGGAGAGCTGTCCTGGCCGAGAATGACGGCAACGCCTGTCATGCCATCATAGCCAATGATCCCGACTTCACTCTGCCGCCCTCCAGTCATGGTGGCGACAACCGAAGCGATACCCGCCTCTGGAAAATACACATGCTCGATCGGCTGATACGGCACCTCCAGCTGGGCTTTGAGGTCCAGTTGGACATGGTGCATCGAAGGCAGCAGCAGCGCGAAATCCTCTGGGGAGAGGGTTTTCAGCACATGATTGCGAGGAAGGGACACGGCTCTCTCCCGGACGGGCAAGAGCACGTACCCTCTTACTGTCGGCTGCATCCGCAGCACTGGCGGCCGATATCGAAGCATAGGTTGCAAACGCGTGATTGGCAAAACCTTCGCCAGCCGATTTGTGCCACAACCGGCGCGCAACCGTGCGCACGGAACACCTGGCGAACATACTTTGCCGGGCATGTGCCACAACCGGGCGCGCAACTCTATCGCGTCGCAGGTGGCGCCACGCGTACGAGATTTATCTCTGGAGCTGCGTATTCAAATAGCCTCCTTGATATTATTTATGTCTTCTTCTGTGCCAGTGAATACTGATTTTCTATCAATTTCTGCTGAATAAAAGAAGTTACGATCAAACACATAAGCCTTTATAGAGTCGTCGAAATCCCATGGCATTCCGATAGGCTTAGGAATTCCATTTTTGTCAGTAGCAAGACCGTCTATGCCGTATCTATCCACCGCCGCAATTGTCAAATCACCAGTTCCACCTGGTAGGGGAGAACGTAGCAACGCTGATCGAATAGCTCTTATCCATCTACTTTTCTCCAGCCCTCATGACCTTGCCCGAAACAAACGATGCCCGCTACGTCCGCTGCCACAGGCTTGGATCGAGAGACATACGCCAAAAAGAAGAAGCCATGCATAGAAACCTACTCGCTTTGGCCGCATATGCGTGGAATCCAGTTTCCAGGAAAAATTGGGCGCACAGCGCCCCACTGCCAAAGGGCCGAAGGTCTTTTGGGATGACAAGCCGAGCAAAGTAGCGGCCGTCGCGATTCAGAGATTTCGAACTCGCACCGCCGTCAATTCCTTCCATTTGTTACGCGATTTGTAACATCAGAATGGACAAGAGGCCTTGCATGTCAAAGGGTTTGAGCGATTTCAAGGGGATAGGCTGGTGCTGCGAGAGAGGATTGAACTCGCCTACCGATCCGCCAACTTACTGATTCTGTTTATAATTTTCTTGCCGCCAATCCCACCTGTGTACCACCCTTGTGTCTCCGCCGCAAGCGATACCTGACACTGGCAGATGGGGTATTCGGCTTGCG
>NZ_CAKXZT010000024.1:0-20199 GCF_935825525.1 Mesorhizobium escarrei
TCTACTCAAACGCGATTCCCCTGCACTTGGGGGGAGATTGGCAGTTTCACACTCGGCGCCCTTCTTGCACCTTCGGAGATTGGCGAAAACCGTAGCGACGGCCAATCTCCCCCCAAGTGGGGGAGATGTCCGGCAGGACAGAGGGGGGCGCCGTGGAGCGCCAACGGTCACTCTCATGATTGCCGGCCCCGCATGGTGATGAAGGCGCCGAACATGACGACGGCGACCATGATCGCGCCCTCGATGATTGCGGTGACGTTGGGGTCGATGGCGAGCAGCGTCAGGTCCGTGCGCACCAGCCGCAGCACGAAGACGGCGACGATCGGGCCGAGCAATCCGCCCTTGCCGCCGCCTAGGGCGACGCCGCCGAGCACGACCGCCGCCACGCTGGCCAGAAGATAGGGGCCGGGAATGGGGGCGCCGATGCCGGTGCTCATGGTCAGCGCCAGCCCGCCCATGGCAGCGAAAAGCCCCGACAGGGCATAGGCGATGATCCTGGTGCGCGCGACCGGCACGCCGCTGCGAAATGCCGCGAGCTCGCTGCTGCCGATGGCGTAGATCGACAGGCCGAGTTTTGAGCGCTTGAGCGGTATCCAGATGATGCAGAGGCAGACGACCAGAAGCACCAGAGCCTTCGGTATCCAGGCAGAGATTTCAGGCAATCCCGGGATCGCGACCGTGCCGACAATGGTCGCCCGCAGCCATTCGGCCACTGAGCCGCCGGGCGCCCCGAGCACCAGCAGCGCTGCGCCCTGCAGGACGAAGAGGGTGGCCAGCGTGACGACGATGTCGGGCACGCGGGTGACGACGATCAGCATGCCGTTGACGGCGCCCAGCACCAGTCCCATGGCCAGCACGAACGGCACGACGAAAAGCGCATACTCCTCGCTGGCGCCGTCCATCATCGAGGCGGCGGTGACGCTGGTCAGCGCCATCATGGCGCCGACGGACAGGTCGATGCCGCCGGCGATGACGACAATCGTCTGGGCGGCCACGGCAAAGGCATAAGGCAGCACTGCGCGCACCAGCGAGCCGAAATCGCCACTGCCATAGCCCGGCTGGATGAGCCTGGTGATCACCAACAGGACCACGAAGAGGACAAGCAGGCCGGCGACCCAGCCCTGGCGGCGGACGAGGCGGGTCAAGGTTTCGCCACCGGGCTCGAGTGGATATCGGCAAGGATGCCGACGTCCTCCTTGGCGCCGCGCGGCAAGCCGTAAGCGGCGCGCATCAGTGCCGGCTCGTCGGCGAGTTCGACGGGGAAGACGTCGACGACGCGCCCCCCAAAGATGACGATGACGCGATCGCAGACACGCTGCACCTCCTCGAGCTCGGATGTATAGAACAGCACCGACTTGCCCTGGTCGGCGAGTTCGCGCAGCAGCTTGTAGATCTCCTGCTTGGTGCCGACATCGATGCCGCGCGTCGGGTCGAAGCAGAGGATGGTCTGTGCTTCGGCGGCGATCCAGCGGGCGATCGTCACCTTCTGCTGGTTGCCGCCGGACAGGCGCTGCACCTCGCGCTGGGCGCGGGTGTCGATCTGCAGCCGCTCGATCGCGCTGACGACCCTGGAGCGTTCCTGCGCCATGTTGATCGGCCCCCAGTTGCGCAAGGCGGCGCTGAACGGGAGCGCGATGTTTTCGCGCACCGAGCGCTGCATGGTCAGCGCTTCGGTGCGGTCGCCGGGCACATAGGCGATGCCGGCGCGGATCGCATCGGCCGGATGCGCGAATTTCACCGGCTTCCCGTCCACCTCGATCGTGCCGCCGGACGGGCGGATGGAGCCGGCTAGCGCGGCGAAGAGCTCGTCCTGGCCCTGGCCCTCGAGCGCGACCACGCCCGCGACCTCGCCGTTGGCCAGATCGAACGACACGTCGTTGAGCTTGGTGCCGACACGAAGGTTCGCCACGCCGAGGCGCGGACGGCTGTTCCCAGGCGAAGCGGCCTGGCTCGCCTGGCGCGCCGCCACGCGCGTCTTTTCGACCTTGGCGCCGAGCATCATCTCGACGATGCGCTCCTCGACACCCGGCTCGATGTCGACGACGCCGACGGTCTCGCCGTCGCGAAGCACGGTGGCGCGGTCGCAAAGCGCCGATATCTCGACGAAACGGTGGGAAATGAAGATCACCGAACGGCCGCTGTCGCCTTGGCGGCGGACGACTTCGAGCACCTTTTCGGCAAGGTTTGCCGGCAGTGCCGCGGTCATCTCGTCGAGCAGCAAAACGTCGGGCTCGACCGCCAGCGCCCGCGCCAGGTCGAGCACGCGCAGCACCGCAAGCGGGATGTCGCGCGCGGTGTCGCGTATGTCGAGGTCGGGAATGCCGAGTTCGCGCACCCAGGCGCGGAACGGCTCGACCGGCGTGTCGGTCAGCCGAAGGTTGGAGGCGACGTCGAGATCGGGGATCAGCGACGGTTCCTGGTAGACGGGAAGCAGGCCGGCGCGGCGCGCATCGGCGGGCGAGCGCACGTCGCGCGTCTCGCCGCGGATCAGGATATGCCCTGCATCGGCGCGGATGGCGCCGGTCAGGATTTTTACCAGCGTCGATTTGCCGGCGCCGTTGGCGCCCATCAGGGCGTGAACCTCACCTGGCAGAACCGACAGCGACGCGTTGCGCAACGCCACCACGGCGCCGTAGGTTTTCACGACGCCGGTCGCGTCCAGGAGCGGATTGGTGGTCAAATCGCGTTGCTCTCGTTCCAGAAACTCTCTTGCTGGCGCTCTACGGCGCCCCCCTCTGTCCTGCCGGACATCTCCCCCACTTGGGGGGAGATTGGCAGCTTTGACGCCGGCCCTCTTCTTGCAACGCCGAAGATTGGCCAAAGCCTTTGGTGACGGCTGATCTCCCCCCTCGTGGGGGAGATGTCCGGCAGGACAGAGGGGGGCGCCGTAGAGCGCCAACCAACCAAATCACTGCATAGCGAGGACGGCAGCCCGCAGCCCTCGCTGTGCAATTCAAAGCAGCGAATTACTCGCCAGGGCCCTTGCAGGCGATGATCTGGTCCTTGGTGTAGGTGGTCCATTCCGGGATGGAGATCGAGACCGGCCATTCCGGGCTCAGCGACGGATCGGCTACGCTCTTCAGCTTGGCCTTGCCCTCCTCGGTCGCGTTCTCCCACAGCTGCGGCTCGACCAGAACGGTTTGCTCCGCCGGCTTCTTGCCATTCAGGATCTGCAGAGCCAGCGTCACGCCGGCACCGCCGATCGAACCGGGGTTGGTCACCGCCGCGCCGACGAGGCCTTCGACCGAATTCAGCTGGCCGACGAAGCCGGCATTGTCGGCGCCGACCACCGGCACCAGCGGCGTCTGCGACTCGACCAGGGCATCGACGATCACATTATCGATGCCCGAGGTCCAGATGCCGTTGAACGGCGATCCGGTGGCGATGAAGTCGAGGATCTGCTGCTTGCCCTGGTCCTGCTGCCAGCCGGTGAAGACCTCGTGCACGACCTTGACGTCGGGGAATTCGGCAAGCGCCTTCTTGAAACCCTTGTCGCGGTCGCTGTCGGCCGAGGCGCCGGCGGCGCCGCGCATGTAGACGACGTCGCCCTTGCCGCCGATCTGCTGGAACAGCCATTTGGCGCCGAGATAGGCGTACTGCTCCTGGTTGTTGGAGATGATGTAGGCCGAGGGCTCGGTGACCGCCTGGTCGACGGCGACGACGACGATGCCGGCCTTGGTGGCTTCCTCGAGGGCTGACTTGATGCCGGCGGGATCGGCCGGGTTGACGACGATGGCGTTGACCTTGGCGCTGATCAGGTTGCGGATGTCTTCGAGCTGGCCGGCGGCGTCGGTGTTGCGATGGGCGATGTTGAGCTTGGTGACCTCGCCGGAAGCGAGCGCCTGCGCTTTGATGGCGCAGATCATCTCCTCGCGCCAGCCATTGCCCTGCACCGTGTTGGAGACGCCGATCGTGTATTTGGCTTCAGCCGACGAGACGCCCACCGAAGCCAGAAAGGCCGCGCCGGCAAGCAGCGGGACCATTGCCAGATATTTTTTCATTTCAGTCTTCCTCCACATTGTTTTCAGTTCAGTTCGAAAAGGGGGTTTTCAGTTCAGTTCGAAAAGGGGCCTCATTTCACGAAGGGGCGCAGCACGTCGCGGGCGAGCAGAAAGCCGCGCTTGACGTTTTCATCGCTCCCCTCAAACCGCCGGTCCTCGTGCTCGATGATGATGGGTCCGTCGTAGCCGGCGCGGTAGAGGCCGGAGAAGATCACATTCCAGTCGACATCGCCAAGCCCCGGCATGCGCGGCACCTGCCAGCCCATGCCGGCCGAGAGGATGCCGCGCTCGTAAAGTCCATCATGATCGATCATCAGGTCCTTGGCATGGACATGCAGCACGTACGGGCCGAATTCCCTGATGAACCGGGCCTGGTCGATCATCTGCCAGACCAGATGCGACGGGTCGAAGTTCATGCCGACGTCGCCGCCCCACGCTTCGAGGATGCGGCGCCAGATGTAGGGCGAATAGGCGATGTTGTGGCCGCCCGGCCATTCGTCATAGCTGAAGATCATCGGGCAGTTCTCAAAAGCCAGCTTGACGCCGTTGTCGCGCGCATGGGCGATAATATCAGGCCAGACCTTGAGTGCCTCTTGCCAGTTGGCGTCGATGGTTTTTGCAGCGTCGCCGCCGCAGAAGGTGTTGACCACCGGCACGCCCATATGCCTGGCCAGCACGATCACCTTCTTCAAATGATCGATGACGGCGTCGCGGTGGGCGGCATCGGGATGCAGCGGGTTGGGGTAGAAACCGAGGCCCGAGATCGACAGGTTCTCTTCCGCCAGTGCGGCGGTGATTTCCTTGGCCTGCGAGGCCGAGGCCGAGGCGGCGTCGATATGGCTGGTTCCGGCATAGCGCCGGGGAGCGCCTGAGGATTTTGGCCAGCAGGCGATCTCCAGCGCCTCGAAGCCGGCAGAACTTGCCCAGTCGGCGACCTCGCCGAGCGGGGTATCGGCAAACGGTGCGGTGAGCAGTCCGAGCTTCATATTGCCCTCCCGTGGTCGTGGCGACCTACTATGCCGATTGTGCGGGCCGCTTCAACCGTGCGGGGCGATCGGGAAGCCGTCACCGGTTCGCCCCCACCACCCATTGCTCCTGGTCGATCAGCGCGCCGGTCATCGGCCCGGAGGCGTCGGAGAGCAGGAAGACGGCGAGGTTGGCGACCTCGTCGGCTGCCAGCAGGCGTCCGAAAGGCTGCGTTGCGTTGGCGGCGTCGATCCAGCCGGGGCCCTGTCCCAGCGTCTCGGCCTGCATGATGCGTTCGGCCGGCGTGTCGGTCCAGCCGACATTGATGCCGTTGACGCGGATACGGTCGAAACGGTGCGCGTTGGCGGCGTTGCGGGTCAGCGTCGCGAGTGCGCCCTTGGTGGCCGAATAGACGGCGAGTTCGGGCGAGCCGCAATGCGCGTTGATCGACAGAATGTTGACGATCGCGCCGCCCTGACCTTGCTTGCGCATCTGCGTGATGGCCGCCTGCATGAGAAAGAACGGCGCCCGCGCATTGACGGCGAACAGCGCCGCCCAGTCGTCGAGGTCGGCATCGAGGAATGAGGCGCGGTTGGTCAGGCCGGCGGCGTTGACCAGGGCGTCGATACGGCCGAAGCGGCCGACGCATTCCTCCACCAGCCGCGCCGGCGCCGTGGTATCTGCCAGATCGGCGGCGACGAATGCGGTTGGCGTGCCGGCCTGGGAGAGCGACGTCGCCACTTCGTTGCCACGCGCCGGCTCGCGGCCGGTGACCAGCAGACCGCCGGCACCGGAACGCGCCAGCGTCTCGGCGATCGCCCGGCCGATGCCTTGCGTCGCACCGGTGACCAGCACCACCTTGTCGTCTAGCCGAAGCTCCATTCCTCCTCCCGGAGTTTCCATTTTCACAGATATGGACGCCAGCAGATCAACCATGCGCTCGAAGCGATGTCGAGGCCATTGTCGATCCGGCCGAGCGAGGCCTGCGAGGCGCCGACCATGCCATTGAGAAAATGCAGATTGGCGTTGGGCCGCTGCAAAGATGCGGCTGATTTGGGCATCTGACAACAGCAGGACTCCCCAGGCGGGGCGCCAGCCCGCGGCAACGACCTGATTTTGCTCTTGTGGGGCGATCGTGGTCGAGCTAAATGTGGGTTGGGCTTAGGGGTTTGAAGTGATTGACATCGTCGTAGACGTGCTTGCCGGCGTGTGGGTGGCCGGTGGTTTTGCCGTGATCTGGTACGTCAGGACGAGATCATTTCTCGCCGAAGATCACGAGGACCGCGATTTGCGAGAATGGCTTGATGGTCAGGTTTAAGCCTAAAGCTCAAAGCGGCCTTCCGCCAGTGCGGGTTCGGGGTGCGCTGCTACAGCTATCGTCTTTATTTTATTGGGATAAATTTCCGCTGGTGGAGCTGAGGAGGATCGAACTCCTGACCTCGTCATTGCGAACGACGCGCTCTCCCAGCTGAGCTACAGCCCCGTCCAGCGGAATGGGCGCATTTATCGGGCGCGGCGGTTTCCTGTCAAGACGGCGTTTTGCCCAAAAACCGCGCAGAACACCATCCTCCTGGCGTGCGGCAGATGGCTGCTCTTGCCGCCTTCGCCTGCAATGGCTACATGTCGGCAACAATCGGAGACCGGCATGATAGCCCTCATTCAGACCATTGTCCTGGCGCTTGACATTTATTGGTGGATCATCATCGCTTCGGCGATTTTCTCCTGGCTCTACGCCTTCAACGTCGTCAACTCGCGCAACCAGTTCGTCGATAGCGTCAGCAACATGCTTTTCCGGCTGACCGAGCCTGCGCTGCGGCCGATCCGCCGTTTCCTGCCCGATCTCGGCGGCATCGATATTTCGCCGATCATCCTGCTTCTGATCCTGTTCTTCCTGCGGCAGTTCCTGCTCACCACGGTGGCGCCGCTGGTCGTCTGACGGCGGTTCCATGACCGGGCTGTTTCGCCCGCGTAACGACGGTGTCGACCTGTTTGTCCGGCTGACGCCGAAAGCGGCGATCGACAGGTTCGAAGGCATCGAGACCTCGGCAGATGGGCGAAGCCAACTGAAGGCGCGCGTCCGCGCCGTGCCGGAAAACGGCGCCGCCAACCAAGCGCTCGAACGGCTGGTCGCCAAGGCGCTGGGAGTGCCGCGATCGGCCGTCTCGGTCGTCGCCGGCGGCACGGCCCGGCTGAAGACGCTGCGCATATCAGGCGACCCGGCGGCGCTGGCGAAAGCCATCGAGGCGCTCAGCAGGGCTTGAAGTGTCTCATTCCTTCGCGCCCCCTCTGGGCTATGCAGGTGGAAAGCCGAGGTCTTCGCTCTACGATGTACCCCCACCCCTAACCCCTCCCCACAAGGGGGAGGGAGACTTCCTTTGGCGCTGACCTCGGCGAATTGCCTGCCTTTCGGCACCAAAGGGAAGTAAAGGCGCGCGGCAGCGTTCCCTCCCCCTTGTGGGGAGGGTTAGGTTGGGGGTCCATCTTCGCAAGAATCCAATACGATTGCCCTGCCCCATTGGGGGGAGATTGGCAGCTTCGGCGTTTACACCAGCCCGCGCTTGACCATCATCGCTTCGGGCGACGGCATCTTGCCGCGGAAGGCGGTGTAGAGCTCTTCCGGGTCCTTGGAGCCGCCGGCGGCATAGATGTTTTTCCTGAGCCGCTCGGCCAGCGCCGGATTGAACGGGTCGCCCGTCTCCTCGAAGGCGGCGAAGGCGTCGGCGTCGAGCACCTCCGACCACATGTAGGAATAGTAGCCGGCCGAATAGCCGTCGCCGGCAAATATGTGGCCGAAATGCGGGGTGCGGTGGCGCATCGCGATGGTGTCGGGCATGTTGAGCTTTTCGAGCGTTTCGGCTTCGAAACGAAGCGGCTCCTCCGGCGCATCCGGCCGCGCGTGGTAGGCCATGTCGACCAGTGCCGAGGCGGTGAACTCGACCGTGGCGAAGCCGGCGCCGAAGGTGCGCGCCGCCAGCATCCTGTCGACCAGCGCCTTCGGCATCGGCTTGCCGGTCTTTACATGCAGCGCATGTTTTTCCAGCACCGCCGGCACCGTCAGCCAGTGCTCGTAGAGTTGCGAGGGCAGCTCGACGAAATCGCGGCTGACCGAGGTGCCCGCGACCGATGGCCAGGTGACCTCGGTCAGCATGCCATGCAGCGCATGACCGAACTCGTGGAACAGGGTTTTGGCCTCGTCGACCGACAAAAGCGCTGCTTCGCCCTCCGGCGGCTTGGCGAAATTCATGATGTTGTAGATGACCGGCCTGGAGCCATCGCCGAGCTTGTAGCCGGATTTCAGCGCGCTCATCCAGGCGCCGGATCGCTTTGAGGGCCGCGCGAAATAGTCGGCCAGGAACAGCCCGCGCTCGCTGCCGTCGGCATTTTTCACTACGAAAACACGTGCGTCCGGGTGCCAGGTGGCAATGCCTTGCTTCTCCTCGAAGCTGATGCCGAACAATTTTGTCGCCACGTCGAAGCAGGCGTCGATGATGCGGTCGAGCTGCAGATAGGGCTTCAACTCGGCCTCGTCGAAGGCAAACTTCTCGGCGCGCAGCCTCTCCTGATAGAAGCGCCAGTCCCAGGAGGCGAATTCTTCGTTGCTGCCGGCCTCGGCCGCCAGCCGCTGCAACTCGATCTGGTCGCTTGCGGCCTTTTCCACCGCCTTTTCCCAGACCGGGTCGAGCAGCTTATGCACCGCCTCCGGCGTCTTTGCCATGGTGTCGTCGAGCTTCAGCGCGGCGTAGGAAGCGTAGCCGAGCAGCTTCGCCTTTTCGGCACGCAGGCGCAGCATATCGCGCACCACGGCGGTGTTGTCGGTGGCGCCGCCGTTCTGGCCGCGCATGGTGAAGGCGCGGAAGGCGATCTCGCGCAGGTCGCGGCGCTCGGAGAAGGTCGAGAACGGCTCGTAGATCGAGCGCGACAGGGTGACGGCATAGCGGCCCTTCTGGCCGCGCATCTCGGCGGCCTCGGCCATCGCGCTTTTCAGGAATTCCGGCAGGCCGGCAAGGTCGGCCGCGTCGAGGAACAGCGCCCAGTCGCGCTCGTCGGCAAGCAGGTTCTGGCCGAAATTCGTGCCGAGCGACGACAGCTCCTCATTGATCGCCGCCAGCCGTTTCTTGCCCTCGGCGTCGAGCTTGGCGCCGGAGCGGACGAAATTTTTCCAGGTCTTTTCCAGCACCCGCAGCGTTTCGGCATCGAGCTTCAGGGCGTCGCGGCGCTGGTAGAGATCGTCGATGCGGGCAAACAGCCTCTCGTTCATCGAGATCGCCGAGAAATGCCGCGACATCCTTGGCGAGATGTCGCGCTCCACCGCCTGGATCGCCTCGTTGGTGTGGGCGCCGGCCCGGCACCAGAAGATCGACGAGACATGGTCGAGCGCCTCGCCGCCAAGCTCGAGTGCCGCGAGCGTATTCTCGATGGTCGGCGTCTCGGTATTGCCTGCCATGGCCTCGATCTCGGCCTCGTGCGCCTTCAATGCCGCATCGAATACCTCGGAAAAATCGCCGTCGCCGATGCGGGTGAAATCGGGCAGGCCGAGCGGCCCTTGCCAAGTGGTCAGCGGATGGGCGGCGAGGTCGACGGCGGACGGCATGGGCATTCTTCCGTTCAAGTGAGGGGCTTTCGCTGAGTGGCGGGATGAGGCGGATCGCCACCGATGTAAGGCGCCGGCTTGCCGCACGCAATATCGCGGCCGGTCAGTAGGCGTCGCAGTTTTCCGCGATCGCCGCCTGCGAACTGGCAGTGATGCGGTTGTCGACGATCGCGAAGGTTTCCTGCATCAGCATGTCGTTGTTGGGGAAATCATAACAGGCAATCACCGTGGTGACGCCGCTTTCAGTCTTCTCGATCCGATGCCGGATTTCAGCCCCGGCGACAGCGCCTTCCCAGTCGTCGATCGAGGCGATGAATTCCTGCTTGGTCTGGACGACGCCGAGATCGTCGAGTTTTATCCGGACGTCGTCGGCAAGCAGGTCCGACAGTTCGGTGCGATCGGCGACCAGCAGCGCCGCGTACCAGCGGCCGATGAGCGCGCCGTCATCGGCGCGGGCGGACAGGACTGAAAACAGCAGCGCCGCTGCGGCCAAAGCGATCGAACGGCCTGCCATGCAACCCTCCTACGTCATCTCCGGCCGCTCGAAGTCACCGGTGTCCTTGTTCATAACCCAGAGCTCGCCGGTCGAGATGTCGAACCAGGCGCCGTGCAGCGACAGCCGTCCCTTGCCTTCCAGGATCGAGACGCAGGGAAAGGTCCTGAGATTGGCGATCGAGTAGCGGATCGAAATGCGCTCCAGCGCGGTCTGCCGCTCGGTCGCCGTCATGAAGGTGCTGGACGACACGGTCTCGGCCGCCGGCGCAATAAGGCTCATCCACTTGCCGATGAAGTCGCCGGGCGACAGGGGCGCTGCCGCGGGGTCGAGTGCGGCGCGGATGCCGCCACAGCGGCCATGGCCCATCACCACGATGTTTTTGACCTTGAGGCTCTGCACGGCGAATTCGAGCGCCGCCGAGGTCGAGTGGAACTGGTCGTCGGGCGCATAGGGCGGCACAAGATTGCCGACATTGCGCAGCACGAAGAGTTCGCCGGGCCCAGCGTCGAAGATCGCCTCGGGAGCCGCGCGCGAGTCGCAGCAGGCAATGATCATCGTTTCGGGGGCCTGGCCCTCGCGAGCAAGCGAGCGATAGCGTCCGCTTTCGGCGAGATAGCGGCCGTTCATGAAATTGCGGTAGCCGGTGAGCAGATGGTCAGGGAGATGAGGCATCGGCGGCGTCTGGAGCCTTTCGGGGTTAGACGGCAGCTCTTTAGGTCAGGAAGGCTCTAGCGGCAAAAGCCGGTCGCGAGCAATGCCGAATCGCAGATGGCTGCAATTGCCATGCTGGAAGGCCCCTCATCCGGCCTCCGCTTCGCTACGGCCAGCTTCTCCCCGAGGGGAGAAGAGGCCGCAGGCGCCGTTGCCAGCCTCTTCTCCCCAGCGGGAGAAGGTGGCCCGAAAGGGGCCGGATGACGGGGCTTTCGCCAATGCGATTGCCTCGCCGATAGATGGGCCGAGGAATTCATGCCCAGATGGCGATAGGGATGCCAAAACGGTCGGCGAGCGGCGGATCCGGAAACGGCCTTGCCTCGCCGCCGGCGATCCGGCCGGCGATCAGCATCATCGCTGCGGCGTCGAGAAAGTCGTCGGCGGCAGCGCCTCGCGGCGGCGTCCGGTCGAGAAAGCCCCTGTCATAACCGTGCCGGCAAAGCAGCGCCTTGCGTTCCGCCATGCCGGCCAGGTTGACGGCGCCCTTGATCTTCTTCGGCAGGCGCATTGCCTGATCGCCGTTCAGCCGGCAGAAGGCGACTTCCGGATGCGATTCGAAGACGCGGCTGCGCAGTTCGGGACGCGCGATCAGCACGGCATCGATCTCGCGGATCTTGGCAAAGATGCCGAAGGCCTGGATCGAGACGCCGCGCGGCGGATCGGAGGTCGCCTTGGCCACTTCGCTTGCCTGGTGATGCGCGGCATGCCAGGCGTCGATCGTGGTGAAGCCGTCCGTATGCGCATAAAGCGCCGCACGCGAGGGGATGGCGAAGACACTGGATTGCCTGTTGCCGAGTAGCGGCCGCACCAGCGCTTCGGGCCCGCGGCCGCCCTTTTGCGAAACATCGGGCAGGCCGATCGGCATGTCGACGGCGACGGTCGCACCGGCCGGCAATGCGTCGAGAAGTGCGGCGAAGCTGGGAAAAACGGCTACCGAAGGCGCTGCGCCCGGATCGCGGCGAACGGCGATCCAGCCGGCCTTGCAGCCGTCGACACCGACGACAGTCACGCTCTTTTGTCCCGCCCCGGATGCAGGAGATGGCGAAGCTGCACCATCGCCATCGGGTGCGACAGGCTCTGTGCGTCGGTTTCGAGCTGCAATTCGTCGCCGCCGCGCTTGGCGGTGCGCGCCAGGATCTCGTAGACCGCCGCCGTGGTCGACTGCAGTGCCTTGATCGCCGGCTGGCCGGACAGGATGCGCGCCAGATAGACGGCAGCCGTGAGGTCGCCGAGCCCATTGGGCGGCTTGTCGATGAGGCGATGCTCGGCGAGCAGCGCCTGGTTGCCGTTGAGCAGCAGATTGCCGGTGCCGCCGGCCATCATCGCCGGCGCCGAAGTGACCAGCATGGTCGACGGCCCGGCATGAAGGGCGGCCGCCATCACCGCTTTGAGGTCGGGCAGCGGCGCTCCCGCCATCCATTCCAGTTCGTAGCGATTGGGCGTGGCGATGTCGGCGATCGGCATCAGCCGGTCGCGCATCGCAATGGCTGTCGTCTCCGGCACATAGAGCCCGCCCGAATCGCCCATCACCGGGTCGCAGATATAGACGGCGTCCGGTGTCTTCGCCTTGACCGCGCCGACCAGCGAGGCGACGGCGTAGGCCTGTCCGCCTTCGCCCAGATAGCCGGACAACACCGCGCCGACCTCGCCCAGCCATGGCGCGCGCTCGAGATCGGCCATCAGCGCCTTGAATTGATCGAGCGGCGGCACGATGCGTGTCGCCCGTCCATGGCCCGGATGCCAGGGCAGGACGACGGTCGGCACCGCCCACACCGGAAAGCCCAGCGTCTCCAGCGCAAAGACCGCGGCGCGGTTGCCGACCGAGCCGCGCGCGACATGGCTGGAAATGACGATGACCGCGCGCGGCGCGTCGTGTTGTTCGGTGCTCACGAGGTTCCTAACTCTGGATGATGAAAAGCACGAGCCAGATCAACAGGCCAATGCCGACAATGAGTCCCAGCGCCCGGCCGATGCGCGTGCCCCAATATTCGATCGGGTCCGCCCGGTCGGCATCTGCAGCAGTGACGTGATCGCGCGCACCCTTCGCGGTCCGCGCAACGGACGAGGCCGGATCGGTTTCGCGTGCCACGCGCTCGATGATGCGGCGCGATTCGTTGTCGCTGTCCTGGCGTCCCGCCATTTCTATGCCCTGTTTTCCCAGCGACTTTAACCTGTTCGCCCGGCCAATTACAGGGCCTGACAGTGAATGACAAAGCACCAGTAGCGCCCCAGGTTGAGGTCATGTTCTTGCGCGCGGATTGTGGTAATGCTTCGCCCGTCAGTCTTGTTGAGGGATTTTTCCATGCCTGCCCTTTCCTCCCCGTTCGTCTTCCGCAACCTGCCGGCTTTGCTGATGATGGCGATCGTGCTGCCGCTGCTGGCCGGCTGCGGCTACAACACTATTCCGACGGCGGAGGAAAACGCCAAGGCCGCATGGAGCCAGGTGCTGAACCAGTACCAGCGCCGCGCCGATCTCATTCCCAACCTGGTCGAGACGGTCAAGGGCTATGCGGCGCATGAGAAGGATACGCTCGATGCCGTGGTCGAGGCGCGCGCCAAGGCGACGCAGGTGACGGTGACGCCCGACACGCTGAGCGATCCGGAAGCGGTCAAGCGATTCCAGGACAGTCAAGCCGGCCTGACCAGCGCGCTGTCGCGGTTGCTGGCAGTGGTGGAGAATTATCCCGACCTCAAGGCCAACCAGAATTTTCTGGCGCTGCAGGCGCAGCTCGAAGGCACCGAGAACCGCATCTCGGTCGCCCGCCGCGACTATATTGAGGCGGTGCGGGAGTATAATCTGACGCTGAGGACCTTCCCGTCGGTGATTTGGGCGACCCTGTGGTTCCGCGACAATCAGCCGTTCGCCAATTTCACCATCGAGGAAGACAAGATGCAGACGCCGAAGGTCGATTTCGGCACGCAGCAGGGCGGGTGAAGAACAGCTGGTTGGCGCGGTCCCTGTTGGCCTTGCACTCCGTCGCGCCCCCCTCTGTCCTGCCGGACATCTCCCCCACGAGGGGGGAGATCGGCCGCCATCATGGCTTTCGCAAACCTCCAACGTTGCAAAGGAGGCGACTTCGGCAAAGCTGCCAATCTCCCCCCAAGTGGGGGAGATGGCCGGCAGGCCAGAGGGGGGCGCCACGGAACGCCAGCCTGGCATTCCTGTTCATCACCCTAAGCCTTCTCTGCCTCCCGCTCGCCGCCCTTGCCGCCGAATTGCCTGTTCTGACCGGGCGGGTCGTCGACAATGCCGGTATCATCGATGCCGCGACCGAGGCGGCGCTGACCCGGAAGCTTGCGGATTTCGAGGCCAAGAGCTCTGACCAGATCGTCGTCGCGACAATCAATAGCCTCGACGGCGAGGAGATCGAGCCCTACGCTAACCGCCTGTTCCGGGCCTGGAATCTCGGCCAGGCCGGCGAGGACAATGGCGTGCTTTTGCTGGTCGCCAACAACGACCGCAAGATGCGCATCGAGGTCGGCTATGGGCTGGAAGGCACGCTGACCGACCTGCACACCAGGCTGATCATCGAAAACGACATGGTGCCGGCCTTCCGCGCCGGCGATTTCTCCGGCGGCATAGCCAAGGCTGTCGACGACATGGTCATGGTGCTGGAAGGCAATCCGGAAGAACTTGAAGCGCGTGGGACCCGCAACCAGCAGCCGCCATTCAACACCGACGATCTGTTCTTTGTGATCTTCATAAGCATCTGGGCGATCATCTTCTTCGGCAGCATCGCCGCCTCCATCCTGCCGCCGATCTTCGGCCGGAAACTCGGCCCCGGCCGCTATCGCTGGCTGGGCATGACCTTCGAGCCGGGCCGGCGATCATCTGGCGGCTGGTCGGGTAGTTCCGGCGGGGGAGGCTGGTCGTCGGGCGGAGGAGGCTCAGGCGGTGGCGGCTTTTCGGGCGGCGGCGGCTCGTCCGGTGGTGGCGGTTCCTCAGGAAGCTGGTGAGACACACATGGCAACACGACCGATCAGCCCCGAGGATCATGACCGCATCGCCAAAGCGATCCGCGCCGCCGAATCAAAGACCGATGGCGAAATTTACTGTGTGGTCGCCTATGCCAGCGACGGCTATTTCTTTCCGGCCGCCTTCATGGCGACGCTGGCCATGCTCATCGTCAGTCTCGCAGTCAGTTACGGGCTGGAAGCGTGGTGGCTGTCGATCCGCGTGCCGCATTTCCTCATCGCGCAGCTTCTGGCGACGGCCTCGGTGCTTGTCCTGTTGTGGGCGCTGCCCGGCTTGCGCATCCACCTGGTGCCGAGGCGGTTGCGCTACCAGGCCGCGCACGCCAATGCGCTAAAACAGTTCCTCGCCCGCAACGTCCATCGCACCGCGGCGCGCACCGGCGTGCTGGTGTTCGTTTCGATCGCCGAGCACTACGCCGAAGTGATCGCCGACAGCGGCATCGACAGCCGTGTCGGCCAGCATGTCTGGGACGGCGTCGTCCGCGACCTTACCGCGCATGCCGGCGACGATCGTCTCGCCGACGGCTTCATCAAGGCGATCGAAGCGACGGGTGCGGTGCTGGCCGAGCATTTCCCGGTTTCTTCCGGCGACAGCAACGAGCTGGACGACCATCTGGTCGAAATCTAAGAGCCTGCCTGCAAACGCTACTCTGCCGGACGACTGACGCTATTTTCTGCGCTTCCGATGCTCACGGACTAAAATGTCCGCTGCGCTTCGGTTCTCGAAAACCGCGCCATTCGCCTCGGCAGAGCGCGTTTTCAGACAGGCTCTTTTTGTGTCGCAGGCACGTTCATCGTCTGTGCGAAAAGCTTGGGAGCCGCTGACCGGACTCTTGCAATCGGGCGATGCGGGTTTATGGTTAACCAATCATGAAGACGCTGAGCATTGATATCAGGAAAGCCGAGCCGCGCGACGCAAGCGCCATCGCCGACGTGCACCTGCTGGCTTGGCGCGGCGCCTACTCCGGCATCATCCCGCATCGCACGCTGACATCGATGATCAACCGCCGCGGCGCCGACTGGTGGGCGAACGCCATTCGCCGCGCCGCCACCGTGCTGGTCGTCGAGATCGGCGGCAAGGTCGCCGGCTACGCCACGATCGGCAAGAACCGCGCCCGCGAGCTCAAGCAGCAGGGCGAGATCTATGAACTTTACGTGCGCCCGGAATATCAGGGCATCGGGCTCGGCAGCCGGCTATTCTCGGCCGCACGGGCGCGGCTGGCGGATCATGGCCTGAAAGGCATGGTGGTGTGGGCGCTGGAGGACAACCAGAACGCGCTCACCTTCTATGCCGGCGCCGGCGGCCGCGATGTCGCCGAGGGCGTCGAGGTCTTCGAGCAGAAGGCTCTGAAGAAGGTCGCCTTCGTCTGGGAATGACGGCTAGACACGCCTCTCGCTAACACCCTCAGCTGCTTTCAGTACCATTCGCCGCATTGCACCATGCGCCGCTGCCCGCTATCGGTTTCCAATCGAAAGAGGGACAAAGCCATGCGTATCGAAGCCATCGCCATCGGAAAGAACCCGCCGGAGGACATCAACGTCATCATCGAGGTGCCGATCGGCGGCGAGCCGATCAAGTACGAGATGGACAAGGAGGCTGGCACGCTGTTCGTCGATCGCTTCCTGCACACCTCGATGCGCTATCCCGGCAATTACGGCTTCGTGCCGCACACGCTGTCGGGTGACGGCGACCCTATCGACGTGCTGGTCTGCAACACGCGCGCGCTGGTGCCGGGCTGCGTCATCAATGTGCGGCCGATCGGCGTGCTGGTGATGGAGGACAATTCCGGTCTCGACGAAAAGATCATCGCAGTGCCTTCGCCCAAGCTGACGCTGCGCTACGAGAACGTCACCGAATACACGCACCTGCCCGACATCACCCGCCAGCAGGTGCAGCATTTCTTCGAGCACTACAAGGATCTCGAACCCGGCAAATGGGTCAAGATCGAGGGCTGGCACGACGCCGCCTATGCCAAGAAGATGATCGTCGAGGCGATCGAAAGGGCGAAGGCAAGCAAGTAGCAGAAACTCCTGAAGTTAACCGAATGGGCTGTCGCAACCGGTTGAGGTTGGCCGAAGCCTCTCGTCATCCTGGGGCGCAGCAAGGAGCGTAGCGACGCAGCGCAGACCCCTGGATCCACGCCGTGACGTCAAAGCGCCGCAACGGTGCAGAATTCTGGTCCGCTGCGCACTTCGGTTGATGTCACGGAATGGATCCCAGGGTCTGCGCTCCGCTTCGCGTCGCTCCGCCCAGGGATGACGAAGTCAGTTATCGACGCGGCCGAAAGCCGGTACGTTGCCGATAACCACGCGTTTGTCCTTGCCGCAGGCAAAGGTCCGCGCCTTCTCGTCGGCAAGCTTGCGGGCCTGGTCGTTGGCGCCGGGGTTGCCGGTGGCCAGCACCAGGCCGACGGTGCAGCCTTCATAGGTCTCCGGCTGGGCGACCCTGGCGACGATCAGCACCTCGGTCGGTTTGTTCTCCGCCTCGGGATTGCTGATCGAGCGCCGATGGATGACCGCAAACGGGACGGCGCGATCGCCGTTCGTCTCGATGCGCCACTCGAGTTTGGGGGCAGCCGAGTTGAAGGCGATGAAACTTTCCCAGACCGTGGTCATGTCGCTGGGCGGAAAACCGTAGAACAGCGATTCCCGGGCATCGTCGTAGGAGATCAGCACCGGGTAGCCGCGATAGCCCGAACAGGCGAGACTGGCCCAGTCGCCGTCGCCTTCTTCCGCCTGCGCGTAGGTCACGCAGTCCTTCTTCCAGTCGAGATCGGTGTAGGCGCTGGAAATGTCGCCGGCCTGGGCAGCCTGGCAGAGGCCGGCAAGGGCAAGCGGGATCAGGAAGGTACGCATGCAGACAATCCCTTCTGACCAGTTACCTACCTGGATCTAAGCCTGGCAAAAAAGTACAGGGCATACAACGCAGAAAACCAGACGAACGCGACGAACGTGCCGTAGTCCATCCAGCAAATTGCGAGTAGCGACGCGCTGACTGCAAGTAGGACTACGGGAACAGCGACATCCACGTATAAAAACACCAAAGCTAACGCGGATATCAATGCAGTTAAGATGCTCGCCGTCTGGTTAAAGTCAGGGGCCTTGCCGAAGAAATACGCCGCAATCGATGATATGAGTATTAAGAAGACAACTCTGCGCAGAACGGCTTCCTTGACCGTATACTCGTCCAGGTCAAGGACCGTCCGAATGTCTCTTTTCTCTTGCTCGCCAATTAAGCCCGAGCTCCCCCGCCTCAGGTAATGAAGCAGGAACATCTTTTCGAGGTCGTCTAAAAACGTTCGAGCAAGGTTCAAGTCGGTACCGCAATTATCAACAGACTACGAGCGTGACGGCCATACTGCTTCCGGCTGGAAAGGACAGCAAGAGGTCTATTTCTTCAAGCTCGCTTCGATCAGCAGGTCGGCGTTGCGGGCGACAGACTTCGCCGGTCCGCCGGCACCGAACAGCTGGCCGCTGATATAGGCGCCCTCGATCAGGAGCAGCAGCCCGTCGCCCAGCGTATCGGCGTCGCCGGCACCCATTGCCGCCGCCATGGCGCGCAGGCGCCGTCGCAATTCCTGCTTGTTGGCCTCGCTCACCACGCGGGCCGGGTGGCCACGTTCGGGATATTCGACGGCCGCGTTGGTCATGCCGCAGCCGCGATAGTCGGGTTTTTGCGTGCGTTTGCCGATGCGGGTCAGGAAGGCGGCGATCTGCGCGCGCGGATCGCCGGGATGGGCAGCCACCGCCTCGTCGAAGCGGGCCCAGAACTCGAGGTCGTATTGCCGGAGATAGGAGGCGGCCAATTCGTCCTTGGACGGAAAGCTGCGATAGAGGCTGGGCTTAGTGACGCCGGCGCGCCGCACGATCTCGTCGACGCCGATCGCCCTGATGCCTTGCCGGTAGAACAGGTCGCGGGCAACGCGAAGGATTTTTTCGCCCGCGCGGGGCTGTGCCACCTCATCCGCTTTGATCGTTGGTTCAATGCTTTTCATCTAGAACAAGCCGTTGCCTGTTGACATGTTACCGATCGGTACGTATACCTCGGTGCAATTGCAACGTACCGGTCAGTAACATGATAGCTCAGTCCCGTCCGTTTGGCCAGCGCTATGCTTTCGTCGTGGTCGCCGTCATTTTCCTCTGCCTGCTGATCGCGGCGGGCCTGCGGTCGGCGCCGGCCGTCATGATGCTGCCGCTGGAGGAGAGTTTCGGCTGGCGGCGCGATGTCGTCTCGCTCGCCGCGGCCATCGGCATCTTCCTCTACGGCTTGACCGGGCCGTTTGCCGCGGCCCTGATGGAACGGATCGGGCTGCGCCGTACGCTGCTGGCGTCGCTGGTGCTGATGTCGGGTTCGACGGCGCTCAGCCTGTTGATGACTGAGCCCTGGCACCTGCTTCTCACCTGGGGCGTGTTCTCCGGCGTCGGTTCCGGCGCGGTTGCCACGGTGCTAGGCGCCACCATCGTCAATCGCTGGTTCAAGACCAATCGCGGCCTGGTGATGGGATTGATGTCCGCCTCCGCCGCCACCGGCCTACTGGTGTTTCTGCCGCTGCTCGCGGCGCTCGCCCAGTCGGGCGGCTGGAAGCCGGTCGCCATCGCCATTGCGGTCGCCACCGCCTGCCTGGTGCCGCTGGTCTATCTGCTGGTGCCGGAGCGTCCGGCCTCGATCGGCATGGTGCGCTACGGTGCTGACGTCGACGACGTGCCGCCGGTTCCACCGGCCTCACAGGGCAATTTCCTCACCCACACGCTCAGCACACTGCGCCGTGCCGCCGGCACCCGCGTGTTCTGGTATCTGTTCGCCACCTTCTTCATCTGCGGCTTCACCACCAACGGGCTGGTCGGAACGCACCTGATCGCGTTTTGCGGCGACATGGGCATCGGCCAGGTGCAAGCCGCCGGCCTGCTGTCGCTGATGGGCATCTTCGACCTGATCGGCACGACGCTGTCGGGCTGGCTCACCGACCGTTTCGACCCGCGCAAGCTGCTCGGCGTCTATTATGCGATTCGCGGCCTGTCGCTGATCTATTTGCCTTATTCCGGCTTTTCGTCGGCCAGCCTGATCATCTTCGCCGTGCTCTACGGATTGGACTGGATCGCCACCGTGCCGCCGACGCTCAGGCTGTCGAACGAGGCGTTCGGCGACCGCAGCGGGCCGATCGTCTTCGGCTGGATCGTCGCCGGCCATCAGGTGGGTGCGGCGGTGGCCGCCTTCTTCGGCGGCACCATGCGAGAATTGCAGGGCAATTACGAACTTGCCTTCCTCATCGCCGGCATGACGGCAATAGCCGCTGCCTGCATCTCGCTGTTGATCAACACCAGCCGTCCGGCCTTCGAGCCGGAAGGCCAACCGGCGTAGGCGCCCTCGTCATAGGAGAGGCGCCGTCGGCCAAATTGCCAATCTCCCCCCTTGTGGGGGAGATGCCCGGCAGGGCAGAGGGGGGCGCGGAGGATCCCCT
>NZ_CAKXZT010000024.1:20209-51035 GCF_935825525.1 Mesorhizobium escarrei
GACAGCGCCCCCCTCTGGCCTGCCGGCCATCTCCCCCACGAGGGGAGATCGGCAGCTCCGCCGACTGCGCGACCCAGCCTTCCCTCCTGTCGATTGTAATAAAACCTTCATGCTTTCGAGATGTGCGTGAAACATTGAGGCTGGACCTTGGCGGCGACGTTTAAGCCATCCAGGAGACAGCCATGAACAAGATTTCACGCCGCGCTTTTGTCACGTCGGCGAGCGCCGCCGGCCTCGTCGGCGTATCGGGCCTCGCGCTTCCCTATTATTCGCGCGCCAATCAGCGGCCCGCCTTCACCCATGGCATCCAGTCGGGCGATGTCGACGCCACCAGCGGCGTGGTGTGGACCCGCACCGACCGCCCTTCGCGCGTTATGTTCGAAGTCTCGTCGACGGAAAATTTCGCCAATCCCTTGCGCCTTGCGCCGCTCGATACGTCACCGGCCAGCGATTACACGGTAAAGCGGCTGCTCACCGACCTCGCCTCCGACCAGGACATCTTCTACCGCATGATTGCGGCCGATCTCGCCGACATCAACGCCGTCTCCGAGCCGATCGTCGGCCGCTTCCGCACGGCGCCGGCCTCGAAGCGCGACATTCGTTTCGCCTGGTCGGGCGATACCGCCGGCCAGGGCTGGGGCATCGACGACACCGGCATGAAGACCTATGCCACGATCGGCAAGCATACGCCCGACTTCTTCTTGCATTCCGGCGACACCATCTATGCCGACGGCCCAATGAAGGACGAGGTCGACCTTCCCGGTGGCAGCAAGTGGAAGAACAACGTTCTCATCGACGAAAAGCGCAAGGTTGCCGAGACGCTGGACGAGTACCGCGGCCAGTGGAAATACAACATGATGGACAAGAACGTACTGGGGCTCAACGCCATCTGCCCGACCTTCTATCAGTGGGACGACCACGAGGTGGTGAACAACTGGTCGGATTCGAAGGACCTGAGCGCCGACGACCGCTACTCGGACAAAAACATCCATGTGCTGGCGGCACGCGCGGCACGCGCCTTCCACGAGATGACGACGATCCGCTACGAGCCGTCGGAACCGGGCCGCGTCTATCGCAAGATCGCCTACGGGCCGCTGCTCGAAGTGTTCTTCCTCGACATGCGTTCCTATCGCGGCGCCAATGGCCCCGGCATGCAGGATACGGTGACGCCGCAATCGCGCATCCTCGGCGAACAGCAGATGAAGTGGCTGAAACGCGAACTGGCAAACTCCAACGCGACCTGGAAAATCATCGCCGCCGACATGCCCCTCGGTCTCGTCGTCTGGAACGACGCCACCAAAAAGGCCGGCGCCGAGGCCATCAGCAATGGCGACAATGGCCCGGCCAAGGGCCGCGAACTGGAAATTGCCGACCTCCTTCGCTATATAAAGAATGCCGGCATCACCAACACCGTCTGGCTGACCGCTGACGTGCATTACACGGCGGCGCACTACTACAATCCCGACAAGGCGCAGTTCCAGGACTTCAATCCGTTCTGGGAATTCGTTTCCGGTCCGCTCCACGCCGGCACGTACGGACCCAATGATTTCGACATGACCTTCGGCCCGGAGCTGAAATTCATCAAGGCGCCAACCGCCGAGCAGGGACAGAACCTGCCACCTTCGGCCGGCCTGCAGTTCTTCGGCCTCGTCGACATCGACGGCGCCACTGAACAGATGACGGTGCGGCTGATGGATCGCGACGACAATGAACTCTACAAGGTCGCGCTCGATCCGGTGCATTCGGCGTGAGGGGAACTGGCGCCTGTTTACCCTCCCCCTTGTGGGGAGGGTCGGCAAGGCGGCTTCGCAAAAGCGAAGCTGGCGAGACGGGGTGGGGGTGAAGCGCCGACATAGGTGGGGCACGCACCCTCACCCCGCTCCGCTTCGCGGATCGACCCTCCCCACAAGGGGGAGGTAAAGCGCGGTCGTCAATCCGGATAGCAAACGGTCGGAATGTTGGGCCAAACAGCGCTGTCGCAGTTGGCAGCCTCCTGCCTCTGCTTGAAGGCGGCGCTAACCGGCCCGGTCACCACCGGGTCGACGCCATCGGGAGCGTCGGCAAACAACTGTGCCGCCGTTCGTGCGTCGGACGGCGGGGCAGGACGTGCCTCCTTCGACGTCGCGGCCGACTGTGCCACGCCTGCCGCAAGCAGAACGGCGAGGGCAGGCCATGCGAGGATTGGCCGGTATTTGATGCCCGTTTTGCTCATGAAATTTGAACTGTCCCGACCGCGAAAGGTTCCGCTTTGGTTAATAATTCCATTTCACACCAAGACGCTTAAGATTTGGTGACCATGTATTTGGTGGCGCGCCTCCTCTTTCGCAATTGCGAAAAACCCTGTATGAGCCGCCCAACCGAAAGAGGCAGCGCCTTTTGGCCTGCTGCCTGCAACGCTCCCGAGACCACAACATGAAAATTCGTAATATCGCGATCATCGCGCACGTCGACCATGGAAAAACCACCCTCGTCGACCAGCTCCTGAAACAGTCCGGCTCGTTCCGCGACAACCAGCGCGTCGCCGAACGCGCCATGGATTCGAACGACCTCGAAAAGGAACGCGGCATTACCATCCTGGCCAAGGCGACCTCGGTCGACTGGAAGGACACCCGCATCAACATCGTCGACACCCCCGGGCACGCCGATTTCGGCGGTGAAGTCGAGCGCATCCTGTCGATGGTGGATTCGGCCATCGTGCTGGTCGATGCCGCCGAAGGGCCGATGCCGCAGACCAAATTCGTCGTCGGCAAGGCGCTCAAGGTCGGATTGAAGCCGATCGTCGTTATCAACAAGATCGACCGGCCGGACGCCCGCCATGTCGAGGTGGTCAACGAAGTGTTCGACCTGTTTGCAGCGCTTGACGCAACCGACGAACAGCTCGACTTCCCGATCCTTTACGGTTCGGGCCGCGACGGCTGGGTGTCGGAAAGCCCCGAAGGCCCGAAGGACCAGGGCCTGGCGCCGCTGTTCGACCTCGTCATCAAGCATGTGCCGGCGCCGACCGTCCATCCCGGCCCGTTCCGGATGATCGGCACCATCCTGGAGGCCAATCCATTCCTCGGCCGCATCATCACCGGTCGCATCGAATCCGGCACGCTTAAATCCAACCAGGCGGTCAAGGTGCTGCATCATGACGGCACCCAGGTCGAAACCGGCCGCATCTCGAAGATACTGGCTTTCCGCGGGCTCGAGCGCCAGCCGATCGACGAGGCGCAGGCGGGCGATATCGTCGCCATTGCCGGCCTGTCGAAGGGCACCGTCGCCGACACGTTCTGCGACCTGTCGGTGACCGAGCCGCTGCATGCGCAGCCGATCGATCCGCCGACCGTGACGATGTCGTTCCTCGTCAACGACAGCCCGCTGGCCGGCACCGAGGGCGACAAGGTGACCAGCCGCGTCATCCGCGACCGCCTGCTGCGCGAGGCCGAAGGCAATGTCGCGCTGAAGATCGAGGAATCGCCGGACAAGGATTCGTTCTTCGTCTCCGGCCGCGGCGAATTGCAGCTTGCCGTGCTGATCGAGACGATGCGCCGCGAAGGGTTCGAGATCGCCGTGTCGCGACCGCGGGTCGTCATGCAGAAGGGCGACAACGGCGAGTTGCTCGAGCCGGTCGAGGAAGTCGTCATCGACGTCGACGAGGAGCATGCCGGCGTCGTCGTGCAGAAAATGTCGGAGCGCAAGGCCGAGATGGTCGAATTGCGTCCGTCGGGCGGCAACCGCCAGCGCATCGTCTTCCACGCGCCGACGCGCGGCCTGATCGGCTATCAGTCGGAACTGTTGACCGACACGCGCGGCACCGCTGTCATGAACCGGCTGTTCCATGCCTACGAACCCTACAAGGGTGAGCTGCCGGGCCGCACCAACGGCGTGCTGATCTCCAACGAGCAGGGTGAATCAGTGGCTTATGCCATGTGGAACCTGGAAGACCGCGGCCCGATGGTCATCGATCCGGGCGTCAAGGTCTATCAGGGCATGATCATCGGCATCCATTCACGCGACAACGACCTCGAAGTGAACGTGCTGAAGGGCAAGAAGCTGACCAACATCCGTGCCGCCGGCAAGGATGAGGCGGTGAAGCTGACGCCGCCGATCCGCATGACGCTGGAACGCGCGCTGGCCTGGATCCAGGACGACGAGCTGGTCGAGGTGACGCCGAAGACCATCCGTCTGCGCAAGCTCTATCTCGACCCGAACGAGCGCAAGCGTTTTGAGAAGTCGGCGAAAGTGGTCGGCGCGGCGTAAGCCACTTTTTCTCAGCGATTATGAGGGAGGGAACATGCGCGTGCTCCCTCTCTTTTTACCTTATCCACCTGCAGCCGCGATAATGCCGTCGCGATCCGGCTCCCCAAACAGATCGATGCGGATCGTCGTTTCCGCTCGAGCCGGCTTGCGCAAGGATTTGGCCCCGTCCGGCCCAACGACCAGCAATCGCTTCTCGTCCCAAGCCTGAAGCCGCGATCGCGAGATGCCGAGTTCGCTGGCGAGCAACCGGTCGAGCCGCAGCGCTGTCGGCATCTTGAGCCCGAGCTTGAGTTCGAGACCGGTGGTGTTTTCCGGCCTGTCGCCGAGCACCTCCTTGTGAACGGCGGCTTTAGGAAACTCCTCGACGCGCCCGATCCTGCTTCGCAGTGCCACGGCGTCGAAAGCATGGCGGCGCGCCAGGGCCGGGTCGTTGCTTTCGAGCGCCTGCAGCAGCGCAGGCTTGATGTCGCGGCGGTTGCACCGCTCTACAATGCCGAAATTCCAGGAATTGTCGCAATCGACGCAGCGGTAGATCAGCCACGCATCGATGCGTTTGCCGTTGGCGTTGACGCGAAATTTCCCGCTGCTGTGGTACGCCTTCACGCCGCCGCAGCGATTGCAGTTGATGTGCGGTCGAGGTGCAGTTTTGGGGGCGATGGTCCAGCGGATACGCAGTATCGAAGACATGCCGAAAAGCCCTTCCCGTCGGGAAGTTCGTCAGATCGGCGATGTCGAGATGCCCATGCGGGCACGGCGTGGCGAGAGGCTGCGGTGGTCGGGAATCAGATGTCGCGGGTGGAGAAACGCGACAGCGGTTCAGCAGTGCCAAACCGGTCTCGAACCGCCACCCTGAGGAACGCTTGATATGAAACCGACGTCGCGAATGCGGCGCCATGCATTGTATCGGGGGAGTTGACGAGACCGGCGGTTACGTAGGCAAAGTGAAGCTCGAAATTGTGTCGGGACGAAACTTCTAGCCGCGAGGTGTCGAGCCGGCAAGCTCTTCCTTGATCGATGCTACCGCCGGTGGAACACTTGCGCTACAATTGAACGGTCAACGTCTCAAGCAAAGATCCCGGTCATGCACGTCACCTCGCTTCTGATCTTCGCCGCCGCCCTTTTCGTCGCCGCGGGCTCGCCCGGCCCCTCGATTGCCGCTCTGGTGGCGCGGGTCATCGCAAAGGGTTTTCGCGATGTGTTCCCGTTCCTGCTCGCCATGTGGATCGGCGAGGGCATCTGGCTGTCGCTGGCGGTATTCGGCCTGGCGGTGGTGGCGCAGACCTTCCATCTCGCCTTCGTCGTGCTGAAATGGCTCGGCGTCGCCTATCTCGCCTACCTCGCCTGGAAAATGTGGACGGCCCCGGTCGAGGCGCGCGAGGGTGAGATGCCGCGCGATGAATCGGCCGTCAAACTGTTCTTTGCCGGCATGGCGGTGACGCTCGGCAATCCCAAGATCATGATGTTCTACCTGGCGCTGCTGCCGACCATCATCGATCTCGCCTCGGTGACGGTCGTCGGCTGGGTCGAGCTGACGCTGACCATGGCCGTGGTTCTGGTCGCCATCGATCTGGCCTGGGTGCTCGCGGCAGCCCAGGCGCGAAAACTGCTGAAGAGCAAGCGGGCGATGAAGATCGCCAACCGCGTCAGCGCCACCACCATGGCCGGCGCCGCGGCGGCGATCGCGGCGCGGTCCTGAGCGTCACATCATCTCGATGATCGGCGCGATCTCGACGCTGAAACCCGGATCCGTCAGGATAGGACAATTCTTGGCCTTGGCGACGGCATCGTCGATGTCTGTCGCTTCGATGATTGTGTAACCGGCGGTCGGATTGCTGCCGCCATTGTTCTCGACCTTGCCGCCGGGCAGGACGGTCTTCGACATGCCGACCGGATTGCCGCCGTCGACTACGGCCGAGCCAAGCTTGCCGTACCAGCCGTTCCAGGCATCCATCGCCGCCTTCCGTTCGGCCTCGTCGGTCGGCATCTTGCCCGAGCCGTGATACACATAGAGAAATTTCGCCATGTTCTCCTCCGTTGATCAGCGGCGTCGAACCGACATGCGGTCACGCCGCATGCTGATCATCGGACCAAACCGGCAATGACGCAATGAGAATGCGCAATAGCCAATGTACGGTTCTGTTGAGTCGCACCTCACCGCGCCATCGCGTGGTATTCATCGTTCGGCCGCATGTCGACCGCCGCCGCCACCCGGTTCGACATGTTGAAGAAGGCGGCCGTCGAGGCGATGTCCCAGATGTCACGATCGGAAAAGCCGGCCTCACGCAGCGTTGCACGGTCGGCCTCGACGATTTTCGCCGGCTGCTCGGTCAGCTTCACCGCGAATTCAAGCATCGCCTTCTGTCTCGCGGAAAGGTCGGCGGCGCGGAAATTCATCACCATCATCTCGCCAAAGGCGGGGTCGCCGGAAAGCTGGCGCACCGCCGCGCCATGGGCGGCGAGGCAATAGTAGCAATGGTTGATGGAGGAGACGGCGACCGCGATCATCTCGCGCTCCAACTTCGACAGGCCTGAGACACCCAGCATCAGGTCGTTGTACATGTCGGTGAAGGCGCGCAGCTTCGTCTCGTCGAAAGCGTAGGCCAAAAGCACATTGGGAACGAGGCCGAGCTTCTCCTCGCATTTGGCGAAATAGGCTTTCGTCGCTTCGCTCAGTTCCGCAGGCGCGAGGTCAAGTGCGATGATTTTGTCTTTCATGGCGGATTTTCTCCTCATTTTCGGTGACCCACCGGCGAATCCCGACATTTCGTCGCAAGCGGTCAAACCTTTGTCGCCAAATATCGGTCATCTGCTACCATAGTCGCAAAACATATGACGGGAGGGATTAGCGACATGGCCGGCCTGAAATCTGCAAGCCAGTTGAAAAAGATAAGCACGGCCAAGGGCAGCGAGAAACCCGGCAGGCTCGCCGATTACCTGCTGGCCCGTGCGCCGGCCGAAGATGTGGCCGCCTATGAGGTCACCGCCCTCGAACGCGCCGCCGATCTCGCCGGACGCGCCGTCGCCAGGCACAAGAAAGGCGATTGCCTCGTCGCCATAGACGTCGATTCCGGTGTCGTCCGCCAGGGCAGGCCGATGACGGTGATCACCGTCGTCAACGACAACATGCCGTTCCTGTTCGATTCCATCCTCGGCGAGATCACCGAGAGCGCTGGCGAACCGCTGCTGGTTACCCACCCGGTCATCGTCGTCAGGCACGGCAAGAGCGGCGTCGACGAAATCCTCGGCGATGGCGGCTTTGCCAAGGGCGATCACAGTCACGAGCGGCTGAGCGTCATCCACGTCCATATCGCGCGTCTTTCGGCCGATCAGGCCGACGCATTGACCGAGCGGTTGAAGAAAATATTAGGCCAGGTGCGCGCCGCTGTCACCGACTGGAAGCCGATGCTGGCCCGCCTCGACCAGGCGATCTCGGAGTTCCGCTACGCTCCGGTGCCGCTCGACAAGGCCCATGTCACTGAAGCGATCGCCTTTCTCGAATGGCTGCGCGACGACAATTTCACCTTCCTCGGCATGCGCGAGTTCAAATATACCGGCGGCGAGAAGAGCGGCACGCTGGAGCGCACCGAAAAGCCCGGCCTCGGCATCCTCTCCGATCCCGACGTGCTGGTGCTGCGGCGCGGCACCGAAGCGGTGACGACGACGCCGGAAATCCGCGCCTTTCTGCACGGGCCGGAACCGCTGATCGTCACCAAGGCCAACGCCAAATCGTCGGTGCACCGCCGCATCTATCTCGATTACATCGGCGTCAAGACCTACACCGCCAAGGGCGTGCTCGCCGGCGAGTTGCGCATCGTCGGCCTGTTCACCTCAACCGCCTACACGCGCTCGGTGATGAAGATCCCTTATCTCAGGTCGAAAGCCGAAACCATCATCGCCAAATCCGGCTTCAACCCTGAAGACCACTCCGGCAAGGCACTGATCAACGTGCTGGAGAGCTATCCGCGCGACGAGCTGTTTCAGGTTCCGGTGCCGATCCTGCGCAAGCACGCCGAAGCCATTCTGGGGCTGGTCGAACGACCGCGCGTCAGGGCGCTGGTGCGCGCCGATCAGTTCGACCGTTTCGTCTCGATCCTCGTCTTCGTGCCGCGCGACCGTTATGACAGCGTCGTGCGCGAGAAGATCGGCACCTATCTGAAGACGGTGTTCGAAGGCCGGCTGTCTGCCTACTACCCGGCCTTCCCGGAAGGCGGGCTGGCTCGTGTCCACTTCATCATCGGCCGTTCCGGCGGCAAGACGCCGAAGGTCGACCAGTCGACGATCGAGGCAGCGATCCGCGCCATCGTGCGGACCTGGGACGACGTGCTGCGCGAGACCGCGGCCGAGATCGGCGCCGATGCGGCACTCACGGCGATCGCCTCGCGCTTCTCGGGGAGCTATCGCGACAGCTTCTCGCCGGCGGAGGCGTTGGCCGATGCCGGGCGCATCGCCAGGATCAGTGCGGCCAATCCGATCGCCATCGACTACTACCGTCACGCCAACCAGGAACCGCATCAGGCGGCGCTGAAGATCTATCACCACGGCAGCCCGGTGGCGCTGTCGCGACGGGTTCCGGTGCTGGAGAACATCGGTTTCCGGGTTATCAGCGAGCGCACCTTCGAGGTCGGCGACGAGGCTTCCGGCATGATCAATAGTGATCAGCCGGGCATGGTCTTCATCCACGACATGGAGCTCGAAAACAGCTACGGCAAGGCGATCGACCTTGGCGACCGCGGCGCGCTGTTCGAGGACGCGTTCCTTTGCGTCTGGCGCGGTGACATCGACAATGACGGCTATAACGGCCTTGCCCAGACCGCCGGCCTGTGGTCGAGCGAGGTCACCATCCTGCGCGCCTATGGCCGCTATCTGCAGCAGGCCGGCATCCCGCAGAGCCAGGATTTCATTGCCGCCGCACTCAACCGCTATCCGGAGATCGCGCGTGGCCTGCATGAGCTGTTCGTCGCCCGCCTCGGACCGACGGCGGAGACGGAAGGGGTGGTCACGGCCAAGCACCTCAAGGCCAAGATCAGGGATGCGTTGGAAGAGGTTCCCAACATCGATGACGACACCATCATCCGTCGCTACCTCAACCTGATTGAAGCTTCGCTACGCACCAATCATTTCGTTCCCGATCTGAAGGAGAAGGGCCAGTCGCTGGCGATCAAGCTCGACTCGCAGGCGGTCGACGGTCTGCCGGCGCCGCGGCCGTGGCGGGAGATATTCATCTACGGTTCCGAGGTCGAGGGCGTGCATCTGCGTTTCGGCCCGGTCGCCCGCGGCGGCCTGCGCTGGTCGGACCGCGCCCAGGACTACCGCACCGAGGTGCTCGGCCTGGTCAAGGCGCAGCAGGTCAAGAATGCGGTGATCGTGCCGGTTGGCGCCAAGGGCGGTTTCTATCCGAAAAAGCTGCCGATGGGTGCCGGTCGCGATGCCATCTTCGAAGCCGGCGCGTCCGCCTACAAGAATTACGTCTCCAGCCTGTTGTCGATCACCGACAATATCGGCCTGGACGGCGTCATTCCGCCAGCTGGCGTCGTGCGGCGCGACCAGGACGATCCGTATTTCGTCGTCGCCGCCGACAAGGGTACGGCGACGTTCTCCGACACCGCCAACGCTATCAGCGAGAAGCATGGCTTCTGGCTCGACGACGCCTTCGCCAGCGGCGGCTCGGCCGGCTACGATCACAAGAAGATGGGCATCACCGCCAAGGGCGCCTGGGAAGCGGTCAAGCGGCATTTCCGCGAGATGAACCGCGACATTCAGACCATGCCCTTCACCGTCGTCGGTGTCGGCGACATGTCGGGCGACGTGTTCGGCAACGGCATGCTCCTGTCCGAGCAAACCCGGCTGATCGCCGCCTTCGACCATCGCGACATTTTCATCGATCCCGCTCCCGATATGGCGGTTTCAATGGCCGAGCGCCGGCGCATGTTCGCCCTCGCCCGTTCGAGCTGGCAGGACTACGACAAGACAAAACTGTCCGAGGGCGGCATCATCGTCTCACGCAGCCAGAAATCGATCACCCTGCCGCCGGCGGCGGCCGCGGCGATCGGCCTGGGCAAGACGACCGCCTCGCCGGTCGAGATCATGAGCGCCATTCTCAAGGCGCCGGTCGACCTTTTGTGGTTCGGCGGCATCGGCACGTATCTCAGGGCATCGACGGAAACCAATCAGGACGCCGGCGATCGCGCCAACGATGCTATTCGGGTGACTGCGCTCGAAGTGCGCGCCAAAGTTATCGGCGAGGGCGCCAATCTCGGCGCGACGCAGCGGGCCCGCATCGAGTTCGGGCTGAATGGCGGGCGCTGCAATTCCGATGCCATCGACAATTCGGGCGGTGTCAACTGCTCCGACGTCGAGGTCAACATCAAGATCGCGCTGGCTTCCGCCATGCGCAAGGGGGCGCTGACCCGCCCAGCGCGCAACAAGCTTCTCGCCGAAATGACCGACGAGGTGAGCGCGCTGGTGCTGTCCAATAATTACGAGCAGACGCTGGCGCTGTCGCTTGCCCGCAAGCGCGGCCTTGCCGATATCGCCCATCAGAGCCGTTTCATGGCAGCGCTCGAGGTTCGCGGCCTGCTCGACCGCAATGTCGAAGCTCTGCCGCCGCCGGCAGCCCTTGCCGAGCGCGAGGCGCGCGGCGAGCCGCTGACCAGGGCCGAGCTCGGCGTGCTGCTGGCCTATGCCAAGATCGTGCTGTTCTCCGACATCGTCGCCAGCGACGTGCCGGACGATCCGCATTTCGACCGTGACCTGATGGGCTATTTTCCGGACCGTATGGCGAAGAAATACGCGGCCGAAATCCATGGCCATCGCCTGCGCCGTGAAATCATCGCTCGTGTCGTCGCCAACGATCTGGTCAATCGCGGCGGCCCACCCTTTATCAACAGGCTGCAGGAAGCAACCGGCCGCAGCGCGGCCGACGTGGTCCGGACTTTTGCTGTGGTGCGCGACGGCTTTGGCTTGCCGGCGCTCTATCGCCAGATCGATGCACTCGACAACCAGATCGACGGACAGGTGCAGCTCGACCTATATCAGGCGGTTAGCCGGCTCACCTATGTCGCCAGCGGCTGGTATCTCAAGAACGATACCAGCACCGCTCCGCTCGGCCAACGGATCGCCGAATTGCAGGACGCCCGCAAGACACTGGAGCCGAAGCTCACTTCGCTGCTGCCGGCCTTCTCGCGCGAGCGGATCGAGGAGCGGCGGCATGGTCTGGCCAAAGGCGGCGCGCCCGAACGGCTGGCAGAACATCTGGCGCTGACCGATGTGGCCGGCGTCGTGCCTGACATCGCGCTGACGGCCCGAACGGCGAATGCCGACATCATCGCCGCCGCGAAGGCGTTTTTCGCGGTCAGCGATGCCTTCCGTATTCCGCGCGTCGAGGATGCGGCGCGCTCCATCGCGCCGTCCGACTATTACGATCAATTGGCGCTTTCCCGCGCCATCGACACGATCGGCGCAGCCAGACGCGGCATCGCCGTGGCGGCGCTCACCGGCCATGCCGAAGCGGCGGACCCGGTGGCGGCATGGCTGGAGGCCGGCGGCGAGAGAGTCGGGCGCATCCGCGAGCGGCTGCAGGCGTTGACCGAGGGCGGCGACATCACCGTGTCGCGGTTGTCGGTGGCATCGGGGCTGATCAGCGACCTGACGGCGCTGTGAGAAGTCTCCTACATCGCTCGGGATTGCCGGCAGGAACTGCGCTATAGAGCGAAACGGTTCCCCGCTTCGGGGGCACCGTTCGTGGGAGGGCACATGGCCGAAATAGCAGTGCAGCGAGCGCCGGAACGCGGCATCTGGGGATGGATGCTGTTCGACTGGGCAGCGCAGCCGTTCTTCACGGTCATCACCACCTTTATCTTCGGCCCTTATTTCGCTTCGCGCATGGTTCTGGATCCGGCTGCAATGCAAGCTGCCCAGGCAGCCGGTCCAGCCGCAGTTGAAACTTACGTCGAATCCCAGCACCTACTTGGCCAGACGGTCTGGGGTTGGAGCATCGCCGCAGCGGGACTGGTCATTGCCGTTTTGTCGCCCATACTAGGCTCGATCGCAGATCAGACTGGCCCGCGAAAGCCGTGGATTGCGTTCTTTGCTGCGATCAAGATCACGAGTCTTTGTTTGCTCTGGTTTGCCGCCCCCGGCTCGAGTCTTTTCCTAGTCGCGATTCTCTTTTCAGTGGCGTCGGTTGCGGCGGAATTCTCGACAGTGTTCAACGATTCAATGATGCCGCGCCTGGTGCCGAAGAGCGAGATTGGAAGGATATCGAACATCGCTTGGGGTCTCGGCTATCTCGGCGGCATGATCGCGCTGATCTTCGTCGTTGCCGTCATGGCCGGCTCGCCGGAAACCGGCAAGACGATCGTCGGTCTCGACCCGATCTTCGGTCTCGACCCGATACTCGGCGAGGACGCTCGGGCGACCGGGCCGCTGTCGGCTGGCTGGTACTTGCTGTTCATCCTGCCAATGTTCTTCTTCACCCCGGATGCCGTCAAAGGCATTCCGATCGGGCCAGCGGTGCGCGAAGGGCTGTCGGAGCTGAAGTCGACACTGGCCGAAGTGCGCCAGCGCAGCGGCATCTTCCGCTTCCTGGTCGCCCGCATGATCTACCAAGACGGCGTCAATGCGCTGCTTGCGCTTGGAGGGCTTTTCGCGGCAGGGATGTTCGCTTGGTCGATCACCGAGATCGGCCTATTCGGCATCATCCTCAACGTCGTCGCCATCGTCGGCTGCTGGATCGCCGCCCGTCTCGACACGGCGCTCGGCTCCAAGGCCGTGGTGATGATTTCGCTGGTGATGCTGTCTATCGCGACAATCGGCATTGTCTCGACCGGACCGGGTTTCACGCTGCTCGGGATGCTACAGCTCTCCACCCTCGATTCGGGCGGCCTGTTCGGCACGGCGGCGGAAAAGGCCTATATTTTCTACGGATTGCTGATCGGCCTTGCCTTCGGGCCAGTACAAGCCTCGTCCCGCTCCTATATGGCGCGCAGCGTCACTGCGGCCGAATCGGGCCGCTATTTCGGCATCTACGCACTGGCCGGACGGGCAACCAGCTTCCTCGCGCCGTTTCTGGTGTCGACCATAGGTTGGGTCAGCGGCTCGCAACGGCTTGGCATGGCGGTTATCGTGCTGTTCCTCGGCGTCGGCCTGGCGATCCTGGTCCGCACGCCGTATCCGGCGGACCAGCCGGCGGCGGCGGAGTAGAGCTGCTCTTCCCTTCTCCCCTTGTGGGAGAAGGTGGATCGGCGCGTAGCGCCGAGACGGATGAGGGTGCTGAGAGAAACTCAACGTGAAAACACCAAGGATTTGAAGCCCTTACGCGTTGCTGTAGTGATCCTGCCAACACCCCTCATCCGACCGAGCTTCGCTCGGCCACCTTCTCCCACAGGGGGAGAAGGAGAGGTGCTCAATGCCTGAAATGTCTGACGCCGGTAAACACCATGGCGATGTCGTGGGCGTCGGCGGCGGCGATGACATCGTCGTCGCGCATCGAACCGCCCGGCTGGATGACGGCGGTAGCGCCGGCTTCGATCGCAGACAAAAGCCCGTCGGCGAACGGGAAAAAGGCATCCGAGGCGACGACAGAATTTTTGGTCAGCGGCTCGGCCAGGCCGGCTGCCTCGGCCGCGTCGAGCGCCTTGCGCGCGGCGATGCGCGCGGAATCGACCCGGCTCATCTGGCCGGCGCCGATGCCGACGGTGGCACCGTCCCTGACATAGACGATGGCGTTCGACTTGACGTGCTTTGCGATGCGAAAGGCGAATTTCAGATCGGCCGTTTCGGCCGGCGTCGGGGCGCGCCGGGTCACTACTTTCAGGTCGAGGTCGTCGACCACCGCATTGTCGCGGCCCTGGACGAGCAACCCGCCAGAAACGGATTTCACAGTGGAGCCGGCCGCGCGCGGATCGGGCAAGCCGCCGGTGACCAGCAAGCGCAGGTTCTTCTTGGCAGCGACGATGCGGATTGCTTCTTCGGAAGCGGCCGGCGCGATGATGACCTCGGTGAAGGTTTTGACGATCTCTTCGGCGGCCTCGGCATCGAGGGTGCGGTTCATCGCGACAATGCCGCCGAAAGCCGAGACCGGGTCGCAGGCAAGCGCCTTGGCATAGGCGGCCTTCAGCGAAGCGCCCTCGGCGACGCCGCACGGGTTGGCGTGCTTGATGATGGCGACGGTGGCGGAGCGGGCCGGATCGAACTCGCCGACCAGTTCGAAGGCAGCGTCGGTGTCGTTGATGTTGTTGTAGGAAAGCTGCTTGCCCTGAAGCTGGCGCGCCGTCGCGACGCCCGGCCGCTTGTCGCCATCGACGTAGAAGCCGGCGCTCTGGTGCGGGTTCTCGCCATAGCGCATCACCTGGTCGAGCCTGCCGCCGAAGGCGCGCCAGGTGGGATGCTCGATCTCCAGCGCTTCGGCGAACCAGCCGGAAATCGCCGCATCATAGGTCGCGGTGCGGGCGAAGGCCTTGGCCGCCAGCTTCTTGCGGAAATCCAGCGAGAGCGAGCCGAAATTCATCTCAAGCGCGTTGAGCACCGAGGCATAGTCCTCGGGGTCGGTGACGATGGCGACATAGGCGTGGTTTTTGGCGGCGGCGCGGATCATCGCCGGGCCGCCTATGTCGATGTTCTCGACGATCGAGGCGTAAGCGGCGCCGGAGCGGCGGACATCCTCGAAAGGGTAGAGATTGGAGACGACGAGATCGATCGGCTCGATGCCATGATCGCGCATCGCCGCGGCGTGTTCGGGATCGTCGCGCACGCCAAGCAACGCGCCGTGCACGGACGGATGCAGGGTCTTGACGCGGCCGTCCATGATCTCGGGAAAGCCGGTCAGGTCGGAGACGTCGCGCACAGCCATGCCTGCCTCGGCGATCGCCTTTGCCGTGCCGCCGGTGGAGACCAGCTCGACGCCGGCCGCGGCCAGCGCCCTGGCGAAATCGATGAGCCTGGTCTTGTCGAAAACGGAAAGCAGCGCGCGACGAACGGGAACGAGGTCGGGCGCGGGAATGTTCTTGGCGGCGACGGCCATGGGCTGGCGGCCTTTCACGGCTGGTTGGGAAAGTGTCCGCGCGCCGTAGCACATGAGGCCTGGAAATCAAACTGCAGCGCTAATCGCGGTGTCAGCTTTTTGCCGAATGACCGGCGATGGCCGTCCGCGTCAGCTGCCAATGGACTTCGGAAACCTCCGATGCCTTGAAGGCCAGCACGATCTGCCGGCTGCGGCGCGGGCCGCCAAGACCGGCGAAATAGATGGATTCCTCGACCTCGGGCGCCACCTCGGTGCAGGTGAACACCCATGTGTCGGCGTCATCGGCGGTCAGCACCAGGCGATCGTGCTCGTCCTGGAGCAGGCCGATGTCGGGATGGATGTGGAAGCGCACGGTGACGAAATCGCGGCCGTTGTTGCGGATCGCAGCATTGCCCGGCCGCAGAAGGCGATCCCTGCCGGCGAGCACATTGCCGTTCGTCGACAATTTCAGTTCGCGCTCATGCAGCAAGCCGAAGCGCGCGACATAGCCGTCGTGGCGAGCCAGAAAACCCTGGATGCCTTGCTGATCGGTGCGCTTGCAGGGCACATGCTGCGGGCCGCCGATCAGCGGCGTGCCGAGCAGGTCGTTGACGCGCAGCGAGTGGCTGAAACGCGCCGACGAGGTGTCGTTGATGGTGGCTGTCGAATGGGCGGCCGTGGCGCGGGCAAGCGGCCGGAATTCGGCGGCGCCATAGGTGTCGACGCCGGCGTTGACGACATAGTGGCGGCGGCCGGAAGACAGCTCGAAGGAAAGGCATCCGGCGTGCGCCGCGTTGGAAACAGCGATGGGCGGTGGCGGGCCGGTATCGGCGATCACGGTGACGCCGCCCATGGAGAGGCGCTCGTAGCCGGAATGCGGTGCGTGCAGCAAAGGCGCGCCGGCGGTGTCGTCGTGGCGCAGAATGGTGGCGATGCGGTTGTGGATGGTGGCGCCCATGCCGTTGAAGCGGGCGAGGCTGCCGTCCTGGTGGCGAAAGAAGCGCAGCGCCGGCAGCATGCGATCAATGGCGCCCATCAGCGCCGCGGGTGGCGTTTCGGCCTGATTGGCATAGGTCTGGCGCAGCGGCAGAAGGTCGGCGAGGATTTCAAGCACGGCCATCGGATTGCGGGAAATATGGCCGCCATCCGGCAGAATCTGACGGTCGAGCTCCTCGGCGAGATTGCGGGTCGCGCCGCGCAGCGCCGATGCCGGCGCCGGTAGCGACAGAGCGGCAAAGGCAAGCGCGATGCGGGCGCGCAGCCTGTCCTTGCCGTCCGGCATCTCGCGTGCCATCGCCCTGAGATAGCGGATCTGCATGGCCAGCGACTTCAGGAAGGCCCGGTAGAAGGGAAATTCAGCACCTTGCAGCACCACCGAGGAATGCTGCAGCCAGGCAATGACGCGCTTGGCCGTCGTGCCGGGCTCCCAGGCGACACCGGTAACATTGCTGCCATGGATAGTGATCCAGTCGGAGACCAGCGCGCGGGCATTGGCGGCGGCAAGCTCGGTGCCGGCGGCGCGCATATGGCGCAGCCAGCGAAAGCCGTGCAGGGCCTTTTGCCAGCCGGGATTGGCCACGGCAATCTGGAAGGGCGACTTGCCGCCGGTCTCGACCAGATGTCCCGACAGCGGATAGCGGCCATAATAGATCTCGAGCGCAATCTGCCGGTCGGCCAGGCGCAGGTCCGGCGGAGCGATCAACACGCGTTCCGGTGTGCGGCCGGAGTAGCGCCAGCGATGGATCGGCCCGGCACGCAGGCGCCGGCGCGTCTTGCGCCAGAACTCCTTCGCGACAAGCGTCCATAGACGCGTCGTGCTGACGGCAGCGATCGCCAATAGCCCTCCTCATAGCGCCCAATCCGAAGACAAGCTTATATGATTCAAGAACTTATGCGAAGGCGAATTCCACCGAGGCGTTGAAGTTCAGCCTGTTTTCCGCAGGATTCTTCCTCAAACAGTCTTCAAATTCTCAGCGTTGGCCGGCTCTGCGCAGCCGGGCGGCGAAGAAGCCGTCCAGCCCGGACCGTTCCGGTGAGCCGAGCTCCAGATCTGCGGGCGTGGTGCGCAGCGTGCCTTGCGGCGTCAGGAACGGATCGATGCCGGCGATCTCGCCCGGGCGGAGCGGATCGTCGACAGTATCAGCCGTCCCGGTGAGGAAGGCGCGGTGAAGCGCCTCGCCTTCGAGCGGGTCGAGCGAACAGTTGGAAAAGACGATCCGTCCGCCGGGCCTGACCAAGGTGACGGCGCGGGCGAGCAGCCTTCGCTGCAGATCGGCGAGTTTTTCGATGTCGGCCACCGTCTTCGTCCAGGGCACGTCGGGATGCCGCCGCACCGTGCCGGTCGAAGAGCACGGGGCATCGAGGAGGACGGCGTCGAACATTTGTTCCGGCTCGTATTTGAGCAGATCGGCCTGGACAATTTCTGCGGATAGACCAAGCCGTTCGAGATTCTGCGAGAGCCGCGCCAACCGGTTCTTCGATGAATCGATCGCGGTGACCGTGGCGCCGCCGAGAATGAGCTGAGCGGTCTTGCCGCCGGGGGCGGCGCAGAGATCGGCGACGCGCAAACCCCTCACGTCGCCGAAAAGCCGCGCCGGAAGGCTGGCGGCGGCATCCTGGACCCACCAGGCGCCGTCTTCAAAGCCGGGCAGTTCGGTGACCGAGGCGCTGAGTTTCTCGACGCGCACAGTGCCGGTCGGCAGCACGATGCCGCCGAGCCGCTCGGCCCACAGCGCAGGATCGGTCTTCACGGTGAAGTCGACCGGCGCCTCGTACCTGTGGGCAGCGAGAATTTGCCTGGCTTTCTCAGTGCCATAGGCGGCTTTCAGCCGGTCGGAAAACCATTTCGGCGCTTCGTCGGTGGCGGCAAGCGCTGCAGCCAGCTCGGCCTGCTTGGACCGCGCCAGCGTGCGCAGCACGCCATTGACGAGACCGGAGAAGCGCACCGTGCGCGGATCGGCCTTGGCGTGGGTCACGGCAAGGTCGACTGCGGCGCTGTCGGGAATATCGAGGAACAGGATCTGCGCCGCTGCTACATGCAGAATATGCGAAAGCGCGGTGGCGTTGGGTGGCAGCGGCTTTTCCAGGCGGCGGGCCAGCAACCCTGATATGGTTATGCGGAAGCGCAGCCCAGTGACCAGTATGGCGCGCACCAGCGCCCGGTCGCGCAGGTCGAGCGCCTTGTATTGCGGATGGCCGTTCTCGTGGTCGGTCAGCCCGTCGAGCGGCGTTTTGGCATCAATGACGGCGGCGAGCAGCCGTGCAGCCGCCTTGCGCGCGGCGAGGCCGGCAACGCGCTCACCGGGGCTCGCTGCATTATTTTCATGATCGCCTGAAATTCGGTGCCGGCGTTTCGCTTCGCTCACGACCACGGACCCTTGGGCCCGGTCGGATTGCGGCCCCAGGGATTGGATTTCGGCCTGGCCGGCTCAGTCGGCTGCTCAGGCTGCTCGGCTGCCCTCTCCCACGGGCCCGACGGCCGCTGCCCGTCCGCCTGCCGCGGCATAGGCTGCCGCGCGGATGCGCCACCGGCCATGTCCTGCGCCATTGCCTGCAGGGCCGCGATGCGGTTGTCGGTGTTCGGGTGGGTGGAAAACAGGCTGTCCATGCGCTCGCCGGAAAGTGGATTGATGATGAAGAGGTGGGCGGTCGCCGGGTTGCGCTCGGCATCCGGGTTGCGGATGCGTTCGGCGCCACGGGCGATCTTGTCAAGGGCAGAGGCAAGCCAAAGCGGCTGTCCACAGATCTCGGCACCGCGCCGGTCGGCCTCGTACTCGCGGGTACGGCTGATCGCCATCTGCACGATCATGGCGGCGAACGGCGCTACGATCATCGCCACCAGCACACCGATAATGCCAAAGGAATTGTTGTTGTCGCGGTTGCCGCCGAAAAAGAAGGTGAAATTGCCGAGCATCGAGATCGCGCCGGCAAGCGTGGCGACAATCGTCATGGTCAGCGTGTCGCGGTGCTGGACATGGGCGAGCTCGTGCGCCATGACGGCCGCGACCTCCTCATGCGACAGTTGCTGCAGCAGCCCGGTGGTGGCGGCGACCGCGGCATTCTGCGGGTTGCGGCCGGTGGCGAAAGCGTTGGGCTGCGGGTTGTCGATCAGATAGGTTTTCGGCATCGGCAGGCCGGCCTGTCTGGCGAGGCTCTGCACGATGGCGTAATATTCCGGGGCGTTCCTTTCGTCGACTTCGACGGCGCGGTTCATCGACAGCACCATCTTGTCGGCGTTCCAATAGCTGAACAGGTTCATGGCCGCGGCAATCACAAAGGCGATCACCATGCCGCCTGATCCGCCGATCAGATAGCCGACGCCCATGAACAGCGCGGTCATCGCTGCCAAAAGCATGGCGGTGCGAAGTGTGTTCATTGTCTGCTCCGTTTCTGCCGGCCTTCCGGAAAAAGGTCGATCCTTGTCGGCTCATCGCTATATGATGGGAAACGTGTGGCCCTGTTTCAATTGGGCCATGTTCCAATCCGCCGGGAATATCGCATGGTCGACGAAACCAATAAAACAGGCGAAACCAGCAATGCAAACGCCGGCGCCGGTCACGACGCGCCGCAGCTGACACCGGCAGCCCGCCGCGCTTTGGCGGAAGCGGAAGCACGGCGCAAACACTATCGCCAGCAGGAAGCCGCGATGCCCCGGGAGATCGGCGGCCGGGGCGGCAGGGAACCCGGCCGCTATGGCGATTGGGAGGTCAAGGGCCTGACCAGCGATTTCTAAAGGGCGTCCTAAGCCGCAGCCCGCTCCGCCGCGAGGACAATCCAGCCGCTGTCGTCGACGGTGACGCCGATCCCGTCGTAACCGGCGATCGCAGCATGCGGCGTTTGCAACGGATGCTGGTGCGTGGCGCTGATGACCACGACGGTGGCTCCTGCGGCCTCGGCCGCCGCTATTCCGGCGGGCGCATCTTCGAAAACGAGGCAGTCGCGCGCGTCGACGCCCAGCCGCTCGGCCGCCAGCCGGAAGCAATCCGGCGCCGGCTTGCCGCGGGAAACGTCCTCGGCGGCGACAAGGGTGGCGGGAAGCGGGATGCCGGCGGCCGCGATGCGCAGCAGAGCCAGTTCGCGCGGCGCTGAAGTGACGATTGCCCAGCGCTCGGGTGGCAGCGACGCCAGAAACGCCGCGGCGCCGGCGATCGGAAGGACGCCGTCGATATCGGCCACCTCGGCCTGCAGAAGCGCATCGGCTTCACGCATCGGGTCGACGCCTGGAAGCGCCAGCCGAGCGATGGTCTCGATCGCCCGCACGCCGTGGATCGTTGGCAGGAATGCGGCAATGTCGAGACCTTGCCGGCGTGCCCAATCTGCCCAGACCCTTTCTGCCGCGGCAATCGAATTGACCACCGTGCCGTCCATGTCGAACAGCAAGGCTGCGAATTTTCTGCCTGCGAACATCTGCTATCCCAAGTTGTTTCGGAAGGAGCCAAAGCTTGTCGATCGACCCTAGCGTCGCATCGGCGGCATGGGAAGGTGCGAGATCGCCTTTTTCGACAGGCCAGGGAACCACGGCCGGCCATTTCGCGTTAATCCAACCGTCACTCAAAAGAGGGGAACCGCGATGCTGATTCGGCTCGGCTACGAAATCGCCATCGACTGTGCTGAAGCCACCCCGGTGATTTCGCTGCTCGAGATTCATAAGCAGCGCCAGGCCGACATCAAACGGCAGACGCGCGTGCTGACCTCGCCTTCCGTGCCAACCAGGCTCTATTACGATCTTTATGGCAACGCTTGCCGCCGCTTCATCGCGCCTGGGGGAGGCTTTCGCATTCTTTACGACGCCGTCGTCGAGGACAGCGGTGAGACCGACGAGGTCAACACGCTGGCCAGGGAAGTGCCGGTGGCGGAGTTGCCCGATGATGTGCTCTGCTATCTGCTCGGCAGTCGCTATTGCGAAACCGATCATCTCAGCGATCTGGCCTGGCAGCTTTTCGGGCCTGTTCCATCCGGCTGGGCACGGGCGCAGGCGATCGTCGACTATGTCCACAACCGTTTGTCGTTCGGTTACGGCTATGCGCGCCCGACCCGCACGGCGGCGCAGGCGCATGAGGAGCGCGTCGGCGTCTGCCGCGACTTCGCTCATCTGGCGATCACGCTCTGCCGCTGCATGAACATCCCTGCCCGCTACGTGAACGGTTATCTCGGCGACATCGGCGTACCGGTCGACCCGGCACCGATGGACTTTTCGGCGTGGCTGGAAGTGTTCCTCGACGGCAAGTGGTACACGTTCGACCCCCGCCACAATATGCCGAGGATCGGCCGCGTCGTCATTGCGCGTGGCCGCGACGCGACCGACGTGCCGCTGCTGCACAGTTTCGGGCCGCACCGGCTAAGCCTGTTCAAGGTCTGGACCTACGAGCAGGAAAGCAATCTGTTCAACCCGCCCCATCGCGGCGTCGACAGGACCGCCAGCGCGCAAATGCTGGCATAGAAGGGCAAGCGCAAACTACGCGTCCGGCTGTTACCATCACCGGGCAGTTCATGGACATGATGTGCCTGATCCGCTTCGGCACAGAACCTCTGTGCCGGATCGGGATCGGGTTCTTGTGCCCCACGGCAGACGTCGGGATCATGGTAAACGCTTCGTAAACGAAACTGCCCGTAGCGGCTTGTCGTTTACTGGCTGTTTACCTTGCCGCATTTCGAAAACAAGCCAAAACAATGATTTGACGATGAGCCGCCGGTGTTGATCCGTTGGCGGCGCCATTCCGGCCGGAATCCTGCAATGCGGCCTTCACACGGCTTCGAGGTCGTGGCGAATGGAGGCGGAAGCATGCGGCGTTTTGGGGGTCTTTTTCACGCGATCGGCGGCTTTGCCAGGGATCGCAGCGGAAATTTAGCCGTTCTGTTCGGCATGGTCGCGTCGGTGCTGGCACTGGGCATCGGCTTTGCCGTCAATGTTTCCCAGCTCTACAACGTCAAGTCGAGTTTGCAGGGCGTGGTCGATGCGGCGGTGACCTCGACGGCACGCGACCTGACCACCGGCGTGATCAAGGAGGCCGACGTCAACAAGTCGGTGCAGGCGTTTCTCGATGCCAACAGCCGAGCGGGCATCCTGCAGGCTGATAGGATCGTCCTCGACAAATTGACCGTCGACAGGATCGCCAAGACGGTTCAGGCGGAGATCCATGTCGATCTCGGCCTTTATTTTCCGATCTTCGGTATGGGCGACATTAAGCGCGTCGCCGCATCGACGACGGCAGTCTATTCGGACAAGACGATCGAAGTGGCGATGATGCTCGACGTCACAGGGTCGATGGCCGGCCAGAAAATCATCGATCTGAGGACAGCTGCAGCGAACGCGGTCGACAGCTTCCTGGGCGGCCAGGACTCCTCCAACCCCCGGGTGCGAGTCTCCATCGTGCCCTACGCCAATTCGGTGAATGCCGGCGCGCTTGCCGGCAGCAGCGTCTACGTCGAAGCCTCGACCAGCCAGCGCAAGCAGGCGCCCGGCAATGGCGCTATACAGTATGTCTCCGGCTTAACGCGTCCGGACAATTGCGCCACCGAGCGCAAGGGCACCTATCAATATTCGGATGTAGGTCCCGACATCAGCATGGTCAATCGCGATTACCTGTTGTCGTTCTTTGCCTGGCCGACCGGCACGGCTGCCTGCCCGGTCGCCGCGTTGAAACCGCTGACGGCGGACGCCGCGGCGCTCAAGAACGTCATCAAGAACTTTGTCGCATCGGGCGGCACCGCGGGCCATATCGGCGTGCAGTGGACCTGGTACATGCTTTCGGAAAACTGGGGCAGTGTGATGAACGCGTCGCAGCGGCCGGCCAAAGCGGATCCGAAAAAGGTCGCCAAAATCGCGATCCTGATGACCGACGGCGAGTTCAACCTGTCCTATTTCGATGCCAGCACTGTCGGTGAGGTCTACAATGATGCCGGCAAGGAACCGACCCGCACGGCAGCCAAGACACTCTGCACCGCCATGCGCGACAAGGGCATCGAAATCTTCACCATCGGTTTCGATCTCAACGAGGAGAATGCCCAGGCGACACTGCAGAATTGCGCAAGCCCGGATACCGGCAAGATCAAGCACTTCTATCAGGCCGCGAACGGGACGGAACTCAACCAGGCTTTCCAGGACATAGCGCGCAATATCGAAAGGCTGGCATTGACCAAATAGACGGCATTGACCAGACAGGATCCGGACAAGGAAAAGGCCGCCGCTTCTTTCGAAGCCGGCGGCCTTCCGTGTTTCCGTCCATGGCGCGGCTCATGGCAGCGACGGTTTGCGTCACCTGCCGCGCATCTCGCGCCTTAACGGGAAGACTGCTTCCCGAAAGTGCAATCCGCTGAGGCCACGTTCTGGAAAACGAAATCACTCGACATCGGATCACCTCCTTTCGATTTGTTGAACACGCGCTCATGATGGGGTGTCGATCTGCAAATGGCAAGGCGCCATCGTGAAAATGCGGTGCGCGTTTGCCGCTAACTGCTTGCGACTATCCGATCGGACAGGCAAAGTCGCTGTCGGACTACCAGCGGGCAGGAAGGATGGGGATGGAGGCAGCAGACAGAGCCGCACGGATCGTTCGAACGGTTATCGAGACGTTGAAGCCGGGTTTCGCGGTCAAGCTGTGGAACGGCGAGCGGATCGGCCCCGCCACCGGCCCCGTGGTCACCATCAACGACCAGGACATCGTCTGGCAGGTGATGCGCCGGCCCAACCTCTCGACGCTGATCGAAATGTGGATCTCCAAGACCATCGACGTGGAAGACGGGTCGCTGTTCGATTTCTACGCTCTGCCTGCGCACGGCAAGCTCAGGACGAAGCTAAAGTCGTTGCCCAAGCTCGCGGTCCTGCGCGACCTGCCGGCCGTGCTGTTTTCGCGAAAGCAGATGACGGCGCGGACCGACCTTTCCGGGCGCAATCCCTTCGTCAGCGGGTCGAACAGGCAAGCAATCCAGCACCACTACGACATTTCGAACGCCTTCTACCGGCTCTTCCTCGACGAACGCATGGTCTATAGCTGTGGCTATTTCACCGATTTCGCCAATGGCATCGACCAGGCGCAGAAGGACAAGCTCGACCATATCTGCCGCAAGCTCCGGCTGAAGCCCGGCGAAAGGCTGCTCGACATCGGCTGCGGCTGGGGAGCCATGCTCATCCATGCCGCGAAAAATTACGGCGTCGTCGGCCATGGCGTCTCGCTGTCGGAAGCCCAGACTGAGCTCGCCCGCGAGCGTTTCCGTGCCGAGGGACTGGAAGGTCGCATCACCATCGAGATAAAGTCCTATGCCGAGCTGTCCGGCTCCTTCGACAAGATCTCGTCGATCGGCATGTTCGAGCATCTCGGGCTGGCCAACCACGCCGCCTATTTCTCGACCATTCATCGCCTGCTCAAGCCGGGCGGCATCTACCTTCATCACGCCATCACCCGGCGCGACAAGGGCAGCGTCAAGAAGACCTTGCGCAAGGGCCCGGAATTCAAGGCGCTGATCAAATACATCTTTCCCGGCGGTGAGCTCGACACGATCGGCATGACGCTCGGCAACCTCGAAGCGCACGGCTTCCTCGTCTACGACGTCGAAAATTTGCGCGAGCACTACGCCCGCACCTGTCGCCTGTGGGCCGAGCGCCTCCACGCACGTTTCGACGAGGCGATCGCCGAGGTCGGCGAAGCCAAGGCGCGCCTCTGGCTGCTTTATCTCACCGGCTGTTCGATCACTTTCGAACGCGCCTCGGCGCAGATTTTCCAGACCGTCGTCACCAAGCGCGCGCGGGGCCCAAGCGGCCTGCCGCCGACGCGGGCGGACCTTTATCGGTAGAGCGGCATACGTATTGCGTTCTGCCGCGATCCTTCGCGCCCCCCTCTGTCCCGCCTGCATCTCAAATGTTCTGCACCGCCTAAATGAACCGCATCATCTCGCCCACCCCGACACTGGCTGGCCGGTCGACCGTGCAATAGACGCCGAAATTGTGCGCGTTGTGGCGGACCAGATTGCGCAGGATCGCCGCGTCGTGGTCGAAGCCGTCCTGGGCGATGATGGTGAAGCCGCAGCGGCGGCATGGTTCGGAGATGGTCAGCCGCAGATCGCCGATCGCCAGCTTGCGTCCGATCCATTCCGTCTCCGGGAATGATCCCTCGATCGCCGCCACGTCGACGACGATGTTGGGGCGGAAGCGGCGCGGGTCGGCGGCGCCTTCCGGATGCAACGCCTTCAGGCGCGCCAGCGAAGCGGTGGTCAGGAGGTGGATGGGCGCCTTGCGGTAACGCTCGGCGGTCAGAAGGCCGGCGTAGTCCGGCGCATCGTTCTGGCGAAACGGCCGGATCGAGGCTGCGAAGCCGAGAAAGGCGGAAACGGCACGGTCGCATTCGGCTGCGGGCGCTGGCAGCCAATCGCCCTGCGGTGTAGCAATCTCGAGTTGGCGGGCTTGCGACAACCGGGTCCGAATGAGTGGCACCTTGTGCCATTTCGCCTCGCGGTCAGGCCGCGCGATCTCACCGTCAGAGGCGTCGACAAGGCCGAACAGGCGGTCGCCGTCGATGGTCTCAAGGCCGACGGAGATCACATCCTGGCGTTCGCCGGCGAGCGAACTCGCCGGATAGCGCCAGAGCTCGCTGACAGTGCCGATCTCCGTCGAGGCGGGCATCAGGCCCGCTTGTTCTGCCGGTTGGCTATGAGGTCGTCGACGACCGCCGGCTCGGCCAGCGTCGAGGTATCGCCGAGTGCGGCAAAATCGTCCTCGGCGATCTTGCGCAGGATGCGCCGCATGATCTTGCCCGAGCGGGTTTTCGGCAGGCCCGGAGCGAATTGGATCTTGTCGGGCGTGGCGATGGCGCCGATGTCCTTGCGGACGTGGGCGACAAGTTCCTTGCGCAGTTCCTCGTTCGGCTTCTCGCCAGCCATCAAAGTGACATAGCAGTAGATGCCCTGGCCCTTGATGTCGTGCGGATAGCCGACGACGGCGGCTTCCGAGACTTTCTCGTGTGAAACCAGCGCGGATTCGACCTCGGCCGTGCCCATGCGGTGGCCGGATACGTTGATGACGTCATCGACGCGGCCGGTGATCCAATAGTAGCCATCGTCGTCGCGGCGGCAGCCGTCGCCGGTAAAATACTTGCCCTTGTAAGTGGAAAAATAGGTCTGCACGAAGCGCTCGTGATCGCCATAGACGGTGCGCATCTGGCCCGGCCACGAATCGGCGATGCAGAGGTTGCCGCTGGCAACGCCGTCCAGCATCTTGCCGTCGCCGTCGACCAGTTGCGGCTTGACGCCGAAGAACGGCCGCGTCGCGGAACCTGCCTTGAGCGGGGTGGCGCCGGGCAGCGGCGTTATCAGGATGCCGCCGGTCTCGGTCTGCCACCAGGTGTCGACGATCGGCACTTTGCCGTTGCCGACGACGTTGAAATACCACTCCCAGGCTTCCGGATTGATCGGCTCGCCGACTGTGCCGAGCACGCGCAGCGATTTCCGCGACGTCCTGGTGACATGGGCGTCGCCGGCGCCCATCAGCGCGCGCAACGCCGTCGGCGCGGTGTAGAAGATGTTGACCTTGTGCTTGTCGATGACCTCCCAGAAGCGGGATTGCGACGGATAGTTGGGCACGCCTTCGAACATCAGCGTGGTGGCGCCGTTGGCCAGCGGCCCGTAGACGATATAGCTGTGGCCGGTGACCCAGCCGACATCGGCGGTGCACCAGTAGATATCGCCGTCATGGTAGTCGAAGACATATTGGTGGGTCATCGAGACATAGACGAGATAGCCGGCCGTGGTGTGCAGCACGCCCTTCGGCTTGCCGGTCGAGCCCGATGTGTAGAGGATGAACAGCGGGTCCTCGGCCTTCATCTTCTCAGGTTTGCATTCCGCCTTAACCGTTGCGATCTCTTCATGGTACCAGACGTCGCGTTCGGCCACCCAGCTGGTCTTGCCGCCGGTGCGGCGCACGACGACGACCTTTTCGACTTTCGTTCCGGCCTTGGCGGCGATCTCGATCGCCTTGTCGGTGTTGTCCTTCAGCGGGATCGGCTTGCCGCCGCGCAGGCCCTCGTCGGCGGTGATGACGAAGCTTGATTTGCAGTCGTCGATGCGGCCGGCCAGCGCGTCCGGTGAGAAGCCGCCGAAGACCACCGAATGGATGGCGCCGATGCGCGTGCAGGCAAGCATCGCATAGGCGGCTTCCGGGATCATCGGCATGTAGATGGTGACGCGGTCGCCCTTTCTGACGCCGTGCTTCTTCATCACATTGGCGAGCCGGCAGACATGCGCGTAGAGCTCGTTATAGGTGATCTTCCTGTCGTCGTAGGGATTGTCGCCTTCCCAGATGATGGCGGTCTGATCGCTGCGCTTTTTCAGATGCCGGTCGATGCAGTTCCAGGAAACGTTGGTCTCGCCATCCTCGAACCATTTGATCGAGACCTTGCCGTCGAAGGAGGTGTTCTTGACCTTGCTGTAGGGCTTGAACCAGTCGATGCGCTTGCCGTGCTTGCCCCAGAATTTGTCCGGGTTCTTCACGCTGTCGGCGTACCATTTCAAATAGGTGTCATTGTCGATCAGCGCGTTTTTCTTCCACGCCGGCTGGACGCGATGGACATGAACCTCGGACATTTTTCCATTCCCTCCCAAGACCAACTGCCAGCTTGCCCGCCGAGCAGCATCGCGGCGCGGCGGCCGCGAATTCGCGCGCATTATTAACAGTTCCGCGGCGACGGCAACATTAGACGTTGGATTCGCGCGGCGGGATGCCGCAGACCTCGTTTTCGCCGCTATCAGCACTCGACTACGATCGCTGCTAACCGCATGTTTTTGCGTCGTAAATCTGGCCTCTAACTACGAAATATCAATAGACGATTAAGCAAATAGCGCGCACAATTTCAAACTGGGAGGAAAGGAGAAGCAACCAGGGGACCGCGATGCGTGACCATTCCGAATTGGACCTGATGCTCAAGGGCTATGGCTTGACCACGGCCAAGATTCTTTATCACTTTCCCGATCATCCGCATCTGCTGCAGAGCTTCATCTGGCAGGACTACGACATCGCTCCCAAATTTCCGGTGCTGATCCGGTTCATCGAGTTCTGGCAGACCAAGCTCGATGGCCCGCTGCATTCGGTGAGCTATACGCACCAGAAGCTGATCGCGCCCAACGAATGGCAGAAGGTCGACGGCGAGTTCGTGCTGCATTAAAGGGCAAGCACTAGGACTGGCCCGATGACGAAGCATCAGATTGACGTGATCACGCCAGTCGAGCGGCGTCGGCGCGGGAGGAGAAGGAGCGGCTGGCTACGGCGACGTTGAGTCTTTGAGGCTGGGGCGAGTGTTTCGGAGATTGCGCGATCGGCTGGTTGTGAGCCGGCTTTTGCGGTGGCACAACGAGTTCTGCCAGATCTCATCGCCGTCCGGGCCGCAGTTCCCGTGGAGGTCGTGGCGGCGCTGCCAGCGCCGCCACGACCTTGGGGAAAGGCCGGCAGTCGGCTTTGGGTCTGTTTCATCAGACCTGCTTACGCGGTGTTCCCGACCATCCCTGAGAACAGCACTGAACCGCGCTGCTCGAGAAGCGAATGCGACGTGTAGTCCACGATCGAGAGTCCCCCATCGGCGACCAAGGTCTGGCCTGTGATGAACGAAGCTTCATCGCTCGCCAGAAAGGCAACAGCTGCTGCGATTTCGGCCGGCGTGCCCATCCGGCCGAATATGCTTGGCGGCACCGTCCAATCGCCGGCTCTACCCGAAGCTGGCGCCTCCATATCGGTTGCGGTGGCAATCCAACCAGGGCTGACGCAGTTCGCCCTGATCCCGAGGGGGGCGCCTTCTATTGCCAGCGAGCGCGTAAGAGCTTCGACGGCCGCTTTGGCGACGCAGTATAGCCCCCAATTGCCGTGCAATGTGGCCGTGGACGATATGTTCACAATCGCGCCTCCGCCGGAATCCCGGATCAGCGGCATGGCATAGGAAGACACAAAATAGGTGGAGTCCAGGTTGGCGCCACGCATCTTGTCCCATCTCACTCCCGGACCATCGCCTGGCTCAATGCCGCTCCGGCGCGAACCAGCACCTGCGTTATTGACCACGACACCCAGTCGACGACCCCATTGACCGATTTGGCCGATCAGATCCTCGACTTGATGCTCCTCGGAAAGATCGCATGGAAAAAAGCGCGCTTCGCCTCTGATTGCCCTTGCTTCCGCTTCGACGGCGCGACCCTTCTCGCGATCACGGCCAGCGAAAGCAACCCTGGCTCCCTCTTTCAGGAAATAGTGGACGATTCCGCGTCCTATCCCCGAATTCCCGCCGGTCACGAGGACGTCTTTGCCTTTGAAGCGCATGGGTCATCTCCTGGTGGTTACCGGCGCAGACGCGCACCAGCAGCGGCCCCTCCGATCAACTTTCCGCAGAGGAGCGGTGAACGAAACCAGGATATATCTCGTCATTCAAATCGGCATGAACCACAGCGGGCCAAGGATTGGGCATTGATCGGCTGGGTGCCTTTCGAATGCTAAGACAGGGAGACGCTAGAGTTGCCGGTTTCAAAAGCATGACCTTTATTGACTTGGTGCTGCAGGCCGCCGCCAAAGCTATTCGCGCTTGCCAGGAGTTCCAGAAAGGCCCTTGGCGCATTGTCTGGGGGATAAGGGCTCGTGCCGTCGCCGGCTGCGTAGGCTACGACCAGCTCCCAGCAGATCTCCGTTTGCCCTATGGGGGCGATGTTGAGCGAGGAGCGTCTTGCCTCAGCGATGGTTTCCGGGACAAGGGCGATCCCAAGGCCACGCGCGACCAGTTCCAGAAGTGTTTCGAGGTCACTGACCTCGAAGACGGAACGACGCTCGATGCCAACTTCCAGAAAGGCGCGGTCGACTAGTTTCCGCGTCCCCCAATTCGGCTCGAAATCGACGAATGGCTCGTCTTTCAACGCATGGAGCAACACCTCGTCACGGCCTGCCAGGTCGTGATCGAGTGCGCAGATCATGACGAGTGATTCACAGGCGATCATGGTTGTCGTGATGCCGACTGGAGGCTCGCACAGAGGCAAAAACGCAAGGTCAATTCGTCCGCTTCTTATCTTTTCCAGCAGATGGGTCGTGCTCCCCTGGCAGAGCCGGACCTCAACACCTGGATGCCGCGTGTGGAACCTCGCAAGCAGCGATGGCAAATCCAGAAAGGCCGGAAGGCTTTGGACGGTTCCAATGGAGAGCGTGCCTTGTTCCAACCCGTTCATCGCCGCGACGGTGTTCCGCGCCTCGCGCACCGCCTCAAGTGCGGCTCGCGCTTTGTCGAGGAAGACACGGCCCGTGGTCGTGAGGCGCACCTGTCGCGTACTGCGAATGAAGAGCTGTGCGCCGAGTTCATCTTCGAGGGCCCGGATCGAGGCCGAAAGAGCTGATTGGACGATGTTCACCCGCTGTGCGGCCCGGGTGAAGTGGTTCTCCTCGGCCACCGCCACGAAATGCTGCAACTGTCGGAGTTCCATGATCTTCTCGCTATTAAGCTACAGGGAAGATCAATAGCATCTGAACAATCCATTGGAAAGATGGATAAGCCGGGCGCATGTTATGTGGGAGACAAGGAGATATCTAATGGACGCAACTCAACAAAATATCGAAAAGATCCTCCCGACCCGCCGGCT
>NZ_CAKXZT010000025.1:0-360 GCF_935825525.1 Mesorhizobium escarrei
GCTTGATCTACTTTCACGACGCCGAAAGGGGCGGCCACTTTCCCGCCTGGGAGGAGCCGATGATTTTCACCCGCGAGCTCAGGGCGGCGTTCAAGCCGCTGCGTGAACTGAACTGAGACGAGAGCGCGGTGGCGCTGGCCGCCGCGCTCTTCTCCAACTGACAAACCGAGGCACAAAACCTGAGGAGAATGCGATGACTACGCGCATCAAGACGCCTGCTGGTGTTGCAGCTGGCAAGTCGATCACCACGGGAGCCCCGCAGAGCGCGGGAACAATGCACGACGGCTCGCCAGGAGGCAGTTCGATGCCACAGGCCGCCAGTCTTTTCCTCCCCACGGATCTTGAGGATGTCAGTAGAAC
>NZ_CAKXZT010000025.1:370-600 GCF_935825525.1 Mesorhizobium escarrei
ATCTCGGCCGCGCTGGACCTGTGTGCCCGTTCGTGCCTCGGGCCGATGAACTTAAAACACTTTGGCTAGCTCCTGAGCGAATAGCCAACCTGAGTGTGCCGGACACTGTCCAGCTCATAAGCGTCTACCAGAAACTGTTCTTGGAAGCACAACCTGCTGACGGAGACGATGCGATCTACAAATCAATCGTCGTTGTTTTCACCGATTTGTCGGCCGATCGAGCAAAGGAT
>NZ_CAKXZT010000026.1 GCF_935825525.1 Mesorhizobium escarrei
CTTCTTCACCGTGACGCTCGACCGGCCCGATCTCTCACGCCGTCTCACCGTCATCCGTCAGCCGCGCAAGCTGCCGCTGGTGCTGAGCGTCGAGGAGGTGGCGCGGCTGCTCGAAGCCGCACCAGGTCCGAAGTACAAGGCCGCCCTCGGCACAGGCTACGGGGCGGGGTTGCGGGTGTCGGAGATCGTGGCGCTCAAGGTGAGTGATATCGATTCGACGCGCATGCTGATC
>NZ_CAKXZT010000027.1 GCF_935825525.1 Mesorhizobium escarrei
AGCCATTCCCTTGCCGCCGCGCCTTGGCACCTTGGACAGTGCCTATTCCTGCAGCTGTTATACGCAATGCGACTGTGGCCGCAGTCCTCGCACGCCTCGACATGACCGCCAAGCGCCGCGGTGCGGCAGGTCTCGATCGCCGACATCACCTTCAGCTGGCCGAGGCTCAAGTGGCCGGCTTGGGCCGCGCGCCAGGCGGCGCCATGGCGGT
>NZ_CAKXZT010000028.1 GCF_935825525.1 Mesorhizobium escarrei
GTAGCCGACCGGCAAGAGATCGGCCTCGCGTGCGGCGAGCCATTCCCTTGCCGCCGCGCCTTGGCACCTTGGACAGTGCCTATTCCTGCAGCTGTTATACGCAATGCGACTGTGGCCGCAGTCCTCGCACGCCTCGACATGACCGCCAAGCGCCGCGGTGCGGCAGGTCTCGATCGCCGACATCACCTTCAGCTGGGCGAGGCTCAAGTGGCCGGCTTGGGCCCCGCGCCAGGCGGCGCCATGGCGGT
>NZ_CAKXZT010000029.1 GCF_935825525.1 Mesorhizobium escarrei
CGCCAGGCGGCGCCATGGCGGTGGAAAATGTCGGCGACCTCCAGGGACGGGCGGCGCACCGCCGCCGCGTCATCTGTCCGGTCGTGTCTCGTCCTCCGCCAGCAGCCTGATCCGGTCGAGCGGGCTCATCACGGTGTGGATCGTCTTGGTGGCAACGTGGGCATAGAGTGCGGTCGTGTTGAGTTTGGCATGCCCGAGCAG
>NZ_CAKXZT010000030.1 GCF_935825525.1 Mesorhizobium escarrei
AAAATGGCAACGGCAATGCGCGGCAGAAGGCTCCAAAGCCTCGCAGGGGCATGCCAAGTCCGAAACTCGACGAAAAGGAATTCAAACGCCGATATCGGCAACAGTTCTTCGACCCCGCGTTTTCATCCCTGTCCGGCGAAATCGAGCGCATCGCCGCGGTTGCGTGGGACGCCTACGTGAACTCGCGCAAGGCACCTGTTACCAGGAAGGCTGGGGACGAATTCAACGACCCCTCATACGACTTGTCGATCGACTGGCTTGCCACCCGCGATGCCATCCGCGCAGCGCAAGGAAGGTTCGAAGACCTTGCTCGAGCGCCCTCCATCCTTATCATCAATGGCTCGTCGCGCAGCGAGCACACTTGCCCCGGCGAAATGTCGAAAAGCTTTCGCCTCGCCGAGCAGGCGAAAGACGCTATTGCAGAAAACTTCAGGCTTCATTCGACGATCCTGGATCTGTCGCGAGTGACATCGGAGTTTGGGCGCCAGATCCATCCTTGCAAGGCTTGCTTTTCGACCGCAGCGCCACTCTGCCACTGGCCCTGCTCCTGCTATCCTAACCACTCATTGGGACAGATTCACGATTGGATGAATGACATTTATCCGATGTGGGTCGAGGCCGCCGGCGTTATGATAATCACGCCCGTCAACTGGTACGCGACCAGCTCGCCGGTGAAGCTGATGATGGACCGGCTTGTCTGCGCCGACGGCGGCAACCCCGATCCGACGCTCACCCACGGCAAGGACGCAGCTCGCGGCAAACAAGTCGAACTCGATGGCTGGGACTATCCGCGCCACCTTGCCGGGAGATTGTTCTCGGTCGTTGTCCACGGCGACGTCGAGGGCGCTGAAAATGTTCGGCGTTCATTGTCGGATTGGTTGCGGTTCATGCGGTTGACGCCTGCCGGACCTCAGGCGGAGCTCGATCGCTACATCGGCTACTGGAAACCGTATGCCACAAGCCATGAGGAACTTGATCACGACCCAGCCGTCTTTGAGGAGGTGCGCAATGCTGCGTGCAGCCTGGCGGAAGGCGTTATCTCCCTGCGCGCTGGGCGCTTCCAGATTCCCGGTTCGCATCTGACGGAAGCCAGGAGCAAGTAGATCGTCGAGCAATGGGATGACTGCGAGCTTCAGGTAACGGCGGTGGTTGCCGTTGCGGTCAACATCGGATCGCCCAGGCAGGTAATGCGGTCGCCTTGACGGAGCGGCCGAAGTGGATCGTCAGGCTTGGGCGGAGGGCGTTTGTGGTCGACGAGCGGGTGCCTGAGGGGTTGCCTTTGCG
>NZ_CAKXZT010000031.1 GCF_935825525.1 Mesorhizobium escarrei
GGCTTCAGCTACGCGCTTACACAGCGCCGTTACCTTCTGGAAATCTGACAAACACCCGAGCGAAGTATTCACCGCGGCTCCCGCACCATGCTGAGATAGGTTGGATCGAATTCGGCGATTGCCTGCAGTCGGTGCCAGTTCAAAATGGTCACAGTGTAGTTCGCCCAGCTTATCACCCCAACTTTACGCAACGCGCCGATCACCCGGTTCATATGAACAACAGACAGGCCAAGCACGTCGGCCAGCTCGGCCTGTGACAGTGGCAGGTGGAAACTCATGCCGCTCGTGCGCTTCACGACCTGCAGGCGCACGAAAAGCTCGCAGACAAGGTGAGCAAGATGCGCTGTCTTCGACCGCCGCCCCATGGCCACGATCCACTCGCGGTGGATCGCGCCGTCTACAAGAGTATCAAGCCACAACAGCCGGGTCAGATGTGGGGCGTCCTCTGTGATGACCCGCAGGCGGCTGTGCTCTGCGATAATCACTCGACAGGGCGACAACGCCACGGTGCCGTGGTCCATCGTTTTCAGAAGGAAGGCGTGAAGGTCGACAAAATCGCCCGGCACCTGCAATGAGGTGAATTGCCGCCCGCCATCCTCGAGCACTTTGTAGCGGGCGGCCAGACCCTCAAGGATCAACGTGCTGTAGGTTGGCCTGGATCCCGCTGAAACCAGGTCCTGTCCGGTCGAAAAATCCTTCTCGAACGACATGGCGCCGGCCAACAAAGCCTTTTCCTCGTCGGAAAGAACATCGTGCTGGCCGAGGTTGAGATATAGGGACTCAAGCATCCTAGCCTCCAGCAATCGCGCCTGAACGCCGATCGCCGAGGGTTATTTGGAAGCGCACTGCACGGCTTCGGACCTCTAGGCCTTCGGAAGATGGCGGACACAAGCAATTGTTACAATGCACCCCATCATACTGAAATGCCATCGCTGCGGAACAATGGCGATCAACCCGAATTAGAACACGATGATAGCGTCGGGTTTTCCGAAGATGCAGCGCTTCTATTTTGACGTCTACGACTCAGACGGTCCAGAGACGGACACTGAGGGGCAATTGTTCGAGACGCCCGAACGAGCGAGAACAGAGGCGCTTCGGATATTGCACGACATCGCATACGAGGAGATGCCCGATGTCAATCTTGTGACGATCACAGTCAAAATCCGAACCGACGGTGATCGGCAAATTTTCGAGGCGTCACTCACCTTGACATCAGATTGGAGTCGTTAGACATACTAACGGTAGTCGGGAGCATGCGCAGCTAAACTCGCGCCTAGTTCGATTCGCTCAAAGAATCCAATATGCGGAGACCGGAACTCGGCTTCCGGGGTTTAAGCAGACGTTGCTGCCGCGCCGCCTTCTCAAACGCAATGAAGGCGATATCCGGCGTACAGGTTCCTTCCCTTGCTGCGACGAGAAGGCGAGCAGCCTCCCTGTAGACGTCTGCCTCTTTGTTCGGCCATTGCCCACCCAATGCTAGCTCAGCCTCGGTGATCGATGACACCTGCATCAAGCGTCCATCTACAAAGCGGATCAAGAGCGGTAGAAACTTACCCATCGTGCGCGAACCCCGTTTTGCGAGATCGGCACAACGCGACGGTCGCGAAGTGGTTGCATCCTTGAGCCTGCGTGAGACGCGGCTTGTCGGCTTCGCCTTCAACATGGCACGCGCGACTGCCAAACAGCCGCATCCGTCCGCAGCGTGCCGTAGCGCGAGATTTCGTAATGCTCGACAGCCTGTGCCGCCGCCAGCAGGCCCGCGTCAAGCGATGGCGAGCCGTTATACTCTTCCATTATCTCGGCACCTTCCTCGGTGATACCCATGATGGCAGCACAGGTCTTGCCGACTGGCTTCTTGCCAATGGCCTCGAAAACTCCCTCCAGACGAGTTACGTGCTCCTCAGTCTGGCCGCGGTGCTTCTCGAATGCTGCTTTGAGCTCACTGCTCTGTGCCACCTTGGCCATCTTTGGCAGGGTCGCTAGAATCTTCTTTTCGGCGAAATAGATGTCTTGTTGTGCGGCTTCTACTTTGGCGCGAATGGCGGTGTCCGGTGAAACGCGCGGCCGTTTTAGGCCGCGCCAAGAAATCAGCGCGAAGCTTCGTAGAGCTTGGCTGCAATTTCCATCATTTCTTCGGGTGCATAGTCTGGAGTGAAGGCAGAAGGCACGCCGCTTAATTGGTGTATCTTACCTCCATCAGGCATACCTTCGATGACTTCAAGCTCGCCGGGCGGGTCACCGGGAAGCGCCGTTTCGCCCTGTCCCCATATTCCTGCAATGTCCTTGTAGTCCTCCGGACTGAATGTATAGAGCCGTCGGTGCGAACCCTCATCAAGGTATTTCTGGCACTCCGGAATGTTTCCGAGATAGATGTTTGGAGTCGGCAGCATCTTCTCGATTTCAACGCCTGTCAGGTTCTTGATTGCCAGCGCATAGGCGTGCGCGTGAACCGAACCCCGCACCAGGAGATAGCCGCAAACCTCACGGCCGGTCGGATCAGTTAGGGACTCGTAGACCCGCAGCTTGTGCAGTCGGGCCCCGCATTCCAGGTGGAAATTATGGAGCAGATCAACGATGACATTTCCCGTCGTCGTGACAAAATCCATGTTCCAGGACGAACCGTTACTGTTCATCGGCATGGCCCCGCCGGCATTGGAGAAGAATGCCCCAGCCAGGCGAATGTCCTTCATTGCCTCATAAGGTGCGCCTGAGATGTCCCCGCCGTCCTTCTCATCCGCGCCTTCGAGGTCAGGGCCGTTGTTCAGCATGGCAACGCCGTTACTGACGAGCTCGACGTGACCAAGCTCCTCTGCGGTTATTGCTGCCACCAGGCCGTAAAAGGGCTTGAGCTTCGACTTGCTACGAAAATTGAAGCTTTGGAACAGATAGTTTCCCAGGGTCGACATTTCACCGTATTTGCCCCCGAGCAATTCTTGCAGGGCGGCACCCGCGTTGGGATCCACCTGGGTAGGAGCGGGTAGTTCAATCTGTAACTTGTCCACGCGCAAAAACATTTGGAGCTTCCTTTGATTAGAGTTCAGTGAAGCCCAACTTCCCCGCATGAGAGTTGTTCCGCAGCCGTCGCGGTGAAAGGTCGATTACAAATCGACGAGTTCTGACTAGCAGTTCTGCAAAGATTCGACGCTAAATTCGGCATCGGCCAGGCCGGCTAGGAGCGTACTGAAGGGGCCGGGCCCAAGCTTCTTCGCAAATACGTGTGACGCCGGGATACTACATCAAATGCAAATGACCGACGGGCATTTAGGGCCCACGGTGGATGAGTCGCTGGCAAATCGAACGGGCGCCGGTGATTGAGAGTGAACATCGTACTCCCGCCCTTAAAAAGGAGTTCCGCGATGGACAAACGCGAGGAATGCGCCGCCGTTTCTGCTCATGACTATTCGGTCATCAAGGGTGCCTTCAAGGCTAGGGTGGCTGAAGGGCTGCCTGAACATGTGTGGGCCGAAGTTGCCGAGAGAATGGTTGGCGATTTGACCAGGTCGATCAACATTGATCCCGAGCTAGTCATGAGGATAATCCGCAGATGACTCAACGGCGCGTCGACAAGGAGAAGTTTGAGCGGGCCGACCGCGAGGCGAAGTTCGCGCTCGAGACAGAGCGGCGTCATCGTGAAGCGAAAACCGCGCGTCTTCGTGAGCAGCGGCTCGCTGCCGGAATGGCGAATGCCAACCCAGAGCGAAGCTACTCGCCGAAGCTCTCATCGTAGGCAAATTTGAACACTTAGCCTTGCCGTTCGTCGACAACCTGAACCAATGACTTTGCGAGTGTCGGACGACAAGCTCGCGGCCAGTAATTTTTTCTTAGCGCGTCGATCGCAGTTGGACTATTCCCAACGGGCCGAAAGGCTCAGCCCACTTTGTCCGTGCTGTTCGGTTCGGCCCGTATCCGGCCGCACAACGCGAGATTAAGGGCGACGCCACCGTCCTCGTCCAGCAACTCATTCGCGCGCTTCAGAGAGTTCTCGGCTCGTTTTACACCCTGTCTGGTCTTTGGCCACTTCGAGGCGATAAATTTCAAACATCTTCCCGCGTCCTTTGCGGTATCTATGAAAGGATGCTGCCCGTCGAGCCTGCCAATAGCGGCAATAGATAGATTCCTCTGACTGTACGGGATCTACCTATTGCAACTCATCCCCTAGGCCTCAAACCGGCTCGGCCGGCGGCCGTCATCACAAACCGGCTCGGCCGGCGGCCGTCATCACCATGAGCGGATCAGACCATATTCGCCGACAGCCCGCGACAGCGGAATCCGACCTAATTCACTTGGTCGCGGGTCACCCCGCCTGATCGGGCAAAGAGCCGCTAGGCGGTACCCAGCCGGCCTGACCTATACGCCCGACACTGGCCCGAACGCTTACGGCAATGCCAGGGACGGGCGATAACCAAATTTTATGCGCCTGTCTCTGAGCGCTTCGGCACCAAGTCGGCAACCGTTGCCGATTTGCAGCCTCTGTCCTCAATACACTCTCGCGGTTCAGGCCCATGGAACCTAACGCCTGATTTAAGATTAGGGCCGGATGAGCACACGCGGAAACAGATTTTTGCAACATTGGCTTAGCGACAACGTGCCTAGCGCGAGGGCCGACGAACCGCGGAGACGCAGCCTGGAATCAGTCACGGGGATGAACGAACCGCGGAGACGCAGCCTGGAATCAGTCACGGGGATGCTTGATCGCATCGGCTGTGGCTATCTCGTACTGAACCGCGAAAGAAAAGTCATCGAATGGAATGCCGCCGCTCAAACCACGCTGGAGCGCCAGGGCGAGCCGGCTGATACAGCCAGCGAGCTTTCGGTAGCCCTAAAACGGCTGATCGCGAATGTTCCGGCCCATTTCCTGCCGGGCTCCCTCTCTTGGGTGGTGATCCGCAGCATAGGCGACCGGCCGGTGATACTGAACGAGCAGGGAGTTATCGCTCCTGACGGAACGAGCATTGTGGCACTGCTGGACCGTGAGAACAGATCAGGGCCAAATCCTCAGACACTGCAAAGGATGTTTGGCTTGACGAGCGCGGAAACGCACCTCGCGTTGCGCCTGGCACAGGGCGAGGCGCCTTTAGAGATTGCCCGCAGCTGGCGCTTGAGCCGCACCACAATCCGGTCCCAGCTCGCCTCGCTTTTCGCCAAGACCGAAACAAAACGTCAGGCGGAATTGGTGGCTCTTCTGGGGCGCATTTCGGTCTTGCCATAAGGCCGCCGTTTATAACCGAGCGCCAGGTGTCAGTATCCGACCTGGGTTTAAGGCGACCGACATTTGGGGCGGTTCAATATAGCTTGGCACGTCGCGCGTCGCGCCGGCGGAGACCGCTTCGGGTCCATGAATTTCGATCCCGTTTGTTCCGGCCGCGCCGGTGGCTATTTCCCGCTTATAAAAGAGTAGGGGATTGCCGCGCGAGAACGTTGCGCACGTTCGACACCTGCCATTGACCATCGCGCGCTGTGTGCACACCCCGGTTGTTCAGGGCGATCGCCAAGCCGCGCAGGCTTGTGACGCCAGAGCGCCGGATGGAGTCGATGATCGGCAGCACGGTCTGGGCAAATCTGTCAGCCTCCCGGATCGAGTTCTTCCGACCTCTCGCTGCAGCTTCCGCTGTGTTGGTCGGATTGCCGAGCTTCATTCCAGTGGTCTTGCGAGAGGCGAGGGCGGCCTTGGTCCGTTCAGAGATCATACGCCGCTCCTTCTCGGCCAAAGCGGCATAGAGGTGCAACATGAACGGATCGGCATCAGCACCGAGTTCGGCCACAATGAAAGGGACGCGCTGGACCATCAGGCCGGCAATGAGACACCCGCCCGGGTTGCCTTGGGGGCGGCACTAGCCGGTGTAAGACTGACAGGGTGCCCAAGGCTCCGCTGTCTGGGTCCTGTCATCGCTCAGTCACTATTTAGTTGTGCTGCCACTGCACCCTGCGAAGGCAGCTCAAAGCAGCGGGGACTAACCCCAAGCCCCCCACCCGGTCCCCGCTGCTCATTTACCGTCACGGAACCCCGAAGGTCCAGCCGACCCAGAGCGCCATCTTCAGCGCCCGTTCAGCGACCTTCGGCCGTGCCTCCTCCTAGTCCTCCCCGACGCCGCCTGAGGAGATCACCGACGCAAAGGCAACCCCTCAGGC
>NZ_CAKXZT010000032.1:0-15568 GCF_935825525.1 Mesorhizobium escarrei
GATCCCAGGGTCTCCGCGACGGAGCTTCGCTCTTGCTTCGCCCAGGGGTGACGAAGGGAGGGGTGGTTCGGCTAATCTCCCGTGCTGGCGATTTGCCACGCCTTGAGAGAAACCCGAAAAAGCTGCGACCTATGGCAATCCGCCGACGCGCCTGCCAACGCGCCTGCTTGTCCCGGCGATTGTCAGTCCCAACGCTATGCCGGCGCAGTCGGCAACCCAGTCGAACCCGTCCAGATCACGCCCGATCAGTTGCGCGCCCTGAAGAACCTCGATTGCCGCGCCGGTAAAGGCGAGGACAAAAATCAGCCTTGTCCTGTGTTCCGGCCAGCCGAGGCTGCCCAACGCCGCGAGCACGGCAAATGCGATGGCGTGCTCCAGCTTGTCGTCGTAAAGCGTGACGGCGGTGCCGAGATCCGGCAAGAACCGCGCCGGCAGAAGCGTGAGCAGGAGAACGCCGGCCAACGTGACCAGGAAGACGATCCTTGCCATCATCGGAAAAGAGCCTGTGCGCAACAAGATGGGTCAGTCCTTGATCTGAAAAGGTTGCATGAGACCGCTCTGCTTGTATGGATGCGATAAGTCAACATCGTGACCACAATCAGACCGCCGGCCGCCAGAAACTAATCGCCAGAAACTAAACCATTGTCGCGCGCCCATCGACTGCTCGCATCGCCGCGCTGGCCTGTCGGATGAACGCCTGCCTTTCGTCAAGCGTAAGGTCCGCGAGGCGGGCGTCAGCCGGCACAGCACCCAGAATTTCGGCAGCGCGTTTCGGGTCCTGCGCGATCATCGCCTGGGCGAGCGCCTTTGCCGTGTTGCTGCGCCGCTGCCCTCGGCGAGCGCTGGTGCATGGCGCACTGGCTGATCGAGCAGCTGCGCCAGCAATTGTTCGACGCCGATGCCGCACCACCGGGCAAGGAAACCGCCCCAGCGGCCACGGTGAGGTCATGATTGATGCCCCATACTGAACCTGAGAACGTTCCGGCGATGCGATGCCGGTGCATGCCGCGGACTTCCTGCGAGGGCTGGTGGGTGTAGCCGCCAAGCTCGCCATTATCCAGCGGGAACCACAGCAGCGGGTCGGGATCGGTCTGGAACGCCAGTTCGACGACGCCCTGCTTCGGGATGTGCTCGGAAACCTGGCCGACATCCTCCGAGGTGAATTTGCCAGTCGGGCTCTGGGTCAGTTCGGCGATCGATTTGCGCGACCTTGTGACGAACAGGAACGATTGCCCGGCGTCGACCGGGCGCAGCGGCGCGCAGCCAAAGGTGCGCGAGCGGCGGTTTTTGAACGATGACGGCGTAAGCGCTTCATCGATGCCCGAGCCGGACAGCGCCCGGATGCCGCCCAGCGTGATCAGCGCCCCGTCGGATTCGGCAATCCAGGTGATATCGTTGGCCTGGCCACCACCGGCCTGGACGAATTCCAGCGCGTCGTCGTCCTTCTCGCCGGTGGCGAAATTGTCGAAATCACCGGTTGCCGAGGCATAGACGGAGAATTTTCGGCTGAAGGCCAGGCGCTCCTCGTACAGCGAACCAGATTGAACATATTTGCCGGGAACGAAGGTGCCGAGGCGCCAGCGGGCGATCGGGCTGAGATTTGGCAGCGCATGCCCATACAGCCGGACTTTGACCACCGTCGCGCTGCTGCGGCTGGTGATGCGCGCCCAGCGCCAGACAGCATCCGAGCCGAGCAAACGAATGGTCCGGCCGACATCGCTGGTCTGGAAGCCGGTGCCGTCATTGATGCCGACGATCGAGGACGCCGTGAGATCAAACGGCGTCATTGTGTCGCCGTCTTCATGCCAGCCCATTTCGGCGATATCCATGTTGGTATCGTCTTCAGACGCAGTGATATTCAGCCGGTAGGACTGGTAGGCTGTCTCATTCTGGAATTCATAAAATCGCACTTCGCTGCGTGACCAGCCGGTTTCCGCTATCCGGCTGTCAAGCGAGATCCAGTTGGTGCCGTCAAAACCCCTGGAAATCCCAGGCCACAGGCGCCTTGGTGCCGCCAGTGGAGTTCACCCGAATCCAGTAGGCATCGCAAACTTTGGTCGACGCGCCGGCGAAATCATACGAAACGAACGCGGTTGTCACGCCAGAGGTGAGGTTTGTTCCGTTGTCACGGTCGAACACGTGCCATGCGGTGCCAGCGGTTGCCGCGGCGGTCCCGGTTGGCAGCGTATCGCTGGTCATTTGGGGATGAACAGCGCCGCTCTCGGCAGGCGTCAGCGTGGTCGCGCTTGTGTTGATGTCGTCATAGGGGCCGTCGAGAAAGACGAACTCGGCCAGCGTCCAGGTGGTGTGCGCCGTGCGGGTGAGAACCTGCGGCAGGTAGTTTTTGTGAGTGATCCACATCTGGTCGGCGGACTGGACGAATTGCAGGTCGAACAGATCGGCTTCGAGATAGGGGGTGACCACTTCCACCGAGCCGACGCGGGCGCCATAGGCATGGACGCGGATGTAGAGATCGCCGAATTCAAGCATGTAGGCCTGATCTGCCGAGAAGATGAACGGGATGCCGCGCGTCTTCTTCGACGAATCCTTGACCTCCGCGCAAAAGTACGACCCGCCGCGCTTGCGGATACCGCCATGCGGCAAGGTGACGAAGTTTTCGCACCGGGAGAGTGCCGCGCGGTAAAGGTCGAGCGAGGCGCGCGCGTGCAATCGCGGACTGATCTCGCCACGGACGAAGGTGTCCTGGATAGGATAAAGCGTCGGCATCAGGCGCGCCAGTAGCGGTTGTCGCCGCGCTGCACGGCCCAGGACGACGTTGAAAACCTGCCGCCACGCTGGATGGTGTTGGCGTGGAACGCCGCGTCCAGCGCCCGGTCATAGGCACCGCGGGCGATGTCGATCATGCCCGCCTTGTGGTCAGCGGATGCGCGATCTTGGCGGCAAGCGCTGCAACCAGCACTTCGGAGAACGTCGCGTCCCAGTCGTTCGGATCGGTGAGGTTGGCGACGTAGCGGATGATCAGCGGCCCCGACCGGTCGCAATAGATCAGCCCGGCTTCCTGGCGCCACGAGATCGGCACGCCATCCGGCTCGCCATTGTGGGTCAGCGGCAAAACCCGCAGGCAGTCCACGGGCAATTCATAGGCAAAGTTCAGCGTGCCCGCGCCACTGCCGATATCGGACCCGGCGACGGCGGCCGCCAGGATTGCGAACACCAGGCATGTTTCGTCAGCTCCGCCTCGCGCGTCAGGTCGAAATGCAGGTTGAGCAGGCGAGCCGGTTTGACATCCTGATCAAGGCTGTCGATCGGCGCCTCGTCAAGGACGCCAAGCGCCATGTTGGCGATGTCGAGCGGGATGATGTCCATGGTTTTAGGCCTCCGTCTGTGTGGATCGGGAAAAGCAGGGCATGCCCCACGGCAAAAAGCGCTCTGGGTGGGTGGGATTGTGGGAAAGGTCGCGTTCCGTCGCGCCCCCTCTGTCCTGCCGCTCCGCTTAGTCCTGCAATGTTGAAGGTTGGCGAAAACAGCGGTGACAGCCAATCTCCCCCCAAGTGGGGGAGATGTCCGGCAGGACAGAGGGGGGCGCGACGGAACGCGACCGAAAGAAAACTGGTGGCGTGCGCCACCTGAATCTGCAGTTTCACAATATCGCCGCGCGACGCGGCGATGACATCCTGCGGCGTCAGCCCAACTGTGCGCTCGTCGGCCGCCCTGTGCCGCGCGACTTGGCAACAGCGACTGCCGGCAACCTTCCGGCGCCTCTCGCCATCGCCAAGCCCCTGTCCCGGGCTTCCCCAAGACTTGTCGTGTAGTAGGCGGTGTTTTCCAGACCGCTGAAGAAGTTTATGCGGTGAACTTCGCCCTTTTTGCTAATGACAATGCCCGCTTTTCGGAGCACGTCCTGAACTGCCTTGTATGTCATATCCATGGTTACCTCCCTTGCCACGATAAGGCAGCATCGTCCTCTTGTGTAACAGTTTGGTGGCGGCGATCGACCAACGTGCAACAACAACAATGCGGCCAGACGCTCTCATTCCACTTTGGCGCAGCACGGCGTGTTCACCACATTGTCCGAATCCAGGAGGGCGGGAGTTCTTTACCCCGCCCCTTCCGGTCTCTCAGGCTTCGGTCGTCTTCAGCGCAATGAACGTCATGTGCTTGACGCTCGACGCCGTGCGGTCCCAGTTCGCCGCCAGCGCCAGCTCGGCGTCGGTGGCGAATTCGCCGGCCGTCGACGCGTCGAGGAAGCGGGTGCCGGGCACGCGCGGAACGAAGTGGCGACGGGCGACCATTTCGGTGACGCCGCCGCCATGGCCCTGGCGCGGCTTGCGGTCGAACTCCAGCGGGCCGCCTTCGGTATTGACCGGCAGCTCGTTCCACAGGATCGCCTTGTCCTTGAACATGAATGCCGTGTAGACGCCCGCGGCGACCGGGATGTCGTCGTCGATGACGGCCCGCAGCCCCATATAGTAGGGGATCAGCGCCCGCCCTGCTCGGACGGCGGCACATAGTCGATGAGGTCGGCGAGCTTCAACGCCTTCATCTGCTTGGAGTGCATCCAGATCGTCTTGAACTTGTCGGCGCGGTCGCCCATCAGATAGGCAGCCTCGATGATGTCGGTGTCGACGATGGAGGCGCCGGTGACGCGCACCAGATCGCCGGCATCATTGGCGAGGTTGTCGGCCACCACGCCCTTCAGGATGCCGAGCAGCGTCAGCTTGTTGGCACGCTGCCAGTAGTCGGTCTGGCGCCGCACGATCAGCTTCTGCGGGTCGTCGCCGGCCAGGATCGAGGTCAGGTCCGGAATGCCCCAGGCCTGGGCGCCGACATTGCGGGCGGCGACCTCGCGGCGCGCGCCGATCTTCTTCATCTCGATCGAGTCGGCCGGATCGTCATTGACCGGCTCGGACGGATCGTTGCCGAGATCCTTCCAGCCGGGCATGTCGACGGAACGCCCGCCCATGGAGAGCTTCGAGGCGATGGCCGGGTCGGAAAACAGGATTCCGGCCTGATAGATCTCGAGCGACTGGACGTGCTCCTCGAACGAGTATTGGGCGTAGACCGACGGAACGATCGCGTCCGCGATACGGGTATAGGCGTCTGCCATTTTGTCTTTCCTTCAGGAGTTGATGGGCGGAGAAGGTGTGTTGAGATTCAGGTCAGGCCGAGCCGGAGTCGAAGACGGGCGCGCAGCGACCAAACAGATGGCTTTCGAGAATCGGAGCGGAGCGGACATTAGAGCGCTGCGCGTCCAATTGGACGCGCAAAGGACGCTCTAACACTTTGCATTTGCGCATGATCCTTTCCGGGAAACCGAAATCGGTTTCCCGGGGTCATGCGCTGGTCCGTGAGCACCGGAAGCGCAGAAAGCCGTCGTTTGCAGGCCGGCATCACCTGAATATCGACACAGCTTTAGAGGGGGTTGTTCGGTATCCAGAGATCGGGGTTTTCGCCGGCCTCGCGTGCCAGCCGCCGGGCGCGGACGGGGTCGCTTCTGACGATGGCCGAGATATCGGTCAGGTTGCGTTCGCCGGCGGCGTTGCGCTTGAACGGATTGCCTCCGCTCGAAGCCGCGCCGCCGTCGATTGTGTCTTCCCTGAACATCGCCTCGCCAATGGCCTGGAACGCCTTGCGATCTGCGGATCGGTCAAGGCGCCGTCAGGCAGGAGGATGCCCTTCGCCTTGTAGGCATCGACCAGGCCGAGCTTCTTCATCGCCCGGTTGGCGACCTCCAATCTCCTACGAAAGCCGTCGCTGTCGGTCGGTCCCCAATCCCGGAGCAGGTCGTCGTGAGTGGCCTCGACCGAACGGGCAAGAGCGATCTGCTGCGCCTTGGCCTGTTCGGCCATGTAGCCGACGAAGCGGTCGTGATAGGCCTGCGCCACCTTCGGCGTGGCGCCGGCCTCGACGGCCCACGCCTTGGACGCGTTGGCGAGCTCGTCCGAATAGCCGAAGCCTTCGGGAAGCCCGTCGGGGCGCCTGTACTCGACCTTGTCTGGCGATGTCAGCGGGCGCATCGCCTCAGGCAGCCGGGCATGGAACCTGTCCCAGTCTTCCGCAGCTGCGTCCGCTGCGGGAATGCGCAGGCTTTCGCCCTGCTGCCGTTCCAGCTCCGCATAGGAGGTGAGAACCCGGTCGAGGCTTTCAGGCTCGGTCCAGCCCTTGGTTTCAGCGAGCTTGCGGTTGCCTTCGGAAAGACCGTCAAACCAGCTGTTGCCGGCCGGTGGGGCGGACCCGTTGTCCCCGGCGGCCGGTGGCCCTGCAAGGTTGCCCGCCGGTGGTGACGCCACCACGGACCCGGCGTCTGCCAGATCTGTCATGAGAAGATTCCTTCTTGTTGTTTGCAAATGGAAACGAGCGCTGGCCAGTTCAGCCAGGCGTATTATTGGATTGTTGAGGGGTCGGCTGGACCCGACGGAATCGTTGCGGCCGCAGCCTGATTCTTTTCGACAGAGCCTGACCCTATCGCCTTGTTTGAGTACGATCTTTCAGAGTCGGAGGCACTCGCCGTCAAGACGAAAGAAACCATGTCGCATTTCGTGACGAGCGGTTGCCGCTGTTCCGCCGCAATGCGACCGCACTTGGCAAACACTTGGCAAAACCAGCCAGTGTATTAGTTCATAGGCTTCAACGGAGTATCAGACGATGACCATGTACAAAGCCATTGCCGCCCTGCTTGTGACTGCCGCGCTGGCAGGATGTGCACAGACCGAAGGCCAGCAAAGAGCCACTACTGGCGCCCTGGTCGGCGGCGCTGGCGGCGCTCTCGTCGGTCAGGCCCTGGGCCGCGACACCAAGAGCACGGTTATCGGCGCAGCCAGCGGCGCCCTGCTGGGGGCGGTCGTCGGCAGCGCAACGACGCCGCAGCGGCGCGGCGAACAGCTTTGCCGCTATCAGGACCGCTACGGCCGCATCTACACCGCACCTTGCGACGACCGCTACTACCGCGGCGATTATTGAGCGATAGCGCGGCGCTGGTCGTTCCAGGGAACACCGACGCCGGCTCCTTTCTTGTTGGCGATTGGCGAAATCAGCGGCGACGGCCGATCTCCCCCCAAGTGGGGGAGATGTCCGTAGAGCGCCACCCTCAATAACGACCGAGCATTGACCGATGCCTCACACGCCACTGCCTCCGCAAATCGCGCAAATGCCAAATCGATGCGCAAAGCGATGACCGACGCTGAATTGAAGCTCTGGAATGAGCTTCGCGCACATCGGCTGATGGGGCTTGGATTCCGGAGACAATTTCCGATCGCCGGTTACATCGTCGACTTCGCTTGCCCGTAGAGAAAGCTCGTCGTCGAAGTCGATGGTTCGCAGCATGCCGACGCCAATGCAGGCGATGAGGCGAGGACAAAGCGTCTGGAACGGGGTGGCTGGACCATCCTGCGCTTCTGGAACGACGACGTCATTCGCGACATCGACAATGTCTGCCAGCACATCGTCATCGAGGCGGGGCTCGCCGGTGCGACTTGATACGCCGGCGGGACAGCGCCCCCTCTGTCCTGCCGGACATCTCCCCCACAAGGGGGGAGATTGGCAGGTCCGCCGACAGCGCCTCTTTTCGAGGTAGGCGATTGGGCGAAATCAAAAGATGACAGCCAATCTCCCCCCAAGTGGGGGAGATGGCCGGCAGGCCAGAGGGGGGCGCTTCGCGCCTTCGCGCCTTCACCCCTACCTCCCCTCCAATCTCGCCGCCTTCTCCAGCGCCGCCAGTTGCGCTTCGTCCAATGTCAAAAACCCCATGATGTGCTGCACCACTTCGGCGCGCGCGTTGCTCAGCGCGCTGTGCAGCTCGAAGCCGTTCGGCGTCCTGGTCTTGGCCAGCCACTCGCCATAGGACGGGCGGCGGTAATAGCCGGTCGCCGCCGCCAGGTCGGCCAGCACCATCTCGCCGTCCTGGCCTGAGAACACCCTGAGATAGGCCCTGGTCAGCGCATCCTGCGCCTTGGCCGGGCCGCCGGCCTGGCGCGAATGGGCGAAGCGTTTGCCGCTCATGCGCGGCCGCCCTCGCCGCCCTGCGGCATCAGCCCGCTGAGACTGTCGAGCAGGCCGCTGTCGCGCGCCTGAACCGCCGCCGGCACGGCATCCCTGGCAACCTTGCCGGCGGTGGCGATCGCCGCCATGCCGGCCTGCGCTTGTTGAGCCCTGGCTCTGGCGTCGCCAATATCAGCCACTTCGTCGTGGCGGCGAAAAATGCGTTGCGGGCTGCGGCCGGCGCTCTGCACGATCTTGAGCGCCTCGTCGCCGTCGATATTGTCCATCACGCCAGGGTCGAACTGCGCCATCTGCATGGCCGTGGTCACCACCTGGATGGTGTCGCGCGCCTCGGCCGAGCGGCGCAGCACGTCGAGCGGGCCGGTGAAGGTCGGCCGCACCGCCTTGCCGGCGAGGCTCGCCGGCGGCAGGAATCGGCTGTCTTCCTCGTACAATCCTTTGTCCTCGAGGATACCGAGCTCGCGGTCGAGATTGGAGGCAAAACCGGCCTGGATGATCGAGCCGGAGGGCCCGAGCAGCGCGCCCTTCTCCTCCTGCCGGATCAAGGCTTCGGTCGCCGTCATCTGCGGGTTCTGCACCAGCGTCTGGAACAGGTTGACGAACATCATGTCGCGGATCTCCTCGGCCCGGCTTTCCGCGTAGTTGAACGCATGGGTCGGGTTCTGGCCCACAGCGGTCGGCGCAATCAGCGGTCGGCCATTGTCGTCGATCAAGCCGGGATAATTTTCGCCGGGATTAAGCACCGGCACATAGTCGAGCCGCGCCTTCGACGCGGTCGCCGGATCGGTGATCTGCTGCAGCGCCCTGAGGCCGGAGCGGCGCACGGCGTTTTCCTCGCGCACCGTGGTCAGCGCCTCGATGGTCGGCGAGATGCCATACGGGTCGCCCTCATAGCGGCGCCAGTTGAAGCACGACACGGGGAAGGAGCGGAAACCGCTCTCCCTGACGATGACCTCCTCGTCCTCGACGACGTGATAAGAGGCGAACGCCGTGTCGAGATAATCATAAGTCCCGGCCAGATTGTACATCTTGCGCTCGTCGCGCGGCTGGATGCACTGGATCAGCGAAATTTTAGTCTCGCACTTGGCCGGGTCGTCGACCAGCATTTTGATCCGCGCCGGCAGCTTGTCATAGCCGAGCAGCTGCGCCGCCTGCCGTGCCGTGCGCTCATAGCGGCGGTGGAAAATGTCGACCTGGCCCCAGCGGTTGCGGCAGAGGTAGCCCTCGACCACCGGGATCGAGGCATAGCGGATCAGCGTGCCGCCAAAGCCCTCCTCGGCGTAGAGATAGGCCGGGCCGTAGCGCACGACGTTGCGCAGGCAGGCCTGCGTCGCCGGCACGAAATTCGAATTGGCCGAATAGCGCAGCGCAAACAGGAAATCGCGAAGCGCCTCCGCCCATTCCTTCTCCTCGTCGGTCTCCTCGTCATTCATGGCGGCGGTCGACAGCCCGTGCCATTTCTCCGACTGCGGAATGATCAGGCTTTCCAGCCCCGCAGCCAGCCGGTTGGCGGCCGAGTTGATGGTGTTGGCGTAGACACGGGCGCCGCGCCGCTCCTGCCGCTCGGCCTGTGGTTCCGCGCCCCGGCGCCCACTCCAGACATCGGGCGCGTCGGGGTCGCAGAATTCCGACACCGCCTCCCAGACAGCCTCATACTGGCTGCGCTCGCTCTCCAGTTCCGCCTGTCGCGACAGGATATCGTGGGCACGGGAATCGCTCGCCATGGCATTTCTTTCTTCGGTGGCATCAGCTTGTTCGAAGCCCAGATATTGCCAAGGCCAGGTCGAATTTTGTTCGCTTTTGCCATATTCAAGGGGGCGCGGCGGCGACTCAAGGAGATCGATTTGACAATGACGGAAAGCCTACCCGGCGCCCTGAAGAGGCGAAGCAAGCAGGTTGCAAAACGGCTGCTCGGCTACGATTCCCGCAATTGGCTGCGCATCAGGCAGATCGAGGCGTTCACCGCGTTTCTTGAGGTCGACGGCCGCAAATCCTCTGACGTGATCGAGATCTCGCCCGGCTGGAACCGCCACTGGAAGACGATGTGCTCCAACTATACATCGGTCGATTTCCCCGAATTCGACATCTGCAAGGACCGCACCGACCGGCAGTATTCCGTCGTCATCGCCGACCAGGTGCTGGAGCATGTGCAGCGCCCGCTTGCCGCGGCACAGAATATCCACGCCATGACCCGGCCGGGCGGCTGGGCGATGGTGGCGACGCCGTTCCTGTTCAGGGTGCATGCCAGGCCGCACGACTACAACCGCTGGACCCCCGCCGGCCTGAAGCAGCTGCTGGTCGAAGGCGGCTTCCCGGAATCCGAGATAGAAGTGTTCAGCTGGGGCAACAGAGCCTGCGCAAAGGCCCATATCGGCGGGCCGGTGCGCTCCTACGGCCTATGGCGCGACCTCAGCAACGACGAGGAATATCCGCTGATGGTCTGGGCGTTCGCGCGCAAGCCGGGGTGAGGGCGCTGAAGAGCCTTGCCTTCTCCCCTTCTTGTGGGAGAAGGTGGCTGCGCGAAGCGAGGTCGGAAGAGGGGTGTTCCAGCTTGGCATACCGCAAAAATCCACTGCCTCATTTCTTCCAGCACCCCTCATCCGTCTCGGCGCTAAAGCGCCGATCCACCTTCTCCCACAACAAGAAGGGGAGAAGGGGTGCTCTTCACCCTCGCCGCTTCACCAATTTCGCATGCCGGCGCCAATACCACCGGCCAGCACGCGCCTACGACGCGTGCCCTTCATCGCACCCATCATCACACCCCCAGCAGCACGCGACGCTGGCCGGTGAGGTCGCTCGGCGACAAATCGGTCTTGACCGTTCCCGCGGTGCCCTGGCGCTGCTCCAGCTCAGCCCTGAGTGCGGCTTCTCGCGCCTGCACGTCCTTGTCGGCAATGGTCGGTGTCGGTGGCAGCGGCTTCAGCGCCGGCGGCTTTTGAAATAGGCACATGGTTCCAGCTTTCTCTTGTCCAGTCATAGAGAAAAAAATCCTCGCCGTTTTTGCCGTAGCCCGGCAGGCGGCAGCGCTGCGTGGCGCCAAGCCGGGCCAGCCAGCGCAGCGCCAATTCATCGGTGGCCAGCGCCCGCGCCTCGACCCGCCAGGCGCCGTGCGCGGCAACCTGCGGACCGAGCACGGCGTGAAAGAACGCCGTGATACCAGGCACGCAGCGCTTCATGCGGCGTGTGCCCCAGCTCCAGGCGATCCATAAGCCGCCGCGCTGTTCGGCGGCGCCAAAGCCGGCCTCCGGATTGCCGTCCAGCTCGGCAACATACGCAAAACCCTGCAGCGCCGTCAGCGCCAGCAGCGCCGGCGACCATTCGTCGAACTGGCAGTCGATCTCGGCCCGGTCTTCGGGCCGCAGATTGGCGGCGATGTAGCTGAGGTCGCGCAGCGTAGCGCTGACAATGCGAACGGTCATCGGCGGGCCAAGGGGGCCAGGGGACGCGGTCCCCTCACCGGAAAGCCCCAGCGGATCACTCTGCCCCGCCGACCGTTTGCGCCCTGTCTTGAACTCAGCCGGGTCGACCATCGCTTCCCTCAGCATCATCACGCCATAGCGTGTCGCCGCCATCAGATCGTCGCGCAGTTTTACCACCTGGCCGTCTTTGCGGTGGTAGAGCCGAAACTCCTCGAACCAGGGCAGAAGCGTCGAGAATACCTTGAAGCGGCCGCTCTGCATGCGGTCGAGCATCTCCATCAGCCCGGCCTCGACCGACACCGAACCGTCGGCGAACTGCGCATGGCTGGAAAGCATGTTCAGCCCATGCGCGCCATATTGCCGGGCAAGTGCCACGCCCGCACCTTCCAGCGTCTCGCGGCGGCCGTCGCGCGGCCATGCCCAGGGCAGCCATTCGCCCCACGGTTTTAGGGTCAGCGCCTGCATGGCGGGCGTCTGCTGCGAGGCGCGGCAGGCTTTTGCGACATAGACGACGTCGGCTTCCGTATCCCAGGCGAGCTCGACAGCAGCGGAAGGGTGATCCCAGCCGAAATCCAGCGCCCCGAGCCGCGGCCAGTAGCGCGGCAGCCGGAACGGCTCGCAGGCGACCAATTCCTCCGCCACCGGAAAGATGCGGCCGGAGCCGAGCACCGGAATGCCTTTTGCCCGCGCCTCGCGCTCATGCGCGGGATAGGCCGATATGATCGCGGCGCGCTGCTGCGGCGTGTAGTGCTCGGCATCGTCGATGGTCATGAAGGTGACGTGGCGGGTCATATCTTCGCCCTCGCAGCTTGAATCATGTTGGGAGGCGCCGGACGTATGGTGTTGTTTGGCCAAGGACTTTTTGGATGGCGGGACAGCGCCCCCCTCTGTCCTGCCGGACATCTCCCCCACGAGGGGGGAGATTGGTTGTCGCATTGGCTTTCGCCAATCTCCAACGATTGTAGGCAATCGGGACGCGGAAGCTGCCAATCTCCCCCCAAGTGGGGGAGATATCCGGCAGGACAGAGGGGGGCGCGAAGGAACGCAACGGGTGAGCGGAAGCGAAAGCTTCCTTCCCAAAAACCAGCTCACCTCCCCATTCCCTCCACCTCCTCCGCCGACAAAAACAACAACACCACATCTGACATGCCGAGCAGCGGCGTAAAAGTGACGATGGTGATGCCGCCTGTCGCGTTGGTGCGGGTCAGGCCTTCGGAATAGATGTCGAGCGGCGGCTCCTCGTCGAACCAGACACCACGCAGCGTCTCGCCCTGCCACTTCTCGCGGCCTTTTTCATAGCTCTTGAACGACAGCACCGATTCATCGGCCTGCACATCGCCACCGCCGCCATGGCGCACCACCACGCTGTCCAGCCCATGCGGCGCGCCGCGCCCCATGATGAGAATAGCGTCGGCCGGGATCATGCCGGTGCCCCACGCCGCCGGCTGCTGCGGCGGGCCGATCAGGATGCGCTGCGGGTTGTCGCGCGTGCCCTCGGCGGTGACGCCGGGCGCCCAGCCGCACGGCCGTGTCGAAAACCTTGCCTTGCCACCACGCAGGATAGCGGCCGGTGAGATGCATCGCCCATTCAGCACCGCCGGCTCTTGTCTTGCCGAGCTGATTGCCGGCCATGAACAGGCGTTCTCGGTTGATAGCACCGGCCGCATGGAACTCGGCCTGTCGCGGGTAAGGCCGGTAGGCGGCAAGCTGGTTAGCGCGGCGCCTGCGGTCCAATTCCCTGAGCAGGCTCAGATACTCGGTCTTCGCCGTCGAGGCCTGGTTTTGCGAGGCCCGGTTTTGCGGAGCCTGGTCTTGCGAGGCCCGCGACGCCAGACTTTTCGAGAAATGGCCGCAGGACGGCTTCGAGGCCGCGGATGCGCTGCCTGATTTCGTCATCGCTCAGTGCTTCCAGATTGTTGATGTTGAGATGCAGATCCTTGGGCAGCACCGACAGCACGATCTTCAGATACTGATCGGGCTTTTCGGTGCGAACCTCGGCGATCACACTGGCGCCATGCGCCCGGAAATCGGCGCGGATGGCTTCCAGGAAACCATCGGCAAGCGCTTTTTTCGCTCGCTTCGGCCGGCCGGAAGGCCTGGGTTTGGTCGCATCAGCCGGTTCGTCGTCGAAAGGATCGTCAGTCATGCCCTACCCCGCCGTCCCGGCCGACATCGCCGGCTTCGCTGTTTTCTTGGCCGCTTTCTTGGCCGGGCGCGCAGGTTTCTTGCGCGCCCGCTTGCCGGGCTTTGCCTTTGGCTTCCGCGCCCGCCTTACCGCATCGAGCCTTGCCGCATCGGCTTTGCCGCCGCGCTGCCGGATTTGCCGGACACAACTTTGCCGGCGCCTGACGCGGTTTTGAGCGCCGCCCGGACGATAATAACCGCACCGGCGCTGACGCCTATTTGCGCAAACCCGAAGCCGTCGGCAGCATCGACCGGGCCGCCGCGGACCATGCCGATCCGCACACCGGCCGCGACCGGCTCGAAGTGGCCATGGCGCACATCGGGCGCGCCCTCGAATTCGCCAATGGCACTGACGACCTCGCGGCCGTCATCGTCGCTGATGATGGTGGCGTAACGCTTGGACATGGCGGTCTCTGGTAGGTGGAGTATTCGTTACGGGAAGCGCCGCGTTCCTTGGCGCCCCCTCTGGCCTGCCGGCCATCTCCCCCACTTGGGGGGAGATTGATGTCGCATTGGCTTTCGCCAATCTCCAACAGTTGGAGGCGGGCGATGCGCCGAAGCTGCCGATCTCCCCCCAAGTGGGGGAGATGTCCGGCAGGACAGAGGGGGTACTGTCCCGCCGACATTTGATATCGGCAACACAGGCACAAACGTTCGAGAAGGCTAAAAACAAAAAACCCGCCTCGGCGGGCGGGTCGTTGGCGCAAATCAGCACCATGACTATATTCCTAGCATAGCTGCCGTCACAAAGCAAGCGAAATCTTGCGGGTCGGCCTAAAATTCGGCGGCCCGCCGCGATATGATGCAGCTGTCCGGATCGGAACCGGCGTTCGCGCGTTTGCAATTTTGCCAATGGGAGCAAAGCCATGAATGTCGCCAATCTGCAACTCGAGGGCCTGCTGATGGCCGTCGCATCGATCAATCAGGTCCTTGTCCGCAAGGGCGTGCTGACGGTCGAGGAGATAGACATCGCCTTGCGCAAGGCCGAAGCCAGCGAGACCAGCGAAGAGCGCTCCGAAGGCATGTCGGCCTCGAGCCGCGATGCCGTCAACTTCCCGATCCGGCTGCTGGAACTGGCGAACCAGTGTCAGCCGGAAGCGGACATGCCGTCATTCTCCAAACTGGCGCGCATGGTCGGCCAGATGAAGGAACCCTACAACGACCAGATGTGAGGCGGCGAACAGAATTGACGCGCCGAGGCGCCAGTCTAGCGGCCCTGCATGATCCTGATGACCTTGCTGTTGTCGGCGGTGGGCGAACGCAGCTTCACATAATCGGCGTAGGTCAGCCTGCCATTGGCAAGGGCATTGCTGATACGGCTGCAGAAGGCTGTCTCGTACTCCGTGCTTTGCGACCGCAACTCCCGGATCAGGATCTGGCGAATGCGCGGTTCAGCGTCAGCGCGCGGCCCGGCCCATGCACGGCGGCAAACAGCAGCCCGGCCAGGAAGGTAAAGTGATCGACGAAGAAGCCGAACTCGGCCTGATTGCCGGCCCAGTGCGACGGGCCGTGGAAGGCAAAGGCAAGGAACAGCACATAGGCGGCGGCGACAAGGGCGGCCTGCGAGAAGAAGGCGCCGGTCAGGAAGCACAGCACGAGGACGACCTCGAGCAGGGCCGCGCTCCAGGCCAGAAACAGCGGGAACGGAAATCCGGCGGCGGCGATGTAGCTCGCGGTGGCGCCCATGTCGATGAACTTGAAGGTCACCGCCATCAGGAAGACGGCCGCGAAGATCAGCCGGCCAATGAGAATTGCTGCGGTCTGCCGCGGCGTTTGAACAGGTGATTGAGCGGATTCCAACGACATGGTGTCCTCCAGGCTTGCGACGGGTTTCGCCCCAAGGACGATACACCAGCCGCAAACCCGACATCAGGTTGGAAATAGTTCTGTCTGGAGGAGTGGCACGCGGCCAGGTATTGCAGGATTTTGGAGCCACGCAGCGATCCCTTCGCGCCCCCCTCTGTCCTGCCGGACATCTCCCCCACTTGGGGGGTGCCCCTACCCTA
>NZ_CAKXZT010000032.1:15578-22412 GCF_935825525.1 Mesorhizobium escarrei
GTGGGGGAGATGTCCGGCAGGACAGAGGGGGGCGCTGTCCCGCCGGCATCAAAAAGGTTTCTACACCTGCCCCTACCCTACCTTCGCCTCCGGGTGGCTGATCGGATCCCGTACCGTCCCATACTGGCTGCCCCAGCGGTCGGTCATGTCGCAGCGTATGTCCCACAGCTCCGGGAAGAAGCGATGAAGGGCGCCGGCCTGCAGCAGTTCGACCGGCCGGCCCTTCAGCGATCTCGAGCCCAGCCCGATCGAACGGTGGATAAGGTAGAGATGACTGGCGCGGAATTTCTGGAACAGCTCGTCGAATTCGATCAGCGCCTCGGCGACGACATAGCTGTCGCCGTGATCATACCTGATATCGTAGACATCCTCGACCGAGAGCCCGCGACCATCGAGATAGGACGCCTGGAAGGCGCGCCACAGGTCCGGCGGCATGCGCAGCAAGAGCTTGAAGCCTGGCGATTCCTGGCCGCTGCCATTGCCGAGCTGCAGCCGAATCTCCTGATATTCCTTGGGCGACATGGTTTCGAGCAGGTCGAGCTGCACCGTCATCATGCGCATCAGCCGATGCACGCGCCCCATCAGCGTGACGACGCGATGCGTGTTCTGCTGTTCGAGAAAGTCGACGACATCGACCAGCGTGTAGGTGATGAGCTTCATCCACAGCTCTTCGACCTGATGCACGATCTGGAACTGCAGCTCGTCGGCATTCACCATCTCGGCCAGCGGCTTCTGGCAGGCGAGAAGCTTGTCGCATTGGAGGTAGACGCCGTAGTCGCGCATCTCGGGCGCTTCGATGCGGGCATAATAATCCGGCTTGTGCATGGCAGCTGCTCCTTTGCCCGGCCCGTCGGTTCAGGGCATCTGTTCGGTCCGAGCCTGGAGAATAAGCGATTTTGGCTTAAATATTGTTCCCTTCTGTTATTCAAATAGCGAGAATTGAAGGACGAAATTCCATGCATGGCGCCGTCCAGGAGAACGTTTGATGCTGGATGCTCTCGACCGGAAGATCGTAGCAGCGCTGGAACGCGACGCGCGTACCTCCTTTGCGGTGCTCGCCGACGAGGTCGGCTTAAGCAAGACGCCGTGCTGGAAGCGGGTCAAGGCGCTGGAGGACGCCGGCATCATCCGCGGCTACTCGACACGGATCGACCCGGCAAAACTCGGCTTCGGCATCGAAGCCTTCATCCAGGTGTCGATCGATTTCGAGCTTTCCGAAGCCTTCGAGGCCGCAGTCCAGGCGCACCCGCTGATCCGGCGCTGCCACGCCACGACAGGCGAGGCCGACTATCTCCTGCAGATCGTGACGGTCGACATGATGGCGCTGGACAGGATGCTGCGCGTCGAGCTCAGCCGCCTGCCCGGCGTGCGCCGGACGATCACGTCGATGGCCATGCGCGAGATCAAGGGTGACATTTCTTTCGCCAGTGCCGTGGGGCATGCGCAGCAGAATCGATAGAGGCTTAAGGCGTGTAGCCCAGCGCGGCCAGGGCCGACAGCCCTGCGATCAGGCCAATTGCGATAACAATGCCGAAATGCCGTTCCAGGAATTTGCGCCCCTGCCAGTCGTATCGCATATCTGAAACTCCGCCGCGTAATCTGGGGCAGCGTGTTCAGGCGTCAAGGCCGGGTCCTTGACAGGCGGTAGACAGGCAGCTGCCCTTGTTCATATCGTGGTTCATACTGGAACGTGGACGACACTCATGGCCGAGCATTCCTCGATGGGAGAAAGCGGCTCCCAGCCCGTTGCGGACCCTCGCCTGGCCTTCGTTTATGCGGAGGCGGTGCGTGGTCTCCAACACCAGCAGAACGCGGTGGAGAGCCTCAATACCCGAGCTGGCAATCTGATCTTTGCAACCGCGTTCGTGAGCTCTCTCCTCGGCGGCAGGGCTCTCCTAGTGGGCTGGAGCTGTGGGACTGGCTGGCGCTGGCGCTGCTTTTCCTGATCGGGCTGCTGGTCGTGATCATGTTGTGGCCGTACTACGCCTATACGTTCCGCTTCGATCCGGAGCAGCCGCTCCAGGACTTTGTCGACAAGAATCCTTCCGAAACCATGGATGTGATGCACCGCGCGCTTGCGCTCCGCATTAAAACCGACATGGCGAACAATTGGCGGATCATTCAGCGCCTGCGCATGGCGCTACAGCTTGCTCTGTTTCTATTGTTGCTGGAGCTTTTGGCGTGGCTGTTGGCGATAACGCGAGTCTAGCTCAGGACAGATTGTCCAGCAGCAAAAAGATTGCTTTGAGAGATAAGTGGGTAATTTCTCACGCTAAAGCTGAGCTTCGATGGCAGCCTTGTCTACGACAGACCATACTTCTACAATTGTTTCGTCACGAAATTCATATATAACATTTTCGGCAAAGGAAACTCTCCTCCCCTTTACAGGGAGGCCGAGGAACCTTTCTTTCGGCGTGCAGTCGAACCCGAGCCGGCTCGCTATATAAGGCGGATCGGAAATCAGCATCTGGACGTTGAAATAAAGGTCCGGAATTTCAGCAAAGTCTCTCTCCAGCATTTTGAGATAACCTGATAGCCCGAGCCGCCGACCGTTGTGGATCACCTCATCATGAACGAACTGTCCCAGCTTCGGCCAGTCCTGCTTATTCAGGCAGGCGATGTAGTCTCGGTAGACGTCGGAGAGGTCGGTTCTAGTCACGGCGATTGCTCCTGTCTCAAGGCCCTGCTGAACGGGCGTGTCTCTTGCTCAAGCAGATGACGGCATGAAGCGGCTTCATGCGCACATGAGAAAGTGTTAGACAGTTTTACTTCCTCTATTCCCGCTTCGTCTAATGGTAGGACAGCGCCCTTTGAAGGCGTGAATCGTGGTTCGAGCCCATGAGCGGGAACCAGCATCGCCGCGCCAGGCAACCGATCGGACCGGCGTGCCGTCCTTTTCCGAACTGGCAAGGTGGTCGGGCCTACCAAAGAACCCTATAACCACCAGATATGACGGAGGACGACATGGCCGACGACAAATCCAAGAGCAAGCAGGACCGCAAACCGGCCGCCGGCGAGGAGCCTTACGACGTAGCGGCGTTTGCGAAAAAATACGGCATACCGCCGAGCGAGGCCGCGACCATCATCAAGCGGTACGGGCCTTCGAGAAAGAAGCTCGACGCGCATTTGGCGAGCCGCAACGCCTGATCCGCATCCGGCGGCGTCGGCCTGAACAGGTGTTGCGATTACATTAGCTTGAGCGCATATTTCGTCAGCCGGTGAACCAACCAAGCCGGTCAGGCTCGGCGCCAGCCCCCCTCGATCCCCTCGACGCCGAGCCGCTGGGGGATCGGCGGCCCTGGAGGCGAACCATGCCCATGTATCTCTCACGATTCAGCTATACGCCCGAGACCTGGGCGCGCCTGATCGAAAACCCCGAGGATAGACGCGAGGCAGCCCGCACCTACATCGAATCGGTGGGCGGAAAGCTGCACGGGTTCTGGTACGCCTTCGGAGAGCACGATGGCTGGAACCTGTGGGAGGCGCCCGACAACGTTTCGATGGCATCTGTCATGCTTGCCATTGGTGCGGGAGGAGCGCTCAGCTCGTACGAGACCACCGTTCTCCTGAGCGTCGAAGAGACGATGCAAGCCCTTGGTAAGGCGAAGTCGGTCCGCTATCGCCCGCCGGGAAAGCCCTGACCTGACCAGTCGCGCATCAAGACGCCGGAACGGTCTGCGGACTTTCGCGCGGCTGGCTAGGCTCGCCGTCCGGCTGCCGCCGGCGCGCTCGCCCGTGTCTTGCTCGCCCGTGTCGCGCTCACTTGTGTCGCGCTCGCCCGGATCGCGATTGCCCGTGTCACGATCGCTTGCAGCGGCTCCGGCCGGTGCAGCAGAAATCCCTGGCCGAAGGCAATGCCCATATCCGCGAGAATGTCGAGCGCATCCTGCGCTTCGATCTTCTCCGCCACCACGGAGCAGCCGAGGCTCCTGGCGATGCCCGATATGGCCGAGACGATTTCGCGGTCGAAGCGGCTCTCGGCAATATGCTCGATGAACGAACCGTCGATCTTGATCGCATCGACCGGAAAGCGTCGGAGATATTCGAACGAGCTCATGCCCGCCCCGAAATCGTCAAGGCTGACGCGGCAGCGCCGCTCGCGCGCCTTGCGGACGAACTGTTCGGCAGCAGTGAAATTGGTGACCGCGGCGGTTTCGGTGATCTCGAAACCGATGCCGGAATGCGGCGCCCCGGTTTCAGCGATGACGGCGTCGACGAAATCCCAAAGCTGCGGGTCGCTCAGCGTCTGCGCCGACAGGTTGAAGCCGAGCGTGAGCGCCCCTGACTTCAGCGCCGGACCATGAAGCGACAGCGCCGTCCTGATGATCCAGCGGTCGAGCCGCGACGCGACGCCGAACCGCTCCGCCGCCGGGATGAACTCGCCCGGCGGGATCAGCCGCCCGTTGCGCCCGGCGAGCCGCGCCAGGACCTCGACATGGCGGCTTTCTTGCCAGGGCTTTCCGAGCTGGTGGATTTCCTGGCCGAACAGTTTCAGCCTTCCGTCTGCCATGGCATCGACGGTGTCGGCGGCCAGCCGCGCCGCATTGAGGCCGCTGGAACCGGATGTTGCCTCAGGCGAGAACACTGCGAAGCGATTGCGCCCGGCTGCCTTGGCCGCATAGCAGGCGTCGTCGGCGCAGGCGAGCGCGTCGGCCACTGCGGTATTCGCATCGGCGACAAAGGCGATACCGATGCTGGCCGCGAGCTTGCGCGACGCCGCCGTCGAGCCGAGGTCGGCGTCGCGAACCGCCGCGAGAACGGCGCCGGCGAGACGCTCGGCTTGCGCTGCGTCGCAGTCAGGCACCAGCAGCGCGAATTCGTCGCCGCCGAGGCGCGCGGCATGCACCGACGGCGGCAGACAGCCCAGAATGCGCTCGGCGACGCGCTTCAGTGCAAGGTCGCCGGCGGCGTGGCCGGCGAAGTCGTTCAGTGCCTTGAAGTAGTCGAGATCGACGTAGAACACCGCGAGCCGGCGCGCCGTTGCGATGTGCTCGGCCAGCAGCCGGTCGAAAGCGGCGCGGTTCAGAAGGCCGGTCAGCGCGTCATGGCGGGCCGCATGGGCAAGTTCCTGCTCGCGTTGCTTCGCCTTGGTGACATCGCGCACGGTGCCCAGGATCTGGCCCGACGACTGGGCATCGGCGATGAACCGTATCAGCGATTCGACATGTCGGATTTCGCCGTCCCGCTTGATAATGCGGTATTGCACGGCGACGACCTTTTGGGTTTGCAGCGGCGCCAAATGGGCCCGCTCGGCGTCGGCCCGGTCGTCCGGATGCAGATAGCTGTGCCAGAGCTCTTGCGACACCTCGTCGGTGTCGGCGACAAGCCCGAAGATCTCCCGTGTGCGCTTGTCCCAGTAGCTTTTGCGTGCGGCGAGATCGTGGTGCCAGATGCCGGTGCCGCTGGCCGCCAATGCCAGGCCAAACCGCACATTGACCTGTTCAAGTGTTGCTTCTGCTTGCTTCTGCTTGGTGATGTCGGTCTGCACGCCCATCAGTCTGACCGGCCGCCCATCGGCATCGCGTTCGACCACTCCGCCGCGATCGAGAACCCATACCCAGTGACCGGATTTGTGCTTCAGTCTGAGCTCGGTCTCGATCGAGTCGGTCAGGCCGGCAATGTGGCGTTCGCCGCTGGCCACCGCCCGCTCGCGATCGTCGGGATGCGTCAGCTGCAGCCAGAGATCGCTTGTCTTGGCAAGCTCACCCTCGCCATAGCCGAGCATCTGCGACCACATTGCCGAGTAGAAACAGTCGCCGCTCCTAAGATCCCAGTCCCAGACGCCAAGATGCGCGCGGTCGAGCGCCAGCTCCCAGAACTCTCCGTTGCGTTCCTTCTTGTCGGCCATGTCCTGGACTTCGCCCGCCTCGTCGCGGCCCCCGCCTTGTCGCGGCTATTGTGCGGCAAAAGCAAAGAAGAAACCGTTACTGCGTAGCGGCTGGGGGGACGGCCAATCTCCCCCTTGGGCAAGGCAATCGCATCTTGCGAAGAGGACCCCACCCCTAACCCCTCCCACAACGGGGAGGCGAACTTTGCGGCAATAGCAGCCACAGCCGCGACGGCGCCAGCCCTCACCTCTTCCCTTGCGGGTAGATCGTCTCACCGCGCTTCAGCATCTCGACGAACGCCGCGATCTTCTTCTTGCGCCCAGCCTCGGTCTTCATGTTGTGGATGCGGAAGGCGAGCGCGAAGCGGTTCTGCGCGCTGAGCCTTGCCAGCATCGCCTTGGCCTTGGGCTCGGCGTCTATTGCGGCTTGCAAATCCGCGGGGATTTTCATGTCCTTGCCGCTTGCATAGGCGCGCGCCCAGCGGCCGTCGGCCTTCGCCGCATCGACCTGTTTCAGCCCATGCTCGGTCATCCGGCCCTCCTCGATCAGCCGGGCGACGTTGTCGACGTTGATCTGGCTCCAGGTGCTCTTCCTGCCGCGCGGCGTGTAACGCTGCAAATAGCTCTTGTCGTCGAGCCCCTTGCGCACGGCGTCGATCCAGCCCCAGCACAGCACGACGTCGATAGCCTCCTTGGGCGTGATCGAAGGCAGCCGCGAACCGACCTTGTGAATCTTGATCCAGACTTCTGTCTCGGTGGCGTGGTGCTGGCCGAGCCAGGTGTAGAAGCTTTCGGCATCGCTGAATTCCCGCACCTTGGCGGGATCGACCTTCACCGGCGCCATCAGCGGGTCTGCCTTTGTGTGGTCGTCATCGGTTCTCCTTGCTGCCCCGCCTTCATCTGATGAAGCAGCAACGGAGCCACCGTTGCAAGGCTGGCGGGACAGCAAAGCCGCCGATCTCCCCCCTTGTGGGGGAGATGTCCGGCAGGACAGAGGGGGGCGCAGC
>NZ_CAKXZT010000032.1:22422-30714 GCF_935825525.1 Mesorhizobium escarrei
CGGCGGGACAGCGCCCCCCTCTGCCCTGCCGGGCATCTCCCCCACAAGGGGGGAGATTGGCAGTGTCGCTGTCCCCGCCCCAGCCCATGGCGGTTCTTCCCGTCGTACTGTAGGAATCTCCCGCCAGAACCGGCCATGGCGGACACGGCGGGCTTCAATTTTAGGGGATATGTTGCCATGCGAGCGATGCTGTTCGGTCTTGCCCTGCTGGCGCCAACCATGGCCCTAGCTGAACCGATCGAAACCCAGAAGATCATCACCGCGCTGACCGGCGACTGGAATGGCGACAGCGGCACCGACCTTGTGATGATCGTCGAGACCGAGCCCAGCGACCCGATGGACATGCATTTCTTTCTCAGGGATCGCGAGCGCAATTTTTTGCGGCCTGCCGGCATCGTGCGTGACCAGATTATCGGCGAGTGGAACGGTTACGACCGGCCCGGCTACGACGCCTCCGACACCGAGCCGGAGCTGTCCGCGCTGCCCAACGGCTCGATCAAACTGTATCTGCCGGCAATGCCGGTCGGCAGCAAGCGGACCAACCAGACGTTGACGCTCGCCTATCGCGACGGTGTCTTCATCGTCGCCGGCTTTGGTTATGACTATCACGATTACCTTGAGGACAATGTCGCAAGCGACTGCGATTACAACGTTTTAACCGGCAAGGGCAAAAGCGGCAAGATGCAGCCCGATGGGTCCACAAGTGAGAAGACCGTGGCGGTCGAAGGCAAGGTCATTGCCTTTTCGGAGTGGAACCCGGGAACAGGCTTCAGCGCCTGCGGCGAGTAAGGCAGTTCTCCTGCTCGCCTTGTGGGAGAAGGGGGAGCTTCACTGCAGCTGCGGTTTCTTGAGGAAGCTGTTGCGGTCGGCCGACTTGACGCGCAGCCAGGTTTCGCGGCCGTCGCGCACAACTCGCAACGGGATCTCCGCGCCCGCCGGGTTCTGCCACAGCTTGCGGTAGAAATCGGCGAGCCCGTCGACTTCGCCGTCGCGCACATCCGAGATGATGTCGCCCTGGCGCAAGCCGGCTTCGGCGGCCGGGCTGCCTTCGGCGACGCTCATTACCACGACCTCGCCATTGCTTTCGGCGGAGAAGGCACCGAGCCACGGGCGCGGCGGCTTGGCAACCTGGCCGCGTGTCAGCAGATCGTCGAGAATAGGCGGCAGAAGGTTGATCGGCACCACCATGTTGATATCGGCGATCTCGCCGGCGCGGCTCATCTGCAGACGCAGCGAACCGATGCCGAGCAGCCTGCCATCCTGCCCGATGAGTGCCGCACCTCCCCATGACGGGTGAGCGGGCGCGGTGAAGATCGCTTCGTCCAGGAGATACTCCCAATAGCCGGCGAATTCCTGCTTGGTGACGATGTGCGCGCTGACCGCCTGGCCGATGCCGTCGGCGAGCACCACGGGGTCGCCGGCCATCGCCCTGGCCGCGTCGCCGAAAGCCACCGCGGGCAGGTCGAGCGGGGCCAGCGCCTGCACCAGGCCGAAGCCCGATTCCTGGTCGTAGGCGAGCGCGTGCGCGGGAACCACGCGCCCGTTGTGGTCGGTCAGCCAGACTTCTTCCGCCTCGGTGATGAGGTAGCCGATGGTGAGCACCAGCCCGTTATCGCGAATGACCACGCCGCTGCCTTCCCGGCTCGTGCCCAGCGCATTGGCGGTGAAGGCATCATCCGGGATCGAAGCGCGCACCGCCACGATGGACCGCAAAATCGTATCGATGGTCATGCTTTCAATCCTGGCAATATTCACGACGGGCGTCAGAGGCCCGATCTTTCTTATAGGTATGGCGCATGTGACGAGGCGCAAGGGCCGGGCGGTCGCGCAGGCAGACCGGCATCGACAATAGTTCAACACAAGTTGAACATCCCGCAGCCCGCACTACCTGTATCTATGCAAGCTGATCCTCCCCAAGACCCTCTCCGCTCACATTAAAGGCCTCCCGAGATGAACCAATACACACCGCCGAAAGTATGGACCTGGAACAAGGAAAATGGCGGCGCTTTCGCCAGCATCAACCGGCCGATCGCGGGCCCGACGCACGACAAGGAGCTGCCGGTCGGCAAGCATCCGCTGCAGCTTTACTCGCAGGCGACACCAAACGGCGTGAAGGTGACGATCATGCTCGAGGAGCTGTTGGCGCGCGGCCACAAAGGCGCCGAATATGACGCTTGGCTGATCAGGATCAACGACGGCGACCAGTTCGGCAGCGGCTTCGTCGAGGTCAACCCCAACTCCAAGATCCCGGCGCTGATGGACCGCAGCGGGCCAAAGCCGATCCGAGTCTTCGAATCCGGCTCGATCCTGCTGCATCTGGCCGAGAAATTCGGCGAGTTCCTGCCGACCGAGCAGCCGGCGCGCGCAGAAACCCTGTCGTGGCTGTTTTGGCAGATGGGCTCGGCGCCGTATCTCGGCGGCGGCTTCGGCCATTTCTACGCCTATGCACCGGAAAAGTTCGAATATGCCATCGACCGCTTCGCCATGGAGGTGAAGCGCCAAATGTATGTGCTCGACCGGCGCCTGGCGGCAAGCGAATATCTCGGCGGCGATGCCTACACGATTGCCGACATCGCCGTGTGGCCCTGGTACGGCGGGCTGGCCAAGGGCCGCATGTACAACGACGCCGGCGAGTTCCTGTCGGTGCAGGAATACAAGCACGTGCAGCGCTGGGCCGATGCGATCGACGCACGGCCGGCGGTGCAGCGCGGCCGCATGGTCAACCGCGCCTTCGGCGAGCCGGCGATGCAGCTGCACGAGCGCCACGACGCCAGCGACTTCGACACCAGGACGCAGGACAGACTGGCGGCGGAGTGAGCAGGAGCGATGGAGATATGCGGATGACGCGCCGATCTCCCCCTTGTGGGGGAGATCGGCAGCTTCAACCCGCCCCGTCTCGACGGCGGAACGGGATTGCACAAGCCGCAGGCAGGCTCCTGCGCTGCCCAATCGCCGGCACATGTGTCCGTAAATATATACTGGTTGGCTAAAGTAACGGAACGTCCAATGCACATTCCCAGAACCGAACATGTCCGCTTTCAGAAGGCTTAGACCATATTATCTATTTTGGGAACATCATGTCTAAGCATATGGATATTCAGCCAGCCTGGCCTGGAATCTCGACATGCGTGAAAACCGCAACCGTCTCGATGGTCCAGTACTCGCGGGTCGCGGTCACCTGTGTGTCTTTCGCCCAGCCCTATAGATCAGCTGGACGACGAACAAAAAGTATCCAACCTGCAGAACGATAGAGGTAAGGACCGTCCAGCCCAGCGCCCTCCAGATTGAACCCGTTGCCAAAAAAGTCGAGAGCGCCACGACGAATGACGCGGCAGTCACCCCCACCAGGAACTGTGGAAAGTTCATCGCTTTTCAAGGCCGCCCCTGAGCTTCTAACAGCCGCGACGACCACCCCTTGCCCATTTACCCCGGACCAACGTTTTCACCCTTTTGATGGTTGCGCAAGTGGCAAATGGATGAGAGGTGCGCGCATGTTTTATGCAACCTATGGTTGGCATAAAATAAGAAGATGTCGGCGGGACAGCGCCCCCTCTGGCCTGCCGGCCATCTCCCCCACTTGGGGGGAGATCGCAGCCTCGGCGCGCCGCGCTCTCTTGCGCCGTTGCAGATTGGCGAAAGCCGGCGTGACGGCCGATTTCCCCCCTTGAGGGAGAGATGTCCGGCAGGACAGAGGGGGTACTGTCCCGCCGGCGTCAAAAACTACTACAGGCGCAACGCTCAGGCCGACATGGCCAGCGGCCTTGCGCTCTTGTTGGGGATCTGGATGTCGATCTCCAGCGTCGACATCGTCTCGCCGCGATCCATCGAGACCTGCAGATAATCCTGGTCGATCTGCACATGCCTGGCGATGACGGCCATGATCTCCTCGCGCAGCACCGAGACGAGATCGGGCTGGCTGCGGTTGCGGCGCTCATAGGCGAGCAGCACCTGCAGCCGCTCGCGCGCCACCGGCGCGCTGCCGCGCCGCTTGAAGAGGTCTAACAGGCTCATGCTGCCCTCCTTCCAAAAAGCCGGTCGAGAAAGCCCTTGCGCTCGAACGGCACGACGACCGGCAGGTCCTCGCCCTCGAGCCGTTTGGCCGCCTCGATATAGGCGCGGGCGGCAGAATTCGTCGGATCGCTGAGTGTCACCGGCGACCCTAGGTTGGAGGCCTTGAGCACGTCCTGGCTTTCGGGAATGATGCCCAGCAGCGGCGTCGACAGGATTTCCAGAACGTCGTCGATCGAGAGCATTTCGCCGCGCGCCGCGCGCGCCGCATCATACCGCGTCACCAGCACGTGCTTGGCGATCTGCTCCCCCCGCTCGGCCTTGACGGTCCTGGCGTCGAGCAGGCCGATGATGCGATCGGAATCGCGCACCGAGCTGACTTCCGGGTTGGTGACGATGACCGCTTCGTCGGCAAAGCGCATGGCAAGCTGCGCGCCGCGCTCGATGCCGGCCGGACTGTCGCAGAAGACGTAGTCGAACACCGAGCTTAACTTTTCGATCACCTCGCCGACGCCCTCCTCGGTCAGCGCATCCTTGTCGCGCGTCTGCGAGGCCGGCAGCAGGAACAGCGTCTCGACCCGCTTGTCGCGGATCAGCGCCTGCGACAGCTTGGCCGTTCCCTGGATGACGTTGACCAGGTCGAACACCACCCGCCGCTCGGCGCCCATGATCAGGTCGAGATTCCTCAAACCCACGTCGAAGTCGACCAGGGCCACCCTCTTGCCGGTTCTTGCGACGGCAGCGCCAAGGGCGGCCGTCGAGGTCGTCTTGCCGACACCCCCCTTGCCCGAGGTGACCACCACAACCTTGCCCATCTATGCCTCCATTATTGTTGTTGATATTGTTAATAGTCTGATTTATGTGATTCGCTTAAGTTGCTGTTTATATTATATATTACAAAAACCATCCCGCACCTTTAACGGCCTGCCTTAGCTGAACGGCGCGATGCGAAGCGTGTCTTTTTCGAGAAACGCCTGCACCGCTTTTCCACGCAAGGACGGCTCCATCTCCTCGGCGGTGCAATACCAGCCGTCGACCGACAGCAGCTCGGCCTCGTTTTTGCGGCAGAAGATGCGCGCCGCCGAATGGCCGAGCACACCGGCCGACGCCCGCCCGCGCAGCGTGCCATAGACGTGGATGCAGCCGGCGGCGACGATCTCGGAACCGGAGGCGACGGAGCCGAGCACGATGACGTCGCCATGCGCGTGGAAGATTGACTGGCCCGAGCGGATCGGCGACTTGACCATCAGCGTGGCCGGCGCGTCCGGCAGCCTGTCTTCTGGCTGCCTGTCTTCCGACTGCTTGCCCGGTTCCGCCCTGCCTTCTTCCGCCCTGCCCGCCTCTTCCGGCCTGCCCTTTTGGTCGGCCTGCATGAGCAGCCCGGCTGTGGCCTCCTTGGCGCCGATCAGCACAGGCGGCAGATTGGCGTCGAGCGCCGTGTTGCCGTCGAGTTCGATGGCATAGATGCGGATGCCGCGCAGGCCAAGCTCGGCAACAAGCGCTTCGATCTGGCTGACCGCGGGCTTCAACGTGTTGAGGTTGAGCACCACCGGGCGGCCGGCAAAATAGCCTGGAGAATTGCCGATCCAGCGGTCGAGGCTTTCCACCCACTCCGAAAGCGGCGTCTCCGGGGTGAGCGTGAAGGCGACGAAGGAGCGGGCGCGAAAGCGAATGGATTTGGTCTCGACGGGGGCGGCGAAGGTCACGGACAGCGATTCCTTACTGATCGGTAAACGCTAGCCAGCCATGGTTAACGAAAGGTTAACGGTGGGCTGTTTGCGGCATCCGGAAAGCTGTTACTGACAGCCCCGGCGTGTCAGCAGGCAGCCGACAACGCAGGAAATTGCTTGCCCTTCCTCGACACCTTGCTGGCTAAGTGCCCTTCGCTGCGTCCTCGATCAGTTCCGCCAGCAAGCTAGAGAACCGCTCGTCAGCCCTATCCCCGATGTTTCCGACTTCTCTCGCCACCATCCCGGGCGAAGAGACCGACACTTGTCCACTCAGCTGAACGTTGACCGTGAACGTCCTTCCGACCACCTCCTTTTCCGTTCCCCGCTTCCTGTAGATTCTGAACCGAATAGATGGTGTTGATGCTTTGGCTTGGCGGCGTGGCGCGGTGTCCATCTCGACGGCGACATCGCCTGCTACGTCAGCCCTGGCCGTTTCCAGCGACGCAACCACGACGTCGTTTAGCCAGGCCCTTGCTTGCGCGCCGAAGTCCACCCCCTCGGCCTTCTCATTGCCGACCTTCCCCTTTTGCTCACGGCGAGCTTCCTTGCCGCGGTCAAGGGCATCTTTGAACTTGGACATGGTTTGCCTCCGATTGTGGGCGCATGAGATCAGCTGTCACATCGCCATGCTCCTCCTAATGGGTAGAACGCGCGCGAGCGGTGTCCGTTGCGTGAGCGGAGCCCGCGGTTCGCCGCTGCGCGCGGCAGTGTCCTTCTGCCGCGGTCGAACGCCGGGATGGCGGCGGTGATCGCGGCGCTGTGGGCCGGGGTAGCGTGTCAGCAGCCGAGCGGACAGCGCTGGAAATTACCTGCCCTTTCCCACAAGATGCCTGAACATCGCTGAGGGCTCGACATGTGCAACCTCTACAACATCACCACCAGCCAGGAGGCGATCCGCCAGTGGACCCGCGCCTTGCGCGATAGTCTCGGCAATCTTGAGCCCTCCATCGACATCTACCCCAACCAGCCCGGCCCGGTGGTGCGCAACGCGCCGGACGGGACGCGCGAGCTGGCTAACCTGCTGTGGGGCATGCCGACGCCGATTGAGCGGGTGAAGGGCAAGGCCGACTACGGCACCACCAACATCCGCAACCCGCAATACGGCCACTGGCAGCAATATCTCGGCGTCGAGAACCGCTGCGTGGTGCCGCTGACCAGCTTCGCCGAGCCGAGCCCGACGCCCGGCGACAAGGACCCGGATACCGGTATCCAGAAAAACTACTGGTTCGCGCTGAACGAGCAGCGGCCGCTGTTGTTCTTCGCCGGCCTGTGGACGCGCTGGCAGGGCGTGCGCAAGGTCAAGGACGGCCACGGCGACTTCGAGCTTTACGGCTTCCTGACCACCAAACCCAACGCCCTGATCGCGCCGATCCACGAGAAGGCCATGCCTGTCATCCTGACCACCCAGGAGGAAACCGAGACCTGGCTGACCGCGCCGTGGTCGCAAGCCAGGCACCTGCAGCGCACGGCACGCGACGACGCGCTGGTGATCGTCGACAAGCCGGCGACGCAGATAAAATTTCCGCCGCAGGCGCCACAGGCGCCTGTACAGGGTTCGCTGTTCTAAAGCTTGAATTTTTGCAGCACCCAGATGTAGCCCTTCGGCGGATGGTCCTGGTCGACGAACTGAGTGCGAACGGTGGTGTCCTTGCGGCTGCATCGTTTGCACCTGAACCTGATGGCTTCCAGCGGCTTGTTCCAGCCGACCACCTGAGCGACATCGTTCGCCCGAAAACGTCCGACATGGTAGCAGTGGCCGCACTCGACGATCAGCAGCATGTTGGCCTTCGCGGCACGTCCAACGCTGTCCATTGGCCCGGCCATGGCTCATTTCCGAGCCAGATAATCCTCGGGAAGCGGAAGCAGGCCAAGATCCGGCATCCGGAAATCGGGCTCCTTCTCCGCCAGGCTGGCCATCACCTCATGCAATTTGTCGACAAGCCCGCAAAGCTGCCAATACTGCTCGCCATGCGCCTTCAGATGCAGTTGCGACGAAAGCACCGTCTTGCGCAGGCTCAGAGCGTCCCTGATGATCGCCTCCCCATGCCTCGCCGACAGCCTGTCGAACCGGCCATTTCGTCTGCCCATCGCGGCTCTCCCCAGTTTGTGAGCAACCGCCCCACCTGCTGACAAATAGGAAGGCATTCCTCGCCGAGTCAATTCACACTTGACATTTTTGTTCCCGTTTTGTTCAATTTGAACAGAAACGATCGGAGGCGTCGCCATGGACGAAATCGTGACGCTGGAGAGCCGCCAGGAAGCCGCCCTTCACGCCGTCGCCGAAAAGTTCATCACCCAGCACAAGGAAGACGCGGTGAAAGCGCTGAAAGAGATGATTGTGCTCAATGGCCATCTGCAGGAACGGCTTGACGCTGTGGAGGGCGGGCGCCGGGCGACCCGGTAAGCGCTCAGAGATGACGGTAGCAGGACGCGTGTTCAATCGTGCCGTTCGAAGGTCGGCTTAGCGCCAGAGAACGAACCCGCTCGCGGGAGGGGCGCGGCTTCGAGGTCTGCAGTTTGTCAGCAGCGCCGGTGAGGTTGTGATTGATCAGGG
>NZ_CAKXZT010000033.1 GCF_935825525.1 Mesorhizobium escarrei
CCACCGGTTTTGCCCCGGTTACGGTTTAGGTAGCTAAGTGCTTGATTTTGTTTGGCTGGGGAACCTGGATTCGAACCAGGACTAACGGAGTCAGAGTCCGTGGGTCTACCGTTAACCTATTCCCCAGCAGGGCGCGGCTGTTGAAAACCACGCGGGCAGGGCGGCGATGCCGCGCGTGCCTTGTAGCCGCCGCCGGAAAATAGTCAAGCCTGCCGAAGGCATTTCAAATCACCACATTTCGATCGCGATGTTTCAGGTGCCACTCTCAACTCTCCCTTCGCCCGAGCTGCGAGTGCTCGAAATACAGCACGACGCCGAGCGCCATCACCAGCGGGATGATCAGGTAGAACAGCCGGAACACCAGCAGCGCTGCCAGCACGCCGACCGGGTCCATATGCGAAAGCCCGGTGAGGAAGACGACCTCGAACACGCCGAGCCCGCCCGGCGCGTGCGAGATCTGGGCGACCGAGAACGACACCAGGAAAACGCCGAGCACGACGAAATAGCCGGGATTGCCAGCCGCGGGCAGGGCGAAGAAAATGATCGCTGCCGCTGCCAGCAATTCGACCGGGCCGATCAGCAATTGCCGCGCGACGATCGGCAGCGCCGGATAATGGATCTGGAAGCTGCCGACCTTCAGCGGCCTGAGATGCAGCCAGCTGCCGAAGATATAGGCCGCCACCGCGAGCAGCATCGCGAGCCCCGCCGCCTGCGAAAGCCGATGATGCGGCGTGCCGGAAAAACGGTCGACGATCTCCGGCGCGAGCACCAGCACGAGCCCTGAAACCAACACCGTAGAGAGCACGAAAGTGATCCAGCAGATCGCCACCAGAATGCCGACGTCCTGTCCGGTCAGCCCCTTGGTTCCGTAAGCGCGGTAGCGGATCACCGCGCCTGAAAATACCGAGCCGCCGATATTGTGAGACAGCGCGTAGGTGGTGAAGGAGCAAAGGGTGACGAACAGCCACGACACTCGTTTGCCGATATGCAGGAGCGCGATGTGGTCGTAGCCGGCCAGCGACGCATAGGCGATGACCGAGCTCAACGCGGCGAGCACCCAGCCGCGGGCAGGGATGGCGACGATGCCGTCCCAGACGTCGTCGAGCGAAATGCCGCGCAGCTCGTGTAGCAGCAGCCATAGCGAGAAGACGACCGCCGCAACGCCGACGACCGGCCAGAAATAGCGCCTCCAGTTCATGGCGTGACGATCATGCGTTGCAGCCCCGTTGCCCTTTCGGTTCGCGTCAGGAAAAACTGCCCGCGATTTCGAATGGTTTATCCCCGCCATTCCAGAAATGCCTTATCGAAGCCGGCTATTCAACCGGCAAGGCGCGCTGCGGAGGGAGAAGGAAAGGCTGGCGATCCTTCGCTGTCCCGCCATCATCGGGCCGAGCGGAGCGGCGAGACAATGCCGCCGACAAAATTCGGCCCCTGCACTCTTGGTGATCCGGCCCGGCGCTGCTAGTCTGGTGGCAACTTAGAACATGTGAAAGCGCCTGCTGCGTCCGGTCTCCGGTTCGCGCGGCGCCGGAAGGAACTGAAGTGGAAGACCACGACACCGGCGCCGGCGCGCCGGAAGTGGGCGTGTCCAGGGCTTCGCCGCCGCCTTCGGGCCAGGCAAGCCCACCCGCCGGCCGGCACAATGGCCGCCCGGTGCAGCCTTGGTCCGGTCACGGACAGGCAGGCGACGCGTCCCAGCATCAGAATGGCCAGAAGGCCAAGACCAGGAAGCGACGCAAACGCCGGCGCGGCCGCAAGGTTTTTGCGCGCGATGACGCTCGCCTAGCTGCGGCCGGAGTGGCGGCGGCTGCCGTCAGCGCTCCAGCCAGCCGCCCGCCCGAGGCCATCATCGCGCCCTCGCCCTCGGTTGCGCCAAGCAGGCCGGAGCCGGCTGTTCGCCGCCCGCCGCTGCAGGAACTGCCGGTGTTTGCCGCACTCGATCTCGGCACCAACAATTGCCGGCTGCTGGTGGCGGTGCCGACGCGGCACGGCCAGTTCCGCGTCATCGACGCTTTCTCGCGCATCGTCAGGCTGGGCGAGGGCCTCACCGCCAATGGCCGGCTCGGGCAGCCGGCGATGGACCGTGCGGTCGAGGCGCTGAAGATCTGCGGCGACAAATTGCGCAGCCGCAAGATCAGGAAGGCCCGGCTGATCGCCACCGAAGCCTGCCGCACGGCCGCGAACGGCGCCGAGTTCCTCGACCGCGTCGAGCGCGAGGCGGGGTTAAAACTCGAGATCATCGACCGCCAGACCGAGGCGCGGCTGGCGGTGTCGGGCTGCGGCTCGCTGGTCGATCGCGACACGCAAGGCGTCGTCCTGTTCGACATCGGCGGCGGCTCCTCGGAAATCGCGCTGATCGATCTCACCGGCCACCGCTCGCCGAGGCTCGCCAACCACATCGTCTCGTGGACGTCGCTGCCGGTCGGCGTCGTCTCGCTGGCCGAGCGCTTCGGCGGCCGCGCCGTCACCCGCGAGATCTTTGCCGCCATGGTCGAGGATGTCGCTGTGCGCCTGCACGCCTTCGACGGGCGCGACCGGCTGAGCCATGTGCTCGCCAGCCCGAAATTCCACCTGCTCGGCACCTCGGGTACGGTGACGACGCTGGCCGGCGTCCACCTCGACCTGGAGCGCTACGACCGCCGCCGCGTCGACGGGCTGTGGATGGACCGCGACAGCGTCGACCGCATGGTCGAAAAACTGGTCGGTTGGGACTTTCAGCAGCGCGTCGCCAATCCTTGCATCGGCGCCGATCGCGCCGATCTGGTGCTGGCCGGCTGCGCCATCCTGGAAGCGATCCGCGCGGTGTGGCCGTCGGAGCGGCTGCGCGTCGCCGACCGCGGCCTGCGCGAGGGCATACTGAGCGAATTGATGGCCGACGACGGTGTCTGGCGCAACAACGGGCGGGGCAGAGCATGATCCCGAAAAGTGGCAACCGGTTTTCGGAAAAGATCATGCTCAGACCAGAATGCATGATCGCGAACCGAAGGGCCGCGTCCGCGAAAAGTGGCAACCGGTTTTCGCTGGAGATCATGCTCAAACAAGAAGTCAGGCAATGACCAAGAAACCGGAAAAACCAGGCTCTGCCGGCATTCGCGTGCTGAAGACGCGGATCAAGAAGAAAAGCGGCCTGAAGGAATCGTCGCGCCGCTGGCTGCAGCGCCACATCAACGACCCTTATGTCCAGCGCTCCAAGGCCGATGGCTACCGCTCGCGCGCGGCCTACAAGCTGATCGAGATCGACGACAAGCACCATCTGCTCAAGCCCGGCATGAAAGTCATCGACCTTGGCGCGGCACCCGGTGGCTGGTGCCAGGTCGCCGCCGCGCGCACGAAATCGACGGCCGACCATCCGCATGTCGTCGGCATCGACTATCTGGAGATGGATGCGGTGCCCGGCGCGCCGGTGCTGTTGATGGATTTTCTCGACCCGCAGGCGCCGGAAAAGCTCGCCGAAACGCTCGGCGGCCAACCGGACATCGTTTTGTCCGACATGGCCGCACCCACCACCGGCCATCGCCGGACCGATCACATCCGCACCATGTATCTGTGCGAGGTGGCGGCCGATTTCGCCCTGTCGGTGCTGAAGCCGGGCGGTCATTTCCTCGCCAAGACTTTTCAGGGCGGCGCCGAGAACGAATTGCTCGCCAGGCTCAAGCAGAATTTCCGCTCGGTCCACCACGTCAAACCGCCGGCCTCGCGCGATGAGTCGGTAGAGCTTTATCTGCTGGCGAAGGATTTTAAGGGTTAGCGTCTTTTCCTTCTCCCCTTGTGAGGGC
>NZ_CAKXZT010000034.1 GCF_935825525.1 Mesorhizobium escarrei
TTCGCCAGCAAGAGCCGCCGGAACAGTTTTGAGAGCACGCGCACAGGCAGGAGGAAGCCGGGCCGGCAGGACACCCAACGCTCACCATCGAGCGAGATGCCGCCGCCGGGCACGATCATGTGGACATGCGGATGATGGGTCATCGCCGAGCCCCAGCTATGCAGCACGGCGGTGATGCCGATGCGGGCGCCGAGATGTTTTGGATCGGCCGCGATGGTGAGCATCGCTTCCGAGGCGGCGCGGAACAACAGGTCGTAGATCACCGCCTTGTTGGGATAGGCGATGTCGGCGATCTCGGCTGGCAGCGTGAAGACGACGTGGAAGTAGCCGACCGGCAAGAGATCGGC
>NZ_CAKXZT010000035.1 GCF_935825525.1 Mesorhizobium escarrei
TTGATCGCGGTTCAAAAAACGCCCTATGCGCCATCTGCGCCAAACTTCGGCTCCCGTGCAAAGCCCTCACAAGGGGGGAGAAAGGCCGTCATTGCGGCTTTCGCCAATGTCCAACGTTAGTGAATAGGCGCCGTCAGCGAAGCTGCCAATCTCCCCCCAAGTGGGGGAGATGTCCGGCAGGACAGAGGGGGGCGCCAAGGATCACTACAGATCAGCATTAGGCTCTGCGCCGCGCCGCTTCGCGCCCTTGGCAACCCATGCGAAACGGGGCCTAGCGGCCCCGTTTGGCACTCTTCTACGGTAAAAAACTAGCGGGCCGCGCGGGCCCATTTGCGATACCAGCCTTCGCTGGCAATGGTGTTGCGGTAGACCGTTTCGCGCTCCGTCGCCTCGGCTCCGGTTTCCGCCTGGATCTCGGCCTTGAGCGCCGCATCTTCGCGGCGAAACGGTATGACCTGGACGAGCGGCGTTCCCTTTTCGATGACGTAGAGGCCATCCGGCGCCGTCGCAAAGAACGGAAAATGGATGTGGGCTGCATAGGTGTCGGTATCAACGATGCCGGCGACGCATTCGAAAGGCTGAGCCGGCCGATTGAGCGGCGGCAGGAACAAACAACTCCAGCCCGGCGGGGTACGAATCGACCAGTAATTGTGAAACTTGCATGGCGGTGCCGGTTCCTTTGGATTGCCGGCGACCTGGTGGGCGCCATGATTGCTGACCATAACCCTGTCGAACTCCCAGCCGGCATCGACGGCGCTGCCGCCATCCTTGATCTCGAGGCGGACGGTCGCCGCGAGCGGCAGGATCCAGCCGGTTGTCATCGCGTCGAGAAACGGCATGCAGCGCTTGACGGTCAGGCCATTGTTGGTGGCCGACGCTTGCTGCTGATCGACCGCCGGCAATTTGCGGAACCAATCCGGCAGTACCGTCTTGGCCGCCACAGGCGGCGCGATGACGCCATGATCTTCCGGCCGACAGGCAAACCGGATCGAGCGAGAGGTCTTCTGAGAAGTCTGGGAAAAATGAAACATCGATGGCCTCCATGGAAAAATCCGAGGGAGGAACGGGCCGCAGCCGGATTTATTCCCGGGTGGACGTCGACCGTCTGATGATGCAGGCCGACCACGATAGTTTGGCCGCCGCAGAGCGACAGCGGCGCGCACAGCAGCGTTGGCTAAAGCACCAATCGCATCAGCGGCCGGCCCGCCTTGCGCTCGACCAGCCTCTCGAAGCCGGCTTTCTCGAAGACCCGCGACGAGCCGACGAACAGCCCGATCGAACGCGAATCTTTCGACAGGTCGATCGGACATGCCTCGACCAGCCGCGCGCCATTCTGGCGAGCAAATTCGATGCCGCCTTCGACCAGCCGGTGCGTTATCCCTCTGCCGCGCGCCTTGACGCGTATGAAGAAGCAGGAGATCGCCCAGACGCACGGATCGATGGCGTCGGCGGGATCGACTGGCGCCGACCCCCTGCCCTTGTTGTTCCATTCGGGCACGTCGGCACGCGGGCCGATCTGCATCCAGCCGACCGCCTTGCCATCCTCGAACGCCAGCAGGCCCGGTGGCGGCCCGGCCTCGATCCGCGCCTTGATGTGGTCCTTGTTGCGCTCCCGGTTGCTGGCGCGGCGCGCTGCCGGCGACAGCCGGAAATGTGTGCACCAGCAGCCGTAGCAGGCGCCCTGTTTACCGAAAAGATCTTCAAAATCCGCCCAAAGCTCGGGCACCACCGGCGCTACGGTCTTATTCATGAACTCTCTCGGCCCGCCGCTTGTCGTGGCGTCCGTCCTGACGTACCATTGCTTTTGTTCTCTTTATGTTCGCAGCGATGGCGGTTCCTGTCAACAATCCCGATCACGGTTTTTGCCGCGACTGCCTGACCTTTCAGCGCGTCACGGCACGGCGCTGCGAACGCTGCGGCAGCCCACGGCTTGCCCGCCATCCGGAGCTCTACCGGCTGCATCTTGCCCATATCGACTGCGACGCGTTTTACGCGGCGGTCGAAAAGCGCGACAACCCGACGCTGAAAGACCAGCCGTTGATCATCGGCGGCGGCAAACGCGGCGTTGTCTCCACCGCTTGCTACATCGCCCGCATCCACGGGGTGCGCTCGGCGATGCCGATGTTCAAGGCGCTCGAAGCCTGTCCGGAGGCGGTCGTTATCCCGCCTAACATGGAAAAATATGCGCGCGTCGGCCGCGAGGTGCGGGCCATGATGCAGGCGCTGACGCCGCTGGTCGAGCCGATCTCCATCGACGAAGCGTTTCTGGACCTTGCCGGCACCGAGCGCCTGCATGGCTTGCCGCCGGCGGTGGTGCTGGCGCGCTTTGCGTTGGGTGTGGAGAAAGAGATCGGCATCACCGTTTCATCAGGCCTTTCCTACTGCAAGTTCCTGGCCAAGGTGGCGTCGGACTTTCGCAAGCCGCGCGGCTATTCGGTGATTGGCGAGGCCGAGGCGACCGGCTTTCTGGCCGAGCAACCGGTGACGCTGATCTGGGGGGTGGGAAAAGCCTTCGCCGCCACGCTTGAGCGGGACGGCATCCGCACCATCGGCCAGTTGCAGCGCATGGAGCGTGGCGACCTGATGCGCCGCTACGGCGTGATGGGCGACCGGCTCTACCATCTTTCACGCGGCGAGGACGACCGCCGCGTCCACCCCGACCAGGATGCGAAAAGCGTCTCGGCAGAGACCACTTTCGACACCGACATCGCCTCCCTCGATGAACTGGTTTCGGTGCTGAGAGCGCTATCGGAAAAAGTCTCGGGGCGGCTTAAGAAATCCGGCATTGCCGGGCGCACCGTCGTGCTGAAGCTGAAGACGCAGGATTTCAAGATCCGCACGCGCAACCGCCAACTCGGCGACCCGACCCGGCTGGCCGACCGCATTTTCTCGACCGGGCTCGAGCTGCTGCGCAAGGAAGCGGACGGCACCAGATACCGGCTGCTCGGCATCGGCGTCAGCGACCTTTCGGATGACGAAAAGGCCGATCCGCCTGACCTCGTCGATAGCCAGTCCCGCAAGCGCGCCCTGGCCGAAGGCGCCATCGACACTCTGCGCGACAAGTTCGGCCGCAAGGCGGTGGAGACCGGCTACACCTTCGGCAAGGGCCGCGACGCCCATCCGCCCGAGCCGATCGAGGACTAGTGTCCCCGAACCGACGGTCCGCGCAGGCGAAAAAGCGGATCCAGTTTTCGGAAAGATCACGCTCAAACAAGAAGGTAAAGCGGGCCGCTTCAGGTGCGTCGCAAATCGATCCGGCTGGTCACCACCCGCTCGCCGGTTTTCGGGTCGACGTCGATAACGGTCAGCCGCATGCCGTCCTCGCCGTTCTTCTCGACGGTCATTTGCGCGGTGCGATCGCCGTTGACCTCCCTCGCCCAGCGGATGCCGAGATTGATCGCATTGCCCGAGCGCTTGCCGCTAAGCTGCGCCGGCCCGGTGCGGGATCCGACATAGGTGCCGGTGTACTTCGTCCCGCTGGACTTCAGATCAGCACTGATGGCACGCGTCACCACGACGAGACCGCGGCAGGTGCCGTCCAGCGAAAGCGAGCTCGATGTCGCGTCGGAATTGAAGCGGCAGGAGACGTTCATCGTCGGCGCCTCGGTGGTTACCTTGACGGTGCCCTTGCCTGCAAATTTCCCCTCGAACGAGCGGAGAAATTCGGCCTCGTCGGCATGAGCCGCGCCGGCCGCCGCCGCCAGGCAGCCGGCAAGTGCAAATCGTAAGAATGATTTCATGAGATTTCTCCTTCGTTGATATCGGAACGACGATATTTCCAACGAACTGGCTGTTGGACCAACGCTCGCCGTGACGGCAGGTTCCGCCCTCAGCATGATCGTTTTGCGACGTGCCGCTTCTGGCCCAGCCGAATGCCTTGACTAGCGGTTGCGGTGAAAGACCTGGCTTGCGACATAGCGCGCATGGCACCCTCGCCCTCGATCCCCAAGGCCGCGTTCTGGATGGCGTTGTCGATCGCATCGTTTCTGACGATGTCGGTCGCCGGCCGCGCCACGACCGCCGAGCTCCACGTATTCCAGGTGCTGGAGCTGCGCTCGGTGATCGGCCTCTTCATCCTCCTGCCGCTGGTGAAGATGTCAGGCGGTTTTGCGGCTATGCGAAGCAAACGCCCCTTGGCCCATATCGCCCGCAACGTCGTCCATTTTGTCGGCCAGGCGGCATGGCTCTACGCCTTGACATTGATCCCGCTGGCCGTGCTGATCTCCATCGAATTCACGACGCCGATCTGGACGGCCATTCTGGCGGTCGGCTTTCTTGGTGAAAGGCTAAGCTGGCCAAGACTGGCGGCGATCGTGCTCGGGCTGATCGGCGTGCTGATCATCGTCCGTCCGGGCGTCGGCTCCGTCGATCCGGGACATGTTGTCGTGCTGGGTGCCGCGGCCTGCTTTGGTATATCCGTGGTCCTGGTCAAATCGCTGACTCGGACGGACAGCGTCGTGTGCATCATCTTCTGGATGCTGGTCATCCAGTCGGTGCTCGGGCTGATCCCGGCGCTCTACGAATGGCGCAACCCGCCGCTCGAACTGTGGCCGTGGATCCTGCTGATCGCCTTCACCGGAATGTCGTCGCATTTCTGCATGGCGCGCGCACTCGCCTATGCCGACGCCACCGTCATCTCGCCGATGGACTTTTTGCGCGTGCCGCTGTCGGCGCTTATCGGCTGGCTGCTGTATCAGGAGCAGATCGACGCTTTCACCGCCGGCGGCGCCTTGCTGATCCTGCTGGGCAATCTGCTCAATCTGCAGAAAAAAGCGACCAAACCTCCGGAAGTGGCAGCGTCTTAGCATTTTGCAGCCAAAAATCTTCCTTTGGCGTCCGACAAAATGCGTTAAAGCAAAGAGCTAGAGCGGGGTTTTGGTTTTACAAACCGCGCTCTAGCCTGGCAATTTCAGTTGCCTTCATCGGGAATGTTGAGGAGATGCCCGCAGGCCTTGCAGTGGACGGCGTCGGCTTCATGCCGCTGAAGCCCGCATTGCGGGCACGGGAAGAAGACCTTGTTGGGACGGAAGAGCGCCTGCGCCAGCCTGACGAACAGCGATATGCCGATGATCATGGTGACGATCGCGGTGAGCTTGCCGGCGATCCCCGGCAGGACGATGTCGCCGAAGCCGGTCGTGGTCACCGTGGCGACGGTGAAATACAGCGCATCGACATAGCCTTCGAGACCGGCCCCGGTGCGGAAGAAGAAGGTGTAGACGAAACCGGTGACGACAAACAGGAATGTCAGGAGATTGATGACTGCGTGGCTGGCCTCGCGCCATTTTTTGAGGCCGCGCATCTCGAAAAACCGCCACAGCGCGCCGCTGCGCGACAGCGACCACAGCCGCAATATGCGCAGAAAACCCAGATTGGCCAGCGCTGAAGGCATCAGCAGCGTCAGCAGGATGAAGGCGTCGACCCACGATGCCGGCTGTTTCATCAGCCGCAGCATGTCGTTGGAAGCAAGCAGCCGCGCAATCATGTCGGCTGCGACAAGGGCTGCGACAGAATAATCGAGCCAGAGGAACGAAGGCGATTCCTGGATCACCGGTGTGGCGATGAAGAATGCAATGATGGCAAGGTCTATGATAACAGCCGCCAGCTGAAACCGGAAAGCCGCGGGCGTGCGCCCGTGATAAAGCTTTCGCAATTGGTCGCGCAGCCGTGCCAGGGCTGAAAACTCCGACCCGTCCTTGTCTGCAGGCTTCATGACCATTGCGATAGCCTTCGCCACGGCGGCCGTCCAGTGGTGCAGCGCCATGCTTGGGCGTTGCGGCTGCCGCGGGTTCTGGCCCTAGACAAGCTCCACTTCCACCACGCCCGGCACAGCGCGCATGGCCGACGCGATCTGTGGCGAGACGCGATAACGATTGGGCAGTTCGATCTCGACCTCGCCCTGCGCCTCATCCTTGATGACTATGATGCTCACCTGGCTGTCGCCGCGCTGGCTAAGCTGCGATTGAATCGCCGACGCCGGCCGGTCGTCCCTGACAAAGATGCGCAAGGCCTTCTGGATGCGACTTGCCTCGTCCTCCAGCGACTGCACGGTCTGGATGCGCAGATTGACGCCTTCGGGCCTGTCCTCGGCCGAAACGGTGATGACCACCGAACGGCCGGGCTCGAGCAGGTCGCGATACTGCGCCAGACCTTCGGAAAACAGCACCGCCTCATACTGGCCCGACGTGTCGGAGAACTGCACGACGCCCATCTTGTTGCCGGTGCGTGTCTTGCGCTCCTGCTTGGTGGTGACGGTGCCGGCAAGCCGCCCGGCAGCGGCGCCGCGTTTGACCGCGGCCGAGAACTCGGCCCAGGTCTGCACCCGCATCTTCTGCAGCGCCGCCTTGTATTCGTCCAGCGGGTGCGCCGAGAGATAGAAGCCGACCACCTGGAATTCACGGTGCAGGCGGTCGGCGGCAAGCCACGGGTCGGTCGCCGGCAGGTTGAGCGCCTGCGACTGTGCGCCGAGCGAGGCGCCAAAAATGTCGTGCTGACCCGACGTTGCATTCTGCTGCGCCAGCGAGGCCAGCCCCATCATCCGCTCGACGCCCGCCATCATCGCGGCGCGGTCGTGACCGAAGCAGTCGAGCGCGCCGGCCATGATCAGGCTTTCGAAGACGCGTTTGCCGACGATCTTCGGGTCGACCCTTTCGCAGAAATCGGCGAGGCTCTTGAACGGTTTTTCGCCGCGCATGGCGACGATATGCTCGACCGCCGCGTCGCCGACGCCCTTGAGCGCGGCCAGCGAATAGAAGATCCGGTTCTCGCCGACCTCGAAAGCGCGGAAGCTGGTCATTACCGACGGCGCCACGACATCGATGCCGAGCCGCAGCGCATCCTGGCGGAAATCGGCGAGCTTGTCGGTGTTGCCCATGTCGAGCGTCATCGACGCGGCCAGGAACTCGACCGGGTAGTGCGCCTTCAGATAGGCCGTCTGGTAGGAGACGACCGCATAGGCGGCGGCATGCGACTTGTTGAAACCGTAGTCGGCGAACTTTGCCAGCAGGTCGAAGATGAAGTCGGCTTGCGGCTTGCCGACGCCGCGCTCGACCGCGCCCGAGACGAAGCGTTCGCGCTGCTTGTCCATCTCGGCGCGGATCTTCTTGCCCATGGCGCGACGCAGCAGGTCGGCTTCGCCGAGCGAATAGCCGGCAAGCTCCTGCGCGATCTGCATCACCTGCTCCTGGTAGACGATGACGCCTTGCGTCTCCTTGACCAGATGGTCGATCTTCGGATGGATCGACGCCATCTCCTCCTCGCCGTGCTTTCTGGCGTTGTAGGTCGGGATGTTCTCCATCGGCCCCGGCCGGTAAAGCGCGACCAGCGCGATGATGTCCTCGATGCAGTCGGGTCGCATGCCGATCAGCGCCTTGCGCATGCCGGCACTTTCCACCTGGAACACGCCGACCACTTCGCCCCGCGACAGCATGGCGTAGGTATCGGAGTCGTCGAGCGGAATATGGGCGAGATCGATCTCGATGCCGCGGCGGCGGATCAGCTTGACCGCGGTCTCCAGCACCGTCAGCGTCTTCAGGCCGAGGAAGTCGAACTTCACCAGCCCGGCCTGCTCGACATACTTCATGTTGAACTGGGTCACCGGCATGTCGGAGCGCGGGTCGCGGTACATCGGCACCAGCTCCCACAGCGGCCGGTCGCCGATGACGATGCCGGCGGCGTGCGTCGAGGCGTGGCGGTAGAGCCCTTCCAGCTTCTGCGCCATGTCGAGCAGCGTCTGCACGATCGGCTCGCGCTCCGCCTCCTCGGCAAAACGCGGCTCGTTGGCGATGGCGTCGGCGAGCTTGACCGGATTGGCAGGGTTCGACGGCACCATTTTGCTGAGCTTGTCGACCTGGCCATAGGGCATCTGCAGCACGCGGCCGACATCGCGCAGCACCGCGCGGGCCTGCAGCGTGCCGAAGGTGATGATCTGGCCGACCTGGTCGCGGCCGTATTTCTGCTGGACGTAGCGGATGACCTCCTCGCGCCGGTCCTGGCAGAAATCGATGTCGAAGTCGGGCATCGACACGCGGTCGGGATTGAGGAAGCGCTCGAACAGCAGCGAGAAACGCAGCGGATCGATATCGGTGATGGTCGTCGAATACGCGACCAGCGAGCCGGCGCCCGAACCGCGCCCCGGTCCGACGGGGATGCCTTGCGCCTTCGCCCATTTGATGAAGTCGGCGACGATCAGGAAATAGCCGGGATACTTCATCTTCTCGATGACACCGAGCTCGAATTCCAGCCGTTCGCGATATTGTTCGACCGTGTAGCCAGGGGCCAGGCCGTGCGCGGCGAGCCGCGCCTCCAGTCCTTCATGTGCCTGTCTGGCAAGCTCCTGCGCCTCCGCCTTCACTGCCGCTTCGGCGTCGGCGACATCGCCGCCGGCAAAGCGCGGCAGGATCGGGTTGCGGGTCTTGGGATAGTAGGAGCAGCGCAGCGCGATCTCGACGGTGTTGTCGATCGCTTCCGGCAGATCGGCGAACAGCCTCGCTATGTCGGCCTGGCTTCTCAGAAAATTGTCTGAAGACAGCCGCCGGCGATTGTCGACGGCGACGACCGACCCTTCGGCGATGGCGATCAGCGCATCATGCGCCTCATAGTCGTCGCGCGAGGAGAAAAACGCCTCGTTGGTGGCGACCAGCGGCAAGTCATTGGTATAGGCGAGATCGACTGACGATTTCTCGATGGCCCGGTCATAACCGGAAACCCGTTCCAGCTCGACATAGAGCCGGTCGCCGAACAGCGCCTTGAGCGCCAGAAGCCGCGTCTCGGCGAGGTCGCGCCGGTCCTCTTTCAGAGCGTTGCCGATCGGGCCGCGCGGCCCTCCGCTGAGACAGATCAGGCCATCGCAATGGCCTTGCAGCATCTCGGTCGTCAGATGCACGGCCTCGCCGGGCGGCGTTTCCAAATAGACCCGGCTGACCAGCTTTACCAGATTGCTGTAGCCGGCCTCGGTTGCCGCGATCAGGACCACGGGCCGCATTTCCGGGCCTTGCCGCCTGCGGTCGCGCTGGCTGTCGCTGGCTTCACCGGAAAAGGCGAGAGCGGTCTGGCAGCCGATGATCGGCTGGATGCCCTCCTTCACTGCTTTTTGTGCGAATTCGAGCGCGCCGAACAGATTGTTGGTGTCGGTGACGGCGATGGCCGGCGCGTCATCCCTCACCGCATGACCGACGACCGTGCCGAGTTGCAAAGCGCCCTCGAGCAGCGAATAGGCCGAATGCACGCGCAGATGAATGAACGGCCGCGCCGGCGCTTCCGGCCGCGACGCCTTCACAAAGGCCTCGCGCCGCAACGGATCGCGGGGAAGTGTCTCGTTCGCCATGGTTTTTTTAGCGCCGTTTGAAAGGACTGAGTCGATGAAGTTGTATTGTCCGGCACCGGACGATGCGAGTCCAGCGGTAGTGAGGCACAAAGCAAGAACATATGTGCTGTGCCACAGAAAAAGCGAATTCCTGCCCACCCGAGCTCGTGCCCAACCAATTGTCAGGTCGCGTTCCTTCGCGCCCCCCTCTGTCCTGCCAACCTTGGAAGAGTGTCAAGGCGGGTTTCAGCCTCACGCGAATTCCATGATCACCGCATCGACGGCGAGACTGTCGCCCGGTTTTGCCTTGAGTTTCGACACGGTGAGGTCGCGCTCGGCACGCAGCACGTTTTCCATCTTCATCGCCTCGACGACCGCCAGCGTCTCGCCGGCCTTGACCTCCTGACCTTCGGCAACGGCGATCGACACGACAAGGCCCGGCATCGGGCAGAGCAGCATCTTGGAGGTATCGGGCGCCACTTTTTCCGGCATCAGCCTTTCGAGTTCGGCAGTGCGCGGCAGCATGGCGCGTGCCGTAACCGACATGCCCTTCCAGGCGATGCGAAGCCCGTTCGGCACCGGCCTGACCTGCGCGGCGATTCTTCTGTCGCCGACCGTGCCGTGCCAGACGAGATCGCCCGGCCGCCAGTCGGACGTGACCGTCAGCGCCTTGCCGCCGTCGATCGACAGATCGATCGCCATCGGAATGGAGATCATGCCTTCGATAACGGAGGCCGAAAGGTAATCCTTGCCGATCTTGACCACCCAGTCGCGTTTCAGGACACCCGAATGCGGCGCCAGCCGCCCGCCCAGCCGGTCGAGCCGGTCGCGGCGCAGCAGTTCGACCGCGGTGGCGATCGATGCGAGCACCGCCTTCTCCTCGCTATCAGGCACGATCGGCGCGAAGCCATCGGGATATTCCTCTGATATGAAGGCGGTCGATATTAGCCCTTCCCGCCAGCGCGGATGCTGCATAAGTGCTGCCAGGAACGGCATGTTGTGCTCGATGCCGTCGACAACGAAGCTGTCGAGCGCCACGGACATGGCGTCTATTGCCGCGAGCCGCGTCGGCGCCCAGGTGCACAGCTTGGCGACCATCGGGTCATAGAACATCGAGATTTCCGAACCCTCGGCAACCCCGGTATCGTTGCGGATGACGATATCGCCGAACTGTCCCTCTTGCGGCGGCCGGTATCTCGTCAGCCGGCCGATCGACGGCAGGAAATTGCGATACGGGTCCTCGGCGTAGAGCCGGCTTTCCACCGCCCAGCCGTTCAGCTTGACGTCGCTTTGCTTGATACCGAGCTTTTCGCCGGCCGCTATGCGGATCATCTGCTCGACCAGGTCGATGCCGGTGACGAGCTCTGTCACCGGGTGCTCGACCTGCAATCGCGTATTCATTTCAAGGAAATAGAAGTTCTTCTCGCTGTCGACGATGAACTCGACCGTGCCGGCGCTCTGGTAGTCGACAGCCCTGGCTAGCGCCACCGCCTGCTCGCCCATGGCTTTCCGGGTCTTGGCGTCGAGGAAAGGTGAAGGCGCCTCTTCGACGACCTTCTGGTTGCGGCGCTGGATCGAGCATTCGCGCTCGCCGAGATAGAGCGCATTGCCATGCGCGTCGGCCAGCACCTGGATCTCGATGTGGCGCGGATCAACCACGAACTTTTCGATGAAGACGCGGTCGTCGCCGAACGAGCTTTTGGCCTCCGACCGCGCCCGGTCGAACCCGTCGCGCACCTCGGCCTTGCTCCAGGCGATGCGCATGCCCTTGCCGCCGCCGCCGGCCGAGGCCTTGATCATCACGGGATAGCCGATCTCGCCGGCGATTTTCTCGGCATGACCGGCATTCTCGATGACGCCGAGCCAGCCCGGCACCGTGCTGACCTTGGCTGCATTGGCGAATTTCTTCGACTCGATCTTGTCGCCCATCGCCCTGATCGCTCCGGGTTTCGGACCGATGAAGACGATGCCTTCTTGTTCCAGCGCCTCGCAGAAGGATGCGCGTTCGGACAAAAAACCATAGCCGGGATGCACGGCTGCAGCATCCGTCGCCTTGCAGGCGGCGATGATCTTCTCCGGCACCAGATAACTTTGTGAGGCCGGCGAAGGCCCGATATGGACAGCCTCGTCGGCCATCTCGACATGCACGGCGTCACGATCGGCGTCCGAATAGACCGCGACAGTGGCGATGCTCATCTTGCGCGCCGTCTTAATGACGCGGCAGGCGATCTCGCCACGATTTGCGATCAGGATTTTTGCGAACATGCGGGTTTTGTTCCCCTCGGCTACCTTTCTTTTATGAGCTTGGCCCGGCCGGTCAAGGCACGTAGGCGCATATCCGGGCACAAGTCGCCAGGTGACGACCAAACCCGGCTATGAACTGTCAATTCGTCCCATAGTCCATAACCTGCAGATACGCTAAAGCTCGCCTCGATTGCCAATTTGGCTTGAGAGGAGAGCCCCGATGAAAACCCGTGCCGCTGTCGCTGTCGCCGCCGGAAAGCCGCTGGAAATCCTGGAGGTCGACCTCGACGGCCCTCAGCCCGGCGAGGTGCTGGTCGAGATCAAGGCGACCGGCATCTGCCATACCGACGAGTTCACGCTGTCGGGCGCCGATCCCGAAGGCATTTTTCCGGCGATCCTCGGCCATGAGGGTGCGGGAATCGTCGTCGATGTCGGCAAGGGCGTCACCTCGGTCAAGAAGGGTGACCACGTCATCCCGCTCTATACGCCCGAATGCCGGCAATGCCCGTCCTGCCTGTCCAGAAAGACCAATCTGTGCACCGCGATCCGCGCCACGCAGGGGCAAGGGCTGATGCCGGACGGCTCGTCGCGCTTCTCGATCGGCAAGGACAAGATCTTCCACTATATGGGCTGCTCGACCTTCTCCAACTTCACCGTGCTGCCCGAGATCGCGGTGGCCAAGGTCAATCCCGACGCGCCCTTCGACAAGATCTGCTACATCGGCTGCGGCGTCACCACCGGCATCGGCGCGGTGATCAACACGGCCAAGGTCGAGATCGGCGCCACGGCCGCCGTCTTCGGCCTCGGCGGCATCGGCCTCAACGTCATCCAGGGACTGCGCCTTGCCGGCGCCGACATGATCATCGGCGTCGACCTGAACAACGACAAGAAGGAATGGGGCGAGAAATTCGGCATGACGCATTTCGTCAATCCGAAGGAGATCGACGGCGACATCGTGCCCCATCTCGTCAACATGACCAAGCGCGGCGCCGACCAGATCGGCGGCGCCGACTATACGTTCGATTGCACCGGCAGCACCAAGGTGATGCGCCAGGCCCTTGAGGCATCGCACCGCGGCTGGGGCAAGTCGGTGGTCATCGGCGTTGCCGGCGCCGGCCAGGAGATCTCGACGCGGCCGTTCCAGCTGGTCACCGGGCGCACCTGGATGGGCACCGCCTTCGGCGGCGCGCGCGGCCGCACCGACGTGCCGAAGATCGTCGACGGGTACATGGACGGAAAGATCGAGATCGACCCGATGATCACCCACACGCTGAAGCTGGAGGATATCAACAAGGGTTTTGACCTGATGCATGAGGGCAAGAGCATCAGGAGCGTCGTGGTTTATTGACAACCACCCGCGAAGAGCAAGGCAATCGCTTCAAGTTTGCGCTGCCCCTCATTGCCGTGTCCAGGTGATTAGATGGCCGGGCATTTCTCCCCGTATAGTGACGGGGAGAAAGACGCCTTCGCAATGGGATTTCGCCAATCTCCAGCGTTGCAGAAAGTGAGCCGAGGTTGCAGCAGCCCCTTCGCCCCGTCACTATACGGGGAGAAGGTGCCGGCAGGCGGATGAGGGGCAGCGCCGACTTTTGACCGCTCGAATATCATCGACAGAGCCAGGCGAAATCGCCCGGCTTCATACGCATTGGAACCAAGCATGCCCGCACCCGCCATTTACGTCGATGCCGATGCCTGTCCGGTGAAGGCCGAGGTCGAGAAGGTCGCCGAGCGCCATGGCGTCGTCGTTACCTTTGTCTCCAATGGTGGCCTGCGCCCGTCGCGCGATCCGATGATCCGCAACGTCGTCGTGTCCAAAGGCGCCGACGCGGCGGACGACTGGATCGTCGACAATGCCAGGCCCAACGACATCGTTGTGACATCAGACATCCCGCTTGCCGCCCGCACAGTGGCGCTCGGCGCCCATGTGCTAGGGCCGACCGGACGCCCGTTCACGCCGGAAACGATCGGCATGGCGGTGGCGATGCGCGACCTCAAGCAGCACCTGCGCGAGACCGGCGAAAGCAAGGGCTACAATGCCAGTTTCGCGCCGCAGGACCGCTCGCGGTTTCTCGGCGAGCTCGACCGCATCCTGCGGCGTGCACTGAAATCCGCCGCGCCGGGCTAGCGCTTTCACCTCGGACCGAGGCCAGCGCAGCAAAGCCGGAATATCATCTGCACAATCAAAAGTGATACAATGTCCGAGTCTTAAAGGACGAGCGGCGGTGTAGAAGACGGACCGCATCAGGCCATGACGACCGAACTGCCCCTGAAGAAACCACTGCACCGCCACATGCAGTTCGCGGTGTCGGCCTGCATCGGTGTAGTGGCGCTGGCGATCGCGCTGGTGTTGCGCACTCCGCTCGCCTTTTCGATCGGCGCCAATGCGTTTTTCGCCGCCTACACCGTCATCGTCGTCGCCCAGATGCCGCTGCTCACCGGCCGCTATCTGAGCAAGAACGCGCGGGCCACCGACCAGCCGGTGGTGGTCATCTTTGCGGTGACGCTGATTGTCGTCGCCGTCGCGATCATCTCGTTGTTCCAATTGATCAATCGCGAGGGCAGCGCGCATCGTGTCGAACTTACCTTTGCGCTGCTGTCGATCCCGCTCGGCTGGTTCACCATCCACTCCATGACAGCGCTGCACTACGCACATGTTTACTGGCTGAACGACGAAGAGACCGATCCCGGCAGCAAAGCGAAGCAGAAAAAGCCCGTCGGCGGCCTCTTGTTTCCCGGTAAGGAGCAGCCGGACGGCTGGGATTTCCTCTACTTCTCGGCCACCGTCGGCATGACCTCACAGACCTCCGATACGGCGGTCTCAACCACGCAAATGCGTCGCATCGTGCTTTTGCATTCGATCGTGTCGTTCTTTTTCAATACAGTGATCGTCGCCGCGGCGGTCAACCTCGCCGTTAGTTTCGGGAGCCAGTAGTATCGGGCAGGCCGTAATAATTCCGTGATCGGATGAAACATCGCTTTGGCTGGCGACGTATTGGGAGGAGAACGATCGGAAAGGCCGACTGAACGGCCGGGAGGACGCGAAAAAATGCAATCGGTTGCCAGGAGCCAATCAACCGTCGGGCCAGATACTGCCGCGCCGAAGGATGCGACGCTGATCTACCGGCAGTCGCGCTGGACGCGGTTGACGCACTGGCTCTGGGCCATCTCGCTGTTCTTCATGCTGCTTTCCGGCCTGCAGATCTTCAACGCCCGCCCCCAGCTCTATATCGGCAAGGAATCGGGATTCGCATATAACAACACCATCTTCGCCATCGGCGCCGAGAACACCGCAAACGGCCCGCGCGGCTACACCGAAATCTTCGGCAAGCGCTTCGACACAACCGGTGTGCTCGGCTGGTCGGGGGCGGCGGGTCGGGAGACTTCCCGCGCCTTCCCATCCTGGGCGACGATCCCCTCCTATTACGACCTCGGCACCGCCCGCGTCGTCCATTTCTTCTTCGCCTGGATACTGACCACGACCCTGGTCGTCTGGCTGGTCGCCAGCCTGATCAACGGCCATCTGCGCCGCGATCTTGTCCCGCGCATCGACGATCTCCGGCGCTTGCCGCGAGACATCGTCGATCATGCCAGGCTCAAATTTCATCACACGCGCGAATACAACAAGCTGCAGAAGATGGCCTATGGCGGCGTGATGTTCGTGCTGCTGCCGCTGATGATCATCACCGGCCTTGCCATGTCGCCGAGCATGAATGCGGCGCTGCCGTTCCTCAACGATCTGCTTGGCGGCCGGCAGACGGCGCGGACAATCCATTTCATCGTGATGCTGCTGCTCGTCGCCTTCTTCATCATCCATATGCTGATGATCTTCGCCGCCGGGCCGATCAACGAGCTGCGTTCCATCATCACCGGCTGGTACCGGACCGATCCGCCGGCGCATGGCGGCAAGACGCCGCAGAGGAGTGCGTGAGATGCCGAAGTTTGTGATCAGCCGCAGAAAATTCCTGACCTCGGCCAGCCTCGGCGTCTCCGGCATCATGCTGTCAGGTTGCGATGCCTTCGACAGCCAGCTTGGCGTCGGCGATGGCCTGCGCAGTTTCCTTGAAGGCGCCAACGGCCTGACCTGGCGCGCGCAACGCCTGCTTGCCGGCGATTCGCTGGCGCCGGAATTCACCGAAGCCGACATTCGCCAGCCGCAGCGGCCGAACGGCGTCACCGCGCCGGACGACGATGTCTACAAGGGTCTGCTCGCCAACAATTTCGCCGACTGGCGGCTCGAGGTTTCCGGCCTTGTCGAAAAGCCGCTGACGCTGACCCGCGAGCAGCTGATGAACATGCCAAGCCGCACCCAGATCACCCGCCACGACTGCGTCGAAGGCTGGAGTTGCATCGCCAAATGGACCGGCACGCCGCTGTCGCTGGTGCTGGATCAGGCGGTGGTCAAGCCGCAGGCGCGCTACGTCATGTTCCGTTGCCTCGACACGATCGACCGCAGCCTGTCCGGCGACATCAAATACTACGGCTCGATCGACCTGATCGATGCCCGTCACCCGCAGACGATCCTTGCCTATGGCCTGAACGGCAAGCCGCTGCCGGTCGAGAACGGCGCGCCGCTGCGTGTCCGAGTTGAGCGCCAGATCGGCTACAAGATGCCAAAGTATCTCCGCAAGATCGAACTGGTCGACAGTTTCGCCGCTATCGGCGGCGGCAGGGGCGGCTACTGGGAGGACAATGGCTACGACTGGTATGGCGGCATTTGACGCCATAGCTCGGCCATTTCCGATGTTTAGTGCTTTTGCTCAAGCGACCTTGTCGATCAGCGGCTTGAGCACCGGATGGATTTCCGGCGAGGCGTGCTTGATCAGCGTCAGCAGCGCGCGCTCGTTCTCATGCAGCGGCCGGCCGCTGCCGATGCGCTCGGCCAGCCATTTCGCCTCGCTGGCGTCGGTGGTTTCGGCGCGGCGGGCCAGCGCCTCGGCTGCCTTGTTCTTCGATTCCCATTCGGATTCGATATCGCCCGGCGCGCGATAGGCTTCCATGATGCCGGCGAGACCGCCCGATACCATGCGGCCGAAGAAACCGCCGATCTTTGGATCGGCCTGCTCCAGGAAAGCATCTTGGCGCAACGCCACGTCGCGCGCGGGAGCTTCGTAGCCGACCGAGCACATGACGAAGTTGGCGATTGCCTTGACGAACAGATTATTCCACGACGGATCGTTGTTGGCTGCCGCGTTCCGCTCGTTGATCTTGAACAGCACCTCTGCCTCGGCGCGGGTGATGGCAATGTTGCCGTCGCCGCCATGGGCATAGAGGATGCGGCGCAGAAGCTCGACTTCAGCCTTGGCGATCAGCCCGGGAACCAGCTTGCCGCCATGCATCAGCGGCCCTTTGCCGTCGATGACGGCATCGGCGACCTGCTTCAGCGCATACACGCAAAGCCCGTTCGGCGACGACTTCGCTCTCTCCAAAACATGCACCAGCAGTTCGAGTTCGGTCCGGCTGTCGACCATGCCGTCGCGCGAAATCGCTCGGACCAGCCAGTCGGCATTGTCCTGCGAGATATAGCCCGCCGGCTTTTCCTGATGAACGATGAAGTCGGTGACGGCTTCGATGAAAAAGTCCGGCCATTCCGCGCATTTGTCCTTGGCCGTTGCGTCGACCGCAAACAGCGCCTCGGCCTCGCCGCACGTCACCACCCCGTCGCCGAACACCTCGCTGCGCAGCATGACCACGTCTTCCGCTGTGATCCGATTTTTCGAGGTCAGCTCGGCCAACGGCGCGCTCATCGTCAATTCGCCCATTTTCGTTCCCCGTCCAAATGTCGTTTGGACCCATATATCGGCAGTTCCTTGAGAAACCGGCAAACCGCGTGGTTAGCGAAGACTTGTCGGTAAGCTGTCGCTGGCAGGTGACAAGGTGTCGCCCACAGGCTATGGATGACGAGTCGAGGGCTCGAATCGAGTCCTACCTGTTTGCGGGAGAGAGCAGCGAGAGCTGCCGCCGAAGGGGAAATCGCCCGAAATCTCTCAGGCAAAAGAACCGTAGACGGGAAAGACACTCTGGAAAGTCGGGGTTTTTTTCGCCCCGCGCCGAAGGTGTAAGCGCTGCCGACAGAGTTACGGGGCGCGAGTCTCTCAGGCTTCAGACAGAGGGGCACGGACTGGTCGCCATTCGCGGCCGATTGCGTGCGACTCTGGAGACGACATGACGGGCGACGACAGCAAACACCTTCCCCTCGAAGACCTGCACCTGGCCGCCGGTGCCCGCTTTGGCGCGTTCGCCGGCTGGTCGATGCCGCTGACCTATCCGGCCGGCGTGATGAAGGAGCACCTTCACACCCGCGAACATGCAGGGCTGTTCGACATCTCGCACATGAGGCTGTTCGAGATCAGTGGCCCCGGCGCTGAAGCACTGCTCAATCGTGCCTGCCCGTTCGACGCCGGCGCGCTTGAGATTTCCCAGTCCAAATACACGTTCTTTCTCAATGAAGCGGCCGGCATCATCGATGATCTGATCGTCACCAGGCTCGGCCGGCAACGCTTCATGGTCGTCGCCAATGCCGGCAATGCCGATGCCGACGAAAAACACCTTCGTCAGCTTGCCTTGGATTTTGGGACAAAGGGGGATTTTGAGGCAAAGGGGGAGTTTGATGCCAAGGTGGACGCACTCGACCGCGTCTTCCTGGCGATCCAGGGCGCCGAAGCCTGGGCCGCCCTGTCGCGCGCCGGCATCGAAACCGGATCGCTGCTGTTCATGCACGGCTTCGAGCCCCGCGAGAACTGGTTCATGAGCCGCTCGGGCTACACCGGCGAGGACGGTTTCGAGATCGGCCTGCTGGAAGCGGAGGCGCGAAATCTCGTCGCCAAACTGCTCGAGGACGAACGCGTGATGTGGGTTGGGCTGGCCGCCCGTGACAGCCTGCGGCTCGAAGCAGGGCTGTGCCTGCACGGACTGGACATCACGCCCGAGATCGACCCGGCCAGCGCCGGGCTGATGTGGGCGATCCCGAAGGAGGTTCGCGCCTCCGGCGCTTTCATCGGCGCCGACGCATTGCGTGCAATCCTGGAGCGCGGCCCGGCGCAGAAGCGCGTCGGCCTGAAGCCGGAAGGCCGCCAGCCGGTGCGCGCGGGTGCAGCGCTTTTCGATGCTGACGGCAATCCCGCCGGCCACGTCACCTCCGGCGGTTTCGGCCCCTCGGCCGGCCATCCGGTCGCCATGGGCTACGTCCTGACAGCGCTGGCCAAACCTGGCACAAAACTCTTCGCCGAGGTTCGCGCGACCAAAATCCCGGTCGATATCAATCCCCTGCCCTTCACGCCGCATCGCTACCGCAAAGGATGAATTTAATGGCAAAGACCTATTTCACCGAAGATCACGAATGGCTCCGCGTCGAAGGCGGTGTCGCCACCGTCGGCATCACCGACTACGCGCAGGAACAGCTCGGTGATCTCGTCTTCGTCGATTTGCCGGAGCTTGGGAAAAAGCTGGCCAAGGGCGATACGGCGGTCGTGGTCGAATCCGTCAAGGCGGCATCCGACGTCTATGCGCCGGTCGACGGCGAGGTCACCGAGGCCAACACCGCGCTCTCGTCGGACCCGTCCCTGGTCAATTCGGCGGCGACCAGCGACGGCTGGCTGTGGAAGATGAAGCTGGCCGATGAAAGCCAACTCGAAGGTCTCCTGGATGAGGCCGCCTACAAAGCCCATATTGGTTGATAGAAGGACCAGGAAAGATGACTGCAGCACCCTACTCCTTCTCGGCCCGCCATATTGGCCCAGGCCTCAATGATGTCAGAGCCATGCTGGCGACGATCGGCGTTCCCTCGGTCGAGACGCTGATCAGCCAGGCTGTGCCGAAATCGATCCGGCTCGACCGGCCGCTGGCCCTGCCGGCCCCGGCGAGCGAAGCCGAGGCGCTGGCCGAGCTTTCAGCGACAATGGCCAAAAATACTGTTCTGAAAAGTTTCATCGGCGCAGGCTACCACGGCGTCCACGTGCCGCCGGTCATTCAGCGCAACCTGTTCGAGAACCCGGCCTGGTACACGGCTTACACGCCCTACCAGGCAGAGATCAGCCAGGGCCGGCTCGAGATGCTGTTCAATTTCCAGACTTTGGTCGCTGAACTGACCGGGCTGCCGGTGGCATCGGCCTCGCTGCTCGACGAGGCGACGGCGGTGGCCGAAGCGGTCGGCATTGCGTTACGCCATCACCGCGACAAGCGGACCAAGGTGGCGCTGGCCGGCACGCCGCATCCGCAGACGCTCGACGTCGTGCGCACCCGCGCCGAGCCGGTCGGCATCGAGGTCGACGGCGACACGATCGACGACAACACAGCCGCTCTGCTGGTCTCCTGGCCCGACACGTTTGGCGTCTATGGCGACCATAGGGCGGCAATCGAGCAGGCCCGCACCACCGGCGCGCTGGTCGTCTTCATTGCCGATCCGCTCGCCCTGACGCTGACCGACGCGCCGGCTGCGCTTGGCGCCGACATCGCCGTCGGCCCGATGCAGCGCTTCGGCGTGCCGATGGGCTTTGGCGGGCCGCATGCCGCCTATTGCGCCGTTTCCGACAGGCTGACACGGCTGATGCCCGGCCGCCTTGTCGGCCAATCCACCGACAGCAAGGGCCGGCCCGGCTATCGCCTCGCCTTGCAGACGCGCGAACAGCATATCCGCCGCGACAAGGCGACCTCCAACATCTGCACCGCGCAGGCGCTGCTCGCAAATATGGCGACGGCCTATGCGATCTGGCACGGCCCTGCTGGGCTGCAGGCGATTGCCGGTCGAATCCATGCATTGGCCAACCGGCTGGCTGCCGGTCTCAACGCAGCAGGAATTTCGGTGCTTGGCGCAAGCCGCTTCGACACAGTGACGGTGGAAGTAAAAGGCAGAGCCGGTGCAATCGCCGCCGCTGCTGAAAAGTCCGGCCGCTTGCTGCGCGTCATCGACGCCGACCACATTGGCATCAGCTTCGACGAAACCTCGACCGATGCCGATCTGGACGCCATAGCAGCACTGTTCGGCGCCAAGGCAGGCTCCGTCGCCGGCAGCACCGTGCCCGGAAAGCCGCGCGGCAAGGCGTTTCTCAGCCAGCCTGTCTTCCACGAAAACCATTCGGAAACCGAGATGATGCGCTTCCTGCGCCGGCTAGCCGACAAGGACCTGGCGCTCGACCGCGCCATGATCCCGCTCGGCTCCTGCACGATGAAGCTCAACGCCGCCGCCGAGATGATGCCGGTGAGCTGGCCAAGTGTCGCCAATTTGCATCCATTCGCGCCGGCCGGGCATTCGGCAGGCTATCGCGCCATGGTCGGCGAACTGGAAGCCTGGCTGGCGGAGATCACCGGCTTCGACGCGGTCAGCCTGCAGCCCAATGCCGGCAGCCAGGGCGAATATGCCGGGCTGCTCGCCGTTCGCAGCTACCACCGCTCACGCGGCGAAGCTCACCGCACCGTCTGCCTGATTCCGTCATCGGCGCATGGCACCAATCCGGCGAGTGCGGCGATGGCCGGCATGAGCGTAGTCGTCGTGCGCTGCACCGAGGATGGTAATATCGATATGGACGATATGAGTGCCAAAGCCAATGAGCATTCCAAGAATCTCGCCGCGCTTATGTTCACCTATCCCTCGACGCATGGCGTATACGAGGAAGGCGCGCGCCACCTCTGCGCCCTCATTCACGAGCATGGCGGCCAGGTCTATTTCGACGGCGCCAACCTCAACGCCCTGGTCGGCCTCGCCCGCCCCGGCGACATCGGCGCCGATGTCTGCCACATGAACCTGCACAAGACCTTCTGCATCCCGCATGGCGGCGGCGGTCCCGGCGTCGGCCCGATCGGCGTCAAGGCACATCTGAGACCGTATCTGCCCGGCCACGTCAGCGAAGGCTCGGGCCATGCCGTATCGGCCGCACCGTTCGGCAGCGCTTCGATCCTGCCGATCACCTGGATGTATATCCGCATGATGGGCGCTTCCGGCCTGAAGCAGGCGACCGAGACCGCGATCGTTTCCGCCAACTATGTGGCGACGCGGCTCGCACCGCACTTCCCGCTCCTCTACAAGGGCAGGCACGATCGCATCGCCCATGAGTGCATCCTCGACACCCGCGTGCTCAAGGACAGTGCCGGCATCAGCGTCGACGATATCGCCAAGCGGCTGATCGATTATGGTTTCCATGCGCCGACCATGTCGTTTCCGGTCGCCGGCACGCTGATGGTCGAGCCGACCGAGTCCGAGCCCAAAAGCGAGCTCGATCGCTTCTGCGAGGCGATGATCGCGATATCGGGCGAGGCAGCCAAGGTGGCGAAAGGCGAATGGCCCCTGGCCGACAATCCGCTGGTCAATGCGCCGCATACCGCCGCCGAGGCGCTGGCCGGACAGTGGACCCATCCCTATTCGCGGCTGGAGGCGGCCTACCCCGCCGGTGATGCCGACACATCGGCCAAATACTGGCCGCCGGTGTCGCGCATCGACAATGTCGCCGGCGACCGCAACCTCGTCTGCTCCTGCCCGCCGCTGTCGGAATATCTGGGGGCGGCGGAATAGAAACAGCCGACTGCGACGCAAACTGCCCCCTCATTTCCCGCGCACACGCAGTGAGGGTGGCTGACGCGGCAAACCCTGATGGCCGGAGTTACGACGCATTTCCGCCGCTTGGTTGTCGAATGGTTTTGCGGTAAGAGGCACCATCCTCGAACGGAACAGGAACCTCCGTCGCCTGCCCGCAAAAAGCGTGGCAGTATCGGGTGGTGATTCGCAGCATCGCAATCCAGGACCGGCATGGACGACAGCAACGATCTTTTCGGCAATTTGGACAAGCGGCCGCAACCGGTTCGCGCCACCGCGCGCCCGGCCGACCCGCTGGTGCAGGCGGCGAAGCGCCCGCCATCCCGCGACGGCAGCGAGAGCTACAGTGCCGCCGACATCGAGGTTCTGGAAGGGCTGGAGCCGGTGCGGCGGCGGCCCGGCATGTATATCGGCGGTACCGACGACAAGGCGATGCACCATTTGTTCGCCGAGGTCATCGACAACTCGATGGACGAGGCGGTCGCCGGCCACGCGACTTTCATCGATGTCGAGCTTTCGGCCGACGGATATCTGGCGGTGACCGACAATGGCCGCGGCATTCCGGTCGATCCGCATCCGAAATTCAAGAAGCCGGCGCTCGAAGTCATCATGACGACGCTGCATTCGGGCGGCAAATTCGACAGCAAGGTCTACGAGACCTCGGGCGGCCTGCACGGCGTCGGCGTCTCCGTCGTCAACGCGCTGTCGGACCATCTCGAGGTCGAGGTCGCGCGCGGCCGCCAGCTCTATCGCCAGCGCTTTTCGCGCGGTGTTCCGGTGACCGGCCTGGAGCAGCTCGGCGAGGTGCATAACCGGCGCGGCACCAGGATACGCTTCCATCCCGACGAGCAGATCTTCGGCAAGGGCGCGGCATTCGAGCCGGCGCGGCTCTACCGCATGACCCGCTCGAAAGCCTATCTGTTTGGTGGCGTCGAGATCCGCTGGACCTGCGACCCCTCGCTGATCAAGGAGAAGGACACGACGCCGGCCAAGGCCGAGTTCCATTTCCCCGGTGGCCTCAAGGATTATCTGAAAGCCTCGCTCGGTGACGAATTCCAGGTCACCCGCGAAATCTTTGCCGGCAAGAGCGACAGGCAAGGCGGCCACGGCTCGCTCGAATGGGCGGTGACCTGGTTCGGCGGCGACGGATTTCTCAATTCCTACTGCAACACCATTCCGACCGGCGAAGGCGGCACCCATGAGGCCGGCTTCCGCAACGTCTTGACGCGCGGCCTGCGCGCCTATGCCGAGCTGGTCGGCAACAAGCGTGCTTCGATCGTCACCTCGGAAGACGTCATGATCTCGGCGGCGGGAATGCTGTCGGTGTTCATCCGCGAGCCGGAATTCGTCGGCCAGACCAAGGACCGGCTGGCGACGATCGAGGCTATCAGGATCGTCGAGGCCGCGATCCGCGACCCCTTCGATCACTGGCTGGCCGACAACCCGCAGGAAGCTTCGAAGCTGCTCGAATGGGTGATCGCGCGTGCTGACGAGCGGGTGCGCCGCCGCCAGGAAAAGGAAGTCTCGCGCAAGAGCGCGGTGCGCAAGCTGCGGCTGCCCGGCAAGCTCGCCGACTGCACGCAGAATGCCGCGGCCGGCGCCGAGCTCTTCATCGTCGAGGGCGATTCGGCCGGCGGCTCGGCAAAACAGGCGCGCGACCGCGCCAGCCAGGCAGTGCTGCCGCTGCGCGGCAAGATTCTCAACGTCGCCAGCGCCGGCAACGACAAGCTGGCTGGCAACCAGCAAATTTCCGACCTGATCCAGGCGCTGGGCTGTGGCACGCGGTCAAAATACCGCGATCAGGATCTGCGCTACGACCGGGTCATCATCATGACCGACGCCGACGTCGACGGCGCCCATATTGCTTCGCTGCTGATCACCTTCTTCTATCAGGAGATGCCGAGCCTGGTCCGCGAAGGCCATCTCTACCTGGCGGTGCCGCCGCTTTACTCGATCCGGCAAGGCGGCAAGGTCGCCTATGCCCGCGACGATGCGCACAAGGACGAACTTCTGCGCACCGAGTTCACCGGGCGCGGCAAGGTCGAAATCGGCCGCTTCAAGGGGCTGGGCGAAATGATGGCCGCCCAGCTCAAGGAAACCACCATGGACCCGAGAAAGCGCACACTGCTCAGGGTCGACGTGATCGACGCCGAGGCGGCGACCAAGGACGCGGTCGACGCGCTGATGGGCACCAAGCCGGAAGCCCGCTTCCGCTTCATCCAGGAACGCGCGGAGTTTGCCGAGACGGAAGTGCTGGATATCTGAGCTAACCAGCTAGCGTCGAATGCGGAGTTCCCGGATAAGGCCTAAGCCGCAGCGATCGCCAGCGCGTGGCCGCGCGCGTTTTCGCGCAGCGCATCGAGGTGGATCGATTTGATCAATCCGGCGAGATCGCCTTCGGCGGACTGCCCGCCCAATTCCTTCAGCATCAGCCAGCTGACTTCCTGGACGCCGGCGAGGCGCTTACCATTGGCGACCTCGCGCCAGATCTTTAGCGCGCGCAGGATGATCGCGTGCGTGGCCGCGGCCAGGCCGGCGCTGCGGAGCAGCGCCTGCAGCGCCACGTCGTGCCCGCCGGCCAGCAGCGCCCTCACCCGTTGTTCGGATTGCTGGCTGAGCGCGACCAGCGCCGAGCCGAAGAAATCGACTTTGCCGTGCGCGATGGTGCGAATGATGAAGCTTGCGGTCAGGTCGCCGCGCAGGCGCAGATGCTCGATGAGCGCTGCATGTTCTTCCTGGCGCGTGCCTTCGATCAGCGTCATGGAAGCCTTGACGCAGGCGTCGCGCATGACGCGCTCGGTTCTGGCACGGCCCATCAGCGCCAGCACCAGCGGCGAACCTTTGAGCGTTTCACCAAGTTTTATCAGCAGCATATGCCGGCAGTCGGCGGGCAGGCGCGCATCCGATATCAGCGCTTCGCGCACCGAGGGCAGATGGCCATGGCGTTCGGCGATACGGCGGAAGCTGAGCGAAGCGATGTCGGCGGCGCTGTTGGCGAGAAGCGTGGCGCAGGCTTCCGGCTCGCCGATTTCGGCGATCGCGGCGGCGACCGCCATGGAGACGCGCGGACGATCGGCGATCAATTTCTGGATCGCCTTCTGGCCGCCGGCAACCCGGTCGATCAGATCGGCATCGGTGAGCATCGGCGAGCGGGCCAGCACCAGGCTGGCCACTTCCGGCTGATCCGACGCCAGCGCGCTGATGATCTGCAGCGGCGCGTGATGGCTCATCGACAGCGCCTCTGCAATCGCCAGCCGCACTTTCGACGAAGCATCGTCGAGCAGCAGCGTCAGTGCGGCCTCCGCCGCGCAGCGATCCTCGAAAGGCAGCTCGGCATTGATATAGGCGCGAGCCAATGCGCTTGCTGCCGCGGCGCGCTCAGAGACCCTTGCCGTGTGGATCCATTTCAGGAAATGCGAAACAACCATGCCGTCCGGTACGCCCCTAGCCCGAGTCCGTTCCCGCCCCAGAGAAGACCGTAGGCAGAAATGGTTTACGAACGGTTCACCATGTTTGTTAACTGCGCCTGTTTGTTAACTTGCTTGCGAGCGCGGTATGCAGCGCCTATCAACCCTTGGAGCGACGTGCGCGCTTTCGGAAAGCACGCTAACACTTTGAATCTTCGCATCGCGCTTTCCGAAATCGATTCCGATTTTCGAGGCGATGCGGCAGCGGAGGAGATCGACCATGGCGGGGCTTTATCTGGAAGAGTTCGTCGTCGGCCATGTCTTCCGCCACGCGCTGCGGAAAACCGTCACTGAAAGCGACAACATGCTGTTTTCGGTAATGACGCTGAACCCGCAGCCGCTGCACATCGATTTCGACTTCGCCGCCAGAAGCGAATGGGGCAAGCCGCTGGTCAATTCGCTGTTCACGCTGGGCCTGATGATCGGTATTTCGGTGAACGACATCACCGTCGGCACTACCATCGCCAATCTCGGCATGAAGGAGACGGTGTTTCCGCATCCGGTCTTCCACGGCGACACCATCCGCGTCGAGACGACGGTGGTGTCGGTGCGCGACTCCAGGTCGAAGCCGGACCGCGGCATCGTCGAATTCGAGCACCGCGCCTACAACCAGAACGACGTGCTCGTCGCCAAATGCACGAGGCAGGCAATGATGATGAAGAAGGCGGCCTGACCGATGCGCTCGCTGCTGTTCGTTCCCGGCGATTCGGAAAAGAAGCTGGAAAAGGCGATTGGCGCCGGCGCCGACGTGGTCATCGTCGATCTCGAGGATTCGGTCGCGCCACAAAACAAAACCTTGGCCCGCGATATCGCCGCACGCTTCATCACCGGACACAGGCATCAGACCAGATCCGCGATCTATGTCCGCATCAACGATCTTTCGACCGACCTGCCCGACGAGGATCTGGCGGCACTCGTGCCCGTGAAACCCGACGGCATCATGCTGCCGAAGTCGAACAGCGGACAGGATGTCCAGCAGCTCTCGGCCAAGCTCAGGGTGCACGAGGCCGAAAGCGGGCTGCCGGACGGTGCGCTAAAAATCCTGCCGATCATCACTGAAACAGCTGCCGGCGTGCTGGCGGCTGCGACCTACGCCAAGGCAAGTGCTCGGCTTGTCGGTGTAACCTGGGGTGCGGAAGATCTCTCGGCAGCAATCGGTGCGCGCACGGCCCGTGACGAGAATGGCCGCTACACCGATGTGTTCCGCTTCGCCCGCACCATGACCATCCTCGCCGCCGGTGCCGCGGAAGTCGCGGCGATCGACACGGTTTTTCCGCACTTTCGCGACATGGCCGGCTTCGCGGCGGAATGCGCAGAAGCCGAGCGCGACGGCTTCACCGGCAAGATGGCGATCCATCCGGCGCAAGTGCCGGTCATCAACGCTGCCTTCACGCCGTCGACCGAGGCGGTGAAACACTCCCTGGCGATCGTCGAGGCATTCGAGGCGGCTGGAAATCCCGGCGTCGTCGGCATCGGCGGCAAGATGTACGACCGGCCGCATCTCAAACTGGCCGAGCGGCTTCTGGCACGCGCCAGGGCGGCGGGGATTTCGGCCTAGTCTTCCCCAGCCTAACCCTTTCCCCAATGAGGCCGGCGCATCGAGAAGATCTCGCTGACGCTGGCATAATCCATATAGCCGAGACGGCCGACATTGCCCGCCATGACGATGTCGAAGATGCCGTCCTTCAGGAATGCATCGTCGATGTGCACGCCGACGACTTCGCCGGCAACGACGACAGCGCTGGTCGGTGTCCCGTCCAGCGCCTTTGGCCGCAGGATCTCCGTCACACGGCATTCAAGCGCCGCCGGCGCCGCCGCGACGCGGGGCGGCGCAACCAGCCGCGACGGGGCCATAGCGAGATCGGCATAGTCGAATTCGGTGACGCCGCGCGGCGCATCGACCGCGGTGCGGACCATTTTTTCAGCGAGATCGCGACTGACGAGATTGGCGACGAACTCGCCCGTTTCTTCGGCGAATGTGGCGCTGTCCTTCTCGCCTTCGGACGAAAACCAGACGATGAAGGGCCGCGTCGAAAAAGCATTGAAGAACGAATAGGGAGCGAGGTTGACCTCGCCGGCACTGTTCACCGTCGAGATCCAGCCGATCGGCCGTGGCGCCACGATCGCCTTGGATGGATCATGCGGCAGCCCATGCCCCTTTGCCGGCTCGTAGAACATTCAGCCCACCCATGGACCTGCATAATCGGCATAGAGCTTTGCCGGATCAGGCCGCGGCCGCTCCGGCGCCGGCCCTTGGTAGGTGCCGATATGGATGAAGCCGACGACCCGCTCATGCGGCGCCAGCCCGAGGATCGCCCTGCCCTCCGGCACATCGGAATACCAGTTGCTGATCATGTTGGTGCCATAGCCCAGCGCATTGGCTGATAGTATCAGGTTCATCGCCGCCATGCCGCCGGACAGGAACATTTCCCATTGCGGGATTTTTGGGTTTTCCTTCGGGCTCGAAACCACGCCGATCACCAGCGGCGCGCGCGAAAAACGCGCCAGTTCCTGGTTGTGGCGGCCTTCCGGCAGCGGACCTTCGCGCTGTGCGGCAAGTGCGGCCAGCTTCTTGCCGATCTCGACGCGCGCCTCGCCCCGGTAGAGGATGAAGCGCCAGGGCTCGAGCCGGCCGTGGTCCGGCACCCGCGAGGCGGCGGCAATCATCGTCGCGATGTCCGCGTCGCTGGGTGCCGGTTCCTTCAACTCAGGGATCGGGGCGGAATTTCGGGTCAGCAGAAAGTCGATGATCGACGACGCCATGGGCGCAAGTCTCCTTGGAATTTGAGCTGAAGCGCACCATCCGGGCATCGGGCGGCTCGGGCATTGGCGCGGCGCGCCGACAAAGAGCCTCTAGCAGAAGCTGATCGGACTCTTAAGCCTTGAAATTGCCACCGCCTTGGGCTTCAACGCAAGCCATGTTTGAGGGGACATTGCGTCTTATTCTGATCTGGCTCGCTGCCGCACTGTTGATGGTGCCGGTTTCGCTTGCCGTAGCTCAGGATGCGGACGGCCTCGGTGATCTCAAACTTCCCGGAATTTCGAACTATGCGCCCCCCAAAAGCGAGACACCGCTGGCATCGGGGAGCAGCGGCGCGATCACGCTGTCGGCGCAATTGACCGACAAGGGCGCCGACATCACGCGCGGCATCGTCTGGCGCGTCTTCAAGCCTGACCCCACCGGCGACGGCAAGCTGCCGATGGTCGCTTCCGCCCATGGCGGCAGCGCGGTGTTCCAGCTCGAGCCCGGCAGCTATCTTGTCCATGCCTCTTACGGCCGGGCCGGCGCCACCAAGCGCATCACCGTCGGCAAGGACGCCAAGCGCGAAAGCCTCGTGCTCGATGCCGGCGGACTCAAGCTCGATGCCGTGCTGTCGGGCGGGGTGCGCATACCGCCGAAGAAACTGCGGTTTTCGATCTATGAAGGCCAAGCCGAAGCCAATCACGATCGCGCCCTGATCATACCCGACGTCGAGCCGAACAGCGTCGTGCGGCTGAACGCGGGCGTCTACCACGTCGTTTCGACCTATGGCTCGGTGAACGCGGTCATCCGCTCCGACATCCGCGTCGAGGCCGGCAAGCTGACCGAAGCGGCCGTCGAGCATCGTGCGGCGGAGATGACCATGAAGCTGGTGCGCGAGCCGGGCGGAGAGGCGATCGCCGACACCTCCTGGTCGTTGCTCAACGAATCCGGCGATCCCATCCAGGAGACCGTCGGCGCCTTTGCTTCGATGGTGCTTGCCGAGGGCGACTACACCATCATCGCCAAGAACCGCGACCGCATCTACCAGAAGGATTTTACCGTCGTGGCCGGGCAGAACAAGGAAATCCAGGTTCTGGCCACAGAGGCCTCGGCGATCGATCCCCAGGAAGGCGCCGACTAAATCGTCGGGGCACTGCCTTACAGGTTTCCGCGATCAGGCCGCCTTGCGCATGCGTCGCGGCAGAAACTGGCCGCGGCCGCGCGGTTCGGCCGGGGCCAGATCGAAGACAGCCCGGTAAAGCCGCTCGAGCAAAGCCTTGCGGTCGCGCAGCGGCTCCAGTTCGTCCCATCCCAGCACATCGCCGACGCGCACGTCGATCGATTTGCCGGACAGTCGGGCGAATTCGTGGATGAGCAGGGAAATGCGCAGCGTCAGTGAAGCCCTGCCGACGAACTTCGCCACGCGCCCGTCACGCTCGGCCAGGTTCATTGGGCCGCTGACCAGATGGAACAGCCGACCGTTCTGACCGGTAAAGTGCATTGGGACAACCGATGCCTTGGCATCCTGAACGAGACGAGCCGGAAACATCTTCCACGGCAGGTCGCGCGCCCGGCCAAAACCTTTCGGCGCAGTGGCGACGCCGCCCGCGGGGAAGACGACGATGATGACGCCGTCTTTCAGCAGCCGCACCGCCACATGGCGCACCGCCATGTTGTTCCTGAGCGCGTCCTTGGTCTCGGAAAAGTCGATCGGCAGCGAATAAGGCTCCATCTCGCGGATCTTGAGCAGATCCTTGTGGATCATGACGCGGAACGGGCGCCGAAGCTGCTCGGCCAGCGACAGCACCGCAATGCCGTCGCCGATGCCGAACGGATGGTTGGCGACGATCACCAGCGGCGTGTCAGGCAATTTCTCCGGCGGCCATTGGCCGGTGGTCTGCACCTCGACATCGATCAACTCCAGCATGCGGCTGAACACGCGCTCACCGGTCGGCGCCACGTGGCGCCGCCAAAAGTCATAGAGCGCCGCGAAGCGATCGCGACCGGACAGGCCTTCGATGGAGTGGATGAACCAGCGCGTCAATGCCGGCTGATGCGGGCTGGCATAGGAAAGCTCGGGAAACGGTCTTTCGCGCATCTTCAGCTTGAGCATGAGGCTCGTTACAAGGCTGGCGTGACAAGCGTATGAAATGGGGTGCAGGTGAAAGGCGGCGGATCGCTGCACCGCCGCCATTCCATCGACAATCCGGCTGAACTCAGGCCGCTCGTTTGCGCTTACGGTCGGGCGTCACCGCTTCTTCGACAAGCATCGCCACCGCCTGGCCAAGGCCGAGCGATTCCTGGTCGCGCGAGCCGAGCCGGCGGATGTTGACCGTCTCTTCCTCCGCCTCGCGCTTGCCGCAGACGAGGATGACCGGAACCTTGGCCAGGCTGTGCTCGCGGACCTTGTAGTTGATCTTCTCGTTGCGAAGATCGGCTTCCGCCAACAATCCGGCCGCCTTCAGCTGCGCGACGACCTTTTGCGCATAATCGTCGGCGTCGGAGGTGATCGTTGCAACCACCACTTGCAGCGGTGCGAACCACAGCGGGAAATGGCCGGAATAGTTCTCGATCAGGATGCCCAGGAAACGCTCCATCGAACCGCAGATGGCGCGATGCACCATCACCGGTTGCTTTTTTTCCGAATCGGAACCGATGTAGAAGGCGCCGAACCGTTCCGGCAGGTTGAAATCAACCTGCGTGGTGCCGCATTGCCAGTCGCGGCCGATGGCGTCCTTCAGCACATATTCGAACTTCGGCCCGTAGAACGTGCCCTCGCCCGGATTGACGCCCGTCTTGATCCGGTTGCCCGACCGCGCCGCGATCTTGTCGAGCACGTCCTGCAGCACGCCCTCGGCATGATCCCACATCGCGTCGGTGCCAACCCGTTTTTCGGGGCGGGTCGCTAGCTTGACGGTGATTTCGTCGAAGCCGAAATCGGCATAGGTCGACAGGATCAGGTCGTTGATCCTGATGCACTCGTCGGCGAGCTGTTCCTCGGTGCAGAAGATGTGGGCATCGTCCTGGGTAAAGCCGCGCACGCGCATCAGCCCATGCAGCGCGCCGGACGGCTCATAGCGATGCACATTGCCGAATTCCGCAAGTTTTACTGGCAGATCGCGGTAGGACTTCAGCCCGTGCTTGAATATCTGGACGTGGCCGGGGCAGTTCATCGGCTTCAGCGCAAACACCCGGTCGTCGTCGGTGTCGTCGCCGGCAACCGTCACCTTGAACATATTGTCCCGGTACCAGCCCCAGTGACCTGACGTCTCCCACAGGCTCTTGTCGAGCACTTGCGGCGCGTTGACTTCCTGATAGCCCTGCTCGTCGAGCCGGCGGCGCATGTAGTTGACCAGGTTCTGGAACAGTCTCCAGCCCTTGGCATGCCAAAAGACGACGCCCGGCCCCTCTTCCTGGAAATGGAACAGATCCATTTCGCGGCCGAGCTTCCTGTGGTCGCGCTTTTCGGCTTCCTCCAGCATGGTCTGATAGGCATCGAGCTGCGCCTGATCGGCCCAGGCAGTGCCATAGATGCGGGTCAGCATCGGGTTGTTCGAATCGCCGCGCCAATAGGCGCCGGCCACCTTCATCAGCTTGAAGGCGCTGCCGATCTGTCCGGTCGAGACCATATGCGGGCCGCGGCAGAGGTCGAACCAATCGCCTTGCGCATAGATCTTGAGGTCCTGATCTTCGGGAATGGCGTCGATCAGTTCCAGCTTGTAGCGCTCGCCCTTGTCGGCAAAGATTTTCTTCGCCTTGTCGCGCGACCAGACCTCTTTGGTGAACGACTTGTTGCGCGCGATGATCTCGCGCATCTTCTTCTCGATCACCGGGAAATCATCGGGCGTGAACGGCTCGTTGCGGGCAAAATCATAGTAGAATCCGTTCTCGATCACCGGGCCGATGGTCACCTGCGTACCCGGCCACAATTCCTGCACGGCTTCGGCCAGAACGTGCGCTGCGTCATGGCGGATGAGCTCCAGCGCGCGCGGATCCTCGCGGGTGATGATCTCGACCTTGCCGGACTTGCCGAGCGGGTCGGAAAGATCGCGCACCACGCCATCGATCGAGTAGGCGACCGCCTTCTTGGCCAGCGACTTCGAGATCGATTCCGCCAGGCCGGCGCCGGTCATCGCCGCATTGTAGTCGCGGACCGAGCCATCGGGAAATGTCAGGGAAACGGAATTCAGCATAAAATTCTCCTATCCAGTCCCGCAAACGAGCGCGGGTGGTGAAATGCATGTCGCCCAAAAGTGTGCAGCGATTTTGGGTCGACGACATGCATAAAGTAAAATGCCGGAAGCGTCCGGCGGCAGTCTTTTATGGGCAGATTCCCGTCCCGTAAAGGCGGATGGCCGATCACTTGCTCTAGTTGATGAGATTCGGCAGCTCTTTCAGGAACATCGCCCGCGACTGAGGACCCTTGGGCGTATCGGAACGTGTCGTATCGATTACCAGGCGGGCAAAGACGATGCTGCGAGCATCCTTGTTGGCCCAGCCGACAAACCAGCCAAGCGAGCGCCAGCCAAGCGAGCGCTTGTCGGCGCTGTCGCCAAGCCTGGTGGTCCCGGTCTTGCCCTGGACCGTCCAGCCACCTGACCGGAAGCTCGGCAAGATCGCCTTGGTCATCGCGTGGGACTTGTCCGAAACCGGCAGTTCGCCGGCAAGCAGCCGGCGGAGGAAATTCACCTGTTCGACCGGCGATATCTCAAGGGAAGAATTCACCCAGGACCGGGTGAGGCCATCATTCTTGCCGGCAGTGCCGGCAACATCGGTGTTGCCGTAGCCGAATTTCGAGACGTAGCCGGCAAACCGCTCGCTGCCGAGCCGGCGGGTGATTTCCTGCGAAAACCACAGCACCGAGTCCTTTTCCCAGATCGTCGGGTCGACGGTTTTCTGGTCGCGCTTGACCGCCTTGAACTCGGGCTTGTAGTTCCAGGCCGGCGTGTGCTCGTCGCTCAGGATTCCCGCGTCATAGCCGATCAGGGCCAAGGGGACCTTGAACGTCGAGGCGGGACTGAAGCGCTGGTCGCAGACCCCGTCCCGATACAGCGTTTCACCGCTTGCAGCATCCAGGATCAGCGTGCATTCGACGTCCTTCAGCGGCGCCGATTGAGCGCCGATCGGAAAACCAAAAAGCCAGGCCAGAAGGTAGATAACCAAGGCGAAAACGAATGGACGGCGGTCTATCTGGCGCATTGGCAATCTCTCCTGATGGCTATCAGGAGCGGCTTAGCGAGGCGTCTTGTCTCGATTTTGTCTTAAATGCGAAACGTGCGGTTAAGGTTTGCAAATCGGAAAGATCCTGCTCGGCTGCAGAGCTTACGCCCCACCGGCAGTATCCGAATCACTGCGCTTTTTTCCGAGCCGCCAGTACCGCCAGGGCGTGAACCATACATAGCGCTCAGTCAGCACCTCCGGCACGCGGTCGATGCCATGCGTCCCGCCCGGCCCGCAACGCAGCACGCGGAAAAAACCCACCCAGCCGCCGGCCCATAGCCCATGGCGGGCGATCGCTTCGTGCGCGTACTCGGAACAGGTCGGCAAATGCCGGCAGGAATTGCCGACAAAGCCGGACAGCGTCAGTTGGTAGAAGCGCACGAGCGACGTGCCCAAAATTCGGCCTGGCGTCTTGCGCCAGGGGCCCGGCCAGTTGCGTGTGTATCGCGGCCGCTGATGCGTGTGATCCGTCGCCATTTGACGGCTAAGCTGCCTGTTCGGCGCGCTTCTTCTCGATCTGGCCGATCGCGTCGACCACGGCATCGAAGGTCAGCATGGTCGAGGCATGGCGCGCCTTGTAGTCGCGCACCGGTTGGAGATATCTGAGGTCGGCGAAGCGGCCTTGCGGCGGCGCGCCATTTTCCTTCAGCATCTTCAACATCGTCTCGCGAACGCTGCGCAATTCGTCCGCGCTGGCGCCGACGACATGCTGCGCCATGATCGAGGACGACGCCTGGCCAAGCGCGCAGGCTTTGACGTCATGGGCGAAATCGGTGACGATGCCGTCATCCATCTTCAGATCGATGGTCACGGTCGAGCCGCACAGCTTGGAATGCGCGCGCGCGGTTGCATCGGGATGGTCGAGCCGGCCGATCCGCGCGATATTCCCGGCAAATCCCAGAATTTTCGCATTGTAGACTTCGTCGATCATATTTTTCCAATCCGTCGCCGCCGAGCGAACAGCGATTGCCGCAGACGGTCTTCCTTTCGCTCGCAACGATCATATATAATGCTGGTACTCGGGTATGGGCAAGGCAACCAACAACCTCGCCCCTGCTCAAATCACTTCACGCCGCTTACGGGCTGGAAACAGGGCACGTTTCTAACACCCGAAAGGTCGTGGTCCGTTCAACTCGTTCCTCCTGAGAGGGGAACTACGGGAGACGCCTTTATGGATGCCGTCATCAAGAAACTCATGCCCTCGTCCGCCTATATGGAAAAGCCGGTCACCGACCGGCCGAGCGAAGCCGAAGCCGAGGCCGCGGTTCGCACGCTGTTGCGCTGGACCGGCGACAATCCGGACCGGGAGGGCCTGGTCGATACGCCAAAGCGTGTGGTAAAGGCCTATCGCGAAATGTTCGGCGGCTACGACAAGTGCCCGGCCGAAGAACTCGGCCGCACCTTCGAGGAAGTCGCCGGCTATGACGACCTTGTCCTCGTCAAGGATATAACGTTCCATTCGCATTGCGAGCACCACATGGTGCCGATCATCGGCAAAGCGCATGTCGGCTATCTGCCGGACGGCAAGGTCGTCGGCCTGTCCAAGATCGCCCGCGTCGTCGATATCTTTGCCCAGCGCCTGCAGACCCAGGAAGCGATGACCGCACAGATCGCCGGCGTCATCCAGGATGTGCTCAATCCGCGCGGCGTCGCCGTCATGCTCGAAGCCGAGCATATGTGCATGGCCATGCGCGGCATCCGCAAGGAAGGCTCGACGACGCTGACCTCGACCTTCACCGGCGTCTTCAAGGACACGCCCGAGGAACAGGTCCGTTTCGTCACCATGGTGCGCGGCGGCAGGGGCTGAACGATCGTCGCCGGCCGCCAGCCATGATCGCGAGAAATGAGAACCGGTTCTCGGATCAGATCATGGCCAAACAACAAGACAGAGCCTCGCCCATTCCGATCCTGTCGGACTGGGCGAGGCTCTGAACAAGGACCGGCGATGTCGGCAGTGGAATTTCCGAAAGCTCCATCAGACAAGAAAACACTGGAAGAAAGCACGGTCTTTTCGCCGCGCTTCGATGCCGGCGGCCTCGTCACCGTCGTCGTGACCGATGCCGAAGACGGCATACTGCTGATGGTCGCGCATATGAACGCCGAGGCGCTGGCGCTGACGCTGGAAACCGGTATCGCCCACTACTGGTCGCGCTCGCGCAGCGCTCTTTGGAAGAAGGGCGAAACGTCCGGGAATGTCCAGAAAATCGTCGAGATGCTCACGGATTGTGACCAGGACGCAATATGGCTGCGCGTCAAAGTGATGGGGCACGACGCAACCTGCCACACCGGCCGGCGTTCCTGCTTTTATCGGACGGTGGGACTGATCGACGGCAAAGGGACGCTTGCCAGCGATGGCAGCAAGCCGCTGTTCGATGCGCAAGAAACGTATCGAAAGCCCCATGAACCATCCATTTGAACCATTCGCCGAACTGCAATCACGTATATTCATGATTTCGATACGGCCTGCCGATAATTTATCCGCGGGACAAGGGAGATTGTGATGCTCGACTGGGCGTCATTGCATAGCAGACCTGACGTTCGGGAGGCCAATGGCCTTTCATCGTCCGCCGGTGCATCCGAAACGAGCCCCGCCAGGAAAACAGGCATTTCGCTGGCATTGGGCGGCGGCTGCGCGCGTGGCTGGGCCCATATCGGCGTGCTGCGGGCGCTCGACGAAGCCGGCATCGAAGTGTCGATGATCGCCGGCACCTCGATCGGCGCGCTGGTCGGCGGCTGCTACCTTGCCGGCAAGCTGGATGAGCTGGAAGAATTCGCCAGAAGCCTGACCAAGCGGCGCATTTTTGGTCTTCTCGACCTCAATTTGCGCGGCAGCGGACTGTTCGGCGGCATGAAGCTCGATGCACGGCTGCGCGAGCACATGGCCGGCATCCGTTTCGAGGATCTGCCCAAGCCTTTCGTCTGCGTCACCACGGAGATCCGCACCGGCCATGAAATCTGGCTGTCGGGCGGCTCGCTGATCACCGCCATGCGCGCCTCCTACGCCCTGCCCGGCGTGTTCGAACCGGTCAGTTGCAACGGGCGCGTGCTGGTCGACGGTGCGCTGGTCAATCCGGTCCCGGTCTCGGTCTGCCGCGCCTACGAGCAGCCGCTCGTGGTGGCGGTGAACCTTCACTACGATCTGTTCGGCCGTGCCGCCGTCATCAAGCACAGCGCCGGCGAACTGGTTGTCGAGAAGAACGCGCCAAGGCCCGGTCTGATCGACACAGGGCACCAATACCAGACACGGCTCGGCATTACCGGCGTTATGGTCGAAGCCTTCAACATCATCCAGGATCGCATTTCGCGGGCGCGACTTGCCGGCGACCCGCCCGATATATCGCTGCAGCCAAAGCTCAGCCATATCGGCCTGACCGAATTCCACCGCGCCGACGAGGCGATCCGCACCGGCTATCAGGTGACAATGGCCCAGATCGACGAGTTGGCCCGCCTGCAGACGGTTCTTGCCTGAAGCGCGACCCGAACTGAAGGTCCGCGCAGAAAACGGAAGCTATCCTCATGCGCGTGCGGCATCGACGATGCGGAACTGCACCGTGCGGTTGCCGTTCCAGTGATTGCCCGACAGCGAACCGGCGACATGCACCCGCTTGCCCCTGTTCTTGAACAGGAATTCGCCGAGCACCGTATCGACAGCGCGAAACGCGATCGCCTGGATGCGGCCACCGCTTTCCGACTGCAACTCGGCGCGGATGTGATTGGTGCCGACCGGCCTCGCATCGGCAAGGCGATGGCGCGGCAGCGCAAAGACCGGCGCGACATGCCCGGCGCCGAACGGGCCGGCTTTCTCCAGTGCATCGAGCAGGCCAAGCGTCGCGCCCTCGGCGGCCAGCGCACCGTCGATCGCCAGGCTTTCCTCGCCTTGCAGCCGGAACACCTCGGCCGCCGCTCGTTCCTCGAAGAAAGCCCTGAGCGCGCCAAGTTTCGCCCACTCCACCGTGATGCCGGCCGCCATGCCATGGCCGCCACCCTTGACGATCAGCCCGGCAATGGACGCCTCGCGCACCAGCCGGCCAAGATCGAAGCCCGACACCGAACGGCCCGACCCGGTGCCGACGCCGTTGGCGTTGAAGGCAATGGCGAAAGCCGGCCGGCGCGCATGGTCCTTGAGCCGCGAGGCCAGCAGGCCGACGATGCCCGGATGCCAGTTGGAGCTGGCGGTGACGACGATGGCTGGCCCATTGCCGCCGGCAAGTTCGGCATCGGCCTCGACGCGTGCGGCGGCCAGCATCTCCAGTTCCATCTGCTGCCGCTCCTGATTGAGCCGGTCCAGCGTCTCGGCGATGGTGCGGGCCTCGACGGGATCGTCGCTGGCAAGCAGGCGGCTGCCGAGTGCTGCGTCGCCAATGCGCCCACCGGCATTGATGCGCGGGCCGATCAGATAGGCCAGATGAAAGGTGCTGACCGGCTCGCCGATGCGCGAGACCCGCGCCAATGCCGCCAATCCTTCGTTCCTCTGCTGGCGTGCGATCTGCAGTCCCTTGACCACGAAGGCGCGGTTGACGCCGGTCAGCGGCACCACGTCGCAAACAGTCGCCAGGGCGACGAGGTCGAGCAAGCCGAGCAGGTCCGGCGGTGCGGCATCCGGCAACCGGCCGCGCAGGATCTTCGCCGTCTGCACCAGCGCCAGGAAGACGACGCCGGCGGCACAAAGATGGCCCTGCCCCGAAAGGTCGTCCTCGCGATTGGGATTGACGACCGCAACCGCTGCCGGCAACGGACCGCCGAGCTGGTGATGATCGAGCACCACGACATCGGCGCCGGCAACCTTCGCCGCGTCGACGGAGACGGCGCTGTTGGTGCCGCAATCGACGGTGACGATCAGCGTCGCGCCGCGCGAGACGAGTTCGCGCATCGCTTCCGGATTGGGGCCGTACCCTTCGAAGATACGGTCCGGTATGTAGACCTCTGCAGGCACCGAGAAATGCGTGAGGAACCGCTTGAGCAGCGCCGACGAGGCCGCGCCGTCGACATCGTAGTCGCCGAAGATCGCCACCTTTTCCCTGGCAACGACTGCCCCGGCGATGCGAGCGGCGGCCTTGTCCATGTCGGTCAGCGACGCCGGGTCCGGCAAAAGGTCGCGGATGGTCGGATCAAGGAACCGCTCGGTCTGCTCGGCGGTCACGCCGCGCCCGGCAAGCACACGCGCGACGATGTCCGGCACGCCATAGCCTTGCGCTATGGCAAGCGCGGTCATGTCCTGCCGCTCGGTCAACCGGTGTTCCCAGGAAACACCTGATGCCGACTGCCTGACATCGAGGAAGATACGGTTTTCGCCCGTCATGCGACGCGCCGTCTGCGGATTGTCATTTCTCACAATATGCGACGGCAAGCCCGAGTCGGGAATCAAAACTTTTCCAGATCCTGGTGCTTGGCCCTGATCTCGCGCACGGTGCGCGACGACGAGCGCAACACGATCGTATGCGTGGTGATGGAATTGCGGCCGAACTTGACGCCGGCCAGCATGTTGCCGTCGGTCACGCCGGTTGCTGCGAACAGCACGTCGCCGCGCGTCATGTCTTGCGCGCGGTAGACCCGCCTCGGATCAAGGATGCCCATCTTCGCCGCGCGCGCCAGCTTTTGCGGCGTGTCGAGGATCAGCCTCCCCTGCATCTGGCCGCCGGTGCAGCGCAACGCTGCCGCCGCCAGCACACCATCCGGCGCGCCGCCGGTGCCGAGATAGATGTCGATGCCGGTTTCGTCCGGATCGGTGGTGTGGATGACGCCGGCGACGTCACCATCGCCGATCAGCCGGATCGCAGCGCCCGTGGCGCGCACCGCCTCGATCAGCGCGCCATGGCGCGGCCGGTCGAGGATGCAGGCGGTGATCTCCGACACCGCCACGTCCTTGGCCCTGGCCAGGCTGGCGATGTTTTCGGCCGGCGAAGCATCGATGTCGATGACGCCGTCCGCATAACCCGGGCCAATGGCGATCTTGTCCATATAGACGTCGGGCGCGAACAGAAGGCTGCCCTTTTCCGCGATGGCGATGACCGCCAGTGCATTAGGCAGGTTCTTGGCGCAGATCGTCGTGCCTTCGAGCGGATCGAGCGCAATATCGACCGCGGGGCCTTTGCCGGAACCGACCTCTTCGCCGATATAGAGCATCGGCGCCTCGTCGCGCTCGCCTTCGCCGATCACCACCGTGCCATTGATGGCGAGGCGGTTGAGTTCTTCGCGCATCGCGTCGACCGCGGCCTGGTCGGCGGCCTTTTCGTCGCCGCGCCCGCGCAATCTGGCTGCCGCAACGGCGGCGCGTTCGGTCACACGCACCAGTTCCATGGTGAGTATCCGGTCAAGGCCGGCGACGATGTTCTGGGCAACGTTCATCGGTGGACATTCCTCGTTGGCACATTGCCTCCCGCCAGAGGCGCGCCGGTTGTCTCAAAGCTCCATGACAACAGCAAGACCTCTGCGGGTCCTTTTTGAAAACACAAGGATATCAATCGATTGATGGAGAAAAGAGATATGCCTATTCCGCCCGCTCGATGCGGATGACCTGCGGCTTGTCGGTCAGATGATCGTCCTTGGTGATGCCGTCGACGGCCTTGCGGACCGCCGCTTCCGTCGTCTCGTGAGTAACGAGGATCACAGTCTTCTGCAACGCGGTATCCGGCCCGGCGGCGTGCTGCACGATCGATTCCAGCGAAATGTCGTTGTCGGCCATGCGCTTGGCGATGGCGGCAAAGACGCCGATGCGGTCATGCACGGTCAGCCGAATGAAATAGCCGCCCGCATGGCTGCGCATCTGCGCCTTCTTGTACGGCCGCAATTCCTTCGCCGGCAGGCCGAAGACTGGGGCGTGCTGGAAGCCGGGCCGGCTCTTGGCAATGTCGGCAATGTCGCCGACCACCGCCGATGCGGTGGCGTTGCCGCCGGCACCGGGACCGGAGAGCAAAAGCTCGCCAAGGATATCGGTTTCGATGGCCACCGCATTGGTGACGCCGTGCACCTGCGCGATGACCGAGGCCGTCGGCACCATGGTCGGGTGCACGCGCTGTTCGATACCGCTTTCCGTGCGCTGGGCGACGCCGAGCAGCTTTATCCGGTAGCCGAGATCGCCGGCCGCGCGGATGTCGGCCTGACTGATGTTGGAAATGCCTTCCATATAGATGTCATTGGCGGCAATCCTCGTGCCGAAGGCAAGGCTGGTCAGGATCGACAGCTTGTGCGCGGTGTCATGGCCCTCGATGTCGAAGGTCGGGTCGGCCTCGGCATAGCCCAGCCGCTGCGCATCCTTCAGGCAGTCGTCGAACGAAAGGCCCTCGGCTTCCATGCGGGTCAGGATGTAGTTGCAGGTGCCGTTGAGGATGCCGAAGACGCGGGTCACCGAATTGCCGGCCATCGCCTCGCGCATCGTCTTGATGACCGGAATGCCGCCCGCCACCGCCGCCTCGTAATTGAGCAGAACGCCCTTCTTCTCGGCGGTCTCGGCCAGCGCCACGCCGTGCTTGGCAAGCAGCGCCTTGTTGGCGGTGACGACGTGGCGGCCGGCTTCAAGCGCCGCTTTCACGGATGAATGCGACGGCCCTTCGTCGCCGCCGATCAGCTCGACGAAGACATCGATCTCGGCGGTCTGCGCCATTGCCACCGGATCGTCGAACCACTTGGCCGCGCCGAGATCGACGCCGCGGTCGCGTTTGGGATCGCGGGCCGAAACGGCCGACACGACGACCTCGCGGCCGCATTGCCGCGTCAGTTCAGCCGCCTTGTCGCGCAGCACGCGCGCCACCGACGCGCCGACGGTGCCAAGACCGGCGATTCCAACACGCAACGCTTCAGCCATGTCCGGCGACGCCCCTCAAGAATTTGGTCGATATGGTATCAGGCAACTCAACGATGGGCGGCGAGCGGCACCACATTGTTGGGCTGTTTGGCGCTGGACGCCAGGAAGCGCTTGATGTTGCGCGCCGCCTGCCGGATCCGGTGCTCGTTCTCGACCAGCGCGATGCGCACATGGTCGTCGCCATGCTCGCCGAAGCCGACGCCCGGCGCCACTGCCACGTCGGCATGCTCGATCAGAAGCTTGGAGAATTCGAGCGAGCCGAGATGTTTGAACGGCTCCGGGATGGGCGCCCAGGCGAACATCGACGCCGCCGGCGCCGGGACGACCCAGCCGGCGCGGCTGAAGGCGTCGACCATGACGTCGCGGCGCTTGTGGTAGATGTCGCGCACTTCGGCGATATCGGCGCCGTCGCCGTTGAGCGCATGCGCGGCCGCCACCTGGATCGGCGTGAAGGCGCCGTAGTCCAGATAGGATTTCACCCGCGTCAGCGCCGAGATCAGCCGCTCGTTGCCAACGGCAAAACCCATGCGCCAGCCGGGCATCGAAAAGGTCTTCGACATCGAGGTGAACTCGACCGCCACGTCGATCGCGCCCGGCACCTGCAGCACCGAAGGCGGCGGATTTCCGTCGAAATAGATTTCCGAATAGGCAAGGTCCGACAGGATGATGATGTCGTTCTTCTTGGCGAAGGCCACCACCTCCTTGTAGAAATCGAGCGAGGCGACCTGCGCCGTCGGGTTCGACGGATAATTGAGGATCAACGCCAGCGGCTTCGGGATCGAATGGCGGATGCCGCGCTCCAGCGCCGGAATGAAGCCGTCGTCCGGCTCCACCTGCAACGAGCGGATGACGCCGCCCGACATGATGAAGCCGAAAGCGTGGATCGGATAGGTCGGGTTTGGGCACAGGATCACGTCGCCGGGCGCGGTGATGGCCTGCGCCATATTGGCAAAACCCTCCTTCGAGCCCAGCGTCGCCACCACTTGCGTGTCCGGGTCGAGTTTCACGCCGAAACGGCGGGCATAGTAATTGGCCTGGGCGCGGCGCAGGCCCGGAATGCCGCGCGACGATGAATAGCGATGCGTGCGCGGGTCGCGCACCACCTCGCACAATTTGTCGACGATGGCCTTGGGCGTCGGCAGGTCCGGATTGCCCATGCCAAGGTCGATGATGTCGGCGCCGCGCGAGCGGGCGCTGGCCTTCAGCCGGTTGACCTGCTCGAAGACGTAAGGCGGAAGCCGGCGGACCTTGTGAAATTCTTCCATATCAGTTCCAGTGGTTGGTCAATTCCAGACGGACAAAGTGGCTTTTTGCAAAGGTGGTTGTCGGTCGCGCGATATAACCCTATTTGCAGGTAGGGTCGAGGGCGGGATCGCATTTGGCTTCGATCTGCTTCAGCGCATCGGTGCCGTGCTGCTTCGCCAATGTGTTCAGCGCCGCCGGGTTCGCGACCTTGACCGCGCCGCCCTTTGAGCCCTGCGCCTGAGCCTCCGCCTTCAACTGGGCGAGCTTGGCGTTTCTTTCCGTCTCGGTGAATTGCTCCGCCGCCGCCTGCGGCGGGACATTCAGGTTCGGATAGGTGCCGGTGTTCTTCGGCCCATCGGTAGAAGCGACAGGCGTGGCGCCCTCGATGTTGGTGCTCGAACAGCCTGATATCGCCAGCAAGACGACCGCCGCGCCCATGCGGCAAAAACGACCCGTGCCAGAAAAAACAGCTTCGCCAATATCAATCGTCATAATGTTTCCCTGGCAGCCGAGGTAGAGCGCGTTGGACCCGGTCTGATGTGTCATGATAATATGTCAAGAAAACGCTTCGGGAGGAACCCCGCGAACCATGTCCAAAACACCCGATTCGGGCAAATCGGAAGATGACCGGCCTTCGACCGTCGAGCAATATCTGGTTAAAGACCCGGAACGCTTCGCCTTGAACATGGCGCGCATGATCGAGCAGGCCGGCAAGGCGGCTTCCGCATGGGCCGAGCCGCGCGAAAAAGGCGACGTGCGCGATCATGTCGCCGAGCCGGTCGTCGACATGGTGAAAACCTTCTCCAAGCTGAGCGAATACTGGCTTTCCGATCCGCAGCGCGCGCTGGAGGCGCAGACGCGGCTGTTTTCCGGCTACATGACCGTCTGGGCCAACTCCATCCAGCGCCTCAGCGACGGCGGCGAAGACGCCGAAGACGCGGTCAAGCCCGAGCCAGGCGACAAGCGTTTCCAGGACCCGGAATGGGGCCGCAACGCTTTCTTCGATTTCCTCAAGCAGGCCTATCTCGTCACCTCGCGCTGGGCGAACGAACTGGTCGAGCACGCCGACGGCCTGGACGAGCACACCCGCCACAAGGCCGGTTTTTACGTCAAGCAGGTGTCCAACGCCATCTCGCCGTCGAATTTCATCCTGACCAACCCGGAACTGTTTCGCGAGACCATCGCTTCGAATGGCGAAAACCTGGTGCGCGGCATGAAGATGCTGGCCGAGGACATCGCCGCCGGCAAGGGCGACCTGAAACTGAGGCAGGCCGATTATTCGTCCTTCGAGATCGGCAAGAACCTGGCCACGACACCCGGCAAGGTGGTGGGCCGCAGCGACGTCGCCGAGATATTGCAATATGATCCGGCGACCGAGACCGTGCTCAAGCGGCCGCTGCTGATCTGCCCGCCATGGATCAACAAATTCTACATTCTCGATCTCAACCCGCAAAAATCCTTCATCCGCTGGGCCGTCGAGCAGGGCCACACCGTCTTCGTCATTTCCTGGATCAACCCAGACGAGCGGCACGGCACCAAGAGCTGGGAGGCCTATATCAGAGAGGGCCTGCAATACGGCCTGGACACGATCGAAAAGGCCACCGGCGAACAGGACGTCAACGCCGTCGGCTATTGCGTCGGCGGCACGCTTCTGGCGGCCGCCCTGGCGCTTTTGGCGCAGGAAGGCGACCACCGCATCAAATCGGCCACCTTCTTCACCACGCAGGTCGATTTCACCCATGCCGGCGACCTGAAAGTGTTCGTCGACGAGGAGCAGGTCGCGGCCGTCGAAAAGGCGATGAACGAGAAAGGCTATCTCGACGGCACCAAGATGGCGACCGCCTTCAACATGCTGCGCTCGGGCGACCTGATCTGGCCCTATGTCGTCAACAACTACATGCGCGGCAAGGATCCCCTGCCCTTCGACCTGCTCTACTGGAACGCCGATTCGACCCGCATGGCCGCAGCCAACCATTCCTTCTACCTGCGCAATTGCTATCTCGAGAACAGACTTTCGCAAGGCGAGATGGAACTCGCGGGCCGCGTGGTATCGCTGAAGGATGTCACCATCCCGGTCTACAACCTCGCCTCCAAGGAAGACCACATCGCGCCGGCGCTTTCGGTGTTCCTCGGTTCGAAATATTTCGGAGGCGAGGTCGACTACGTCCTGGCCGGCTCCGGCCACATCGCCGGCGTCGTCAATCCGCCGGCGGCGCAGAAATATCACTACTGGACCGGCGGCAAGCCAACGGGCGACTTCGACGAGTGGCTCGCCAAGGCCACGAACCATCCCGGCTCCTGGTGGTCGCACTGGCAACGCTGGATCGAGGCCAAGGACGACAGCCGCGTGCCGGCCCGCAAACCCGGCAAGCACATGAAAACCCTGGGCGATGCGCCAGGCACCTATGTCAAGGTGCGTGTGTAACCTTCTGTAATGTGTGGTGAGTTGACGCGCCGGTAAAAGAGGGCGAAATGGTGTCGTCAACCCTTAAGCACTCCCGATTCTTTTCTAACCGTCGAATTACTCTGGGGCTTGCGGATTTGACACAGGTCTCGTTTCCGTTCGGGGACAAGGTTTTATTGCGGCGAGACGTTTCGACGCCGCCAATGACGTACCGACCGGGCATCGAGGGGGAATTTGGTTTTGAAATCAGCAGGATCGCGCCTCGCGAAGGGAGAAAGCCGCGCCATTGCGGCCGCGCTTTTCTCCGTGCTCCTGGCGTCCTGCACCTCGGCCGGCGACCCGTCCCTGTCCGTCGGCATGCCTGGCTACAATGCCTCGGCTACGGACATCAGCACCGCCTCCGGCACCCAACAGGTCACCACTGACTCGTCGTCGCAGATGACGACTTCACAAATGACGATGACCGCCAAGGGCGACACAAGCCTTCCCGAGCAGGTCGCTTACGTCCCAGTGGCCAAGCCAGGAGCGCAGGCTCCCCAAGGAGGCGCCAAGTCGGATGCCGGCTTCCCCGTCCCGGCCAAAGCGGGCGCAGAGATGGCTGCGGGCCAGACGCCGCAGCCACAGGCGGCGCAGACGGTTGAACAGGCCGACGCTGCTACGCAGAAGACTGAAACCGCCGATGCCGGCACGGCCGCGCAGAAGTCAAAGGCCGAGGCCGCCGCGCCGGCGACGAACAATCCGGTCTATGTGACCGCCGCGGAGCCGCAGGCCTATGCGCCAAAGAAGAAGGGGTTCCTCGCCTCCTTGTTCAGCGCCACGCCCGCCTCGGCAGCACCTGCCCCGCAGGCCAACAACAGGTCGGGCGAGCAACCGCCGGCGGCGCAGCCCAAGCTGGTGGCAAAACCCGCCATCACCTTGGCCTCGGCTAAATCGGCTGAAAAGCCGGTGCAACTGGCTTCGCTCGGCGATACCAGCCATTTCACCGATGACGCGCTGCCCGGCGTGCGCAAGACCGCGCTTTTCGAGATCAAGCGCAAATCCGGCCTCGACGACGATAGCGACGTCGATCTGAACGAGGATGAAGGCGGCGCCTATCAGGTGGCATACGCTCCCGGGCTTGCCAGGCTGGCGCCCAACGGTCTTTTGAAGCAGACCGAGAATGTCGACGTTGCCTGCCTAAAACCTTCGCTGGTCCGCGTGCTGAAGACGATCGAAGGCCACTACGGCAAGAAGATGATCGTCACCTCCGGCTATCGTGATCCGGCCCGCAACCGTCGCGCCAACGGCGCCAAGAATTCGCTGCACATGTATTGCGCCGCCGCCGACATCCAGGTTCCAGGCGTCTCGAAAGCGCAACTGGCAAGCTACATCCGCAGCATGCCCGGGCGCGGCGGCGTCGGCACCTACTGCCATACCGAATCCGTGCACATCGACGTCGGTCCCGAGCGCGACTGGAACTGGCGCTGCCGTCGGCGGCGGTAACGGCTGGTTCTCCCTCTCGTCTATGCAACGCCCGCAGTGTGCAGGTCGGCATGCGATGCCGCGTCGAACCGGGGAAAGCGCTGAAAATGGGCGGTTTTGCGGTCACTGAAAAAAGTTGTCGCAGGGAGCGGCAGACGGGTTGCCGGTTTGGTGCAACGCAACTATAAGCGCTCACATCTGAGCGCGCCCATCGTCTAGCGGTCAGGACACCGCCCTTTCACGGCGGTAACAGGGGTTCGATTCCCCTTGGGCGTACCAGCAAATTCAAGCGCTTAGCGACTTCCCCTACCTGCCACGTCGAATCCAGGTCGAATAACTGTCGGTGAACGCTGGCGGACTTCCAGCTATTTCCATTCGAACCTATCGGTCGGCTCAAGGCTGGATTGAAACTCCTGGCGAAGGGCCGCCAGAGCCGCCGTTTTCCCATTCAGGTAGGCATCGAAGAACGACACTGCTCCGTCTTGTACAACCCGAGTGTAGCGGGTCTCCTCCTCGGGGCCGTGGGCGTGTGGTCCGTGCTTCAGGCCGGAAAACGCATTGTGGCCAGCACCGTCGAGAACGAGCAGATATTGATGAGGGATCGTCAGCGCTTCGTAAGGGAGGGTCCGCTGTATCGGATCGAATTCCTTGTTGCCGGGCACCGCATTGCCGTCCTTCGTGCCCGTGATGTGAAAGAGCGGGATACTGATATCGCGGTAAAGGGCGGCCAACTCGCCGCCCTGGATGGGAATGTTGGGGCTCATGACCAAGCCAGCGCGAATTCTTGGGTCCTTGAAGGACCACTGCCCGCCCGGACCCATTCTCTGCGCTGCGGCAACCATCGTTGAGACGCCTCCATAAGAGTGTCCGGCCATGCCGATGCGTGTCAAATCCAGGCGGCCGGCGAGCCGCCCCTCGCCGTTCAAGCGCGCAAGCTCGCGCAGGGCAAACGGCACGTCCTGAAATCGCGCGCGCGCAGCATTGGCGTCCCACATGGCTTCACGAAGAATGCGGTAGACTTCCCCAAGAGAGTTTGCGTGTTGCCAGATCGAACTGTCCGTCCCGCTATGCTGCAGGTGCACCGCCACGTAACCGCTTTCCGCCAGGCGCCGCCCGAGGTAAGGCATCGCCTCGCGCGATCCGCCAATGCCATGCGACACAAGGATCACCGGGTAAGCGCCAGAGAGGGGAGCGGGGGCATAAAGCCGGTACGGCACCGAACGGCTGCGCGATTCATCGCGAAAGGCGCCATCAATGACAGTATATCCCGAAGGTGAATCGTCCACGGTTTCGTTCATCCGCCAGCCCCTCAGGAATGTATGCTCGAAAGCATCTATTGTTCGCCCTGTTCCTTGACCCACTGGGCCGAAAGCATTAAGGCAATTACAGGTAGAAGCCACATCCAAAGACATCTATTGCCCGCTAGGTTCGTGCTATGGTGGTGTTTGAAACAAGCGCTCACTATTACCGCTTCTTTGCCAACGAGTCTCGTCGTGGCGGCTCTCCCCTCTATGAAAAGCTGTCGCTCGGGATTGCGGACAATGTCGCGCTGCAGCGCCTGGCGGCAGGGCGCAGGAAGGGTCAGCCGGCGGCGAACCTTGTCTTCGGCGCGGTACAGTATCTCCTGCTTGGGGGCGTCGACCACCCTCTCAAGGATTATTATCCGAGTCTGGGCGGAACGCGGCCGGCCGACGATCGCGCATTCGAACTTTTCGCCGCTTTTTGCGGTGCCCACGAAGCTGAACTCGTCGACATCATCGCGAAGCGCGCCACCAACACCAACGAGGCCGGCCGCAGCGCGCTGCTGCTGCCCGCATTCGATCTGGTTGCGCGCGAAGCCGCCGCTCCGCTTGGCCTCGTCGAGATCGGATCCAGCGCCGGCCTGAACCTGAACTTCGACATGTATGGATATCGGTATACGGACGGGAAAGGCGCTCCGAAGCTGGAGCGGTGGACCGATGCGGATTTCGTCCTTTCCTGCATCCTTGAAGGGCCCGGCGTGCCTGTATTGGGGACGTTCCCGCCCCCCGTTTCATCGAGGATCGGCCTCGAACTTTATCCGACCGATGTTCGGGATGAAAATGAACGCCGGTGGCTCAAGGCGCTTGTCTGGCCCGAGCGCATCGACCGGCTTACAAAACTGGATGGCGCCTTGAAGGTCGCCGCCGCGCATCCGCCCCGGATCAGAGGCGGCGACGCCGTGTTGAATCTGAGCTCTGCGCTGGCCGAGATTCGGCCTTATCAAGCCCGGTGCGTGTATCACACGATAATGGGCTATCAGCTTTCTGGCGATCAACACCGACGCATAAACGATATCCTGTTGGAGGCGAGCAAGACGGCGCCGGTCTGGCGCGTCACCGTGGAAGGCGAGGTCGCACACCCGAATCCCACTGAGACGTTCAATCCTCTCAAGGTCAGCAGATACTTCAATGGCGAGCGCAGGGTCAAAACGCTCGCGGTCTGCGATCCGCATGGGCTATCGATGGAGTGGAAAGGCTAGCGCGGCAGAGGCGCACGCAACTGGTTGCGATTGGATAAGGCCTTGGCAAAGTCCGGTTTGAGCGTGAGCGCCTCGTCAAAGCTGGCGAGTGCTTCATCAATGCGCCCCAACGCCCGCAGCGTAACCCCCCGATTGTTCATAGCTTGCACAAAATCGGGTTTCACCGCGATGGCTTTCTCGTAGCACGCGAGAGCCTCATCATACCGTTTCAGGCCGCGCAAGGCATGCCCCCTGTTGTTGTAAGCAGCTGCGGCTTTCGGATTGATCTCGGTGGCGCGAGCCAGGTAGGTGTCCGCTGCCTGATACTGACCGGCCTGAAGACAAAGAACGCCCAACAGATAATTAGCGCCGTAATGCCGGGGATTTTCAGCCAGCACCTCGAGATAGATCCTCCGGGCATCCAAAAATCGCCTGCTCCGATGGCGTTGCAACGCACTCGAAAATTGCTCCTCAATACGCCTAGCCGCCAACACCTCGTTCAGAAGCCGGCGCGCCTCCAGATTGCTCGGTTCGGTTTCGAGCACCTGCCTGCAACCGCGCTCCACCAGATGGAACTTCCCCTCCTGACGCAGCTTTCGCACCGACGAAATCACCGAGGCAAGGCTTCTTCGATCCAGCTTGTTTGCGCGAATGTTGGTGGAGTCGATCCGGACACCCTCTACAAGCCGCTCCTTCGATCCGAAACTGTACTTGTACGAAAAATCTCCAGTGCCAAGGTCGTAAGTCCTGAGGCCGTTTTGAATTGCCCAACGGATGCTGTAGGCGTGAAGCACCAAGCCCGGTGAAGGCTTCCGAATTGCGAGATTGCGGCTGACGAGGAAACAGACGAGTGAACGCTTTGACTTGTCGATAAACGCAATGTGTACTCCTAATGGAGTATCGCCTTTCCACAATACGGGCGCGAACAGTACACCCGCCTTGTGGCATTCAAGTAACATATAGCGGCAGTTGGCAATAATACCCTGAGCATAGACACGGCTTTTGGCCTCCCACTGCGTAAGCCAAAGTTGAAAGAAAACCTCGAGGTCATTTTGGATTGTCTCGAAATCCGCGACAGTTATCCTGTATTCTCCGCTATTCTCGACCTGGCGAAGAAAATGACGGACATCACGGCGGGTTTTCGGGCCAAGGTTGCCATCCAGGAATTCGTCCCAATCGGCTGGCAGATCGACATACATATAGATGTCATGATTTATATTTTCGCCTGTTCGGGTTGTATGGCGACGTCGTTCAATTTTTTCTTTCACAAAATCGTTGTCAGAAAAGCTTCCAAGCAGCATTTGACGGCGCTTGGCCGATATCGAAATGTCGTCGAAGTGCAGTGCTCTCCAATTCCGCGCCTGCAGGCGATCGGCGAACGACGAAATGACTTGCTCTTCGAATTCGGGAACGCAGATGAAGCCCGTATAGGTAGCAAAATACGAGCCGGCCATCCTTATGCTGCTATAAAATCCCGTCTGCTCATCAAGCCCGGTGACGAGTTGCAAAGGGAAGAAGGCGACATACTCGTTTGTTGCGGGAGACGGCCGCGCAGCCAAGATCATCCAACCTGGGCGTCGCAGCCAATTCGACATCCATGGCCACGACAGGAAAAAGTTCGCCTCCGGATCGGAGTCATATATCCGGTCCCAATTCTCTCTCAGCGGCTCCAACGCTTCGAATTTGTCAACCATATCAATTTGCATGCGCTGACCATCACTGAAGTGCCTTACCGAGCGTTTTGCGGTTATTTTTGCCGCTTTCTCTGCCGCCTGAGACTGTGCGTCAAAACATGTCCCACCAGTTCTTCATACTTGATCCCATGCAGGGCGGCCGAACGATAGACCGCCGAGGCCGGCGCCATGTTGCAGGCGATGTTCACTTCGATGAAAACGGTCCGGCGAGTGTCGGGATCATAACGGAAGTCGAAGCGGGCATAGTCGAATGGCGACATCTCGGCCACCATTCGCGCGGTTGCCTCCGAAACCTCCTCGGCTCCCGGTCCGTCGTAAGGAGCGGACTTGTAGGAACTGTTGAGCCCTCGCTTTGCTTCATTAGTCAGAACATTGTCGCCAGGGCGGCCGCGCTCCTCGAAGACCGCCAGTGAACCTGGGGGGAAGCCCTCGACAATTGGAACCGTCAGATTGAGGCCCGGCACAAACTCTTCTGCAATGAATTCACGGCCGCCGTGACGCGGATCCGAGATGGTTGCCAGCGCATCCCGCCAATCCGCTTCATTCTCCACCTTTACAATTGCGTCGGAAGCGATACCCCCTCGCGGCTTGACAATCCACGAACCGGGCAGGCTGAACCGATCATTGTTGACCTCACCGGGCTGCATGATCCTGTGCTTCGCGACATCGAGTCCCAAGGAAGCAGCCAACTGCTTGGCCAACACCTTGTCTTCCGAGACCGCCCGACTTGACGCCGATGCGCCGAGACACGGGACGCCACGATAGGCCGCGATTGCCGGCGCCAGGAGCTCGTGACCATCGAATATCGCATGCGAGTGAATGGCATAGAGAAAATCGAAGTCGAGAGGCCCGAACAGCACCTCGTGCTCGCTTGCCGGCGTGACCCTGAAACCCAGCCCCCGCAGCGTTTCGAGCATGATGGCATGGTAGACTACGTGGTAGCCGTACTTGGCCCTACGCTCCGGGCTGGAGTCGAGGGCATGACGCGCCAAAAACAGCACATGGGTTTGCGCCAGCTCTTCCGGCGATGGGGTCAACAAATATTCCAACGTCGGCATTTATGAGCCTGATGTGTTCAGAACGGTCTCCCATGCTTGCATCATGGCTCGAGCCGGTCAAGCAGAACCACGAGCAATATCCTGGGTGGCGTTGAAGGTCGAAATGGTACAGATCCAGACTGGAATGCTGGTCGCACTGCCAGGCAAAGAAACGCAGGAGCAGTTCGGGGCCCACGGCTGTCCTTTGACGGGAGTCAAAGCCCCGGCTCTAATGTAGAAGCCTGCTTGCTTCCGAGAAAGTTCCCCAAGGCTCGGATAGCGTCTATCGTATGCTGGGCATTGTCTATGCGAGCCCACCTATTTTTCTCTGCATTTGTCCTGATCGCTCCTCGGTACGCATAAACAGGAAGAGAAGACTCATCCAGTTTTTCTCTATATTGCAAGGATGCGATGTTTTTCAACGAGATCATAATAGCGTCGAGGTATCGCCCTGCTCTCACCTCGTCCCCGGTCCGCAGCGCCATCTCGAATGCATAAGCCAGCCCCTCGGTATAAACACCGTCCGAGGAAGCGTGCGGCAGGCCGTATTGAGGGGTTGCTGGATTGAAGAATCGCCCAATCCTGTGCGACCGGTCCTGAAGTTCAAGCAATTTGTCGTTCAGAGTAAACACCGCCTCGGCGAATTTACCGGCTTTCGTTAGCTCATATAGATGCCGATAAGCGATGGTGTGCCAAGGGACGTATGCCGGGTAAAAGTTATTTGCGATATTGCGGACATATTCCTCTAAATAGAATTCTGCACTGCGCGCCGCTTCGTCGAAATAACGGGTTAATCCAGTCCGGAAATAATATTCAAGCAAAGCTACTAATGCTTCCCCTGAGTAAAATGTTAAGAGGTATTTTGCGTCGAAGGAATAATTCGGCTCTTTTAGCCAAGGGCGAAAGGACCCGTCTGCATTCTGGAGCGCAAGGATACCATCCGCGGCTGCACTCGCCTTTAACTGGAACTGTTCAAAGTGAGGGCTTGCCGCGAATGTGCGAAGCAGCATCGCATTCGCCCCGAGCTTTGACTTGCCATCATATTCAATATAACCAATACCACCCCCCTCCCTATACCACGTATTCATGATGAACGACAAATTCCGGCGGTGAACAGGGCGAAGCGAGAGGTTTCTTACACTCATTTCCGCTAATGTGCGCGACGACATAAGCTGTCTTAGTTCATTATTTTTTTCAGATTTCTCGCCCGTGTACGGATTAATACTGTAGATAAACAGGCATCTTTTTCCAATATTGCGGATCATCCAAGCTTCCGCCAAGTCTTGGATCCTTACCACCTCCTCCGGCAGCGACACGATTGTCCGTCGCTCGGGAGACCGTTCGGCCCGATGAAAGTTCGTCTTCGGCATGAGGCGTTTGGAGGTTTGCATTCGGTGGGCGGACATGGTTTCGCCGAGAGTGATCGAGTTCTTGGCTGCTCTTCAACTGTCGACTGTAACGGCACGGTCTATGCGGTGGCAACGGCCTCGGCTGTAGGGCCGGGCTCCAAATGAGCGTACAAGAGCCGATGAAGATCCCGGCTTGTCGGTGCAATTGAAGGGCCGGTCTGCGACGAAAGCCCCGGCGCCGTGAAGACGATAGCTTCGCGGCCGATAGTCACCCTCGCGCCGGCCCTCCTGTTCAGTATCCCAAACGGAAGGTGAGCGTCTTTAGACGCTCACCCTTCGAGATTATCGAGCGAATATCTGCTGGGTCGTTAGCCGCCGCTGCCGCCACCACCGCCGCTGCCGCCACTGCCACCGCCGCCGCCACTGCCGCCGCCGCCGCTGCCGCCACTGCCGCCGCCGCCGCCACTGCCGCCGGTGCCACCACTGCCGCCGCTGCCACCACTGCCGCCGGTGCCGCCGCCGCCGCCACTGCCGCCGGTGCCGCCGCCGCCGCCATTGCCGCCGCCGCCGCCGCCATTGCCGCCGCCGCCGCCGCCGCCATTGCCGCCGTCGCCATCGCCATCGCCGTCGCCGTCGCCGTCGCCGTCACCATCGCCGTCACCATCGCCGTCGCCGTCACCATCGCCGTCACCATCGCCGTCACCATCGCCGTCGCCGTCACCATCGCCGTCACCGCCATCGTTCAAGGCGGCGGCAATAAGGGCCGTGGTAACCGGCGGGCACATGTCGAGTTGCTCGGCGGAAAGAATGCTGGTGCGGTTGGCTGCAATACAGCAAAGCGCGAAATTGGCTTCAGTGAGAGGTTGGCACTGTGCAGCCGCAAGCCGCGGACGTTGACTCTGCTGTGCGGTTGCCGGTGTGATCATTGCCACCGTGAAGGCAGCGGATGAAAGGAGCAGTATATTTCGAATCGTGTTCGAGACGTGAGGGTACAGGTGCATTTCTTCCTCCTTTTGAGGGAAAAAAGGCGCTCCCGTCCCCTTTGGTTGCGCGAAGGGTCAATGTTACCGACCATCGGTAACACTTTATTAAGTATGACAAACAATTTGTTCCTGTGCAATCGCGATTGTCAGGGTTGATTTACCAAGCCCCTTCAACATTATGACCACCCACCAAAAGGGGACACTAAGTGACTCGTTCAGCGGCGCTTCTCGCGGCGGCCATTTTGCTGGCTGGCTGCAGCAACCAAACCACCGGAACAGCAACGATGATGGCCACGCAAGGCTACGCCTTTGCGCCGGCCGCCTTCTACAAATTCTGCGCCAGCGATCCGGCGCTCTGCAGCACCCGCGGCAAGGTCAAAGCGGTCGAACTCACGCCGAGCCTGGAAGCGGAACTTGCGAGCGTGAACCAGTCGGTTAATCGCCGCATCAGGGAGAGAGGCGACAGAGACTCCGCAGGCCGAGCCGACGTTTGGGGCTTGCCGACCGCCGAAGGCGATTGCGAGGATTTCGCCATCCTCAAGAAAGCCGAGTTGTTGAAACGCGGTTGGCCCGCATCCGCCCTGTTGCTGACCGTTGCGACGCTTGGCGGCGCAGGTCATACGGTCCTGACGGTGCGGACCAGCAAGGGCGACCTGGTGCTGGACAACAGGACGGGCGCGATCAGGAATTGGTCACGGACGTCTTACCGTTATTTTGCTCGGCAGTCCCAGTCCGAAAACGGCAAGTGGACGCGGATAAGAACCTGACAGCCGTGCCTTGATCGCCCCGCGCCGATTTCGCGGCGGCGCAAACCGGATCTATCTTCGATCTGGCGTCTTCAGCCCGACGGTTGGCCGCGACCGTCACCATCACCAGCTCCGCGCGATACTGCGTGCAGGCAGACGTCACAGCGGCCCGGACCCGATCACGGCCTACGTCGACCTCGATGCGTGGCGTCACAGGACAAGCGTTCAATGCGGGAAGGAGTTGCTTTCGACGACTCGCCAAATATCCTTGTTGATTGCGTGGATCGCTTGGATGGAGGCGCTGATCCTCTTCATCTCGGAATCGTCGAGCTCCTCAATCTTCCCATATTTGATTGCATCCTTGCTGTCGAAGATGCGCATGAGTTGCGTGCTCGCGTGCGTTCCCGTTTCGTCGAACGAATAGATGCAGTGGCTGTATTTGTTGCGTAGCTTTCCCTGCCGGGTAAGCTGACTGGCAATCTCCAGAACCTGGCGTCGGCATTCAACCGGTGTTCCCGCCATCTTCGCCAACCGCTCGACCAACTCGATCCGTGCACGCGTGGTGTTCAGCGTCAGGAAAATGACGATCGCAGTCTCCTTGTCTACTTTCGCCAGACCGGCAATCAGGTAAATTAGCAAGCTTTCTGTGTTGGTCCATGTGTAGTTCAATTGACCAACAAGCAGTAAGATCTCCTGGAAGCGTGGCATCGACCTGCTCACGTGAGAGTTGAGATCACCGGGCGATCCGCACCGGGAACCATTCTAGCGGCCGCAACCCGTCGGGCATGAAAAAGGGCTGCGGCTTCAGTCCGGTTGTGGGCGCCCAACTTGTTGATGATGTTGTGCATGTGAATTTTGACGGTGTGTTCGGAAAGGCGAAGTGCGGCGGCTATGGTTTTGTTCTGCAGTCCCTGCGACGCCATCTCCAGGATTTGACTCTCCCGACATGTCAGTTGGCCTGACTCCTCAAGTGCAGCTTGCCGTTTGATGGCGGGCTTCGACTCCTTCGCGTCGCTATGGGGCATGCCGTTGTTCAGGTAGGACTGAAACATGGCCAAGGGGAAATATTCGCCTCCGCGCAGCATGAGCCTGATCACGGAAAGCCACACATCCAGCTTCAGGTTCATGGGAAGCACGCCGCGCACCACTCGCGACGCAAAGACCTCGTCGGGGAAAAGCGGCCTCCTGCCATCGTCCTGCATCACAGCGGTCATGGCCGCGGGGTGGAAGCGGGCCAGCTGGGCCGAACAGGAATCGATTTCGCTTAGAAACACGGCATCGATCAGAATGAGGGAAACCGAAGGATCGAACGCAGTCCAGGTGGCGGACAGGTCGCGAACCCGCTCAGCCCCGATCCACGGGAATTCCCTTTCGACGGCATGCACCAGGCTATCGGAGATCGTGTCGTCAGGGGCGATGAACAGCAAGGTTCGTCGTGCCCAGGATTCTCTATCGGCTGTATCAGCTCGACCTCGTCCGCTCGCCTCCACCCCATCCACCCCATTCATGGCCCACCTGATCTACTAACACTCACTAAAGGCCGGGAACCCTCAACCCGGACGACACACGTTAACGACTTCCTAACTCAAAAATAGGCGAAAAAATATAGTCCTGACGAGCTAGGCAATTGCTAGGGCAACCCTGTGCTGGCAGCGGCGCGGCGCGCAACTCCGCCATTCACGATTGCTACCGACCTGGTCTTCCGCCCAGGATTTAACCTTTCATGGCGAGCAGATCGTCCCAAACGGGCTAGCTCCAACTATCAGCTTACAATTTACGGCTGACGGCCACAGACTTCCAATGTTCCGTATTGGGAGTTTGGGGAACATCCAGAGATTCACGAGAGCAGCGAGCGACCGCACCGTTGGGCGGCGCAGGCGGTAGCTCGTGCGCAATCTGGCTGCCTCGCTCCCCGTCAAAGGGAGGTGACGCCGTACAAACAGACGATGACCGGATCTCCGGCCTTAGTCCCCTAGGCGCAGGCGATCCAAAACCAACCACATGAAAACTTAACGGCCGCGAGCAGCCCAAGACCACGTCAGAATGAATGTGGTTCGGTTGTCGCGGCCCCTGACCGAGGGAACGACAATGACTACTCGCAACAGCAATAACTCCAACACCGGTTGGCAGTTCATCGGCGATGTCTCCGATGACGACACCATAATCGATATCGGAGATGGCGACGCCAAGAGCGACGCCAGCGCCGACGCCAAGAGCGACGCCAGCGCCGACGCCAAATCCGATGCCGATGCAAAATCCAGCGCTGACTCCAAGAGCGACGCCGACGCCACCGGCGTCGGCGTCGGTGTGGGTGTCGGAGCTGGCATCGGCATTGGCGACGCTACGGCCAATTCGACCAGCAACAACACCAACAATAACGGCAATAGCAATACGAGCAGCAACACCAATACCAACAACGCCACCAACAGCAACACCAACACCAACACCAACAACGTTAACACCAATGTTAACGCCAATGTTAGCGCCCACGCGTCGTCCGACGGAAAGTCGGACGACGATTACGCTGACCTCGACGACGTGAATGTCGGCCTCGGCGGCGTCATGATGTTCAGCCGCGACGGCGACATCAGCTTCGATCCGGGCGATGACATCAGCTTCTCGGACGTCCTGAACGGCGCGTTTGCCGGGGCCGGCAATGGCCACAGCGCCACCATCATCAACCAGACCGGCGACATGAAGGACAACGACTATCTCGGCAGCGCGACGGTCAAGAATGATGGCTACTTCGGCAACAAGGGCGACGCCAAGGGTGGCTACGCCAAGTCCGAGGAAGGCATTGATGCCGGCGGCGACGGCGGCCATGCCGGCGATGCGCTCGCTTTGGGCGGCTTCGGCGCCAAGGGCGGCGATGCCGATAGCGGCGACGCCAAGGGCGGCGACGCCAAGGGCGGCGGTGTGGCCGTGAGCGTGCCGATTGTCGTCGGCTCCGCGGACGCCAAGTCCGACGGCGGCAACGCCAATGGCGGCGACGCCGTGCCGATCGCGGTTAGCGGCGACGCCAAGGGCGGCGACGCGTCCGGCGTGGCTGTCGGCGCAGGCCTCGGCGGTGACGGCAAGGGCGGCGAAGGCGACAGTGGCGACGCCAAGGGCGGCTACAGCGGCGACGCCAAGGGCGGCGACGGCGGCGACGGCGTCGGGCTCGGCCTGGGCCTCGGCCTGGGCGTCGGCGTCGGCGGCGACTCCAAGGCCGACGGCGGCGATTCCGACGCCAAGGGCGGCGACGCTGGCGCGCTTGGCTTTGCCGACGCCAAGGGTGGCGACGGCGGCAACGGCGGCAACGGCGGCAACGGCGGCAACTCGACCGCAGTGCCTGTCGCCCTGGCGCTGATGGACGACGCCGAGGCTGGCAGCGACAACGATCCCTATTGGGGTGGGAACAAGAGCAGTGACAACGTCGCCGTAGCTATCCCGATCGCCGCGAATGGCGACACCGATGCCGGTAACACCGGCGGTGGCGGTGGCGGCGGTGGCGGTGGCGGTGGCGGCGGCGCGAATGCCGGCAACTTCGCCGATGTCGATGGCGGCGCTGCAAGCTCGACTGGCGGCGGCGCAAACTCGACCGGCGGCGCTGGCTCTGGCACTGGCACTGGCTCTGGCACTGGCTCTGGCGTCGGCGGCGCCGGCGGCGGCGCCAACAGCGGCGCGGGTGGGGCTGGCACGAGCGGCGACGCAACCGGCGGAGCCGGCAGCGGCGGAGCCGGCAGCGGCTTTGCGAGCAACGTCGACACCGGTGGCGCAGCCACCAGCGGTGCGGCTACGGCCGGCGCCGCGACTGGCGGCGATGCGACTGGCGGCGCTTCGACGGCGACCGGTGGAACGGGCGCGGTTGCTCTCAGCGGTGCCTGGGCTGACGGAGCGGACGGTGGCTATGCCTGGAGCGGCGACGCCACGGCCGGCGCTGGCGGCAACGGCGGCGCAGCGACTGCGACCGGCGGCGCGGCTGGCGCTGGCGGCGACGGCGGCAGCTGGGGGTCGAATATCGGCCACGACCAGCACATTGAAGCCATAAGCCAGGCCAACGCCAATGGCACCATCGACATGAACGGCTTCAACCAGCAGATCGTGATGGGCGCCAACCTGCAAGGCCACTCGGTCGACATGACTGTGGTGGGCGGCAACCTCACCAGCTCGCTGGTTGGCGAAGACGACGCGACATAACTGGCATGGCCGGTTTCGCCGCGGCGAGACCTGCAAAAAAGGGACTGCGCGGGGGAAAACCCCGCGCAGTCTTCCCAACCAGAGAAGAGAAGCGCGACCCGGCAAGGGCGCGGATGATCTCGAAAACCGGAGGAAACTTCCGTGTATATGGACAAGATCACCGAGGCGATCAGCCACTTTGTGGGACTCTTTGAAATCACGCTGGAGCAAGCCCGTCTCAGGAAAGCCTATGACGAATTCAAGGCGGCCCAGGCGGTCGAGGAAGAAAGGCCGGAGCTTGCCAGTCAAACGGTCAACGTTGACGCAGGATACGATCTGGAGGATTTCGTTCCCTCGATCGAGTATTCGCCGGTTCCACCCAAACTTGTCCTGACGACACCCTGGTCGGATTTCCAATTCGCTCCTCCAGACATCCCTGCGATCCCGCAGCCGGACGTCGCCTATCCAGGTTTCCTGCTCCATCCGGAAGCGCCGCCGATGGGGAGTGCGCCTTCACGCCTGATCCTGCCCGAGATCGAGCCCCCTGGCTCGGTGGCGGTCCTTATCAATCAGGAGCTTCAGCTCTCCGACAACGACTATGCAGGCGCTGGCGGACATGGCCTGAAATTCTCTCCCGCAGCAGCGAACCATGCTGCCGAAATGGCGACCTTGCTGGGCGCGGCGGCGGATCTGTCTCCCATCGACGATCTGGAAATACCGGGTTCGTCCGAGGAGATAGTGGCCGTCATCAAGACAGCCGGCGAGCGGCTCAACGGCTATCCGGAGGAAACGGATGGCGAAGCCGATGTTTTCGTCGTCAAGGCTGACGTCATCGAAGGCACTTACGTCAATGGGCAGTCGGTGGACGAAGCGCCCAAGCTCGACGATCACCTTCCGGAGAAGCACCGTCGAGCCGAGGAGGAAGAGGACGAGGAAGAAGAGCCCGAGCAACCCTCCTACACGCCTGGGTCCGGAAGCATCGACATCGACGTTTCGGTCGAGCTGGAAGCCGGCGGCAATCTCCTCGTCAACAGCGTGTCCATGGCCAACAATTGGCTGCAGTCGCCGGTTTGCGCGGTGATGGGCGACCACGTCGAACTCAACGCGATCATTCAGATCAATGTCGCGTGCGACAGCGACCTCGTCAGCTCCTCCATCAACGGTTGGGGCCTGAACGCCACCGATCCGACCCAAGGCTTCAATATCGCGATGTTCAAGCGCATCGATCCGTCGGCGGAAGCTGCGGCGTCGCAGGCCATGCAGGGTGACTTTCCCAAGCACTGGGTTGTCACCGAGGTCGAAGGCGACCTGCTCATCATGAACTGGATCCAGCAATACACCTTCATGACGGACAATGACGTTTCCGTCCTGTCGTCATCGGGAGTCAAGACGCTGGTGACAGCCGGCGCCAACACGGCGGCTAACGACATTTCGCTGGACGAACTGGGTTTCAATTACGACCTGATCGTCGTCGGCGGAAACATTTATGACGCCAACATCATCCATCAGTTGAACGTGCTCCTGGATAACGACCTGATCGGCGCGGTCGATGGTTTCCAGACAACCGGCGAAGGCGCGGCCTCCACCAGCGACAATCTGCTTTGGAACCAGGCCAACATCGTCAATTACGGCGCCGGCGATCGCTTCGAGGCGATGTCTGAAGCTTATCGCAAGGCGTGTGAAAGCCTGCAGAACGGCAATGGTGACCTTTCCGACATACTGGGCGATGGCCCATTCGCGGGCATCGGGGCGATTCGGGTGCTCTACATCTCCGGCGACATCCTCAATCTGCAATACATCAAACAGACCACCATTCTTGGTGACAGCGATCAGGTGGCGCTGGCCATGAATGCGCTGGGGCATCCGGAGGCGGACTGGACAATTTCGACGGGAACCAACTCGCTGGTCAATTATGCCTACATTGCCGACGTGGATTCCACCGGCAAGACCTATGTCGGCGGCGGCATCTATTCGGACGAGATCCTCATCCAGGCGGAGCTGATTTCCACCGGCCCCGATCTTGGCGGCCAGAATCCCGACGTGCTGGTGAATGAGGCGGTCGCTTTCCTCGATGACGACATGCTGGCGCCGGAAGCCTCTCAAAACGTGGCGTATCCCTCGCTCGTGCCTGAGACCTATTCCGATCCGATGCAAAGCGTTCTCGCGTGATTTTCGAACCGGGGTGGCAGCAATGACCGAAGATCGCGATCAAACCGGGCGCGCTTTCGCCCAAGAACCAGAATGGGACCGGTCGGATGACGGCGGCGAAGCAGTCGGGCGAAGCGCCGCCGAGCCGATCGCACAGTCTTGGTTTCGTCACAGCAGGGCGGTCGATCGTTCGGTGGAACAACTGGACGATGTCGTTGCCGAATTGTGGCGCATAGTGGACGCCCGGCCAACCGAAACGCCAACATCGCTTCGCGACGCGGCGCCAGCCAAGGGCACCGAACAAGCCAAGGTCACCGAACAAGCGCGCCCTTCCACCGCGCCTTTACCTGGTGATAGCCGCGCTCAGCAACGCGAGGTGCAACCACCCTCCCCGCAAGCAAAAGCGCCTTCGGCTCCGTCGCAGGCCGCGCCCACTGCTCCAGCTGCAGACAGCATTAGAAAGCCCGACCTTATCCGGCCACCGAGCCCTCGGATCTCCAAGCCGGCCCAGCGCGCCGTATCACCAAAGGAAGAACCCGCGCGCAAGCCCGAGCCGGAAATAATGGAACGCAAGCCGCCGAGCGCACCGCAGGACGAACCCGGCAAGCAGGACCAGCCGAGCGCACGAGGAGGCGAGCCGCCCACGCAGGAGATCCGGCCACCGATCCCTAGGATCCCCGGGCCGGCCCAGCGCGCCGTATCACCAAAGGAAGAACCGGCGCGCAAGCCCGAGCCGGAAATATTGGAACGGAAGACGCAGAGCGCGCCGAAGGACGCGCCCGGCAAGCAGGAACAGCCGAGCGCGCGGGTAGAGCCGCCCACGCAGGAGATCCGGCCACCGAGCCCTCGGATCTCCGAGCCGGCCCAGCGCCCCGTATCCCCAAAGGAAGAACCCGCGAAGCCCGAGCCGGAAATATTGGAACGGAAGACGCCGAACGCACCGAAGGACGCGCCAGGCAAGCAGGACCAGCCGAGCGCGCGAGTAGAGCCGCCCACGCAGGAGATGAAAAACAAGCCGGTTCTGCCCGGCGTGACAATCGAGGGCGACCGCGGTCCCTTGCTTGCCCGGGAAGTGCCTGGCGGCGGCGGTCCGACCGGAACCGGCAAGGGGGGCGGCAGTGGTGGTGGCGGGAATGGCGGCGGCGGCGCGTTCCACAAGCGTCTCGGGCCAATCGATCTCTCGGCAAGCCTCACAGCCGGGCTTCGCGCGGTCAAGAAGAACCTCATCGCGGTGATGATCTTCACGATCGCGACCAACGTGCTGGTGCTTGCGATACCTGTTTATCTCTTCCAGATTTCGGATCGCGTCCTGACGAGCCGCTCGGTCGACACCCTGGTGATGCTGACGGTGGTGATTGTCGGCGCGGTCATTCTGCAGTCGGTTTTTGACGCCATCCGGCGCTTCATCCTCATGCGCACGGCGGTCGAGGTCGCCGCCCAACTAGGCGGACCAATCCTCAGCGCAGCCGCCAGGGCTTCACTGCACAGCAACGGGCGCGAATATCAGACGCTGGGGGATCTTCAGCAGCTGCGTACGTTTCTGGTGTCCGGCACGTTGCTGTCTCTTCTCGATGCGCCGATGGCCCCGTTGTTCATGCTGGCGATATTCCTGATCCACCCCGACCTCGGCTTCATCGTCGTGGCGACGGCGCTGCTGCTGCTGGCCATCACGCTCGCCAACCAGCGCGCAACCGCCAAGCCATTCGGCGAGGCCAACACAAGCCAAACCAAAGCCAACCTCCACGTCGATTCGATGTCGCGCAACTCGCAGATCATCAACGCGCTCGCGATGATCCCGGAAGCCGTGTGGATCTGGGGCAAGGATACCGGCAACTCGCTCAGATGGCAGGTCATAGCTCAGGACCGAAACATAGCCTTTGCTTCCCTTTCCAAGGGCGTCCGGCTGCTGACCCAGGTCATGATGCTCGGCTGGGGCGCCTATCTGGCCATCGAAGGCTCTGTCACGGGCGGCATGGTCATCGCCGCGTCAATCATCGCCGGTCGCGCGCTTGGCCCGATCGAGGGTGCGATTGAAGGGTGGAACCAGGTTGTGCAGTCACGCGCCGCCTTTGGCCGCATCAGTGCGCTGCTGAAGGAATCCCCGCTGAACTTCGAACGCCTGAAGCTGCCGCGTCCGGAAGGGCGTCTCGATGTCGAGCGGCTGCTGTTCGTGCCGCAAGGAACCAAACGTGTCGTGCTCAATGGCATCGGCTTTGGCCTGGAGGCCGGAGACTCGCTTGCGATCATCGGCAATTCGGGCGCCGGTAAAACGACCCTGGGCAAAATGCTCGTCGGCTCGATCCTTCCAACTTCGGGAAGCGTGCGGCTCGATCTGATGGACCTGCGGAACTGGGATCAGCGGCAATTTGGTGAAAGCATCGGCTACCTTCCTCAGGACGTGCAGCTTTTCCCGGGGTCGATCAAGGCGAACATCGCCAGAATGCGCGAGGACGTCGATGATGGCGCAATTTACGAAGCCGCCAAGCTGGCCGACGTTCACGAACTGATCGCCTCGCTGCCGCATGGCTACGAGACCTTTGTCGCCGCCGATGGCGCGCCGCTTTCTGGCGGGCAGAAGCAGCGGATCGCTTTGGCGCGCGCCTTTTTCGGCAGCCCGAAATTGGTGGTCCTCGATGAGCCGAATTCGAACCTCGACACCGCTGGCGAGTTGGCTTTGTCGCGCGCCCTGCAGCAAGCCAAAGAGCAAAAGATCACGATGGTGACGATCACACAGCGGCCTGCTTTGCTGCAGACCGTGGATAAGATCCTGGTGCTCGTCAACGGCACCGTGGCTCTTTTCGGGATGCGTCAGGAAGTGCTTCAGGCTTTGGCGGCGCGCGGCATGAGCCTCGATGGCGGCCATTTTGCCAATATTCAGGTCAAATGAGAGAGATCGGCCGTGAAGGAAATAGCCAAGATCGAAGACGCTCAATGGTATGGCGCCGTACCGCGTTCCATTTGGAAGCAGACGACAGCCGGATTGCTGCTGATGGCCGTCACCTTCGGCGGATTTGGCACCTGGGCATTCACAGCACCGCTCGCAGCCGCGATCATCGCGCAAGGAAGCTTCGTGGCCACTGGGCAGAACAAGATCATCCAGCACCTGGAAGGGGGTATTATCAAGCAGCTTCTGGTTAGCGAAGGCGACCATGTCGTAACCGATCAGCCTTTGGTGCTGCTCGACGAAACGGCCGCGCGGGCAAAGGAACGGCAGTTGTTCTTCCGCCAGGCGCGCCTTGAAGCGATCGTGGCGCGCTTGACCGCCGAGGTGCATGGGGCGGAGACTATACAGTTCCCGGCCACAATAACTGAAAATCGCGACGACCCGGAAATTGCTTCGATCGTGCATAGCCAGCGCCTCAACTTCGAGGGCTCGCGCACCAAAATGAGCAGCGAGATCCGATTGCTCGACCAGAACATCGGCGCCCTGAAGTTCCGGGCGGGCGGTTATGAGCAGTTGCTGAAAGCGGTCACGATACAGCTCGGTCTGCTACGGGAGGAATACAACGGCAAGAAGACCTTGCTCGACCAAGGGTTGATCCGCGCGACCGAGATCAAGGCGATTCAGCGCGCGATAGCAGATGCCGAAGGGCAGATGGGGCGGCTCTCAGCCGAGATATCCGAGACCGGCGCCCAGGTCGTCAAGCACGAACAGGAGATGCGGCAGACAGAAAACGCCTACCGCCAGGCGGCGCTCGACGAGCTCGAGGGCGTTGAGACCGAACTGGACAGCATCCGCGAACAGTCCCGCGAGGCGCAAAACGTGCTGCGCCGAGCGACGATCAATGCGCCGGTTTCGGGCACTGTCGTGCGGCTGTTCTACCACACGTCCGGCGGCGTGATCGAGAGCGGCAAGAGCATCATGGAGATCTTGCCGGCGAATGTGCCGCTGATCATAGAAGCGCAGGTGCCTCGCACCGAGATCGACAATGTGAAGGTTGGACAAAAGGCGACGGTACGGCTGGTCGCGCTCAACGCGCGCACGACGCCGGTTCTGAACGGCGAAGTTTACTACGTCTCGGCCGACTCGCTCCCCGACGCCTCCGGCCCGACCGCAAAAGAGGTTTATCTGGCGCGCGTCAACCTGCCAGTCAGCGAACTGGCTCGCGTGCCTGGATTTGTTCCGACGCCAGGCATGCCCGCCGAAGTTCTCATCCAGACGGCGGAGCGGACCTTTTTCAACTACCTGTCCAAGCCGATCAAGGACAGCATGGCCAGGGCATTCAATGAGCGCTGATCGTAGCGGCGGGGGTAAATATGCAGATCGACGTCTTAACGCGCCCGGAAGAACTGAAGGGGCTTCGCGACAACTGGGACGACCTCTACGCCAGGGATCCTGACGCGCATTTCTTCGTGTCGTGGGATTTTCTTTCCCACTATCTTCGCCGCTTCGACGGTGAATGGTTCATTTTGGCGGCGCGCAAGGGGCAGCCGGGGTCTCCCTATGTCGCCCTTCTGCCGCTCCGGCTGCGCACCAGTATGAGGAAAAAGACCGGCGAACTCTACCATGAAGTGTATATGGGGGGAAACCTCGCAGCCGATTATACCGGCATCCTCTGCGCGCCGGAATACGCCTACCGGGCAATCGCGGTTTTCGCGAAGCATCTGAAGACGATGCATTGGGCCAGCCTGCATCTGGAAAACCTGCGGATGTCGGAACGCAGGACAGGCTGGCTGATGGAGCAGCTTTCCGACAATCGGCTGACGATGCGTCGGATGAGGCGCGTCAACCAGGTTGACAATGTCGACAACTGCATATGCCCGGCGATCGACCTCCCGTCCTCATGGGAAGATTATCTTCTGCACAATCTCAGCAGCAACACCCGCCAGAAGATGCGGAGATTTCTCCGGAAGCTGGAGAACTCTGACGAGTTTCGCATAACGCATGCCGACGCCTCTACCATCGAGCGCGATATCGACATCCTGCTCGAGTTCTGGCGCATCAAGTGGACGCCGCGGAAGGGGAATCTCGTTCCCGGCCTGGTCAAGAGCAACCGACTGCTGTTCAGGCAAGCTTTCGAACGGGGCACGCTGTTTCTGCCTGTGCTTTGGCACGGCGATCGGCCCTTGAGCGCTCTCGCGATCTTCCTCGATCCGGTCAAGAAGAGCATGCTGTTCCACATGGTCGGGCGCGACGAGACGGCCGACATGCTGCCGTCGGGACTGGTCCTGCACGGTTATTGCATCCGCCGCGCGATCGAGAACGGTTTCCGGACATACGATTTCCTGCGCGGCAACGAACCTTACAAATATTCCTTCGGCACCCACGACACCGTCCTCAACTGCACACTGGTGCGAACCAAAACCGGCCGGAACCTTGGCGACCGGCTGGACAGGCGATCCCTGGTCGGCGCGTTGCAGGAGGCGGCCCGCCTCCACAAGAAGGGTTGGGTCATCCAGGCTGAGAACGTCTATCGCCAGATCCTGAACACCGAGCCGAGGCATGATCAGGCTCTGTACGGACTCGGTTACGTTCTGGGCACGAAGGGCGATCACCGCCAGGCTGCGGAATGCTTTGGCGCGCTTGCAGCGATGTCGCCGCAATCTGTCAACGCCTGGCTTTGCCTGGGCATTGCGCAGCAGTCGCTAAACGACCACTCCGCAGCCGTCGAGTGGTTTGGGCGAGCCACGGACCTCGATCCAGGCCTCATCCTGGCGCGTTATGCCCTGGGCCGCAGCCTTCTCGCCCTCCAGCGGACGGATGAGGCGGCCCAGGCTTTCACGCTGGTCCTTGAGAATGGATCGCCCGCGCCGGCGGAAACCGCCCTGCGCGCCAAGGCCCGTCGACAATTGCAGCAACTAAGGACAGCCAGGCCGCTCTACATTCTTAAGAAACCTGAGCGCGAGAAGCCCGTCATCCAGCCGTCGGTGCCGCTGGGGCTGACGACTCTGCTCACGGTTGCGCGGCCGGCAACCGCAAGCCGCTCCACCTCTTCTGTCGCTTGACGAGGCGTCGTTGTCTGCTGCCGCTGCAAGTCGCTCAAACGTGCCGCTTCGTCATGAGGCCGATTGAGGCCAGCGCTGTAGCGCAGCACGGCCAACGTCGGTAAGCGCATAGACGCCGCGCTCGGCCCTGGCGAACCAGCCATAAACATTGTGAAGCAGGATATTGGCGGCGCGTGGCGAAATGGTTTTCAGATCGCGCGGGCGCTTCGGGCCGTCGACCATCGCAGCGGCGCAGGCCAGCGCGTCCTGCCGGTAAGCGGTCATTATCGGCGTACGCGAGCCGCCGCCGACTACAGGGTCGCCGCGCCGGCGCCGATGCTCGTCCACCAGGCGCGATCTTCGCCTCGGGTCTCGCCGGGGCGGCAAGGCGGCCGGACTGAGCAGCAATTCGACGTTGCCGGCGGAGCCAACCGCGAGAAGGCCGAAGCCGAGCCGCCGGCAGAGCGCACGAAACCGGCGATCGTGCTCGCGGCCTTTGCCTCGACTTGACATCCTCGCCGCGAGCCAGACCTCATCGCATGACACAGCACGGTCAACACCTTGAAGAATGAGCTCGAGGTTGAACTGCAGCTTCAATTCGCAGATGACGAGCACGGGCGGCTCGCCGTCACGCAGTCCAACGACATCGCAGCCGCCAACCTCGCCTTTGACAGTGAAGTCCAGACTCTCAAGAAACCGCTTCACCGGGATGTAAAGAGACGTTTCCTGCATGCGCGGGGCATAGCCGATTCGTGGCTGGTTGGCACAGCATCACCGACAGGCTTTGCCGCCGAGGGGCAGTTTTGTCGCTCCGTGAACACATGGAGCTATGCATCAAGCAATTTGCTGGGACCTGCCCGCCCGGCCGTTAAGCCCTAAGCCCTCTCGCCTCGCCTCTGCGTTTGCTCGGGACCATCATATCCCTGGCTAGCAGGCGGCTCACCCGGCAGAATGCCATGAACGCCCGGCAAGCCTCCTCGGTCTCGACCAGGTCGACCGTGGCGCCGAAGCAGGCGTTGAACGCAGCCTGATAGACTGGGCCCTGGCGGCGAACCGGCCAGCCCTGCAGGAAATCCAGCGCCTGTTCGACGCTGTATATTTCCTCGACCGGCAGGCCAGGCGCGGTCGTGATGCGCACCGGCACCTCGAATTGCAATCTGTCCATTCCTGTCTCTCCAGAACGCGTTCCCGCAGCAACGCCGCTCATCACAAAAGGTTGCTTTGACCAGCTTTTCGCTCAGGCTCCATTTCTTACCCCGAAACTTCTTGCTCGAAAATATGACGTCAGTGCGGACGACAGCTCGGCATGGGCCGCACACGCATAAGCACAAGATGAAGCCGCAAAGCGTGAATATCGCCGGCTTGAGCCCAATCGCCGGCAGTTCCTCCTTGAACCTGGCGCCGTCAGGTGCCAAATCTGGGAGACTTTTCTCGCGGGCTCATCAGAAGCCCTTTAATCCCGGCAAGACGGACACAATGGTCACCTATCTCGACGCCGCCACGGCACCGCTCAGAAACACCGGCCAGATCCGCCTCTATGGCGAAGAGGGCTTTGCCGGCATGCGCAAGGCCTGCGATCTCACCGCGCGCTGCCTCGACGAACTGGTGTCGATAGTCGCGCCGGGCGTCACCACCGAAGCCATCGACCGCTTCGTCTTCGAGTTCGGCATGGATCACGGCGCATTGCCGGCGACGCTCAACTATCGCGGCTACACGAAATCGTCCTGCACCTCGATCAACCACGTCGTCTGCCATGGCATCCCCGATAGCAAGCCGTTGAAGGACGGCGACATCGTCAACATCGATGTCACTTACATCCTCGATGGCTGGCATGGCGATTCCTCGCGCATGTATCCGGTGGGCACGATCAAGCGCGCCGCCGAGCGCCTGCTCGAGGTCACGCATGAATGCCTGATGCGCGGCATCGCCGCGATCAGGCCCGGCGCCCGCACCGGCGCCATCGGCGCCGCCATCCAGACCTATGCCGAAGCCGAGCGCTGCTCGGTGGTGCGCGATTTCTGCGGCCACGGCGTCGGCCAGCTCTTTCACGACGCGCCGAACATCCTGCACTATGGCAGCGCCAGCGAGGGCGTCGAGATGCGGCCGGGCATGATCTTCACCGTCGAACCGATGATCAATCTCGGCCGGCCGCACGTAAAAGTGCTGTCGGATGGCTGGACGGCGGTGACACGCGACCGCTCGCTGTCGGCGCAGTACGAGCACACGATCGGCGTCACCGAGACGGGATGCGAGATTTTCACCCTGTCGCCAAAAAACCTCGACCGCCCCGGCCTGCCGGCATAGTGTCCTGCCCAGCATAGTGTTTGTGCGAGGGCCGGATCTTTCCGGTCAAGAAAAAATGCGGGCGGCCTATGGGGAAAACCAGCGACGAAGATGAACGGATCTTCTTTCCCGAAGGACCGATAAAATCGCTCGCGCAAACCAATTCGGCCGATAAGTCGGTCGAAAAGCCGCATTATCTCGGCCATCGCGATCGCTTGCGCCAACGGTTTGCGGCCGCTTCCGACGCCCTGCCCGACTACGAATTGCTGGAACTCTTGCTCTTTCGCCTGATCCCCCGCGCCGACACCAAGCCCCTCGCCAAGGCATTGCTGGCACGCTTCGGCACGCTGGCGGAGGTGCTTGGCGCGCCCGTCGCACGGCTTGAGGAGGTTAGAGGTATCGGTCCGACGGTGGCGCTCGAGCTGAAGATCGTTGCCGCCACGGCGCAACGTGCGGCGCGTAGCGAGATCAAAGGCCGCGAGGTTCTGTCGTCGTGGACGCAGGTTCTCGGATACTGCCGGTCGGTCATGGCCTTCGAGGAGCGCGAGCAGTTCCGTATCCTGTTTCTCGACAAGAAGAACGCGCTGATCGCCGACGAGGTGCAGCAGGTCGGCACCGTCGACCACACGCCGGTCTATCCGAGCTAAGTGGTCAAGCGCGCGCTCGAACTCTCTGCCACGGCGATCATTCTGGCGCATAACCATCCCACTCGACCTATTTCGATCACGCATGATCATGCCATTACCCATTGAATCATCGATATTTTTTGGCTTGTGGTGCTCTTGGATATTGTGGCAAACTGGGACCTGTTTAAAGGGGGATTGCAGCCCCCTTTAACCCCAGTCGCCGACCCCTGCCTACCCGTCCGGCGACCCCACTCGAGAGCCGATGGGAGAGCCTAGTGCCTAGCCTTAACGATGGAGAAATTCGCCGGACATTAAAGCAGGTGGAGCAAACCGGAAAACAGCTAAGCCTCGTCGATGGCGAAGGGCACGGCACCGGCCGTCTTGTCTTGGTCCTGAAGCCCATGCCAACGCGAGTTACCGCCGACTGGATGGCGCAACAGTGACGCGATCAGAAGCGCCTCAAAAAGAAGCTTGGCTCATATCCGTCGATGCCACTCAGCAAGGCTCGCGAGTTCTTCAAACGAGATTTCGCGGACATGATCCAGAGGGGGCGCAGCATCAAGCTCGCTGGCGATACACGCCCTGGCACGGTCGCCGATCTCTTCGAGGCATATGTCCGCTACCTGAGGGAGGCCGGCAAGCCATCGTGGAAGGAGACCGAAAAAGGGCTGAACAAGATCGCCGACACGCTCGGCCGGAATCGTCAGGCTCGTGAGATTGAGCCTGACGAAATCACGGATGTGATCAGGCCCATTTACGAACGCGGCGCTCGTGTCATGGCCGACCATGTTCGCAGCTACATCCGTTCCGCCTACAGTTGGGGTCTGAAGTCCGAACATGACTATCGAACGACCTCTGCCCGGCGATTTCGCCTGGCATACAATCCGGCGGCAGGCATCCCGACCGAACCAAAGAACGTCGGAACACGCTGGCTGGACGAAGACGAGTTCGTCAGGCTCTACCGCTGGCTCGAATGCCCAGATGCGCCGGTTCACCCGCCCTATACCCGTGCCGTTCGCATCCTGATGCTGACCGGGCAGCGCGTCGAAGAGATCGCGCGCCTACATGTGGATCAATGGGGTGCTCGTGAACGCATCATCGACTGGTCCAAGACAAAGAACGGCAAACCGCACGCCATTCCGGTCCCTCTACTCGCGGCCGAACTCATCGAGTCGATCAAACCCAACGCGCATGGCTGGTTTTTTCCGTCCGCCATGGACCCATCGAAGCCGGTGAGCGCTGGAACTCTCTATAGCTTTATGTGGCGTCAGCGCGACCGCGGCGTCATCCCTGTCGTGACCAACCGAGATCTTCGCCGGACCTGGAAGACGCTGGCCGGCCAGACCGGCATCTCCAAAGAGATTCGTGACCGCATCCAGAACCACACACTCCAGGACGTCAGCTCCAAGAATTACGATCGCTGGAACTACATGCCGGAAAAACGGGCAGCCATGAAGAAGTGGAACGCCTTCGTCGTGAAGCTGCTGAGAAAAAAGGCGGTCAAACGTGCTGCCTGATAGCTATCGCCTCGCAGGTTCAAATCACGGACTGGCTTCGACCTTTGTCCTAACTTCTCCAATCCGATGATCTTGCCGAGGATTGGCAAAATCAAGGATGCCGAGCAGTTCGCCGCGTAGCTCGGCGATGACCTCGCCTCGCTTGCTACCGGGCGAAAGAACCACCTCACCGACAAGCGAGCACAGCGCCTCGGCCGCTTCCCGGCCGCCGACCGGGTCGTTGAGCACTTCAGTGAAGACAACAACCCTGATGCGGTAGATGGTGGCGATGTTGGGATGAACATCCGGCACATCGGCCGGCGCCTCAGCCATGCGACCCATGATCTCTGCCTTCTGCCGCTCCAGTTCCTCAGCGCGCGCCTTCATCACCGGCTGATACATGCCGTCCTCGATCGCTACGATGATGCCGGCAATAGCGCGCTCAACCTTCTCCAGCGCCTTGCGGTCTGCTTCCGCCTGCGCCCGCCGCTCGCGGTTGAGGCGGTTCATCTCCTCCGCATAGGCGCGTACCGCCTCTGCGACGGACTCGGCGCAGACCAGCCGGTCCTTGAGGCCGGAAAGTACCCGCTCCTCGATCCTGGCGCGGACTATGGTTCGATTGTTGTTGCAGGTGCCGCGCCGGTGATGGTTGAGGCAGCCGAAGCGGTCACGCAGGATGAGACCATATTTGCCGCCACAGCACCCGCAGCTGAGCAGGCCGGAAAGGAGCGAGACCGGCCGCCGCGCTGCGTGCAGCCTCTTCGCCCTCGCCTCCCGCATACCGGCCGTCGTTGTCTCGAAGAGCATGGCGATTTGCTGCTGGCGGGCCTTCGCCGCCTGCCAGAGTTCGTCATCGGCGATCCGCAGATGCGGCACCTCGGTCCTGATCCATTCGCTCTCCGGGTTCGGGCGCGACACGCGCTTGCCGGTGGATGGGTCCTTGACGAAACGCTGCCGGTTCCAGACCAGAACGCCGGTATAGAGCTCGTTGTTGAGGATGCCGGTGCCCCGGCTGGCATGGCCTCGGATGCTGGTGTCGCCCCAGGCGCGGCCGAGCGGGCCGGGGATGCCGTCCTTGTTGAGATCAGCAGCGATGGCCTTCGGGCTCTTGCCGGAAGCAAACTCGTGGAAGATGCGGCGGACGACTTCTGCTTGCTCCGGCACGATCTCGCGGTCGCCGCGGATCGGCTCGCCGCCGGAATCCGTCTTCTTCACGACGCGATAGCCGTAGCAGAGCCCGCCACCGGCCTTGCCCTTCTCCACCCGGCCCCGCAGGCCGCGATGGGTCTTCTTCGCAAGGTCCTTCAGGAACAGCGCGTTCATCGTGCCCTTCAGGCCGACATGAAGCTCGGAAATCTCGCCTTCCGCCAGGGTGACGATCCTTAGCCCGCAAAGCGCAGGTGTTTGAAGAGGTTGGCGACATCGGCCTGGTCGCGGGAAATTCGGTCGAGCGCTTCGGCTAGCACCACCTCGAAGAGGCCGCGCTGGGCGTCGTGGACCAGTTGCTGGATACCCGTCCGCAGGATTGTGCTCGCTCCGGAAATCGCCGCATCATGATAGGTGCCGGCCACCTCCCAGCGCTCGCGTATCGCCTGCAACCGGCAAAGGCGTAACTGGTCGTCAATCGAGCTTTCGCTCTGATTGTCGGAAGAATAGCGCGCATAGAGTGCGACACGGGCCATCGACTGATCTCCTTTTCACGTCCCCTACCCTGCTTCGTCCTCTGCAGGGCTCCCGCCCTCCTCGCCCGGCGCTTCTGCTCGGCTGGGGCACACCCGGTTATCGTTGGCTGCCTGCTGCGCCTCGAAATGCTCCCGCGCGATCTGGCGGCCGATGAGGCGGGCGATCGACAGCACAACCTTGTCTAACTTGTCCCGTACCGCGACGTCGGCAAAACCCGCATTCTGGTTGTCATTGGCCGGTTTGGTGTCATCCGCCATGGTGATGCCTGCTCTTCTGTCGAGATCAAACGGGCATTGAGCCGCGAAACGGCCAGGACAAAAAGGGCGAATTCGCTTGGTCGTACGGTGGCGTGCAAATACTTGCGCGGTTCGCACTGCGGCTTCAGCTCTCGCTTCTCGATGAGGCGCGCAAGGGTGGCGGAGAGCGAAGGCGTGCCGTTCAGCCAGTTCTCAATGTGGCAGTCGCCGAGAAGCTTTCGGCGCTGCGCACGGAAAGCTGTTTTCAGGAACGCGCTGCCTGTTCTCCCAAGGCGCTGGAACATCCTGGTGGAACGGTATCGCTGGTACAGGAGCCTTGCCTGTGTCCGAAGCATCCGCCGGGCCGAAAACTGCCGGTCAAGGCTGCGCGGTACGCGCCACCGCGAAGCGGCTCTGGCCTTGACGGGCTGGTTCGGTCGGGCTTCCTCTCGACAAGCAGGCAGTTCCCTCGCCAGACTTAACTCCGCTATCGAGAAGAGCCTGGACGAGCCTTCCCGGACGCTGCTCCCGCTTCAGAATCGGGCGAACCCGCTTGAAGATAGGCGAATACCCGAAACCAGAATCGGTACTCCTGTGTCCTCCCGTCGCAATACGCCGAGAAGGCGCACCAGGCGATTGCGGTCGCGGCTGTCTTTCCCCACAAGGCGTTCGCTGCCTCTGCAGCTTCAGGCACGGTCCATTTCTGCAAGGAGGCATCGCGGTTGAAGGCGTCCAGTAGATCGGGATCGCTCGCCGCTGGATGGTGAGATGCCGCAAGAACGTCGGGTGCTGCCGACTCTGTGCCGGTTGAAGGGTGACGGCAGGCAGATGCTTGGCTGCTAGTTAAGGGGTTCTCCGCTGAAGCCGGAAGTTTGGTTGGACGGAACTTCATGTCTCGCCTCCTTCTTCGTCTGTCAGACGCGGAAACAGCAGCCAGCCCGCCGCGGGCGGAGCTGGGGACGCGGCTCGCCGTGAAAGAACTGTTCCGGCATCTGCTGGGCGATGCGCACCAGATCGCTGAGTGCCGAGCGGATTTGCGGCCAGGGGAAGTCGGAACATTCCTCCCAGGCCTCGCCCTCGCGCAACACGGCATCGAGCTTGCCCGCCACACCGGCGAGGGTCGTGGCAGGCGTCGTTGAGAACGCTTCCAGCAGATCCTCGGCACGGTCGCCAGCCTCGCGCTCGGCCCTGAGCGCGGCGGTGTAACCGGTCTCCTCGGCAGCCGCGTCCCAGCGTGCCTGATGCACGGCAAAATCGGCTTCGGCCCTCTCGCGGAGAGCCGCCATATCCGGCCCTTTTCCGAGCACTTCATTGAGCGCCACGATCGAGTGGACCGTCACGTCCTCACCCTCGGGCAGGCGGACGGTCGCACAGGGAAAGCCGACGCTCTCGACAAGGTTTGTCTCCAGGCGCTGCTGCTTGCGGCAAAGCCGCTCGGTCAGCTTGTGGGCTGTCTCCCATTCCCGCCAAAGGATCAGCGATGGGTCGGGGGGCGTACCCGTTGCAACAGCGTTGCCGGCAAGCGCGCCTTTCTCAAGCAGCAAAGCGGTGGACGTGATCAGCCCTCCCGCAAGCACTCGCCTGCGGGTGACGAAAGGCAGAGTCATGCTATTGTCGGAATCAGCCATGATCCGAGCTCCTGAACAGCTTGGTTGTGGTCAGGCTGGCTGGAGTGTTGACGCACTCTAGCCAGTCGTTGTGCGTGCAATGCAAGTGCAATGCACGTGCATATCAATGCGCCCTTTGAAACCAAATATCAAGCCGTAGAGCGAAAATGACAAAAAAGCCGTTCACCACTCGCCTTGATCCGCCGGTGTTGGCGTTGGCTCAACAGCTTGCTGAAACAGAACGGCGCTCGATCACCTCGGTCATAGAACTCGCATTGATCGAGTACGCCGAACGGCGCGGAATCAAGGTAAGCGCGAAGGAAGGGGATTAACAGACGAGTTGGCGGACGCCGCGAAGGCATCATGGCCTACCGCAGTTGATTTTGAGCGAGGCGAGTTCATCCCAGAGAATAGCGGCGAGCCTGGCGTACGTCCGCACGCCGTCTGGAAAGCAAATGACCTAGCAGCAAACAGGCAAATTCGACCCGCTTTGGTCATCGGAGAGTTCACGACCAAATGGCAGCAATGCGCCACACATCGGTCGTTTGGGTCACTGCTGCCGGTTGCCAAAAGCTTGCGGCGAACACTTTGCAGCCTCGCGATTGCGCCATGGGTACACGGGATAGGCATCTCGGCCGCCTGACTGCGCTTTGTTGCTCTAAATCGCCGCGGGACATACGAGAGACAAAGTCGCCCGGAAGAGTTACAGGTGAGCGAATGCCGATTCAAAACGAGCCAACCCGCATATGCCTATCACCGCGCTAGATCGACTCAGGGGAAACGACGCCTCCCGGTGGAGTCATATCGCCGCCGCCGAACGCCGTAGCATAGAGTGCTTGGAGGTCTTGGCCCGTATCGCAAACGACCTGCTACCGACCGACGAAGGTAGCTTCGTTGTGTTCGGCTCTCTAGCGCGCGGTGAATATACCGCAGGTAGTGATCTCGACTGGACCGTCCTGATTGACGGGCGCGCCGACTCCTTGCATTTGCAGATCATACACAAGCTCAAGACCGAGCTCGAGAAAGCTGACTTCAAGATCCCGGGACCAACTGAGGTGTTCGGCGGTCTAATCTTCAGCCATGACCTGGTCCATGCCATCGGCGGCGACGAAGATACTAACAAGAATATGACCCGGCGTTTACTACTGCTGTTAGAGTCGGCCCCGATCCATGCTGCGGGCAGCGTCGAGACCCATGCCCGCATAGTGCAGGCTATCCTGAATCGCTATGTCCAAGAGGACGCCAGTTTCATTGGCAGCAACAAACGTGCTGACAGGATTCCGCGTTTCCTCTTAAACGATGTGGTGCGTTTCTGGCGCACTATGGCAGTCGATTACGCGAACAAGTACCGGGCCAGAGGCGGTCAAAAGTGGGCGCTACGAAATATAAAGCTACGGATGTCGAGGAAGTTGCTCTTCGTCTCCGGCTTCTTCATGTGCCTATCTTGGGCACTGCAGGACCACGCCCAAAAAAGCGACGATTTCGAGATCCAAGATCTCGTTGATCATCTACTGGCTTGGACCCAACGCTCTCCATTGGTCTCTCTAGCAGGCGTGGTAGAGCGATATGCGCCGGAATTGGCGTCCGACATCTTCGATAATTACGATTCCTTTCTCGCTGTTCTTGACGATGAGATCCGTCGGACCAGGCTTGAGAATTTGTCTCCGGACGAAGCATACGAAGATGAGGTCTTCTTGGAAGCGAGGGGTGTGGCGACGAAGTTCGATGAAGCACTGACCAAGCTGTTGTTCGAAGCGGACGCCGGCGTTGCCAAGCTGGTACAAAAATATGGGGTGTTCTGATGCCGACGATCGGCTTCTCCACGGGCGCAATCGCCCGTGACGATTTCGCGACTGCACTTGATCTGCTGGCACCCACGCGCGCCTCTGCGGTAGAACTCTCCGCGTTACGAACCGCAGAACTGCCGGCGTTGTTGGCCGCGTTGCCGGGATTGTTACCGGGGTTGAAAAAACGATATCGCTATGTGAGTTTCCACGCGCCCACCAATTTCGACGACGAACGTCCGATGGTTCAGCAACTGAAGACTGTCGCGGATATGGGGCTGAATGTGGTTGTCCATCCCGATACGATCGGCGACATCCCTATATGGCGGGCGCTAGGGTCGCGTCTTTGTCTGGAAAACATGGATTCTCGCAAACCAGCCGGCCGCACAGCAGAAGAATTACAGCCATTCTTCGACATGCTCCCAGATGCTAAATTGTGCCTGGACATTGCTCACGCCCGGCAGGTCGACTCCTCCATGACCGAAGCGGTGCGTATTCTGCGACGGTTCGGCGGCCGGCTTGCTCAATTCCATGTCAGTGAAATCAATAGCAAAGGTACACATTTTGCGATGTCGTTCGCCGCCAAGCGCGCGTACGAACCCTTCGCAATGGTCTTGTCCCGTACTCCAGTTATCATTGAGTCCATGGTGACGCGGGATGCGATCGTGCGCGAGATAGCCGAGACGGAGAAGCTGCTGGCCAGCCATCGGTATGCCGCCGCCCACACGGCCGATGGCAGGATCAGCCCAATTCAGCCCGCCGAGTGAGCAATATTGGTAAGGGCGTGCGCGTTGGGATGACCTTGGTCAATCGGTCTGGGAAGCGGATACTGCCGGACCAGCCGGTCAGATTTGTTGAGGTTAGGAGCCGCGGTTCGATCAAATTGGCCACGGCTCTCACTAGGATAAACCTGATCGGTCCGAAACGTGGTCCGTGGTGCCGATTTACTTCCGAAATGGCCGCTCTGCAAGCGAACCCACGGTTAAGGCGGGACGTGTATCAATATTTCTGCGCGGGCGCATAGGCCACCGCAGCCAAATCATCCTTCGTATATTTCGACCAGGTCACCGCAAGTTCGCCCGAAAGCTCGCCCAGCCGGACCTTCAGGTTTTGCAAGCGTTCGCCGTCATTGAGTACTCGCAGGGTGTCGGCCATAACCAGTGTCGCGGCCACCATGCCCACGAAAGGCACAGCGACTGACTTCCCAGCATATTCGATAATGCCACAACGGTCGCGCTTCAGGCGGCGATAGGCAGGGTTTTCTTCAGCCGCTTTCAAGATCGCTTCTTCAGCATCTGCCTTCTCGGCGGCCGAAAGCACCGGCCAGATTTCGACCGCCGCGCGCGCATTCGGCCATGTCCGGAAGCTAATCGAATCGAAGTTAGTCGCGGTGCCGCCGAGCCCGCTATCAACGACACGCCCGAAACTGGCTCCGACGAGAAGCTGGCGCGCCTCGTTGTTGTCGAAGCCACTGAGCGCAAGTGCTGGTTCGCCATCGAGCCTGCGCGTGTGCTTATCGAAGCGCCGTTCGACAAGGCGGCTCTTGATGCCGAACCGCTCCAGCCAGTTCGAGCACACCCGCGTCTTTAGCCTGCCGATGTCGCGGCTCCGGAACAGCACGCCGGTTTCGGTATTTGACTTTTCGACCTTGTCGAAGTCCAGCAGGTACAGAAGTACATCGGTAGGATCGGCGAAGGGGAGCGTCGCCAGCGCCCACAGATAAGCGTTGCCGAGATGCCCCAAACCTAGCAGCCACGCCTGCTTTGGCAGCGCGGTCACGACCGGTCCGACGGCTTCGGGATTTGTGTGGCCGAGGTCGGGGCGCCACAGCGAAAGACCCACGACGCGTTTTCCAGCCAAAAGGTCGATGCCCGCGAAACCTAGGAAAGTCTCCGAAACGGCGAGGGCGGCAGCGAGAATGGGCGCAAGCGAGCAATGCTCGCGTTCCGCATAGCGACTCAGAACGTGCTGCGGACCGGTTACAGCCACCCAACCGTCGAACGTTACGCGTGTGGCAGCCCCGTCGTGGGCAGCATTGCCGAAAAGAACAAGCCGACCACCATCGGTCGGCGTCATGTTGCGGTTTCCAACTTCCCTGGCAAGGGCGAACCCAAGCGTGGCTCTCCCTGGTGCTCCAACCAGGGCCGGCGCGCTCAGGACGGAGTCCGGCGCGTCCACGCGGACAGCGCCCGGAAAGCACCGGGCTGCCAGACGTACCGCGGTCAAGGCAGCCAGTTGAAGCGACCTTGAGGCGGCGACATCTTCGCCCAGCTTCATTGTCACCGCAAACCCGCGTCGCCGGGCGAGTACCTTCCCGGGATCATCGCCGTTACGATCGACGAGCAGCTTAGAAATTCGCGAAATGCTTGCCATGTGCGCCCCTACCAAAAGATCAAGCGCAAGCGATCTGATTGACCGCCTCGGTCATGCCGCCGCCAACTGTAGCTGCCCATATATTCGTGTACCGCATTGCTAGTCCGAAGCCACTTTGGCCCCGGCGCCAGCGACGTGCGCTCTTGGTGTGAACGGTCGGGACCGTTGGAATGACTGGCATGCGGCGCGAAGCTGCCGTTTGCGTCGTGGAAAACGTACGTCGGCTTCGGTTCAGACTTTCCCGTCCCCACCGGACTTTGCAGCACCGAGACAGGCCCATCACGCCCAACACCGTAGACAATATCGCAGGGTTTCCGAATGGGGGGAAAGGCGGTAGCGCTCTCCCGACTCGAACCCCCATGGTGGGCGAACGTGTCAGATAATCAAGTTTGTCCCACAGCGTGGCTGGACCTCCCAATCTCTTTCATAAGCACGCGCAATTCGGCCGGTGGAGCAAAGACAGAAAGTTCGAAAAGCTTCCAAGAACCCCAGGCAAACCGGATGCCCGTGAATAGCGTGGTTTCACGAACTTCTTCCATCACTGCAGAGGGTGCATCCCCGCCGATTTGCCGCCCTCGCTGTCCGTTTTTCACGACGACGACCACCAAGCACTTCCATCAAAGCCCATAACAATGCTCTCATGCCATGAACGAGCGTGAGCAGCCGTTCACGTACCTATGACGCAGCGCTGAGCCTTCGCTGATTCCATGCCTGTCAAGGTGCTTTGACTCGTGGCCGCAACCCCACAGTAAGGAGGGAGTCACTCATGGATGGCGTCAGATATCTGACCCCGGAAGAAGTAGCAGAACGCTATCGTGGGGGGATCTCTCTTGGCACGCTAAGAAACTGGCGTTCGATGCGCATCGGGCCTAGCTTCGTTAAGATCGGCAAAGCCGTTCTCTACCCTATCGCTGAACTAGATGCTTCGGACGAACAGAACCGCGTCGCTTGTCGTGCGTCAATGCCACTCATCGAGAGCTTGGATGATCAACGGTGATGTTCCTGTTTGCGCACTCGCTACCTACCCCAATTACCAGCACCGTCTGTGGGCATGGTCAATATTTGTTAATAGAATCAATTGGTTATGAGTGGAATGAGCCTGCCGCATAATGATCCCGCTCCATACCCGTCGGGTATTCTGGATCACGTTGTGTCACGCTCGATCGAAATTCGCTGTGAAATGAGGGACCTGAGAATCTCTTTCACGCCCACCCAGCTGAGGGCCGCGCCCGCCGAGAGATGCGCGACCCTCCTCGCGCGCGTCCCGCATACGGCGACCCGGCGCCGTGATGGCGCATTGGAAGAGGTTTCACTCGATGAAATCGTACCCTGCGATCTTGTCCTGATCCGGCAGGGAGACGTCTGGGGGCGTCGGCAGGCGCGGCGGGCATACTCAAGGGCACACTCCGCCTACGCGAAGAATCTGGTGCCATGGTCGGTGGTCAGCCGTCCGCTGGAGCGGCGAAGCACCAACCGTTGCCCGCGCAAAAGTGCATTTGTGAATGGGGATGTGCCGCGACCCAAGAGCCACCTTCTCGGCAGTCCGCTGGGAAAGGCCGGCACTTGGCCTCGGGTCTGTTTCAGGGCCTGCTTACGGAGAGTCGCCGACCGTGCCTGAGAACAACACCGAACCGCGCTCCTCTTGGCGACACCGCGCACGACTAGAGCACGACTTACCTAGCTGTAGCATAAAAACGCACGACAGATTATAGCTTGGCCTCACGAATGCGCCTTCTTGCGAAACCGCGCCTTCTTGGCTTGGTCGCCGCATGTTGTCATTGAACACCAACGGCGAAGTCCAGGTCGCGACTCGTCGACGAAAAGTCCTTGGCATTTTGGATTGGCACAAATTCTGATGCGGTCGCGAAAGCTCCCGGAGAACAGATCGACGGCATCGCGCGCGACGCGCGACAAGGCCGCCTCGACGCCGCCTGCGACCCATCGCACAGAAGCCGCGTCTTCCGACAACTGAGGTATAACCTCGACCGACGCTGCAACATTGACTTGAGCGATGTCAGACAGATCGGGAGATCGCCTCGTGGCAATAGACTCACCAATTCGCTGCAGCGATTCCCTCAGGGAGATTGCTTTGGCAAGCTTCTGCTCATCCACCGCCGGAGCCCTGTCAAGCAATCCGCTTTCCACGCACCATCTCCCCAGATCCTCCGGAGACCGCATGCGCTCAAAGGGTTGCGTAGACCCCCTGTCACCGAGCGTTGCCGGAAGGGTGAAACAGAGGCGGGTGTCGCGAAAACGAAAGTCTTCCTTGCTACGATGTGTGACGTCATTTTCCATCATAGCACCAGTTTAAGTGGTGTTCGTTGATTTGCCAAGAGAGAATCACTTGCGCACCGGTTAAAGCGGTGCTATCGACGGGTTCAAGGACGGATAATCCTTCAATGATGCGAGGTGACGATGTGTGAGTTCGTGGTGGTGGTTTCTAACCACGTGAAACCGGGGCATGAGGCAGAATATGTCGAACTCGTCACGCCCGTTCTCGACGCCATGCGCCATGAGAAAACCTTCATCAACACAGTCCTCAATCGAGATCCTGAGGATCCCACCCGTTTCATGCTTTATGAAACCTGGGCCGACAAGGCGGACTTCCTGGAAGTGCAGATGACCAGGGAGTACCGAAAAACCTATGAAGCGCGCCTACCCGAAATCCTGAGGGCGCCAAGAGTGATGCAGTATTGGGAACCGATAAGGGAAGACTTCGCTTTCTTCGCGCCGCGCGGTGACGCCCCGAATGGCTGACTTCCAGACTTCATCGGTGGATTTCTCCCCCTACCGCTGACGCCTGCCCGGTAACCTGGTTACCGGGCTTTTTTCTTGGTTGATGATGCTGGTTGGGCGACCGCGCTACTGTGCCGTGTAACCGCCGTCGACGATCAACGATGTGCCGGTGACAAAACTCGCCTCGTCGCTGGCGAGGAACAACGCCCCGTTGGCGACTTCTCGCGGCTCGCAGCCACGGCCAAGCGGCGTCATGGCAACAACGCGGCCCGTGATCTCTTCAGACTGTGCTCGTACCATCTCCGTGAGTGTCAGGCCTGGGTGAAGCGCATTGACCCTTATCCGGTCTTTGGCGAAGCTCACCGCGCCACAACGCGACATATTCACAACCGCAGCCTTCGACGCATGGTAGGCAATTGCGCTCGGTACCGCGACCAGGCCCCAAGTGGACGATACGTTGACAATAGAGCCGCTTCCGCCGCGTCGCATCGCCGGCACCACCGCGCGCATCCCGATCCAGACAGCGGTCTGGTTGACGTCGATTTCCCGTTGCCACGATTCCATCGTCTCGGCCTCGATGGTATTGTGGCTAATGATACCGGCATTGTTGACAAGAATGTCTAGCCTGCCAAACAGCGTCGTCGTCTCGTCGACCAAGGTCGCCCAGGATTTCTCATCGGTGACGTCATGCAGGAATGGCGTAAGCTGCCCGGCAGGCCAATCCTCGACATGGAGGTCTGCCGCGACCACGCAGGCACCCTCTTCGGCAAACCGGCGCGCGATGGCGAGCCCAATGCCGCGCGCAGCACCCGTAACGATGGCGACCTTGCGCGCCAGCCTCATTTCGAGCGCGCGCCCGATTTCTGAACGGCGTTTGCGGAAATGGAAAAGTCCTCTCTGAAGAAATGATCCATCAGGCGTCCCTTGTGCGGGTCGGGATTGAGCTCGAACTCGAATATCCAATAGGAGGAACAGCCATGAGCCGTGAAGGGATCGGTGGCCAGAATGTCCAGCATTGCCTGTCGATCCTGCGCCGCCATGATGTTGACGCCGCCGGTACCAGGAACTTGCCGGCCTGTGGCGATCGTGCGCCCGTTTCTGTCCTGTTCTTTCAGCCACTCGATATGGGCGGGAAGGTGGATATCAACCTCTGCAATCGGCTTTCGATACTGACTGATGCAGACAAAGATATTGTCGCCTTTGCTGGGCATGAAGCGTCCTCCGCTAAATTGCTGCTAAACCGGTATAAATGGGGCAGTTAGGGTCTACTGAGCGAGATAGCCGCCATCGACCGCAAGACTTGCACCGGTAATGAAGCTTGCATCATCGGACGCAAGGAAGGCTACCGCGGCAGCAATTTCGGTAGCGCGGCCTAGCCTTCCCATCGGCGTTCGCGTCAGGCTGGCTTGGGTAAATTCATCCGCCTGTGAGCGCACGAGATCGGTGTCCGAAATTCCGGGAAGCACCTCATTCACGCGGATGCCGTGGGCCGCATACGTGATGGCGGCGTTTCGGGTCATTTGGGACACTGCTCCCTTGGTGGCATGATAGGCGATCGCCCCAGCAACCGCTACCACGCCTAGCGTGGATGAGACGTTGACAACCACCCCATTGCCTCGGAGCAGCATCAGCGGCAGAACATGACGCAGCCCCAGCATCACACCCGTCTGGTTGACGGCGATCGCCCGGTTCCAATCAGCGAGCTCGATTTCGTGTGCCGCCGGATAGATGTTGATGCCGGCATTGTTGACAAGGATGTCGACCTGGCCGGCTTCGGAGGAAACGGTAGCAACCGCGGCAACCCATGCTTTCTCGTCGGAGACGTCTAGCCGCAGCGCCCTCAGACCTGTCTGCTGAGGCGCATTCAGGTCCGCCGCATAGACTTGCGCGCCTTCCGAGGACAACAAGTGAGCGATTGCCGCGCCAAACCCCCGTGCGCCTCCGGTAACAATGGCGACGCGACCCTTGAACCGCATAGAATCACTCCATCTCTTGTCGAGACTCGCCCGGGGCGACAACGCCCCCGGGCGAGCCGGTTTGCCTCACGTCAGGATGCAAGCCCGAGATCCTTGAGCGACTTGCAGGTCCGCCTTTCGAGTGGTTGACCGAATTTGTCGGCGGTCTCCCTGGTGATCATCTCAGCCTTCAGCTCCAGCCGTTCCGGAACCGCCTCGCCCTTGGTCAGCCGGTCGATGATTTCAACAGCGGTGCAGCCCATCTGAAAGCCGGAGAATTCCGCCGAAGCCAGCAACCGACCGGCCGATACGGCTTGCACGCCGTCGATCGTTCCGTCCATGCTGACGACTTGGGTGCCGCTGTGTCCGGCCGATTCCATCGCTTCGATCGCGCCCAAAGCCATGTTGTCGGATGCCGCGATGACACCGTCTATTTCTGGAAATTGCTGCATCAGATTCTCCATCACCTGGAGAGCCTGGAGCCGTTGATAGTTTGCGGCCTGAACGGCCACCACCTGGATCTGTGGATAGGATTTCAAGGTTTCCTGCGCGCCAGCGGTGCGATTGTCGCTGGTTGCTGATCCCTTGATGCCCTCAATGATGACAATCTTGCCCTTGCCGCCAAGTTTCTCGGCAAGGATGCGGGTGACATCGGCGCCCATCTTGTGGTCGTCATAAATCACGTAGGAATTGAAGTTGCCGTCACCCATATCGATGAAGTTGACGATCGGAATGCCGGCCTCCCGAACCTTGTCGACCGATGGCTTGAGGCCCTTCGTATCAACCGGAACAAACACCATGCCCTTGGGTTTGCGCGTGATGGCGTCCTCGACCTGAGCGATCTGCTCCTGAAAATTGTTCGGTCGTGTTGGGGCGTATTGAACGGTCGAGTAGCCTAGACCCTTGGCGGCGACATCGGCGCCGACGCGGGCTTCCTCGAAAAACGGATCGACCTTGTTCTTGGTGAAGACGGCGATCTCACCCTTGTCCTGGGCCATGGCGCAGGAGGCTGAGATGGCTAGAAGAATTACCGAGGCTAATGCAGTTTTCATTTTCTCTCTCCGTCTCCCACTCTGGATATTTTTTATGGTTATTGACCAACGCCGCTAGCTGCGACGTCGATTGAGAAAGGCGTCGGCAAGCATGGCTCCAACAAGGACGATACCTGTTGCGAAAGGCTGCCAAGCGGAGCCGATCGTCAGCAGGTTCATCGCATTGAGGACGATCGTAAGCAGAAGCGCGCCAAGCGCCGTGCCCAATAGCGTTCCAGTGCCGCCGAACAGCGACGTGCCGCCCACCAGGATTGCCGCGATCGATGGCAGCAACAGCGGGTCGCCCATGCCTGGGTCTGCCGAGTTCACACGGCCAAGGGCGACTACGGCTGCCAGTCCAGCGCATGCTCCGCTGGCCACGTAGACGCAGATCAGGTTGCGCCGCACAGGTATGCCGGCAAGTGTAGCCGCTGCGCGGTTGGCTCCCATCATGACCATTTGCTGACCAACCGTTGTCATATGCAGCACGACACTGCCGGCGAGCGCGATGGCGATCATAATCAGGATCGGCACGGGAATGCCGAGCAGAAATCCGCTACCCAGGAAGCGGAACTCGCGGGGAAAGCCGGTGATGGGAATGCCGCCCATGTAATAGAGCGCCCCACCAGACAGAATCCACAGCATGCCGTAGGTGACGAGGAATGGGGGCAATCTCAGCCCCGCCACCAGAATGCCATTTGCCAAGCCTGCCGAGATGCCTATGGCAAGTGCTGTTGCTATGCCAAGACCAGAGGATCCAGTTGCGTGCATGACCCCGGCCGCAACGCACGCCGACAACGTCAGGATGGCACCAACGGAAAGGTCGATGGCACCGGCGATAATGACGAGTGTCGCGCCGGCCGCGATCAGGAACAGCAGGCTTGCCTGCCGAAGAACGTTGGTGAAATTGGCGACGGACAGGAAGTTTTCGTTCAACAGCGCTACGCCCGCACACAGCACCGCCAAAACAACAAAACGGGCAATGATGGAGCGCAGCTCCGGATCGAGCGGTGCGCCGGCGTCACTGCGGAAAGTGCGAATGGCCGACATCTCTGTGGTCTCCGTCATGCTCAAACACTCCTCTCGCTGGCCAGTCTCTCAACCAGCAGGACGGCAATCACCAAGGCGCCGATTGCGACCAGTTGCAGAGACGTGTCGACACCGATCAGGTTGAGACCATTGCGCAAGACGCCGATGGCCAGCACACCAAGGACAGTGCCAAACAACCAACCATTGCCGCGTTCGAATGATGTACCTCCGAGCACGACTGCGGCGATCGCATCGAACTCCATGCCCAGCGCAATCGTGGGATGACCTGCGTTCGTGCGCGCGATCATGCACAGAGCCGCGAAACCGGCTGTTGCTCCGGAAATCGCAAAGACGGCGCCGTGAACAAGCCGCACGCTGACACCTGAAAGACGCAGGGCCTCGGCATTGCCCCCGACCGCAATCACATAGCGCCCAAAGGTGGTGCGGTAGAGCACCAAGTGGAAGATGCCGTACGCAGCGATGGCTATCAGGACCAACACCGGCAGACCGAAAAAGCGGAACGCGGAAAATGCCTCGATCTCGGGTCCAAGTCCCGACACGGCGTTGCCGTCGGCAAGAGCCAGCGCCAGACCTTGTGCCATGCCCAACGTACCCAGTGTCACGACAAAAGGCGGCATACCGAGGTTTGCAACGCAAAAGCCGTTAAGAATGCCGAAGAGCAATCCCACTGCCATCGCCGCCAAGGTAGCGACGGGAATCGAATAGCCGGCCACCAGCAACAGCGCCAGGACAACGCCGCATAGGCTAAGCAACGCACCGGATGAAAGGTCCAGGCCCTCGGTCAGGATAACCAACGTCATGGGTAACGCGATCAGGAGCAGTATTGAGCTCTGCAGGGCGATATTGACGAGGTTGTGTGGCGACAAGAACCCACCCGCAAACACGCCGAAAAGCGGGACCAGGATAATTAGAACCACGCTCGCGCCCAGCGCCTTGGACGACAAAAAGTTGAGGGAGCGACTGCCCCGCAGCCTCGATATGCGCGCAATGTCAGCTATCATGATGCACCGCCAGCTTCATGATGGCTTCCTCGGTCAAATGAGCACCGGACAGCTCGCCTCGCACCGTGCCGCTTTGCAGCACATAGACGCGATCGCAAAAGCCGACGACTTCTGGCAGTTCGGAACTGATCATCAGAATCCCGCACCCTTCAGCGGCAAGACCTTCGACGAGCTTCAAAATCTCAGCCTTGGCGCCGACATCGATGCCGCGCGTCGGTTCGTCAATAATGATGAGCCGGCGGTTTCCCTCGATCGGCAGCCACTTGCCGATAACCACTTTCTGCTGGTTCCCGCCGCTGAGAGTCCGCACCGGCTGACGGGTCGAACGTGTCGCTATGCGCAGGCGCTCGATGAGACCACGTGCTACCCCGGCAGCCCTGCGGCGCGAGCGGAAGCCGTGCGGAAAGATCTTCCAAAGGGCGGGAAGCGTGAGATTGTCACAGACTGATTTGGTCAGCGCCAGTCCATGCTCCTTCCGGCTTTCCGGCACAAAGGCTATTCCGGACCGCACAGCACGAACCGGGTCAGCAGGGAGCGGTAGCTGGTGGAGAAGCACTTCACCGCCGGTGCGTCTGTCCAGTCCGAAAACCGCCCGTGCGAACTCGGTTCGCCCCGATCCAACAAGACCGGCAAGACCGACAACCTCGCCGCTGCGCACGACAATATTCATGTCGACCAGTCCGGCCGCGGAACAAAGTGCCCGCGTTTCAAGAATGACTTCGCCAGCCACGAACCGCTCCAGCCGCTGATAGAAGGATCCTACAGTCCGTCCGACCATCGCCTTGATCAGCAGTTCGGGAGTCGTTGCATCCGGAAGCGTGGTCAGGATTTTCCGACCGTCCCGCAGAATGGTCACCCGGTCTGCCAATTCGAAGACCTCGCGCATTCGATGCGAGATGAACACGATCGCCACGCCGCGACGCTTCAGATCGCCGATGATCGCGTGGAGGTTCGTAGCGTCCCGCTCCGATATGGAGGCCGTCGGCTCATCCATAACCAATATGCGCGATCGATGCGCGAGCGCCTTGGCGATTTCAACCAACTGCTGCCTGGCCGTGGTGAGGTTCGCGACTTTACCGCGTGGATCGCCGTCGAAGCCAACCAGTTCGAGGGCACGTCGCGCCGTTTCGCGCTGAACCCGACGGTCGATCGATCCGGGGATCAAAAACCTTGGCTCACGCCCCAAAACTATATTCTCTTCGACCGTAAGGTGGGGAACAAGTGCCAATTCCTGATGGATGACGCTGATGCCGGCGCGGCGGGCATCAGATGGTCCGCCAAGCGCCAATCGATTTCCATCGAGCAGAATTTCGCCTGCATCGGGCGCGTAGATTCCCGCGAGCGTCTTGATCAGCGTCGACTTGCCGGCGCCGTTCTCACCAAGCAGGACATGGACTTCGCCAGCATAAATCTCGAGATCCACCTGCGAGAGCGCCTGCATCTGGCCGAATGACTTGCTGACCCCGTTGAGCACCATCATCGGCCTGGGCGTATCGGCGCGCGCGGCCGACAAAACCCCGACGTCGGGGGCAGCGATGCCGCTGCCTATTCCGACAGGCCCTTCAGAGCCGGATTCTTCCAACATGAGTGAACTCCTCCCTTGACGCGCAGCACCGACTTGCACTGTTCTGCCAATCGGCCTCCCCTGGCCGGTCTGCCCGCTGTTATTTTTCAATCGGGCTCTTCGACATTACAATGCGACAAGCAAAACGCACGCGACGAGCAAAACAGCCGGATACTCGAGCCTCAGCCACTCGCGCGTACGCAGCAGCGAAACGATGACACCGACCAAGACGACCCCTCCTATCGCCGCCCCAGATCGTTGGCCGTGCGGCCAAAACAACATCGCCGCCGCCGAGATTTCGATCAATCCGACCGCTATGCGCATGAAGGCCGGATAGCCCCACTTGTCGAATTCCGCGCGCACAAACGCAGGCCCGGTCAAATTGAGCGCGCCGGCCCACACGAAGACGACAGCCAGCAGCGCGGCAAGCCCCCCGACAACTGTCATGTGTTGCCCACCGAAGTTGAGGATCTCGGAAAGACGGCGATCATATCGAGCTCAACGCGAGCGCCCTGGGTCGAGAGCTGGTTGATGCAGATTGTGGTGCTGGCGGGCTTCCAGTCCCCGAAATACTCCTTCAGAACCGCGACCATGCCGTCCTGATCACGGATATCCGTCAGGTACTTCGTTACTTTGACCACATCGCTCCACTGAAGCCCTTCGTGGCGCAAGATAGTTCCGATGGTCTCCATGGCGAGGCGCGTCTGATCGCGGATGTCGACAGGATGGTTGTGCTCATGCAACTCATGAGGATGCTTGTGATAGAGTGGGGACGGCGTCGCGCCCGAGATGAAAAGAAGGTCACCGGGGCTCTCAACGCGTATCGCCGGAGCGTAAGGCATGTCGACATGCCGTTCAGGAATGGTCTGAACCTCAACCACGTCCGCATTGGACGGCGAGGACCTGAAACCCGGCTGCCTTACCACGCGACACCTCCAAAAAATTCGCCCGCAATGCATAGCGAGCAATCCATCGAACCTGGCGATAGGTAAGCGCATTTGCGTACACGTTGTCAACCTGTATTAAAGGTGCCAACTTTATTGCCCGGGAAACGGATTCCGGGAAAAGTCTTACCATTCACGACGTGTGCAAAACCTCTTGCATAATTTTGACACCCATTATACTGGTGCCAAATGGAGCGTTAGGAGAACAGGCCAATGATCATCGAGAGCGAGGAGAGCGTCACGGCTGCTGTGCTCGATGCCATGGCGTCAGCAAGCAGCCCACGTTTGGTGAACGTGATGTCGGCCCTGGTCCGACACCTTCACGCCTTCGCGCGTGAGGCCGCGCTTTCTGAAGATGAGTTTGAGATCGGTATCGACTTCCTCAATCGCATTGGTCAGGCAACGAACGATCACCATAACGAAGGAATTCTCTTTTCCGACGCCATCGGCTTGTCCTCTCTCGTCTGTCTCTTGAACAACGGGCGTAGCGGGGCCACCGAAACCGCGGCAGCACTGCTTGGTCCATTCTGGCGAATGAATTCGCCAGAAACGCACAATGGCGGCAGTATCCTTCGTTCGGACACGCCTGGCCCAGCGCTGTTCGCAAACTGCTCCATTAGCGACCCCAAAGGGAATCCGCTCACCGGAGTCGAGGTCGATGTCTGGCAGGCTTCACCGGTCGGTCTCTATGAAAACCAGGATTCCACGCAGGCCGATATGAACCTGCGCGGCAAGTTCCGGACCGATGCCGGCGGACGCTTCTGGTTCCGTTCCGTCAAACCTGCGGGATATCCTGTTCCAACGTCCGGTCCGGTGGGCGACCTGCTGCGAGCGCAGAACCGTCACCCCTACAGGCCGGCGCATCTGCATTTCCTCGGTTTCAAGCCGGGATACAAGACACTCATCACCCAGGTTTTCGTCGACGACGACACGCATCTGGAGAGCGACGTCGTGTTCGGGGTAACGCGCCACCTTATCGGCGATTACCGCAAAGGTGTAGGCGCTGCGCCCGACCCCGACGTAACAGGCGACTGGTATAGCCTCGACTATGCGTTCGTCATGGAACCCGGCGAAGCGAAGCTTCCTGTTCCGCCAATCAAATAGTCTCGAATAAGGATCCGATCGCGATGAATTCATTGACGAGCGAATGCTCCACACAGACCTCGAGAGACGTTCATCGAGCGCTTTTTCCCAAATCGTTGACGGGCAAGATCGCACTCGTCATGGGAGGCGCGGGCACCATTGGGGCTGCGACAAGTCGGCTTTTTGTCCAGGCTGGTGCCAAAGCGATCGTGACGCATCTGGAAACCGAGCGGGACACCAAGGCTGCGCGAGATATCGTGGCAGCACTGGGCGACGCCCATTGCGATGCATTGCCCGCAGACATTGCCGACACCCGATCGCTGCTTAAGTTGAAGCAGGTGATCGAGCAGCGCTACGGAAGGCTCGATGTGCTTATCAATGCGGCCGGCTATACCGTGCCAGTTCCGCACGGTGATCTCGATGCGCTGACCGATGACCTCATCGATCGCATGTTCACGGTCAACTGGCGAGGTCAGTTCGCGGCGATCAGGACGTTTGCTCCGCTGCTCAGGGCATCGGGCGATGGGCTGGTGGTTTCCCTGTCGTCCATTGCCGCGTTCACGGGCGTGGGATCATCAATAGCCTATTGCGCGGCCAAAGCTGGTATCGATGTGATGACAAAGGCGCTGGGCCGAGCGCTGGCCCCCCAGGTCCGGGTGCTCGCTGTTTCGCCGGGTGTGGTGGACACACAGTTCGTGCCGGGACGTGGCCAAGATTTTAACGCTAAGGTTGCCGCCTCCACACCGCTCGGCAGAATTGCCGAAGCAGATGATATCGCGGCCGCGATCCTCGCTTGTGCAACCATGCTGACCTATTCGACCGGACACACGATCCAGGTCGATGGTGGCCGTGCATTGTAAGGGTGTGTGTCGGATGCGCTCTCCCCTCCCGAAGGTGTTTATCACATGTGCCGTGACGGGCAACCTCACATCCCCGTCGCAGACCCCCCATCTGCCCATAACGCCTGAGGAAATCGCCAACTCGAGTTTGGCTGCGGCAGATGCCGGTGCGGCCATCGTTCACCTCCACGTGCGCGATCCGATTTCCGGGGCGCCTTCCATGGATATCGCGATTTACCGGGATGTCATCGACCGCATCCGATCCAGGAATTCACAGCTAATCATCAACCTGACCACCGGCCCAGGCGGACGATTCGTACCTTGGGAATCAGATCCCAGGGTTGCCGGTCCCGGCACCACGCTGCTTATTCCGGAAAAGAGGGTGGAGCACATCGCAGCATTGAAGCCGGATATCTGCACACTCGATCTCAACACGATGAATTCTGCTGGCCAGGTCGTCATAAACACGCCAGCCAATGTCCGGCGCATGGCAGCAGTGATCAACGCGGCTGGCGTAAAGCCTGAACTGGAACTGTTCGATTCCGGCGACATTGCCCTGCTGCATGATTTGGTGAAGGACGGGACGCTCAGCGGGCCTTTGCTGACTTGTTTTGTCCTTGGTGTGCAGTACGGCTTCCAACCGAGCGCAGAAACTATTCTCTACGCGCGCAACCTCTTGCCTGAAACCGCCTGCTTTACCGCGATCGGCATTGGCAGGAGCGCCTTTCAGGCGGTCGCACTTTCCTACCTGACCGGGGGCAATATCCGCGTCGGTCTAGAGGATTCTGTCTATCTCGAACGTGGCGTCCTGGCGCAGTCCAACGCAGCGATGGTCGCGAAGGCGCGGCGGATCGTCGAAGACTTGGGCGGCCAGGTCGCCTCGCCCACCGAGGCACGCGCGTTGACTGGCTTGTCGCCCTTGCCTGCCTGACCCCCAAATCCTTCGCTGCCATCCGATCCTTTTGATGCCATGGAGATGAATATGAAACCTGCTGGAAGCTGGCCAACGCAAGGGGTTGAGGCGCGGTCGCTGCGCATTGAGCGGAAAGTGTCAAACTATGCCGAAATCGCGCTTCCGGTTGCCAGCTGCAGACTGCGCGCGCCCAAGGACCACGAAGTTATCGTCGAGGTGCTAGCGGCTGCCGTCAATCCGTCAGATGCCAAGGCGGCGACCGGCCTCATGCCATACGCAGTCTTCCCGCGCACGCCAGGTCGTGACTACGCTGGCAAGGTCATAGCCGGCCCAGAAGCGCTCGTCGGCCTCAAGGTGTTTGGTTCGTCTGGCGACCTTGGTATTCGCGTTGACGGCAGCCACTCGAGCCACCTTATTGTCGAGGCCGATGCCATCGTCCCTGTCCCTGAAGGATTGACCATGCAGGAAGCTGCCGGCATCGGCGTACCCTTCGTCACCGCTTGGGAGGGACTGTCCCGCGCGGGGCTTCCGGCATCGGCCGATACCGTTTTGATCCTGGGCATCAACGGCAAGGTCGGACAGGCTGCCGCACAGATCGCCTCGTGGCGCGGAGCTCGTGTCATCGGCGTTGTGCGGCGCGACGAGGGCTATGTGGGCCACTCCAACGGCCCGGTAGACATCATCAACGCCGCCCACGACAACGTGCCAGCGCGCGTTCGTGAGCTGACAGCAGGGACCGGAGCCAGCATCGTTTTCAACACAGTGGGCGATCCCGCCTATGACATGGGCCAAGCGTCCATGGCCGCTGGCGCAAGGGCGATCTTCATAGCGGCCGTTGAGCGGCTTGTGACATTCGATATCTTGGCTTTCTACAAAGGCCGTCACACCTATGTCGGTATCGATACGATCGCCCTTGGATCGGTAGCGAGCGGGGCGATCCTAAGGCAACTCGTACATGGCTTTGCGACAAAGGCTCTCAGACCGTTTCCGATCCTGCCCCACGCGATGCACCCCCTTGACCGCGCTTATGACGCCTATCAGCTGGTCATGGGCTCATCTCGAGACCGCGTCATCCTCATGCCGCAGGGCTTCGATCCGTGCACATAACACGGTTCGAGGTGGCCCCAGTCTACCAAACAGCCGGCCACGACCATATGACGATGGTCAGGCTGCAGGGCCGCGAAGCGGGGCCCGCAGATCAACTGTGGCTCGGTGTGTCGACGATAAGGCCTGGCGGCGGCACTACGCTTGATGCGTCGCCTGCCGAAAAATTTTATGTCGTTCTGGCCGGACAAGTGTTGGTGTCCAACGGCACAGAGGAAGTGGTCGCCATGGGATTCATGCCGCTTTGCGCCTGGCGAGGCTAGGAAACTGCGCAACATCTCCGGCACCGACGCGTCCATTCTGTTGGCAACGCCGTTAGCCGGCCGCTAGCCAGGCGAAGCTCCTTAGAATTCTCACAGCGAGACGCTTATGCCAATCTATTCCCTCGATGGTATCCGGCCAAGAATAGCCAATGACAAACGTTTCTGGATTGCCCCGGATGCGGTGCTCATCGGCAATGTCACCGTGGGCGAGGATGTCACCATCTGGTTTGGCGCTGTGATCCGTGGCGACAATGATCCGATAATCATCGGCGATGGGACCAATATTCAGGACGGTGCCGTCCTTCACACTGACCCCGGATTTCCCCTGCACATCGGCAATAACGTGACGGTCGGCCATCGCGCGATCATCCATGGCTGCACGATTGAGGCCGGAAGCTTGATCGGCATGGGAGCGACTGTTCTGAGCGGCGCCCACATTGGCGAGAATTGCCTGATTGGGGCCAACACACTCGTGAAGGCAGGCGCCGTGATCGCAGACTGTAGTCTGGTGGTGGGAAACCCCGGGCGCGTCGTAAGGGAGCTTGGATCCGACGAACTGACGAACATGAAAGGTGCTGCGGTTCGCTATGTCCGGAAGATAGGGACATACCGGGACACATTGCTCAAGCGGGATCGCCTTTGAAAGGCAAGAAGTGGCACTTGGCCATCATGCCCGCTTGATCAAACAACAAGATCATATTCAGAACTTGATCAGCCATTCTTGGCGCGGGTTTCAAGTGACATCTGCCAAAACCAATTCAGTCAGCTCGCATGGAGATCCAAATGTCCCTTAAAGGAAAGCAAGCCTTTGTAACTGGTGCGAGCCGGGGTATCGGCGCTGCAATCGCGCGCCGGCTCTCGGCAGAGGGCGCCGACGTCACAATAACTTATGAGCGGTCGGCCGATGCTGCCAACAGGCTCGCAGACGAACTTCGAACATCTGGACGACGCGCCATTGCCATTCAGATGCAGGCATCTGATCCAACCTCAATCAAGAGCGCGGTGGATCGGGCGGCCAGGGAGTTGGGCGGTATCGGCATCCTCGTCAACAACGCCGGCATCTGGCGTGCCGGCCCATTTGAGCAAGTTTCGCTCAAAGATATCGACGATACGCTCGCCGTCAACGTTCGGGCCGTCATGCTAGCCTCGCTTGCCGTGCTGCCTTATCTCTCTGATGGAGGCCGGATCATCTCTATCGGAAGCAACCTCGCTGAGCGCGTACCTGACATTGGGACCGCGCTTTATTCCGCAAGCAAAGCCGCATTGGTCGGTTTTACTAAGGGGCTGGCACGCGATCTGGGGCCACGCGGCATCACTGTGAATATTATCCATCCCGGCTCAACCGATACGGATATGAACCCCGCAGATGGTCCCTACGCCGAGCACCAACGCCAGCGTATGGCAATAAAACAATATGGACGACCCGACCATGTAGCGGCGCTGGTCGCCTTTGTCGCCAGCCCCGAAGCTCGATCGATCAATGGTGCCGGCCTCACCATCGACGGTGGCGCCAATGCATGAGAAGGTTGACCACGACCAGCACCGACAGAACTTCCCATCGAGTTGCTATGGTGCCCACGCATCGGCGGATGCGCTGACCATCGCCGCTACTTTCATCAAAGCCGCTGAAGTGCGCTACGACACTTGGGTGCATCGTCCCTATTGATCACATGGTGAAACCGGGAGCTCTACGTCGCAGCAGTGGGCAGCAGTCGTAAGCAGGACACCACGCCGTCCGCGATCGCAGCGATCACGCCCGAAAGTCGCCGGGCCGGAAGTCCACAGGTCGCCGTTCCAACATCCAGCTTTTGCCGCATGTTTGCTTGTCCTCTCAGGAGATCTCGTGTCGACCCCCGCCTATCTCACGCTAGAAGAAGTCGCCGCCCGCTACCGTGGCCAAGTCAGCGAAGGTACACTGCGGAACTGGAGAACGATGCGCATCGGTCCATCCTACATCAAGATCGGCAAAGCGGTCCTCTATCCCGTTCAGCGAGCTCGATCGTTGGGACAAATCAAATCTGGTGGTTTGCAGACCCTCTCGATCCTTGTCGCTGGAGGAATGTGTTCCGGCATGTTGAACCGAGTCATTGCGACTGGCTTTCAATGTTCGCACGATAAGATATATTCCGATTCACGATTCGGAATCCGTGATCAGGCGGGACAATCGAGTATCATGAAAATTCTTCCATGATCGTTTGGTATTTATCCTTGAAGGTCACGCGGCACATATACCAGTTAGCGACCCCAGTTGATTTTAAAACTTTGCCAAACTATTGAAACAAAACAAGATTATTCTACGGTATGTTGACGCATAATCATCCGTCAGGCGACCCGACGCCGTCGCGCGCCGACATCGAGATGACCAAGCTGGTCATCGAGACGGCCAAACCGCTCGGCATCGCCGTCCACGATCACATCATCATCGGCAAGAAGGGTCATGCCAGCATGAAGGGCCTGCTGCTGATCTGACGCCCTGCTTGAACATGCGTCGGCCGCAACGAAAAAGGGCGCACAGGGGCGGCGTTTCGCGATTCGGCAGAAAGCCGTGTTGTTCGGTGCCCTAGCAGGTTTTTTCTTCGCCGCAGCCTTCTTCTTCTTGGGTTCTTCCACATCACCGCCCTTGCGTTTTCGGCTGACGGGAAGACCGCACTAGAATTTCGACCGGAAATCGAGCTATGATGCATTTGGCATTTCCTGGGACGGCTTCGCGCCCTTGGAATGCCGGGAGGAACGGGATATGGCCATAGCGCTTGTACTCGTTTTGGTAGTTGTGGGCTCAGTGTTGTTCCACTTCCTGAGCCCATGGTGGTGGACGCCGATTGCCTCTAACTGGGACTATATCGACAACACCATCATCATCACCTTCTGGATCACCGGCGTCGTCTTCGCCGCCGTCGTCCTATTCATGGCCTATTGCGTCTTCCGCTTCCGTCATAGGGAAGGCAACCAGGCGGCATACGAACCCGAGAACAAGCGGCTCGAATGGTGGCTGACGATCGTCACCGCAATCGGCGTCACCGCCATGCTGGTTCCCGGCCTGTTCGTCTGGAACCAGTTCGTCAGCGTCCCAAGCGACGCAACAGTGGTCGAAGTCGTCGGCCAGCAATGGCAGTGGAGTTTCCGCTTGCCCGGCAAGGACGGCAAGCTTGGGACGTCCGACACCCGCAACGTCAGCCCTGAAAATCCTCTCGGCGTGAACGCCAGTGACGCCAACGGCCAGGACGATGTCGTCATCGAAGCCGCCGATCTGCATCTGCCGGTCGGCAAGCCGGTCAAGATGCTGCTCCGCTCGATCGACGTGCTGCACGATTTCTACGTGCCGGAATTCCGCGCCAAGATGGACATGATCCCGGGCTCGGTCACCTATTTCTGGTTCACCCCGACCAAGACCGGAACGTTTCAGGTCCTGTGTGCTGAACTTTGTGGCCAGGGGCATCCGTTGATGAATGGCGTGGTCATGGTCGACACGCCGGAGGACTATCTGGCGTGGCTCGGCGAACAGCAGACTTTTGCGCAATTGTCGGCCCCCCAGCAGGTGGGCTCGGCAGAGTAGACGCCGGCAAAGTCGGCGATTTGGGTTGAAATCGCGGCACGGCTCGAAACTGTCGAGTCTGGCCGAAAAGGGCACGGAGGTGTTCCTATATGGTCGATGTCACACCTGCAGATGCGGTACCGCCGGCCGAAGTCGCGGAGATGGAACTCTATCATCCGCACAGCTGGTGGACGAAATACGTATTTTCGCAGGACGCCAAGGTTATCGCCATCCAGTATTCGGCGACGGCGACGGCAATCGGCCTGGTGGCGCTGGTGCTGTCCTGGTTGATGCGGCTGCAGCTCGGCTTCCCCGGCACGTTCGACTTCATCAGCCCCGAAGCCTACTACCAGTTCATCACCATGCACGGCATGATCATGGTGATCTATCTGCTCACGGCACTGTTCCTGGGCGGCTTCGGCAACTACTTGATCCCGCTGATGGTCGGCGCGCGCGACATGGTCTTTCCCTATGTCAACATGCTGAGCTACTGGATCTACCTGCTCGCCGTGCTGGTTTTGGCGTCAAGCTTCTTTGCGCCCGGCGGACCGACCGGTGCCGGCTGGACGCTCTACCCGCCGCAGGCGATCATGACTGGCACACCAGGCGGCCAGGACTGGGGCATCATCCTGATGCTCGTCTCGCTGATTCTGTTCATCATCGGCTTCACCATGGGCGGCTTGAACTACGTCGTGACGGTGCTGCAGGCCCGCACACGCGGCATGACGCTGATGCGCCTGCCGCTGACTGTCTGGGGTATCTTCACCGCGACAGTCATGGCGCTGCTCGCCTTCCCGGCGCTGTTTGTCGCCTGCGTGATGATGCTGTTCGACCGTGCGCTCGGCACCAGCTTCTTCATGCCTGCGATCGTCCAGATGGGCGAACAACTGCAGCACGGCGGCGGCAGCCCGATCCTGTTCCAGCATCTGTTCTGGTTCTTCGGCCACCCCGAGGTCTACATCGTGGCGCTGCCGGCCTTCGGCATCGTGTCCGACCTGATCAGCACCCATGCGCGCAAGAACATCTTCGGCTACCGGATGATGGTCTGGGCCATCGTCGGCATCGGTGCGCTGAGCTTCGTAGTCTGGGCGCACCACATGTATGTCAGCGGCATGCATCCCTATTTCGGCTTCTTCTTCGCCACCACGACGTTGATCATTGCCGTGCCGACCGCGATCAAAGTCTACAATTGGGTGCTGACGCTGTGGCGCGGCGACATCCACCTCACCGTGCCGATGCTTTTTGCCCTGGCCTTCATCGTCACCTTCGTCAATGGCGGGCTGACCGGACTGTTTCTCGGCAACGTCGTCGTCGACGTTCCGCTGTCGGACACGATGTTCGTCGTTGCCCATTTCCACATGGTCATGGGCGTCGCCCCGATTCTGGTGATCTTCGGCGCGATCTATCACTGGTACCCGAAGGTCACCGGCCGGATGCTGAACGAGGCGATGGGCCAGTTCCATTTCTGGGTCACCTTCCTCGGTGCCTATCTGATTTTCTTTCCCATGCACTACATCGGCCTGATGGGCGTGCCGCGCCGCTACCACGAACTGACCAACACGACGGTGATGACCGAGTCGGCCCACGATCTGAACGCGTTCATCAGCATCATGGCGTTCCTCGTCGGCTTCGCCCAAATCGTGTTCCTGTTCAATCTGATCTGGAGCATCCGCCACGGCCGCGAGGCCGGCGGCAATCCATGGCGCGCCACGACGCTCGAATGGCAGACGCCGGAAACACCGCCCGCCCATGGCAATTTCGGCAAGGAACTGCCGATCGTCTATCGCTGGGCCTATGACTACAGCGTCCCCGGCGCCAAGGAGGACTTTATCCCGCAAAACATGCCGGGCTCCTTCGGAACCTCCAGGGAGCCGGCATGAGCGTCATTCTGGTGTTCCTCCTCGTCATCGCCGGCTTTGCCGGATGGTGGCTCTCCCACCAGCGGCTGATGGCCAAGCCGTGGCTCGAGCAAGGAGTGATCGGGGATGTTGTCGCCCTGGAAGGATCGGCGCTGCCGACCGCCAAGATCGGCCTCGGCGTCTTCCTCGCCGTCGTCGGCTGCCTGTTTGCGCTCTTCACCAGTGCCTATTTCATGCGCATGGCGCTGTCGGACTGGCAGGCGCTGCCGCTGCCGCGCGTGCTCTGGCTCAACACCGGCGTGCTGGTGCTGAGCAGCATCGCGCTGCAATGCGCCTCGGTCGCCGCGCGACGCGGCCAAATAGACACGGTCAGGCTCGGCCTCGCCACGGCTGGGCTCACCGCGCTTGCCTTCTTGGTCGGACAGCTTGTGGTATGGCGGGAACTGACCGCCGACGGCTACTTGCTGACTGCCAATCCGGCCAACAGCTTTTTCTACCTGATAACCGGGATGCATGGCCTGCACATACTGGGCGGGCTGGTCGGTCTGAGCAGAACGACCGCCGGCGCCTGGAACGGAGCACGGCCGGAGCGGCTTCGCCTCGGTGTCGAACTGTGTGCCATGTACTGGCATTTCCTGCTTTTCGTCTGGCTGGCCATTTTTGCACTTCTGGCCGGCTGGGCCGCGACTTTTATCGAGATTTGCCGACAGCTGCTGACCTAGGAGGGCCGGACGGATGGCAGACACGACAGTGACGCATACCGGCCAAGCACTGGCGCGGCCGGCTGGTTTGCAAGGCGTCGCCGCCGATTGGTCGTCGGATCAGCGCGCGTTCAAGAACGTGTCCTGGGGCAAGGCCATGATGTGGATATTCCTGCTCAGCGACACCTTCGTCTTCGGCTGTTTCCTGCTCTCCTACATGACCGCCCGCATGTCCACCCGAGTGCCGTGGCCCAATCCGAGCGAGGTCTTTTCGCTTCATATCGGCGGCTCCGATATTCCACTGATCCTTATCGCGATCATGACCTTCGTGCTGATCTCGAGCAGCGGAACGATGGCCATGGCGGTGAACTTCGGTTATCGCCACGACCGCCGCAAGACGGCGATCCTGATGCTTCTGACCGCAGCGCTCGGCGCGACCTTCGTGGGCATGCAGGCCTTCGAATGGACCAAGCTGATCACCGAAGGGGTGCGGCCCTGGGGCAATCCGTGGGGTGCGGCGCAGTTCGGGTCATCCTTCTTCATGATCACCGGCTTTCACGGCACCCATGTGACGTTCGGGGTGATCTTCCTGATCATCGTGGCGCGAAAGGTCTGGCGCGGAGATTACGAAACCGGCCGGCGCGGGTTCTTTACCAGCCGCAGGGGCCGCTACGAGCACGTCGAGATCATGGGGCTCTACTGGCATTTCGTCGACCTGGTGTGGGTGTTCATTTTCGCATTCTTCTATCTTTGGTGAGAGGCAGACATGGCTTTGGTGAGAGGCAGATATGGCTGAAGCAACCGCAAACGGCCTGGGGCAACACACGCTGCACGGAGCTCAAGCGCATGATGCGGCAGCAACCGGCATCGCCCCTGCGGAGGTTCATCAGGAGCACCCGATCAGGCTCTATCTGGTGGTCTGGGTATGGCTGTTCATCCTCAGCGCCTGCTCCTATCTGGTCGACTATGTCGGCCTCCAGGGCTATCTCAGATGGTCGCTGATCCTGATCTTCATGATGCTCAAGGCTGGGCTGATCGTCGCGGTCTTCATGCACATGGCCTGGGAGCGGCTGGCGCTGACATATGCGATCATATTGCCGCCGATCCTGGTGCTGGTGTTCGTGGCAATGATGGTCTTCGAATCGGATTATACGCTTCTCACCCGGACGCTGTTTTTTGGGGCCGAGCCCTGACGCGCAATCCGGGTTCGGGCAGCATTTCCCGTCGAGGGCCGGAGGGGCTGTTCACGGCCCGCTCTGCTTTGCCTTGAAACGGTCGACAGCTGGCCCATTTTTGTCACCACCGGAAAACGACAGAAGGAGAACGATTTTCGTCGTTTCTCCGTCGCGAACTCCAGCAAGGGAGGCTCAAGATGACGATCGCAAACAGATTGAAAGACTTTATCGACGAGAAAGGAATTTCCTACGATACCGTCGAGCACCACCGCACGTCGACAAGCAGGCAGTCCGCCTTAGCGGCGCATGTGCCCGGCAGCATAATGGCCAAATCGGTGGTGGTTCACCACGACGGTGGCTATGCGCTGGCCGTGGTCCCCAGTACGCACAGGATCGAGCTCGGCACTTTGCAGGACGTGATGCGCCAGCGTATCGGGCTCGCCTCCGAGGACGAGGTGGTTTCGCTCTTCGAGGATTGCGACACCGGCGCCATCCCGCCGATCGGCGCGGCCTACGATGTGCCGGTGATTGTCGATGAAAGCCTCGGCAATGCCGGCGATATCTATTTCGAGGGTGGCGACCACAGGACGCTCGTGCATGTCAGCGGCAAGGATTTCCGCAACCTGACCAGCGACGCACAACAAGCCCGCTTTAGCTACCCGGCTTACTAAACGCTCATGCCAACCTGCCGCACCGGCGAGAGGCCGGTGCGGCAGGGCAATTTTTTCAGTCCGCCGGCCTGGTGGAGGCCGGTGATTCCACGACTTTGCGATAGACGTGCCAGGTGGCGTGACCGAGGATTGGCAGCACCACCGCCAGCCCGGCGAACACCGGCAGCGAGCCAATAATCAGCGCGACGGCGACAATCAGGCCCCAGACAGCCATGACGATCGGGTTCGCCAGCACCACCCGCACCGAGGTATGGATGGCTTCGTAGGCGCCGACGTCGCGGTCGAGCAACAACGGGAACGCGACGACCGTGGTGCACAACACGACCGCGGCGAAGACGAAGCCGATTGCGTGGCCAACGATAATCAGCGTCCAGCCGCGTCCGGTGGCGAATATTTCACTGATGAAGCTGGACAGTGATTCCGGCGGGGCCGGACCGAACACCTGCTGATAAAACATCCGCGCGGTCAACAGCCAGGCGATAAAGATCGCAAGCAGCATGATCCCGACCGCCGCGATGGCCGGCAGCGCTGGAGAATTCCTGACCTCGAAAGCGTGGCTCCATGAGGTGTCGAGCCCGGCCTCTCTCCGCCGGCTGATCTCATAAAGGCCGAGCGCCGCGAATGGACCGATCAGCGCAAAACCAGACACCAGCGGAAACAACAGCGGCAACGCGTTGTTGCCTGACGTCCAGACAGCGAGCACGACGCCGACAAGCGGATAGATCAGGCAGAGAAAAACGATGTGCGACGGTTTGACCATGAAATCGTCGACGCCACGCTTGAGCGCGTCGAAAAGGTCGGAAACGCCTATCTTTCGAATTCTGGTGTGCTCCAGCGTCTCGCTGGCGCCTGCAATCACGTGAAAACTTGCCATGACCATTCCTCCAGACCAGGTCCGGTAAGGTCGCGATTTCACGGTGCTGCCGTTCAGCGTGACTGGCCACGCAAAATCGCGACCTGCACCATGATCAACATACGCTCTTGCATGGGATTTGTCGCGGCCCTTTATTTATTAGACTGTATTGAAATCTGCTCTGGCGAGTTTCCAAACAGTCTCTGGGAGGACGGCCCCGGTGATCAGGCTAGCTCTAACGGCCTTTCTTCGATATTCTCAAAATTGGGGAAGGGGGTAAAGGTCATGGATGGAAAGACCGTTCTCATACTCGGCCTTGGCGTAGTTATTCTGCTGTTTTTGGGATTTTGTGCACTGCCAACGTAAGGCTTGAGCAGGTCATTCCGTCTTTCCGGCCGTCAATTTCCGGCTGGCATGACCGCACGCATTGCAACGGTATCGGCAAGCAGCACGGCAAAGATCGCGAAAAGATAGAGAATCGAATAGGCAAACAGCGCCTTTGCGCGTTTCATCTCCCGCCCTTCAACCCAGCTTTTGTCGACCAGAAGCTTCCAGGCATGCCAGATGAAACCCGCGCCCAATGCGGCCGAAACAATCCCGTACAATCCGCTCGCGAATCCGAAAGGCCAGGGGAGCACGCCGATTGGTGCCAGGATCAGCGAATAGACGAAGATTTGTCTTCTGGTCGAAACCTGGCCGGCCACGTTCGGCATCATGGGAATGCCGGCCGCGGCATAGTCGCCGATCTTGAACAGCGCGAGCGCCCAGAAATGCGGCGGCGTCCAGAGGAAAATGATCAGAAACAGGACGAGACTTTCAACCCCGACGGCGCCGGTGGCGGCCGCCCACCCGATGACCGGAGGAAGCGCACCCGCGGCGCCGCCTATGACGATGTTCTGCGGCGTCGAGCGTTTCAGCCACATCGTGTAGATGACGACGTAGAAGAAGATGGTGAAGGCCAGCAGCGATGCGGCGAGCCACCCCACCAGCACGCCGAGCGTCATGATCGCAAGTACGGAAAGCACCAAGCCGAAGCCGAGCGCTTCGCCTGGCGTGACCCGGCCTGACGGGACCGGCCGCTTTGACGTGCGCGACATCAACGCGTCAATATCGGCATCGTACCACATGTTGAGTGCCCCGGCCGCTCCCGCTCCAACCGCAATTGCACCAATTGCAATCACGGCGATGACCGGATTCATCGCCCCGGGCGCCACCATCAGGCCGACGAAAGCGGTAAAAACAGCAAGCGCCATGACGCGTGGTTTCAGAAGCGCGAAGAAATCACTGACCGTCGCTTCCGAAATTGCGATACCGGCATCCTTGAGGCCGCTTTCCCGAGCCGACATTTCAGGCGACTACCGATTGGGACACGCAATCTGGCCGGCCCCTCGGCCGGTCTTCCTGGCGGAAGAACCGGGTCATTTGGAGAATTGCTTCAGGTAGGCGATGACGTTGGCGAGATCCTCGTCCTTCTTGAGACCGGGAAACGCCATCTTCCCACCTTTGATCATGGCCTTGGGATCGCGAAGGTAATTCGTCAGCGTGGCGTCGTCCCATTTGAGGCCGGATGCCCCCGCCTCGGTCATGGCTTTAGAATACTTGAACCCCGGATGCGTGCCGGCCGTCCGGCCGATAACGCCGCTCAATGACGGACCGATCTTGTTCTTGTCCTCGTCGACGACGTGGCAGGCCTTGCATTTGGCGAAGACCTTCTCACCCGCCGCGGCATCCTGTGCCTGGGATTGGCTCGTGACGAAGATCGCAACGGACACGGTAGCGAAAAACGCGATTGCACGCATGGCATTTCCTCCCCGATCGCCAAATCTGTCTTGGACGATCTGCGCGTGCCGACACGCATGCGCCCCTTCATGACAGAGCGGAATATCCGCGTCTCCCGCATGGAATTGCGGCATCTGCTTACCACAGAATCTGGCCGGCAGATAGAAGAAGTCGACCCGCAGGATCACCGCAGAAGCGACGAGGCAGGCCGATCGCCGTCGAGCGCAACCGGAACGCATACCGGGTAAAGGGCGTTAGACCAGCTTCGGTTAACATCTGGAAGATCAAAATAGAGAAGCGTCTATGAACGACAGGAGTGACCTGGAGGTGCGCCACGGCACCCGCACGATCGACGGCGACATCGTCTTTTACAGAGAAGCAGGTCCTGAAACCGCGCCGGTGTTGCTGCTTCCGCATGGCTATCCCTGCTCATCCTACCAATATCGCCGGCTGATGCCGGCACTCGCCGATCGGTGGCGGACGGTCGCGCCGGATTTCCCCGGCTTTGGCTACAGTGGAACCCCCGATCCGGCACGGTTCGGTTATGATTTTGATGCCTATGCAACGTTCCTGGAGCGGTTCACCGACGCGCTCGAACTCGGCAGCTACGCGTTATGGCTGCACGACTACGGCTCGCAGATCGGCCTGCGCCACGCCATAGCGCACCCATCGCGAATCAGGGCCCTGATCATCCAGAATGGCGACATCTACGCCGATGCTCTTGGCCCGAAATACGAAACGATCCGGCGCTTCTGGCGCGATCCTTCACCAGCGAACCGTGCACCGCTCGAACAGGCGGTGAGCGAAGACGGCTTTCGCGCCGAATTCGTAGGCGAAGTCGATGACGACGTCGCTCGACGTGTCCCGCCCGATCTGTGGAAGTTGCATTGGCCGCTGATGGATACGCCTGTGCGCCGTGCGCTTTCAGTCGGACTGATGGAGAAGCTCAAGGCTAATCTTGACTGTTTCCCTCGTTACCAGGCATACCTGCGCGAGCAGCGGCCACCGGCAATGATCCTTTGGGGACCGAAGGACGAATACATGCCCGAGCCGGCAGCGCGCGCCTATCTGCGCGATCTCCCCGAGGCCGAGCTGCATTTGCTGAACGACGCAGGCCACTGGCTGCTGGAGACCCATTTCGAGGTCGCCCTGCCACTGGTGCGACGGTTTCTGGGCGAGGTCCTGCAGTAATCGCCCGCACAACACTGCAGCGGATTCCGCCATCGCTGCCCCATCCTCATCACGACCCATCGAGAGAGGATCGCAACCCATGATCGACAACGCCACAATCGCCCGGATCTGGCGAGGAAGGACACGCCGTGATCTGGCAGACGTCTACGAGCCCTATCTCCGCCGCGAAGGCATTCCGCCGCTTCAGGAGAAGGCACTTGGCGTGTGTTTCGCGAAGATCGTGAAGAAGAAACAGAGTTCGTGACGATCTCGTACTGGCCTGACGTCGAAGCCATGGCGACCTTCACCGGCGACGACCCGCACAAGATCCATCACCTGCCGCGCGACGAAGAGTTCCTTGTCGAGCTGCCCGAACGGGTCACGGTGATGCAGATCCTCGTCAATCAATTGTCTCGCGATTAGGGCGGCGGCGACGGCTGATTCTCGCGATTTCGTCAGCGGAGTCCTAAAGGCAGGCGGCCATCAGCGTGTCGGTCTCGATGCCCGGCGCGACGAATTCCTGTACGAAGCACCCGTCCTTCAACACCAGGACCCGGTCGCAGACCTTCGGCAGCTCCTCGATCTCGCTGGACACGAAAACGATGCTTTTCCCCTCTGCGGCAAGCTGGCGGATGAGAGCGTAGATTTGCGACTTCGCTTCGACGTCGACACCGCGGGTCGGCTCGTCGAGCAGCAGTATCCGGCTGCCGGCATAGATCCAGCGGCCTATCACCACTTTCTGCTGGTTACCGCCCGAAAGCGTGCCGACCGGCGTATCGATACGCGCCGTCTTGATGCCGATACGACGGATGATGTCGCCTGCCGCTTCTGCCATCCTTGATGCCGAGATCACCCCGTTCACCGCCACCTTCGAGAAGTCGGTGGCGACGGTGTTTTCGTCCACGCCGAGCAGCGGCATGATGCCGTCCTCCTTGCGGCTTTCCGGCGTCATGCCGATACCGCTCTTGACCCGCTCGCCATAGGAGCCGCGGGTGATGTCCTTTTCATCGAGCAGGACCGTGCCGGCGCGCACGGCATCGAGCCCGCCGATCGCCCTGAGCAACTCGGTGCGGCCGGAGCCGAGCAGTCCGGCAAAGCCCAGCACTTCACCGCGCCTGAGGTCGAAGCTGACGCCGGCGAGCTTCGGCGGCACGGCAAGATGCCGCACCGACAGAACCGTATCGCCTCCCCTCGCCTCGCCGACGAGCCGATCCTCCTGCTCGCTGTGACCGAGCATCAGCCGGATGATCTCCGTGGTGTCGGCGCCGGCAAGCTCGACGGTCCCCGCGACCTTGCCGTCGCGCATCACCGTGGCGGCCTCGGCGATCTGCCGGATCTCGCTCATGCGATGGCTGACATAGATCACCGCGATGCCGGCGGCGGCCAAGCTGCGCACGGCCTTGAACAGGAGCTCGACCTCGGCGGCCGCAAGCGAGCTGGTCGGCTCGTCGAGGATGACGAGCTTCGGTTCGCCGATCATGACGCGCGCGATCTCGACGAGTTGTCGTTCGGCCGGGCTCAGCGTCGCGACGCGGCGGCGCGGATCGAGCTTCAGCTCGAGCCGGGCCAGCGTCTCACGTGCCTGATGTTCCATTTCGCCATGGGAAAGCACGCCCATGCTGGACGGCCAGCGGCCGAGGAACAGGTTCTCGGCGATGCTCATGCCGACGATCAGGCTGAGCTCCTGATAGACGGCGCGCACACCGAGACGGGCAGCTTCGACCGTGCGTTGGGTACCGGAACCGGTCAGCGACGAGCCATCGATCGTGACGTCGCCGCTGTCAGGCACCGTGGCCCCGGTCAGCAGCCGGATCAGTGTCGATTTCCCCGCCCCGTTCTTGCCGAGCAGAGCACGGACTTCGCCCCGGCGGATCCCGAAATCGACATCGTCCAGCGCAAGCACGCCGGGATACTGCTTCGTCGCACCATGCACCGCGGCGACTAAAGTCTGCGGATCCTGCTTGCGGGCGGTCTGCATGGCTGATCCTCCCGGTTTCTGTCACGCGCCGAAAATGCGGCGTTCGCGATAGCGCATGACCAGGATGTTGGCGAGCACGGCGGCGACGATGATGACGCCGCGCACCACTTCCTGGAAGAACGGATTGATGCCGCGCAGTACCAGCCCGTTGCCGATCAGAGTGATGACGAAGACCCCGAGCAGTGTGCCAAGCATCGAGCCGCGTCCGCCCGACAGCGCCGTGCCGCCGATGACGACGGCGGCGATCACGTCGAATTCGAGGCCGGAGGCGGTACCAGCATTGCCGGAGCCTAGGCGTGCGGTCAGCAGCACGCCGGCAAGTGCTGCCATTACGCCCGACGTGGTGAAGATCAGCACGCGAATGCGCGCGACGTTGATTCCACATAGTTCGGCGGCATTGGCGTTGCCGCCGACGGCATAGATCGACCGGCCGTAGGCGGTCTTCTGGCTGACGAAGGAGAAGATGGCGAACAGCACCAGCATGACGATGGCGGAGGTGGGGATGCCGAACATGTTGTCGGCAAGGATGTCGAGGAAAGCGTTGTCGGGAAAGGTGACCGGCAGCGCGTTGGTGGTGAAGAATGACATGCCGCGCAGCGCGCTCCACAGGCCGAGCGTGGCAACGAAGGAAGGCACCCCGAAATAGGCGCGCAGCGATCCGGCGAAAGTGCCGAGCGCAGCGCCGATGGCAAGTGCGGCCAGGATGGCGAGCGCGACGTTGACGTCGGCTTTCAGCATGAAGGCGAGGCAGACGGAGGTGAAGGCGACCATCGGCCCGACACTGACGTCGATCTCGCCGGCGATGATGATCAACGTCACCGCCCAGGCGGCAATCGCGATGGAGGCCGCGTCGCGCAGCAGTGAGAGATGGTTGTTGGCCGACAGAAAGCCGTTGGTGGTCGCGCCGAAGCCGAAATAGAGCAGAAGCAAAATGACGATCAGGCCGATCTCGTTCATGTCGAGGGCAAGCAGGCGAAAGCCGTGCCGACGGTCGGGGGTGGTTGTGGTGACGCTCATCGCAATCTTCCTCGTCAAGGCCGGTGGCATGTGTAGCGAACGGAGCCTGTGAGGCTTTCACCGGGCGCCAGCCTCACCAGCCCGCCGCGTGAGGGCATGTTATGTCCATCGGCGCTATGGCTCATCGGTTCGAAACAGAAGAAATCATAGTCGTAGCCGGCATCGAAGGCCGGATCGGAGACGAAAACCAGATAACGGGAAAAGAGGGGATCGGCATCGATCGCCAGCGAAATCCCGTTCTCCGGCCAGTCGATCTTCGCCCCGCCGTCCCAGTCCTCGAAAACCGTGTTGACCCAGCGGCGCGGCAGGCCGCGCGGTTGGGAGAAATCGAAATCGCCAGCGACCGGATGCTCGACGGTCGGCAGCCAGGAGGAATCCTCTTCCCAATAGGAGCAAGCGGCCGCCTTGAGCGTGGTCTCTTTTGTTAACGGAAAATACGGATGCCAGCCCAGACCAAATGGGAGCGCGAACTCGCCACGATTGGTCACGGACAGTGTCGTCGTCAGCGTGGGACCGGCGAGCGTGAAGCGCTGCTGGGCATCGTAGGCATAGGGGGTGCCAGTGCCGCGATGGCCAAGGCAAAGCACGATCTCGCCTTTCGCATGGCTGGCAAGACGCCATTCGCCGGTCCAGCCATCGCCATGCAGATAGTGCTTGTCCCAATCCATGTTGGGTTCTAGCGAAAGTTCGCGGCCTTCGAAGGAAAAGCGGTTGTCGCGCACCCGGTTGCCGAAAGGCACCAGCGGAAAACAGCCCGATTTCAACGCCGCGCGTTCCGGCCCTTGCTGCGGCTCGCGAAACAGCGGCATCTCGACACCGCCCGAACGCGAAAGGAACCGCCAGATCGATCCGCCGGTCGTGGTGACGGTGAGGTCTAGTGCTTCGTTGCCGATTTCTATATCGGCCATCGCTCACTCCGGAAATTCGACGATGACTTTTCCGGAGCGCCCGCCTGCCATCAGTGCATAGGCCTCGGGCGCTTTTTCCAGCGGGAAGGCATCGGTGATGATATCGTGCGGGTGCAGGCCCCAGGCGTCGAGGTCCTCGCAGCACTGGTCCATATTGTGGACGCTGGTCACCCATGAGCCGTAGATGGTCCGCTGGCGGTGCAGGAGGTCGTCGCTGACGTCGAACTCGACCTTGCCGGTTTCCCCGATATAGACGCAGCGCCCCCATGTCCGCGTCGCCTGCAGCGCCAGCACCCGGCCGCGCGGGTTGCCGGAGCAGTCGATGGCGACCGCCGCACCGCCCTTGGTCAACTCGTTGATGGCGCCGAGCGCGTCCGGCCCGGCGACGAAGCCGTGATCGAGCAGGCCGAGTTTTTTCGCTGTCTCAACCCGGTCGGGCTGAGTGTCGACACCGATCGCCAGGCGCGCGCCACGGCCCTTGGCCAGCATCAGCGCCGCCATGCCGACCGGCCCGAGGCCGACGACGAGCACCGCATCGCTACCCGAAACATTGCCGCGCAGCACGGCCTCATAAGCGGTGCCGACGCCACACGAGATGAAGCAGCCGTCGCGATAGGACAGTGTGTCAGGCAGGTGCACGAGATCGCGCTCGTCGGCGACGAGATACTCGGCGTGGCCGCCGTCGCGCTGCCAGCCATAGGCGGCACGCTGCGGGTCGGTACAGGAGATCTGGAACCCCTTGCGGCAGTTGCGGCAGAAGCCGCAGCCGGAAATGTGATAGACGGCGACACGGTTGCCCGGCTTGAAATGCCGGCAGCCAGCGCCAAGATCGACCACCTGCCCGGCCGGCTCGTGCCCGGCCACTACGCCCTGATAGGACGTGCGCGGATCGTCGCCGAGATGCTTGTGATAGATATAATGGATGTCGCTGCCGCAGATGCCGGACGCCTTCATCTTTAGAAGCACCTGGCCGATGCCCGGCTTCTGACGGTCGATTTCGCGCAGGTCGACTGTGGAATTGCCTGGAAGGTAGGCGGCAAGCATTTTTGGCATCGTCAAGCTCCGGACCCGGTTCATTCAACCGCGGGCAGTATCCGAGATTGTCGGTTCCCCAAAAGGACTGGCCGCCGGGAGGCGGCCGCCAGTATCGCATGTTCGGGAGGATGCGATCAGGAGAGGCCGTCCTTGTGGGTTTCGAGCCACTTCTTGGCCTCGTCTGCCGATTTGAAGATCGATATGCCCATCGGCACGATGATGTCGGCGGCTTTCTTGCCTTCGGCGCCATTCAGCGCCTGTTCGAGAGCCAGCTTGCCGATGCCCTGGCCGGACACGTCGGCGACTGCCTTCATCACCGAGAAGTCGGCGAGTTCGGTCGCGGCTGAAGACGTCATATCGGCGGCGAAGACGACGACTTTTCCGGCCAGGCCGCGTTGCTTGATGGTGCGCACCGCACCGGTGCCGGCATCGCCACCCTCGCCGAAGAAAGCGTCGATATCCGGATTGGCCGACAGCATCTGGTCGCTGACCGAGACGGCATCATCGAGCACCGTGCCGCGCTGGTTCGCAGCGATGACGTAGCCCGGAACCTTGGCTTTGAGCGCCGCTTCGAAGCCCTCGCGGCGCTTGACGCAGACTTCGACGAACTCGCAGTTGAGCACGCCGATCTTCGGTTCCTTGATCCCCTGAGCGATGAAATAATCGGCCGCGACGTCGCCGAGCTGGCGGCCGAACTCCGTCGGATCGGCGACCGCATAGGCATAGACATATTTCTTCATGTCGGCGTCGTTGATGCAGGTGTTGTAGCACACGACCGGAATGCCGGCCTCATGCGCCCGCTTGATGGCGCGCACCGAACCGTCGGCGGAGACGGCGGACAGGATGATCGCCTTGACGTTTGCCGAGATCAGGCGGTCGATGAAAGAGGCTTCGGCGCCCGGATCGGCGCGAGCATTCGTCTCGAGCAGGTCGATCTCTTTGCCCATCGATTTGGCGCTGTCCTGGATGCCCTTGCGCACGGCGGCATAGAAACCGACGTCATCCAGATAGATGGCACCGATGCCGGTCGAATCGGCGAGCGCCGGCGCTGCCGCCGAGCCGACCGTGACCGCAGCAAGCGCTGCCATTGCAAACTGCTTTATGGATTTCATGTCGTCCTCCCAACGGATGATGAATTGCGCCCGTCGCGGCGCCCGCAGCCAAGTCGGACTGCAGGCAACCTCTCCCTACGGTCTGCCTAATCCGAGATCAACGTTCAGGCGACTAGATCGGATCAAACTTACTTATAGATACTATGTTTAAAACGGCTGTCAACGCATATTCGGACGCCGCATTGGCCGATTGCCGCCGAATCGGCGTCACAATCACCATTGAACACGATGTCAAAGTCGACTAACGTGTCCATATAGATATGATCTATTGGTTGATTGCGCGGGAGTTCTCCGAGTGAGGATCACAGGCATTGAAACCCGCGTGGTCAACGCGGAAATGCGAAACTGGGTATTCGTGAAGGTGCTGGCCGACGAGGCGGGGCTCCATGGCTGGGGCGAAGCGACATTGGAATGGAAGACGCACGCGGTGGTCGGCGCGGTGGAGGATCTGGCGCAGCTGATCATCGGACGCGATCCTCGCGACATCGAGCAGGCCGTGCGGATCATGCGCAAGCAATCGTTCTGGCGGCTCGGGGCGATCGGCATGAGTGCGATCTCGGGCATCGAGATGGCATTGTGGGATATTATGGGCAAGCATTTCGGCGTGCCGGTTTGGCGCCTGCTTGGCGGCAAGGTGCGCGACAAGGTCGGCGTCTACACCCATCTCGGTCTTGGCGACATGCGCGCGGTCTATGAGACGATGGAGGCTGATCCGCTGGTCGAGCGCGCGCATGCCGTAGTCGAAAAGGGCTACCGCGCCTTCAAGGCGGTATTCATTCCTTATACCCACTATCACGCGCCGTTGCCCGATGTGGACAAGGCAGCGCGGCTGATGGACGCTCTGCGCAAGGCAGTGGGACCGGGGATCGAGATCATGGTGGATTTTCATGGCCGCCCGGCCTCGGTTTCCGCCGCACTATCCTATGTCGAGGCCCTCGCTCCCGGCCGGCCGATGTTCATCGAAGAGCCATTGCCGCCCGGCGACACGGCCGGTCTGAAAGCCCTCGCCGCTCATACTTCGGTGCCGCTGGCGACCGGAGAGCGACTGGTCGAGCGCGCCGAATTTGTCGAACTGCTTTCGGCAGGCGCGGTCAGCATCATCCAGCCCGACATCTGCCATTGCGGCGGCCTCTCCGAGGCCAAGAAGATCGCGGCCCATGCCGAGGCCGTCGGCGTCGGCGTCGCTCCCCATAACCCGCTCGGGCCGATCGCCGGCGCCGCCGCGCTGCACTTCGCCGTCTCGACGCCAAACCATATCATCCAGGAGGAAATGGTCGGCGCGGTACCGTGGTATTTCGACGTGGTCGAAGGCCCGATCTGCATGATTGATGGCTTCTGGCAGATTCCCGAAGCACCGGGTCTCGGCATCGAGGTCGACGAGGCGGTCTGCGCGCGCTATCCCTTCGCGCCCGAGGTGCTGCACACGCAGAACGCCGTGATGCCGGACGGTACCATCGTCGACTGGTGAGGACGGCCGACTTTTTGAGGTTGGAATGACTGGACGTCTGCAGGACAAGGTCGCGATCATAACCGGCGCCGGGCGCGGAATCGGCGAGGCAATCGCCCGGGCCTTCCACCGCGAAGGCGCCAAAGTCGTCATCGCCGAGATCGATCACACGACCGGCGAAGCGGTCGCAACGGATCTTTCGCCAAACAGGGCAAGCGCCCTGTTCGTGCCATGTGACGTCCGCCAGACCGCTTCCGTCGAAGCCGTCGCCGCGCTGGCGAGGGAGACCTTCGGCCGGATCGACATCCTCGTCAACAATGCCGGCATCAACGTCTTCCACGATCCGCTGGAGACAAGCGAAGCCGAATGGCGGCGCTGCTTCGACATCGATCTTGATGGCGTCTGGCGCATGAGCAAAGCGGTGCTGCCGGCTATGCTCGACCAGGGCGCCGGCTCGATCGTCAACATTGCGTCCACGCACAGTTTTTCGATCATTCCCGGTTGCTTCCCCTACCCCGTCGCCAAGCACGGGCTTTTGGGCCTCACCCGGGCGCTCGGCATTGACTACGCAGCCAGGGGTGTGCGGGTGAACGCCATTGCGCCCGGTTATATCGAGACGCAGATCGCCGTCGACTACTGGAACACTTTTCCGGACCCCGAGTCCGAGCGCCGGCGTACCTACGATCTGCACCCGCAAAAACGCATCGGCAAACCCGAGGAGGTGGCGATGACGGCGCTGTTCCTCGCCTCTGATGAGGCACCTTTCCTCAACGCCGCCTGCATCGTCATCGATGGCGGCCGCTCGGTGCTCTACCATGAATGACGGCGGCGTTGCGCAGGGTGCCGGTCGCGCCTATGAGTTGCAGGCTGGAGAAGGGCTGGGAAGACATGGCATCTGACCTTGGCGTGGCTGAAGACGGTTCGTGGCGCCGCGTCGAGACCGAAGGGGCCGGCGGCAGCCGCATCCACGATTCCGTGGTCAACGTTCTCGGCAGTCGCATCCTTGGCGGCGTCTATCGGCAAGGCGAAATGCTGCCGCGCGAGGAAGAGCTCTGCGCCATGTTGGGTGTCAGCCGCACCTCGATACGCGAAGCGATCAAGGTGCTGTCGGCGAAGGGGCTGGTGGAGGCGCGCCGCCGGGTCGGCGTACGCGTTTTGTCGCGCGATGACTGGCGGCTGCTCGATCCCGTGGTGCTGAGCTGGCACCCGGATATCAAGAATGACAGCGAGCTGATTTCCGGCCTGATCGAGGCACGCCGCATCTTTGAACCGGCTGCGGCCGAACTTGCCGCCAGGCGCGCCACCGGCTCCGATCTCGCAGCGATCGAGGCTGCCTTCAACGCCATGCGCGATTCGATCCCGCACGACCTCGACGGGGTCTGCCGGGCGGACCTGGCTTTCCACCGCAGCTTGATCGCGGCAAGCCACAACGTCGTTTTAAAAGGATTGATCGGGATGCTGGAGGCGGCGCTGAGCGCGTCCTTCCTCGTCACCAACAGGCTGATGGAAGCGCAGTCGCGGGCGCTGGCGGCGCATCAAACCGTGCTCGAGGCGATCCGCATGCGCGACACGGCCGGAGCCAGGGCCGCGATGAACCGGCTGCTCGACATCGCCGCCGACGACCTGCAGGTCGCCTAGAAAATGCAAAGGCCGCCTCGAGGGCGGCCTTTCACATCCAGCAGAATGTGGTGTTACTCGGCGTCCTTGGCAGTTTTCTTCTTCGGAGCGGCCTTCTTCTTGGGTTCTTCCGCATCCTCGGCCTTGTTGGCGTCGGCCTTCTTCGCTGCGGCTTTCTTCGCCGGCTTCGCCTTGGCCGTCTCGCTGTCCTCGTCGTCGGCCATCAGTTCTTCCTTGCTGACCTTGACGTCGGTGACCGAAATCTGGCTGAGCAGATGGTCGACCACCTTCTCCTCGAACAGCGGCGCGCGCAACGTGTTCAGCGCTTCGGGATTGCTGCGGTAGAATTCGAAGGCTTCCTGCTGCTGGTTGGCCGGGTAGCGGCGCACCTGCTCGAGCAAGCCACGCTGCAGTTCCTCGTCCGACACGGTGACGCCGGCCTTCTCGCCGATTTCGGCGAGAACCAGGCCGAGACGCACACGGCGCTCGGCAAGCCGCATATATTCGGCGCGCGCCTCTTCCTCCGTCGTCTCCTCGTCGGCGAAGGTGCGGCCGGCGGCTTCCAGATCGCGGTTGACCTGGTTCCAGATGTTGTTGAACTCGGCCTCGACGAGCTTCGACGGCGCCTCGAACGCGTACGCGGCATCGAGCTGGTCGAGCAGCTGGCGCTTGATTTTCTGGCGGGTCATCGAGCCGAACTGGTTCTCGATTTGGCCGCGCACCACTTCACGCAAACGCTCCAGCGACTCCAGGCCGAGATTCTTGGCCATTTCGTCGTTGATCTCCAACGCGCCGGGCTTAGAAACTTCCTTGACGGTGACGTCGAAGGTGGCTTCCTTCCCGGCAAGATGCGCCGCCTGGTAGTTTTCCGGGAATGTGACCGTGACCTGCGTCTCGTCACCGGCCTTGCTGCCGATGAGCTGATCCTCGAAGCCGGGAATGAATTCCTTGGAGCCGAGCACCAGCGGCTGGTCCGTGCCGGCGCCGCCGCTGAAGGCTTCACCGTCGATCTTGCCGACATAGTCGATCGTCACGCGGTCGCCTTCGGCGGCCTTGCCGGTCTTCGGTTCGTAGGTGCGAGCCGATTCGGCGACACGGCGGACCTGCTCGTCGATTTCCGAATCCGGCACGTCGAACACCTGACGCGTCACCTTGATGTCGGAGAAATCCTTGATCTCGATCGGCGGAATGATCTCGTAGTTCAGGCGGAACTCGAAGTCGGCGCCGCCGGCCAGGATCTTCTCGGCCTCCTTCTCGTCCTCGGTCATGATCACTTCGGGCTGCATGGCAGCCTTTTCGCCGCGGCCGGTAATGATCGAACGGGTCGAATCGTTGAGGATCTCGTTGACCACTTCGGCCATGAACGACTTGCCATAGACCTTTCGCAGGTGCTGCACCGGCACCTTGCCGGGGCGAAAGCCGTTGATGCGGACCTTGCTCCTGGCATCGGAAAGCCGTGCCATCAGCTTGGCTTCCATGTCACCGGCCGGCACGGTGATCTTGATCTCGCGCTTGAGACCGGCGTTGAGCGTTTCGGTGACCTGCATCATAGAACCTTCGTTTCCACCAATGAGGCAGCCAAACGGCTCTTGCCGTTTACAGCCTGCCGGTATGATCTTGCCGGGAATGGCTTTTGGTGCGGGACTTGGCGATCTGTCCACTCACGCGGTTCAAATCGTCCAAAAACACGCTCCAAAATGTGAATAAGTCTTTGTTTTTTCCGACTTCTTGTCACATTCTGCAGAAGTGGATCGTCGCATCCCGTCACATTCGACACGCCTTTTGTCACAGGCGCGGCCGATTTTCAACCATCTTCGCGTCTACAGCGCCGCGCGTCCTCTTAGACGCGCAAAGGATGCTGTAGCACCTTGATTTTGGCGCTTGATCCCGAGATACGATTTTTCGTTTTTCGGGATCGTGCGCCGGCGAACGGCCGCTATTTTGACCGCGACATTGACAGAATGATGGCTGCCTGGGATTGCCGGGCAACGCGGATGTGGCGGAATTGGTGGACGCGCTGGATTTAGGTTCCACTGCGTCTTGGCTCCGCTGGTGTAGCTACCCCGAAGTAGTCAGCCGCTCAGCGCAGCGGTCCTGACGCAGAGAAGCCCGCCACTTACGAGTGGCGGGCCGGCCGCGAGGCCAGGAGAGTGCTGTCAAAGCCCCACGGCCGTGCGACACTCCCGTTTGCGCAACAGTCTTCTCAGCGGCGTGCAATCAGCAAGCAAAGCTCACGTAGGTCGCGATCGTATGTGCTGCCGCTCCCGAGCACGTCGACGCAGCGCTTCTTCATCCGTATCAACTGGCTGCTGGACATCTGCGCGACCCCGCTCATGGCGAGAGTGCCGGGCGTTCCAGGGGTCCCGGGTGTGCCAGCAAGGGTCCCGCCGCCGACGCCTACACCAGCGCCCACGCCGACACCGCTCGTCCCACCAACATTGGCACCCACACCCGTCGCAATGCCGCCGGTGCCACCCTGATTTGCGCCTGCGCCAGCAGTGATACCACCGGTGCCGCCGGCATTGGCGCCCAGGCCGGCCGTGACGCCACGAGTGCCGCCGAGATTGGCGCCCAGGCCAGCCGTGACGCCACGGGTGCCGCCGACATTGGCACCCAGGCCAGCCGTGACGCCACGAGTGCCGCCGACATTGACGCCGGCACCAGTGCTAACGCCCCTGCTGCCGCCAATCGATGCACCGGCGCCGGCATTCACCCCTCTTCGGCCGCCGATCGAGGCGCCGACTCCCGCGATAATGCGTTTCTTGCTGCCGATCGATTTGCCGGCTCCAGTATTTACCCCGCTGCTACCGCCGATCGAGGCGCCGACTCCCGCGTTGACGCCGCCACTGCCGCCGATCGAGGCGCCGAGACCGGCGTTTACACCGCCTCGGCCGCCAACCGACGCGCCGAGACCGGCGTTTACACCGCCTCGGCCGCCAACCGATGCGCCGGCGCCGACGCTAATGCCGCCTGCGCTGGAGGGAAGAGAAAGAGATAAAACAAGTGCACCACAGGCCAAAGCTGCGGCGAAACTCTTGACGACGTTTGCCATGACACTCTCCTTTGATAAGTACCCCACAGCAGCAGTTTCAAAGCTGCTACTTTAGAAATAACGAACTCAGAGAGTGTTTGAATCGCTAACACGAAACAATGTTTGCAGTCGTGACTTACGGTTAGAAAAATATTCCGAATCAATTTGAATGAATTTGAATTCATCCTTGGGCAGGAAGACCCGGCCGCCGACGAGTTCGTTCGCGCCGCCGTCGCCTACTTTGGACAGAAAGTCCGCGCCGTGGCCGCCGGACGCAAACGCGAGGCCCAAAAACCTCGCAAATCTAAGTGTTGAACTTGTGACATGGGTTGTGACATAGACATGTCACGGTGACACGAAGCCAGCGGGTATGGCGGAATTGGTAGACGCACCAGATTTAGGTTCTGGCGTGAGAACGTGGGGGTTCGAGTCCCTCTACCCGCACCACTACTCCCCTCGAACAGTGGATTAAGGTTCCGGTACCGGAAGGCTGGAGGTCAAGTCCGCCTGCGAGGCGATCATCGCCAGCATCGCCATCGCGGCATTGAGGCAGCGGCCGGCGCGTGCTTCCTTCGTCGATACATCTTCTCGTGTAGTCACCGTCATGTTTGATGCTGTCCGAGCCGACCACGCTTTCCCAATACTAATCCGGGGGCCAATACTAATAGAGCGGTTCCTCGAACAGCGTCTTGTCGCCGTCCATCAGCGCCTTGATCTGCCCGGCGCCATCGGCTGCGATTGCGACGCGGACGCCGAACGGCCGCACCCGCATGTCATTCTGGATCGCCATCCCCTCGCCTTCCGGCAGATAGAAGCGCTCGATGCCATAATCCGGCGCGATCGTCGTGGCTGCGCTGAGATCCCACCCTTCTGACACATGCCCGACGATATCGACTTCGTCGGATGCTGCCGGGGCCGGCGCTTGCCCGAACCAGGCCGTGGTTGCGCTCCAATAGCCGTCGGCGCCCTGCTTCAGCCTGACCACGATCGGCGTATCGTCGCTCGTCAGCTTGCCGGCCGGAATGTTGGCGATCAGCTTCACCGGCAGGCGCGAAATATCATAGCTGAGCATAATGTAGTTGCCGCGCAGGAGATCGCGCGGATCGCTCGGTTCGACCCTCAGCAGCACTTGCTTGCCGTCGCGCAGGATCGCCGCCCGGCCGGCGATGATCCAGCTCAGGAAGCCGATCTGGACGAGCGCCAGCACCAGCGCCGAAATGATCAGTTTTTTGCCGGTCATCATGCCGCCGCTCCTTCCGCATCGGGGGCCCTCATGCGCTTCTCCACGCGGAGGATGACAAGGGCAAGCAGGCCAAGAAGCACAGCGGCTGCATGGAAGAACCCTGCCGTGTCGAGCATCGACTGCAACATCACCATATAGATGATGGCGAGTTCGAAGGCGAAGCCGGCATAGGCAACCCAGCGCAAGCCCCTGCTCTCGCGGCCGCCCAGCACGATTGCCGCGACAATGCCGGCAAGCGCAACAGCCGAGGCAATGCCAAAGCCGCTGTTGCTGCCGCTTGAATCGGCCAACTCGAACTGGATCATCGCCAGGCCGGTGAGAAATCCGATCAGCGCGTGCAAGGGCAGCCGGCCGCCAAGCTGCAATATCCGGTCGACGGGCCCGGCAGCGAAGATCGCAGCCGCGAAAAGCAGAGCCGACACGATAATGAGCGGGACGGCGACCCGCAGCGTTTCGTATTCCGTAAACAACAGCACGAGATAGAAGATGACCGACAGGATGATCAGATGCCGCGCCGCCTGGCTGCGGGTCCAGAACGAAATGGCGAACAACACCATCGCCATGACGACGAAGAGGTGCGGAAATTCCGTGCGCCTGAAATAGTCGAACCCTCTCAGGAACAGCCATGCGTCGGCAATGCCGACAGACGCGACGGTCAGCGGGTTCGAGCGCAGCGCAACTGCCGCCAAGGCGGTGCCCGCGCCCCAGGTGATCAAGGCCGACGCTTCGTCACCGGACAAATGATACATCTGGCCGATCAGCGCGATCGATCCGCCGAATGCCGCTGAGGCGACGATCCAGAATGCCTCGCCGATTGCAGCATGGTCGCGTGTCTTCAGCACGGCGCCGCCGACATAGCCGGCGAAGATGATAGCGAAGAGCGCCGCCACTCGCGCCAGCCGCGGGATGGCTTCCCAGTTGGCAGCGACGAAGATCAGGACGGCCGCACCGAGAAGCAGCGCCGCCATCATCGCCAGGATCGAGCCGAAGCCCAGTGATTTGCGCTCATTGGCCTCGTACGTCGCGCCTCAGCGCGTCGGCCGTCGGGGCATCGATCAGTCCGGCCTGCAGCCACCGTGCGATATCGGCCCTGACCCGCGACGAATAGCTCGCCATGCCTTTCTTCCCCAGCTTGGTCGTTTCTTCAGCCGACCCGACCAAACCGTTGACGCTATGGCATTTTCCGATTCGGGCCTATCTATGGCGAAGACGCGAATTGCCGGTGATGGTGCATTGCACAATTTGCATTGCTGCCATGCACCAATAGCGCTTTTAAATCGATATGACCCGACCTATCTTCAGGGCGTACACAAAGACGGAATGATCCGAAAGAAAGACGAAACGAGAAATACCATGAACCTCATCCGCAACTACCGCAACTGGCGCCGCTACCGGGACACCGTTTCCGAGCTGAGCCGCCTGAGCAACCGCGAACTGACCGACCTCGGCATCAGCCGCAGCGACATCCACTACGTCGCCCGCAAGACGGTCTAATCCTCTTCGGACCGCAAATGGTCCGAACCAGTTTGACTTGAAAAGAGAACGACAATGAACCTGATCCGCAACTATCGTAACTGGCGCGTTTATCGCTCGACGGTTACCGAGCTGGGTCGCCTTTCGAACCGCCAGCTGCATGATCTCGGCATCGTCCGCGAAGAGATCAAGAGCATCGCCCGCAAGGCGATCTAGTAGAAATTTCGCCAGGGTCGACCTCCTCCCCGACCCTGACGGATACGGTCAGCCTTCACCTCCTCCCGAGGGTTGACCACAAAAACGGCGCCCGCCGCACCTCCTCCCGCGGCGGGCGCTGTTCCGCCAGGGCGAAAAAATCGTTTCGGGCGAAGCAAATTTCGTCCAAAAGGGTTTCGCCCCCTTTCACCAGGCGAAAGGAATTTCGTCAAAGCCGACCTCCTCCCCGGCGATGACGAATACGGTCGATCTTCACCTCCTCCCGAGGATCGACCAGCAAAACGACACCCGCCGGACCTCCTCCCCCGGCGGGTGTTGTTGTTTTCCAGGGTCGACGCACTCTGAGAATGTTCTGGCGGGGAAGTCCTTGTCGTCAGTCGAGCGCACCACTTTCCAGCACGCCTCGCTTTTTCCACTGGCTCAGCGGAAAAATGTCCGGTGCGCCGCCCATCGGCGCATACCAGGAATCCACCACCCATTCGGTGCCCCCGCGGTCGCTGATCACCGCCGTCCAATGGGGATAGCGTCCGTCGACAAACAGGCCTCGCGAAGTCTTGTCCTCGACCTTGTGAAACCTGAGCAGTTTTCGCTCGGCAAGATAGACCAGCAGCGCATGCGTATTGGTCGATTCGTCGACACAATCCATCTGGCCCCTGATGCGCGATGCGCCAAATTCCGACTGCGGCAGATCGCGAATGCCGGTGGCCCGGAAAATGCGCTGCTCGAAATAACGGACAGCCTTCGAAATGGCGGCACGCTCGGCCGGGGGCGAACCCGCGCCGGCACGCAATATAGAGCGGAAACGCTCGCCGTCTCCGGGGCCAAGCGCCAGCATCGTGCGATAGTTGCAACTGTAGCCGTGGCAGATGGGGATCCGCTTGGAAGCCGTCGCGGCCAGTTCGCCGGCGGCCGCTGATCCGCCCACGGCGATCACGACTGTCAGAAATGTCGCTCTGGCAAAGATCCCGAGCATCCCGTCCATTCTCCGACAGTAGACGATTGCAGCGCTTGGCGGCAACAGCGCGGCCAACTCAGGCAATTGCAATCGCAGCTACAAGCGACTATTTCGGCTCATGAACAAAGATCCCATTCACGTCATCGGCGGTGGTCTCGCCGGCTCCGAAGCCGCTTGGCAGGCGGCCGAAGCCGGCGTTCCCGTCGTGCTGCATGAAATGCGTCCCGTCCGCGGCACCGATGCGCACAAGACGGATGGATTGGCCGAGCTCGTCTGTTCCAATTCCTTCCGCTCCGACGATGCGCAGACCAACGCCGTCGGGCTGCTGCACGCCGAAATGCGGCTCGCCGGTTCGCTGATCATGAGCGCCGGCGACGCGCACCAGGTGCCGGCCGGCGGTGCGCTGGCTGTCGACCGCGACGGGTTTTCCGGAGCCGTGACAAAAAACCTCGAAGCGCATCCGCTCATCACCATCCAGCGCGAGGAAGTGCCCGGCCTGCCGCCGGCGGATTGGGACCAGGCGATTATCGCCACCGGCCCGCTGACCGCACCTGGGCTCGCCCAATCGATCGCGGATGTGACCGGCGCCGATGCGCTCGCCTTCTTCGATGCCATAGCGCCGATCGTCCATTTCGACACGATCGACATGGACATCTGCTGGTTCCAGTCACGCTACGACAAGGTCGGGCCCGGCGGCACCGGCAAGGATTACATCAACTGCCCGATGGACAAGGAGCAGTATCTTGCCTTCGTGAGGGCGCTTCTGGAGGGCCAAAAGACCGAATTCAAGCAATGGGAAGGCACGCCCTATTTCGACGGCTGCCTGCCGATCGAGATTATGGCCGAGCGCGGCGTCGAGACGCTGCGCCATGGGCCGATGAAGCCGATGGGGCTGACCAATGCGCACAATCCGTCGGTAAAGGCCTATGCCGTCGTGCAGCTTCGCCAGGACAATGCGCTGGGCACGCTGTACAACATGGTCGGCTTCCAGACCAAGCTGAAGCACGCCGATCAGGTGCGCGTGTTCCGCACCATACCGGGCCTCGAAAACGCCGAATTCGCCCGCCTCGGCGGCCTGCACCGCAACACCTATATCAATTCGCCGACGCTACTCGACCATTCGCTGCAGTTGAAATCACGGCCCGGCCTGCGCTTCGCCGGCCAGATCACCGGCTGCGAGGGCTATGTCGAAAGTGCCGCCATCGGCCTGCTTGCTGGGCGCTTTGCCGCTGCCGAGCGGCTGGGCCAGGCGCCGGCGCTGCCGCCGTTGACCACAGCTTTTGGCGCACTGCTCAACCACATTACCGGCGGCCACATCGTTTCGGACGACGAGCCGGGAAAGCGTTCGTTCCAGCCGATGAACATCAATTTCGGCCTGTTCCCCCCGGTGGAAGCGCCGAAGGCCGAGGGAAAGCGCCTGCGCGGCAAGGACAAGACCGTCGCCAAGCGGCGTGCGGTGACGTCGCGCGCGCTGGCCGACTGCCGCGAATGGCTGCGATTGCCCTCGCGGGCGGAGGCAGCGGAGTAGCCTCTTCCGGACTTGTCGATCAAGTGACCGGAGAGTAGGATATTATCCTACCTCCATCAAAGGGAGCAATTCCATGGAGCCCGCCGAGAAACTGTCAGTCACTGTCACGCCCGCCATGGCGCGCATGATCCGCGAAAAGGTCGAGGACGGCTCATTCGGCTCGGCGAGCGAAGTCATCCGCGCAGCACTTCGCGCCTTCCAGCGCGAGGAGGAAGAGCATGCCGAGCGCATGGCGTCGATCAGGGCGCGCGTCAAGGCGTCAATTGAAGATACGAGACCAAACCTTTCTGGGGAGGAGGTTCGCGACCGCCTTAAGGGCTCTTTCGCGCAGTATTCGAGCTGCGCCGATGATTCGGCGGCTTGAGGTCGAGTATCGCAAAAGCGCCAGCGGTGATCTGGCAGCGACATTCAGACACATGGCCGAGGCTAGCGGAAGTGCTGACATCGCACTGAAGTTCGTTCTGCGTATCGAAGACCGCTGCCAAAACATCGGCAATGCCCCTCTCGCTGGCCGGCGGAGCGACGACACCGCGCCAGATCGACCGATCATCGTGATGGACTTTTACTCGCGCACCTCAATGATCGCGGTGGCAGTTCCGACTTTCAGTTCCTTTCCGGATTCCTTCTTACTTGTCAGCCTTCAGGTGTCCGGCCAGCCTCGCGTCGCGCGGCGCAACAGCAGCCAATGCCGGCGCCAGGCCGAGAGCCGCGCCACGCCACTCAGAGGTGACTGACGAGAACTTTCCATCTTGCCGAGATAGGCACGCGACAAGGTCAGCGGCAAAAATGCTGGTCTGAGCGAAGCCAGCAACGACGATGCGCCCTGCTCGAATGCCGCAAGATGTTCTTGCGCCAGCGCGATCATCGCGGCGACGGCGCGTTGCGCTCCAGGCCCGCCATCGCCCGCAACGAACTCCTCCGGCGACGACCCTGCCGCAGCCAGAATGTCGGCCGGGACAAAGCATTGCCCGCGCTTGCGATGCAATGGCAGCAGCAGCAAAAGTCCGGTCATCGCTTGTGCGCAACCTGCCCTGCCCGCAAGTTCGGCAAACCGTGGCGCTTCGACGGGATCAAGCACCATCGCTGCAAGCTGGATAAGCGCCGCTGCGGTCTCGCCGCAATAGCCTTCCAGATCGGTGCGCGACGGCATAGGATCGTCATAGAGATCGAAAATACGGGCTTCGAGCATGTTCTCGAAGGCGGGCTTCGGCAGGTGGTGGGCGGAAATCGTCGCCTTCAACGCGTCGGCGACCGGATGGCCTGTGCCTACCCCGGCGTCCTCGGCGGCGATGACATCGCGCCACCATTGCAGCCGCACCTCGCCGGGCAGTGCCTCCCGGACACGGTCGCGAATGCCTGATATCTCGGCATTGAAGGCATAGAGCGAAAACAGCGCATCACGCTTGTCCTCGGGCGCGTAGAGCGCCGCGAGATAGCGGTCGTGGTCGGCAACGCGCACCGTTTCCATGACGATTTTGGCGTTTTCGCTCACGTCACTCGACGGCAATCAGCGCGGCGGCCACCGCACGGTTTTCTGCCAGAAGAACATTGTAGGTCCGCACGGCAGCACCAGTCGACATCGGATCGGCCGCAATGCCCGCCGCCTTCATCGCAGCACGCAGCGCCGCCGGCAACGGCCTGAGATCCTTGCCGGCGCCGACCAGCAGGATCTCGACCTGGTCAGCCTCGTTGAGCAGCTTGGCGAAATCCGCTGGCGTCAGTGCCAGGGGATCAGCCGGCTCCCAGCCATAGATGCCCGACGGCAGGCACAGGAGCGAGCCGCGGTGCGACATGTCGGCGAAGCGAAATCCGCCGTTGCCATAGGACTCGATCGGCGCGCGGCCGGGGAAATGCGCTTCACGGATGACAATGCCTTTGGTCATCCCATTGGCCGCCCGTCAAGTTGCTATAGCTTTGCCGCCGCTCACCGGCTTCTCCTCATCGGCCGTCGCGGTCCCCGGCCGAAGCTTGAACAGGATGAGCAGTGGCGCGGCGATAAAGATCGACGAATAGGTTCCGAAGACGACGCCGAATAGCATCGCCAGCGTGAACGAGCGGATCACCTCGCCGCCGAACAGCACCAGCGCCAGCAGCGCCAGCATCGTCGTCACCGAGGTTAGCGTCGTTCGCGACAGCGTCTCGTTGATGGCGTTGTTCAACAATTGCGGCAGCGGCATCCGCTTGTATTTTCGCAAGTCTTCGCGAACACGGTCATAGACGACGATCGTGTCATTGAGCGAATAGCCGATGATGGTTAGTATCGCCGCAAGCGACGATTGGTTAAATTCGAGTCCAGTGATGACGAAGAAGCCGATCGTCATGACCACATCGTGGACCGTGGCGATAATGGCGCCGACTGCGAACTGCCATTCGAAACGGAACCAGACATAGATCAGGATGCCGAGCAGCGCGATGAGCATGGCGATGGTGCCTTGCTTTGCGAGCTCGCCGGAAACCGTCGGTCCCACCACTTCGACGCGGCGGAAATCGTAATGGTCCTGCAACTCGCCGCGCACCTTGTCGATGACGGTCTGTTCGGCGTTCTCGCCGCCCTCCTGCGTGCCGACGCGAATCAAGACATCGTTCGGGTCGCCGAACTGCTGCACTTGCACTTCGCCGATGTTGAGTTCCGAAAGCCTGCCGCGGATGTCGGCAATATCGGCGGTGCCATCCTTGGCCTGCACCTCGATCAGCGAACCGCCCTTGAAGTCGATGCCGTAATTGATGTCGACGGTCATGAACAGCACGACCGCCAGGATCGACAGCACGCTGGACAGCGCGAATGTCCAGCGGCGGATGCCCATGAACGGAATTCGCGTGCCCGGCGGGACGAAGGTCACCGGCGCGCGCGGCAACTCCTTCGGGCGGGCGCGGCGAAGCCAGATCGACACCAGCAGGCGGGTGAAGGTGAAGGCGGTGAACACCGTTGTCAGAATGCCGATGGCGAAGGTCACGGCAAAGCCCTTCACCGGCCCGGTCCCGAGCCAGAACAGCACGACGGTCGCGATCAGCGAGGTGACGTTCGAATCGACGATGGTCGCCAGCGCTTTGGAAAAGCCCGTGTCGATCGCCTGGATCACCGAGCGACCGTTTCGCCGCTCCTCGCGGATGCGCTCGTAGATCAGAACGTTTGAATCGACCGCCATGCCGATGGTCAGGACGATGCCGGCGATGCCGGGCAATGTCAGTGTCGCGCCAAGCAACGACAACAACGCGATGATCATCGCCACATGCACCGCCAGCGCGATGTTGGCAATGAAACCGAGAAAGCCATAGGCCACGAACATGAATACGACGACGAGTATGGAGCCGATCACGCCGGCGACCTTGCCGGCGTGAATGGAATCCTCGCCGAGCCCGGGGCCTACCGTACGCTCTTCGATCACCGTCAGCGTCGCCGGCAGCGCGCCGGCACGCAACAGCACGGCGAGGTCGTTGGCGCTCTCGGCGGTGAAATTGCCTGAGATCTGGCCACTGCCGCCAAGGATCGGTTCGCGGATCTGCGGCGCCGAAATCACCTGATTGTCGAGGATGATGGCAAACAGCTTGCCGACATTCTGCGAGGTGGCCTGGCCGAAACGCGCCGCCCCCTTGGAATCGAAGGTGAACGAAACCACCGGCTCATTGGTCTGGGAATTGTATGTCGCCTGCGCGTCGACGAGATTTTCGCCCGAAACGATGACGCGGTTCTCGATCAGATACGGAACCGGCGGATCATCCTGCGAATACAGAACCGAGGATCCCGCCGGCGGACGACCGTTGAGCGCGTCCTGCACCGGCATGGTCTGATCGACCATCTGGAAGGTCAACTTGGCGGTCTGGCCAAGAATGTCCTTCAGCCGTTGCGGATCCTGCAGGCCCGGCACCTGGACCAGAATGCGGTCGTCGCCTTGGCGTTGCACGATCGGCTCGGTGGTGCCGAGTTCGTTGACGCGGCGCTCAACGACCTCGAGCGACTGCGCCAGCGCCGTCGACGTGCGGTATTTGATGCCGGCATCGGTCACGGTGAATTTGAGCAGGCCGGGCTCGGAATCATCCAGCGACATCTCCTGGACGGAGCCGCCGCTAAACAGGCCGGCGGCCACCGGGTCGGTCAGTGTCTTCAGGGCAGTCTTGGCGGCATCGACCTGACCGGGATCGGTGATGCGGACCTGCACGGTCCGGCCTGATCCGGCAAGGCCGGTATAACCGATCTTGGCATCGCGCAGCATTGTCCTGATTTGGTCGCGCGTCGTCTCCAGCCGATCCTTGGTCAGATCGTTCGGATCCATCCTGAGCAGGATATGCGATCCGCCCTGCAGATCGAGGCCGAGCGTCATCTGGCGCTTCGGCACCCAGTCGGGAAGCTTGGCCAACGTGCTGGCAGAGAAAAGATTGGGCGCAGCGAAGATCACTGTGGCGGCCACGGCCAGCCAGATCAGGACCATCTTGAAGCGCGAGAAATAAAGCATATGGCGTCGTCCGTCAGGGCGTTCTAGCGGATCGTTCCGCCTGGAATTGGGTTATTTCTTGGCGTTCTGGTTCGCCAGCGGCTCGCCGTTGGTCCGCACATGGGCAATTGTCGAGCACGGGTCAGTCACTTTGGTGCTGCCATCGGGCTTTCTTCAACTATTGTCAATCTTGACGGCAAGAGGCCAGCGCGCAATGGCATCACGATATCGTTGGCGCCCTGTGACAAGTGGCCAGCCAGACCAGAGTCGTCCTGAGCGCGAAAATACAGCAAATGGCATTTTCGGTCAGGGCGTTCCTGGCGGATCGTTCCGCCGACAATTCGGTTATTTCTTGGCGTTCTGGTTCGCCACCGGCTCGCCCTTGACGCGCACATCGGCGATCGTCGAGCGCAGCGCCGTCACCTTGGTGCCACCGCCGAGATCGATCTCGAGTTCGTTGTCGTCGATCACTTTGGTCACCTTGCCGACGAAACCGCCGCCAGTGATGACCGTGTCGCCGCGACGAACCGCCGCCAGCATCTCACCGCGCTTCTTCAACTGCGTGCGCTGCGGCCGGATGATCAGAAAATACATGATCACGAAAATCAGGACAAACGGCAAAATGCTGATGAACATATCCGGGGAGGTGCCGACGCCTTGGGCATATGCCGGTGTCACGAACATCGAAGTACTCCTGAATTTTGAAAAACAGCCGCCAAACGGGTAATTTGACGGCCCCGTGAAATTTGGCCGGAATATAGTCGGTAAAGTTGCCAATGCAACTGCGGCCGAGCATTTCAGCTGCTTTTCCGGCTGGTTGAGCCGTGTTAGAGCATGGTCCCGAAAGATGGAGCGCGGTTCTCGGAAAAGACCGTGCCGTAACAAAAGGTTGGAGCCGGTTCCGAAACCGCCGGAATCAATAGGTCCCGTTGCCTTCCTGAATGCAAAAACAAAAGACAAAAATGACCGACAGCACCATCGAAGCCCTGAACAAGAAGCTCGATCGCCTGATCGAGGCGGTCGCCCGCCTCGCCCCGCCACCGGTGCCGCAAACCGATCTCGGCGGGGCCGACTGCTTCGTCTGGCAGGCTGATCCCGGCTATCTGGAGCCGGTGCGCAAGGTCAACCGCGTCGACATCGGTCTGATCCGCGGGGTCGACCGCGTCCGCGACATACTGGTCGACAACACCGAGCGTTTCGCCTCCGGTTACGCAGCCAACAACGTGCTGTTGTGGGGCGCACGCGGCATGGGAAAATCCTCGCTGGTCAAGGCCGTGCATGCGGCGGTCAACGCATCGGCAAAGCTGGACCTGCCGCTCAAGCTCATCGAGATCCACCGCGAGGACATCGACACGCTGCCGAAGCTGATGGCGCTGCTGAAGGCGGCGCCTTACCGTTTCATCCTGTTTTGCGACGACCTCTCCTTCGACCACGACGACACGTCCTACAAGTCGCTGAAAGCGGCGCTCGAAGGCGGAGTCGAGGGCCGCCCGGCCAATGTGATCTTCTACGCCACGTCGAACCGGCGGCACCTTCTGCCGCGCGACATGATCGACAACGAGCGCTCGACCGCCATCAACCCGTCGGAAGCGGTCGAGGAAAAAGTCTCGCTCTCCGACCGTTTCGGCCTCTGGCTCGGCTTCCACAAATGCTCGCAGGACGAGTATCTCAATATGATCGACGGATATGTCCGCCATCACGGTCTTGCCATCGATCCCGAGACGCTGCGCGCCGAGGCGCTGGAATGGGCGACGACGCGCGGCAGCCGATCGGGCCGCGTCGCCTGGCAGTACACCCAGGATCTGGCAGGCCGGCTCGGCAAATCGCTCCAAGATTAGACCATGATCCCGAAAAGTGGAGCCCGGTTTTCGGACAAGATCATGGTCCGGAAAAGCCACTGAAGAAGCCCGCCCCTTGCGGAGCGGGCTGAGCCGGCGGGCCGGACTGGAGGTCAGGCGGCGCGCAATCGCTTTTCTTGTTCTATTCCAAGAGAGGTCGAAGGATCGACTTCTTTTACTCAAGATAGGTCGAAGGATCGACTTCTTTTACTCAAGATAGGTCGAAGGATCGACCGGCGCCGAATTCTTGCGCACTTCGAAATGCAGTTTCGGCGAGTCGGTGGTGCCGCTCATGCCGGACTGCGCGATTTCCTGGCCGCGCTTGACCTTCTGGCCGCGCTGGACCTCGATCGAACGGGCGTGGCCATAGACTGTGACCAACCCGTTCTCGTGGCGCACCAGCACCGTATTGCCGAATTCCTTGAGGCCATCGCCGGCATAGATGACGACGCCGTTCTCGGCCGCCTTGACTGGCGTTCCTTCCGGCACGGCGATGTCGACACCGTCCTTGCCGCCGCCAAAGCTTGAGATCACGCGGCCGCGCACCGGCCAGCGCATCTTGCCGATACCGGTGGCGTTTGGCGCGACCGAGTCGTCGTCCTCGGCCTGCTGGATGACCTTCGCATCCTTCTTCGGCGGCGTGTAGGCGGCGAGCGTCTCCGAAGGCGTGGTCTTTGCCGCAGGCGGGGTGGTGGCAGTCGTTACCGGATCGACCTTTGCCGGCTTGGCATTTGCCACCGTCGCGGTTCCGCCGGCCGGCACCTTCAATGTCTGGCCGATCTTGAGCAGACCGTCCTGCATGCCGTTCGCCTGCTTCAACGCAACCACGCCGACGCCGGTCTTCCTGGCGATGGCCGACAGCGTATCACCCTGCTGGACGGTGTAGGAGCCACCGGCACCAGCCGCCTTCGGTGCGGCGTCCTTCGGCTGGCTTGCTGCGGCCGATCCATCCACCTGCACGGCGGACTTGCCCTCCTTGAGCTTGGGCTGCTGCGGCAGCACGGCGACCATCTCCGGCGCCTTGCCCGGCAAATCGTGCTTGGTGTCGTTCGCGGGCCTGGCGTCGGCAAGCTTCGGCGCCGGTTTCTTGCCGGAATAGGCATAGGCCGGGATGACGAGTTTCTGGCCGGCCTTCAGACCGTTGGTCGCGCTTAGCCCATTGACCTTCATAAGCGCGTCGGCGGGCACGCTGTAGCGCCGCGACAGGCCGGAAATGGTCTCGCCATCCCTGACGATGATCTCGGCAGCACGTGGTTCGCCGCCCGCCGTTGCCATGCGCGGAGCATCGGGCCGTGACTCTTTGAACGGCTTTGCCACGGTTCCGGCCGCAGTCCGGTCGACCCGGGGAGCGGCCGGCGCCGAAGCGGTGCGGGCCGGACTGGCGGCGGGCGCCGACGCGGTGGCCGGCTGCGACTGGTCGACTGGCGGCAATTGCTGCGTCGTGACCGGTTCGAGGCTTGAACGGCTTACCGACTGGGTGTGGCTGCCGTCGAGCGGCGCGGCCGAATCTGCGGCATCGCCGGGATAGGGCTGGGCGGCGTCCTGCTTGTCGATGATGGCGCGCTGATTGTTGGTCGACGACGTGAAGACGTCGTCGACGCTGTTGAACCGCGAAACCTGGGAACTGCATCCCGCCGCAGTGCCCGCAAGCACCAGGACGGCGATACCCCGCGCCAGGTTGCGTCCGTTTGCCTTCAAAATACTGAATTGCATCGCATTTACCCGCAGATACCCGGTACAGACTGACCGTGATTAAAGCGCGTTAATGTTACTGGTCGGTTAAACCTATAGAATCAGACGCAAATTTTCTTAAAATATTTAAAGCTGCATCGGACGGGTGTGATTCAGCTCGGGTAAGCCGGAGACGGACCAGACAGGTGAGTTGCGGGCATCACCTGAATATCGACAGATCCTAGATGACGGCGGCTACGCTGCGCAGGATCGGCTGCAGGCGTACGAGACCGATGTCCTCGCGTTCGAAGCGGCTGCCGACCTTGGTCAGTTTGGCCAGCACCTGCTCGCCCTCCTCGGGTCCGATCGGGGCGATGACGATGCCGCCGCTCGACAATTGATCGAGCAGGAAGCGCGGCAGGCTGTCGAAGGCCGCCCATGCGACGATGCGGTCGAACGGCGCTTCATTGGCCAGTCCGTTGGAGCCGTCCGCCTGGCGCACGATGACATTGCCGATGCCGAGCGCCTCGAAGCGCTGTTTGGCCTGCTCGACCAGCGTCTTGTAGCGGTCGATTGTGACAACGCGCGCGGCGAGCCGCGACATCACCGCCGCCGTGTAGCCCGACCCGGTGCCGATCTCGAGCACCCGGTTGCCCGGCTCGATGGCGAGTGCTGCGATCACCGCAGCTTGCAGATCGGAGCCCTCGATCGCCTCGCCGCATTCGATCGGCAGCATGCGGTCCGACCAGGCAATCGGATGGAACTGTGCGGAAAGGAAGCCGCGCCGCGGCGTCGCCTCGAAGGCGGCGATCAGCGCCTTCGGCACCACGCCCTTGCCACGCAGGCGGAGCAGGAAAGCGGCGAAGCCTTCGCGGTCATCGACCGTCGGACCATGGTTCAGGTTCATGCAAGCGCCTTGGTCAGTTGATCGCGGATTTCATGCGCTGTGAGATCGAGCTGCAGCGGCGTCACCGACACCAGCCGATTGCGCATGGCATGGAGATCGGTGCCTTGCTTGCCCTCGACCGGCTCGCGGCCGAAGCGCAGCCAATAATAGGGAAGCCCGCGGCCGTCGCGGCGCTCGTCGACCCACAGGCTATGGACGAGCTTGCCTTGCGATGTGACCACCGTGCCGGCGATCTCTTCGGGAAGGCAATTGGGAAAATTGACGTTGAGCAGCACGCCATCCGGCAGCTGCATGGCCACCAGCTTCTTGAGCAGCGCCGGCGCCAGCGCCTCGGTGGTCTCGTAAGGAACAACGCGATCCTCGCCGAGATAGGAATAAGCCTGGCTGAGCGCGATCGAGCGCACGCCGAGCAGCGCGCCTTCCATGGCGCCGGCAACGGTGCCCGAATAGGTGACGTCGTCGGCGATGTTGGCGCCGGAATTGACGCCGGACAGGATCAGGTCTGGTGCTGCGGGCAGGATCTTTTTCACGCCCATGATGACGCAGTCGGTCGGCGTGCCGCGCACGGCAAAGTGCTTTTCGCCGATCTTTCTCAGGCGCAGCGGCTCCGAGATCGACAGCGAATGCGCATAGCCGGACTGATCCTGCTCCGGCGCCACCACCCAGACATCGTCCGACAGCGTGCGGGCGATGCGTTCGAGCGATGCAAGGCCCTCGGCATGGATGCCGTCATCATTGGTCAGGAGGATGCGCATTATTTCGATTCGATCTTTTCCAGGCCGCCCATGTAAGGCCGAAGCGCTTCAGGAATGGTCACGCTGCCATCCTCATTCTGGTAGTTTTCGATGACAGCAATAAGGGCGCGGCCGACGGCGGTGCCGGAACCGTTCAGCGTGTGGACGAAGCGGTTGCCCTTGCCGTCCTTGTCCTTGTAGCGGGCATCCATGCGCCGCGCCTGGAAATCGCCACAGACCGAGCAGGACGAAATCTCGCGATAGGCGTTCTGGCCCGGCAGCCAGACCTCGATGTCATAGGTCATGCGCGCGCCAAAGCCCATGTCGCCGGTGCACAGCGTCATGGTGCGGAACGGCAGGCCGAGACGCTTCAGCACTTCCTCGGCGCATTCGGTCATCCGCTCGTGCTCGGCAAGCGAGGAGTCCTGGTCGGTGATCGACACCAGCTCGACCTTGTAGAACTGGTGCTGGCGCAGCATGCCACGCGTGTCACGCCCGGCCGAGCCCGCTTCCGATCGGAAGCACGAGGTCAGCGCGGTGTAGCGCAGCGGCAGTTTTTCATGCAGCGTGATGTCTTCGCGCACGAGATTGGTCAGCGGCACTTCGGCGGTGGGAATGAGGCCAAGCCTGCCGTCTCCGCGCGGGGCGAAGAAGAGATCCTCCTCGAACTTCGGCAGTTGCCCGGTGCCGAAAAGAGCTTCGTCGCGCACCATCAGCGGCGGCTGGATCTCCTCGTAGCCATGCTCGGTCGTATGCAGGTCCAGCATGAACTGACCGAGCGCGCGCTCCATCCGTGCCAGTCCGCCCTTGAGCACCGTGAACCGCGAACCGGACAGTTTCGCCGCCCGCTCAAAATCCATCATGCCGAGCGCTTCGCCGATCTCGAAATGCTCCTTCACCCAGTTCGGGCGGGCCGGCACCTCGCCGACGATGCGCTTGACGACGTTGTCGTGCTCGTCCTTGCCGACCGGCACGTCGTCGAGCGGCACGTTGGGCAGCACCGCCAATGCGTCGTTCAGCGCCCTGTCGAGCTCGCGTTCGCGCGCCTCGCCGTTCTGGATGAAGGCCTTGATCTCGCCGACCTCGGCTTTCAGTTTTTCGGCTAGGGCGGCGTCGCCCGAGCGCATGGCGTTGCCGATTTCTCTCGAGGCTGCGTTGCGGCGCTCCTGCCTGGTCTGCAGCTCGGTCAGATGTTCGCGCCGCGCCTCGTCCCTGGCGATCAGATCATCGACCGTGGACTGCGCCTCCGCAGCCGGCCACGAGCGCTTCTGGAGCGCCTCGACAAGGGCCTTCGGATTGTCGCGAATCCATTTGATGTCAAGCATGGTCTGTTCGTCCTCAAGTAGGATAGAGGGGGCGTAAACCGCATCCTTGACCGATGCAAGATGTGAAGGTCGAGTTCCTTCGCGCCCCCCTCTGTCCCGCAAACCTGAAGATAAAGCTCTCAGGCAGCCTACGTCGAAGACGCGTCCGCGGCCTTTTCGGCCGCCGCTTCCGCAGCCTCCCGCTTCTCGCGCGCCAGACGTTCCCGTTCCTTGCTGCGCTCGATCAGCCGGGCCGACCAGATCGAGACCTCGTAGAGAAGGATGGTGGGAACGGCCAGACCGATCTGGCTTATCGGGTCGGGCGGCGTCAGAATAGCCGCGACCACGAAGGCGATGACGATTGCCCATTTGCGCTTTTCGACCAGCGCCTCGGACGACAGCATCCCCACCCGCGTCATCAGGCTGGTCACCACCGGCAACTGGAACACCAGCCCGAAGGAGAAGATCAGCGTCATGATCAGGCTGAGATATTCCGACACTTTCGGCAGCAGGGAAATCTGCACCTGGTCGTCGGTGCCGGCCTGCTGCATGGCGAGGAAGAACCACATCACCATCGGCGTGAAGAAGAAATAGACCAGCGACGCGCCCATCAGGAACAGGATCGGCGAAGCGATCAGGAACGGCAGGAAAGCGTTGCGTTCATTCTTGTAGAGGCCGGGCGCGATGAATTTGTAGATCTGGGTGGCGATCAGCGGAAAGGCGATCACCATGCCGCCGAACATCGCCAGCTTGACCTGGGTGAAGAAGAATTCCTGCGGCGCCGTGTAAATCAGCTCGACCTTGTGCGGGTCGAGCCCTGCCCATTGGGTCGCCCATTTGAACGGGATGACCAGCAGGTTGAACAGTTGCTTGGCGAAGAAGAAGCAGAACAGGAAGGCGATGAAGAACCCGCCGATCGACCACATCAGCCGCCGGCGCAACTCGATCAGATGCTCCATCAGCGGAGCCGCCGATTTATCGATCTCGTCCTTTTCCGAAATGCTCACTTGGCGGCTCCCGCCGTCTTTTTGGCGGCTGCAGCCGGCTTCTTCACCGCAGCCGGTGCAGGCTTCGGCTCGGCTTTTTTAGCCGCGGTCTTTGTCACAGCAGGTTTTGCCGCCGCTGCCGCTGGCTTCGCTGCGGCCTTGGAGGCCGGCATCGCTTTCGCTGGCGCGCCCTTCGTCTTCGCCGCCGAGGCCTTTTGCGATGCAGCCGGCGTCGCCTTCGCGACAGGCGGTGTCACCGAACCATCGGTCATCGCCGGAAAGGTCGGCGCTGCCGGCGCCGCTTCCGGGGCATCGACGCCCGGCAGCACCGTCGCGCCATTCTTCGGCTCGGTATCCTGCGGCGTTGAAGCAGCCGGCGCGACCGGGTCTGCGGCCGGCTTCGGCTTCATCACCGCGTCGACGCCTGAACGGACGTCGGCCGCCGCCTGCTCGAACGGGTTGAGCTGTTTCCTGATCTCGGCGGCGGGGTTGAGGCTTCTGAGTGAATCGACCGACTTCTTGACGTCGTCAAGCTCGGCCTCCTTCAGCGCATCGTTGAACTGTTTCTGGAAGTCAGCTGCCATGCCGCGCATCTTCGCCGTCGTGCGGCCGAAAGTGCGCAGCATCTTGGGCAAATCCTTGGGCCCGACGACCACGATCATGACGATCGCGATCACCAGCATCTCGGTCCAGCCGATGTCGAACATGGCGATACGTTCCGACTAAAGTTTTGGGCTCAGCTCTTGCTGGCCTTTTCCTTCGCTGCCGAAACGGTTTCGTCGGCACGGTGCTCGACGGTACGCTTGTCCTCGGCAACCTCGTCGTCGGCTATGCCCTTCTTGAAGCTCTTGATACCCTTGGCCATGTCACCCATCAGCTCGGGAATCTTGCCGCGACCGAACACCAGCAGCACGATCACCAGCACGATCAGCCAATGCCAAATCGAAAATGAACCCATAACAATCTCTCTCGAAAGTTTTCTCTGACGATGATCTATGCGCTTTCGCGCCGGGATTCAAACACAACCGCGACAGAGTTTATAAATGAGTGGCCGAAGTCACGCCCTTTCGGCGCCCCGGCCCGCTACCAATCGGCGCAGCCGCTAAATACCAATCGCTTTCGGCACGTCGTTTGCGGTCAATCTTCCTCGACGCGCGGCGTCAACAGGCCGAGTTCCTCAAGGTCGATGTCGGTCAGCGGATCCTCGTCGTCGGTCAGCGCATCCGGGTCGGCCGGCGGCAGCGGAATGGAAAAATTCGACGGCATGCGGCCCGAAAGCAGCCCAGCACCCTTCAATTCCTCCATGCCGGGGAGATCGCGAATCTCCTCCAACGCAAAATGGTCGAGGAAGATGTCGGTGGTTCCGTAGGTGACGGGACGGCCGGGCGTGCGGCGCCGGCCGCGCATCTTCACCCATTCGGTCTCCATCAGCGTGTCCAGCGTGCCCTTCGAGGTCTCGACGCCTCTGATATCCTCGATCTCGGCGCGCGTCGCCGGCTGGTGGTAGGCGATGATCGCCAGCACTTCGAGCGCCGCACGGGAAAGCTTCTTCTGCTGCACCGTGTCGCGGCTCATCAGGAAAGCGAGATCGCCGGCGGTGCGGAACGCCCAAGCCTCGCCGACGCGCACCAGATTGACGCCGCGCCGCTCATAAATCTGCTGCAGTTCAGCCATCGCCGCGGCAATATTGATGCCGCCGGGCAGGCGCGCGGCAAGCTGCTTTTCGCTGACCGGCTCGGCGCTGGCGAAAACGATCGCCTCGGCCATGCGCACGGCTTCCGCCATATGCAGCCGCTCGCCAGGATTCTGGGACAAGTTCTGGGCCTGACTTTCTGCCGGCACCTCGGCGAGCACGCCGTCTTCGGTCTCGTCGTCGACCTTGAAAGGAATGACCGAAGCGTTGGCGCGCTCGCTCATGATGCCACCTCAACTGCCCTGATGCCTTGCGCACGGCCGCGCAGATAGAGCGGCGCGAACACCTCGTCCTGCCGCATTTCCATTTTGCCTTCGCGCACCAGTTCCAGCGTCGCCGCAAACGAACTGGCAATCGCGGTACGCCGCTCGTCCGGGTCGGTCAGATATTCGACCAGGAAACTGTCCAGCGCCGTCCAGTCGGCAAGCGTGCCGATCAGCCTGTTCAGGATGTCGCGCGCATCCTTGAGCGACCACACACCGCGCCTGGCGATCGTCACATTGGTGATCGCCTGCTTCTGGCGTTGCGCCGCATAGGCGGTCAGCAGATCGTAGAGCGAGGCTGAATAAGCGTTGCGTTTCTCGACGATGACCATTTCCGGCATGCCGCGGGCGAACACGTCGCGTCCGAGCCGGTTGCGGTTGACCAGTCGTGCCGCAGCGTCGCGCATCGCTTCCAGCCGCTTCAACCGGAATTGCAGCACCGCCGCCAGTTCCTCGCCGCTTTCACCGTCGTCGCCGGGTTGCTTGGGGATCAAAAGCTTCGACTTGAGAAACGCCAGCCACGCCGCCATCACCAGATAGTCGGCGGCAAGCTCCAGCCTGAGCGCCCTCACCTTCTCGACAAACGCCAGATATTGCTCGGCCAGCGCCAGGATCGAGATGCGCGACAGATCGACCTTCTGGTTGCGGGCAAGATGCAGCAGAAGATCGAGCGGGCCCTCGAAACCGTCGACATCGACGACCAGCGCGGGATCGCCGGTCAGCCGCGAATCGTCGTTCTCGGCCCAAAGACGGTCCATCGGTGCGGCCTTGCCGGCCTTACTGTCCAATGTTTCCGCCACTTCCTGTCGCGTCCTTTGCTTCTATCTTCTTGTTTGACCGTGATCTGTTCGGAAAAACCGGCTCCCACTTTTCGGGAACATGGTCTAGGCCACCGCATCGAAATAGGTGGCGAATTCGGCGCGTATCTCGGCTTCATCAGCCCGATCGCGGTTCTTTATATAGGTCAGTGCCCGTTGCGCGCGTTGCAGCGACGTGCCTTCAAGCCCGGTTGTGCGCGACGCAATGCCGACCATCTCCTCGAAAACGCCGTTGCAGTGAAGGACCAGATCGCAGCCCGCCGCAAGGATCGCCGCCGCCTTTGTCGGGAAATCCCCAGAAAGTGCCTTCATCGAGGTGTCGTCGCTCATCAGCAGCCCGTCGAAACCGATTTCGCCGCGGATGATCTCGTCGATGACCTTGCCGGAGGTCGTGGCCGGGTTCTTCGGGTCGATCGCGCTGTAGACGACATGCGCCGTCATCGCCATCGGCAAATGATTGAGCTCCCTGAACGGGGCGAAATCGTGCCGCTGCAATTCGCTCATCGAGGCATCGACGGTCGGCAGTTCGAAATGCGTGTCGGCAAAGGCCCGTCCATGTCCGGGAATATGCTTCATCACCGGTAGCACGCCTCCCGACATCAAGCCCTCCGCCGCGGCGCGGCCCAGTTCGATGACAGCACGAGGCTCCTTGCCATAGGCGCGCGCGCCGATGACGTCGCTGGCGCCCTCGATTGGCACGTCGAGCACCGGCAGGCAATCAGCCGTGATGCCGTAGCGCAGCAGGTCGAAGGCATGCAGCCGCGCCATCAGCCATGCTGCGCGGTTGCCGGCGTCGTGGTCGTTGCGCCACAAGGCGCCGAGCGCGCCACCGGCCGGATAATTCGGTGCCAACGGCGGCCGCAGGCGCTGCACACGGCCGCCTTCCTGGTCGATGAACACCGGGGCGTCCGGGCGCTCGACACAATCGCGCATCGCGGCGACCAGATCGCGGATCTGCTCGGCCTCGCCGATGTTGCGCGCAAACAGGATGAATCCCCACGGGCATTCGCTGCGATAGAAATTGATTTCGTCGCGTGTGAGCGATTTCCCGGCGCAGCCAAGGATCATGGATTTTGATTCGGTCATGGGCGGGAGTTTAGAGCTTCACGCAGACAAAGGGAATCGCATCGAGCCACATCGCCCTCCCACATGGAAAACCGGCGCGGTCTGTGACCGCGCCGGTTCTTTCGGCCCAAGGGCGGGCGATTTGAAAATGGTTAGCGCGACACGAAACAGTTGCCGCCGGCCGCCTTGTAGTTGGTGCACAGGTTGATCGCATCGTTACGCGACTTCGCCGGGACGCGGACGCGATAGAACGTTCCCTTGCCGGCGATCTCGGCTTTGACGATGTTGGCCGTGTGGCCGGAGAGCACGCTGCCATAGCGACGCTGCAGATCCTGATAGGTCGACTGGGCGCTTTCGACGGTCGGCTGCGAAGCGATCTGCATCGACCACGAGCCACCGCCGGTCGAGGCCGCCGCCGGACTGATCGACGCAACCTGGTCGGGCTTGACCTCACCGACGACGTCGACCGGCTGGTCGGACGGACGCTGCGGCGCCACCGGAACCGTGGCCGGCGTGTTGGCAGGCTGGGTGGTTTGGGCTTCAGCCTCAGCCGTGGGCGCGGCCACCAGATTGACTGTTTCCGGCTTGACTGTTTCGGCCTGGTCGCCGGCCACTGGGTCGCCGCCCAACAGGTCGCCACTTGCCTGGTCGGCAACAGACGGTACGGTACCGGTCTGCGCCGCGTCGCCGGCCTGACCCGCCGGGGCCACAAGCTGCGGCGCCGGATCGACAGGCTCGACGGCAGCCACCTGCGATGCAGTAGGCGCCGGATTCTCGCGCGCAACCAGTGAACCATCTGATTTGACCACCATGGTTCTCACCTTGCGTGGCGCAACGGCGACGACATCCGGTTCGATGCCCTGCTCAGCCTCTTGCAGAACCTGGGCGATACGATCCTCGGATTTGGGTGCCGGCGCGGCGGCGTCGGCATTTCCGGCCGCTTGCGTGCCGCCGGCCGCGTCGGCGGCTTCAGCCGTGTCGAAGTCGTTGGGCGAAAGTTCGACCACACGGCTCTGCGGCGGCTCCTTGGCCGCCACGTCCACCGGCTCTTCGGTGTTGGTGACCAGTTTTTCCTGGACCGGTTCGGCAGGCCTCGCGCCGCCCTTGGCCACGGCGTCGTAAACCTTGTTGTCCTGGTTCGGCACGACTGTGCCGCCCGGGTTTTCCGGCCTGACCTTGATCGGTGCGTTGTCCGCCTTGACGATGACCGGCGCATCGGTGCCGCCGTTGCCGCCGAAAGACAGCGCGAAGGCACCTAGACCGCCGGCGAGCGCCACGGCGCCGACGACTGCGGCGACCAGCAGGCCGCGGCGCCGGTGCCTCGCGGGCTCCTGCTCGGACAAGCCTGGAACCGACATGGCCTCGTCCAGTTCGGGGTCGTAGTCGAGTTCGTCCAGGCCAAAGTCGTTGGCTTGCGCTTGCGAAACCGGCCGGCCGCTGGGCAAGTCGCCCAGATCGAAGCCGCTGGCGGCATCGGCATAAGACGCACTGACGGGCGCTTCTGCGGGTCTCGCCGCATAGGTCCGCGTTTCAACGCGGTCGGGCTCATAGCCTGACTGGAACCCGGCCGCTGACTGGAAACGGGCCCCTGACTGGGAACCGGCCCCCGGCTGGAGTCCGGCCCCCGGCTCGAATCCGGCTCCCGGCTCGAATCCGGCCCCCGACTCGAATCCGGCATTGTAGGATTCGTCGTCATACGCCGCGCTGCGCGCCGGGGCGGCAGCGACGTCCACGGCACTCATTTCCGTGAGAAGGCTGGCGAACTCGGCATCGAGATCGTCATAGGCAGGCGCCGGCGGTTCGTCTTCGTTGAAGTCGAGTTCCGGAATATCGAGGTCGTCCGCCAGCGCTACGACGCGCTCGGGCACATCGACCGTCTCGACATCGGGCATCTCTTCATATGCAGAGGCCTGTTCGGTTTGCGCTGGCGCAGGTGCCGCATTGGCCGCATCGCCTTCGGCCGGCTCATCCTGAGCCGGCTCATCCTGATAGGACGGTGCCGCAGTCGTTGGCGGTGTCGTTGTTTCTGTGGTCGCCGAAGCCGTCGGCTGGACTGCAAAGGCAGGCTGCGGCTGTGCGACCGGCGTTACGCGGCTCCACGAACGGGCCGGCGCAGGCGCGGCGGAGGGTGCCGCCATCCAGCTGAGCGATTCATTCGGATCCTGCTGTGGAGCGGCGGCCGCAACGTCATCGCCGTCGCCATGATCCAGACCGATGTCCTTGGCGAAGGCGGCGTGCAATGCATCGTCGTCGAAATCGATATCAGCCGGTCCGGCAGCATCTTCAGCGCCGAAATCCTGGCCCTCGAGCCCGTCGAGGAGAACGGTGTCGAGATCGGCGTCGGCGGCCTGAACCGCGTTATCATTCGGCTGCTCCGAAAGGTCTTGCTCGTCAAGGCTCCAGACCAGTTCGTCGGTGGGATCCACTGGTTTGTCGGCGGCTTTTCCAGCCGCGGCTACAGGTTGCTGAACCATGGCGGGTTCATTGGCCGCGGACGCTGCCGCGGGGGCAGCCCGTGTCCTCATGGTGCCCAACAGCGCGTTCAATTCGTCTTCGAGGCTCCGCTCCTCAGCGACGGGGGCTGGGGCTGCCGGCTGGGCCACGGCGGCTGGCGCCGTCGGTTGGGCTGCAACGCCGGGGGCCTGAGTAGCCGGCTCCTCGGCTTCCTCGGCAAGCGCGTCGTCGAAGCTCAATTCAAAATCGGCGTCGAACGCATCTTCCGGGGTCGCGGCGGAAGGCTGGTCCTTGGCGATAGCCTCCGGTTCGTCAATTTCTGGCTCGTCGATTTCGACCGGTTCAGCCGTGCGGATGTCGAAATCCATGTCGACGTCATCCATGGCGACGTCGGCCATGGTGTCGTGGTCGGCAAAGTCCTCATCGGACCCATCCGAAACGGCCCGAACAGGCGCAGCAGGAGCTTCAACAGCGGCCTCCGTCGGCTCATGTTCGTCGAGCATCAGTTCGTCTTCGAGCGAGCTTGCGACGGCCTTGTCGAATTCATTGTCGAAGGCGGGTTCGGCGGCCGGCGCGGAGATGTCGGCGGCTTCGGCAGCCTGCTCCAAGGGCACGTGCTCGTCGAGCATCAGCTCGTCTTCGAGCGAGCTTGCGACTGCGTTGTCGAATTCATCGTCGAACACGGGTTCGGCGGCCGGCGCGGCGGTGTCGGCGGCGGTATTCTGTTGGGCCTTGTCCGTCGCATCGTCGTCCAGCCGGAAATCCTGTTCGAGCGACGCAGCGAGTTCGTCGTCTACCGGCAAATCGTCTTCGAACGGCGACACGTCTTCGAGCGAACTGGCGATCGCATGGTCGAAATCGTCGTCGAACGCCGCTTCAACAGCCGGCTCGGATAGTTCGGCAACACCAGAACGCACGTCGGCGGCGGCAACGGCATGGGCAGTTTCGTCGGCCGTGTCGTCGTCCAGCCGGAAATCCTGTTCGAGCGACGCGCCTAGCTCGTCGTTCGCAGGCCTGTCGTTCACCAGCTCATCGTTCACTGGTAAATCGTCTTCGAATGGCGACACGTCTTCGAGCGAACTGGCGAGCGCATCGTCGAAATCGTCGTCGAAAGCAGCTTCAACAGCCGGCGTGGATGCTCCGGCAACGCCAGAGCGCTCGTCGGCGGCAGCAACGGCATCGGCGGTTTCGTCCGCCGCATCGTCGTCCAGCAGGAGATCCTGCTCGAGTGACGCGACAAGCTCGTCGTCGATTGGGTCAGTGGCGGCCGCTTCGAAAGTCGGCTCGCGAAGCTCGGTTGCGCCGTCATTGTCGTCGGCGCCGAATTCGCCCATCAACTCCTTCTCGAGGTCGATGTCGAAGTCGCCCTCGTCCGCCGGCTGACTTGCTGCAGCCGCCTTCGGCTGGGCCTGCGGCTTGACCGGCTGGCGCGGGTCGAACCCCATGATCCTGGTCAGTTCCGCGAACGGATCATCGTTGGCGATATCGTTTTGGGCGGCTGCTCTCAGTTGGGTTCTGTCTGCCATTATTGTTCCCGAACTCGCACTCATTCGGACGCCGTGGACGTCGCGTAGGGTTGGCCCTTACCAGCGCAATGTGGGCAAAAGGTGACAGGTTTTTTTAGTCAAACCTAACGCATTTCGGTGGGCGCATCGGCTCCGATCAGCGTCAGGCCGGACGTCAAAACGTCCGAAACAGCCTGCACCAGCCCTAGTCTGGCATGCGTCAATTGTCGGTCGTTAACCTTAACAAAACGTAAGTCGGGATTTTCGGTGCCGCGGTTCCAATGTCCGTGGAAGCTGGAGGCGAGATCGTAGAGGTAGAATGCCAGCCGGTGCGGCTCGAGCGCAAGTGCCGCGGATTCGATCAGCCGCGGATATTCCGCAAGCTTCCTGATAAGGCCGATCTCGCCTTCGTCGGTCAGCGAAGCGGTGGCGGCGGCCAGCCGATTGCGGTCGAAATTGGCCTCGCCCAACTGTTCGCTCGCTTGCCGGAACACCGAATGGCAGCGCGCCGAAGCATACTGCACGTAGAACACCGGATTGTCCTTCGACTGCTCGGTCACCTTGGCGAAGTCGAAATCGAGCGGCGCATCGTTCTTGCGGTAGAGCATCATGAAGCGGATCGGGTCGCGACCGACCTCCTCCACCACTTCGCGGAGCGTTACGAAATCGCCCGACCGCTTCGACATGCGGACCGGTTCGCCCTCGCGAAAAAGCCTCACCAACTGGCAAAGCAGCACGGTAAGCTTCACCTCGTCGCCGGAAATCGCCCGGGCGAGCGCTTCCAGGCGCTTCACATAACCGCCATGATCGGCGCCAAGCACATAGATCAGCTCGACGAAACCGCGATCGACCTTGTCCTTCAGATAGGCTACGTCCGCGGCAAAATAGGTGAAGGTGCCGTCCGACTTGACCAGCGCCCGGTCCATGTCGTCGCCGACCGCTGTCGAGCGGAACAGCGTCTGCTCGCGATCCTCCCAGTCGTCCGGCTTCTCGCCCTTGGGCGGCGGCAGCTTGCCCTTGTAAATATGGCCCTTGAGCGTCAGGTCGTTGATCGCCGAGCGGATTTTCCGGGCGTTGTCGGCGTGCAGGGTGCGCTCCGAGAAAAAGACGTCGTGATGCACGTTGAGCAGCGCCAGATCCTCACGGATCATCGCCATCATCGCATCGATCGTCCTGTCCTTGACAATGGCAAGCGCTTCTTCGTCCGGCATCTGCAGCAAGGAACGGCCAAATTCGCTCGCCAGAGCCTGGCCGACCGGCACGAGATAGTCGCCCGGATAGAGCCCGGCAGGAATCTCGCCGATGTCGTCGCCCAGCGCCTCGCGGTAACGCAGCATGGCAGAGCGGCCGAGCACGTCGATCTGCGAGCCGGCGTCGTTGATGACATATTCCTTGGTCACGTCGTAACCGGCGAAAGCCATCAGATTGGCGAGCGCATCACCCACCACGGCGCCGCGGCAATGGCCGACATGCATCGGTCCGGTAGGGTTGGCCGAGACATATTCGACGTTGGCCTTCTTGCCGCCGCCTACGGTCGAGCGGCCGTAATTGCGGCCTTCGCCGAGCAGCGCAGTCAGGTGCACCTGCCAGAACGCGTCCTTGAGCCTGAGATTGACGAAGGCCGGACCGGCAACGTCTGCAGCGGCGATGTCGGCGTCGGCGCGCAGCGCTTGCGCCAGCCTTTCAGCCAGTGCGCGTGGGGACTGGCCGGTCGGCTTGGCCAGCACCATTGCCGCATTGGTCGCCAAGTCGCCATGGCTGGCGTCGCGCGGCGGCTCGACGGCGATGCGCGACAAGTCCAGCGAACCGCCGTCTTTGTCTTTCAAATCAAGCGCTTCGACGGCTTTTATAATTCGCGCGTTGAAATCGGCGAAGATGTTCATTGGGGTGGCTCTGGCTCTGGCGGCTTTGCGGGAATCCGGCTTATTGGCCGGCAAAATCGAGCCCCGCCTAGCTTAATTCAGGCGTATGGTCAAACAACCGGCGGTGTTCCTTCAAAGCGTAGGTATCCGTCATGCCCGCCAGGAAATCGGCGACGCTGCGCGCCTTGATGCGATCGTCAGCCCGGTCGAGCCCTTCGCGCCAGCCATCGGGCATGGCGCGCGGATCGGCGAAATAGGCCTCGAACAGGTCGTTGACGATCTGCTCGGCCTCGTTGCGCACACGCATGACCTCGTTATGCCGATAGAGATGCTTGTAGAGAAAGGCCTTCAATTCCTTTTCGAAAGCAGCCATTTCGGCTGAAAAGGTGACCATCGTCTCGCCTGCCGCCCTCACCGCGTCGGCGCTGTCCGGCTTGATGCGGGCCAGATTGGCGGTGGTGGAAACGATGACATCCTCGACCATCATCGTGATCTGCCGGCGCATCAGTTCGTGCCCTGTCCTCACATCGTCCAGGGCCGGATAGCGCCGACGCACGCCTTCAAGGATCGAGCCGGGCAGCGAGACCTTTTCCAGCATGTCCAGTGTCAGGAGGCCTGACCTCAGGCCGTCGTCGATGTCATGGGTGTTGTAAGCGATGTCGTCGGCGATCGCCGCGCACTGCGCCTCGATGCCGGCGAAGCGGTCGAGTTCGAGGTCGTGCAGCTCCGAATAGTCGCGGATCGCTTGCGGCACCGGCCCCTTCAGCCCGTTTCCGCTGGCGTCGGTCAGCGGCCCGTTGTGCTTGACCAACCCCTCCAGCGTCTCCCAGGTGAGGTTCAGCCCGTCGAATTCGGCATAGCGGCTCTCCAGCCGCGTCACCACGCGCAGCGACTGTGCATTGTGGTCGAAGCCGCCCCAGACCGCCATCTTGTCGTTCAGCGCGTCCTCGCCGGTATGGCCGAAGGGCGTGTGACCGAAATCGTGCACCAGAGCCACCGCCTCGGCGAGGTCCTCGTCGCCGCACAGCGCCCGCGCCAGGGCGCGCGCGATCTGCGCCACCTCGATCGAATGCGTCAGCCGGGTGCGGTAATGGTCGCTCTCATGCGCGACGAACACCTGCGTCTTGTGCTTCAGCCGGCGGAATGCCGTCGAATGAATGATGCGGTCGCGGTCGCGCTGGAACGGGGTGCGGGTCGGGCTCTCCACCTCGTCGAACAGCCGCCCGCGCGACTTTGCCGGATCGCAGGCATAGGCGGCGCGTGGCCGATAACCAAATCCGATGTCGCCCAACTCATTTGTCATCGCCCCAACCAGTTTTCCATAGCCAATGCCGCAGTTGACTTGCCCCCTCGCGCTTCATACCTATTATGTGAAACCGAAAGCAAGGTGACGCCCATGGGCGCTGATGCCAAGACCGCCATGAAAGTCGAAATGACCGACGCCGCCGCCAGGCGGATCGCCAAGATTGTGTCTGGCGAAGCCGGCAAGACGGCCTTGCGCGTTTCGGTCGAGGGCGGCGGCTGCTCCGGTTTTTCCTACAAGTTCGACCTGGTCGACACCCGCAACGATGACGACGTCGCCATTGAGAAGGACGGTGCCACCGTGCTGATCGACGACCTCTCGCTGGTCTATATGGGCGGCTCGGTGATCGATTTCGTCGACGATCTGATGGGCCAGTCGTTCCAGATCAGGAACCCGAATGCGGTCGCCTCGTGCGGTTGCGGCACCAGCTTCAGTATCTAGAAAATGCCTACCATTGGCGCGGTCCGTCAGGTCGCGCTTTCAGCCGGCCGCGATCTCGATGCAACGCTGGCGTTTTGGCACGACGTGCTCGGCATGACCGTGCACGCACGCTTTGATCCGCCTGGCATCGCCTTCATCATGGCCGGCGACGTACGGCTGCTGTTCACCGATGGCCTGCCGGCCGGCACAGTCTATCTCGACATATCGGGCCTTGACGATTTTCACGCCTCGGCAAAAGCCACCGGTGTCCCCTTCACCGCGCCGCCGATGCTCGTCCACCGCGATACCGAGGGCCTGTTCGGGCCGGCGGGGGAAAGCGAATGGATGGCCTTCCTAAAGGACCCGGCAGGCAATACGATCGGCCTTGTCGAACGTCATCCGTCGGAACAGCACTGAGGCCGCCATGAAAATCGTCACCTGGAACATTAATGGCGTTCGGGCCCGTATCGGCAATTTGACCCACTGGCTGACGGAAAGCGCCCCCGATATTGCCTGCCTGCAGGAGATCAAGACGGTCGACGAGCAATTTCCGCGGGCCGAGATCGAGGCGCTTGGCTACAACGTCGAAATCTATGGCCAAAAGGGTTTTAACGGCGTCGCCATCCTGTCGAAGCTGCGCTTCGACGAGGTTATCAGAGGCCTACCGGGCGACGATGCCGACGATCAGGCGCGTTTCATCGAGGGCGTGTTCTCGACCGACAAGGGCGCGTTGCGCGTTGCCTCGCTCTATCTGCCGAATGGCAACCCGATCGATGACGAGAAGAAGTTCCCCTACAAGCTGTCCTGGATGGCGCGGCTGGAGCGCTGGGCCGAGGAAAGGCTCGCGCTCGAAGAGGCGCTGGTGCTGGCCGGCGACTACAATGTCATCCCCGAACCGATCGATGCGAAATTCCCGGAGAACTGGCTCAGCGATGCGCTGTTCCAGCCGCAGACCAGGCAGGCGTTCCGCCGGCTGAAGAACCTCGGCTTCACCGAAGCCGTGCGCGCGGTCACCGACTCGCCGGACATCTTTACTTTCTGGGATTATCAGGCCGGCGCCTGGCAGAAGAACAACGGCATCCGCATCGATCACTTGCTGCTCTCGCCCGAGGCCGCCAATCGCTTTTCCTCGGGGTCGATCGAAAAGCACGTGCGCGCCTGGGAAAAACCCTCTGATCACGTGCCGGTGGCCGTCGAACTGGGTTTTGCGCCAATCTGATCATTTTGGAGCCCGGACCGCCGGGCTCCCGGTTGATAGACCGTCATATCGCCACAATCGGGGTTTCCGATGCAATCCGGGTTCGGCCGGGGTTCAGGATGACGATCAGGTTTGCGATTTGCCCATGTGCCGCCGCGCTCGCCCTCGCGGCGACGCCGGCGTTTGCCGATCCTGCATGCCTGGCCAACGGAACATCATTCCAGATCGGCCAGGTCGCCTGCCTGACGCTTTCCGGCCGGAGCCATCTCGCCCGCTGCGACATGGTGCTCAACAACACGTCGTGGACAAGAATTCGGGACGATTGTCCTGAAACCACGCTAGCGCCGCCGGCCACGCCGATTTCAACGCCGAAGTCCGGTCTCGTTCCGACGAAACCGACCGAGAATTGATCTCGACTTTTCGAGATTCCCCAACCTTCCTGACAATTGACCCAGTCTTTCCTGGCGGTTGGCATCGTGCTGGCTCCGCGACTACTGGTCGCCAGCGCCCTTGGTGAGGATGTCGTCGGCCAGCGAAATCGCGGTGCGGCGGTCGGCCTCGCCCGCGGCGGCAAACGCCTCTTCCTGCATGCCGCGTATCCATGGCTGGTCGGAAGGCGCGGCCCGTTCAAGCGCCGCGGTCATCATCGCCAGCCCCCGAACGATCTTGCCGCTCTGGAAGAGCAGGTGGCCGAGCGTCGCCTGCGCGCCGGCATGGCCCTTTTCCGCAGCGAGCTGGAACCAGCGTCCGGCCTGCTTGATGCTCGCCTTGACGCCGCCCTTGCCATTCAGGAAGATCTGGCCCATCTCGAACTGGGCATTCGGGTTGCGGTAGTTGGCGGCGGCGCGCATGTAGTACTCTTGGGCGGCCGCCTCGTTCTCTTTGATCGGGCTGCCGGGGATGCCCTTCCTCAGATAGTCGCCGAGCGCCACGAGCGCATCCGAGACATAGCTCTCTTCCGGCGAACCGGGCTCGACGTCCTGATCGACGATCTCGCTGAAGAACTTGAACGCCGCGTAGTCGTCACGCTCCACGCCGTCTCCCTCGGCATACATGCGCGCAAGCTTCCAGGTGGCGCCGATCTGGCCGTTTTCGGCCGCGTATTTATAAGCCTCAGCAGCCTGCTCCTTGCGGCCGTTCTTGTAGGCGGAGAAGCCGAACTGGAACACCGCCCACGGGCTCGACTGCGGCTTCACGCCGGTCTTGTCGTCGAACACCTTGTCGTCGAAGGCCATGGCCTGGCCCGCGGCGCCCAAGGTCGCGCCAAAAGTGGCGATCGCGACCAGTGCCGAAAAGACAGACAACCTCAGCAACTCAGATATCCGCATAACAATGTGTTTCTCTCGCACCACCGGGATGGGTGACCGCCCCGTCGCGGGCAGGCCCTACCGTTTGTGCATATTTCCAGATCGCGCCCGACTGATAGTCGGTCGCGCGCGCCTTCCATGCCTTTGCCCTGGTCGCCAGTTCGGTGTCGGACAGCGCCACCTCGATGGTGCCGTTCACCGCGTCGATCGAGATCAAGTCGCCATCCCTGAGCAGCCCGATCGGGCCACCCACGGCGGCTTCCGGCCCGACATGGCCGATGCAGAAACCGCGTGTCGCGCCCGAAAAACGCCCGTCGGTGATGAGAGCCACCTTGCCGCCCATGCCCTGGCCATAGAGAGCCGCCGTCGTCGATAGCATTTCGCGCATGCCCGGACCGCCGCGCGGTCCTTCGTAGCGGATCACGAGGACCTCGCCTTCGCTGTAGCTGCGATCCGTAACCGCCTGGAAACATTCCTCTTCCGAATCGAAGCAGCGCGCCGGACCAGAGAATTTAAGCTCCGACATGCCCGCGACCTTCACGATCGCGCCCTCGGGGGCAAGGTTTCCCTTCAAGCCCACGACGCCACCCGTTTGGGTGATTGGTCGGTTGGCGGGACGGACCACATCCTGGCTATCATTCCAGGCAACGTGCTCCATATTTTCGGCTAAAGTGCGGCCGGTCACGGTCAGGCAGTCGCCATGCAGGTAGCCGTGGTCGAGCAACGTCCTCATCAAGAGCGGAATGCCGCCGGCCTCGAACATGTCCTTGGCGACATATTTGCCGCCCGGCTTCAGGTCGGCGATATAAGGCGTCTTCTCGAAGATCCTGGCGACGTCGAACAGGTCGAACTTTATTCCCGCCTCATGCGCGATCGCCGGCAGATGCAGCGCTGCGTTGGTCGAGCCGCCGGTGGCCGAGACCACGGTCGCCGCGTTCTCCAGCGCCTTCAGAGTGACGATGTCGCGCGGGCGGATATTCTTAGCGATCAGTTCCATGATCTTTTCGCCGGAGGCGAAATTGAAGCGGTCGCGCATCTCATAGGGCGCCGGCGCCCCGCAGGAATAGGGCAGCGCCAGCCCGATGGCCTCGGCGACGGTGGCCATAGTGTTGGCGGTGAACTGGGCGCCGCAGGAGCCGGCCGACGGACAAGCGGCTTGTTCGATTTCAAGGAGTTCGGCGTCGCCGATCGTGCCGACCGAGTGCTGGCCGACGGCCTCGAACACATCCTGCACGGTGATCTGCCTGCCCTTGTAGGAACCGGGCAGGATCGAGCCGCCATAGATGAAGATCGATGGCACGTTGAGCCGCACCATGGCCATCATCATGCCGGGCAGCGACTTGTCGCAACCGGCAAGGCCGACCAGCGCATCGTAACAATGGCCGCGCATGGTGAGTTCGACCGAATCGGCGATGACCTCGCGCGACACCAGCGACGATTTCATGCCCTGGTGGCCCATGGCGATGCCGTCCGTGACGGTGATGGTGCAGAATTCGCGCGGCGTGCCGTTAGCCGCGGCGACGCCCTTCTTGACCACCTGCGCCTGGCGCATCAGCGAGATGTTGCAGGGTGCCGCCTCGTTCCAGCAGCTCGCGACGCCGACCAGTGGCTGCGCGATCTCGGCCGCCGACAAGCCCATCGCATAGAGATAGGAGCGGTGCGGCGCACGCGCCGGACCGACGGTCACATAGCGGCTGGGCAGCTTGGCCTTGGAGATGACTCTTGCGTTCATACTCTTCCCTTGCCGCGAGCGGTGCGACCTGCCCCACTGCCGAGCCTTTTGGCACGTGTCCCGGGACAAATTCGAGGTGCGGACAAATTCGAGGTGCGCCGGGTTTATGGCGGGAAGTAGGCAATGTCGGCGGGCGCCGTCGTGGCGCGAGGGATGTTCAGAAACTGTTGCCAAAACATCACGATCGCGTGAGGCAGAGGGAAGCGGCGTAATTGCAACGCCGCTTGGTCTCCGGGAAGCCCCTCAAGTAAAAAAGCCGGGTATGACCCGGCTTTTTACTATTTGAAAACATGTATTTAGAACTTGACCTTAACCGAAGCTGAGCCGGCAAGGAGCAGATCGTCGTCATATGTGTAGGAGACGGCATTTGCCGTGTCGCCAACGCCGGTGAAGGTCGACGACCCACTGGTCAGGACACCGATCGAGCCACCAAGTCTGACCTCGATCTTGTCATTCGGCGAATAGGAGATGCCGCTGGCGACGGACCAGGTGTCCGACTGATAGCCGGAGGTCGTCGAGGTTCCACGATCCCAGGTCAGCGAAACCGCGGCCGACAATTGGTCGGTGAACTTGTGCGCTATGCCGCCCGAAACCGTCCAGCCGTCGCGATAAAGCAGGTCGAAGGAAACTGGCGAGGGAGCACCGGTTACAGGGCTGCGCACACCGTTGATGGGGATGACGCCAAGCTTGCTCCATTCCTGCCAGCGGATCGAACCAAACGCCAGCCAGCCGGGCGCTATGCCGCTCTGCAGCTTGAGTTCCACGGCCTGGGGTATCTCAGCCGAGGCGGAGACAGGGAAGACCCCGGTGGCGCCTGGAATCAGATCCGCCGGAAAGGCGCCCCTGAAACCGGTCGTGTCGACGGTTCCCGACAGTTCGTCATATTTATAGCTCGAAGAGTAGACCAGGCTTGCGCGAAGGGCGATTTCGGGAATTTCATAGGCGGCGCCAGCACGCCAGCCCCACGCCTCGTCGGAAAGCTGGAACTTGCCGAGGCCGGTATTGCCGAAGGCCAGCAAGGTCTGGCGCGACAGAAATGCATCGACCTCCTGGTAGGAGACCCCGCCGATGAACCGCAGGGCGCCCTTGCCGACATTCACCTTGTAGGAGCAGGTAAAGCCGAAATCATGTGTTCTGACGTAGTATTCGACCGCTGATGGCGAATAGGCGTTGTTCATTCCGAAGTCCGCCTCCGCGCCATACGGTTCCGTATAGGTCGCAAGGCAATCCACTGGTTCAAAAATGTTGGCCTTGATGCCGATGCGCGGCACCGCATAGTCGCCACCAACGTCCACTGACGGGGACGACAACGCAACTGGGTTTGGCGGGGAATCCAGGCGCTGCACATTCTTCAGTTTGCGCTGTGGCGAAACATAGGTGACGCCGGCGTCGAACGAATATGGCGCGGCATCGAACAACTGGTCGATGTTGACACCGCCCCGGTCGAAGCCGCCAGCGTTGGCAACGCCCGACGTCAACAGCGAAAAGCACCCCGCCCCCAGCAGCGCTTTCAGACGCAAATTGTTCATGAATCTCCTCCCCTAGTACGAATGGACTAAGCTAGACCCAATTCAAGTTAACGGCGCAACAACGAATTCTCGATGCGTACATGTACACCTTCGCCGACCGCATTTCAGACAGCGTGACAGCTTCACCGCAGAGCCGGAAAATGGCCCGTTCGGTTGCAAATCGAGAAAAAAACTCGGAAAACTCACCTGGAACGGCGCAAAAACCGCCCGTTTTGCGGCAACCGAGCCCGTTGTTACATTATGGCAACAATGGGGCTAAAACATTCCGTTTACGTCAAGATTTACGCTGCGGAATGCCTATTTTTCGTGCAGGAAGGCGGTCCGAAAAGCGAGTTCGCAGGACTTGCGATTCCTGAGCATCAGGCCAAAAAAGCGGAAGCCGAGTTTGGCAAATCCGCTCCTCAGCCAATTTTTTTCTCAAACACCAGGGATGGCTCAACCGGCTTCGCGCACGCGTGTCAGAGCCACTGAAAGCTTCTCTTGCGCCTCGCGATATTCGGCGAGTTTTTCGCGCTCGGCTTCCACGACATCTTCCGGCGCGTTGGCGACGAATTTGTCGTTGGACAGCTTCTTGTGCAGGCGGGCGATCTCTTCGGTCACCTTGACCAGCTCCTTTTGCAGCCGCGCCGCCTCGGCGGCAAGGTCGATCAGGCTGCCGAGCGGCAGGCAGATGGTGGCCTCGTTGAGCACGATCTGGGCGGAGCCCTTGGGCGCCGTATCGACAAGCGAGATGTCGCCGACCCGCGCCAGTCGCTTGACGGCCGAGGCCTGACGCTCAAGCCTTTCCCGGGTTGCGGTATTGGCGCCGATCACCATCAGCGGCGCGATCGCCGCCGGCGGCACGTTCATTTCCGAGCGCACGGAGCGGATGCCTGAGACCAGATCGACCAGCCAGTTGATGTCGGCGGCCGCTGCCTCGTCCTCGAAGTCGGGCGACGGCCACGCGGCATGGCAAAGCAGCGATGGCCGTTCCTTGCCCCCACCCGATGTCTCAGCCCACAGCTCTTCGGTCATGAATGGCATCATCGGATGCAGCAGCTTGTAGATCTCGTCGAGCACGAAGGCGACGCAAGCCCGGCTCTCGGCCTTGGCAGCCTCGTCCGGACCTGTGAACACCGGCTTCAGCAGTTCCAGGTACCAGTCGCAGAACAGGTTCCAGACGAAGCGGTAGGCCGCGCCCGCAGCCTCGTTGAACCGGTATGAAGTGATGCCATCGGTAATTTCGCGCGCCGCGCGCGTCAGTTCGGTCAGTATCCAGCGGTTGACCGCCAGCTTGGCGTCGTTCAGCCAGAACTCGTCGTTTCTCGCGACGTCGTTCATCTCGGCAAAACGCGTCGCGTTCCACAGCTTGGTGCCGAAGTTGCGGTAGCCGGCGATACGAGCCGGATCGAGCTTCACGTCACGCCCTTGCGCGGCCATCACCGTCAGCGTGAAGCGCAGTGCGTCGGCGCCATATTCGTCGATGAGATCGAGCGGGTCGATGACGTTGCCTTTCGACTTCGACATCTTCTGCCCGTTCTTGTCGCGCACCAGCGCATGGACATAGACGGTGTGGAACGGCTCCTCCCCCATGAAATGCAGGCCCATCATCATCATGCGAGCGACCCAGAAGAAGATGATGTCGAAGCCGGTTACCAGCACGTCGGTCTGGTAGTAGGTCTTCAGCTCCGGCGTCTGGTCCGGCCAGCCGAGCGTCGAGAACGGCCACAGCGCCGAGGAAAACCATGTGTCGAGCACATCCTCGTCGCGGATCAGGATCTCGCCCGGCTTGAAATTTTCGAGTTTGTCCTCGACCCAGGCCTTCCACGGCCCTTCCAGCGCCAGATAATATTCAATTGCGGCGGCGAGCGCCTCCTCCTCGGTCTTCTCGACGAAGATGCGGCCGTCCGGCCCGTACCAGGCCGGGATCTGGTGTCCCCACCAGAGTTGGCGCGAAATGCACCAGGGCTGGATGTTCTCCATCCAGTCGAAATAAGTCTTCTCCCAGTTTTTCGGCACGAACCTGGTGCGGCCCTCGCGCACTGAGGCGATCGCCGGCTTGGCGAGCTCCGCCGCGTTCGCATACCATTGTTCGGTCAGGAACGGTTCGATCGGCACGCCGCCGCGATCGCCATGCGGCACGGCATGGCGATGCGGCTCAACCTTTTCGAGGAAGCCGCCCGCCTCCATCAGCTCAACGATCTTTTTGCGCGCGACGAAACGATCGAGGCCGTTGAGCTCATCCCAGACGGCCTGACGCTCGGGTGTTACCTCCAGTCCGGCGAGAAACTCGTCATTGTCGGTGAGGGTGACCGCCGCCTCGACGGTGAGGATATTGATGGCCGGCAGCTTGTGGCGCCTACCGACCTCGAAGTCGTTGAAGTCGTGCGCTGGCGTGATCTTGACCGCGCCGCTGCCTTTCTCCGGATCGGAATATTGGTCCGCCACCACCGGGATCTTGCGGCCAACGATCGGCAGGACGAGGTTCTTGCCGACCAGATGCCGAAAACGCTCGTCGTCGGGATGCACCGCCACCGCCGTATCGCCCAGCATCGTCTCGGGCCGCGTCGTCGCCACGGTGATGAAGGTTTTTGGATTTTCCGGATCGAAAACCTCGCCCTCGACGGGATAGCGGAAATGCCAGAGATTGCCGTTGACCTCCTGCTGTTCGACCTCGAGGTCGGAAATCGCAGTCAAGAGCTTCGGGTCCCAGTTCACAAGGCGCTTGTCCTTGTAGATCAGGCCTTCCTTGTAGAGGGTGACGAACACTTCGAGCACCGCTTTGGACAGACCCTCGTCCATGGTGAAACGCTCTCGGCTCCAGTCGGCCGAGGCCCCCAGCCGCTTCAACTGGTTGAAGATCGCGCCGCCGGATTCGGCCTTCCACTCCCAGACCTTCTCGATGAACTCATCGCGCGTCAGGTCGCGGCGGTGGATCTGCTTCTCCATAAGCTGGCGCTCGACTACCATCTGCGTGGCGATGCCGGCGTGGTCCATGCCGGGCTGCCACAGCACGTTCTTGCCGCGCATGCGCTCGAAGCGCACCAGAATGTCCTGCAGCGTGTTGTTGAGCGCATGGCCCATATGCAGCGAGCCGGTGACGTTCGGAGGCGGGATGACGATGGTGAAGGCTTCCGCGCCCTCCTCGGCGCCTACGCCGGCACGAAACGCGTCGGCCTCCTCCCAGACTTTGGCGATCTTCGGCTCGACGATTTTTGCGTCGTAGGTTTTTTCGAGCATGGAAAGGCGTCCGGGCTGTCGGGTTTTTGCTGGTCCGGTGTAAATCGGAAGGTTTTGGCCAAGTCAACCGCGAGCGGCAGGCAAGCGGGCTCGCCTGCATACAGATAGATCGGACAAGATCGCAGGCAATGCCACTGCCGAGGTCGTAGGCATTGCATCGCGCATCAACGAAGACGTCGCCCACCGCGGCAGGGTTCATCCGTCGACCGTCGGAATTATTACTGTGCGCCGCGCGCTACGCGTTCGATTTCCTCGCGCACCAGCCGCTCGACCAGCGTCGGCAGATTGTTGTCCAGCCAGTCCTGCAGCATGGGCCTCAGCATCTCCTCGGCCATCTCGTCGAAGGTTTTCTTGCTGCGGCTGGCGAACGCATCGGAAAGCTCGCCGAAGGCGGCGGCAACTTGCCGGCCCGTATGTTCGGAAAGAATCGCCGGACGCGTGGACGGTGCCTCGCTCGTCGCCGGGCGCGCCAACCCGCTTCGCGGCGCGGCCGGCTCGAAAGCATGTTCGGCCGCGTCCTCCAAAACCTCAGCCTTCGGTTCGGCGTCCGGCGTCTGTCGCAGCTCAGCCCTGTCTGGGGCCCTGTCCGGCTTGGCCACGATCTTCGCTTCGCCAATTGCGGCGATATCACGCCGCCACCCGGCAACGATACTGTCGGTCGTCTCCGCAACCCTTGCCGTCGCAGACGCATCCGGCTCCAGCTTGGCGGCCGCGGCCGCTTCGGCCGCGACCCTGTCGCCAGCAAACGTCACGGGCGATTTGACCGGAGCCGGATCGGAACGCGCCGGCGGCTCCACGCGCGCGAAGACAGGCTTGACGGCCGACGGCTGCGCCTGCACCTCGGTCAGCGTGGCCGGCCTCCTGGCGTCGAACCCAGGACGCAACTCGGCGCGAAACGCACTCACCTCAGGTGGCGTCCCGCCTACCTCCGGCGGCGTCCCGCCTGCCGCCGGTGCCGGCACAGCTACCGACGTCAGATCCTGCAGCAGGTCATCCGTTTCGTCCGGCTGCTTGCGGCCGGTGTCGTTGTCCTCGATGATCCTTCTGATGGAAGCCAGTATCTCCTCCATGGAAGGTTCGCGCTGTACGCTGCTTGCCGTCGCCATCGTCACATCCGCCGCCCTTGTGACTCGTTGCAGATTTCCTGTCCGGCCAAAGCCGGATTCGAATCATGGCAACAGCGTAACCGACGGATCGCCTTACGAGAATCCCCAATCTGAGGGCATGTTGGATTTCAACAGATTAGAGCCCGCGCCTCCTTTTTTGGACGCGCGGGCTCTAAATAGCTTGAAACTGGACGGAAGTTGAAACTGGTGAGGTGATCAGCGGCCGTCTGGCGTGCGCAGGCCGATCCACTTGTCCTTGACCGCATTGTAATGTTCTTCGGGCTTGTATTTCACTACCTGAAGGGCGAGACGCTCGACCGAAAGACGACCGATAGCCGACAGGATGGCATAGCTCGCCACCACCAGATCGCGTTCGGCGCCGGCCTGGTTGATCTTGGCGGTGATGAGGGTAGCCTGCGCGTTGAGAACGTCGAGCGTGGTGCGCTGGCCGACATTGCGCTCCTCAATGACGCCGCTTAGGGCAAGCTGCGCGGCGGCGATCACCTGCCTGTTGGCCACCACGGTTTGCTGAGCGGCGGTATATTGCGTCCACGCCGAGGTCACGGCCTGCCGCACGGTGTCGCGGCTGACATCGACCTCGATCCGGGCCTGGCTGAGTGATTCCTTATTCTGACGCACTATCGCCGACGTCCGCCCGCCCGAATAGATCGGTATAGTCAAGGTGGCGCCGATGCTGGCCGAATTGGTTGTGCCGTCTTGCCCCGTATCGGCGGAGCCCGGAGCTGTTCTGCGATAGGCGCTGGAAACGCCGGCGGAAGCCGAAAGCTGCGGCAGCAGTGCGCCTTCAGCCGATTTCACCGAAAACGCCGCCGCGTCGACCAGGTGCTGGGTGGCGAGGATGGCCGGGTGCTCGCTGGATGCAATCGCGATAGCCGCATCGAGGTTCGACGGCAACAGCTTCGCCAGCGGCGAAGCGGCCCTGAGCCTGCCTGGCTCGTCGCCAACGATCTGGCGATAGGTCGCAGCGCTCGCCAGCGCCTGAGCGCGGGCGGCGGCCAGTTCCGCCACAGCGGAGGAGCGCTCGGCATCGGCCTGCGCAACGTCGGTGCGGGTGCCTTCGCCGACCTCGAAGCGCGAGCGCGCCGCGCGTGCCTGCTCGGTTAGGAATTGCAGGTTCTGTTCCGTCAGCACCGCCACTTGCCGATCGCGGATCACGTCCATGTAGGCGCTTGCCGCGTTGAACAAAATGTTCTCTTCGGTGTTGCGCAGGCTCTCGACCGAGGCGCGGACCTGCGATTCGGCGGCGGCGACGTTGTTCCTGGTCTGAAAGCCGTCGAACAAGGTCTGGTCGATCTGGACGCCGAAGTTGCCGGTGGTTAACGAAAGGTCTCGACTCGGCCCGCGACGGGCATCGAAATGGCTTCTGGAGAAGTCGATGTCCGCAGAACCGGTGATGACCGGGCGCCAGCCGGACTTGGCGATGGCGACGCCCTCGTCGGTGACGCGGACGCCGGCGCGGGCCGAATTGAGCTGGGAATTGTTCTGATAGGCTTTTGAAAGTGCACCAAGAATGGTTTCCGCCGAGGCGCCTAGCGGAGAAAGCGCGGTCGCCGAGAAGAGGACGGCGGCAAAAAGACTCTTGCGTAAAGACGGCACGTTATTCCCTCGTTCGTTTTGCATGGGAACCACACCGCGCCGGCTTCTCCCATTCGGGCAGCCGGCGCGGTGTGTTTCAGGTTCCCTGCTGTCTGCCCCCAAAAGAAAACCCCGATTGTGCGGATCAGCAACGATTGTTCAAGCGCAAGCGAACATGACAACGGCTTTGCTGCAAGCCAAAATCACTCAGAACTCGAACGCACGAATACGTTCGAATCCCGGTAGTGGCTTAATTGCCGCATTAAAGGCGCCTCGACCGGTTACACCCCCCCCTGTTTTCAGGAACAATCGGGCCACGCCCGAATTCCCCTGCCCTTCGACGGCGACGAGCCGACCGCCTTCCGCAAGCTGGTCGAGCAGCGTCTCCGGCACTTTCTCCACGCTGCCGCCGATGAAAATGACGTCGTAGGGTGCTCCCGCGGCATGGCCTTCCGGCAGCGGTCCCTTGACCACGCTGACATTGTCGCAGCCCAGCGCCGAAAGCGTCGACATCGCGGTCTCGGCCAATGCCGGATCGCTTTCCAGCGCAACGACGGATTTTGCCAGCCGCGACAAGATCGCTGCCGCATAGCCGGTGCCGCAACCGACATCGAGCGCCGAATCGCCAGGGCCGATCTCGGCCAGTTGCATCAGCTTGGCCAGCGGCGAAGGCTCCATGAGATAGCGTGGGCCGTCCGCTCCATTGGCAATGCGGATGTCTTCGTCGATATAGGCCAGATCGCGCTGGCCGGGGGCGACAAAGGCTTCGCGCGGCACGACAAGCATCGCCTCGAGCAGCGGCGCGCTGGTCACATCGGTGGTGCGGATCTGGCCGTCGACCATTTTCACCCGACGTTCGGCGAAATCAGCGCTCATCTTCCAACCACTCTGCCCAAGCCAATCCGCCCAAGACCACTCCGCTTGCCGCGCCAGGACCGCGGCTCATGTCGACCGGCCCCCCGGAGCGGATGCACGGGAGCTTGGCATTTGGAGGCCTCGCCCGGAATCGAACCGGGGTGCAAGGATTTGCAGTCCTCTGCGTAACCACTCCGCCACGAGGCCTCATTGCTCCCGGCGTTCCACCCGGTTCCAATAGGTTGCGGCGAAAATGCCGTCAAGCGGCCATGGTGCATTCCGGACGGTTTCCCCTCGGCCATGATGCCACGCAAAGGAAAGCCCGGGCCCCGTCCTTACGTGCGGTAAGCAGAAGATCCGCCATTCTGAAGGAGAGCAGCGAGGGCTGGGAAAAGAGTTCCGGGGATTAGCCAGGTTGAGTTGAGCCGCCCCTTCAGGCTGGCCGCGGTGCAAAACCCGTCAGTTCGGCCGCCGCCGCCGTTCCCACCACACGACGAGCCGGCGCCGGTGGCGGCGCACCACAGCAAACTCGTAGGAGAGCACCAGCAATCCGATCGGAATCATCCAGAAGCCCAGGATCGGCAGAAAGCCGAGAATGCCGCCGAAGATCAGCACGACGCCGATTGCAATCCTGAGGCCGCGCGAGCGCGGCATGGTGAACTGACGGCCGAAGACCGATATTTTCCGTGCCGGTGGGTGGTTGTGGCTTGCTGCGCTCATATCTGGTTAGTGGTCCGTTCGGGCAAAGTAAAAGCATCAGCTGACGAAAGCCGCAACCGCCTTTTCGGTTCCGCGCACCCCGCCAGACGGCTCATATGAGGACGCGCGCACATGATTGCCAGAAATCGTGGCGCGAAAAAGCGCCGAAAAATACGAAATGCTTCTTTGCAAAGCCGAAACGGGTTTGCTATAGGCTGCGCCACTCACATGAGAGCCTCTGTTCCCCGGTAGCTCAGTGGTAGAGCAACCGGCTGTTAACCGGTTGGTCGCTGGTTCGAATCCGGCCCGGGGAGCCAACGCCCTTCCACGCCAGCGCGCGATATTGCGCGCCAGCGTACGAATTTTTCCCTACGCATTGATCCGCTTCGCTTCTGCTGGAATAGCTAGCTGTGGAGCCTCAATAGGTTGTTCCCGGCCAGACCGAGTCGGCTGATGGGCGGTTTTGAGCCGATACTGCCATGAGGTCTATGCCAGTTATAGCGGTGGAGCCATCGCGGCAGCTCGGCGTTGCGTTCGTCGGAAGTGTTGTAGGCGCGGGCATAGGCCCATTCGCGCAAGCTGGTCTGAATGAAGCGTTCGGCGTATAGGGCTTGGGGAAGATCTGGCGCAGGCCGAGACGTTTGCAAGGCTGCCCGGAAAGCCCGTGATCGGTAGCAGGAGCCGTTGTCGGTCATCACCCGCTGCACTTTGATTGCGAGGCTGGCGTAGTAAGCGACGGCGGCCTCGAGGAAGGCAACGGTGCTCTCCTTGCGCTGGTCGGGCATGACCTGGACGAAAGCGATGCGCGAGGCATCGTCTATGCAGACATGGACGAACTCCCAGCCGATGCCGTGGTGGCGGTTGATTGCACCAGGATATCGCCCGGTGATGCGGTGTCCGACAGAGCCGATCCGGCCGAGCTTCTTGATATCGAGATGGATGAGTTCACCGGGATGCTCGCGTTCATAGCGGCGCACAGGTTCCTGTTCCAGCGCGCTCAACTTGTTCAAGCCCAGTCGGCGCAGCACACGGCTGACGGTTGCTGGCGAGACGCCGACCTCGGCAGCGATCTGCTTGCCCGTCCAGCGCTGGCGGCGCAGCCGTTCGATCGTCTCGACAACCGCCTGAGGCGTTGGCTGGCGCAGCCGATGCGGCCGGGATGAGCGATCTCGCAATCCCGCCGATCCTTCGCGGCGATATCGGTCGACCCACTTGCGGACCGTCCGCGGGCAGACGCCTGCGGCTTCGGCCACGGCCTGCGGCGTCTGCCCGCTCTCGACCTGCCTTACAATTCGCTCTCGACCGCGCGGCGTCAGACGGGCATTCTTGTGGATGTTCATCCGGTCCTCCGAGAATCACTGAAGCTTCGACAACCTCAGCTTTCCCGGTCCGGGCCGGATGGACAACCTATGGAAAGGTCACAGCTAGCTAACAGCGGAGAGGCCAATCGAAGTCAGCGGTAAGTTAGCTTGGCGCCCTGCCCTCGCCTAGGCCTGCAAGCCCTCATCGTAGATTCGGCGGCGGCATCGTGAAAAGACATGCACACGGCGGGATTGCGCCTGAACGGACATCGGCTCGGCTCCGGAAAGTGTAACCCATTGGACTGCACCCTTGGGTGAGACACTAGTTAGTGTGCGTCCATAAACGGCAAG
>NZ_CAKXZT010000036.1 GCF_935825525.1 Mesorhizobium escarrei
CCATCGCCTCTACTCGACCGAAGGCGCAGGGGGCTTACGGCAAATCGCAAACCTCCAAGATTAGCCGAAGCATCCCTCCACTTCGTCATCCCAGGGCGGAGCAGGAGCGAAGCGACGTCGCGGAGACCCTGGAATCCATGCCGTGACCTCCGCCGAAGAATGTAGTGGCCCAGAACGGCGCTTGCATCCGCAACGGTGCTCGCTACCCTTTCACCGGACCGGCTATGCCTCTTTGACCGCGAGCCAGAAGCACGGTGCGGCCTCGCTACCTTCCTCTTGTTTGAGAATCTTCACGAATACGGAAGCATCCACAACGATCATTTCTTGGTGCCTTCGAGCACATCGAGCCCCCATACCGCTTGCGTAAATGCGGCGACAGCCGGACGCTGCAGATTGTCCCGCTCACGCCCCGTACCTCCTCCTCAAATGCTCGGTGAAATGCGTGGCGTTGAGCTTCTCGCCGGTGGCGCGTTCGAGCAGGTCGGGCGTCGACCAGCGCGAACCTTGCGACCAGATCCTTTCACGGCGCCAGTCGTTGATCGTCGCGAAATTTCCCTTGGCGAGGTCTTCGTCGGCCGAAGGATGATCTCTGGTCAGCGCCGCCCATTGCTGCGCCGCCATCATGGCGCCCAGCGTATAAGACGGGAAATAGCCGAAGGCGGCGCCCGGCCAGTGCACGTCCTGCATCGGTCCGTCGGCCGGGTTGTCGATGGTCGACAGGCCGAGATAGTCGCGCATCCTGGCGTCCCAGGCCTCGGGCAGGTCGGCGGCCTCGAGCCGCCCCGAGACAAGCTCCTGCTCCAGCTCGTAGCGCAGGATGACGTGCAGCGGATAGGTGACCTCGTCGGCGTCGACGCGGATCAGCCCGCGCTCGACCCGGTGCACATGCGGCAGGATGTCTTCGATCGACCAGGTCTCGCCGAGGTGCTTTTCGACCACCGGCAGCGCCCAGCGCCAGAATTCGGGATTGCGGCCGATCTGCTTTTCGACGAACAGGCTCTGGCTCTCATGCACGGCCATGCCCCGCGCCTTGCCGAGCGGCCAGTGCGCCCACGCCCGCGGCCGGTTCTGCTCGTAAAGCGCGTGGCCGGTCTCGTGCAGCACGCCCATTAGCGCCGACAGGAAATCGGAGGTCTTGTAGCGGGTGGTGATGCGCACGTCGCTCGGCACGCCGCCGCAGAACGGATGATGCGATACCGACAGTGAGCCGTGGGTGAGATCGAAGCCGACCGCCGCCATCATGGCGAGGCCAAGCTCGCGCTGCTTTTCGATCGCATAGCTGCCCGAAAGCGGCTTCAGCGGATGTTTCGCCAGCCGCTCATCCTGCACCGCCAGTGCCTCGGGTACGAAATCCCTTAGAAACGTCTTCAACTCGGCGAAGACCGGCGTGATCTCGGCGGCTCGGTTGCCGGGATCGTATTGCTCCATTAGCGCGTCGTAGGGATCAAGGCCGAGCACGTCGGCGCGAAGCGCTGCTTCCTCGCGCACCAACGCGACGACGCCTTCGAGCGCCGGCAAGAATCCGGCCCAGTCGTTTTTCGCGCGCAGGTCGCGCCAGAGCTGCTCGGAACGCATCCGTGCAGTGGTTTGGCGCTCGACGAATTCGACCGGCAGGCAGGTCAGGTTGGTGTATTGCCGTCGGAATTCCTTGACCGCTGCCTGCTGTTCTTCGTTCAGCGTCTCCTGTTCGGCCGCTGCGATCCAGTCGGCGATCTCCGGCGCCGTCGCTCTGGCGTGATGCATGCCGGCCAGCGCCGACATCGCCTCGGCGCGTTTTTCGCCGCCGCCGACGGCCATGTGGGTCGCCTCGTCGGCGGCGAGGATGGCGAGCGCATGCTCCAGTGCTTCGAGCTTGTGGCCGAGGTCGTCGAGTTTTTGAAAGGACATTGTGGGTTCCGCTGAATTTGAACGGCGGGAAAAGATACCAATGCGCTGATATTGGCAACCCTGAAGGCCGTCGGCGATGGGCACATTGATTGCCGGCCGGGATGCACGCCGCAATGGGTCTTGAGGGAGCGGTGGCGTGCGTGGTCAATATCGCGAGGCGGCGCCATGTCGCAATGGGGAGACATAGCATGATCGCCAATGTGCTGGTCGGGTTAGTGGCGCTGATCCACCTCTACATCGTCTATCTGGAGATGGTGCTGTGGGACACGCCGCGCGGCCACAAGGCGTTCAAGCTGACGCCGGAATTCGCCAGCGCATCGAAAGTGCTTGCGGCCAACCAGGGGCTTTACAACGGCTTTCTCGCAGCCGGGCTGATCTGGGGGCTTTACCTCGGCGAGGCCGGTTTCCAGATCAAGGTGTTTTTCCTGCTCTGCGTCGCCATCGCCGGCCTCTACGGCGCAGCGACGGTCGGCAGGAAAATCTTTTACGTCCAGACCATACCGGCGGCAGCTGCTCTGGTCGCGCTCGCTTTGAGCTAGTTTCCTCTGCACAGGGGATTTGGTTCTTAACTGACGGGTCGCGGCCGGCCTGCCTGCAGCCACCATCTCTGACGCCGGGATTAGCCACAGGCCACCATGCCTTCGTCATCCCAGGGTCTACGCTGCGTCGCTTCGCTCCTTGCTTCGCCCAGGGATGAGTGCGTCAGGAAGTT
>NZ_CAKXZT010000037.1 GCF_935825525.1 Mesorhizobium escarrei
GATCTCAGCGCGCAGAGATTGCAAGGTCCCAAGGGAAAACCGCGGCTGCGCCGACAGCTTGAAGTGCGTCGCCGCCTCGCGCACCATCCACGCCGGTATGCAGGCAGGGGAGCCGTCAGGCTGCCCAATGACCACCAAATCGGTACCACGGTACGCATAGCGCTTCAGAATGAGCACCGTCTCGCCGCAGCGTGGATGAAATGGATAGTAAATCCGCCCTTCTTCAGGCTGTTGGCGGGCAGTATGTCGTTGTTTTGAGCAGGACCTG
>NZ_CAKXZT010000038.1:0-725 GCF_935825525.1 Mesorhizobium escarrei
GGCTGGCGGGCGGCAATGCGCCCCTTCCTGGACATTACCAAAGCAAGACCACGGGGAATTCTGACCCACTTCCCGAGCTTCATGGCCTTCGCCTCGCTGGAATGTCTAACGCGACTCCGTCATGATCTCCCAGCCCTGTTATCGACGCTGCCCCAAGCCCGTGGTGCCGACGCAGGTGATGAGGGCAGGCTAGATCAGTGCAGCGGATCCACCCGGCGACTTTCCTTTTTGCGGCTCGAGCCTTGCGCGATATGGGTGACGGCTTCGTGGCCGTTCTGTTGCCGGTCTATCTCCTCGCATTAGGCTTTGCACCTCTGCAGGTCGGCGTCATCGCGACCGCGTCGCTTCTCGGTTCCGCGCTATTGACCATCGGTTTCGGACTCCTTGGCGCCCGGTACGATCACCGCCAACTCCTGCTTGCCGCCGCAAGTCTGATGGTCGCCACGGGTGCGGCCTTTGCTGTGGTCCACGACTACGCGCTGCTTTTGGTGATCGCGTTCGCAGGCACAATCAACCCATCGGCCGGCAGCGTCAGCGTCTTCGTGCCCTTGGAGCATGCCGCGCTCACACGTGAGGTCACTGACGCCGCGCGGACCAAGATGTTCGCGCGTTACAGCCTTGTGGGTGCGCTCGCAGGCGCCGTTGGCGCGCTCGCTTCGGCAACCCCTGATCTTCTGGCTCCAGTCGGCCTCGACCAACTCACCGGTATCAAGGCGATGTTCGTG
>NZ_CAKXZT010000038.1:735-19086 GCF_935825525.1 Mesorhizobium escarrei
CTTCCTACGTGATGGCGGTTGTCACCGAGGTGGAGCAGGCAGCCGCCGCGAGCTTCACATCGGTCCCGCGCAGCCTGGCCGCCGCAGCCAGTCCTGCGCTGGCGGGCGCTCTGTTCGCTGCCTCGTTCCGGGCTTGGCCCCTCCTCATCTGCGGTGCACTGAAGATCGCTTACGATCTGCTGCTGCTGATGCAGTTTCGGCACCTCAAGCCGCCGGAGGAACGGTGATGCAGCCGCACCGGTTTGGGGTGTTTGACCAGGATGGTCAATCGCGAAGGAAAACGTTGGAAAGGTTGTCGATCACTTCCGGCTGTCGCGGAGCGCGAAATGTCGCCTCGCTTCCTCATGACATTGTCTGCCGCACTTTATCTGACATCATCGGTGTTTGCCGGGGCAGGATCACCCGTTCCGTCGAACGTCTGCTATCGAGCGTGGAAAAGCCGCTGCAGAAGGTCCGCATCGGGTCAGCTCACGACGATGCCCACGCCGACCTGAATGCCCGCTCTTGAAGATCCGCAGCCTGAAGCTGCCAGTCCACTGTCGGCCCATAGAATCCCGGTCAGCAATGCGCCCATCTTGGTCATTCTGCTGGCTCTCGCCGTTCTTCAAAAGCAGACACCGTTTGTGTCAACGCCACGGGCCTGGTTGCGCGATTTCGGACATTCCTGACGCCACGCCAAAGCCGAGGTCTATTGGGCGGCGCGGACTTTATTTGGATCGTCCCTGCACGATCCGGTCGATGATCATAGCGCAAAGCAAGATGGCGAAGCCCGCGAGCAGGCCTTGGCCAACAGCAGCATATTGAAGGGCGTTCAGAACATCTTCGCCAAGGCCGTTCGCGCCAATCAGTGACGCGATAACAACCATCGACAGACACATCAATATTGTCTGATTTATCCCGGCCATGATCGAGGGCATAGCAAGGGGCAGGTCCACACGCGTCAGCAGAAACCATCTCGTCGCGCCATATGCTTGCGCAGCTTCACGGATGGCTGGCGGCGGGAGAGGAACCGGATCCAACCTTCCCCAGTGGGAGAGTGCAAGCACAGCCAGTTGCGGCTGAAAGGCTATTTTCTCGGCGAATCCCCAGTGATCCAGCATGCCGAAGACCTCCTGCGTCGGTATGCGACCCATGACCTGCCAGTGCTGGTCACCGGGGAGACCGGGGTCAGGGAAGGAGAACCAGCGGACATGAAAAAAGCGCCGGCGGTTGAGTCGCTGGCCCTTGGTTTCGCTCAAGCGACGCGTCGGAAAAACGAATTCACTCTTCGATGAATCAGCACATATTAAAAGTCAAATCTGTAGTTACAAGATATATATATATATCGACCCAACGTATTATACTGATTGAATATCGCCCGTCTATATATCAGTTTGGCTTCAAAAGCCGAGTATGTTCAAACTGAAAGAGTCATTATGAAAAGATCAACAACAATATTGGCGACGATCGCTTTGGGTGCAATGCTGGCGACTGGCACGGCGACGGCCTCGATGGCGCGCGGCGGTGGCGGTCATGGCGGCGGTGGCGGTCATGGCGGCGGTGGCGGTCATGGCGGCGCTCATGGCGGCGCTCATGGCGGCAGTCACGGCGGCGCTCACGGCGGCCGAGGCTTTGGCGGCGGCCATATGGGTAGCGGCCATGTCGGAAGTTTTGGCGGCGGCCATATCGGAGGCTTTGGCGGTCATTCCCATGTCGCGGGCTTTGCCGGTGGCCGAGGCTATCACAGCGGCCAACATGGGTTCAGGGGCCATGGCAGTGATTTTTATGGCGACGGCTACTGCGGTTACCCATACACATCATATACATACGGTCTTTTCCCGTACTGTCCGTGATCCACAACAGGCACTTCGAATCCGGGCTCCACTGCACGAGTGGGACCGGATTCGAATCCGATGGAGCGCGTCTATGACTTCGAACGTGGTCTTGGTCGCGGAGGACGAGCCTCTTGTGTTGCTCGATGTCGAAATTTCGCTTGCTAAGGCAGGCTTTGAGGTTGTCAGCGCGAAGAACGGCAGTCAGGCGCTCGCGGCTTTGACGCCGAACCAGCACGCTTCAAGGCGGTAGTAACCCACGTCAGGCTCGGCGATGGCCCGAGTGGCTGAGATATTGGCCGCCATATTCGTGGAGGTCGCACCGACAATTCCGGTCGTGTACATAAGTGGTGATAGCGCGGCCGATTGGCATGCTCACGGCGTGCCCGAAAGCATCATGATCGAGGCCATTCGTTAGGCGCAAGTCATAACGGCGGTCCCTTCGCTACTGAAACAAGGCGCCTGTGGAGAAGTTGCCCGCCGACCGCGTGACCACACACGTGGTGATCCTAGGCGCAGCTGCGAACCATTGGAGCGCCCCCATAGGACGAGGAGAAATTCATGAAGTGTCCCATCGACAGTGCCGATCTGGTCATGGCTGAGCGGCAAGGCGTCGAGATTGACTATTATCCGAAGTGCGGTGGGATTTGGCTGGACCGCGGTGAACTCGACAAGATCGTCGAGCGGTCCGAAGCAGCGTCGCCCCAGCCCTCTTTCGTTCAGCCCCGGTCGGGAGCTGCACCACAACCGAATTATCCCAATCGGACGACGACAGCAGCCACCACCACCATGACGATGATCACCGGCCGCACAACTCCCCCCGCAAGAAGCGAAAGTCCTTCCTCGGAGATCTATTCGATTTCGGCGACTGATTGCGCCGACCAGGCCAGGAAACAAAGCCCTTCCACCTACGCTCGCCCGCATACGCAAGATCAAAGGGCGGGCGGAAAGCCGTCGAGCCCGCTTTGGCAGTGCATCGACGTGCCAATGCTCGCTGCACCGATGCGCGGAGAGATCAACTGCCTGATGGATCAAGCGGCCTAACGACCGGATTCAACAAGATGGTGGAAACCATCCTCAATCAAGGAAGGCGTCAATGAATCTTTCGCTGAAGATCGCGACTGGGAGCCTCGGTGTCAGTCTCATTGTGTTGACCATCAAGTACTGCGCCTATGTGCTGACGGGCAGCGTTGCGCTCTATTCCGACGCCTTGGAAAGCATCATCAATGTGGTCACGGCCGTCGCGGCGATCGTGGCCATTCGGAGTGCCGCCCGCCCGGCCGATGCGAACCACCAGTTCGGCCATCACAAGGCCGAGTACCTGTCGGCGGTTGTCGTGGGTGTGATGATCATCGTGGCGGCCTTGGCAATTTTGCGGGAAGCCTACGGGGCGTTTCTGGCGCCCACTCCGATCGATGCGCCTTGGAGCGGTTTGGCTGTGAACACGCTCGCCACCGTCCTCAATGCGGTCTGGAGTGGCGTGCTGATCCGGCAGGGCCGTACGCACCGCTCCGCCGCTCTGGTGGCTGATGGCAAGCATCTGTTGGTTGATGTGGTCACATCGGTGGGTGTTTTGGTGGGCGTCGTGCTTGTGGTGCTGACAGGCATCGAGGTCCTGGACGCAGCGATAGCGGCACTCGTGGCGCTGCACGTGCTGTGGAGCGGATGGGGCGTCGTCCGGGAGAGCGCCAGCGGCCTGATGGACGAGGCCGCACCAGCCGAGGAGCTGAAGCGTATTCGCGAGACGATCTCAACCAACACTGGCGACGCAATCGAGACACATGATCTACGCACACGTCACGCGGGCAAAGTCACCTTCATCGAGTTCCATCTCGTCGTCCCGGGCAGCATGAGCGTGGAGCGATCACACGAAATCTGCGACCGCTTGGAAGCAGCCCTCAAGGAGACACTGGAGGGGGCAATCGTCACCATCCACGTCGAGCCCGAACACAAGCCCAAGCACGTCCGGTCGAACCAGATGGGGAGCTTTGCGCAGGCGGAAGGCTGATGCCGCCGGGGCCGCTTACCACTCGGGCCGGAAATTGGGCCGAAATGTCGAGTGCTCGGCTTTGTGCCTTCCAGGCATGTCCATCCTTATCGAACACCTGCCTGCCTGACAGGCGGCGGATTTGCACTGGCGATTGAGTACCACACGGATCACGCGGCTATAATCGCGGTTGGGCTTGTGCACCAAGCAGCCTCAGTAGCGACATTGATGGAGTGGCCCGAAGGGCACTGTCTCGAAGGCATTATCAGCCTATCGCGAAGGACATCCTGGAACGGGCTAGGAGCCTGAACTTGCTCTGACTGAGCACGAAACTCATACTAAGATATGGGTTCGGCCAAACCATTACACAACCTGCGTTTATCCCCACTTGCTGTATTGGAAGCGATGAGAGTACGCAGTCGATTCGTGATGTGCATACCCGCGCAACGGTCGGTCGCACCCCACCCGCGGAGTCACGCCGTGCCATGCCGGTCGAAGCAATTCCACCGCCAGGCCGCGGGTGACGCGCCGCCGCAAAGCATGAAGCTGAGGATTTCGAAATGTTGCTTCGTTTGTTCCAGGGCCTCGGCATCGCCATAATTGCGATCGTTTTCGAAGGCCTGCTTTTCCTGTACCTGAACAGCTCTGATGCATCCTCACTCGCTCAGTTCGGATCGGGCGGCGCCCCTGCGCCGCACACGGCAATGCCCCATCCCCGTCCTGCAGCAGCAGTACGGGTGCCGGTTCCTGCAGGTCTGGAAACGCCGGAGGCGGTCCAGGCCGGAGCGCATCTGTTTCGGGAGAACTGCGTCTCATGCCATGGGGCTCCAGGCATCGCCCCAGCCGCTCAGGGAATGAATCCGGCTCCTCCGAACCTGCTGCTCGCCGGCAGGCGGAACGATCCCGCCGAGGTTTTCCCGAAGGTCAAGAACGGCATCCCCGGAACCGCTATGCCCGCGTGGAGCGACCAGCTTCCGGATCAAAACATCTGGTCTCTCGCGGCGTTCCTCCACCACTCCCGCGGCATCCAGGCAGACGCCTTCGAGGCGCTCAGCACGACGGAGGCCGACGCCAGTCCGGAGGGGCACTAACCAGTAGCAGTGCGAAGGCAAATTCGGTGCGTCGAAGAACTTCGACTGCCAGGGTTGCATCCGGCCCAATGCGTCCGCCAACCAGTCAGTGCAAACCGGTCGCTTGAGGGCCCTTCCATCCGAAGGACCGAAGATCCGAGCCTTGCTGCCATGCCGCAACGATCCCGTCAGCAGTGTGGTGAAGGTTACGTCAATTGCAATTCTTTTCCGTCGCGAATCAACTTGGAGCCCGATCTCATGGTTCTCTCGTCACACAAAAGACGTTCAAGGCTTCCTCTCGCGTTCGCGACCCTTGGTATCGTGCTCGCCGCCGCGGCGGGCGGCTTTCTCTGGTACAGGCCGGCCGCTGACGCGGCCAACGGGGCCGTGCGGGCGAGCCCGCCCGCTGTCCCCGTGACGGTGGAAGCGGCGGCGCGCCGTGACCTGCCGATCTATCTCACCGGCCTCGGCACGGTGCAGGCCGAAAATACGATCTCGATCCTTAGTCAGGTCGACGGCACGCTGCAGAGCGTTGACTTCCTCGAAGGCCAGGAAGTGCACAAGGGCGACGTGCTGGCGCGGATTGATCCCCGCCCCTATCAGGCGGTCCTCGATCAGGCGAAGGCCAAGAAGGCGCAGGACGAAGCGCAACTGGTCGGCGCGCAGAAGGATCTTGTGCGCTTCCAGGAGCTTGCTGCGAGGAAATTCGGGACCGCGCAGAACGTCGACCGTCAGGTCGCAGTGGTCGACCAACTCAAGGCCACGATCGACGCGGACGCCGCGGCGATCGAGAGCGCGCAGACGCGGCTCGATTACACTGTGATCAAGGCTTCGATCGATGGGCGCATCGGCGTGCGCCGCGTCGACGCCGGCAATGTCGTGCATGCCGCGGATACGACCCCGATCGCGATCCTGACGCAGATTCGCCCGGCATCGGTCGTGTTTACCTTGCCGGAGCGAAATCTCGCGGCTGTCCACCAGGCAATGGCGCGCGGCCCCGTCAAAGTGGTCGCGTATGATCAGGACAATGTCCAGGCGATCGGCACCGGCACCCTCGTGTTGATCGACAATCAGATCGATCAGACCAGCAGCACCATCCGGCTGAAAGCGACCTTCCCCAATCAGGACGAGGCGCTCTGGCCCGGCGAATTCGTCCGCGCCCACATCCTGATCGATACGCGCAAGGATGCCGTTACCATCGCGTCGGCGGCTGTGCAGCGGGGTGCCAACGGAACCTATACCTGGATCGTGAAGCCCGACGGCACGGCGGCGACTCAGCCGATCGACGTCGGTCCGACGCAGAGCCACGTGACCGTCATCAATAGCGGCATCTCGGCCGGCGACCAGGTGGTGGTGGAGGGGCAATATCGGCTCCAGGCCGGCGCACGGGTCGATGCCAAGCCCGCGAATACCACCGCGACGACTGACGGAGATGGCCGGGCGGCTCGAGGAGCCGCGTCGTGAAAATCTCGGAAGGCTTCATCCGTCGCCCCATCGCCACGTCGCTGCTGATGGCGGCGCTGGCGCTCGCCGGCATCGCAGCCTATCCCCTGCTGCCCGTCGCCTCGCTCCCACAGGTTGACTTCCCCACCATCCAGGTGTCCGCCACGCTACCCGGTGCGAGTCCAGACACGATGGCGTCGTCCGTTGCGGCGCCGCTGGAGCGGCAGTTCGGCCAGGTGTCCGGCATCACGCAGATGACCTCCACGAGCACGCTTGGCAGAACCTCGATCACGCTCCAGTTCGACCTTTCACGCAATATCGACTCGGCAGCCCAGGACGTGCAGGCGGCGATCACGGTTGCCGGCCGCCAGCTGCCGCCCACCCTGTCGGCACCGCCGAGCTATCGGAAGGTAAATCCTGCCGACTCGCCGATCCTGATCCTCGGCGCAAGCTCCGACACGATGCCGCTGACCGAGGTCGACGACTACGCCGACAATGTGCTCGCCCAGCAGATCTCGCAGGTTCCGGGCGTCGCCCAGGTCATTATCGGCGGCGAACAGAAGCCTTCCGTTCGCATCCAGGTCGATCCCGGCAGGCTCGCGGCAACAGGTCTCACCTTGGAAGATGTGCGCGGCGTGATCGTCGACGCCACCGCCAACGCGGCTAAAGGCACCACGAACGGCGCACAGCGCAGCTTCACCATCGCCGTGAATGATCAGCTGACGACGCCGTCGGAGTATGACAACGTAATTCTGGCCTATCGCAGCGGTGCGCCGATCCGCGTGCGCGATGTCGGCCACGCCGTCGCGGGGCCTGAAGATACCACCATCGCCGCGTGGAACGGCAACAAGCGCAGCATAATTCTCCAGGTCTTCAAGCAGCCCAGCGCCAACGTGGTCGACACGGTCGATCAGATCAAGGCCTTGATGCCGCAATTCGCCGCGGTGATCCCGGCGGCCATGAAAGTCGACACGATCGTCGACCGAACCCAGACGATCCGGGCATCGGTCGCCGACGTGGAGTTCACGCTCGGCCTGACAATGGCTCTCGTCGTCATGGTGATCCTCCTGTTCCTGCGGAACTTCTGGGCGACTGTGATTCCAGCCATCACGGTGCCGCTGTCGCTCCTTGGCAGCGCGGCACTGATGTATCTGTTCGGCTTCAGTCTCGACAATCTCTCGCTGATGGCGCTCAGCATCTCGATCGGCTTCGTCGTCGACGACGCAATCGTCGTCGTGGAGAACATCTACCGCTACGTCGAAGAGGGCGAGACGCCCCTGAATGCCGCATTGAAGGGCGCGCGCGAGATCGGTTTCACGGTTTTGTCGATCAGCATTTCGCTCGTCGCGGTGTTCATCCCGCTCTTGCTGATGGGCGGCATCGTCGGCCGTCTGTTCCAAGAGTTCGCCATCACGGTAACGGCCGCGATCACGGTCTCCGCCCTGGTGTCGCTCACCTTGACACCGATGCTCGCCTCCCGCTTCCTCCGTCGCGAGAGCGACGAACATAGCCGGATCTACCGGGCGATCGACGGGATGTTCGAAGCGCTCATCGGGTTCTATCGCCGCACGCTCGACATCGTTCTGCGTCACCAGTTCATCACGCTCCTGGTGTTCTTCGCCAACATCGCCCTGACGGCATATCTGTTCATGGACATCCCGAAGGGCTTCTTCCCGGTGCAGGACAACGGCCTGATCCTTGGCATATCCGAGGCAGCCCAGGACGTCTCGCCGGCCGAGATGCAGCGCCTGCAGGTCGCTCTGGGCGAGATCGTCGGCCGCGATCCCGACGTGGCGGCGTTCGGCTCCGTGCTTGGCGGCGGTGTCAACACTCCGAATACCGGCCGCTTCTTCATCGCGCTCAAGCCGCGTGAGGAGCGGACGGCGAGCGCGACCGACGTGATCAACAGGCTACGGCCGCAACTTGCGGCCGTCCAGGGCGCAGCCCTCTTCCTGCAGCCGGCACAGGACATCACCGTGGGCGGCCGCCTCGCGCGTGCGCAGTATCAATATACGCTCCAGGACGCCAACCTCGATGAGTTGACTGCCTGGGCGCCGCGCCTGCTCGAGAAGCTGAAGACGCTGCCCGAGCTCACCGACGTCACGACGGACCAGCAGGCCAATGCGCCCCAGCTCACAGTCACGATCAACCGCGATCAGGCGGCCCGCTTCGGCATTCAGCCAAGGGTTATCGACGACACGCTGAACGACGCCTTCGGCCAGCGTCAGGTCGCGAGATATTTCACTCAGGTTAACTCCTATAACGTGATCCTCGAAGTGCCGCCGGCAATGCAGGGCTCCGTCTCGACCCTCGACCAGATCTATCTGAAATCGCCGGCAACAGGCGAGGCCGTGCCGCTTTCCACTCTCGTCACGGTTGATACGCGCAAGGTCGGGCCGCTTTCGGTCTCCCATCAGAGCCAGTTCGCGGCCGTCACGCTCTCGTTCAACCTCGCGCCCGGCGTGGCGCTCGGCGAGGCCGTCAATGCGGTCAACCAGGCCGCGGTTGAGATCGGCAAGCCGTCTTCCCTCATCGGCACGTTCCAAGGTAGTGCCCAGGCGTTTCAGAGTTCGCTGTCGAGCGAACCGATCCTGATCGCGGCTGCCCTGATCGTAGTCTACATTATCCTCGGCATGCTCTATGAAAGCTATGTCCACCCGCTGACCATTCTGTCAACGCTGCCGTCGGCGGGCTTAGGAGCGCTGCTGATGTTCCGGATCGCCGGCTTCGACCTCTCGGTCATCGGCATCATCGGCATCATCTTGCTGATCGGCATCGTCAAGAAGAATGGCATCATGCTGGTCGATTTCGCGATTGCCGGCGAGCGCGAACGCGGGCTTGCGCCCTTGGATGCGATCCGCCAAGCCTGCCTGCTACGCTTCCGGCCGATCCTGATGACGACGATGGCGGCCCTGTTGGGCGGCGTGCCGCTGATGCTCGGCACCGGGTCGGGTTCGGAGCTGCGTCAGCCGCTCGGCTACGCTATGGTCGGCGGGCTGGCGCTCAGCCAAGTGCTGACGCTCTACACTACCCCGATCGTCTATCTCTATCTTGATCGCCTGCAGCATTGGCTCAAAGGCGCGCGGCGCGGCGAGAAGGTGGAAGCCGCCGAACCGGAATTCACACCGGCGGAGTGATGGCGCCTCAACTGGGCCGTATCCGCACGCCACGGCCGGCGACGAACTTGAACGCATCGACACGGCTATCGAACGTCGCAAGCACGGCGCTGCCATCGACGACCTGAAATCCGCTTTGGTAGCGGAACCTGACCTTTACCGCCCTCCGCTCATCCCCGGAACCGCTCTGTATGCCAGAGGATCTTGTCATCCGCGCCTTTCATCGGTTTGTGGATCATCAATCGCTTGGGCAGGTGCTCGGGGTGGACTTCAAGGAGGGTGATCTTGATTTGTGGCTTGCATCGGCTGCAATCGAACTTGAGCTTAAACGGATCGACACCGCGGCCATAGACCATCATCAGGTCGGCGGAGCGGCAACAGAGGACGTTGCCGCATCTGCCTGGATGAGTGCAGCTTCTCCCAATTGGCCAGGCCGCTACTTGGTCTGGAAGCGAGCCACCGACGGGAATCTGACGGCGTTGCCGGTGAACCGGTTGGCGTCGGCCATATGGTTGTCCGATTGGAAGCGAGCGTTGTAGACCGCGCTCGGCGCTGTACGGACGAAGTTGTAAGCGAGGCGAGGCGCTGTTGCGGCGTCCGAAACAGTGGAGACCTGTTCGCCGCTGTGCAATGCCCAGCGGGCTCGAGGTGATACTTGGCGGTGACCAGTAGACACAGCAAGCTCTTGGCTGATGACGACGCAACGAATTCAGGCGTTGTCCCCGCAGCAAGCCGCGTCGTAGTCGGCCAGCACCTGGCCGATCGCGGCGTGAAGAATGGCCTCGGGATTCCCGCCAGGCCCGAGCTCGGCCGGCACCATCGGCAGGAACTGTCGCATCAGCGTTTCGGGAATGCCGACGCCGTTGAGCACCTCGAGCAGACGGCCAACGGCAACGCCGGCAGTGGGGTTGCTCCAGTAATAGCGGACGCGGTCGCTGTAGCTGTAATGCCGCTGGAGGTAGAGGCTCGCGTCATTGCCGTGATAGTGGCTGTGCCAATGGCCCGGCGATGCCAGCATCACGCGCTCCATCGTGCGGGCAAGCGACCTGTTGCCGTAATCCGCGACCATTTCGGACGCGATCAGGTCAAGCCCGTAAAGCGCCTCGCGCAAGGCAAATGTCAGGCCCGGGCCGACTTTGAGGATGGGAAAGCCGTTGCCGACAAGTGCCGTCAGCGCAGCGCGGCTCTGGTAGTCGGTGGAATGCGCCTCGTAGACGAGCGACGGTTCCTCATCGAGCAGTCCGGTCAGCGCCTTCGACGCTTCCGGCCTGTAGGCGACGACGTTCTGGCTGCCGAATTCGACGCCCGGCTGCACGACCACGGCGATGACGCGGCCGAACGCTTCCGCCAGCCCTTCCCGGGCAAAGATCTCACGATGCACGTCGATCGTGCGGCGCGCCGCCGCCGCTTCGGTCGGCTTCAGCTCGCTGATCGTGTGGTCGACGCCGCCCGGCGCGGGAACCTCGGTGCCGATGATGTAGACCGGCAACGCACCCCCGCTCGCGCGCGCTGCCTTTTCAGCCGCCTTAGCCAGCCGCGCCGCCCGCATGGCGATCGTCTCGTCGTCGAGGGCCGCCGGCTCACCGGCGCATCCCATCGAGGCGTCGAGATGGATCTTGCTGAAGCCGGCCGCGACATAGGCGCTGACCATGGCCTCGGCTTTGTCCATCGCCTGCGCCGCCGGCTCCGCGCGCCATGGGTTCGGTCCCAGATGATCGCCGCCGAAGATGATGCGCGAGGCCTCCAGCACCTCCTTGCCGGCGATCTCCAGCACGAAGCCGACGAACCGCTCCGGCGTCATTCCGGTATAGCCGCCGAACTGGTTGACCTGATTGCAGGTCGCCTCGATCAGCAGCTTGATTTCCTTGCTTCCAACGGCGCGCCTGACGGCCGTCTGGATCACCAGCGGATGGGCCGAGCAGACCGAGGTGATGCCGCGAGGCGATCCGTTTCTGCGCGCGGTGGCGAGGCCTGCAAGCGGGTTGGCTGTCATGTCGCCCTCGCCGTCCCGGCAATGAAGCCATCGAGCACGTCGAAGCCGGCGATACCTTCCATGGGTCCGCGTCGCGTGACGTTGCGGGCGCCGGCGGCATTGGCATAAAACAGCGCCTTGCCGGGTTCCATCCCCATGCGCCGGCAGGTCAGGTAGGTCGCTCCGAAGCAATCGCCAGCTCCGGTCGGGTCGACTTCCTCCACTAGGAAACCGGCGCAGTCGATCCTGCTGCCATCGGCAGCAAACCGGGACGAGCCGGCAGCCCCCCGCTTCAGCACGATCTCGCCGACGCCTCTGGCGATCAGCGCCGCGACCGCCTGCGTCTCGTCCTCGACGCCGGCCGCGGCGAGCAACTCGTCACCAGAGGGCAGCAAGAGGTCGGCGTCGTCAACCAAAGCCGAAAACAGCGCGCCGTCAGCGCCGTCGATCAGTTCCTTGCGCACATTCGGGTCGAAGGAGATCGAGCCGCCACGCGCCCGCACCGCCTTGACCGCATAGGCGACGATCTCCTTCAGCCCAGAGACCGACAGGGTCGAGCCCATGACATGCAGATGGCCGGCTCTATCCGCCAGCTGCCGCGCCTCTGCTGTGAGGCGGATTTGCCCGGCGGCGGATTCGGCGATGTTGTAGACGAAGTCCCTGCCGCCGTCCGGGCGGTAGCGCACGAAGGCGCTCCCCGTCGGGTAGCGGTCGCTGACCCAAACGGCCGAGACGTCGACGCCGTCGCGCCGCAGCCGCTGCAGGTTGATGGTGCCGAAGTCGTCGCGGCCGACGCAGGCGACGATGCCGGCGCCGCCGCCGAGCCTTGCGGCCTGGTCGATGAAAATCGCCGGCGCGCCGCTCGGATAGGGGCCCATCAGCACCAGCGGCTCGAGGAAACCCAGGCCCTGTTCGGTCGCCATGATCTCGACCAGAATTTCGCCGGCGACGATCGTCGGACCCACGGATTCGGAGGCGATCTCCCTTCGGCGACCCATTGCTCCAGTTCCTTCTCTCCCCAGCCGAACCGTGACGCCGGTCATGGCGTATGCCGGCAGCGCGATAGCGCTTGGCTATAGCCGAGGTAAATCGCCGCGAGTGCGAAGTCAACATAAACTGTACGCATGTTCACTTGATTTGCGGCTTTCTCGGATATGTCGAGCGGTGACAATTTCTCCATCGGGGGATGGATTTCCCCAAAAATCAGGACACAGTCGACTTGACTTGGCTTTCCTGTAGCGCAATAAAATATATACGCATGTTCACTTACACATGCGCATTCGTAAAGGAGGAGACGAAATGCCAATTGGTAAGCGTATTGGAATTTTCGCCCTGTCGGTCGCCGCTTCGGCGCTGGCGACCAGTGCCGCCCTGTCCGAGGAGATCACGGTCGCGACGGTCAACAATGGCGACATGATCATCATGCAAAAGCTTTCGCCCGAATGGGAGAAGGCAACCGGAAACAAGGTCAACTGGGTGGTGCTGGAGGAGAATGTGCTGCGCGAGCGGGTCACCACCGACATCGCCACCAAGGGCGGCCAGTTCGATGTCATGACCATCGGCGGCTATGAGACGCCGATCTGGGGCAAGAGCGGCTGGCTGACACCGCTCAACGATCTCGGCGACGACTACGACTATGATGATCTCATCGCGCCGGTGCGCAGCGGCCTGACGGTCGACGGCAAGCTCTACGCCGTGCCGTTCTATGCCGAAAGCTCGTTCACGCTCTACCGCAAGGATCTGTTCGACGCCGCCGGCCTGAAGATGCCGGAGCAGCCAACCTATGACCAGATCACCGAATTCGCCGACAAGCTCACCGACAAGTCGAAGGAGCAGTACGGCCTGTGCCTGCGCGGCAAGCCGGGCTGGGGCGAGAACATGGCCTTTGTCGGCACACTGGTGAACACGTTCGGCGGCCGCTGGTTCGACATGGATTGGAAGCCGCAGATCAATTCGCCCGAGTGGAAAAAGGCGATCGGCTGGTATGTCGACACGATGAAGAAGGATGGACCTCCGGGAATAAGCTCCAACGGTTTCAACGAGAACCAGACCTTGTTCGCCTCCGGTCGTTGCGCCATGTGGATCGATGCCACTTCGGCGGCGGGCCGCGTCTATGATCCGAAGCAAAGCAAGGTCGCCGACAAGGTTGCCTTTGCCAAAGCGCCGGTGGCAGTGACGGCCAACGGTTCGGCCTGGGGCTGGGCATGGAGCCTCGCCATCCCGACGTCGACCAAGAAGGCGGACACGGCGAAATCCTTCGTGAAGTGGGCGACGTCGAAGGCCTATGTCCAGCGCGTCGGCGAGACCGAAGGCTGGGTCGCGGCACCGCCAGGAACGCGCAAGTCCACCTATGCCAGCGCGGACTACCAGAAGGCGGCCCCTTTCGCCGCAACCGTGCTTGCCGCGATCGAGTCCGCCGACCCGACCAAGCAGACCAAGGATCCGGTGCCCTATACCGGCATTCAGTTCGTCGCCATTCCTGAGTTCCAGGGCATCGGTACCCAGGTCGGCCAGGCCATCGCCGCGGCAGTCACCGGCGAGCAGTCGGTCGACGACGCGCTGAACGGCGCCCAGGCTTCCGTCGAAAAGACGATGGAGGAGGCGGGCTACATCAAATAGCCGGTCCGCTCCAAGCCGAGCAGGCTAGGAGGAGGCATAGCGTGCGCTTCACCCGGCCGTCCGGCCCTGCCGCACACTCCCTTGCGGCGGGCCGGGGACACACGGATCCGCCAAAAGCGATTCCCGGAAAAGCTGCCTAGTGGCCTTCCATCAGGAATTGCGTGAGCAAAGGCGGATCCGTGCGTTCCTACTGGCGGCGCCGTGCCGCTGATAATCGAAATCGCGGGAACTGGAATTGGCAATGAAGCTGACGAACAAGATTGCCCTGATCACCGGCGGTGCGCGCGGCATTGGGCTCGGCTTCGCACAGGCCTATGCGCGTGAAGGCGCCAAAGTGGTCATTGCCGACATCGATATCGAGCGCGCGACACGGGCGGCTGCGGCGATCGGTGCGGCGGTCAGCGCCGTAAAGCTCGACGTCACCGACCTGGCTGCGATCGACAGCGTCGTGGCCGAAATCGACCGCGAGTTCGGCGGCATCGACATCCTCGTCAACAACGCCGCCATCTTCGACATGGCGCCGATCACCGACATCACCGAAGCAAGTTACGAACGGGTCTTCGGCATCAATCTCAAGGGGCCGCTGTTCATGATGAAGGCCGTGGCCAATCCGATGATCGCGCGCGGCCGCGGCGGCAAGATCATCAACTTGGCGAGCCAGGCCGGCCGGCGCGGCGAGGCGCTGGTGATGCTCTACTGCGCCTCCAAGGCGGCGATGATTTCGGCGACGCAGTCGGCCGCACTTGCGCTGGTCAAGCACGGTATCAACGTCAACGCGATTGCACCCGGCGTCGTCGACGGCGAGCACTGGGATGTCGTCGATGCCCACTTCGCCCGCTGGGAAGGCCTGAAGCCGGGCGAGAAGAAGGCGGCCGTCGCCAAGTCCGTGCCGATCGGCCGCTTCGCGCAGCCCGGGGACATTGCGGGGCTCGCCGTGTTCCTGGCCTCGTCCGACGGCGACTACATTCTGGCGCAGACCTACAACGTCGACGGCGGCAACTGGATGAGTTGAAGCGTTGTTCGAGCCGCATCGTTAAGGGAGCTGAAAATGAAAGCCATCCGATTCACCGCCGCGGGCGTCGCCGGCATGGCGGATCTCGACCTGCCAAAGGTCAAGCCCGGACACGCTCTGGTGCGGGTCCGCGCGGCCGGGCTCTGCCATACCGACATCGAGGTGCTGCATGGCCGCTACGGCGAAGGCGCGTTCCCGCTGGTCCCCGGCCATGAATATGCCGGTACCATTGAGGCGATCGCCGACGACGTCACAGCGGTGAAGCCCGGCGACCGGGTTGCCGTCGATCCCAACATTCCGTGCGGGCATTGCCCGGCGTGCAGGAAGGGCTTGACCAATCTGTGCGCCAGTCTGAAAGCCTATGGCGTGACCACGGATGGCGGCTTCGCAGAGTTCAGCATAGTTGCCGTCGATCATCTACATGGCATCGGCGATCTCGACTTCGCCACGGCGGCACTCGCCGAGCCGCTCGCCTGCGTCCTCAACGGCCTAGGTGCCGCCGGGCTCGGGGTAGGCGGCGGCACGCCCGGCACCGCGCTGGTCTTCGGCGCCGGGCCGATCGGACTGCTGCTTGCCCTCTCGCTCAGGGCCAAGGGCGTCAAGAGGGTGGCGGTCGCCGATATCAGTGAACAGCGCCTCGCCTTCGCCGAGGCGCTCGGGCTGGAGCCACAGGTGTCCGGATCGCAGGCGCTGTCGGCCAGGGCGCGCGGCTTCGATTTTGTCGCCGACGCCACCGGTGTCGCCAAGGTGGTCGAAGGCATGATCGGGTTCACCACCGATGGCGGCACAGCGCTGGTTTTTGGTGTCTGCGCACCCGATGCCAGGGTCTCTGTCGCCCCGTTCGAGATGTTCCGCCGGCAGATCCGTTTGGCAGGGGCGCATTCGCTCAACCGCAACATTCCGCAGGCGCTCGACATCCTCAGACGCGACGACGGCACGATGGCGCGGCTGGTCAGCCACCAACTGCCGCTTGTCGACCTGCTGCCGTTCTTCTCGAAGGGCAGTGCCGACCCGACGACGATGAAAGTACAGTTTTTCGCGGGGTCATAATCAGAGCAGTCAGCCACGACCTCGGACGACAATCCGGCTCCTGCGCTGGAAAGAAATTGTCCTCCTCCTTTCCGCGAAAAAGTGACTCAAATAGACAGTGGCGACGGCAGGTCGAACAGGGGGCCATCGATGGCAAAGACGATAAGGACGATGGAGGATTTCTCGGCCTTTGTCGGTCTGTCTCGCACGACGGTCTCCAAATATTTCAACGATCCCAACTCGGTCAGGAAAAACACTCGGAACGTGATCGAGGCCGCGCAAAAGAAGTCCGGCTTCCGGCCGAGCATATTCGCCGTCAATCTCAATCGACGCCGCAGCAACATTCTGGGCGTCATCATCCCAAATTCGACGGACCCGTTCTATATGGCGCTGACGCGTCGCATTGAAACGATCGCCAACGAAGCCGGCTTCCTGGCGTTTGTATTGTCTTCCGACGGACATGCCGACATGGAAGACCGGGCGATCCAGACGTTCAAGTCGATGAACATTGCCGGTGCCATTATCGCGCCACTCGGCGTGCAGTCGCATCATCGGACCCTGGCCGAACTCGGATCAAGCATTCCGCTGATCTATGTCGACTCACCACTTGACGAGACGTCGTCGTTTGTCGGCACCGACAACAGGCAGAGTTTCAAGCTCATTGTCGACTACCTCTGCCGGTCCGGTGAGCCGCCGTGTTATTTCGCCATGCCGCTGGTCAACAACAATGCCTCGGCCAGACAGGACGCCTATGTCGAAGCCATGCAGCAGTTCAAGATGACGCCAAGCATTGTGCCCGTCGTCGACGCACGGTCGTGGGATTTTGAGAAATTCGGCTTCGACGAAGCGCTTCGCATCCTGAAGAGGCAAGGGTTTTCGACCAGGACCGTGCTTTGCGCCAACGACCGTGTCGCCTTCGGCGTGATCGCTGCCGCGTATCAGCTGGGCCTGAAGGTAGGCCATGGGGCGGATTGCGACCTACGGGTCGCCGGGCACGACGACCATCCCTTGTCGCGCTACGCCTGCCCGCCGATCACGACCGTTGCGCAGAACTATAGCGAGATCGGCCGCCTGGCCATCGAACTACTGCTGGAGCGACTGGATGAAAAATCGCCGGCGGCGAAACGTGAGAACGGGCGCATTCTGCTCAACGCCGAATTGATGCTGCGCAGTTCTGCTTGAATCCGCAAAATGCGGATCGCTACACTTGGCCCGAATTCGAGATGGCAAAGCCGTGAACAGGGCCGACCACGAAAAGAAAGTTTGGCGACACTGACCGCAATTGGGGCTGCCGTTGCGCGCGGAAGTCTACCTCAGGCGCAACCACATGCCGGGGCCGGTTGATTGTGGGGGAGCCGTATTGGTTCAAATTTCCAGCCTTGGAATCCTGGAAATAGATCACCTCAAATTGGCGCAGAATGCCGCCGGGTTCACTGTCTTAGATTTCTGAGAACGAGCTCTCGGACCGCAACGAGTGCCTCGCGACGTCCATGGACGGCTTGCTCATACCGGACGAAACAGGTTGGAAGGGCTCGATGTCGGAACCAAAGACGATCGCCTGCCGCCCCTCGGCGTTTCCCGCTTTCAGCAGGGCCAATGCGCTGGTTGCCTCGGCGAGCGTGACGCGCTGGACCTGGGTCTCGAAGGGTTGCGCCTCATGCAGCTGGATCAGCTCGCGCATCTGCGCGCGCGTGCCGACGCTGGTTCCGGTTATCCAGACACCGCTTGCGGTCAGCCACTCCTGGCTGAGCGGCACCGGTTGCGAGACCATGGGCGCCGCAATGATCCGGCCGCGCGGACGAATAGCCGCGACCATGGCATCCCAGCTTGCCGGCGTCGGCGCGAAGTTGATGCAGACATGGGCACGCAAAGCGGCCGGCCAAGTGTCGGCCAGCTCTGGCGAGGCAAGCAGGGTGTGCTCGGCGCCAAGGGATGCCGCAAGACGGAGCTTCGCTTTATCCGTATCGATGCGACGACCACTGCGCCAAGCCGCCGGGCGATCTGGATGGCATATAGGCCCAACCCACCACAACCGAAGACGGCGCAGATCTCACCTTCCCTGGCAGCAGTTTCGGCCTTGTCGGTCTTGTTGCGCTGCGCCGACATCGCGGCGCGCACATGCACCGTCTCAAGGCAGATCGCCGGGAGCCCGAGTTTCTTGAGCTCGGGAGCAGCCAGAGGGACAGCAATCCGGCCTGTGGCCCAAGCGACGCCTATGGCAAAGAGCGCCTTTGAATTGGTCGTACTCGCGGCAACAACTTTCTCAGTGCGAAATGCCGAGTAGGTGGGGGC
>NZ_CAKXZT010000039.1 GCF_935825525.1 Mesorhizobium escarrei
TCCACCGCATCCGCCACTACGGCCTGCTCGCCAGCGCCGGCCGCAAGCAAAACATCGCGCGCGCCCGCGAGCTTCTCGCCACGCCCCAGCCCAAAGCCGCCTCCAGCGGAAGCGACGATGCCGCCGCCCCCAATGATTGGCGACCGCCATGCCCCTGCTGCGGCGGCAGGATGATCATCATCGAGACCTTCGAGCGCGGCACCCATGCCCGAGCACCGCCGTCCGGCAGCGCCACAAGCGGAGCTCGAGCGCCATGACCGTGCCCCGCCCATCACCGTGCGTCATGCTTGCCGGAAGAACTCATCGTCGCCGGATGGCCGGCTTCGTGCCTCTGCGCCCGCCAACACAAACCTCACAGCTCACCACCGCCAAATCGCCTCGCCTACAGCGACCACACAGCAGCATGCGCGGCACCAGCGAGGTTCGCACGACCGCCGACATGGGCATCGCCATCCGTCAGCCGCGTCAGTGCGGCCACAGCGCATCAAGCACAAACGTCAAATCCCCATAGGCCGGAACCGCGCTCTCCATCCCGCGGGTTCTTTCCCTGGAGGCTTCCGGACGCCGGCCCCAGCGCCAAGCCCAACACGTGGAGGGCCGGCATCCGTAACCCTTCACA
>NZ_CAKXZT010000040.1 GCF_935825525.1 Mesorhizobium escarrei
CCATCGCCTCTACTCGACCGAAAGCATAGTGGTGTAAGCTAATCGCAGATGTCGGAGATTGGCAGTTGCGTCGTGCATAGCGGGTGGCAGCGGATGCCAAATCGCAAACCTTCGAGATTGGCTGAACCGATCCTCACTTCGTCATCCTAGGGCGGAGCGCAGGAGCGAAGCGACGTAGCGGAGGCCCTAGGATCCATGCCGTAACATTCGGGCGCTGCTGCGTTGAAAGTAGGGCTCTCTCACTTGGGCCTTTTGGCCCTCATCGTTCTTCGTGAACAGCTTCTTCTACCGGCGCCGTGCCTCATCGTAAGCAGGCTCGTAGACATAGCCTTCGCCGCGAACCGTCACCAGGACCACCGGCGCGTCGGGTTCGGTCTCGAACTTCTTGCGCAGTCGGGTAATGCGGATGTCGATGCTCCGGTCGCCCGGCTCGAGGTCGCGGTTGTGGGCGAGCCTGCACAGCTGGTCGCGCGACAATATCTGCCGGGGATGGCGCGCGAAGACGCATAGCAGGTCGAATTCCATAGACGTCAACTGGACGTCGGCGCCGTCCGGGTCCACCATCGTGCGGCCGTTTATATCGAGGACGCAGCCGCCGAAACGGATGCGGTGTTCCGGCTTCCGCTCTTCCTCGCCCAGGCGCCGGATGACGCTTCTGACACGCGCCAGAAGCTCGCGCGGTTCGAACGGCTTGGCCATATAGTCGTCGGCGCCGGCGGCAAGACCTTCCAGCCGATGCGGCAGGTCACCGACGGCGGTCAGCATCAGGATGCCGGCGCGGCTCTGCTTGGCGATTTCGCGGGCCAGGTCATAGCCGCGTTCGCCGACGAGGTTGACGTCGAGAATGACCAGGTCGGGGTTAAAGCCATCGAGCTCGGTGTGCATTCCCGCTCCATCCGCAACGGATCGGACATCGAAGCCGTGCATGAGCAGGTAATCCGACAGCATCTCGCGCAACGGCGCTTCGTCGTCGACGATGAGCAATTTCTGTTTTGTCACGCTTTAGCCCCTTCCATTGCGCCGGTCTCCATCGCCCTTAGGCGTTCCATCACGAGTCTGCGAAAGGTCTGCGGATCGAGCGGCTTCTCGATCACCGGCGCGCCGGTCTCGCCGATGAAGCGGTCAATCTCGGGTGCCAGCGTGTCGCCGGTCACGAACAGCAGCCGGCTGGCGAGTCCGGGGCGCAATTGCTCCAGCGCGCGGTAAAGGCCGGGGCCGTCGAGGCCAGGCATGCGTATGTCGCTGATCAAAAGGTCGATTCCTTCCTCACGCACAGCCTTGAGGGCAGCATTCGCGTCGTCGGCGATGGTGACGTCGTGGCCATCGCGGCGAAGCATCTCGGCGATCATCGAGGCAATGTCGGAATCATCGTCGACCACCAGAATTCGTGCGGCCGAGGGCGCAGGCGGCATCCTGCCTGCAGCCTCGGGCGGAGCGACCGTTTCGGCTCGGCCGCTCGGAAGCCGGATCGTAAACCGTGCACCGCCGCCCTCCGTCGAATCCAGTTCTATGCTGCCGTCGTGGGCAGTCACGATGCCCTGGCAGACAGACAGCCCGACCCCGGTGCCTTCACCGGCCATTTTGGTCGTGTAAAAAGGCTCAAAAGCACGCGCGCGGACCGTCTCAGGCATGCCTGGGCCATTGTCGGCGACAACGATCTCGACGGCATCGTCTTCCCCGGTGGTGACAATGGTCAGCCGCCGCGGGTGCGGGACCTGCAGCAAAGCCTGCTGCGCGTTCACCACCAGGTTGGTCACCACCTGATGAAGCTGGTCCCGGTCGCCCCAGACGTCGGGAAGCGGTTCCGCCAGTTCGGTGCGGATTTCGACCCCAGCCGAACGCAGGCTGTAGCCGGCGAGCTCCAGTGAGGCAACCACGACTTCATTGATGTCGACAGCGCCCCGTGTGGGGGGCTTCTTGCGGGCCATCGCCAGAAAGGTTCGGACGATGCGCGAGCATCGCTCGGCCGCGGCGTGGATCTTGTCGGCGCGCCCCACGGTCGCCTCGTCCGTCGAGAACTCCTTCAGCATCGAACTGTAGCCGATGACGACGGACAGCGGGTTGTTGAGCTCATGCGCCACGCCGGCCAGCAGCGAACCGAGGGCGGAAAGCTTTTCCGACTGGTACAGCGTCTCGCGCTGGCGTGCGATCTCCGCCTCGGCTTCGCGCTGGCGGGTAATGTCGGTGACGGCCGCAAGCATGGCCGAACGGCCGGCCTGCGTGATCAGCCGCGCCGAAACCAGCGTATCGATTCTCGACCCCTGCATATTGGTCATGCCGGCTTCGAATGCATCGACGATTCCGTCTCTCAGCAAGAGCCGCAGGAGATCGTCTCGCCGCGAGAGATCTTCCCAGGTCGCCGTCGCTTCGGCTCCGATCTGGCCGACCTCGATGCCGAGCACCTTGCGCGCCGGTTCGTTGACGAACAGGATTTCGGGCCCGTCTATTGCCGAGATGGTGATCGGCAGCGGCACGCCTTCGGCGATGGCGCGAAACTGCGCCTCCCGTTCGGCCAACAGCTTCTCAGCTTCCAGTCTGGCTTGCTCGGCCAGGACGCGGTCCGAGATATCGCGGCCGACGGATTGCACTTCGACAAGGCGCCCGTCGCTGTCGAAAATGCCATGATCGTTCCAGGCCAGCCATCTGCTCACGCCACCAGGCATCGCATTGACAAGTTCTATGCTGGCATTCGGCGCCTCCGGGGTGAGGCGGGCCAAGTGGTCCAAAAACCTGCGACGTTCGTCGGGCGGCAGCACGTCGAGTTCGCACCAGGACGGGTCGAGAAGCTCTTCGCGCGTCATCCGGCACGCCCGGCAATAGGCGTCGTTGACGAAGCTCAGATGGCCCTCCGGCGACATGCGGACGACGAATTCGGTCTGCAGCTCGACCACGCTGCGGTAGCGTTGCTCGCTGTCGGCCAGTTCGCGCAGGGCCGTGCGGTTTTCGGCGAAGATGCCGGCTATTTCCCGCAGAAGCACGCCGTGCAAGGCATATACCGAGATAAGCAACCCGACCAAAATGACCGCATAAGGAAAAAACGATTGTTGCTGGGCGTAGGACTGATAGAGGCCGATGCCGACGACAAGCACGATCAGCGGCAAAACGCAGGCTGCCATCAGCAACGCGTAATGCCTGGACAGCTTCGAGGAGGTCGGCACGGCGAGGTCTCCACAGACGGATGCGCCGTCACGACGGTTGCTGTTTCCGTGCGGCCAGTGGACTGAACGGCCCACGGCCTGTCAAGCCGGCCTGCCCGGCTATCTGCCCGACGTCGTTGAACATAACCGTGGGATGTTTCACGATGATGCCGTACGACCGATTACCCGGCTTCTATTGTTTCAATTGTGTCGAACCGCCCGAAATCGGCAGCAGACGCGGCCGATTGACCCGGAGTGAATGCGCCCTGTAGGTTTGGAGCGTCGCTCGCCGCGGGGGAAAACGCATGGCCGACATCATTGTCGTGGACGACGAGACCGACGTGGCTTTCATGATCGCCGACTATTTGCAGGCGAAAGGCTACCGCATTCGCATGGCATCCGGCGGCGCCGACTTGCGCGAGGCGATCGCCGCGGCGAAGGCCGATCTTGTCGTACTCGACCTCAACATGCCGGGCGAGAACGGCTTTAGCCTTGCCCGCTGGCTGCGCGAGCATCACGACACCGGCATCCTGATGCTGACCGGTGCCGATTCGGTGTTCGACAAGGTGGCGGGCCTCGAGATCGGCGCCGACGACTATCTGGCAAAACCGTTTTCACCGGTCGAGCTGGAAGCGCGGATCGCCGCGGTGCTGCGCAGACGCAGGCCGAAGGGGTTGAACGACGCCGACGCTTTGCCGGCCGGGCAATTCGCCTTTGGAACCTATGTGTTCGACGCTCGCGCGAGAAACCTCATCGACGCCGACGGCGTGGCCATTCCGCTGACGCCGATGGAGCTCGATCTGGTGGCGGCCTTCGCCACCCGGGCCGGCCAAGTCATTGGTCGCGACGAATTGCTCGAACTGGCGCCGCCCAGGGGCGACGAGCCGTTCGACCGCAGCATCGACAGCCGCATCACCCGGCTGCGCCGCCGGCTCGAAAAGGACCCAGCCAAGCCGGAACTGATCAAGACAATCCGCGGTGTGGGATACCTGTATCCAAGACGGTGAATGAGTGTGATTCAGGGACCAGGCTGCCCCGCGGGCGGAACGATCTGCATGACAAGGCGCATCAGATCGGCCTGGCGGGAGGCGCCGGTCTTCTGGAAGATATTGTCGAGATGCGTCTTGGCGGTCGCGTTGGCAATGTGAAGGCTGGCGGCGGTCTCGGCCAAGGTGTGCCCGGCCACAAGGCTGGCGAGCACGCGGGTTTCGGCCAGCGTAAGCCCAAAGGCTCGCGCCAGCATTCCGGCGGCGTCATGCTCGTCCGGTGCATTGCCGATGAACACCGCGGCTACCGCCGCGGGTTCCATACCGGCGCGCAAGTCGCCGCCGGCCATCGGCAGCACGCGGGCAAAGACGGGCGGCAGCCCGGATTCGCTCAGGAGGACGGCAAGCCCTGTCTTGCCGATGCTGACCTCATCCTGAGCCGCAAGCATGATGGCGCTGTGAAGTTCCCTGGAAGCCGACGGGATCTTCGCTTGCAGAATGCCCCGGACATCCTGGATCGGGCCGCCGCTCCGCAGCATGTGCTTGGCCGAACGGTTGGCGTGCAGGACGGCGCCACGTTCATTGGTGAGGACCACGGCGCATGTGAGGGCATCGAGCGCCTCGGCCATTCCTGCGCGCTCGACAGTGCCGATGTCCAGCATGTTGCTGATTATCACCGAACGGCGCACATGCGGCAGCAACAGTCTGCCAAGCTTGATTTCGCGCTCGGTGATAATGCCTTGCCGCTGATGTCGGGCAACGGCGAAGCCGGCAAGGCGGGTAGGGGTGTGGATCAGGAAGAACGACATCACGTCGACCAGGCCTTGCGGCTTCAGGAACTCCTGAAAATATCGCGAGGTCTCCAGGTAGGTTTGAGGGATATGGCGTGAGACCACATGCGGCATATCGAGCGAAGGCCATGTCGAGAGATCCTCGAGCAGCCGGGCGTGGATCTCGGGTATATATTTCGCCTGTTGCTCCAGCCAGTATGGCTCTATTCCCACGGTCCTGTAGATCAGCAGCCGATCGTTGGCGAGGTCGTCAAGCTGCAGGACCGCAGTCTGGGCATCGAGCGCATCCCTGATCCCAGCCAGCGCGTGCTCCCATCGCCCCGGGTCGAGTGCGCAATCGTAGATTGAGCCGATCAGCTTCGACAGATCATGATGCGACAATGCCTTGGCCATCGACGGCCCCCCGCATGTCGACAGCGCGTCCGACGCGGAAAGTAGCGCGCTCTCACAGGTGCTCTCGCCTCTGCAAATTTAGCGATCGCTTAAATTCCGATTATCTCCCCCAAACAGGGGATGCGCAAGCACCCGGGCGGTGAAATACTCGCGCCCCAGAAGATAAGGTCACACTTACTGTGACAACCAGTGGGTTCAGCGCGTTCCTGGCTCGCGGGCCTTCGCCACCGTGATGCAGCCGGGGGGACTAATCAAGAATTCTGCCTGCGTGCGCCGAGTATCACGGCGCGCGACCGCCTATTGCTAAAACTTGAGCCGGGTTCGACCCGGACAATTCGGGATGGAGCAGCATTATGTACAGATACATTGCTTTTGCAGCACTTTGCATGGCGGCGATGCCCGCGCATGCCGACGAGCTTGGAGCCATGAAGGCCGAAAGCATCGATCTCGCCGGCTTCCTTGGTGTCGTCTATTATACACCTCAGGAGGACGGCTATCGGGTGGTCACCACAATCGCGCAGGGCGAGGCTGGCTTGCCAGTGCGTTTCGTGGCGACACTGACCGAGAACCAGATGGTCGCGGTCTCCGTGCCGGGCAAACTGGGCGAGTCGGACCAGATCATCGACATATCGCGCGTCGGCGGCAAGCTTGTGGTCAGCCCGCATCCGATAGACGGCATCGTGGTTTCGTCTCCGAAGCCCGCCGCCGACTGATTCAGGGTTGAGTTATCCAGCATCAGTGATCCAACATCGAGTGGTCCGGGGGCATGCGCGTTGCGGCGGCGCTGGATGAGCCTGCAACATGGGCCACAGACGATGTCTGCATGGTTCGTCCTCCCGTCTGTCGTCGTCTTGACCGTTGGCGCCGGCTTCGCCGCGTCTTCGCAAGCTGAGCTGGCCTCGGGCAAGTTCTACGAGGCTGTCGGCAACAAGGTCGATGCGCGAACCTATAACGGTTTTCGTCGCTACCATGGCAGCTGCAATCACTGCCATGGCCCCGACGGCATGGGCTCGACCTTCGCCTCGGCGCTTGTCGACCGGCTGCCCGGCATCGAGGTCTTCCGGCGCAATGTTCGCGACGGCGTGCGCAGCGGTGCTTCGGTCATGAAGGGCTTCGCCGACGACCCCAACGTCGCTCCTTACATCGACGACATCTACGCCTATTTGCAGGCCCGAGCCGACGGCGCCCTTGGCCGAGGACGGCCTGAGAAGCTTGAACCTTAGATATCGCAGGCTGCCAACTTCACCAGACCACGGTGAGACGGTCATCGCTTCCGAGCGCCACATGGGTGTCGAAAGGCGAGCACTCGCGCTCGAGCATGGCCGCGAGCCAGGTGGCATCTTCGCGCAGGGCGCGGTTTAGCCGGAACCTGGCGAGCTGGAACGGCACCAGCTCGAGCGAAACAAGCGTACCGTCCGGTATGGCGAGCCGCGGCAAATACATCAGCGCAAGCTCACCGCGAAAGGTTTCGTTGCCGGTGATTCCCTCATAATCGGTGAGGAAGTCGCCGCATCCGTAGAGGATCAGCCGGCCGTGATGGATTTCGATCGGCTTGGGATGGTGGGAGGAGTGCCCATGCACGACATCGAAACCTGCAACATCGATGAGCCCATGGGCAAGCGCGCGTTCTTCCGCCGGGACTTGGTAGCCCCAGTTGCCGCCCCAATGGATCGAGGCCACCGCGAGGTCGCCGGGCTGTTTTATAGCCTGCACGGATCGGGCGATCTGCTTGAGCGACCGGGCCGAGAGATCCGCCAGCAAATTGATCCCAGGCTTATAAGCTCCGGCTGCCCATGAAGCTGGAACGCCGCTCGTCTCGAGCGCGAAGCCGAAGACCAGCACGCGGCCCCCGCCGGCCGGTTCAATGACGGCAGGTGCCGCCGCCTCGTCCGCCTCAAGCCCGGCCCCGGCATAGGCGAGGCCGGCAAGCCGGAGCGTATCGAGGGTCTCGACGAGGCCGGGCTCATCCCAGTCGAGCACATGGTTGTTGGCGAGCACGCAGCAGTCTATCCGTGCCGCCGCCAGGCAGCCGATGTTTGCCGGGTTCATTTTGTAATTGATCCCCTTGGGCGCCAGGGACAGGCTGGTGGTGATGCTGGTCTCGAGATTGATGATCCGCGCATCGGGCGCTTCACGCTCCAATTCGCTGAGCGCATCGCCCCAGACATACGCATCCTCGACCTTTCTCGGGATCGGGCCATTGCTGCGTTCGGCAAGCTCGACATAGGTCGTCGCCGATTTGACATAGCGCTCGCTAAGGTGCGGATCGCCCGGACTGGCGAGGATCTGGTCGATGCCGCGCCCGAGCATGACGTCGCCGCACAGGAACAGTTTTGCGCTGCTTCGAACGGGTCGTCCGGCGGCGGCGGCGTTGTTCGCGATCTGCGGCATCGCTCTCGAATCTCCTGCGTGCCAACACCCGGTGACCCCAAGGGGTTCCCAGCCAATTTGCGCGGATCGCATCGCGCCGCGAGATCAACCTGTTCGTCGACCACAGCCAGATCGTGCGGCTCGAGGCGCATCGCTCCGGCATCTGGGGAACCAAGAGCACCCTGGGGGCGAATCCAGAACATTGGGTGAGAGGCGGCGGGGCTTCATTCCGGCCGCTTCGCGGCCACCTCTCCCCCGCTTCGCGGTGGGCGAGGAACCCAGGTCTTGATAGGTTTGTCTGAAACGATGTCCCCGCCGCCGTTCTCCTCCGACCATGATCCTTCGAAAGTAGCCCGGATCAGATCGAGGCGCCCTCAGCCCCACTTCATCTCGCCGGTGGCGACCTTGGAGCCGATGTCGAGCGCCACTCCCATGCCGAGGTTGGGGAAGCGGGCTTCCATGGCGCCCTTGAGCGCGGCCGCGTCCTAGCCCTTGGCCAGTTCTTCCTCGAAGGCAATGAGGTAGGTTTTGGTGTGCTCGACGCCCGAAAGGTCGGTGGCGGCCTGCGCCGTCATGTGGCCGGGCACGACGATTTCAGGCTTGGCGGCAGCGATCTTTTCGAGATTGGCGAGCCAGGCGGCGCGCTTATCCTTATTCGGCGTGTCGGCGGTCCAGACATGCACGCCGGAAAAAATCATCACCCCGCCGAACACCGCGTCGCGCCCGATCGAACCGACCCCCTCTACCCTGCCGGCCATCTCCCCCTCAGGGGACCCTCAGGGGGGAGATTGGCTGTCATCGGCGCCTTCGCCAATCACTAGCGTTGCAAGACGAGCGCCGAGGCCCGAACTGCCGATCTCCCCTCTTGTTGGAGGAGATGGCCATCGCGGGCAAACAAGCACCGACCGCCCACCACGCTTCGCGCTTCTCCTGCCGGTTGGAATTGGCGCCGGGCGACAGGTCGACTGAGATCAACGCTGCCGGGCTCTAACTTTTATCCTTTTACCCGGCAGCATCTCGGAGTATAATTAGTCTTGGCTAAAATAAAGGTTTGAAAACGGAAAACCTTCCGTCTTTGGGCGGGGGCACCTATGGGAGGCTCGCATGCTTAGCGGTTTCGGCAAGGCCTGCGCGGTAATCCTTTTTTCAGGGAACTGCGCTTTCGCCCAATCGGATTTGATAGAACCAGAGGCTGGAAAGTGGAAGACATGGGTAATCACGTCTGGCGAGGACTTCCGAGTCCCGCCGCCGCCTGACGCCTCCGCCGCAGCAGCCGAATTGGCGCAGATGCGGGATCTCTTGGCGCAAAAGGATCCGGCTACCGCCGACAAAATCACCTTCTGGGACGCCGGCTCGCCTGGGTACCGATGGATCGATCTGGTCAACAATCGCCTTCTCGAGAACCAGCAGATTCCAAATGCGCACCGCGTCTACACCTATTTGACGATGGCGATGTACGACGCCACCATTGCTGCGTGGGACGCGAAGTACTTCTACAATCGGCCGCGCCCGAGCGAGGCGGATGCGACACTGGCGACTGCGCTGCCGCCGCCGCGGAGTCCCTCCTATCCATCCGAGCATGCCGCAGCCGCCGGAGCTGCCGCGACCGTTCTTTCTTATTTCTTTCCCAAAGAGACATCGTCGTTCAAGGCAATGGCCGAAGAAGCGGCTCAGTCGCGTGTCCTTGCCGGTGTCCAGTTCCCAAGCGATTCTTCCGCCGGCCTGGTGTTGGGGCGGAGGGTCGCAGAGCAGGTGATTGCGCGGGCAAAGGCCGATGGCTCCGATGCAGCGTGGACCGGCACTGTTCCGACCGGGCCGTGCATGTGGGTCGGGAGCAAACCCGCCAATGTAACCATGCCAAACTGGAAGCCGATCGTGCTGGCAGCACCCGATGAATTCAGGCCGCCGGCGCCGCCCGACTGCCAATCCCCGGCCGTAAAGGCCGAGATGGACGCAATCCGACAGTTTGAACGAAAATTCCCTAACAGCTACAAAGCGTTCTACTGGCAAAGCCCATCCGGCCTGTTCACCGACTGGTATGACTATGCCAGCAAGTGGATGTTCGAGGACAAGACGGATACGAACCCGCCGCGTGCCGCGCGGGCTTACGCGATGCTCGCAACGGTCTATTACGACGCCTACATTGCAAGCAACGATGGGAAGTACGCCTATTGGTATCTGCGGCCCAACATGCTTGACGCGAGCATCACGCCCCTGTTCACGGTGCCGGCCCATCCCAGTTATCCGTCGAACCACTCCACGCTCTCGACTGCCAGATGCGAGGTCCTGGCGTACCTGTTTCCCCGCCATGCGGAGTTCATCCGCGCGGTTGGTAAAGAGGCGGGTGATTCCCGCGTCTGGGCAGGCATCCACTATGAAATGGACAACCGGGCCGGCGCCGCGCTCGGTAAAGCGGTCGCGGGGAAATTTATCGAGCGGGCAAAAACAGATGGGGCGGACTAGCAGAAGGAAAGAGGCCCTCTTTTGATGCCATCTCGACCCTTTGCAAATGGCACCCATGGCAGTTGGCCGAGCAATTCCTTCACATTGACGAGATCGCTAGCATCGAGACCCCTCGGTGAATGAGGCATTAAACACTGTGAACAAGTCGCGAGCGCTCCGTCGGTCCCCGTGGTCGTGATGTAGCCGCGTGAGGCTGAGAGCGGCTCGCGCAGGCTGCCGCCGAGCCGACCGGCACGCTGCGCATTGCGGGGCCCAACGATTACGGCACGTCGGCGATGGTGCCAGTGGTCACCGCTCTCAGCGCGCGCTATCCCGCCTGCCGGGTGGAACTGACGCTGGGCGACGAGACGATCGACCTGACTTCCGGTGGAATGGACGTGGCGCAACGCCGGCGGTGCTGGCGGCCGTCCGCGCCGGCCCGTCGGTGCTGCCGGGCTTTTTGGTGCGGGACGAGCTGGCCGGGGGACGGCTCGTCCAGATCCTGCCCGAGTGGCAGCTGCCCTCCGGCGGCATCTACACAGTCTACCCGGCCGCGCGGTTTAGGCCGCCCAAGGTGACGAGGTTTGTTGAGATGCTGGTCGCAGCTGAGCAGCAGAAGGGGGAGGGGCGGGAGCGGTAAGGTTGGGGTGAGGCGCTGATGGCCGAAACGCTTGACGCGCCAAGGCCGAAGCTGCCGATCTCCCCCCTCGAGGGGGGAGATTGGCAGCTTCGGCCTTGGCCCATCACGCCTTCCCCATCACAGGCGCATACTCAAGCGCCACCACGCCGCTGCTGAATGGCGTGGCCGAAATCAGCTCGAGCGGCACTTGCTCGCCGGGCGGGAACAGCGGTTTGCCCTGGCCGACGGCGCCGGGATAGCTGAGCAGCCTGATGCGGTCGACAACGCCATGGCTCAGTAGCTGCTGGGCGATGCTTAGGCTGCCATGCACATAGATGTTGCCTGCGTTGCTTCAATTCCCTGACCACTTCCGGCAATGCGCCCGTCAGCAGCTCGGCCGGTTGCGAGTCGAGCGCCTTCAGGCTGGTCGAGGCGACATATTTCGGCAGCGCGTTGAAGCGGTCGGCGAAGTCTCCGGTTTCCTCAGGCCATGACCCGGCAAAAATCTCGTAGGTCGTGCGCCCCAAAAGCAAGGCGCCGCTGTCGGCAAGCTCGTCTTCCTTGAACCTTTGCATTTCATCGTTCCAGGTCATGCCGGGCAGCTTCTCGACCTCGGCAATGCCATCGACGCTGATGAATTCGGTTACGACAAGTTTTCTCATGGGGGTTCTCCGTTTGGCAGAGGACGGACGGCGCAGGGCTGATGCGACACGCTCCGTGAAAATAGCGTGGTCGCTTGTCAGGGGCTTTTCCTATTCGCCTCCAAAGGACCGATACTATGGGGAAAAGCTTCTCCGACCTGGACTAAGTTCCCAAGATCGGATTGGTGTTACATCTGAGTCAGATATTCCCAAAGGACGCATTGCAGGAAGATCATGGGATTCGGGGTCTTCATTCACCGCTCAGATTCGATCTACAATGACCGTCCCGCAGAACAATACCAATTTCCTCGCCCGTACTTAAGCCGCGTCGAAGCGTGCGTCGGCGACTGGATCATTTACTACGAGCCTAGCAAGGTAAACGACACCCGTGGCTATTACGCTGTGGCCAAAGTCCAACAGATCATTCCCGATCCTGTAGCGCCTGATATGTACCTCGCTCTGATTGAGCCCGGAACCTATCTCGATTTCGTCAATCCTGTTCCATTTAACGGAACTGATGGTCTCATTGAACGAGGCTTGCTCAACGACCAAGGACGCATTTCCGGTCGCGCCCAATCGGCCGTCCGCCCAATCAGTCCAGCCGATTTTAACCGCATCATAGATTTGGGTCTGGACACGAATGAGTTGTTGCTGCCACGCCTCGATGAGGTCGGCCCATCTACCGGTTTTCAAGATGGGCAGGCGCCATTCGAATTCGAGCAGAGTCGTGATCGCTTAAGCTACATCGGATCGCGAATTGTGCGGGACCGCATTTTCCGTCGCATCGTCTTGCGCGCCTACGACGAGCGCTGCGCGATCACGGGACTCAAGTTGATAAATGGCGGCGGCCGAGCCGAGGTTTCCGCCGCCCATATTCGACCGGTCGAAGTGAACGGACCCGATATCGTCAACAATGGCATCGCATTATCAGGCACAGCGCACTGGATGTTCGATCGTGGATTGATCAGCCTATCCGACGATCTGGAAATCCTGATCTCGCGACAGGTCAACGACCTCGACAGCGTGCAGGCATTCATAAATAAGACTCGCCGTGCGCTTCCGCCGGGCCGGCAGTTTGAACGCCCGCATCCTCGTTTCTTGCAATGGCACCGCGAGCATTGTTTTAAGCAGTGAGGCGGCGTCCGGCGCGTTGGTGGGTGAGTTGGAACGGCCTGTTTTGACCCGAGGACGAAGCCGCTCGC
>NZ_CAKXZT010000041.1 GCF_935825525.1 Mesorhizobium escarrei
GGTGGCCGACAGCGACGACGAGGTTTAGGTCCGGAACCGACTTGGCGGGCTCGACATAGGCGTCCATTTCTCGAATTATGCGATCCGCACGCTCGGCCCGAATGCGGAGACCGGCGAACAGCTCTAGCTGTCCCTTGGCTGAATCCCAAGCAAAGGCGTCAGTTTTCGGAACGGCGTCCCGGTAGGCTTGGACCACGCGTTGATCGCGTTCTTCGGTCAGGAACAGCAGATCGGCTCGGCTGATGTTGGCCCAAACTTGGTCTTTGCCCTCTCGGCCGAGCCGATCGATAGCGGCGTTAATGGCGATCCGCACGCTTGAGCGGAGCGCCTCGACCTGCCGCCCCAGCTCCGTCTTGTAGGCGGCGGCCTGCTCGCTGTCTTCGAAGGCGTCCTCCCAAGTCGGATCGTTAGCCAGTTCCTGACCGATGACGCCCATCTGCAAGGCCGCAAGGCCGGAGTAAAAGTGGTTCAAGTCGACGAAATAGGCCTTGCGGTAAGCCTCATAGCTGCTGGTAAGATTACGGTTCGTGGCCTTGGCCCGGCGATCGGCGACGCTGCCCAGGGCTTCAAAGTCGAGCCGCCATATCGTCTTCAGGTTGCGGCCATAGAGAGCCAATGCCTCAGCGCGTTGCGCGGCGGTCGATCGCTCATTCGCAAGGACGGTCGCGATGGCCTGATTTGATGCCTCAAGAAGCTCAGCGCGCTTCTCGCCCCGATATTGTCGCTCGAGCAGGTTAGCGAGTGCAAAGTTGGCGTCGAGATCCTTCGGCACAGCCTCTCGGACGCGTAGCCAAGTCCGCCGTGCGCCGACATAGTCGGCGAGCTCCCACTGGGCCCTGCCAATCAACCGCAACGCTGGCCATTGGAAACGTTGACCGGTCACCTCGGAAGCTAAGAGACGCAGCCAGCCGGCTGATTTAGCTGCTTTTGCACGCGCTACCTCATCCGTGAAATCCGTCGGGAGTACATGTACGGCGGCGGGGTCAACTTCGGGCAATGTCGGCAGCATTTTGAAGATTGGGCTGTCGGTTTCACGTGAGCTGGCCAGGGTGGCCCGGATTACTTCAGTCAACTCGTCCAACTTGCTGCCCGGATCGTCCACGCTGTACTCAAGGTATCGATCGGTTAGGATGTCGAATGGCGTCGCGTCTGCGACCGGTGCGCCCCTAATCAGGATGGTGCCCTTCTTTCGAAGAGCATGCCGAATCCCGAGCTCATAGAAGACGTTGGCATTATGGACTGTGATGTCGCACACGACGAGATCGGCCTCAAGGATCAGGCCGAACATGTCCTCCCGAATGTTGCCAGCGTCAA
>NZ_CAKXZT010000042.1 GCF_935825525.1 Mesorhizobium escarrei
CCTCCCGAATGTTGCCAGCGTCAATGATCTTGCCTGTGGTGCCCCCGCCTAGGCCAGCCGCCTCGAGCGCGGGAGCAATCAGGTCACGATGGATACGCTCAAAATCGACCTCTTTGCCTGCAGAGTCTTTCTTGGTATTGAAAGCACGGATGATGAAGGCCTGCTGCATGGTCGTAACCCCTTATTCCGATCGCCGCGCTGCGGCTGACCCGCTGTTTACGGCCGGGCTAGGTTGTCTGAAGACGACCGGCCGTCCGATCACCAGATTCACTCTTCCCATTGCTAGCAATATTACACGAACTGCACGGTCTACGCATCCCGCACTTCATCCGCTGACGCCGCCCGCGCAGAGCCCCCGCTCACGTTCCGTGCCTATGACCGGGTGGATTGAGGCGCACCGCCCATCATTTCTTCCCGTCCGATGCACCAACACCTATGATGATCTGACGCAGCTTAAGTGCGACATGACCGACCTGTTGGGACGCGTAAGCTCCGGCGGACCCGGATCGGCCCTCGTATGATCACCCTCGAAATCGTCCCCCGCACAGCGACCAAGAGGATCGGCGGATGCTCAGAATCGACCCTTTCATTGCCGCCTGCGCGATTGCAGCCTTCGCTTTCGCACTGGTGCCGAGTCCTGCCGTGAGTGCGTGTCAGCCTCCGCAGCAGCTCACCGAAGCGACACCCGACCAGGTGCGTGCGTTCTTCCAGTCGAAGCGCGCGGAGGTTATCACCTTTTTAGGATACTCGGGTGCCGGTTACGAGGATGCGAACGCCATGCTCGGCCATGCGGCAGCGGCCCTGAAGGATCTCGATCCGAAGCGCTCGATCGTCAACATCGGAGCCACGGCGGAGGGCATCGGCGCCATCTACGAGCTCGCGAAGCAGCGCGGGTTCACGACGTCGGGCATCGTGTCGACCCAGGCGCGCGACGAGAAGGTCGCGCTCTCGCCGTGCGTCGACTTCGTGTTCTACGTGAAAGATGCGACCTGGGGCGGCTACCTACCCGACAAGAAGACGCTGTCGCCGACTTCCTCAGCGATGGTCGCGGTCAGCGACGTGATGATCGCGATCGGAGGCGGCGACGTGGCGCGCGATGAAGTGCTCGAAGCGCGTCGGCTCGGCAAGAAGACGAAGTTCATCCCTGCCGACATGAATCACGCTGCTGCGCGCGAGAAGGCAGCGCGCAAAGGTCAGCCTGAACCGACCGATTTTCGTGGCGCGGCGGACGCTGCGCTACGTTCCAGGACGCCTTAGTCTCCGTAAGGCGGCGAGCTGGCGCAGGGCGAAGGAACGCGTTGTTCCGGCAATAACTGCCGCCATTGGTTCTCGGCAGCCGCGAGCGGCATGCGGCGGCACGCGTCGGTAAGCAGATCGGCCGTGCGCCAGCGATAGACCTCCACCGTTCCCTGTGGCGCAGCTTCGTCGAAGCGCCGGGCAGCGATCAGAGTGTCGCTGTCGCTGAATTCGATATCGCGGATCTCTCCACCGGTGTCGAGCTGGGCGACCGGCTGCAGCGAGGCGGATTCGAGCACGAGGATCGAGCGGCCCCCCATCGCGATCCAGCGGCCGTCTGCGCTGAACGCGACCGGACCCGGATCGGCGGTGACTGCGCGTCGCATCTGGCCGTCGGCGAGATTCCACACCCGCAGCTGGCCCGTGTAACCCATCGTTGCGAACTGCCTGCCATCGGACGAGAAGGTGAGCGCGATGGTTCGATCCTCCTCCGGAAGGGAGATCAACGCGCGCTTCGCTTCGACATCCCAGACCGCAAGTGCAGCTCCTTGCGGAAGACCGACGGGGACGATGGGATCCGGTCCGAGCGCGACTAGGTAACGACCCGATGCATCGAATACCAGGTCATGGACTCGATCGGTGCTCGACTGCTCGAAAATCTGTCGGCCGCTTGCGATCTCCCAGACATGAATCGAGGGAGTCGATCCTTGCGCGCCCACGGCGACGAGGCGGCGATCCGACGTGTACGTCACAGCCGTGATCGGGCCCGGTTCCGCTGACCATGTAATCGAACCTGCCGGCAGCGTTCGCAGCGACAGCGTTCCCGGCGGATCGACACGAAGCACTGCGGACTCTGACAGGAACTCCAGCAGGACGGGCGACGGCCCTGTCAATGGTTCGGAGTAGATCGACCGCACCGAGCGCGTGTCCCAGATTCGCAGCGCCTGGTCCGCTTCGCGCGTCGTCGCGACGTTGCGGCCGCTAGGCGACACGGCGATCACACGTGTGCTGCCGGTGCTCTGCATCCTGTGCAATGCGAAGGAACGCGGACGCTCCGACAACCCGTCTTTCTTCAGTCTCGCATCGACTGCACTCCAGTTCACCGGGTCGTTGTGTGGGAGCATCGCCGTCGGTTTGCCGTTGCGGGCATCGAACACGCGGACCTGGTCGGTGGGTATCGCAATCGCGGCGAACTCTCCGCCCGGACTCTGCTGTACTTCCTCTTCCTGCTCGTCCGGGGTAAGGCCGACGACGCACCGCCGTCGTCTCACCTCCAGACTGTCGCCTGGGCCTGTGCCCCAGCCGCGAACCCGTGAGATGAAAGTGTGAACGAACGGATCGCCCAGTCTGCAACCGCCGCTGTCCACAAGCCCCGGCTCAGCGAGAGTCCAGAGCCGGGCCGTGCCATCCGTGCCGCCCGTCACCAGCGTCGAGCCTTTGCTGCTGAACGCGGCAGTCAGTATCTGCCGTCGCTCCCTGGCCGAGAACGCATACTCGTGGCCGAACTGATGAAGCCTCTGCCCGGACTTCAACGACCAGCCGTAGCAGTTGCCATCCGTTCCGCAGCTCACCGCTTCGGGACGTGACGGATCGAAGGTCAGCGCGTTGACTGTCTGGAATTCCCCGTGCGATGCCCGAACGACGGGCTGCCACGCGCCGACCTTCCAGACCTCGCCGGTATCCAGCTCTCCGGCAATCCCGAGGTAGCGTCCGTCAACGTCGAACGCCAGATGATTAATCTCTCCGGGACCTTCGCCACGCGCCAGCAGGCGGGCTGCGATCGTCGAATCGCGCAGGTCGAACACCACGACGGTTCGTTGGCTACTCGCAGCGAGATACCGGCCCTTCGGATCTACCGCAAGACGGTCCAGCGCGCCGATACCTGGGTTGAGCGTCGCCGTGCTTTCCAATGCGGACCCGCGATGAATCTGGATGCGATCACGCGGCGCGAAATACAGACTGCCGTCGGTCCCGAAGGCGATCGCCGTGGCGTTGCCGGACGCGGTGATCTGGTCGCGTTTGATCAGCTCGCCGGTAGCGACCTCGAAGACCGCGAATCCAGGTTTGCCGGCTCGTATCCCGACAGCGAGAAATTTGCTGTCCGCGCTGAATGCGACGGTCTGCGGCTCGCCCCGCAGATCGCGCATGGAGATTGAGAACTGCCGGTCCCCGTTTCGATCCCAGACGGTCACGCCTTGGCAGCACCCGACGATCCTGGTGTCGTCGGGTGAAAACGCAACGATACGATTGGCCTCAGACAATGCAGCGACGTGCGTACCTTCGGGAAGCTTCCAGAGTGCGCCGGCATCGTTTGCGGCGGCGGTCGCCAGCAGACTCATGTCGTTGCTGAAGGTTCCAGACGTGACGTGCGCACCGTGCTCCAGTGTGGCACTCTGCAGCGGGAACTGTGCCAGCACTCCACGCAGCGTGCGTTGCGTTTCGATCGACTCCGGCTGTGCGCGGGCCGACTCGGTCGCCATCAGCAAGGCTAGCGGCAGTCGATCGGATTGCTGAGTGCGCAGCAGCTCCGCCTGCGCGCCAAGTTGGCGGGCGATCGCAATGTCGCGCTGGCGCTCGGCTTCCATTCTCTGCTGATTGGCGACGATTGCTTGCCAGACTGCAACGCCGGCAGCGATCGTGATGGCGGCGACGCCGCCGCGAACGAGGAGGCGATTGCGCGCGAGCTGACGGAGGTCTGCGCCGTCCAGTTCGTCCTTGGGTACGCCGCGGATCGGCGATGCGACGTTGACGACCGCGTCGCGAAACTGTGCACTGCGCAGTGACAGCAGTTCCGAGGCTCGAGCCCAACGCAGGTCGACATAGAGCGGTTCGTCCTCGCAGCGTCGTTCGAGCAGGCGTGGCACCGCGGTGGTTCGCGACCAGTCGAAGTCGCATGTGCCTGCGTCCCAGAAGATGTCGCCTTCAGTGAGCAGCACGAGCATCCGGTTCGCGGACCGGTGATCAAGCCACCACTGCACTTCCTTGTGGCACCACACGGACGCGGCCGAGGCGGGGCTCGCCAGCAGAAGGAGCCACTCCGACACTTCGAGGTGCGCGACGATGCCGGGCCAGAGCGCAGGACTGGCGGTCAGGCTGGTCTGATCGCGAAAGACGTCGAGGGCGCGCAGTTTCAGCAGCGGCTTGGCGAGCTTCTCGAGTCCGCGCTCGAGCGCAGCCGCGAGCTTGCCGTCGACGGCGTGGCTGTAAGAGATGAAGGCGTCGTGCCGTTCTGCCATGGTCCATCCCGCACGCCACGCCGGAACATCTACAGTGCCGGCGACCCGTCACTCGCTCACGTCCTTAGCGCAGCGGAAGCCCGTGTCGTCCGTGCGATTGTCTTCCGATACGTAGTATCTGCACCAGCGGTGCGCCGTCCAGCGTCGTTTCCTGGATGCGCGAGTGAACCAGTATAGCAGGGTGGCGGCAAGCACAGGCTGCAACGCAGGCCCACAGCGCAACTGCGGCGCGGAAGTGATAGCCGGCCCCCTGTTCCAGACGCCGCAGGAAGCCGCCGACCTTGCCGTCACATCGAAGGTCCGTGTGGGGGGCATGTCATCACTGGCGGCCGGCACAAGACGCGGGCGCCGAAATTCGTCGAAGCCCTCAAGGCGCAGAGCGTCGACGACATTGTGCTGGTGGTGGTGGGCGGTGTCGTGCCGCGTCAGGACTATCAATATCTCTTCGATCACGGTTGCCGCCGTTTTTGGTTCCGGCACCAATATGCTCGACGCCGCCCGCGCGGTGCTCGACCTGCTGTCGGGAGCGTCCGCTATTGTTGCGCGTACGTGGAATAGTGCTCATCTCCGCGAATTTGGGTCCGCTGCAGCGGAAGGCAGAAAGTAGAAAAAATCTCGTCGAGAGCGTGGACATTTCGTAGGATCTTTTCATCGGCCAGGAGCAGAAATGTACCGCGTCGGGTGTCGTAAGAAACACGTCCGCGGGGCCAAAACTCGTACGGATAGCCAATGACATTTGGGATCGCGCAACCGAGACTGCCGACCATCCGCTGAATTGTTCGCCAATAGGGAAGGTGGTCGCACCGCGAGATTTTCAGGGCGCCATAATCTTGGGCATCCTCGAGCTCTGTCACGGAGGTGAGGAGCCTATCCGGGAGAAGCCAGAAGATGCCAACCGCCGGAAGACCAATTTTGCGATTCGCACGTGCACGCTGGTTTCTAACCTGCGCTTGGGCGACAATGTCATGCGCATTGGGAGATTCCATATGTGAACAGTGCCACAAGACTGTGGTCCTTCTTCGTCGTACCGCAAGACGTCAGGCACTTTCATCCCTGATCTCTTGCCGAGAACCGAACCCAGCCGACAACACCGACCGGCTTACTTTGGGAAGGTCAGCCTAAAAACGTCCCCTGCGTCCTCCGTTAGGCCTTGGCGGAGTTATAGGTCTATTCCTTATGCGAAAATCCTCTATGCGTGCGCTTCGGCTTGCGCCGTGCTGAATTCCTCTCGAGATATATTGGGGGGGCGGGCGGTGCGCTCATTACCTCTCCATACCATTTCAGATACTGAGTGAGCGCATCCACCTGTTCGTCACGCGGCCCGTGTGGGAAGGCCACCAGTTCATCCAAAAAGTTCTCGAGCCAAGGTGCTGCCTTGTGCAGAAACACGCGTTGTCCCTTGATTTGATGCATCTGGGCCTGGAGACGGTCAGATTTCGAAGTGCTACCAGTCGGTATAGGTATCGCGTTTACGCCGTGCATTTTCAAATCAGACGCGAGCGCTGATCCGAGCGATGCGTTCTCGATGAGATGAAGTCTCGGCCGGTACCTACTGTCCATTGCGAAAGCGATGTCCTTCAGCTGGCTATAGCCCTCACGCCCCCTGAAAACATCAATCAGATAAGACCCGTGCTCATTGTAAGCGAACACCAGGCATACCGAATACGAGCTAGTCGGATTGGCACTCGATGCCAGATCCCACGAGCAAACGATCTCGCCTGGCGGCGCGGGCAAATCGAAGGGCAGGAAATCTTCGCGCCGGATCGTGCCCGCCGAAATTGCGGTAGGGCGCTGCTGGAATTGCGTTGCAAAGATATGGGATGGCGTGGACTGCTTGAGCTGTTCAATTTCGGCCGGGCCGAAGCGCCCTGGCTGGAGCACCTCGCCAACGCTGCGCTCAAAGAAGCCGCCCTTGTATTCGTAGTGCTCGTCTTCTTCGGCCTCGAATGGAAGCCTCAGGTGACTATAGCCGCTTTCGATTAGGTGCCCACTTAGACGTTTTCGTGCACCCGCTGGCCGACGATTAGGATGCGCCCGGTGCGCGGATCGTTGAGGCGCGTTGCGACCATCTGCTCGAACGAGTTGATTAGGTTCTCGCGTTCTTTTTCCGAGCCGGCGTCCTGTGCGGAGAGGGGATCATCGACGATGGTGAGGTCAGCACCGCGACCGGTCAGGCTCGTGTCGAAACTGCCCGAAAGCCGGGAGCCGCCTGCAGTGGTCGCGAAGTCCATTACCGCGCCGCGGTCGTCGCGAATTTCGGTTGCTGGGAAACACTCGCGATAAAACGGAGTGCTCATCAGCAACCGCGTTTTGTCGGCGATGTCACGCGCCAGGGTGTTGGAATGAGAGACGCTTAGAATTTCCATTCTGGGGTCCCTTCCCAATGCCCATGCGCTCCCGACGACTGAAGCGACTATTGTCTTGAGATGGCGCGGCGGCAAATTGATGACGGAGCGGAGCGTGCCGCCAACCACAACGTGCTCCACATGGGCGCTGACAAGGTCAAGGTATGGAGCCCAGCTGAGGGAGTGCACTAGTTGGCGACAAGCGATTTCTGCAAACGCGGGAAGTCATCCCGCGCCGCCGCAATCACGACATTTCTAGTTGACCCAGTCATTGTCTTTATCCTTTTCGCCGTTCTCTTGAATGCTGAGCGGCGCTGGCTGACCACCCCGCTCGTAGATCTTCCTGTTAATGAACCGCTCGAGCACGGCGCGTTCGATATCGCTGATCCCGGCTTCTGCCATGGCCCCTTCCGGTACGCGGAAGTGGTCAGGTAGCAGTGCCATGATGTGGCCGAACGCCTTGGCGTCGCCCTTCAAGGCGCGGGCGACGAGAGCCTTGGCCAAAGCCGCTGATTTTGGAAGCTTCCAGTCACGGCCGTTCTCACGGACGGTCACTTTGCACTGAAGCTCTGCAACCAAAGCTGTCGCCACATTGCGAGGGAGCTTTTTTCGGCCGCCCGGGTTACCAGACTGGCCCGGTTTGAAGCGCGTCTTCTTGGGTGGGCGACCATAGCCGACCTTGTCATCACTATCGTCGCTCATGACAGCAGCTCCTCGATTTCTGAGGAAGTATCAGTGATGAGGGACGGGGGAGGGGGCGAGCAGGCCGCTGCCAAAGATTTGGCGTCTTCGAAGCCGATGCCGTCGGCCTCCCTGATGGCCTCTCCACCGGTTTCCTGCTGCCAGCGGCGTATGGTGAGTGTCGACAAACCTTGGTGAGATCTCGATGCCGATGCAGACACGTTTGGTCCGTTCGGCTGCGATGAGCGTTGAACCGGAGCCCAAAAACGGATCAAAGACCCGATCCCCTGCTTTGCTCACGTCGCGAAGGGCGTCAGCGACCAAGGCGGCCGGCTTCACGGTCGGATGTTCGCGAAGCAGCGGACGCTCAGGACCCATGACGTTCACGCCGCGGTAAGTCCAAACGTTCGAGCGAGAACGGCCGTGTTTTCCGAGTTCAACGTTGTTGCGATGGCGGGCTCCCTTTGCCTTCAGCACCGTGATGAATTCGTGCTGAGAGCGGTAGAGAGAGCCCATGCCGGGATTGGTTTTTACCCAAACGGCAATGTTGACCGTCTCGAACCCGATCGCATCCGCGGCTTTGATCAAGGTGGAAAGACCGCGCCAGTCCATACATACGAAGCTAATGGCCGTGTCGGAGAGGCTGTCCTTTACTGCATCGGCTGACTGCCTGAGGAAGCCGCCGAACTCCGCCTCGGACATCTCTCCGGATGCCATGGCGAATTCCTCATGGACGTTAAGCCCGGAGACGTTTCCGTTTATTTTGACGTTGTAAGGTGGGTCGGTGAAGCAGACGTCCGCGAGTTTGTGGTTAAGCACCGAGCGACGGAATAGCTGGTCGAGACAATCTCCGCACCCAACCCTGTGCTTACCAAGCAACCAGACGTCGCCTACGCGTGCGATTGGGACGGCCGCATCTTCTAATGAACTCGCGTCCAACTCCTCAATCTCGCCGGCAGGGACCGGGTTGATCTCGACGAAGCTGTCTATCTCGACAGAGTCGAAGGCGGTAAGGTCGAGATCATAGTCAAGATCGATTAGCGCCTTGAGTTCGGATTGGACGACCGCCCGGTCCCATGTTGTTTCCCCTTGCAGCCGGTTCAGCGCCAGCCGCAGGGCACGGATGTCTTCCGCTAGCAGGCCGAGCGTGGAGATTGTCGGCACCTCGCGATGGCCCAAATCCTTGGCGGCGATGAATCTCGCGTGGCCATCGACGATTGTGCTATTTTCGTCGACAAGGATGGGCGTAATAATGCCGAATTTGCTAACACTGGCACGCAATTTGGCCAGTTTACGGGACGAATGTCGCCGGGCGGTTTGTGGGTAAGGTTTAATATCCTCTACCCTGCTCCTTCGAACGCTGATAGTTTGCATAGATCTCGCTCACTTCATGATTTCCCTCCGCGCGGCGCCTTCGGCGCCTGCTGGGCAATTTGGGATGTCCATAAGCTCGCCTAAACCCAGACACTTTGTTCCGAAATCGATTGGGCATCGAATGAACGTTAAGCATGCTGACGAGGAAGCCCAGACGGCCTCTAAAAAGAGAGCTGGACGTCGGCCGTCGCTGACCGCGGAACAGGAGGCGCGATGTCTTAAGGTTCAGGCCGAAGGGCGAACTCTCAGAGAATGTTTGATGGTATTGCGTAAGGAGCTGCCAGATCTCACGCAGTCGACTCTCTACCGGCTCTATGTCAGAGCCAAAGTCTATTGTAAGCTGCCCGAGCCCGAATTGCTGGAGCACGTGTTGAGCCGGGATGTGGCCGCAACATTGCATTCTGTCGGCGTCCACCCCTCCTGGGTGCGAAACCGGGTTCTAGAAATGACCATGGACCAGGAAGACCCATTCACGGCCCGTCAGGTTTTTACATTAGTGCAATCTTTTTTGAAAAATCGGACGACGCTGAGGGGTGTAACACGGGCTCTAGACTTGTTCGTCGAAAAGGGCCTGTTGAATGCTCACGGGTTGAAGCGGCGAAAACAATATTGCCGGACCAAAACCGGTTCCGGCTAAGCTCTCTACGAGTGGATGCCCGCATTTGAGCAGGCCAAGGGAAGGCTGAGCTTTCAGATCTATCGATGCGGTATTCATTCAGATCTCGGCGATCGTCGCTAAGCGAGTAGGGCTCGCGCTACGCGTCGTCGAAGTGCGGCGGCAAACAGATCGGCGTGACGCGGTAGCCCGACACGAAGGGCAAGGTGCCCGCGGGGGCGGCATTAGAGACGAACCGTCGCGCCACGATCTGCAAATCAACCATGCTTGCCTCGGCGGGCTTCGATTTGCCCGACAGTTTTGGCAGCTCCCGTTCCCACTGCGCAAAGAGGGCGGCGACTATGGCGGCGGATTTCTCCTGACGTGCCTCTATCCGAGCTACCGGAGCTTGGCCGCGCACGGTCTTGCTTGATGGTCCACAGCGGTGCCATTTGCGCCACCGTGCTAGGCGTTGACGGACGAGCCAGCGGTGTGCACTCGTAGAACTTGCGCCGCACGTGCGACCAACATGCCGCCAGCGTTGCGCGGTCATTGCCCCGATCGGATCGGGCCAGCCGATAATAGGCTGCGTATCCGTTACCCTGCAGGAAGGGGCGGTCATCGCGGACATAGGCCCACAGATAGGCCGTCTTGATCTTGCCCGAACCGGCGCCAGCGCCGGCAAAGTCGTCTTGTTGGCAAAGACCCGCTCGCCCTGCTTGACGCAGGCCAGGATGCGCTCGGCCAACGGCTCGAGCTCGAAGCCGACCTTGCCCATTCACTGCGCCATCTGCGCGCGATCGAGCTCGACGCGGTCGCGCGTAAATGGCTTCCTGGAGGTACAGCGGTAGCCCGTCGGCGTATTTGGGCCACCGCCATCTGCGCCGGCAGCGCTTCCGTCGGAATGCCACTCTCGATCATGCGGGTGCGGCTGGGATGCGCGCAATGCCGGCTTTCAGGACCGTAGGTCATCTAGACCGCGAATGCGAAGGCGAGACAAGGCCCGACTGGGGCTGTGAATAATCTGCCAAGCTTTCGGTCGCTCATCGGCAGCACACGTAGGTCAGTCATGCGACTTTTGGGCGGACGAAATTGGCAAGAACTCTTTTGCTGGCAATCGTCGTGCTCTTTCCCACGCGTGAATTCCCAGATACGGGATAGGACTGAAATCGCCGGAGTTCTATCCCTGCAAATCCTGATGAGTGCCCTGCAACGGAGCTTGTGTGCGAGAAAAATTCCCTGCACTTCTAGGTAGGGAATTGCGCCAGAAACCCTTGATATTCCTCCGTCATTTGGCCAGGAAATCAGGAGTTTGTCGAAACGGCTTCAATTTCCCTGCAAAATTCCCAGAGAGCAGGGAAATCGTTGACGGAGACGAGTTCGCATCAGACTGCCTCCACCACCATCGGCATTTTTTGCCGTTGATTTACTTGGATTTTTTGGTCGTTTTTGTCCCACCGCTCTCAATCCCTTCAGAAAGTGGGACAATCTCGTTCTCGTTTCGATCGAAAACCAGAAGCGTCCGGGCGGACGACGCGACCTTTCGACGGCGTGCTTTCCGGATGTAGTGATCCGGCTGCTGGTATGTGGTCCAGCCGTATATTGCCTTTAGCTGCTCATGCGTCGCGCCGTTCTCTGCAGCGACGGTGGCCCCTGCCTTTCGGACGCCGTGTGCGCTACAATTCGGAAGCCCAGCCTCGTCACACCACTGGTGCATCTTGTTGCCGAGTCCGTTCTCGGAGAAGGGACGACCGTACTCGGTGACCAGGAATGTTAAATTTCCGCTCGGAGCGAAGGAAAGCTCATCCTCGAGTTCCGGTAGCAACGGAATTTCGACAACGACAGGCTGCTTGCGAACCTTGCTTTTGTCCGTCTTGCCGGGCTTGATTCTGATCCACTTCTCCCACGCTCCTGTATCCTTGTTGCGGATCTGTGTGATGTGCTGCCTGCCGAAGATTGTGGCATCTGACAGCCGCAATCCGGTGAACATGAAAATCGCTAACGCCATCCGAGCCATCGTGCCGCGTGGGTGTCGGTTTTCGTACTGAACGATTTCTGACACTTCCCAGGTGTGGAAGCCGTCCCCGTCGCCCGTCGTCAGGCGCTTGATGCCGTTGGCTGGATTGACATCGACGATCTCGGCATCCTTCGCCCAAGCGAACATCGCGCTTATGGCCTTGGTTATGAGGGCGATGCCAACAACGCCGTGC
>NZ_CAKXZT010000043.1 GCF_935825525.1 Mesorhizobium escarrei
TGACCTGCCACCGGATTTTCATCCAGCCGCAATTAGAGCCTCGGCGGGTTTTACGCCGTATGGCGCGGGTTGAGCAACGGGCGATCGGCGGAGCTGGTCGGGGTTGCGCAGCCGATCGTCCGTTGCGGTGAGATTGGCGGCATAGGCCGCGGGCGTGAGGTATCCGAGCGCTGAATGTGGGCGTGATCGGTTGTAGTCGTCCCTCCATTCGGCAATCGTCGTGCGGGCATGGTCGAGGCCGAAGAACAGGGTCTCGTTCAAGAGTTCATCCCGCATCCGCCCGTTGAAGCTCTCGCAGAAACCGTTCTGCATCGGCTTTCCCGGTGCGATGTAGTGCCATTCCACCTGGTGGTCCTTCGACCAGGCGAGCATGGCGTTCGAGGTGAATTCCGTGCCGTGATCGGAGACGAGCATGCCGGGCTTGCCGCGGCGGGCGATCAGGTCCGTTAGTTCGCGCGCCACACGCCGGCCCGAGATCGAGGTGTCGGGGATCGCCGCCAGGCACTCTCGCGTCACGTCGTCGACGACGTTGAGAATGCGGAAGCGCCTGCCACAGGCGAACTGGTCGTGGACAAAATCCAGCGACCAGCGCGCGTTGGCCCGGGCCTCCACCAGGATCGGCGCCCGGGTGCCGACCGCACGCCGTCGCGCACGCCGTTTGCGCACCGCCAGCCCTTCCTCGCGGTAGAGCCGGTAAATGCGGTTGATCCCCGCCGGCTCGCCATCCTGCCGCAGCAGGATGAACAGCCGCCGGTAGCCGAAGCGGCGGCGTGCGTTGGCGAGATCACGCAGCCGGCCGCGCAACTCCGTCTCCGGCGGCCGCCGCGGCCGGTAGCGGATCATCTTGCGCTCGGCGCCGACAATGGAACAGGCCCGACGCTCCGACAGACCCAGCACGGTCTGCAGATGCGCGACGGCTTCGCGCTTGGCGGCGGGCCCTACCATTTTTTTGACAGGAGCTCGCGCAACGCCGAGGCTTCCAGCATCTGGTCGGCCAGAAGCTTCTTCAGCCTGGCGTTCTCCTCCTCCAGCGCCTTCAGCCGCTTGGCGTCGGAGACCTCCATGCCGCCATACTTCGCCTTCCAGTTATACAGCGTCGCCTCGGAGATCCCGTGCTTGCGCGCCACATCGCCCGCCTTCGCCCCCGCCTCGTGCTCGCGCAAAACCGCGATGATCTGCTCTTCCGTAAAGCGCTTTCTCTTCATCTGTCCGTCCTTCAATCAGGCCGGACTCTAATCAAAGCCGGAGGAAATTACCCGTGGCAGGTCA
>NZ_CAKXZT010000044.1 GCF_935825525.1 Mesorhizobium escarrei
CTCAAACGCGATTCCCCTGCCCTCGAGGGGGAGATCACCCCTGCCCGAAATGCCGGCTTACCACATCGACATGCGTCTCATGCGCATGCGCTTCGAAGCGCTCGGTGTCGCCAAAATCGTTAGCCGCCTCATTCGGCCACCAGTTGCCGCCGATCACGATGCCGTCCGAAACCAGCCTTTGCTCGGCGACCAGCGAGGCGCCGACCGCATCGACAAAGGTGAAGCGCCCCTGGCGCAGCCGCAGCACAGCGATGTCGCCGACGGCGCCGACCGCCAGCGTACCGAGCTCCGGCCTTGCGATTGCCTCGGCCGGCCGCTGTGTCGCGGCGCGCAGCACCTCGACCAGCGGCATGCCGAGCGCCAGCAGTTTCGACATGCAGAGCAGAATGTCGAAGGCGGGGCCGTCGACGCAGTAGAGATGCACGTCGCTGCTGATCACATCAGGCGCCAACCCCTCCTTGAGCATCGCCTTGGCAACCTCGAAATCGAACGAGCCCATGCCGTGGCCGATGTCGAAGATGACGCCGCGCTCGCGCGCCAGCCGCATGTCGGGCCGCACCGCGCCCGAGGCGAAGATCGGCGCGTTGGGAAACGGCCGGAAGCAGTGGGTGAGGACGTCGCCCTTGCGCAGGCGCGGCAGCACTTCCGAACGGCCGGGCGGCGGCTCGTCGATATGCGCCATCAGCGGCAGGCCGGCCTGGTCGGCGGCTTCGAGCGCCAGATCGACCGGCGCGATGCCGCTGCTGCCGCCAGCATGGCGACCCGAGCGGACTTTTACGCCGACAATCATGTCTGCGTGCTCGCGCACCGCCGCCACCGTCTCGCGCGGTTCGCAGAGCCGGAGATCGCTGCACTCGCCGACCGCCACTGTCTGCGAGAAGCCGAAGATGCCGGCAAATGAAATGTTGACATAGGCGAGGATGCGGACCTTCGAGCGCTCGATGACATGGCGGCGAAAGCCGAGGAAGTTGCCGGCGCCGGCACTTCCTGCGTCTATGAAGGTGGTGGTGCCGCTTTTTGCGGCGAGCCGGTCGGCATCGACACCCAGCGAGGTACCGCCCCAATAGACGTGGCTGTGCAGGTCGATGAGTCCGGGCGCGACGATGGAGCCGGTAGCATCGATAACGCGGGCGGCACGGTCGAAGGGAATGTCGGCATCGATCGCGGCGATCCGGCCGCCTGCGATGGCCAGATCGCGTTGCGCGTCGAGGCCGGACGCCGGGTCGATGAGGCGGCCGCCCTTCAGGAGGAGATCAAATTGCATCGGCGTGCGGCTCCATTCAGTGTTCTCGTCAAACCGGCCTGTAGGCGACGGCCTCGACCTCGATCTTGATGTCGATCATCAGCCGCGACTCTACGGTGGTGCGGGCCGGCGGATCCTTTGGGAAATGCCTGGCATAAACGGCATTGAAGGCGCCGAAGTCGCGCGCATCCTCGAGCCACACCGTCGTCTTTACCACGTCGCCCATGGTGCAGCCGGCCAGTGCCAGGGCTGCCTTCACGTTCGAAAGCACCTGCTCGGTCTGCTCGGCGATGCCGCCCGAGACCACCATACCGTCGCTGCCGACCGGCACCTGGCCGGAGACATAGACCATGTCACCGGCCCTGACCGCCGGCGACAGCGGCACGTGGGAAGTTCCAAAACACTGCTTGGGCAAGGAATTGCCTCCTGTTCAAAAACATCAGCGCATTGAATTGCGGCAAATCGCCGCAAGGAGCGGTTCGGGCTCTTTCGCTGCGCCGGTTGCCCGTTTCCGTCTGTCTCGACGATTCTCACAGAGGCCGTGTTGGAAAGCAACATTTTTTGGAATCCAAGTTGCTTTATTACAAAGGCATCAGCATCCTGAGTGGCCGGCGGTTGCGTCAAGTCATCCGGCAGGCGAGGATCGGCGAGAGAAAAGCGAGGAGCCGCATGATCGATTTCGGTGGCCGCAGCGTGGTCGTGACAGGCGCGGCCGGCGGGGTTGGCAGCGCGCTGGTCGCCGTCCTGTCCGCCTGCGGGGCCAAGGTGGTCGCCTGCGATCGCGAGGGCACCGACCTGACTGGCGCCGGAATAGAAGAAGCGCATCATTTCGACCTGCTCGATGACGATGCCGTCGCGGCATTTGCCAGGCGCGTCGGGGAAAGCGCTGCGCCAGTGGCAATCATCTCCAACGCCGGCTGGACGCGGGCGGAAACGCTCGCCGAGGTCTCGACGGCAGCGCTTGATCACGAGATGGATCTGAATTTTCGCAGCGCCGCGCTGCTGTCGCAGGCATTGCTCCCCGTCATGCGCAACCAGTCGCGGGGCGCCGCCTTCGTGTTCATCTCCTCGGTCAACGCGCAGGCCCATTTCGGCAACCCCGCCTACGCCGCCGCCAAGGCAGCACTCAACGCCTGGATGCGCGCCATCGCCACCGAGGAAGGCCGCAACGGCATCCGCGCCAACGCCGTCATTCCCGGCTCGATCCGTACCGGCGCCTGGGAGCATCGCCTGGCGCACAAGCCGGAGATCCTCGCCGCCGTCGGCAAGCTCTATCCCTTGGGAAGGCTGGTCGAACCAGTCGAGGTTGCCCGCGCCGCGGTGTTCCTGGCGTCGCCCTTTGCCAGCGGCATCACCGGCACGACCTTGAATGTCGACGCCGGCCTGATGGCCAGCAATCTGCCGTTTCTGGACCAGATCGGCGGTTGAGCGGATCGAACCTTCAATCGACCGAAACATCGCGACACAGGGGAGCAAAAATTGACCTTCGACAAGAATCCGTTTCCGTCCGGCGACGCCGACCGCCATGCGCTTTGGGAGATGCTGGTGCGGCGCGACATCGACGCCTTCCTCGGCCAGAACTGGTCGATGGTGGAGGATGATTTCGTGGCGTCGAGCTTCTTCGGCATGCACGCCCATTTCCTCAGCGATGCGGACGCCTGGCGGCTGCAGTTCCCAACGCTTGGCAGCTATCGCGACGAGTGGCTGCGTCAGGCCCGGGAAACCGCGGCGACGACCTTCGCCGAACCGCTGCGCGAGGCGCTGTTCCGCATCACCAACATGCGCGATATCGACGTCGATGGCGACCGCGCCGTGGTGCACAAGAAGTTCAACGGCTCGGTCGCCAAAGCCGACGGCAGCGCCGAGAAGTTGAAATGGCAGACCCTGTATTTCTGCACCAAGGTCGAGGGAAGCTGGAAGATATCGGGCTTCGTCGGCTACATGCCGCACCCACTCGGCAGCTAGGTGCCAGCCAACTCGAAGGCTGGCGCCTCTATCTGTCCTGCCCCTCTGCCCTGCCGAGCATCTCCCCTCAAGGGGACCCTCGTGGGGGAGATTAGCCGCTTCAACGCTCCGCTCGCTCCTGCAACTGTGGAGATTATAGTGAAAGCCGAAGTCATGGCCGATCTCCCCTTGAGGGGAGATGCCCGGCAGGGCGGAGGGGGTGCTGTTCCGCCAGCGCTTCTGGCAGCAGCAGGGCGAGCAGCGCTCAGCGATCGATCCGCGTCGACAGGATGATGGACGACGACGTCCGCTCGACCCCGTCCATCGCGCCGATCTGGTCGAGGAGCGTGTCGAGGTCCTTGATCGACGGCGCGTCGACGATGACGATCATGTCGAAATTGCCGCTCACCGAATGCAGCGTCCGCACCGGCGCCAGCGCCTGCAGGCTGCGCACCACCTTGTCGGCAAGCTTGGGCGTCACGGTGAGCAGGACATGCGCCCGCACCAGTCCCTGTTCGTAGTCGGGCGAAAGCCTGACGCCATAGCCGGTGATGATGCCGCGCTGTTCAAGCCGCTCGATCCGGCTCTGCACCGTCGTTCGCGACACGCCGAGCCGCCGCGCCAGCTCAGCCGTCGAGGCGCGCGCATTCGCGCGCAGCAGGGAGAGCAGGGCCTGTTCGGCGTTGCTAAGCACTTTCGACGAACCTCATCGGCACCCTGTTCAATTTGGCACTTCGTTTCGAACAGTTCAACGCTTCCTTTCGACAGGCAAGCTGCGATTCTATCCGCTCTGTGAAGGGCAAGGCGAGGGAACTGTCATGAAGAACATCGTCGTTGTCGGCGCCGGCAAGATCGGCTCGACCATCGCCGAGATGCTGGCTTCCACCGGCGACTACCACATAACCCTCGCCGACCGCTCGGCTGCGCAGCTCGGCGCGGCCGAACTGCCTGAAACGGTCGAGACGCTCGAACTCGACATCGAAGCACCAGGCACGCTCGAAGCGGCTTTGGTCGGCAGGTTCGCCGTGCTCAGCGCTGCCCCGTTCCATCTGACAACGCGCATCGCCGAAGCGGCAGCCAGCGCTGGCGTCCACTATCTCGACCTGACCGAGGACGTCGTCGCGACCCGGCGCGTCAAGCATTTGGCGCGCTCCGCCAACAGCGCCTTCATCCCGCAATGCGGGCTGGCGCCGGGCTTCATCTCGATCGTCGCCAACGATCTCGCCAGTCGCTTCGACACGCTGGAAAGCGTGCGCATGCGGGTTGGCGCGCTGCCGCAATACCCGTCGAATGCGCTGAACTACAATCTGACCTGGAGCACGGACGGCGTCATCAACGAGTATTGCGAGCCTTGCGAGGCGATCGTCGAAGGCGAGCTGATCGAGGTGCCGCCGCTGGAGGAGCGCGAGGAATTCTCGCTTGACGGCGTCACCTATGAGGCGTTCAACACCTCGGGCGGGCTCGGCACGCTGGCCGAAACGCTGAAGGGCAAGGTGCGCACGCTGAACTATCGCACCATCCGCTACCCCGGCCACGCCGCGATCATGAAGGCGCTGCTCAACGATCTCGGCCTGCGCCACCGCCGCGACGTGCTGAAGGACATTTTTGAGAGCGCCCTGCCGGCGACGCTGCAGGACGTGGTCATCGTCTTCGTCACCGTCAGCGGCCGCAAGAACGGCCGCCTGCTGCAGGAGACCTACGCCAACAAGATCTACGCCAAGCGCGTCGGCGACAAGGTGCGCAGCGCCATCCAGATCACCACCGCCTCCGCCATCTGCGCGGTGCTCGACATGCTGGCCGACGGCAGCTTGCCGGCGAAGGGTTTTCTCAAGCAGGAAGACATCGCGCTCGGCGCCTTCCTCGCCAACCGCTTCGGCCGCGCCTACGCGCAGCACGAGATGGTTAGCCGGCTTGCGGGGTGAATCTCCCCCCTCGAGGGGGAGATGTCGCCGAAGGCGACAGAGGGGGTCGCCTCGCGTAGAGCGCTAACCTCCATCTTTCGCAAGGGAGGTCGCATCCAGTCGAACCGACCCCCTCTGGCCTGCCCTCTTTGCCCACCACTTGGCATCTCCCCCTCAAGGGCAGGGGAATCGCGTTTGAGT
>NZ_CAKXZT010000045.1 GCF_935825525.1 Mesorhizobium escarrei
GCCTCTACTCGACCGAAGGGGGCGTTAGATTTCAGCCTTCAGCCTTCAGCCCCTTAAACGTGTCCTGGAGTTTGTCGCCAGCGGACGCTTCCCATTCTCCTGCTGCCACATTTCCACGGAAAGGCGCAGAGCGCCAGTCGATACCATCGCCACGATCCTCAGGCGGTCGCAATCGCGATCATCTGGGACTCGCGGAAGCCATTGACGACCTCCAGCAGCGCTTTGCAGGCGATATCAAGCGGCGTCCCAGCAGGTCCGTCTTCAGCAGCAGCCCGAACAACCCAGGCGAGCGACGGTTGAGCGCATGATCCTGAACCGAAGGCCGGAAAAGGATCATGCGCAAATCAAAATTGCTCCATCGTCCTTTGCGCGTCCGAAAACCCGCGCGGCGCTGTAATGGATGATTTCAGCCTCTTGGATAGTTTGGGCCGTAGCCGTTCGGATAGTACCCGCCATCGCCGCCGCTGCCGATGAGGAAGGCGCTGCCGGTGGCGGCCCGCAGCCTTTGGCTCACATGATCGAGCTGCGCCAGCATTCTATGATATTGCGTGGCCGGCATCGATCCATCTCGCGCGGCCCTGTGCGCGGCCCGATCAAGTTGAGCGACGTGCGTGCGCAAGTCACGCGCCTCGTCCGGCTTGATTCTGTTCGCCTGCATGGCGGCTCGGATACCGGTATCCACGCTCTCCATCTGGTTGATCAAAGCTGTCTCACGCGGGCCGGCGTAGGCGCCAGCAAACGGAACGATGACGAGAAGTGCGGCGAGCGTTGCAGTCCTAAGGGTCTTGGGAGTAAAAGAGCGCATGGTTGCGTCTCCTTTTGCTGGCGAAGGCGGCGATTGGAACACCCACCTTCCGGCCGTGGGCCGTCGGTTCCGTCGGGTCGCGATGGACGGTTCCACCGCCGGCGGTTCTCGGCCCCGTGACATAGCTAGGAGCGATCCTCGGCAAAGTGTAATTAAAAAAAGGTAATTTTTTCAGGCCTTGCCAGCGCGCATTGCCACCCTAGAGCGCGTCGCATTTGACCGGCCTCATGCGACGCGCTTTAGGTTACTGTCTTATGCATGTCGTTATTGCAAAACCGCTGCACACCTGCGGGTCAGGCCCGAGGGCATGCTTTTGCGCGACATGCTTTAAATGCAGCGGCCGCCTGGAGCCGGGCGATCAGCGCTCGGTCAATTTCAGCTCGATGCGGCGGTTCTTGTTGCGTGCGTCGTCGGTGTCGGCGGGGTCGAGCGGCTGGAATTCGCCGAAGCCGGCCGCAACCAGGCGGTTGGCCGGCACGCCGTTCTCGACCAGAAACTTCACCACCGAGGTCGAGCGCGCCGTCGACAATTCCCAATTGTCGCGGTAGCGGCCGGTGCCCGACAGCGGCTTGTCGTCGGTGTGGCCGTCGACGCGCAGCACCCAATTGATCTCCGGCGGGATCTCCTTCTGCAGGTCGATGATGGCGTCGGCGAGCTTCTTCATCTCGTCCTTGCCGGCGTCGTTGATCACTTCGGAGCCTGTCGGGAAAAGCACTTCCGACTGGAAGACGAAACGGTCGCCGACGATGCGGATGTTCTCGCGGTCGGCGAGGATTTCGCGTAAGCGCCCGAAGAAGTCGGACCGGTAGCGGTTCAGTTCCTGCACGCGTTGCGCCAGCGCGACGTTCAGGCGGCGGCCGAGATCGGCGATCTTGGTGTTGGACTCGCGATCGCGCGTTTCGGACACGTTGAGCGCTTCTTCGAGCGCTCCGATCTGCCTGCGCAGCGCCGAGATCTGCTGGTTGAGGATTTCAACCTGGCTCAGCGCCTGCTGGCTGATCTGGCGCTGGTTGTCGAGTTCGCCCGAAAGCGCCGTGGCCCGCTGGTTGGCGGCGTCGCCGGCACCGGCGCCTTGCGCCAGCAATTGTTCGAGCCGGCTCTTTTCCGCCTCCGACGCCGACAGCGACGCCTGCAAATTGGCGAGCGAATCTTCCTTGTCCTGCGTTGTCGAGCGCTCCAGCGCCAGAAGCTGGGTCAGTTCGTTGATCTGCGAATTGAGGCGGTTGAGCACCGTGTCCTTGCCGGAGATTTCGCGGCCGAGCAGGAACTGCGCCAGCACGAAGACGGTAAGCAGGAACATGATCGCCAGCAGCAACGTCGACAGCGCGTCGACGAAGCCCGGCCAGTAATCGATACGGCGATCGGCACGCCGGCTCCTGGCGAGAGCCATGCTAATGGACTCCAGTCTTCTTCAGGGCGTCGGCGATCTTCTCCAGAGTGTTGCGCATCGCCTTCTGCTCGTCCGACTGGGCCTCGACCCAGTCGCGCATGATCTGCTGCTCCGAGCGCATGTTCTTGACCAGGCCCGAAATGCCGTCGGCAAGGTTGGCCATGGCGGTGGCGACACGCGGATTGGCGCCGCCGCCGTTCTCCTGCATGCTGCGCAGTCTTTCCGACAGGACGCGGATCTCGTCGGAGGATTCGACCTTGGGCGGTTCGGCGACGACAATGTCGGACGACAGGTCGGTGACCGAGGACAGCCAGTTTTCGAGCTCGGTGTAGAAGCGTGTCTGGGCGCGGCCAGCCTGCAGGTCGAGGAAGCCGAGCACCAGGGAACCGGACAGGCCAAACAGCGAGGACGAGAAGGCGGTACCCATGCCGGCCAGCGGCGCGGAAAGCCCGGCCTTCAGCGATTCGAGCACGGCGGCGGCATCGCCGGTGCCGGGATCGAGCGAATCGATGGTTTCGCGGATCGAGCCGATCGTGTTGAGCAGGCCCCAGAAGGTTCCAAGCAGGCCAAGGAACACCAGCAGCCCGACAAGATAGCGCGAGGTGTCGCGGCTTTCGTCGAGGCGGGTGGCGATCGAATCGAGCATGGTGCGCATCGAGCTGGTCGAGAAGGCGATCGTCGACGAGCGGCCGATCATCGCCTTCATCGGCGCCAGCAGCACCGGTTCGGTGGTTTCGGAGCCGGCCCGAAAAGAGTTGACCCAGCGCACTTCGCGAAACAGCCGGCCGACCTGCGCGAAGGCCAGCAGGATGCCGACCGCAAGCACGCCGACGATCAGGCCGTTGAGACCGGGATTGGTGGCAAAGGCTGTGGAGATCTGACGGGTCAGGATAGCGGCGATGAAAGCGACGATCATCAGGAAGATGACCATGGTCAGCAGAAACACCTGCGGGCTCGACAATTTGTGCGGATCGTACATCAGCACGTCGGAGCGTCTGCCCATGCCGAAGGATCTGAAAAAAGCCATCCGTGCCCCGTTTCCGATGCCGCCGCCGCCAATTCACGTTTGACGGCGACTCTAAACGCAATTGTGACCAAATTGAATGGCGCTTGGCAATATTGCCAAGCGGACCACTGGCGTCAGAGTCGGTTGATGACCAGGCAGTCGACCATGGCGGCCAGATGCAGGCCGGCGCCGGTGACGACAAAGCCGTGCCACAGCGCATTGTGGAAGCGCAGGCCCTTCCAGGCGAAGAAGGTGACGCCGCAGGAATAGACGATGCCGCCGGCGACGATCAGCGCGATCGATGTCGTCGGCAATGTCTGGACGAGCGGCTCGACAAGAACGATGCCGCTCCAGCCGATGGCGAGATAGAAGACGATCGCCAGCCGGTCGAAGCGTCCGGGAAGAAGCACTTTGATGGCGATGCCGATCGCTGCAGCGGCCCAGACCAGGACGATCATCGAGATGGCCAGCGGCGAGCCGTCGAGCTGGGCGAGGAAAGGCGTGTAGGTCGCGGCGATCAGCAGGTAGATCGCGGCATGGTCGAAGCGCCGCAATATCCACTTGGCTGGCGACGACACCGGCCACAGATTATAGGCCAGCGACACCGACAGCAGGGTGAGCAGCGAAATCACGTAGAAAGCGGCGGCGATATATTCGCCCGGATCGGTATGGAAGGCGGCCAGCGCCAGCAGCGTCGAGCCGGCAGCAATGGCGAGCACGATGCCCACCGCATGGACGATGCCGTCGGCGATCATTTCGGCGCGCGAATAGTGCCAGCGTCCCATGAAGGGGATTTCGATCTGGGGTATCTCGATCTGGGATTTCGGGCCGATATGCGTCATGAACGATCCTGCATCCGCCTATTTGGGCGGATGCCGGACAGCATTTCAAGCTTTCGTTGCGGTTTTGCGACTGCGGCGGTTCAGCGCGCCAAGTCCGCTAGCTATGCTAGAGCCTAGCGCGTCACCGGCTTCCTGACGGTCTTCAACAGCGCACGCTGGATGGTCTCGTTGCCTGCGATGATCGAGCCGCCATCCAGCATGTTCTGCCCGCCGGCGTAGTCGGAGATGAAGCCGCCCGCCTCGCGGATCAGCAGGATGCCGGCGGCGACGTCCCAGGCCGACAGGCCGGTTTCCCAGAACCCGTCCATGCGGCCGGCAGCGACGTAAGCGAGATCGAGCGACGCGGAGCCGAGGCGGCGCACGCCCGAAACTTCGGCCATCACGTTGCGCAACTCGATGAGGAAATTGCCATGCTGGCCGCGGCCGAGATGCGGCACGCCGCAGCCGATCACCGTGTCGATCAGCTTAGTGCGGCCGGCAACCCGCAGCCGGCGGTCATTCATGAACGCGCCGCCGCCGCGCTCGGCGGTGTAGAGTTCGTCCATCGCCGGATTGTAGACGACGCCGGCGACGATCTGGCCCTGGCGCTCCAGCGCGATCGAGATGGCGAAGAGCGGAATGCCGTGCAGGAAATTGGTGGTGCCGTCGAGCGGGTCGACGATCCAGCGGTGCTGGCCGTCGTCGCCTTCGATCAGGCCGCGCTCCTCCATCAGGAAGGCGTAGCCCGGCCGCGCCTTCGACAGCTCGGTGAAGAGGATGTCTTCAGCCTTGCGGTCGGCCTGGCTGACATAGTCGCCCGGTCCCTTCATCGAGACCTGCAGGTTCTGCACTTCGCCGAAATCCCGCGACAGCGAGCGGCCGGCCTTCATAGCGGCCTGGACCATGACATTGAGGATCGCGGAACGCGCCATTGCTCTTCTTCCTGCCGTTGCGCCTATTTGCTTCGAGGCATGATCTTATCCAAAAGTCTGCAGCTTTTGGGGATCATGCCTGTTTGCTTTGAGACATGATCATTTCCAAAAAGTCTGCAACTTTTTGGGATCATGCCTTAGTCGGCGCGGCGCACGTAAGTGATTTCGTTGGTGTCGACTATGATACGTTCGCCCGAGCCGATGAACGGCGGCACCAGCACGCGAATGCCGTTTTCCAGCATCGCCGGCTTGTAGGACGAGGCTGCGGTCTGGCCCTTCACCACCGGGTCGGCCTCGGTGATCGTCAGCGTCACCTGATCGGGCAGCGAAATGCCGATCGGCCTTTCGTCATAGAGCTGGACCGTCACCATCATGCCGTCCTGCAGGAAGGCAGCGCGATCGCCGACGAAATCCTTTTGCAATTCAAGCTGCTCGTAGCTTTCGGTGTCCATGAACACCAGCGCTTCGCCCTGTTCGTAGAGGAAGGAAAAGTCCTTTAGATCGAGTCGGATCTGCTCGACTGTCTCGGCCGAGCGAAAACGCTCATTGAGCTTGGTGCCGTTGATCAGGTTCTTCAGCTCGACCTGGTTGTAGGCGCCGCCCTTGCCGGGTTTGACAGTGTTGGTTCTGACCGCCACCCACAGGCCGCCGTCATGCTCAATGACATTGCCGGGACGGATTTCGTTGCCATTGATCTTGGCCATGATGATGTGATCCGGAATTGAGATTTTCGCGACGAAAGCGATTTGGCGCCTCCAAGACCACAAATCGCCAGGAGAGGCAAGGGAGTGGGCAAGAGTGGGAAGAGGAGGAGTGGCCAAGGGGACGGCATGCGAGGGAGTGGGGGGCGGAGCCATTCCCTCGCCAGCATCCAACCCGCGCCACTGCCAGATAATTCACTGTCCGCGACGCTTTACGGCAGGCGGTTGGCCTTCTGCAGCGCCTGCTTGGTCTGGTCGTCGGTCAGGCCCTGCAGAAAATCGTCCATCTGCGGGTCGATCAGCCCGGCGCGGCGTGCGACGACGTACCAGGCGCCGGCAAGGATCGGATCCGGATCGGTGCCGATGCCGGCCATGTAAAGCTTGGCGAGGCGGTTCTGGGCGGCGACATTGCCGCCTTCGGCGGCCTGTTTCATCCAGCCGAAGCCGGACTTCAGGTCGCGGGCGCCACCGCGTCCTTCGATCATCCAGGCAGCGAGATCGATCTGCGCCGTATCGTAGTTCTGCCTTGCTGCCTGCGCCAGCAGGCCGCGTGCCTGGGCATCGTCGCGCGGCTTGCCGCCGACGCCATTGGCATAGACCTGCGCCATCGCATATTGCGCGTCGGCAAGGCCGGTTGCGGCGGCGCGCTGATAGTAGGACAACGCCTTTGCGATGCCGGCATCGCCGGGATCCTGCTGGACCAGCAGCTGCGCGAAATTGAACTGGGCCAGACGGTTGCCGGCCTCGGCGGCGGCCTGCATCAGCGCGTAGGCCCCTTTCTCGTCCTTCTTGACGTAGCGGCCGTCGAGCAGCATCAGCGCATATTGGAACTGTGATTCCGGTATGCCCTGCTCGGCGGCAAGCGCGTACCACTTTGCCGCCTCTGCCGCGTCGACCGGCACGCCAAGGCCGCGCGACAATATTTCGGCGATCAATGTCTGCGCCGCCGGATCGCCGTTCTGGGCGCGAACCAAGGCGAGGTTGTAGGCCGTCTTGTACAGGCCGCGCTGGAAGGCGCCGTAGGCGGAGTCCGACGGCTTGGCACCGAAGCGGTCGGGATTGATGGCGTCGGCCGATGGCAGCGGCGCCGTGGTGGCGGGCTGCGGCAGCGGCGTGCCGATCGGCTTGTCCGTGTTTTCACCGCTGTCGGGCTTGGGTTGCGGCAACGGGACAGTTTCCGCCAAGGCGGCCTGCACCGTGAGCACTGCGAGCAAAGCACCGAAAAGAATTGTCCGCACCGGCACGTCAGTCCTCGAAACGCGGCGCGGTTTCGTCGAGCAGCGCGTTGGCGCTGGCGACTGCCAGCTTTGGGTCGATGCCCTCGGCAAAGACGGCGCTGGACAGCGCCACGAATTCGGCGCCGGTGGCAGCCACCGCTTCCACCGAAGCGATGTCGGACCCGGCCATGACGATGCAAGGGATCTGGATCACATCCGCCCACCATTGCCCCAGCGACAGGTTGCGTGGGTGCGGCTCCGGCTTGTTGTCGTAGCCGAAGCGGCCGAAGAAGATGTAGTCGGGCCTGAGTTCGCCGAGTTCCAGCGCATCGTCGCGGGTCTTGGCGCCGCCGGTGCCGACCATCATTTTTGCCTGAAAACGTTCGATCGTCTCGGCGAGTTCGGCCTTGCCGGCCTCGACATGAATGCCATCGGCCTGGACGCGACCGGCGATACGGGTGTCGCCGGCAATGATGACGGCGACGCCTGCCGCTTGCGCCGCCGGCACGATCTGTTCGGCGAAGGCCTGGAAGGAGGCTTCGTCCATGTCGTTTTCGGGCACGATGAGCGAGGCGACGTCGCCGCCCTCGAACGCCGCGCCGATGCGCTCAGCCGGCACGCCTGGCGGCGCGATCAGCACGATGCGGCAGCGATTTGGAGGCGTTGCGTCGTTCATTGGTTTCGATCCCGGTTTTCGCCTATGCCGGGCGAAGATGGTTGCATTGCGGCATAGAGCAAAGTGCCGGCCTTGAACAGGCGGGCGGGGCAGGATCATTGGCGCATGATTGTCGTCCGGCGACGTTCTTCGCTCACTCGATTGCCTGGAGGCTCTCGGCTGGAATCTTCGATCTCCACAGTCTCCAGCCGAGGTTCATGCCGGCGGCGGCGACCAGGATGGCGGCGGCGCCGACGATCTGGGCCGGATGCAGCCGATGGCCGAAGGCGACGACATCGACCAGGATCGCGACCACAGGGTAGATAAAGGACAGCGACCCCTGCAGATGCGTTGGCAGTTTCTGAATGGCGCCGTACATCAGGATGTACATCAGACCGGTATGGACGACGCCAAGCGTCGCCAGCATGCTCCAGCTCCACGCATCGGCGGGAAGATGGGAAAAGTTGGCGAAGGGTGCCAGCATGACGACGCCGACACTGACCTGGATCAGGGCGATCAGGTGCGGTGGCGTGCCTCTGAGCTTCTTGGTGACGATGGCGGCGACGGCCCAGAAGAAAGCCGCACCCAGCGCCATCGCGATGCCGGTAAAATAATCCGTGCCAACACTACCTGTATTGGGGCTTACCTCAGGTGAGGCCTGCACGATCAGCAGCATGCCTGCGAAGGCGATGCCAAGCCAGGCCAGCTTTGTCATGGTCAGCCGCTCTGAAAAGAAGAGCGCGCCAAAGCCGACGAGCATGAAGGGCTGCGTGTTGTAGACCGCCGTGGCGATCGAGATCGAGGCGTGGGAAAACGAGCTGAACAGCAGCAGCCAGTTGATGACGATGGCCGCGCCGCCAAGGGCCGCAATCGCCACGATGCGCAGTGACACCCTGCCGCGCAGCAGCCCGAGCGCGGCGCAGATGATCAGCAGTGTTATCGCGCCGAAGGCGCAGCGCCAGAAGACGACGTCCATGATCGGCTCGCCCGACATGACGACGAACCATCCGATCGTGCCGAGGATCGCCATTGCCGCCGTCATTTCGATCGTGCCGCGCACCGTGCTGTCCATGAAGAGTACCTCTCGAGACCCCTGATGGTTGATAATCCCATGCGGCACCAGCCCTTTCTATAATTTGCGCTAGGTGATATGCTAGTTCTACCTAATTAAATAAGGTGATGACGGCCTTCTTCTTGGGAATGTCAAATGCTGGACGATCTGGACCGACGCCTTCTCGAAATCCTGATCAAGGATTCGCGAACCTCATTGAAGGAACTGGCCCAGCAGGTAGGACTGTCGTCGCCGAGTGTCGCGGAACGCCTGCGTCGGCTGGAGGATCGTGGCGTTATCAGGGCTTTCACCGTCGAAATCGATCCGCAAGCGCTCGGCTACACCTTGCAGGCGATCGTTCGCATCCGGCCCTTGCCGGGCAAGCTGCATATTGTCCAGAAGCTGATCGAGGGGATTCCGGAGTTTGGCGAATGCGACAAGGTGACGGGCGACGACTGCTTTGTTGCCCGGCTGTTCGTGCGCTCGATCGGCGACCTCGACAAGCTTCTCGACCGTATCGCCGACAAGGCCGAAACGAGCACAGCCATCATCAAGGCGCAGCCGATCCGCAGGCGCCCACCGCCGCTCGCCGCAACCGCCTTCTCGAATCCGTGACAGGCCTCAGCACGAACGACGCCCAGCGTCGGGTACGCATTTGCAGTCGCGGCGCGAAAGTTTATCGGCTATTCCAGCGTCTACACGCTTTCCCTCCAACCGCTCCCCGCCGATGTCAGGCCTGCTTCTCGATCCGTGGTTCTATGCCGCCGCCATTCCAGCCGTCATCCTGGTCGGTCTGTCCAAGGGCGGCTTTGGCGGTGCGGTCGGTTTCGTCGGCGTGCCGCTGATGGCGCTGGCCATGCCGCCGGTGCAGGCAGCCGCCATCCTGCTGCCCATACTGTGCCTGATGGACATCGTCTCGGTGTGGACATGGTGGGGTGTCTACGACCGCAAGATGCTTGCGGACATGATGCCGGGCGCGGTGATCGGCATCGGCCTCGGCTGGCTGACCGCGGCGCTGGTGACAGCGGAAATGGTGCGGCTGATAGTCGGCGCCGTGGCAATCATCTTCGTGCTTCGCTGGGTCTATCTACAGATACGCCACGGTGCGAGCCATTCGGCCGAGCCCAACCGCGCGGCTGCCGCATTCTGGGGGACGGTCGCCGGCTTCACCAGCTTCGTCGCCCATGTCGGCGGCCCGCCCTTTCAGGTCTATGCGCTGCCGATCCGGCTCGATCCGAAAGTGCTGTCGGGCACCGCCGCAATCTTCTTTGCCGCCACCAACGCGTTGAAGCTGATCCCCTATTTTGCGCTCGGGCAGTTCGACGCCACCAACCTGACCGCGTCGGCGGTTCTGGTGCCGCTGGCGCCGCTCTCGACCATCGCCGGCGCCTGGCTGGTGCGGCGGATGCGACCGGAACTGTTCTACCCCTTCACCTATGCGACCGTAGCGGTCGTCGCGGTCAAGCTCCTGTGGGACGGGATCGCCGGCCTTCTCTAGATTGCCAGCCGATGGAAGTCGCCGGCGCTCAAGGATTGCGCAAGCGGGTCACGCCGTCTTCTGCTATTCTGGCAGCGCCGGGGAAGGGTCGGGCGCGATGCGACATCGTCCAGAAACATTGCCGATGCTAATGCGTCGATGCCGGAGACCCGGTGGCGGGGCGACCGCCTGATCTCAACCCATTCCCATGACGGGAAAAGGCAAATCGGGGCAAACTATGCAAAAAGTAGCACGAAACTTCTTCACGCTGGCCGTCGTCTACGCACTGGTCGGGATGGCGCTCGGCCTACACATGGCGATCAGCAAAGATCATGCGCAGATGCCAACCCACGCCCACATCATGGTGGCCGGATGGCTGATGTCGGCGGTGTTTGCCTTCTTCTACCATCTGTTTCCGGCAGTCGCGGAAAAGACGCTTGCCACCGTCCATTTCTGGTTGACGGCAATCAGTGGCACCGGGCTGTTGATCGGCCTTTACATCATGCTTGCCGGCAACCCGGCGATCGAGCCGCTGGTGGCAACATCCTCGATGAGCTTTTACGCGGGGCTGCTGCTGTTCGCCTACATCGCGCTGCCGGTGGTGTGGAGAGCTGAGCGGCATCGTGAGGCGCAAAAGGCCTGAGTCCAAAGGTCTGGGCCCCAAAAAGGCCTGGAGTTATTGTGCTGTTACGGCACAGGCGGCCGACGCTTGTTCGAAAAATATCCACGCCGTTAAGGCTTCATTAAGCTTTACAGGCGTTTACTATGTGCATCCAGTGATCTGGATTCTTACCGAGTGGTTGGAGCCACTTTGTTTGACGCCTCCCTGTTAAACTCCTGAGAGCCGCCTTATCCGCGGCTCTTTTTTTGTCGTGCGCCAGGCAT
>NZ_CAKXZT010000046.1 GCF_935825525.1 Mesorhizobium escarrei
CCAGCTTTCCTGGCGCACTGAAAACCTGACGCTGGTCCCCGAGGTTAGACAACCGCTTTGGGTGGCAAGCGGAAGTCCAGCGTGAACGCGCGGAATAGTTGCTTTGCGGACTTGAGCCGGCATTAGGTTGCGCAAGCTGTAGCGGCTGATCTTGGCGCGACCGAGAACAACGTCGGCGCTCGCGCGCAGGGCCCGCTCTTGAAGCCAGTGGCCAGCGGGCTCTAGGCCAATAATGGGCGCTTTCCAGAATGACCGGAACCGCACGGCAATCGCTGACCAAACCCTTCTAACCTTGCCAGCGGAGCAATCACCTTTACGATTCGACCAGGATCACCAAGGACTCTGGCACCACTCCATCGAAGGCCATCGCATCCGCGGCTTCCTTGCTCTGCATAGCTTTCATCATGGCGTCCATGTCCGGAACGTCCATAAGAACGGCCACCCGAGTCGGATTTTGTGGATCTACAAATGTTCGTATGTTGGTCACGCCGAGCGGACCAAAAAGCTCTTTGCGCTTCGGCGAGTCGAGCCAGTGCTTCGCTCCCTTTGTGATGTTATGGTGGCCAATGACTGTCGGCATTGCATCCTCCCTATCGTGACGGCGAAGGCCGGTATCAACCAAGAGTACCAAGATCCATCCCCGTCGAACCACGGAGCGCCGTTTTGGTTGGACTGTCAATTATTCGTAAGCGCCTCGCGGATCGCCTATGGATTTGGGCTTGACGTTTTCCGGAATCTCCAGGGCATGAGTTCCTCGATCTGGGTCTGCGGATGGCCGTTAATGATGGCGTCGAGGGTTTCGGCAAGGTAGGCGACCGGGTTGACGTCGTTGAGTCTGCAGGTGGCCACGATGGAGGCGAGCAGCGCCTAGTTGTCGAACGTAGTGCTGTGCTGCGATTGTCCACAGTGTCCCAGGAGCCTCTTAGGGACCCATGGCTCCAACGATCCGTTGCTGTCCCCACCCCAACTTTCAAAATTGTGGTAAGTCACGTTGTTATTGGCTTTGAGCGAGCGGTGTGAGGGCGCAGGAGGGTACCATGCACTTCATTAAGGTCCTGGTTAGCTCAGCAATATTGACAGCATCGGGGGCAGCGTTTGCGGCAGAGGAGGTGTCTGTCGAGAGAGGACGGCTGGTTTCCATCATCGGCAGCTGTCACGACTGCCATACTGACGGCTACAGGGAAGCCGAGGGCGCACTCGACCCCACCAAGGCATTGAGAGGGAAAGCAATAGGTTGGCGGGGGCCGTGGGGCACAACCTATGCAAACAATCTGAGATGGAGCGTGCAAGACCTTAGCGAAGACGGGTATGTAACCTACATCAAGACACTTCGCACATTGCCGCCGATGCCTTGGTACAACGTTCGCGTCATGCCGGAGAGCGACATTCGGTCATTCTATCGATATGTGAAGTCGCTCGGTGATCCCGGCGCCTTCCTCCCGAGAACGGCGGGACCGGGGGAAGAGCCAAGGACGCCTTTCGTCACGCTGGAGCCACCGCAAATGCCGAAACCTTGTTCACGCGACCTGGACTGCGGCGTGGGCGAAGTTTGCTCGGCCGCACCAGTCCGCCAATGCGTTAAGAAGTAGGCACCCTGGGCAGCGGCCCTCTTAAGACAGCCGACCCCAATTACGCGATAGGCGAAACTCCGGGAACCTTAAGTTTCGGAACAGTAGCGAACGCCGCCCTCGGGCCAGCCGTCAAGTCCGGACAACAACAGCATGGGCCCGCGTGGCAGATATCGGGATCCGGCGCGGGGGTCGGAAAGGGCAGTTGCGGGCGTAGGGCTGCCATTCATGACCCGGCGCGCCAAGGTCGTCTTCGGGTCGAAATCGGTATTTCGTTGTGGGTATCAAGCGTCAGATTTTCACCACTTGGTCCGCTGAATTGCGATTCGGGCCGATTATCCCTTTTGCTTGATTTGTTTAGCATCCGCGGGCGTCTCGGGTGCGGCCTCCCAGCCGAACACGCTGCGACCGCCGAGCAGATGCGACTGGTCGAACTCTCCGGCAACGATTTCCTTCAGGCTGGGGCCGGTGACATAGCGTTCGACCTGCCGTGACTGGTCGTCCAGCCGCTTCAAGGCACCGATTTCTTCGTCGCGACCGAGCCTGGCCTTGTGGACGGCAGACTTCAGGACGCCGATCGTCTCGTCATAGACTTTCAGCGGCACGGGGAATGGATGCCTGTCCTTGCCGCCATGTGCCAGCGAGAAGCGCCCAGGATCGGAAAACCGGCATGGCGCGCCATGCAAAACCTCGGCCACCAGCGCCAGCGCCCGCACCGTCCGCGCACCGACGCCGGGGACCAGGAGAAGTTCGGAGAAATCGGCGGGGCCACGCTCGGCAGCCGCCGCCATGTTGCCATGAAGACGACGCATGACGACATCGCTTTCGCGAAGGTCGTGGTGCGCCGGCATGACCAGGTGCGGCAGCATTGGCTGGTCGGGCTCCGGTGCGGCAGCCACGTCACGTTCGAGCGCGGCGAATTCCCTCAGAATGCGATCCGGTCCGAGGTCCTGCAGGAGTTCCAGCTGTCCCTTGCGCGAAGCGTCGGCGCGGCGGTCGGTCAGATTGACGATCTCGCCCTGGTTGGCGCCCTCGATGGCGGCATGCGGCTGGTCGACGAAGCTCTTCAGGCCTTCGGACAGCCAATGGTAGCGGCGCGCCACCTTGCTGTCGCCGTTCATGCCCTGCTGCACCACGACCCAGTCGCCGTCATCGGTGACGATAAAGCCATGCAGATAAAGGTCGAAGCCGTCCTGGACGGCGGCGCTGTCGACCTTGGCGACAAGCCGGCTGGCCGTTGCCAGGCCAGTTCCGTCGAACCCGACGCGTTCGCCGATGGCGGCAAGCTCTTGCGGGGTCTTGCGTGAATGCGCGCCGCGGCCACCGCACACGTGAATACCGAGTTCGCCGGAGAGCGGAGCCAAACCACGTTTGAGGGCACCGATGACGCTGGTCGTGATGCCGGAGGAATGCCAGTCCATTCCCATGACGGCGCCAAACGACTGGAACCAGAAGGGATGCGCCAGCCGGCGCAGCAGCTCTTCGCGACCGTAGTGGTGAATGATCGCCTCACACATGACCGCGCCAAGGCGCGTCATACGGTCGCCGAGCCATTTCGGCACGCGTCCGCCATGAAGTGGAAGGTCTGCGCTTCCCGATCGTTCTGCCAAATCCTGCCGCCTGTTGCCGATCTATGCCTTGCGCTCAACAGATAGGTATCGAAAGCGGCGTGGATAAGCGACGATGCAGGTTCGTTTGGATTACAAACTGATCGCAATTCAATTCAGCTGGGGCCATTCGGGTACCATCGGCGGCTTTGCCGGTTACCGGTCGGCCGGATTTCCGACCGCCGGATCGCGCCGCCTTGAATATCTTCCCACACGCGGCAGATCGTCACGAAATTCCACCCACGGCAGCTTCATGTCCCAATAGGCATGAGCCTGCGGCGCAAAGCGTTCTGGGTGGTCGAAGAAGCCGATCGTCAGATAGAGTTCCTCGGGAAGCCCCTGGTCGAGATAGGCTATGGATGTCCCGCAATCGGCGCAGAAGGTGCGAAGCACGCCTCGGGTCCTTGAGAATTTTTTTGGCGCGCCGGTGAGCAATCTGAATTGGGTCGGTCGATAGCCGACCCAGACGGTCAGCGGGCTGCCTATCGCCTTGCGACAATCATCATCGTGATCAGAGCAGATCCAGAACGGGTCGCCGTGCATCTCCGCACTTATCGAACCGCAAAAACAGGAGCCAGTTTCGATCCTGGTCATCGAACTATCGCTTTGATCGAGGCGACCCTTGCGGGTGCAGGGTCCGCAGGGTGATGGAATAGCGGTGCGCGGCAACCGGCGGGATGCTGTGCTGCCATTCGGTGCGCGCCGGGCCCGTCATCAGGTAAGCCGACCTTGGCTCGAGGGTGATGGTCTCGCGATCCCATCTCTTGCCGTTCTTCCGGCGGAGCCGAAAGCTGCATGGCGCAAGAAGAGAAACGCCGGCCACGGCATCGAACTGAGGCTTGTCGCGATGCCAGCCGATACCAGCACCGAGCCGGTACTCGTTGATCAAGACGTGCACGAATGCGTCGGCGGGCAGCCGCGCAAATGCCGCCACCTTGTCCCTGAGCGGCATCAGAAAAGCAGGGACAGGCGGCGCCTCGACGACTTTGCGCTGGTCGAAATCATAGCGGAGCCCAAAACCGGCGACGCGCCGGTTAGCGAGATGGCCATGAAAGTCGAAAGGCTGGAAGGCGAGACTTTCGAGCTGCCGCGCCAGTTTGGCCTCTTCCTCCGCCGTGATCAGCTCCGGCTGGTAGCAAAATCCTTCCGGCAAGTCGTCACGTGCGTGAAAGTCGGGCGCGCGAAACAGGTCGCCTTGTCCGGCGAATCCCGGCTGCCTGGTTTTGAGCGATGGCATCAATCCTAATTGGTGAAGTTGGCCGCTGGCGGCAAGGCCTTGAGGCGACGGGCCGGCCGGATCATCGCCTCCACATGCGCGAGACGGAACCCAGATTGCCGGGGCGGGTTATTGCCCAGGCGCGTCGAGTGTTGGGAAATGCCTTCAACTGTTATCCAAAGCATCAATTACGATCCGGCGACGAGGACCCTCTCCGTATGGTTTGTCCCAAGCGGAAATCGCTACGATTTCGACGACGTGCCGCCGCAGGCTTATGCGGCATTCCGCAAGGCCTCGTCAAAAGGCCGGTTTTTCAACGCGTTCATTCGAGACCGGTATAGCTATCATCTGGTCGAGCAGAGCCAGTCGGGGTGAGATCTTTTGCCCTTGTCGCCCGTAATGCATCCGGGAGAATCCAGTCGGCCTGCCCGATTCTCATTGCGCCGGCGGCGTTCCGGGTTGATCGCCGCCCGTAGTCGTCTTCGGCGTCGGATCCTTGTCGACCTCGGGATTTTGGTCGACGGTGTTGGTGTTGCTCTGTGTCGGTTCAGTGCTGCTGGTGCTGCCCTGTGTCGGCTCGGGGTCGTTGCTGCAAGCAGCCAAAGCCAGCGCCGTCGCCAGGGCCGACAAAAATGATAGTCTCGTCATTGATAGTCCCGTCATGGCCTACCGCTCCCTTGCTGCTCGACAACGGCGGGTGGTGAATTTGGTTGCAGCGGAACGGCTGTCTGCTGGCCCAGGACCCTTCTGATCATCGCCGCGCAGGTGCCAAGGAACAAATCTCGGCGTCGCCACGTTGCATTTCCTGTGCAATGCTTGTGACAGTGAGGCTCGTCTTGGCGCCGAGAGCAAATTGGAAGGGTTTTCTGAAAATCGGAGAACTCAGCTGCCCGGTGGCGCTTTATACGGCTGCCTCGACCTCCGAGCGGATCGCCTTCCACACGATAAACCGCGCCTCGGGCCACAGGGTGCATCGCGCTTTCGTCGACAGCGACAGCGGCAAGCCGGTGGAGAAGGACGATCAGGTCAAAGGCTATGAGATCGGCTCGGGTGAGTACGTCGTGCTCGAACCCGATGAGGTCGCGGCCGCTGTTCCCGAGAGCGACAAGACGCTGTCGGTCTCGGCCTTCATCGGCTGTGCCGATGTCGACGATGTGTATTTCGACAAGCCCTATTACCTGGCCCCGTCGGACAAACACGCGGAAGAAGCGTTTGGGCTGATCCGCGAGGGCATGCGCAGGAAGAAGGTCGCCGCGATCGCCCAGACCGTGCTGTTCCGGCGCGTCCGGACCCTGCTCGTCCGCGCCTATGACGAAGGCCTGGTCGCAACGACGCTGAATTTCGATTACGAGGTGCGCTCGGCGGAGGAGGCTTTCGACAACATCCCCGATATGAAGATCGAGGGCGAGATGCTCGAACTGGCCGAACACATCATCAAGACCAAGAAAGGCAAATTCGATCCGACCAAATTCGACGACCGTTACGAGGCGGCGCTCGCCGAGCTTGTGAAGGCAAAGCTCGAAGGCAGGAAGATCGCCGTTCCGAAGCCGGCCAAGCGGGAGAAGGTCGTCAATCTCATGGATGCGCTGCGCCAGAGTGCCGGCGTTGGCGGCAGGCAGCCCTCGACAAGAAAGCCCGCGGCAAAGTCAAAGCCAGCGCGCCATGCCAAGGCGAAGCAGACAGCGCCGCGTCGGAAGGCCGGCTGACCGATGGCGCTCGAGACCTACCGCAAGAAGCGCAATTTTTCCGTTACCCCGGAGCCGCAGGGACGCAGGGCGCCCAGGACCGGCAACAGCTTCGTCGTACAGAAGCACGATGCCACCCGGCTCCATTATGATTTTCGTCTCGAAATGGACGGCGTCCTCAAGAGCTGGGCCGTCACAAAAGGGCCGAGCCTGATCCCCGGCGAGAAGCGCCTTGCCGTCCACGTCGAGGACCATCCTCTGGAATATGGCGGTTTCGAAGGCACCATTCCGAAGGGCGAGTATGGCGGCGGCACCGTCCTCCTTTGGGACAGAGGTACTTGGACGCCGATCGGCGACGCGCATCGCGGCTATGCGAAAGGCCATCTCGATTTCGAACTTCACGGCGAGAAGCTTGGCGGCCGCTGGCATCTTGTGCGCATGGCCGGAAAGCCGCGGGAGAAGCGCGAGAACTGGCTGCTGATCAAAGGCGACGATGACGCCGCGCGCACCGAAGGTGATCCCGACATTCTGGACGAGCGGCCGGAATCCGTCGCGACCGGCCGCAAGATCGAGGACGTCGCCGGCGAAGAGCCCGGCTGGTCGTCCAAGACAGGGCGCATTCGCAAGCGCCGCGGCGGCAGCACCAGGCCAACTCCAGCGGAAGAGCCTCCCTCCACTGTCAGCGTTCCCGAACCGTCAAAGATCAAGGGCGCCAAGAAGGCGGCGCTTCCCGATTTCGTCGAGCCGACGCTGGCAACCCTGGTCTCGTCAGCGCCGTCGGGCGAGCGCTGGCTGCACGAGATCAAATTCGACGGTTACCGGCTGCAGGCCAGGATCGAAGCCGGCCGCGTCAAACTGTTGACGCGGAGCGGTCTCGACTGGACGAAGAAATTCGGCAAGGCGGTCGTTTCGGCGCTGGCCGATATCCCGGTCGGGACGGCGCTGATCGACAGTGAGCTCGTGGTCGAGACGTCAGCCGGCGCATCGGATTTTTCCGCGCTGCAAGCCGATCTCAGCGAGGGCCGCAGTGATCGCTTTCGCTTCTACGTTTTCGACCTGCTTCATCTCGACGGATCCGATCTGCGCGACGTTGCGCTGATCAAGCGCAAGGAATTGTTGGAAAAGATCATCGGCAGTGACAGCGGCATCATCAGCTACAGCGGCCATTTTGAGGAGGATGGCGCGCTGGTGCTGCGACACGCCTGTCGGCTGAGCCTGGAAGGCATTGTCTCCAAGCTTCGCGATGCGCCTTACCGCTCTGGCCGCAGCAAGAACTGGGTGAAGTCGAAATGCTCGGCACGGCAGGAATTTGTCGTGGCCGGCTATGTCCCCTCGACAACGTCGCGCAAGGCGATCGGTTCGCTTGTCCTGGGTGTCTATGACGACGGCAAGCTTCATCATGTCGGGCGCGTCGGCACCGGCTACACGGCGGCGGTTGCCGAGAGCCTCTTCAAGAAGCTCGAGCGAATACGCGTTCCGTCAAGCCCGTTCGACGAACGGCTGGCCGCCGAAGAGGCTCGGCAAGTCCGCTATGTCAGGCCGGAACTCGTCGCCGAAGTCGAGTTCCGGGCGTGGACCGCCGACGGCAATCTACGCCACGCCTCGTTCCGCGGATTGCGCGAAGACAAGCCGGCGAAGGAGATCGTGCGCGAGACGCCTAAGACGAGCAAGGCAGCGCCCCAACCTCAGCGCCGGACCGTCAAGCTCACCCATCCCGACCGCCTTTACTGGCCGGACGAGGGCGTGACCAAGGAAGGTCTCGCCGACTATTATGCCGAGGTCTGGCGCTATGCGTCGCCCTACATCGTCGGCCGGGCGCTGGCGCTGGTGCGATGTCCCAACGGGATTTCGGGCGAGCAATTCTTCCAGAAGCATGCCTGGAAGGGGCTCAATCCAAACATCGTGCTGGTCCACGACCCCAAGGATCCGCCCGACGAGCGACTGATCAGCATCAATGATCTCGATGGGCTGATCGGTCTCGTCCAGTCGGCGGCGCTGGAGATCCACCCCTGGGGCTCGATGGTGAGCGATTGGGAGCGTCCGGACACGATCATCATGGACCTCGATCCCGGCGAAGGCGTGAGCTGGGAGGCGGTGACCGAAGCCGCCGTCGAGACCCGCGACCGGCTGAAGGATGCAGGGCTTGTCGCCTTCATCAAGACCTCCGGCGGCAAGGGTCTGCACGTCGTGGCGCCGTTGAAGCCGAAAGCGGAATGGCCTGTTGTAAAGGCGTTTACCAAGGCGATAGCCGACTCCATGGCCGCCGACAGTCCCAACCGCTACGTCTCGACCATCACCAAATCCAAACGGCGCGGAAAAATCCTCGTCGACTATCTGCGCAACCAGCGCGGTGCGACCGCGGTCGCACCCTATTCGACACGAGCACGACCGGGTGCGGCGGTCTCGATGCCGCTTGCCTGGGACGAGCTCGGCCCCGGCATCGGACCGGCCTATTTTACCGTCGAGAACACGCCGACCCGGCTTGCCTCGCTGTCGTCGGATCCCTGGCAGGATTTCCGAGCTGCCGCAGCGCCGATCGAAGATCGTGCGAACCGGCGCAAGAAAGCGGCTTGAGGACCACGTCACGAATGCGCCCATGCATCCCGAAGTGGCTCAGGCGATCTGCTCAAACGTGCATTGCTCCGGTGCCTTGTCCGGCCGCCAGCGCAGGAACTTGGTGCCATGCCGGAAACGGTCGCCGGTGACATGATCGAAGCGTACTTCGACCACCAGTTCGGGCCGGACCGGCTCCCATTCGCCGCTGCGCTCGGTGCTCCAGCGGCTCGGCCCGCCCGGCGCCTTTCCGGTAAAGCCGGGGGGCTCGCGCATCGCTTCGAGTTTGCGGGTAAGCTCGGCCCTGTTGTCCTTGGCAATGGTCGAGGTGAAACCGACGTGATCGAGCTTGCCGGCCTCGTTATAGAGACCCAGCAACAGAGAGCCGACCTGCGGGCTGTTGCTGAGATAGCGAAAGCCGCCGACCACGCAATCGGCCGACCGCAGCCGCTTTACCTTCACCATCGCGCGCACCCCCGGTTGGTACGGACCGTCCAGCCGCTTGGCGACCACGCCGTCCGTCTCCCCGAGTCCGGCATCAGTTAACCAGGAGCGGGCTTCGTTCAGATCGCGCGTACAGTGCGAAAGCACGATGTTCCTGCGGTTTGCCGAAGCGACGAAAGCCTCAAGTATCACTCGCCGTTTTTTCAGGGTCCGCGCCAACCAGACGGTTCCGTGCTCATCGCAGAGCATGTCGAACAGGACGATGTGCGCCGGGGTTTCGGCGGACAACTTGCGGATCCTGCTCTCGGCGGGATGAAGCCGCATCTGGAGCGCGTCGAACGAAAACTTGCCATCGACCGAGATGACGATTTCACCGTCGACGACAAAACGGCGCGACGGTAGTTCCTTCAATGTCGCGACGAGTTCGGGAAAATAGCGTCCGAGCGGCTTGCCTGACTTTGCGCGCAACTCCACCGCATCATCCTGCCGGAATGCCAGGCAGCGAAAACCGTCCCATTTGCGCTCGTATTGCCATCCGTCTCCTTCGGGAATCGCATCAGCGGCCTTGGCTTCCATTGGAGGCGTATCGAGCGGCAGGGCGAACCCGCCGTTGCGGGGGATGACCTTCATTGTGCTGCCTTTATCCTCCCGAGCAACTGCGTGCGCCTATTTTCGCTTTCCGGCCTCCGAGCCGATGCTCTTGCGCAACGCATCCATGATGTTGATCACGTTGCTGGGCGGTTGCTCGGCCTTGGCCTTCGCCTTGGCCGGACCCTTCTTGCCCTTCTTCTTCGAGGCAATGATCTCCAGCAGCCGCGCCTGGACGGGATCTCCGGTCATGGCGGGATCCCACTGCCTGGTCCGCTCATCGATCAAGGTCGAGACCATATCCATCAGTTTTGGGTCGGGTTTGGCGTCTTCGATCTTGCCGAAATAATCCTCGGGATCGCGAACCTCATCGCCATAGCGCAGGGTCCACAGCACGATGCCCTTGCCTCGCGGTTCGAGCATGACGGCGCGCTCGCGGCGGTACATGACCAGTCGCGATATTCCGACTGTCCCTGTCGACTGCATCGCGTCGCGAATGACCGAAAATGCCTCCTCCCCGACCGGATCGTCGGGAGTGAGATAGTGGGGCTTGTCGTACCAGATCCAGCCGATGCTGTCGGCATCGACGAACATGTCGATGTCGATGGTACGCGTGCTCTCCAGCGCGACTGCGTCGATCTCATCGTCCTCGAGCAGGACGTATTCGTCCTCGCCGCGCTGATAGCCCTTGACTTCGTCGTCTTCAGCAACGGGCTTGCCGCTGACGGCGTCAACATATTGGCTGACCACCCGATGCCCGCTCTTGCGATTGAGCGTATGAAACCGGACCTTTTCGCTCTCGGTGGTAGCGGGCGTCATCGCGACCGGGCAGGTCACCAGCGAAAGCTTCAGATAGCCTTTCCAGAAAGGGCGTGGCGCCATCGAGCACTCCCGACAGGAGTAAAACAGTCGAACGCATCAGGGCGATCGATTGTTCCAGCAGCGTTTTTGGCGCGCGCCTGGCCCACGGCATACGCTCTTTGCCTGAGTGGCCCTCCGGGCCAGCAGCAGAACCGGGGGCCAATCGCATGGTTCGGCAAATTTTACCAAGGTGAGACGAAACAATTGCCTCCGATCGTCGTTTCGCCGGCAAGGAATTTTGGTCGAGGAGTGCGACCGGCCGGGGTGTTTTCGACAATCCGGGCCTGAGCAGCGCGATGCCAGGGTCAAAAGGGTGAAAACCATGAGCTTTGACGCCTTGAGATTCAAAGATCGAACGGATGCGGGGCGCCAGCTTGCCGCCGCTTTGACCAGGTTCCCGGCAACCGATCCACTGGTGCTGGCGCTGCCGCGCGGCGGCGTGCCGGTTGGCTTCGAAGTGGCGAAGGCACTCCGTGCCCGGCTCGACGTGCTGCTTGTGCGCAAGATCGGCGCGCCGGGCCATTCCGAATATGGCATCGGCGCGGTCGTCGACGGGGAAAATCCGCAGCTCGTCCTCAACGAGGAGGCGATGGCTTTGGTCCAGCCGTCAGACGAATACGTCGAAGCAGAGAAGCGGCGGCAACTGCTCGAAATAGAGCGCCGCAGAACCCTCTATCTCGGCAGCCGGCCTGCGGCTTCGGTCCTGGGCCGGACCGTTATCGTCGTCGATGACGGCATTGCGACCGGAGGCACGGTCAGAGTGGCGCTCAAGGCGCTAAGGAAGGATCGGGCCGCGCATGTCGTCCTGGCCGTTCCGGTCGCACCCCAGGACACGCTGGACCTTATCAAAACCGATGTGAACGAAGTGGTCTGTCTCGCCACGCCCGAGCCGTTTGGAGCCGTGAGCCAGTATTATGAGGATTTCGCGCAGACCACCGACGCAGAGGTGGTCCGGCTGCTGCGCGAGGCAGAGCAGTTCGAGAGCAAATCGTCGATGCGATCTGCCGGCTAGCCCGTTCGCCGACAGCCGATGGGGCACGCCATGGCTGGCAAGGGCCGACGGATGGAGATCGTCGAACGCGGCGATATCTTTCTCTACCGGCCAGACCGCGCCCCAGCGGCGGGCGAGCCTTCAGTCGCGCAAACGATTGGCAGCGTGATCCTGGCGCTGCTCAGTTGCGATCTGCTTGGAATCCAGACCGCGTTCCTTCGTATGCTGAGCCTTGTCGCGGTTGGACAGGACTTTGTTTTCTTCTAGCTTGTCCTTTGGGGTCGTGGTCCTGGCGCCTGTACCAGAACCCTTTCCCCGTGCACCCGCTCCGATGTGCTTCTTGCCACCTTTTGCCATGGGCCTGCTCCAATTCTTAGTCGTCGGGACGGTTCTTGTGATGAACGCTCTCCTGATTTTCTCCGCGAAGGATGTTGCGACCGTCAGGGTCAACGAGGTCGGGTGTCTTGGACCTGATTTCCGACCCCTTGCGCAGCGCTTCACGTTCCGCTGCTGATCGCTTCAGGTCAGCGTCTGCGTCGAAATCCTTGCCGGCCCCCTTCGTGTTCTCCCGCTTTTCAATGATGCGCAATTGCTGCTCATGGGTTCTGCGTCCAACCATTGGTTTCCTCCAAGGTACCTTGCGTTCGATTTGAGGCCCAGATCGCTGGCGGCAATCGTCGACGTCCCGGTGTTGCAGGTGGCAACGGTCCTTGCCGAAGCGGGACCAATCGTGGGCCACCACGATCTGAGCCTGTCCTTATGGCGATAATGGCAGGGCGGCGGGATCGTTCCGAGATGGCGGCCGAATAACCGTCCATCGCTATCGACTCCGGGCTGCTCATCCGCATCTGCCATGATCCGTCGGTCTTTCTCCTCGCGGTGTTCCGATGGAACATCAGGACATCTCCGTCGTTCGGCGACTGATCGCCTATGTCCACCTCTGAGCCCTACGCCGAAGCGAGAGAGCGTAAAGCTGCAGGCCCGGGACAAAACACACACAGGAGGCAACCATGCCCAACACTGCCGAGATCCTTGTCGACACATTGATCGCCTGGGACGTGCGCGTGATCTTCGGCCTGCCGGGGGACGGCATAAACGGCATCATGGAGGCGCTGCGCACAAGGCAGGACAAAATACGCTTCGTTCAGGTGCGGCATGAGGAATCCGCGGCTTTCATGGCGACGGCCTATGCCAAATGGACCGGCAAGCTCGGTGTCTGCCTCGCCACCTCAGGGCCAGGAGGCACTCACCTGCTCACCGGCCTCTACGACGCAAAGCTCGACCAGGCGCCGGTGCTTGCCATAACCGGCATGCAATTTCACGACTTGATCGAGACGTTCACGCAGCAGGATGTCGATCTCACCCGCGTTTTCAGCGACGTCGCCATCTTCAACACGCAAGTGAGCGACGCAGCGCATATGGAAAACGTTGCCGGGCTGGCCTGTCGTTCCGCGCTTGCGGGACGTGGCGTCTCCCATCTCTCGATAGCCAGCGACGTGCAGGAACAGACGTCGGCAAAGCGCTCGCCCCGCAACCTTCCAAGACACACGCCCGAACGGTGGTTCGAAGGGGACAAACGACCCGACGAAGCCCAGCTTGCTCTTGCAGCTGACATCCTCAACACAGCATCAAAGGTGGCAATACTTGCCGGGCGCGGTGCGCTGCATGCGAAGACGGAACTCGAGAGGACGGCGGACCTCCTCGCCGCACCCGTCGCCAAGGCTTTGCTCGGAAAAGGCGTTCTGCCGGACGATCACCCGCACGTCATGGGCGGAATAGGAATATTGGGCTCGCTGGCCTCGCAGGAGATCATGGAGGAATGCGAGGCGCTGCTGATCGTCGGCTCAACCTTCCCTTACATCGAATACTATCCCAAGCCGGGCAAGGCGCGCGGCGTGCAGATCGACCGCAATGCGCAGCGCATCGGCCTTCGCCATCCGGTCGAGGCCGGTCTCGTCGGCGATGCGGCCATCACGCTGCAATTGCTCAATGAAAGGCTGAAGCCGAAGCAGGACAGAGCCTTTCTCGAAGATGCGCAGCAGAGCCTACAGCGCTGGCGCAAGATGATGGCCGAGGCGGAAAGCAGGGACGACGTGCCGCTCAAGCCGCAACGCGTCGTCAAGGCATTCGGCGACCGAATGCCGGCCAATGCGATCCTGGCCAGCGATTGCGGCCAAAACACCGAACTTGCCGCCCGTCATATCGATATCAAGGCAGGACAGGATTTCGCCGTCTCGGGCTCGCTGGCATCGATGGCCTGCGGGCTGCCCTATGCGATTGCCGGCGGGATCGCCTTCCCGGGCCGGCCGGTTTTCGCGGTTGTGGGCGATGGCGGGCTGGCGATGCAGCTTGGCGAATTTTCGACAGCCGTGCGTTACAGGATTCCGCTCAAGCTTCTGGTGATCAAGAACAACATGCTCAACCAGATCGCCTGGGAGCAGATGATGTTCCTCGGCAACCCGCAGTTTGCCTGCGAACTCCAGCCGATCGATTTCGCCCTGGCCGCTGAAGCTATGGGGGGCATCGGCTACAGCGTCACCCGGCCTGAGGACGTCGATGGGGTTCTTGATGCCGCGTTTGCCGCGGAAGGCCCGGTGATCATAGAGGCGGTCGTCGACGCGTATGAACCTATGCTGCCGCCGCGCATGCCGGACGAATATCGCAAGAACATGCTCACAGCCCTGCGGGAAACGCCGGGCCGCAAGGAGATCGAAGCAAACCTCGCTCGGGAGCCGCTGAAGACGATGATGGGCTGAGTTCCCTGGCCGGTTAGTCCTTGACGTAGGCGCCTGGCTGGCGGCCGCTCTTCGGAGCCTTGGCGTCCTTGGAACGCTCGGCGATCGACGGACCGGCGCCGGATGTCTTTTCGGTCGCTGCACTGGGCGTGGACTGCCTGGGCGGGTTCTGCCCTTCGGACTGATGGGTTTTGTCCTCCACCTCGTTGCTTGACCGTGTCAGCCCCATCCCACCGGCAGGCTTCTTGTTGGCGGCCGCCTCCTGGGAGAATTGGTCCGACGCGTCCGCATCTTTCTTGGCCGGGTACTTGGTCGCGCCATGTTCGTAACGGGTCTCGTTTTTGCTCATAGCATTTCTCCGGTTTCACGGATTGTGGTTAAACACTCCTGTTGCGGTACCGCCGCCAGCGCTTCCGACGGCGGCATATGCGATGCGTGCAGCGCCCGGCCGGCGCGGCTCTCGATATTCGGCACGCTCAGGCGTCCTCAGTCAGGCATCTTGCCATGGCGCGTGCAGAATATCGGCGCCCGGCTGCTCGTCGAAAAGGACCGCGCAGCCGCGCTCCCACGCCACCGGCGAAAGGGCGTTGGCCACGACTTCGTCCGGCGAGATGAAATCACCGGTCAGCACCCGCAACTCTTCGACGGCTTTGGCCATCGACACCAATCGCCCTGCGGCGCGGTCGGTGGTGCAGGCTTCGATGACGGAAACGAGATCGATCATTTGGAACTGGCCCATTATACGCCTCCGCAAACAGCATCCCTTCGCGGCTATGAACGTCGCAACGATCGACAATGTTCCCGGCCGGCCGAACGTATACGCGCTAAGCCTGGTCCGTCGCGTCCTTGAGCTCGCTCAGGAATGCCACCAGAGCATCCTCGGGCCGATCGGCCTCCTCGGTTAGCATGTCGATACCCCACCGTCCGAGAACCGCTTCCTGGACGACGCTCGGCTGCGGCATGAAGACGAACGATTTCGGACGATTCTTTTCATAACCGGACCGGCGCCAGGTTTCCCAAAGCCGATACAGCAACAGACGGATGTTCATGTCTGACATGCTGTAGCCGATGAACAGGACGGTGCGCCCCAGTGCGTCGGCGCGAAACTTCACGTCCAATGGTGATTCGAACGAGAGCCGCTCGAAATAGTCGGACTCCGCCAGAACCAGCGATGCATCGTCGTCGAAATCGCCGTGGTATTTGATGATCTGGGTAACCTCGCCGTTCACCTTGGCGATATCCTTGGCATTGGCCACTTTTACGAACGCGCGGTCGTGGACCTCGAACGCAACCTCAAGGTTTCGATCATAGTTGGTGGTGTAGATGATCGGGAAATCGAGTGACACGATCAGCTTGTGGATCGCCGATCCCCTGACTTTTTCCCGCGAGACGCTCCATTCGCGATCCATCCAACTGCGCAAGGGGCCGAGACTGCCATGCTTCAGCCGGTAATATTCCGCAAGAGCCTGGTAACTGGACTCAGGCCTGTCGACCTCGTCTCGATCGAGCCCGAGTTCATCCACCATATGCTCGATGAGCTTCTCCCAGGATGGCAGGCCGACGCTCATCGACACCCCCGCCCCAACGAACAAGATCGCTCGTCGCTCTTTCACGGATTGAGCCAGTTGCTCAAGTGCAGACGGCATGGCCAACTCACCAGGCAATGATCCAAACACAACTGCGAAAGGCGCCCTCTGTTCCGGAGAAGCAGGATCAGCGCCAATTCTGTTCAGAAAATCGGGCCTGTTCAGAAATCGGGTGTGTTCAGCAAATGCGGCGCAGACTGGAACCCCTGAGGCAGATCGAAGTTTGGTTGCCAGGGAGACACCATGATGGCCGCACGACGAGATCAGACGCCCGCCAAAGCGACAGGCGATATTCAGGCCGGGGCGACACAGGATAAGACCCCCGGGTTCGATCCTGCCGCCGCACCTGAAGAGACCGACGCCGAAGCGGCAGATGTGCCGAATCCTGTCGCCGAGGCTCGTCCACGGCGAAAGCCCGAGTTCACGAATGAAGCAAGCTTCGGCGATGCGATGCGGCCGGTAGGAAGCGAGCCTGATCTTCAGCCTCGCAGCAACTGGCCGGTGCTGGTGATTGCCGCAGTCGTTCTCGTAGCGGCCGCCGCCTTCGTGCTAGCAGCCATGCTGCGCTAGCGAGGTAGGTTTCGAGAGCTTATCGGCGCCCGAACATGAAACGGGCACAGATACGTGAGCCATCCCGTGAATTTCCGTAAGGATCTGGCCGGATCCCGCGCCGCCATTTCACGCCCAAGAGCATAGTTCAGTTCGGTGAGCGCCGTGATAAACCTAGCCGATCTTGCCGAAGATCGAGCCGATGATGCCGCATGACGGCAGGTAGATGCCGAACAGCGCCGAGACCATCACGTCGATTGCACGCAAATAAATCAACTCGCCATTTCACAAACCACTCATGATAAGTTTCCCGACCGCCAACTCGCTCGCGAAATAGCCGCTGTATCTGGGCACGCTATCGGGCATGTCCAGCACTCGACGGTGATAGAACATGTCGAACCGAACCGGCGGTAGCCGGGCCTCGGGCTCGAAAGTGCTGGCCGGGATGAACATCACTTTGACCGGCCCAAAGCCGGCAACCTCCACAACGGGCTTGCCACAGGTCCGGCAGACCCCGCGGTTGAAGTTCGGCGGCGGACGGTATTTCTTGAATGAGATGTTGCCGGCGTTTTTCAGCACGACATCCTTGGCGCGAACGGCGACCACGTCCGCGAACGGTTTGCCGTTGAACGCCTGGCAGATCATGCAGTGGCACCGGAATCTACCCTTTGGCGCAGTGTGCACCTCGAACGGGCAAGCGCCGCATTCGCAGGAGCCGCGTAGCGGCAACGACGTGTCAGTGGTCATGTGCTGATGCTCCTGAGCTGGATTTGATGACGGCATGCTGATCACCGGAGCATCATGTTGAGGATGGTATCGATCGGCTGTTTGAAGGGCGCGCGCAGAAGGTCGGAGAGGTTCCAACGGCCCTGCTCATAGATCCCCTTGGCATGGCTGAGGGTGCGGAAGCCTTCGATGCCATGGTATGCGCCCATGCCGCTGGGACCGACACCGCCGAAAGGCAAGTCATCCTGGGCGATGTGCATGATCGTCCCGTTGATAGTGACGTTGCCTGAGGTTGTTCGGCTCAGCACCATGCGTCGGTCCTCGTCATCGGCGCCGAAGTAGTAGAGCGCGAGAGGCCGGGGCCGGGCGTTCACATAGGCGATCGCTTCTTCGATGTCGCGGTAGGGAAAAATCGGCAGGATCGGGCCGAAGATCTCCTCATGAGCGATGCGCATGTCGTCTTTGACACCGAGGACGACGGCTGGCGCCAGCGTGTTGGCGCGCATAGACGCCTCACCGGGCCGATTGCCGACCTCGATGATCCGCGCTCCTTTGGAACGGGCGTCGTCGATCAGGCTCTGAAGCCGGGCATAATGCCGCTCGTTGATGATGGAAGTATAGTGTTCGCTCCTCGGCCCGTCCGCATAGAAGGACGCCACTTTCCGATCATACGTCCCGACAAACGAGCCGACATCGTTTTCGTGGACGAGTGCGTAATCGGGGGCGATGCACGTCTGGCCGGCGTTGAGTAGCTTACCGAAAGCAATGGACGCCGCCGCCCGGTCGAGGGAGTCGCCCTTGGCGACGATGCTAGGCGATTTGCCCCCCAGTTCAAGGGTGACCGGGACAAGGTTGTCGCTAGCGGCCTTCATCACCGACCGTCCCACCGCGGTGCTGCCGGTGAAGACGAGATGGTCGAACGGCAAGGCAGAGAATGCCGCCCCTGCGGCCGCATCGCCGGTCACCATCGCGAACTGGTCCTCGGGGAAGACCTCGCCCAGTATCTTCGCGAGCAGCGAATTGGTGACGGGTGTAAACTCCGAAGGTTTCAGCATCACCCGGTTTCCGGCCGCGATGGCCGTTACGACCGGCATCAGCGCGAGGTTCACCGGATAGTTCCACGGCGACATCACGCCGACGACGCCAAGCGGCTGATATTCGATGCGGGCGCTGCCGATCCGCATGTGCAGAGCAACGTGGCGGCGGGTCGGCGCCATGAATTTGCGAAGGTTGCGGATCAGATACTTCGTCCCCTCGGCGACCGCTGCAACTTCCATGATCGCCGTTTCGTGCCTCGAGCGATGTCCGAAATCGGCATTGATGGCATCTTCGATCGCTTTGCGGTGCCCGATGATCGTAGCCCTGAACCTGGCCAGATCAGCGCGTCGCTGCGCCAGCGAAGGCGCTCCGTCACGCAGGAAGGCAGCACGCTGACCGGCGAGGAGACTGCCTAGCCGATCTGCGTCGGTGATTTTTGCGATTGCGTTCATGGCCCACTCCGATGTAGACAGGAGAAACTTACTCCCTTGATGTAGCCCCTTAAGTAGCCAGTGTCAACAATGTATTCACAAGAAACTTTGAGGTACCATGCAGGACGCACCCAACCGCCCCTATCACCACGGGGATCTCCGCCGTGCGGTTATCGAGACGGCGTTGGATATGCTTCGGGAGGAGAAGGGCTGGCAGTTCACGCTGCGGGAAGTCGCCCGCCGGGCTGGCGTAAGCCACGCGGCACCCTACAAGCACTTCCCCGATAAGGCCGCGCTGCTTGCGGAGATCGCCATGATTGGGTTCGACCGGCTGCGCGAGTCCCTATCGGCAGCGAAGTCTGAAGCGCCGAAAACTCTGCGCAACGAAATTACTCCGCTAGCTCGTGCCTACGTCGCGTTCGGAACGAACAACCCGGCTCTCTACCGCCTGATGTTTAGCGCGGAGGAGGGAAAAGCGGTGGGAATGCATCTCAATGAGCGGGCGCTGGCGGTATTCGATGTTCTCCTCGAAATCCTCCGGCGCGGCCAGGCCGCGGGGAGCATTCGCAAGCGGCCGATAGAAGGTCAGGCGGCAGCCGCCTGGGGACTCGTCCACGGCATGACCATGCTTGCGATCGATGGGCTCCTGGTGCCCGAGAAGGTGGGATCGGCCCCCTTGGATGCAGCCTTGAGCACGTTGGTGGAAGGGCTGGGGAACCCAGCAACACAACACTAGCTGGTCCCATCTCGTCCGCCCTATATCCGCCTGCCGTATATCTGTGCCCCTTTAATGTTCAGGGGCCTTATTCGTAGCCGAGGGCCAAGTCATTGTGAACATCTGTCGCGGCGATCGCAGCCTGGCCGAAAGCGACCGCGATCTGGTTCAGGGCCTTGACCAGGTCGCCGATGGCATACACCCCCTCGACCGAGGTCCGCTGATGCTTATCGACGACGACATAGCCCTCGTCGCAGCATTTGATGCCCATTGCCAGCGCGAGTTCGGAACGCACCTGGCATCCCATCGCCGGATAGATGACGTCGAAATGGCGCACCTCGCCGTCCTTGAGGATGGCCTGGTAGCCGCTGTCGGTGGGAACAAACTTTTTGAATGCGTCGCAAACAGCAATGTTCTCTTCCATGGCCACGCGCCGTGTGCTGGCGGAAAAATCTGGAAGATAGCGTGCGAGCATTGTGACGTGCTGCGTATACTGCTTGAGGAACAAGGCCTCGCGCAGCACCCTCGCCTCGTGACCGATGACCGCGACCTTACGATCTATGACTTCGTAGCCGTCACAAACCGGGCAAAGGCGTACGCTGCCTCTGGCGATGGCCTCGCGCAGACTCGGAATTGCCGGCACGACGTCGACGATGCCTGTCGCCAGGAATACCTTGCGGGCGACGATCCGCCCGCCGTTGGTCTCGGCGCCAAACCCGCCTACGGTGGGCTCGACCGATGACGCCTGATCGTGGACCAGTGTCGCTCCGAACTTGGCGGCCTGGGAACTAAGCCGCTGCAAAAGATCGGGGCCGCTGATTCCTTCTGGAAATCCCGGACAGTTACGGCTTTGTGCAATCAGCATCGCGCGCGATTCACCCGCGTCGACCACCACGACCCGATGACGGAACCTGCCGAGATAGATAGCCGCCGCCAGCCCCGGGGGTCCACCGCCAACAATGAGAACATCCGCTTCAGTCGCGGATGAGGCTGAATGTCGGCGTTTGCGCGCGGGTTGACCCATCCGCGCCGAACGCATTCATGGGAAAGATGTTCCAGCGCCGAAATCGAAGCCATGACATCTGTCGCAGCAAGCCTTACCACTCGATCGCCGGCCGCGCGATCATCAGCCAGAAAATCCCGAGCACGGCAGCAAAGGCGGGAAAGCCAAAGGCGAACCACAGCCAGAAAAGCCTGCTATACCGGGCCGGCAGCGGGGCCCCCGCTTTGGCGGCTTCGGACGCCAGATTGCGCATCTCCATCTGCATCCATACCACCGGCAGCCAGAACACACCGGTAACGATATAGAGCGCGATGGACAGCACGATCCAGCCTTCGGAGAGCGAGTAACCCGCCAGCCAGGCGAGCGCGACGCCGGTTATCGGCTGCGCCACGACGGCAGTTGCCGTGAAGAGAAAGTCGGCGACCACTACGATGCGCGCCACTGCCGCAATTGTTGCCGCATTGCCGGTCCTGTGGGCGAGAAGCATGAAGAACGCGATGCCGGCGCCGGTGCCAAGCAGCACACTGGCACCGATGACATGCAGGAACTTCAGCACGAAATAGAGCATCAGCGCTCCTCCAGGATCGCCAAGGCAACGAAGTGAAGGACGATGATCGGCAGGACCTTCAGGAATGGCCCAAGTGGTTCGTTCCACAGGTCCGGGCGCAGGAAAGTGCCCACGATCAGATAGAACAGCGAGAGCGCGATCCCTGAGTAGAGACCTTTTCGCGCCGTTGGCCGCCAGGCCATGAGTGCGCCGACGACGATGTCGGCAAGAGCGCCGGCGATCACGGTAGGCACCGATAACATGCCAGCCCCCGTGCTTTGCATGAGGTCGATCCCTTTGCCGTAGCCAGTGGTCAGCGACACAACTCCTGTCATGATCCAGAACAACGGCAGGACGACGAAGATTGCAGGCTTGGTGACATAAAGCCCGGCAAACCATTTTTCCTGCACCGTCGCCGGATTGAGCGCGAGGAACTGCGCCAGGCTTTGTGGCCGCATGCCGGTCAGGGAAATCCAGTCCGAGGGATCTCCGAGCGCACCTCGCGTGATCTCCCTGGCGGCGTTGGTGCGCATCGGAGGCCGCCAGCCGAGCATCGCGGCAAGATCGCCGAGGCGGTAGAGAAGCCGCGCAAGCCATCCCGGCAAGACCAGCCTGGCTGCGGGAGCCCAGCCGAGCCAGCGGCGGAATGTACCGACGATCTCATCCATGGTCAGCTGTTCGGGACCGGCAAGTTCCAGCGCCATACGAGACGGACTGCCGGGATCGAGAAAGAAGAGGACCGTCGAGACCACATCCTCGAGCTGCACGACCTGCAGCCGGCCGGTATCTGGCATTGACGGCAGGATCGGCAGAGAGGCCAGCCCGCGAAACAATGCACTGGCCCCAAACACAGGCCGGCCGAGCACCACGGAAGGGCGAAGGATTATCCAGTCCAGGTCAAGCGCCACGAGCGCCTGATCGCCGGCATATTTCGTCGCCGAGAACGACGAAGGCTGTGCCCTATCCACACCCATTGCCGAGAAGTGGATCACCTTGGCAACGCCGGCCCGCGCGCAGGCGAGAAAAAGAGCCGCCGCCGCATCGCGATGGACTTGCCCGGTCTTTTCGCGAGGGCTGTCCTGCAGAACGCCGGCACAGTTCACGACGGCATCTACGCCAGTCAGATGCGGCAGCCAACCTTCAGGGCGTAGCGCGGCCGCCATATCCAGCACCAATGTCTGGTAAATGGGGGCTGCGTTTGCCCGAGGGCGACGAACGATGCCGACCACCTCATGTCCTTCGGAAACGAGGCGGGCGCAGACCGAAGCGCCGATCAAGCCGGTGGCTCCTACAACGAGAATTCTCATCGGACCCCGATCTTCGGTAGCGGTAACCACGAGATCGTCGCCGTTCTATTCGGCGCGTATCTCCACCATATCGTCGATATTTTTCCGGCGCTGCAAAAGCACACGTCTTTCGGCCAGCTGCTCAGGGTTGATGATAGGCATTCAAGTCGAAGGCGGCGACGTTTACTGGTGCTTATGGTGCGCGCTTGCAGCGTTGCTCCCACACAATTGTCCTCCCGACGGGCTCCGAAGCAGAACATTGCCCGGTCGTACCTGACCCGAGCGTTGGATCCGGCTCCGAACCCGATACGGGCGGTACCCGACATGACGGCCAGCCGACGTCCTGACCGGCGTTTCGAGAACCGGCGCGCAGCGGACATTTGGGTGCCGGAAGCGCAGAAAACGCCATCAGTTGGCCGCCAGAGTAGAGTTTCCAACGGTCTCTAACTCGATGGAGCGGAATCCTCATTCCTGTACTCATGAATGAGACCAAGGATTTGCGAGCGGACCAACTCGCGAGCCTCCGGCTGAACGAACGGCATCAACAGTTCGACCCGTTCCTCGACGCTCTCGGGAAGATCCGCAGCAGGATCGATGAGGTCGCTACCGTGCGCGTAGAGATTTTCCGTCAGCTTCTTGTTGAGTTCGGAAAAAATGCCCATTGATCTGCTCCAAACCAGCTTCTCTGCTTAAATTGAAGGCCGACGAAAATGTTCCCCGGATGATCGATCACAACGGCCGCTTCTCCGGCCGAAGCGCTGGGGCTGGTCCAGCTACACTTGTCCGGGCAGCAAGGCGAAGGACCTAACGTCCCGGCCGAGATTTCGCCGACTTTTTCGACGATATCCGCGAGAAGCGGACATCTTTCCCGTGTACCGAACCCGAACGTCAGTTTCAGGCAGCGGGCGGCGCGACCGAATTTTGCGACGGCTGCGCAACTTGCCGATGTCGCTCCCGGCAGCGACGCGCAGTAGTTACCTTAATGTGGAAGAATTAGAGAGACATTTGCGCGAGGTGCGAAAAAGCAACGCCAATACAGCTGATTAGTTACGACGTAGGTACTCTCGCAGATGTGGTATTGTTCGTCCGGGGATTCCTGCACACGGTCGCGTGGGATGGTGAAATTATGCGGCAAGTAAGTGTAACCACCGTCTATCCTGGACCGTACCGAAGACCGAGGTATGGCGCGGCAGTCAGAGCCACCGCAACACTTGAATTTCGTCAGTGGGTCAATCTTGTCCTCGTACCAATCATGGGCGCTAGCGGCAGTTGCGGCGATGGCGATACACATTGCGGTCAAGACGAGTCTTCGCATTGGCGTTCCTCAAGTATTTGGCAGCGCTGCTCGTTCGAGCGTCTAGGTATATTAGCGTCCCATTAAAAATGCCATTGGCCTCCGACTGACCAACGCAGTTCCAGCAAGCGACGCTCGCAACTGAAAGACCCCCTATGGCGAGAAGAACCTGTTGCGCACGGCCCAGCGCAACGGCAATCGCGAGCGCGACTGGCAGACGCGCGCCGCACCGTCGAACTGCGCATCCCAAAGCTCAGGAAGGACTCCTATTTCTCCGGTTCCCTTGAACCGCGCGGCATGGCCGAGAAGGTGACCGCCGTCGTCCGGGGCCTCACGTCCAGGGTATCTCGACCCGCTCGGTAGGCGATGCAAAGGGCCTGAGACCTGATGCGATTTCTGCAGGTCCGTTTGCAGCCCACATTGAAATCCCGTCACACTTGTAACTCTCAGTTCCCCGTCTGCCCGAGATAGCGTCTTCGTATCGAGACCGTGGAACGGCGAATTCGACCGCAGGACCGGAAATGACGATGTTTGCAGCAAAAGAGACAGCCACTTCGTTGCTCGGGCAAGCGGTCGATGTTGGCCGCTGGCTCGGGCTCGCCGCCGCACCGACCTTTGCACTCATAGCCTGGATTTCTGCTGTCGGCTCGGCGGGTATGACCATGTGCTCTGCCGGCTCGCGTTTCATGCCGATCAACGACATGGCCCTGATGTATCTGCTGATGAGCCTCTTTCACGTAGCGCCGTGGCTGAAGCTCTTTTCCGCCCGTTCGCAGCACTGCAACACTTCCGTCGCCCAAACCCAAGGAGACTGACAATGCAACACGCTGTCGTTTCACGCGATGACTGGCTGACCGCCCGCCGGGACCTCCTGCGAGCGGAGAAGGAACTCACGCATCTTCGCGACAAGGTCGCACGCGAGCGGCTCGCCCTGCCATGGGTGCGTATCGAGAAGGAATATTTGTTTGAAACGCCGGATGGTCAGCGTGAACTCGCCGATCTCTTCGACGGCCGTTCGCAACTTCTCGTACAACATTTCATGTTCGCGCCGGGATGGAAGGAAGGCTGCCCGAGTTGCTCGTTCATGGCCGATCACACCGACGGCATGAACAAGCATCTGGCGCATCACGATGTAACCATGATCGCCGTCTCGCGCGCGCCGCTTGCCGAGATCGAGCGCTATCGCAGACGCATGGGCTGGCAGTTCCGATGGGTGTCCTCGAACGGCAGTCCGTTCAACTACGATTTCCGGGTCAGTTTCACGCCCGAAGAGGTCGCCACCGGGCACATCGACTACAACTTCGGCGAATGGCGGGAAACCGGCGAGGAATGGCCTGGTCTGAGCGCCTTCTACAAAGATGATGCTGGCGACGTCTTTCACACCTACTCCACCTTCGGCCGCGGTGTAGAGGTGATGATGGGCACCTACGCCATGCTCGACCTCATGCCAAAGGGGCGCAACGAAGCTGAGGGAATGGACTGGGTGCGCCGCCACGACCGTTACGCGTAGACCCGCGGGGACGGTGGAATGATGCCGGATGGAAAACGAGAAATATCCGTCGCACCTACAAGCCACGCCTTCGAAATACTCATAAAGCTGCCGGCTGGTCCGCAGCCTCGGTCAGGCATCAGTTTTGAGCGACACTTTCAGTACGTGACGACGATTGCTTCGGTGCCGATCAATCGCGAACAGCGTCGACAGGGTCTCCGCTCTGTCACGCTTTGCCATCTATGGTCCAGAGGATGAGATGCCATGACGAACTTCAGGGCGATGGGAGGTTCTCGTCGGCCACCTGTTGCTCTCGCCGCTCAAGCTCCTTCTGAAGCTTCAACGCTAATGCGACGAGCCTCGGTGACAGGGCTTGATCCCCCTCCAGTCCTAACCGCTTACGTAGGCTCCGACGATTGTCTTCCGAACGGACCAACTCTCGGAAGCCACGATCGCTCTCTCGGGTTGCCATGACGTCACCTTTAGCTCTGAACGCAACTCGCCGATTACTAAAGGGTTCCATGAGGGGCCGGATTATTTCGCTAGAACGTTCCGAGCGGTGATCGAATAACTAAGCGGGATTGAGCGGATACTGCTCGTGATCATCGAAAGCCACGAACAGGCCCAGGGCAGCAGCGACTTCGAGGATAGCTTCGGTCAGATCGTCATTGGATGCGACCAATCCAGGTGCAGCCTGCCGAACCTGGTTTAATGCCGCTTTGACCGAGACGGTGTCGCCATAGCCGGCCCTGTTGAGGACTGCGGCAATCGCCTGATCTAGAACTGGACCGACCCTACCGACGATGCTCATCCACCTTCCCCCCCGGGAATGCGAGAAGGTGATAGTAGCGCGTCTGGGGCTGCGATGCAACCGACGCGCGAATCGCATCAAATTGGTCTGCGGAAAGTCTTGGAGAGAACAGCCCTTGCTCTGAGGTGTGGGGCGGCCAGTTTTTCAGCTTGCTGCCGCAAATCGTTTGAATGCAGTGCGCCCGCCATCACCAAAGCTGGAACTAGCATCGCGCCTCGCGCACCCGCGCCCGCCGAGTGCTCCGTGGCCGCGCGCGAATCTTCTCGACGCTGATCGTAAAATGCGGCGGGATCAACCCTAAGCGGTCCTACGGCTCCGGCTAACTACAGATTCCTGCTCAGCTATTCGAAGGAATAGGTGAAACCTCCTTCGGAGGCTCCGACCGTCACCTTCGTCATCTTTTCGCCCTCCAGCGACCGGTTCAGCACGCCACGGCTCAGTTCCGGCAGAAGCGTGTTTGTCAAAATGGCGTCGATCATTCGCCCGCCGGATTCGATCTCGGTGCAGCGGGCTTTGACCAGATCCATGACGCCGTCACCGATCACCAACTCGGCATCGTTGCTCGAGCGCAGCCGGCGGGCGATCTTGGCGAACTGATGGCGGGTGATCGCTTCGATCATCATGTCCGAGAGCGGGTAGTAAGGGATGGTCACCACCCGGCCGAGGAAGGCCGCTGGGAAAACCTTCAGCAGCGGGGCGCGCAATGCTGTGTCGAGATCATCGAGCCCCGCCCGCACCGTGCCGCTTCTGGTCCGGTCCATAATGACTTCGGAGCCAACATTCGAGGTGAGCAGGATCAGCGTGTTTTTGAAATCGATCCGCCGGCCTTCACTGTCGTCCATCATTCCCTTGTCGAAGACCTGGAAGAAGATTTCATGCACATCCGGATGCGCCTTCTCGACCTCGTCAAGCAAGATCACCGAATAGGGCTTGCGCCGGACCGCCTCGGTGAGGATGCCGCCCTTGCCGTAGCCGACATATCCGGGCGGCGCGCCCTTCAAGGTGGAGACCGTGTGCGCCTCCTGGAACTCGGACATATTGATCGAAATGAGGTTCTGCTCGCCGCCATAGAGCGTCTCGGCCAGGGCCAGCGCGGTTTCGGTCTTGCCGACACCCGAGGGACCGCAGAGCAGAAAAACCCCCACTGGCTTTTCGGGCGCGCCGAGCCCGGCGCGGCTGGTCTGCACGCGCTTGGCAATCATTTCCATGGCGTGATCCTGACCGACCACGCGCTCGGACAGTGTGACGGCGAGCCGCAGCGCCTTTTCGGTCTGGCTCGACAGCATCCGGCCGGTCGGGATGCCGGTCCAGTCCTGCACCACGGCAGCCACGGCATTGCGGTCGACCGACGGCAGGATCAGCGGCGTCTCGCCCTGCGCCTCTGCGAGGTCGGCCATCAGCTCGCGCAGCCGCGCGAGATCGGCAGCCGGATCGGGTGCAGAAGGATCGGCAGTGGCCGTTGTTTCCGCATCGGGTTCAGGCGCATCGGTTTCAGGCGCATCGGTTTCAGGCGCTTTGACCTCGGGGGCATCGGCGCCTGCGGTTTCGGCGACCGCCCCCGTAGGCTCCACGGCGTCGAGCGGCACACCCTCGCCGCGCAGCCTGGCGCGCAATTCGAGTATCTCGCCAACCAGCGCCTTTTCCCGATCCCAACGTTGCTGCGCGGCCGCAAGCGTGAGTTCGGTCTCTGCCAGTCCGGTTTCGACACGAGCCTGCCGGTCGGCCACTTCGATGCCGATCGCTGCCTCGCGGCCGATGATGGCGCGCTCGACCTCCAGTGCCTGGCGGCGGCGCATGATGTCCTCGACCTCGGCAGGGGTGGCATGCTGCGAAATGGCGACACGGGCGCAGGCGGTGTCGAGAAGGCTCACGGCCTTGTCGGGCAGTTGCCGCGCCGGGATGTAGCGGTGGGAGAGGCTGACCGCCGCCTCGATCGCCTCATCGAGGATCTGCACCTTGTGATGCTGCTCAAGAACACCGGCGACACCACGCAGCATGAGAACGGCCACCACTTCCGACGGCTCATCTATCTTGACGACCTGGAAGCGACGGGTGAGCGCCGGGTCCTTCTCGATGTGCTGCTTGTACTCGGCCCAGGTCGTTGCCGCGATGGTGCGAAGCTCGCCGCGCGCCAGCGCCGGCTTCAGCAGATTGGCCGCATCACCGGTTCCTGCCGCGCCGCCAGCGCCAATCAAGGTGTGCGCTTCGTCGATGAAGAGGATGACCGGCGTTTCCGAGGATTGCACCTCGTCAATGACCGCCTTCAGCCGTTTTTCGAATTCGCCCTTTACGCTGGCGCCCGCTTGCATCAGGCCGACATCGAGCATGCGCACGCTGACGCCCTGCAGCGTCGGCGGCACGTCGCCTTCGGCAATGCGCAAGGCAAAGCCCTCGACGACCGCGGTTTTGCCAACCCCGGCCTCGCCGGTCAGGATCGGGTTGTTTTGCCGGCGCCGCATCAGGATATCGACAATCTGCCTGATCTCGGGATCGCGGCCGACGACCGGATCGATCTTGCCGTCGCGGGCGCGCTGGGTCAGGTCGGTGGCATATTTCGCCAGCGCCGAATCCCCGCCCGCAGCCCGCCGCGGTGTTTCGGCGGCTGGAACCGCAGTCGAGGCGCCGGCTTCGAGCGAACCCTCCATGACGTCTGCGAACCGCGTAATGACGGCCTGCGCATCGATCTTGTCGAATTCGCCGCTGATCTTTGACAGCAAGCCTTCCAGCACGGGGGTCTTCAGGCAGGCGAGCAGAATATGCGCACTGCGCACTTCGTCGACGCTGAATTCCAGCCCCGCCAGGCCCCAGGCCTCCTGGATGGCGTGAAAGATATGATCGGAAAATTCCTCGATCGAAGTGGCGCCGTAGGGCAGCTTGTCGACGGCGCGGGTCATATCGGCCGTGAGCCGGCTCGCATCCACCCCGGCGTCTGCCAGTACTAGTTGCACATCCGAGCGCTCTGAGAGCACCAGTTGTTCGATGAAGTGAACGAGCTCGACATAAGGGTTGCCGCGCAGCTTGGCTGTGTCGGCCGCAGCCTTGAAGGCGCGCAAACAGACAGGATTGAGCTTGCCGACCAGTTCCTTGCGTTTGAAGCTCTGCGACGACCGGCGCTGTTCCATCGAACTTGCCCCTCCAATCTGCCAGCCAATAAACTGCCACATAAGCAGCCACTTGACAAAGAGCGTTTATGAGCGGGGCGTCCGGGTGTTCGATTCAGTCGATTTCTTCGGTTCCGGTAGGCGCCGGCGCCATTGGCTACAACGCCATCGAACGCCCCGCCTGCTGGCGATGCATTCACCGACAGGGTTCGACAAATGCGCCAGCGCTTTCGAGCCCAGCTGGCCGGTTGCAGGCTCGTATTAAGATTGAGCATCAACTAAATTGTGGTAAAGTGTCGCAGTGTGGTAACGTTGGGTTACGCACGGCGCAGAGCCGCGCGCTGGGGGATGGTGTGCTTGATCTCGCACTCTGGCTGAATCCGCTGGACGGTGAAAATCCGTCAGGGGAGGATTTGCGCAACGATCCAGCCTTTCATGAGCTGGAGCGCCTGACGGAACAGCAGAAAAAGGTCGAGTATCAAGGGAACGCCAAGTTAGAAGTTGCCGTTCCGATCGACTGGTCCACCGTGCTCACCAAGGCCGAAGAGCTGCGTCCACACGGCCGGGACCTGCGCCTCCTCGTCATCGTTACGCGTGCTCTGGCCAACGAGTATCGGCTGGCCGGGCTGGCTGAGGGCTTGACCCTCATAGCGCAAACCTTCGATCAGCACTGGGCAACCATGCACCCGGCCCTGCGGTCCGGTGCTACGCCGCGCGACGCCGCCCTGCGCCGCATCAATGCGCTGACTGACCTCCAGAACAGTCAGGATGGCCTGCTCAAGGATTTGCGGAAAATGACGTTTTTCGCGCCGCGTGCAATCGGCCCGATCCTCGGCGAGGATCTGGAGAAGGGCGCGCTCGACGAGCGTGTCATGCTTCAGGAAGCGGCCTCGGGACTGAACGCGACCGAAAAGGCGGCTCTGGCGAGCGCGCACAGCCAATTGGTGAACCGGGTGCGCAGCGCATGCGTCGCACAGATCGATCAGGCCGGCGCGGAGATGACGTCGCTCTTTGCCAATGCGCGCGCCGCGATCGCGGCCCTCGAGGCGGTGGAAACCGCCCTCAATGCCCGTATCGAGGGCAGCGGCGCCACCGTTCCGGAATTAAAGCGGTTTCTGCAGCGTTTGCTGACGACCCTCGAACGAAACTCGGCCGCCGGCGCCACCGCGAATGGCGCCGCAAAGCCTGTTTCCGCGCCTGCAGAACCACCAACGCCTGTTCGAAACGGTAATGGAGCCGATACGATGGCAAGTATGGCAAGTTACGCGGAACCGAGCACGGGGCTCCCTGATCGGATTTCCTCGCGCGACGACGTCGTGAAATGCCTCGACCTCGTCGTCGCCTTCTATGACCGCACCGAACCGTCGAGCCCGATTCCGCACCTCGCCCGCCGGGTGCGCCGGATGGTGCATATGGACTTCGTTGAACTGATGGAAGATCTCGCCCCGTCGGGGCTGAAGGAATTCCGGCTGCTTGCCGGCGTTCCCGATGCCAAGAAGACGGCCCAGAAGGATGAAAGGTAACGAGCCATGCCAGCTGAAAGCAAAGCGAAAGTCATTGAACGGAACCGCGCTCCGCGCGTGCAGATCGCCTATGACGTGGAAACCTATGGCAGCCCGACGACGATCGAATTGCCGTTCGTCATGGGCGTGATGGCCGACCTTTCCGGCGCTTCACAGACCAAGGAAGCGATGAAGTCGGTGCTGGACCGCTCCTTTGTCGAGACCGACGCGAACCGCTTCCCGCGTTTCATGGAGGCGCTTGGACCGCGCGTCAAAGCCCGCGTGAAGAATACGCTGCCTCAGGCTGAGGGCGCCGAGCGGGATGAAGAGCTGGCACTCGATCTTACCTTCACCAAGATGGGCGACTTCGCCCCGGACAAGATTGCCGAGCAAGTCCCGCAACTGGCCGAGATCCTCAAGATGCGTCGCCAGCTCGAGGAACTGCTCGGCTTCATGGATGGCCGCGTCGATGCCGAAAAGCGCATCGCGCAGCTTCTGAACAACGAGCCGCTTCTTGGCAAAATCGCCAGCCAGGCATTGTCGGACGAAGACAAGGTTGAGGTGTAATCATGGCCGAACAGCAAAAGACCGCAGACGTCGCCGCCGAGGCGGAGACCATCGATCTCGGAGAGTTCAGCGGGCTCCTGGAAAAGGATTTCAAGGTCAAGAAGGACGACAGCGAGAAGCTGCAGCAACTCGTTCGCAATCTCGCGCTGGCGGCACAGTCGCGATCCGACACCACGACCATCTCGTCCAACGCGATCAAGTCGATCAAGTCGCTGATCGCGGGCATCGACAAGATGCTGTCGGAGCAGGTCAACGAGATCCTGCACGCGCCGGAAGTGCGCGAAATGGAAGGCACATGGCGCGGCCTTTGGTATCTCATCAACAACACCGAGACGGATCAGAAGTTGAAGATCCGGGTGATGAACATTTCCAAGGAGCAGCTCGCCGACACGCTTGAAGACTATGAAGGCCAGATGTGGGACCAGAGCCCGATCTTCAAGAAGGTCTATACGGACGAGTATTCGATGCTGGGCGGCGAGCCGATCGGCTGCCTGATCGGCGCCTACGAATTCTCCAACCATCCGCGTGACGTCGGCCTGTTGCGCAACATCTCGGGCATCTGCGCCTCGGCGCACACGCCGTTCATCGCGGCGGCCTCGCCGCGCCTGTTCCGCATGGACAGCTGGCAGGAACTGCCGAACCCGCAGGACCTGCAGCAGATTGTCTCCAACGCCGCCTACGCCTCGTGGCAATCGCTGCGCGAGAGTGAGGATGCGCGCTATATCGGCCTCACGATGCCGCGCGTCCTGGCACGGCTTCCCTACGGCACGGATACCGTTCCGGTGAAGGGTTTCACGTTCGAGGAAGAGGTCCAGGGCGACCACAACAAATATGTCTGGATGAACGCCGCCTTCCCGATGGCCGTGAACATAAACCGCAGCCACAAGCTCTATGGCTGGGGCACGCAGATCCGCGGCGTCGAGAATGGCGGCACAGTCATCAACCTGCCGGTGCACAGCTTTCCCACCGACGACGGATCGGTGGCGATGAAATGTCCGACGGAAGTCGCCATCGACGACCGGCGCGAGGCGGAACTGGCCAAGCTCGGCCTGATGCCGATCCTGCACCGGAAGAACACGGATCTGGCGGCTTTCATCGGCGCGCATTCGCTGCAGGACGACGAAACCCGCGCCGGCCGGCTAGTCGATCCCGACGCGCAGTCGAACGAGCGGCTGAGCGCCAATCTGCCCTATCTCTTCCCGGTCTCGCGGTTTGCACATTACCTCAAAGCCATCGCGCGCGACAAGATAGGGTCGTTCAAGGAGCGGTCGGACATGCAGATCTGGCTGACCGAGTGGATCAACCGATACGTGCTGGCCAACCCGGCCTTTGCCGACGACAAGGCGCGCGCCAAGCGCCCGCTTGCCGCCGCTGAGGTCCAGGTGGACAGCGTCGAGGGGCGGCCGGGCTACTACAACGCCCGCTTCTATCTTCGCCCGCATTACCAGTTGGAGGGCATCAACGCCTCGCTTCGGCTGGTGTCGGAACTACCGTCCGTAAAGGCTTGATTTACAGCAACATAGTCCTGTTTTGTTTTGAAAACGCTGGAGGAAGACAATGCCCGTGAAAATTGATGGTTTTCTAAAAGTTCCGGATATCAAAGGGCCAAGCGTTCGCGACGGCCATGAGGACGAAATCGAAGTCCACGGGGTCGATTACAAGATAATCGCGCCATACGATCCGAACTCGCTCTCACGCCGCGGTCGCGTGTCACTGGGGATGATCAAGTTCACCAAGCATTATGACAAGTCCTCGCCCTATCTGAAAAAGGCGTTGTTCGACAACAAGGCGCTGGACGAAGTTGTGTTCTCCGCCCGCCGGACCATCGATGGCGAGACCAGCGACTATCTGGTCGTCACCCTGACCGACGCCTCGATCATGGAATACGACATGTCGCAGGCCGAGGACGAGGAAGACCTGATCGAGGAGGAGGTCAGCTTCGCCTACAAGAAGATCAAGTTCGTCTATGACAAGGATGACGAAATCGAAATGGATGTCTATGTCGGCAAGTGAGGCGCGGCGGCCCGGCGCGGACAAGCTACAGGTCACCGGCAGTTCGCGCGCGAAACGCGAAGCGGTCCAGCCCTCTCTTTGGGACCGCCTCGTCAACGACCTGCCGGGCGTCACCTCCGAGATAGACGGGCTGCGCCAGGCCTTGCAGGACGAGCTTGGCGCGGACCGGCTGGATACGCTCCTTGCGACCAGCGCGCGGCTTATCGATGCCGACGCGGAGCTGACGCCCGATCAGAAGCGGCGTCTGCACCGCCTGGGCTTTCAGACCCAACACCGCGCCGAGATCGAAAGCCGTGGCGTGGTCGTATCGCCCCGCGTCCTCAGGGAGGCCGTGCGGCGCGACATCGAGGCCTTGTTCAACACCGAGCGTTTCGAAGCTGTTCCGCTTCTTTCCGATTTCGAAAACGAACAGGCTTCAGACAATCCGCCATCGCTGGCCGATTTTCCTGAGGTGCGCCGAAGTGTGATCAACTACGGCGTGCCGTCGTTTTCGGGCCGCTCCTCCCGCGACTTTGATCGCGAGGCCCTGGCGCGCGAGATCCGCTCGGTTCTTGCCACGTTCGAGCCGCGTCTCAAGGAAAGCGCAACCAAGGTAGCGGTGACCCTTGGTGACAAAAGTGCGGGCCTGAAGATCGAGATAGACGCTGTGCTGATCATGACGCCGACGCCGGAACGCATGCGCCTGCGCACCACAGTCAACCTCGATAACGGTTTGGCGCGGACCGAATTCAGGGAAAGCTGAGATGGATCGGGTCTTCGTAGAATATTACGAGGAGGAACTGACCCATATCCGCGGACTCGCGGCGGAATTTGCCGACATGCATCCGGCGGTGGCACGCAATCTTTCTCTCGATACCGTCCCCTGCCCGGATCCGTATGTCGAGCGGCTGCTTGACGGCGTCGCTTTCCTCGCTGCACGCACCCGGTTGAAAGTCGACGCCGAGCGTTCGCGGTTTTCACGCAGCGTGCTGGATGTCCTTTATCCCGATCTGGTTACGCCGGCGCCGGCAACGGCGATGGCAGTGCTGAAACCCGGCCAGCAGGTCCAGTCGATGATTGCCGGCCATGTCATCAAGCGGAACACGCGGCTGGTGTCCAGTCTGCAACCCGGCCTGTCGACGCGCTGCACCTTCACCACCGCGCAGGAAATCACGCTGTGGCCGTTAGCGATCACGTCGGTCAGCTATTTCCAGGATCGCAGCGGGTTGGCGGCGGCCGGCATAACACCGATCGGCGGCGTAGGCGGCGAGGCAGCGCTGCGCATCACGCTGGGTCGGGCCGGAAAAGGCAAGCTCGGCGAATTGGCTCTCGACCAGCTTGATCTCTATTTTGCCGGACGCACCAAAGCGCCATTGCTGTTCGACGCGATTTTCGGCGCCTGCTCGGCAGTTGGCGCACGCGCCGAGGGCAAGGCCAGTCCGCTATCGCCGTTGCCACAACCCGAAATGGTCGGCATCAGCGACGACGAGGCGTTGATGCCTCGTACCCGTCCGACATTCGAAGGCTACCGCCTGCTGCGTGAATATTTCATGATGCCCGAGCGCTTTCACTACGTGCGGGTTTCAGGACTGCAACCGGTCGTGCGCCGATGCGAGGCCGGGGTCGAGATCATCTTCATGTTCCGGCGTCCGGTACCCGAGCTTGCCGATGTGACGCCGGCGGATTTCGAACTTTTCGCGACGCCGATCATCAACCTGTTCGAGCGTGACTGCAACGTCATCGAGCTTGATCCGCGCAGAACGCGGCAAGTGCTGCATGCCGACCGCACGCGGGCGCGCGACTTCGAAATCTATCGGGTGACCCGCGTCGAGGACGCCGACGCCGAAGGTCCTGACGCCGAAATTCCAGAACTCTTCAGCCTGGGGCAAAACCGCAGCAATGGCTGGGTCTATTCCACCGAACGGCGCCCTCGCCGGGCCACCGAAGATGAACGGCGCGACGGGCTGACCCGCACTTCTTACACCGGAGACGACGTTTTCCTTTCGGTTTCACGCCCGGCCGGAAGCCCGGCGAACCGGCCGCTGAAGCGTCTCGACATCATGGCGCTTTGCACCAACCGCGATCTGCCGATCCTCGACGACAACCCTACCTTGACGCTGGAGACAGGCGATCCGGTCGAAACGGTCCGGCTTATCGGCGCTTTGCGCCCGCCCCAGCCGGCGATCCCGGCCGCGCTGCCCGCCGGCGCCGAAGGCGAATCCCGAGCCGATAATCTCGCATGGCGGCTGGTGGCGCAGCTGGCCCTCAACTTTCTCAGCCTCGCCAAGGAAGGCCGCGGTGTCGATCCGCTGCATGCGCTGCTCGATCTTTATGCCGACCGGGGAGATCCGAGCCTGGCTCGCAACGTGCACTCGATCGTCCGCATCGACTCGCGCTCCGTCATCGAACGGCTGCAGATCGATGGGCCGATGTGCTTCGGACGGGGCACGGAAGTGACATTGCATGTGGACCAATCGGTCCTGGCCGGGCAAAGCACATTGCTGCTTTCGGCCTTGCTTGCCCGGCTGTTTGCCCGTCACGCCGGAATAAACGGCTTTGTGCGGACCCGCACGCGGCTGCTGCAGAAGCAGGAGGATGTGCCATGGCCGATGACGCCCGGCAATCGCTACCTGATCTAGGCAAGCTCGACCCGGGCCGGGCCGAAGCGCTGGATGATACGTTCGACTTTTTCGAACTGTTGCGCCGGCTCGAACAACGGGGCGGGCTGTTCGGCTATTCCGGCCGCGCAGATCGCGAGCCGGCAAGGCTCGGGCAGCATGTGCGTCTTAGCTTTTCCGCCAAGGACGTGGTTGAATTCCGCGAAGCGAAGGACAAGACGCCGGGGAAGGACAACTCGCCGGGCAAGGACTGGACGCCGGCCCGGGTTACCGTTGCAAATCTCGGGCTGATGGGACCGGAAGGCCCGATGCCGCTTCATTTGACACGCTGGGTGCTCGATCGTCTGTCGCAACGCTGGTTCACCGGCGCTGACGCACGACAGACCGTCGACACGACATTCGTGGATTTCGTCAATATTCTCCAACACCGGATGATCGCCCTGTACTATCGGGCCTGGGCGGACGCGCATCCGGCGGTACAGGTCGAACGTGCGGTCGGCGGCCGGGTAAGGGCCATGCTTGAAGCAATGGCGGGAATTGGACTTCCCGGTACCCAAAATTCCGATCTCGACGCAGTAAAACTTCGCCAGGCCGCGTCGCTCGCCAGCCAGGTCGACGGTCCGGAGCGGCTGACGCTGTTCCTGGCGGAAGCATTCAAGGTGCCGGTCGCGATCAAGGAGTTCGTCGCCACCTGGATGACCATACCGGCGGCGCTCCAGACCCGGCTTACCCAGGCTTACGCAGTGCTGGGTCGCGGGGCGACGATCGGCCCGCGCGTTTTCAGCCGCCAAAGCAGGATCGAGCTCCGCGTCGGCCCGATCGGTTATGAGGAGTACAAGACGTTCCTGCCGGGCGGCCAACGTCTGAAAATGTTCAAGCAGGCGGTTCGCGACATGGTCGGGGAATCGCTGGACGTCGATCTGCGGATCGTGCTCGCGCGCGAAGCTGTGCCGCCGCCGCGTATCGGAGCGGTACAGCTCGGCCGAACCACCTGGCTTGCACGGCCCGCCGAAAGGGGCGATGCTGACGATATGCGGCTGCGGACAATCGTCGGATGGCGGCCGGAAATGGCGGAGGTTGCGGCATGAGTCTGCTGCTGACGCTGGAGCACGGGCCACGCACCCAGGCGGTACGGCAGACCCGGCTGGACGATGGTGAACTGGTGATCGGCCGTAGCGCGGACGCGGACTGGCAGATCGACGATCCCGACATGTTCGTTTCACGCGCCCATTGCAGGATCACCGGCGGGCCGGATGGATATTTCGTCACCGACACGTCAAGCAGCGGTTTGTTCATAAACGATTCCGACAGCCCGCTCGGCACCGGCACGTCGGTCCGCCTTCAGAACGGCATGCGGCTGAGGCTGGGCGACTACATCGTGTGCGTCGATCTGCAGCCGCCGGTCGCTCACGCACCAGCGGCCAGCCAATCATTCGCCGAACCGTCACCACCGGCATCGCGAGCGCCGGTAAGCATCGGCCGCGATGACTTCTTTTCAGCCACGGTCGAAGAAGAGCCGCGCCGACCGCGTCCCGCCGATCTGCCCAACCCGTTCGAGCAACCCGTTCCAGGAGCGTTCGAGCGCGCCAACCAGCGCAGTTCGCCTGCCTTCGACGACCCGTTCAGCCTCGACCCGGTAGCAACGCCGCCGCCGAATGGCGCTGGCTATTCCGAACCGCGTGGTGCGCCGGACGCCGCAGACCCATTCAGCTTCGATCCGGCGCCTTCCGGTGCAAACGAGCCCGTTCCAGGCCAGCCCGTTTCAAGAAAGTCATCTGAATTCGATGACGGTTTCGGTTTCGGGCCTGCCGCGTCGCCCGATTTGAGAAACGGCGCCGGCTCGGCCGGTCAACGCAAACACGTCGCCGGAGAGCCGCAGCGGGCCAATCCCTGGGATTTGCCTGGCCACACGGCAGATATTCCTTCTCCGCCACGTGCTGCCCCCAGACCCGCCCCCTCCCTGGCAGCGGCGCAACCGGCGAACACGGCGCTTCGCACGGCGTTCTTGCGTGGCATGGGCATCGAGGAGGCCGATTTTCCCGGACGCGACAGCGCCGCGGAAATGGAGAAGTTCGGTCGCGAGTATCGGCTGATGATGGAAGGCCTGATGCAGTTGCTGCGCAAGCGGGCCGAGGAAAAGGGAAACGCTCGCGTCGCCCAGACGGTGGTCGGGGCCTCTGAAGTCAATCCGCTCAAGTTTCTGCCGACGGTCGACGACGCCATCGTGACCCTGATCGCGGAGCGCAGCCCCGGATTTCTGGGCGGTGAAGCGGCAATCGCCGACGCGGTCCGCGATCTCGCGCAACATCACGTGCGCGCCTGGCGAGGCGTGCAGTCCGCCTTGCGGCGAATGATTGACCGTTTTGACCCGGCAGTGATCGAGAAAGAGCTCAAATCGAGTTCCGCGATCGGCACCCTGCTTTCGGGCGGACGCCGCGCCAAGCTGTGGGAGCTTTACCAGAAACGCCATCGTGAAATCGCCCAGAGTGCGGAATCGAGCTTCCTCGGCGAAATCGGCGCTGATTTTCGGGATGCTTATGAGGAGGAGTGAAACATGATCGATCGCCGCGAATTTATCGTTGCCCTGGGCGCAACCGGGCTGCTTGCTGCTTGCCAGAGCGGTCCGCCAAAACCATCCGCGGTGACCGTCAACCTGACCGGCGCGGCCGGCATGAACCCGGGACCAGGCGGCGGCGACCGGCCGGTGACGGTCCTCGTAATGCGGCTGCGCAGCACCGGTAAATTCAATTCGGCCGATTATTTCGCGCTGCAGGGGGATGCCGGCTCCGCACTCGCAGGCGATCTCATCGGCTCCGACCAGATCTCCGTCGGGCCTGGAAAGACCGCATCCAAAACCATCACGGTCGAGCCGGACGCGGCTGCGCTGGGCTTCGTTGCCCTCGTTCGCGAGCCCGGCGGCCGGACCTGGCGTACAACCAAGTCGGTGTCGTCGGGATCAACAGTTACCGTCAACGTCACGCTTGGCAGCGGCGGCATTTCCGCCTAGCGGCCAGGGCAAGGGGTGCTCGATGCAGGAAGTAGCGGCATGAGCGATGCAAACAGGGTGCTGTGGTCCGAAGGCCTGTTTCTCCGGACCCAGCATTTTCAGCAGCAGGATCGCTTTTTCGAGGCGACCGTGCGCGGCGCGTTGCAGGCCGGGCAGCTGCATACGTTCGGCTTTCAGCAGCTGACGCTGGACCAGGCAATGCTCGATGCCGGCCAGGTCTCGATCCTGTCGGCACGGGGCATCTTTCCGGATGGAACCCCCTTCTCCATCCCGGACCTGATGGACGCGCCACGACCGCTGCCGGTCACCGCCGATACGGGTGCGGGACCGGTGCTGGTCGCCCTGCCGCTTGAGCCTGCCGGCGGTGTCGGCTTCGATCCGGCGCACGCCGCATCGACAGGAGCACGCTATCATGGGCGCATCGTTTCGGTGCGCGACGCCGTCCAGGGCGGTTCGGATCCTGAAGAAATCGAAATCGCCCGCCCGCAGGCGCTGCTGATTGCACCGGGAAAATCGGTTGGCGGCTACACCGCCCTGCCGATAGCCGACATCAAAGGGGTTCGAGCCGATGGCGGCGTCTCGCTGGACGAGACGTTCCTGCCGCCGACACTGGTCACCGGGGCGGTGGCCTGGTACCGGCAGCTGCTTCTGGAAGTTGTCACCGGCCTCGACCAGATCGCCGAGGCGCATGGAAAAATGGTCATGGGCGGGCCAGGGCGCAGCGTCGAAGACCTGCTGATGCTCAATCTCGCCAATGCGGCGCGTCCGCGGCTGGCGCACATGCTGGCTCAGGATGTCTTCCATCCGGCCGAGCTTTACCTGGAGCTTGCCGGTCTTGCCGGCTCGATGGCGACCTATGGTTCGAGCGCGCGACGGCTGAGCGAGTTGCCCGCCTACGATCACATGGCGCCCGGCCCCGCCTATTCGGCGCTGGCCGACGCCTTGCGCTCGCTCATCCTGAGCCTGCGCTACATCGAGCCTAAATCACGCGCACTGCCGGTCATGCGGCATTCGACCAATGTCTGGAAAATCCGCATCGACAACCCGAAGCTGCTGGTGGCCAGCCGGATCGTCATCCGGGTCGGCTCCGAGCTGTCGGAAGATGCGTTGCGCAAGATTTTCGTCAACCAGGCGACCGTCGGTTCGGCCGATCAGTTCGAGGGCCTGTGGAAGTCCCGTCTACCCGGCATTCCACTGAAGCCACTTCATTCCCAGCCCCGCGAAATCCCCTACGATGGCGATCGGCTGTGCCTTGAGCTGGACCAGAAAAGCGAGCACTGGGCATCGCTGCTCGATGCCCCCGGCTTCGTCATCGGCGTGTCGGGTGTGCTGCCGAGCGAGCCGCAGGTCGACTGCTATTCGGTAAACAGGTGAGATGATGAGCCGGGATGATCCTTTCGGACTGTCGGAGGATCGCGAACGCACTCGCATACGACTGACCGGCGCGCCGATGCCGCGACCGATGACGCCACTGTTGTCGGGTGTGCCAATCAAACGGTCGCGTACGCATCCGAACACGCTGGTCAACGCATTCGCGCCGCTGCTCGAGTTCGCGCCCGAGCTTGAAAGCGCGCTGCCGCCGGAAAACCCGGAAGCGTTGCGCACCCGGCTGCTCGATGAACTGGTTCGGGCACGTGACGCGGCAATGGCGGCGGGGTCCTCTCTGGAGCGCGCCGACCAGGCAGCCTGGGTGGTGGCGGCATTGCTCGACGATCTCGCCCTGAACACGCCATGGGGCGGCGCCAGCGCATGGCCGCGCCAGCCGCTTGTGGTGATGCTGCGAGGCGATGTCGATGCCGGCACGCAGTTCTTCACGCGTCTCGACGAACTCGAGCGGCATCCGAACCGGGATCGCGAATTGCTCGAACTGCAATATCATTGCCTGGCGCTCGGCTTCCGCGGCAAATATCGTGTTCCAGGCCGGTCGGGCGACCGTTCCATCAATGCGGTTCGCGTTGCTGCGGCGCGCTTTCTGCGCGATGCCGACGCCGACGGTGCGCCGCTGTCGCCGAACTGGAAAGGCGTGATCGCATCCGACGAGCCGCAGCGCTTCATAGTGCCGATCTGGGTGATGGGGCTCGGCGCGGCGGTTCTCGCCACGGCAATCTATCTCGGGCTGTCGATGGGACTGAGCAGTCAGGCGGTCGAGCTTTCGACGCTGGTTCGTGCTTTGCCGCCGCCGGCGCGCAGCGAAATCAGCCGGACATCGCCGCAGGTCGACGCGCCGCCGCCGGAGGCAGTGGATTTCGCGCTGGTGCCGGAGTTTCAGGCCGGAGCGCCGGCAAATCTCAGGGCTGCGCTAAGCGGCACCGAGAGCGTCTCGCTGGCCAGGCTGATCATTCAGGCCTCCAACCCCGAACTGTTCCAGTCGTCGCGGCCGACACTGACGGAAGGCTTCGAACCGCTGATCGGTTCGATCGCCAAGGTGATCCTCGCCAATCAGGAACTGATCGGAAACATCACCGTGGTCGGCCATACCGACAGTATTCCTTTGCAACGGTCCAATCCGCTTTCCACCAACCAACGGCTGTCGGAAGCGCGCGCAGCGACCATTACCGAGATGCTGGTCCAGAACGGCGTGCCGCAGGACCGCATTCGCTTCGAAGGACGTGCAGCTACCGATCCAGTGGCCGACGACAGCACCCGCGCGGGACGGGCCTTGAACCGCCGCGTCGAGGTGCTGGTCGAAAAGAGGCTGTGAGATGTTCATCCTGCGCTTCCTCTGGGCGGTTCTGACATCGCGCTGGCTGTGGACGCTGATCGGCATCGCGCTGCTTTCTCTGGTTATCTGGGTGTTCGGCCCGATCGTCAGGGTCGGTGCTTACGAACCCTTCACCTCGGAAAATGTCCGCATCGTCATCATTGCGCTGCTGGTCATCTTCTGGCTGATCTGGCTGATCGTCGCGCAGCGCCGGGCGATCCGGGCCAACCGCATGTTCGTTGCCGAAATCGCTGCGCCCGTGGTGGAAAGACCGCTGAGCCCCGGCGAAGAGAACGTCGCCGCCGTCGGCGCCAAGTTCGCCGAGGTGATGGTCGAATTGAAGCGCCGCAAGCTGGGCGGACGCAAGTTCCTGCGCGAGATGCCCTGGTATGTGATCGTCGGGCCGCCGGCCACCGGCAAGACCACGGCCTTGCGCCAGTCCGGCCTGAACTTTCCGATCGATCTCACCGACGATCTGCAGGGCGTTGGCGGCACGCGCAACTGCGACTGGTTTTTCTCCGAGCACGCAGTTCTGATCGATACGGCGGGCCGCTATGTGCAGCAGGAGAGCCAGCCCGACGTCGATGCGGCGGAATGGCTTGGCTTCCTCGACCTCTTGAAAAAGCATCGCGGCCGCCGGGCGCTGAACGGCGTGATCGTCGCGCTTTCGATCGATGCGCTTTCAGAGGGCGACGAAGCCATCAAGGCTCATGGCCGCAAGATCCGTCGTCGCCTGGCAGAACTCAACGACCGGCTCGAAATCCGCCTTCCAGTCTATCTGATGCTGACCAAGGCCGATCTGATCAAGGGTTTCGAGGCTTTCTTCGGCGGCCTGTCGACGGCCTCGCGCGAGCAGGTCTGGGGGACGACCTTTGCGCTGGATGCGCGTGTCGACGCAAAGACCATAGAACGGGAAATCGCCACCCTTGCGACGGAGCTCGAGCGGCGGCTGGTGCCGCGCCTGGAGGACGAGGACAAACTCGCCGCCCGCGCCGAGATTTTCAGATTTCCCGCCCAACTGACGAGCCTGTCCGAACCTATCCAGGTGTTGGTCGAGGCGATGTTCGGCGAAAGCCGGTACGAAGAAGCCGCCTGGCTGCGCGGCCTCTATCTGACGTCGGCCACCCAGGAAGGGGCGCCCATCGACCGGCTGACCGCGGCGCTGTCTTCATCTTTCGGTCTTCCGCCGCGACGGGCAATGCCGGCGCCGCGCGTTGAAAAACGCAGCTTTTTCCTGAAGAACCTGCTGACCGAGGTGATCTTCAGGGAAGCCGGCCTGGGAACATTCGATCCGCTGGCGCAGCGCCGCCGCGCCTGGATCTGGCGTGGAGCCGCGGCCGCCTGTGCCGCCGCGGCCGTGTTGGCCGGTGCGATGTTCACCTGGTCCTACTATGACAACCGCAATGCGATCGCAGCGCAGGCGGGCCAGTTCGAAGCGCTGCAGGCGCCGCTGACCGCGGCAGCCGCGAGCCCGGCATCGGTGGAGCAGCCCGCCATCGACAGCGCGCTCAATGCAATGGCGGAGGTCGCAAATGCCCGTACCGCACCGCCGAGCAGTGCCCAGGACCTGCTGGGGCCGTCGGCATCGGCGGAGCTGCTGCGGGCGCAGGCCGACACTTACGAGCACGCTTTGCGCAACGTCCTCGAGCCGCACATGGTCGCTCTGCTCGAGGCGACGATGTGGCGGCAGATCCGCGATCCGGATTTCATGCTGGGGGCGCTAAAAACCTATCGCATGATGACGGGCCTGTCGCAGATGGACGCCGATTTCGTCCAGAACTGGTGGGTCAACGACTTGCCGGAATTCGCACCGGCGGCGCCCTTTCCGACCGCCGACGCGGAAGAGCACCAGCTTGCCGCGATCCGCCGCATGGCGGTCGACGACAGCTACATCGCGCCGGATCAGGCGCTGGTTGCCGAGGCGCTGAAAACGGTTTGCACGATTTCGCTGCCGGCGCGTGCCTACAGGCAGTTGCTGGCCGACCCGGCGGTGGCCGAACTCAAGGAATGGATTCCGGCGAATTTCGCCGGTCCCAACGGCGCCAAGGTTTTTGCGCGGCGTTCCGACAAGACGCTGCGCGTCGGCATTTCAGGCGCCTTCACCTATTCCGGCTTCCACGATGCCATTCTCGAACGGGTCGAGGACGTCGCCGCCCAGGCCGCACTCGATCGGGCGGTCTTTGCCGGAGGCTGTTCGGAAAATTCCGAAACCTCGGTCTCGGCGCTGTCCGAGGATATCCTGAAACTCTATTACGAAGACTACATCGCGCAATGGGACAGCATCCTGCGCGATATCAGGCTGGCGCCATTGGCCGACCTGAATGTCGCCAGCGAGAACCTCAAGGACCTTTCGAGCGCCGACTCCGCGCTAAAACGCCTGCTTACGGCGGTCGTTCAGGAGACCGAGCTGACCCGATCCGATGAAGCGCCGGCCGCCGACAACAAGGCGGCAGCCAAGGGCACATCGAAACTGCTCGGCAAGCTGGGGAAGCTGGGAAAGATCGTAAAGACAGGGGCAAAACTGCTGCCGCGCGCAGGCTCCGCCAACGAGGTGGATCTTACCGGCACTCTGGTGGCCGAACATTTCAAGCCTCTCAAGGGGGCGATCGCCGAGGTCGACGGCCAGCCGCCGGCGCTCGACGCCGCGGTGGTGGCGCTGACCGCACTTTCGAACGTGCTGCAGACGGTCACGGCCAATCCCGACCCGCAGGACGCCATCAAGAAGCAGGGTGGCCTCGCCGAACTGACCGGAGCGGTCGCCAGGCAAGCGCAGATCCTGCCCGATCCGGTCGACGACTGGCTCGGCGGCATCGCCGGCGACACCAGCGGCCTGACCCAGAAGGCGGTCACCTCGGAGCTCAACGCCATCTGGCGCGCCGACATCCTGCCGTTCTGTCAGGCGGCGCTGAACGACCGCTATCCGTTCAGCCCGGAAAGCGCCGTCGACGTCAATGTCCGCGATTTCGCCCGCCTGTTCGGGCCGGCCGGGATGATCGACGCCTTCATCAACGATCATTTGATCAGCTATGTCGACACCGCCAGCCAGCCATGGAAATGGCGCGCCGATTTCGGCCTCGACGCGGCGGCTCTGGCGGCGTTCGAACAGGCCAGGCGGATCCGCGACGATCTGTTTCCAGGCGGTACCGGCCCGGTGATGAGTTTTACGCTGCAACCGAAGGACCTGTCGCCCAACGTCACGCGCGTGACGCTCAATCTCGATGGCCAGAACCTCGTCTACTACAACAACGCGACGCGGCCGCAACCGATGACCTGGCCCGGCAAGGACGGCACCGGCGTCATCTCGCTCGCCTTCCAGCCGATCGACGGCTCGCCCGAAGTCATGTTGAACGAAACCGGCAGCTGGGCGTGGCTGAGGCTGCTGCGCAGCGGCCGTTTCACCGGCACCTCGCTGTCTGATGTCTACAGCCTGCGACTGGGCACGCAAGGCATGTACGCCGATTTCGAGCTTAAGGCGGCAAGCGTCGAGAACCCCTACAATTTGCAGATGTTCAAGAAGTTCTCATGTCCGCCGCAGATATGATCCTGCCCGGCTTTTACGGCAAAATGCCTGCCACCGGCGATTTCGTCACGCGGCGGCTGCCGGGCGATTTTGTGTTCATCTGGGACCGCTGGCTGGCGCAGCACATCGTGCCACTGATCGGCTCGGAAACCTGGCCGCGCACCACCGCGCTACGCTTTCTGGCCGGCCCGGCTTCTTTTAGCGCTTCGGCCGGCATTATTCTGCAGAGCGCCGACAGGGTCGGCCGGCAGTTCCCTTTGAGCGTCGTCGCGCAGCTTCCTGAGGCGCCCGTTCAGCTGGCCGATGCCGAGGCGTGGTTTGCCCAGATTGAAGAGGCTGCCATCGCCGCCCAGCAGGGCGAACTGACGCCAGATGAACTGGGCGCCGCGCTGGGCGCCCTGCCCGTGCCGTCGGTCGAGCCGGGGAGTGAGATCATCAGCGATATGGTGATGTGGACAGCCCGTTCCGACATTTTCGATATTGATCCGCTGTCACCGCAAGCGATGCTGGAGCAGATTTTTGCGGCAAGCTGGGAGACCAGCTGATGCAGATCTTTCCAAGACAATTGAAGGCCCGCTGTTTCAGCATCGCGTAAGGATGCGTGATTTCAAATGTGGATATTGTCCAACGAGACGCCATTCGCCGCCCAGGAAAGCTGGACGCGTGATGAGCGCGGACATGAGGTCTGGCTGATCGCGATCAAAGCGTCCTTCGAGATCGATCCCGACGGCAAGCAGCGGCTCTTGAAGGACCAGACGCCGGTGAACCTGGCGCCCATCTACGGATCGGACCCGAATGAGCTTCTTGACGAGACGGATCTCAATCTGGAGAAAAAGCACACCGACATTCTGGTCGAAGGACATGTCTATGCGCCCGGCGGGCGTCCAAATATCGAGAGCGTAGCGCGCATAAAAGTCGGCGACGTCGACAAGACCATCAAGGTAACGGGCGACCGTGTTTTCATGCCCGGCGCGGTGTCGGTGCGGATGAGCCGGCCGGAACCATTCACGAAAATGCCAATCAGCTGGCGCCGAACATACGGTGGCACGGATATGGAGGCATCGAAGCCGAACTGGGACCAGCGTAATCCGGTCGGTACGGGATTTGCAGTCGACCCGCAGCGGCTGATCAGCAAAACCGGACCTAACTTCGAGTATCCCGACGCGCCCTATCGTGACCACAAGAGCGGCAAGCCGGCCGGTTTCGGTCCGGTGGCGCGGCACTGGGAGCCACGCATCAAACATGCCGGCACCTATGGCGAGGAATGGGAGCAGACCCGAGACCCGCTTCTGCCGCGTGACTTCAGCCGGACATTTTTTCAATGTGCGCCGGAGGATCAACAAACCAAGGAGCCGCTCGTCGGATACGAGTTGGTTCAGCTCGGCAATTTCAGTGCCGATGGATTTCTCCAATTTCTCCTGCCGCGCATCACGTTCAACATAACCACGCAATTCTATGGACGCCCCGACCAAACGCATGGCGAGGCTCCGATACACACGCTGCGTTTGAAGCCCGACCAAAGGCAGTTCTCGATTGCATGGATGTCCGCTCTTCCGGTTCCTTATGATGAAGAGCGTTTGAAGCAGACTCGGGTGCGAATACGCCCACGCAGCGGCATCTCGCCCACGGTTGCCGCAACCGGCGTCTGGCTTGGGGAGGACGACAGTTGATCGCGAACAGCGAAACCATTGTCGTCGTGGGGGTCGGCGCGCGCACCCCGCTGGGGTTCGACGCTGCAACCAGCGCCGCGGCAGTTCGTGCCGGCATATCGGGCATCCAGGAACATCCGTTCATGATTGACCGGTTCGGCGAACTAATGAAGGTCGCGCGGGACACCGGTATCGAGGTAACGCTCGGCGGCCCCGCTCGCGCTGACGAGATTGCCATGTCACCGGCGCTCGACGCCCTCAAACCACTCCTGACATCGGGAAATGTGGCGGAGGTTTCCCTCTTGCTAGCAACCGGCGAAGCGCGCCCCGGGCAGCGGGACGGCTTTGCTGCTCAAGTGCATGCCGGTCTGCGCAGAAAACTTTCCGATCAGGTTTCGTTCACGGGAGGGGGCTCCACCGCTGGCGGCCACGCCGGCGGTCTAGTGGCAATCCATCACGCGTGCAAATCCCTGCGCGAAGGCAGGACGAAGCTCTGTCTTGCGGGCGGAGTCGATACCTATATGGAACCAGAGACGCTCGAATGGCTGGATGAGAACGAACAGCTCCATTCGGAGGGCAATATCTATGGCTTCTGTCCCGGGGAGGCAGCCGGGTTCTGCCTGTTGGCGACGCTCGGCACCGCCCGCGCCTACGGACTGACGCCGCTCGCCCAGATTGTAGGCACGGCGGTGGCCAACGAGGAGAACAGGATCAAGACACACTCGGTCGTATTGGGTGAGGGTCTCGGGACGGCTTTCCGGTCTTTGTTCGCCCACGCGCCCAAGGATCCCGTGGACCGCATCATCTGCGACATGAACGGCGAACGCTATCGAGGCACCGAATACGGGTTCGCAGCAATTCGCAATCCCGGCAGATTCCGCGACGCCGCCGATTTCGAGACGCCCGCAGACTGCTGGGGCGATGTCGGCGCGGCGTCCGGGCCACTTTATGTGAGCCTTGTTATCGAGGCCCAGGCTCGAAAGTACCAGAAGGGGCCGCTGTCCTTGATATGGGCCAGTTCCGAGAACGGGGCACGCGCGGCGGTGTTGCTCGGCTCGCGCCGGATGGATGTCTGAGCATTGTGGGGAATCTCCCGGCTATTGCAGATTGCGCAGCACTGGCCAATCGGAGCCGGGAGAGAAACGGTGTAGCCAATCATCGGTGGCGTCCGCATTGGCCAGGAATCCGTCACCGGGCAAGGGATCGACCCCCTTGAGAATATGACCATCCATGACCTTCGCCATCGCCTGATAGAGGCGGACGTCCTTCGCGAGCCGGTTGCGATCGAGCCCGGACGGTCCCTTTCCCAGTACGATTATCGTGCCGAAAACCTGGTCGTATATGGAGATGTCATGTTCAGCCCGAAGCGCATGCATGCGCCCGAGAACGTCCGCATCGGTCCTGAAGGGCGAGCCCAACAGGTTCAGCCAGCAAGGCGACTTCAGTTCGCGCCGCATCCGTTGCGCAACAAAGTCGAGCATGTCGATGTCCACGCCCCAGAAGCGCCGCGCCTTGGTATAGATTTCGGTGAATGCCTGGCGCCTGTTATCCGGAAAATAAGCAAAGACGGGACCGCCATGACCTGAATAGAGATCGATACGATCCGCGATGGTGCGCGCCAGGTTTGTCAGCTGGTCGGGCGGAAAGCTCAGCGGGAACAGGAAGCGTACGTACCAATGGGTTTCCCGTGACTTGTATTTCAGCCCGCGGATGCTGAGCGCAAAGCTACCTTCCTCGTCTTCGATCTCGCAACCATCCCAAAGTCTGGCCTCCACGGCGCGATGCTCCTGGATCCTTCTTCTCGCAGCCTCGAAATAGGCATACCGACGACCATCGGCCTGGGCCGATCGCGCCGATTGCGAGAGATAAGGCGTCGCCACCTCCGACCAGACCTGCGACTCCGGGATCTGGAAAAGTTTTATGCGGTCCCGCGGGCAAACAGAGGAATAGAGATCGAGCACCCAATCGAACTGCGCGACGGTCAGATTCTTCGGGTAGACCACCAGTTCCAGCAATATCTTGTTCAGCGGCCGTCCATTGATGACGCCCGATTTCAGCAGCGCAGGAGGAAATTCGACCGCGCTATTCATTGTCCTCGCCGCTGTCGGGAGCCTCCTCCCCATTGCGTTCAAGTTCGATCGCTCCACGCAAGGATTTCAGGAACTGAAGGAGGTACTCGTCGAAATCGGTGTATGTGTGCGTCAGTTCCGCCAGCCTGTACTCGCGAAAAGTGGCTACACCACCATTCTCCTTGTCGGGCGGCCACAGGAACAGGGACGTGTTGGCGTCCTCGCCCAAAACGATGGGAATAGCTCCCTCCTCGATGGGGTTCTCCTTCCCGAAATCTTCAAAGTTTTCCCATAGGTCGTCGAGCGTCTCTTCTATCCATTCCTGGTTCCTGCCGCCCGTCCCTAAGATCGCAGCATCGCCGTCGAAATCCGGCCAACCATCATGCAGCAGCAGGAAGGCGCGAAACGCCGGTGGGAGGGGGAAACCGCATTTCTTCTCGAAAATCTCGATCTTCCTTTCGGTAGCAGGTCGCGCTGGCGGGGGAACCGAGTCCTCATCGAACATGAGCCGTTCCAACTCGGCCTTTGCCGATGCAATCTCCGACACAAGCTTTTCGCGATCGTTATTGTTCATCATTTGCAATTACTCGGTGGGCAGCAGTCGCCGCTTATGCTTTCGTGCTTGCCGGGGCCGCTCGTTTCGAGATCATTCATCGCACCGCCGATCCATTTGTTTGGCTTGCTCGACATCCAGCGCAAGTTTTCTAGACGCGTCGGGTGGCCGTTGTGCTGTATTTCTTGTACATGATCGGGACTGAATCCGCTGTATTTGGGATCGGCTCTTTTTGCCTTAGCTTCCAGTTTTTTCTTGCAATCGTCCGAAACATCATGAAAGCCCATCTCGTGCGGTTTCGTTCCGTCCTCCGGACCTACGCCCTCTCTCGCCCTCCGCTTGATCCTCCTGCATTCATTGTTGCGCCGGCGATCATTGTCCTCGCGTCTGGCGCCGACCTGCTTGATGTCGGTAAACTCTGATGGCTGGCCAGTCAGCTTGTCATTGTACTGTTTGATTTTGGCGCAGATTTCTTCCAGCTCGCAATCGCTGTATGCTTTTCTTTTCTTTTTGGTCTTCCTGGATTTCCCCTTCGGTGCACCGCAACATAAAATGACGAGCTCCGTGCCCTCGGTCTTGCTTCGGGGGTCCTGATTGCCACCGAGATCGACCGTATTCTTGTCGTTGTGGAACTTCTTGTCGGTGTGGCGGCAGGCGTTCTTTCCGTCCATCTTCACGTCGAAGGAATAGGTGATCCAGTCGGTCGCCTTCATATTGACATTGGATTTGACCCCACCAACCGTCCCAGCTTCATCGCCATTGCTTCTGCTGTAATGCGAACCTTTGTTGGCGATCATCTTGCCCTTGGCAAAGACCGTGGTCGTGCCGTCGGAGAGAGAGGACTGCTGCGCAATGTTCGGGTAGGGAATCGGGATCGGGCCGCCCGGGCTGGGCGTTTTGCAGACATCCGGGATGGTCGCCATCGAAATGCCGATCGTCCCTTTGTAGGTCAGCCCAAGGTTGTTGACCGAGACATGCGACGTCATTGCCCGACATCCTTCGCCCAGTCCTTGACCCGGTTCGCGACCGGAAGGCTCGGCAGCACATCGTCGAAGTATTGGGCGAAGGCATCGCCCAGCACTTCCGGCTCAACGGAAAAAAGCGTGTCATCCTTTCGCGCTTCCGGAAAGAGTTCCCGAAACGCAGCGCCTGCCGCGGCCGCAAGTGCGGGTTGACGCATCTGATGCACAAGCCAATGCAGGATGGTCCGGTCGCCCAGCATGCCGGCGCCACGTACGGCCAGCGGCGCCGTTTCTGGAGACCTGAGAAGTCCGCCCATCCAGGCGCGCACGTCCTTGTCAGGCGTCGCCTTGACCGCGGCACGCAACGCCGTCAGTGCATCAGGCCCGCCGCCGACCGCCACCTTCCGCAATTCGGGGCTGGCCAGGTCGCATGAGCCGAATTCATTCAGGGCCCAGGCAGCCCAAAACCGCACGTGTTCGTCGGCATCTTTTAAGGAAGCGACTAATTCATTGACGAGGTCTGCGCGTTTTAATTTTCCGGCGAGGCGCAAGCTTGTGGCACGTACGCGCGCATCGGGATCGCGAACCAGCCGCCCCAACATCTGTTTGGCATCGACCAGATGCTCGATGCAGGCCGATACGCCGAGATATCGCTTGAACGCATCCGGCGTCCCGACCCAGTCCCGCACCAGCGGGGCGATGATTGCAGGCTGATGCCATGCCAGCGCACCAACCAAACCGCAAGCGTCGTCCTCGCTTTGACGGCCTAATTCGACAACCTCGGCTATGCGGCGGCTGTCGTTCAGTTCGATTGCCATCCAGCCGAACAGGAAAAGCTCGCCTTTCTCAGGAAAATCTTCGTAAGTCGCCACGATGAACGGCCAAGCCGACGGGCCCGCGATGCGCAAGCCGTCAAGGTTTGCCTCCAGCCGTTTGTCGACACCGGTGACAACATCGAGGTCCGGCGGATCGTCTTGCATCAGAGTGTCGCGCTGGGCCCAGAAGAAAGCAGCCTCCTCGGCATGCTGCCTGACGACATGCGACACGATCCGGTTTTGCTGCGACCTCATCCGCGACCCTTTCCGGGCTGGTCAGTTGAGGTCGATCGAGCCGCCGCGGATACGATTGGCCGCGCTGGCATGGGTGGTGACATAGGTGCCGCGAATAGTGATACGGCCGTCATTCTCCATCAATATCGCGGCCTTGCCGCAGCGCAGTTCAATACGATCCGCGCCAGTGATGCGTACATTTTCGCCGTCGCAGACGACGAGCGGTGCATTCGTCTTTCTCTCCGGATTGACAAGACGGCCGACGACAAGGGGCCTGCCTGGATCGCCGGCTTCGAAAAGCAGCGCGACTTCGCTGCCGACCATCGAGGAATTGAGTTCGGTGAGGCTGCGTGCCGGGACGGCCGTTTGCCTCGGGTTGCCCGGAAAGACCACCAGCGGCAAAGCCTCATCGCCGTACCCAAGAAATACGCCGATGACCACGCCCTCAATTCGCTCGCAAACCTCGTTCATCCTACCCTCAGTTCTCGCTGATCTTCGAGCCCTTCATCACGATGTCGCTCGAAGCTTTGATGGTTATCTTGCCTGTTGCCTTGACCGAAATGTCCTTGCCCTCGATGCCGATCGAGCCGTCCTTCTTCATCATGATTTTTGCGGAGCCCGTCTGGATGAGGATCTCCTCGCCGACATCGATCACGAGTTTCTTGCCGACCTTGATCGTGCTGCTCTCGCCGATGTCGATCGAACTGGCCTTGGCGACCTTCAGTGCGTGCGCGCCGCCGACATTGGTGGAATCGTCGTCACCAATTTTGGCGCTGCGTGTCGAACCGATATCGCTGCTCTGGTTCGCTCCAACCTTGACGCTCTGATCGGCCGCTATCTGCCAGCTGTCGCTTGCACCGATATCGTGGCTTTGCGCAGCACCTACGGTGACCGAGCGGGTCGCACCGATCGTGTTCGCTTGCGGACCGCCCACGGTTCGGGTCTCGGATGTTCCGACCGAGTCGACCCGAGCCGCTCCGACGGTCACCGTTTGGACAGCGCCGACCGTTTGCGTGTGTGCTATGCCAATCGTCTCCGTCGAGTTCGCTCCGATACCGATCGTCTCGTTCGATCCCACCGTCAGCGAACGGTTCACCCCCACCGTCTCGGTGTCGTTGTTGCCGATGTCGGTTGTCTGGTCGACGCCGACCTTGACCGTCTTGTTGTTGCCGACGTCCTCGTCGAGGTTGTGGCCGACCGAGTGCTTGGCGTCGTGGTCGATGCGGTCGGACTGGTCGTGCTGCACAAGCTTGGTGCGGTCGTTCTTGATCAGAAGGTTGTGGTCCTTCTGCGCCTGGAAATTGACCAGTTCGGAGCCGGCCTTGTCCTCGAACATCAGCTCGTTGTAACCGCCGCCGCCTTTCGACGAGTCGGATTTCCAGCCGGACTGCGTGGCACTGCCCGGCAGCCCGTAGGGCGGCATCTGGGAGGCATTGTAGACGCGGCCGGTGATGATCGGCAGATCCGGGTCGCCTTCGATGAAGTCGACGATCACCTCCTGGCCGATGCGCGGGATCTGGATGAAACCCCAGCCGCTGCCGGCCCAGGTCTGCGAGACCCGCACGAAGCAGGAACTGTTCTGGTCCTTTTTGCCGAGACGGTCCCAGTGGAACTGGACCTTCACCCGGGCATATTTGTCGGTGAATATTTCCTCGCCGGACGGGCCGACCACCGTCGCCGTCTGCGGGCCGCGCATGATCGGCCGTGTCGTGACTCGCGGTGGGCGATAGGCCAAGGCGGTCGGCGCCACGCCGAGGATCACCTTGAAGTTCTCGCTTTCGACGTCGGCAAGGGCTCTGTAGCCTGGATCGAACAGCCTGTATTCGGCGCTGACCACCAGATATTCCTGGTTCTGGTCTTCCCTTGGGAAGCCGTCCAGCTTGAACGTGCAGCCCGAATACAGGCCGCGCACGGTGCCGACTGCAGCGATGCGCTGGTGCACGGCCTGGATTTCCTCGCGCCGTATCGCGGCAAGGCTGTCGCCGCGGCCGACGTCGAGATGCGCGCCGGGCTGGCGGTAATTCTCGCCCGCGGCCAGATTGTGACTGAACGGCTGGGCCGATTTGGCCATCAGGTCGGCGCCCGGCTTCTCGAAATCATAGTCGGTATGGACATAGGCGCCCGGCCGCACCGAGCTGCCTGGAATCCATTCGGTGATGTATTCGACATCGCGCCGGGAGCCCTGCCCTTCAAAGTGATAGGGCACCTTTTCATAGCCGGGCGCCGGCTTGAGCTTGTTCATGGCATCGGCGAGCACAAGCGTGTGCTTGCCCTCGTCGTGCTCGAAGAAATACAGGATGCCTTCGTGCTCGAGCAGCCGCTGCACGAAATCGAGATCGCTCTCGTCATACTGGACGCAGTATTCGCGCGGCGGATAAGACCCTTGCAATCGCTTCTCGAATTTTGCCGTGCTGTATTTCGAGAAAACCTCCTCGACGATTTCGATGACGCTCATGTCCTGGAAAATGCGGCAGTCGGTGGTATTGCCGAGAAACCAGAGCCATGGCCTGATGACGGCTTCGTAGTAAGCCAGACGGTCCTCGATCCGGGTCAGCCGAAACTCGGAGACAAGGCCGCTGAACCAGCGTTTGGGATCGGATTCACCTTCGATCGAAACCGCACCGCCCAGCATCTTCAGTGGGTCGACGTCGGGGCTGCTGCTTACGAACCCGACCGTATAGGCCAAACAACGACTGATCTCATCGCGCCCGACAAGATGCGTGAAGGTCAACAGGTCAGAGCCAACCGGCGTCTGCACAACCGTGGCACGTTCGTTCGGCATGGGTCGTGCCCCCTCCCGCCGCTCGTTTCTGCCTGAGCCTAGCACATGTCTTGCACCGACCAAAGGGGACCCTTGGTGACTGCAGCCTAATCGCCTGTGAAATCATCGACTTGAACGCTTCTGTGCCGCGCGCTCAGAAATTGCTGGTATAATGGGGTGTCCTGGGTGAGTTTCCCGACAGGATCGACGGCGATTTTGAATGTACATCAGGCTGCAGATCAACAATGTCGTCTCCCTGCCCGCCGGTATGTCGACCGGCTACTCCGCTCGTGATCGCAGCTTTGAAATCGGGCGCGAGGCCTGTGACTGGACCTTGCCCGATCCCGACAAGTTCATCTCCGCCAGACACTGCGAAGTGCGTTACCAGGCAGGCGCGTTCTGGCTGCACGATATCTCGCGCAACGGCACTTTCATCAACGGATCGACGCAGCGCATGGCCGGCCCTCACCGGCTTGGTCAAGGCGATCGGTTGCTGATCGGCCGCTATGTCGTCCTGGTTTCGATTGATGACGAGCGCGCCGCGACAGGGCAGCCTCGAAGCAGCCACGGTTCGACGCAGCGACAAATGCCGGTCACGACAGGCCGGCCGCGGGAATTCGGAGACCAGCCTGTCTTCGAGCCAGTGGAGCAACGGCCCGCGCAGAGAGCACCGGCGTCGACGTCTTCGCCGCCCGCGCCTCCCCCTTCGACGAGAGACGAGGTGCTGCGGGAAATCGCGATCGCAGCCGGCATCTCGCCGGAATTGCTTCAATCGCGTGATCCGCATGAAGTGGCTGCCGAAATCGGCGCGGTGCTGCGGACGGTTGTCGAGGAGCTGGCCCAGCTGCTGAAGGCACGTGCGGCGGCGAAATTACTGGCCAAGAGCACACACCGGACGATGATCAGCGCTGCCGATAACAATCCCCTAAAGTTCGTCCCGGGAACCGACGACATCCTCGAAATCATGTTTGCGCGGCGCAGATCCGGCTACCTTGATGCCAGGCACAGTGTCGAAGACGCATTCCGTGATCTCAAGACGCACGAATTTGCCACCTATGCAGCCATGCAAGCTGCGCTCTCCCGGCTGCTTGACGATCTGTCGCCTGAGGCAATCAGCAAAAAACTCCCACCCACGTCATTCACATCGAAGAAAGGCCTGGCTTGGGACGCCTTTGTCGCCAAATGGCGGACCATGGAGGAAGCACACGAAAACGGAATGCTGGATATATTCCTGGCCTATTTCAGCGAAGCCTATGCCAAAGCCGATAAGCAAAAGTAGACCGGGAGGACTGAACCTGGCAGATGGCCCGGAAATCGGATCGGTTTCCTGCGCTTAGCTTCGGCTGCGGAGCGGATCACGCACCAGGTGGAATGTATCAGGGCGTCCTTGGCGAGCCCCAAAGATGCGGCGCTGTCGTTGGCGAAGAAAAATTCTTTCGCAGCGCTGCATCTGGTTCCAATCGACCGTTTCTAAGCTTACGATCACTTACGACAGTTCGCCAGCGGGTAAGGCTGATTGACCTGGGGGTCTGCGGCACATGTCATGTTACGGCGAGTTAGAAAGTTATAGCCGACCTTCCTCGAGACACTGCCCTCGTCAGCAGCGCCTGCAGTTCCTGCGCCTGGCCGGGGACTTTGCCCGCTTGTGGCGCACACGCGGCGCCGACGCGTGGACGGACGTTTGGCGATGAGCTCGAAGGACGATCCTTTCGGCCCAGCGGGCAAGACCGTTATTCGCGCACCGCGCCGCGCTGAAAAACCAGCGCCGGCTCCTCACAGACCTGTTCCCGACGACGGGCAGCCCGGTTCCTCGCGGGTTAAGGATTCAACGGTTTTCGATCCCGGTGTTGGTCGCCATGCACCGCCGGGCTGGACATCCGGAACCGTGATTTATCAGGGTGCAGACCCCGGCGCAGCGGCGGCAACCGGCGGCTCCTTTGCGGCGGCGCCGGGCATTCAGCAGGACATCCTGCTGCATGCCACGGACAGCGTCAAATATTCCGCAGCAAATCAGATCCTCGCCGCGGCCGCTCCTTTGCTGATGCTGTTTGGTCAGCTCAGGCTCATGGCTGTCGAAAGACAGGCGGAGCAACTGGCGGAACATGTTGCCGAGGCGATCGATAAATTCGACCGGACAATGGAGAAAGCCGGTGTTCCCGAAGAAGATGCACGGATCGCAAAATTTGCTCTCTGCGAAACCGCTGACGACCTCATCGGCCACCTGCCTTGGCCCAAGACAGACGCCTGGGCGCAGCACAGCATGCTGTCACAGTTCTTTCACGTCGTGCCCACCGGCTCGGGTTTCTACGAAGCGCTGAACAAGATACTGGCCGCGCCGGAGGCACACTACGACTTGCTTGAACTGATGCATGCCTGCCTGTCGCTGGGGTTCGAAGGCCAGTATCGGGGCCTTGCGCGCGAGGACAACAGTCTCGAACGCGTTCGACGCGACGTCTACGAGACGCTTCGTTACTTCAGGGCGCGCGCCGACGACGACATCTCGCCGCACTGGCAAAGCCTGGCGGTGTCCAGCCCACAGTCGTCGGCCCGGTTGCCGCTCTGGGTGATTGCGGCCGCTGCGTCGGCGCTGCTGACGGCGGCATTCTTCGCATTGCGGGTCTTCATCACCAACGAGGGCGATGCCCTTGCCGGCAAGTTGCTGGCGCTCGACCCGTCGACGCCGATCGCCATCGAGCGTGCCAGCGTGGTATCGTCGGCTGCGCCGGTGAAAGTCGCTCCGCCTGTCGCCCCTACCCGTTCTCAGATCGATCGCATCCATGCCGCACTGGCCAAGAATATCGCGCTCGGCGGGCTGACCGTCGGCACGCAGGGCAGGTTCATCGTCGTGGAGATCAACAATGTCCTGCTGTTCCCGTCCGGCAGGGCCGAGATAAAACCGGAATTTGGACCAATCGCCGCGGACATCGCCGCCGCGCTGGAACCGGAGCCTGGACCGATCATGATCGTCGGCCACACAGACAATGTGAAGCCGCGAAAATCGAGCCCGTTCAAATCCAACTTCGACCTTTCCATCGCCCGGGCGAAGGCCGTCGCAGCGGTGATGGCGCCACGGTTCAGCAAACCTTCCAGGATCACCGTCGACGGCAAGGGTGAAGACGAACCGATCGCCGACAATGCGACGCCGGAAGGCCGTGCCCAGAATCGCCGTGTCGACTTGATGATCCCCAAGAAGGAAACCCTGTGAGCACGGCCATTTGGAAGCGCCTATGACGCGTTGGCTGCTGCGGATATTCAGCGCGATCGCGTTGGCCGGTTTCGCGGCAGCCGTCTGGTTTGCCGGACCATTGATCCGCTTTGCCGACACTCGTCCGCTGGCACCCGTCTGGCTGCGCGTGACGATCATCGGCGTGATCGTTGCTATCGCCACGCTGTTTTATGGAGTGCGTTTCTGGCAAAAGCGAAAGGCGCAAAAGGCGCTCGAGACGATAGTCGCCCGCAACGACGACAGGGATGACGACTCGCAGGTGCTCGAGGCTCGGATGATTGAAGCCATCGCTGCGCTCAAGCGGTCGAGCGGCAAGCGCAATTTCCTCTACGAGGTTCCCTGGTACGTCGTCATCGGCCCGCCTGGTGCCGGCAAGACAACGGCGTTGGTCAATTCGGGACTGAATTTTCCGCTTGCCGGTTCGGGCGACGCCCAACCGGTGGCGGGCGTTGGCGGCACACGATCCTGCGACTGGTGGTTCACCGACCAGGCGGTGCTGATCGACACCGCCGGGCGCTACACCACGCAGGATTCCAATGCGCAGAGCGACAAGAAGAGCTGGCTCGCCTTCTTGTCGCTGCTTAAGAGATACCGCACAAGGCAACCGATAAACGGGGTTATCCTGGCCATCAGCCTTGCCGATCTCATCAGCCTCGATGATCGGCAGCTTGACGTCCATGTCGTCGAAATACGCAGCCGTCTGCGCGAAATCCACGAAACACTGAAAATCCAGTTCCCGGTGTACCTGCTCTTCACCAAAGCCGACCTCGTCTCCGGTTTCATGGTTTATTTTGGCGGTTTCGACGAGCAGCGCCGCCGCAAAGTGTGGGGCGCGACATTCCAGACCGCCGATCGCAGCAAGAACATGGTCGGTGAGGCGCCGGCGGAATTAGACGCATTGGCAAAGCGCCTGGCAGAGGAGATGTCCGACCGCCTGCAGGAAGAGGTCGATCCGGTCGCGCGCATAGCCATCTTTGGCTTTCCAGCTCAATTTGACGCGCTAAAAAGCCGTATTGCCAGTTTCGTCGCCAGCCTATTCGATCCGGCTCGCAGCCAGGTGAATGTCAGCCTGCGTGGACTGTATTTTTCGTCAGGCACGCAGGAGGGCACGCCGATCGATCAGGTGCTGGGCGCAATCGGCCGCAGTTTCGGCAGCGCTTCTCGCGCCCATCTTTCCGGCACCGGCAAAAGCTTCTTCCTGCATGATCTTCTGACCGGCGTCATTTTCGCGGAATCCGGCTGGGTTTCATACGACAAATCGGCTGAAAGGCGTGCAGCGATCGCCAGGTATAGCGGCCTTGGCGCAATAGCATTGATGGCTGCCGCGGCTCTGGGCACCTTGGCCCTGAGCTTTACGGCCAACAGGTCGCTGATCGCTTCTACCACGCAGGCTGCAAGCCAGTATCGCGAGACGGCGGACCCGCTCCTCAAAAGCACGACGGTCACCGATGTCGACCTTGAAAACGTCATCGGCCCGCTCGACCAGTTGCGTGAACTGCCGGCCGGGTTCGACACCAGTGACTTGCCGACCCCGATCCAGGAGACGTTCGGCCTCAGTCAGCGGGAAAGACTTCTTTCGGCATCGAAAACAGCTTACCGGCAAGCGCTGGAGCGCGTGTTCCGCTCGCGCCTGCTGCTTCAGGCCGAACGGACGATCCAGGCCAGGATGGCTGATCCCACCGCGCTCTACGAGCCGCTGAAGATTTACATGATGCTTGGCGGCAAGGCGCCCAAGGTCGACGACGAGTTGATCGTGTCCTGGATGAGGCAGGACTGGGAGCAGAACCGGTATCCGGGTGAAAACAACCGCGAGGGACGGGCGCAACTCGAAAAGCATCTGCGGGCCATGCTTGCGTTGGACGACGCCTATGATCCGGTTTTCGAACTCAACCAGCCACTTGTCGAAGCCGCTCAACGCTCGCTCGGACGCATGAGCCTTGCCGATCGCGCCTCTGCCCTGGTGAAGTCGGCGGCATACGCCGCAGCACTGGACGATTTTTCCGTCGCCGTCAAAGGCGGCCCGGAAGCGCAGCTGTTGTTCGAGCGTGTCGATGGTGGCGATCTGTCAGGCCTTCGCGTTCCCGGTATCTACACCTATAGCGGCTTCAACAACTTCTATCTCGGACAACTCTCGCGCATTGCGCAGATGCTTGTCGATGACCAGTGGGTTCTCGGCGGCGGTGGCGAGCAAGGTGGCATCGACCAGGAATTGCCAAAACTCGGTCCCGAACTTGTCGAGCGCTATGGGAGGGAGTTCGCCGCAGCGTGGAACGGCGTTCTCGACAGACTGAAGTTCAAGGCAATGCTGGAGGACAAGCCGCACTATATCGCGCTCTCCGCCGCCGCGTCACCAACCTCGCCAATCGACCAGCTTTTTACGGCGATAGCCGACGAGACAGCGCTGACGCGAGACGCTGGTTCCAACGAAGACTCCGGCTCCGAGGCCGAAGCCGGCATGCTTCAAAACCAGCCGCAAAACGCTGCAGACATCGCCAGTGGATTGGCCCGCATCGGCATTCAAATCGCCAGCGGAAAATCGCAGAGCCGGGCCGGCGCAGGGTCCGCCAGCGCGCAAAACCAGTACCCTGGGGCAAACATCGAAGCGCAATTCAGATCATTCCAGGCATTGGTGAACGGTCCCACTGGGCGCCGCCCAATCGATGCACTGACCCAGAATTTCCGCGACATCCATCAAAGCCTGCAATTGGCGGCCGATGTCCCTTCACAAACGGAACGCGCCAACATGAATCTGCAGCTGCAGATATCCACCCTTCGCGCCAATGTCTCGCGGTTGCCCAAGCAACTCGCCCGAATGGTTACCGCGACCGCCGACGAGCTTGACGGCAACGTCGCAGAAACCTCGCTAACGAATTTGAACCAGATGCTCGACCAGACGGTCACGCGCGCCTGCGAGGAGATGGTCGAGGGCCGTTATCCTTTCGCCAGCGATGGCCCGGAGGATATTGCGATGGCGGATTTCGCGAAACTGTTCGCTCCAGGCGGCCTGATGGACCGGTTCTTCGCACAGAACCTGGCATCGCTGATCGACATGACCGGCCAGGACTGGAACTGGAAGCAGGATGCGCGTTTCGGGCGCGACCTGTCCAAGTCGACCTTGAAAAACTTCCAGCTGGCGGCGGAAATCCGCAATGCGTTCTTTCCTTCAGGTGGTTCGGTACCGTCGGTCAGTGTCACCTTTACGCCGTTTTCACTGCATGGCGATGCCGATACGGCGGTACTCGACGTCGATGGCCAGATCGTCCAAAGCAACCAGGCCGGCAACGCGCCAAGCACGGTGACCTGGCCGAGCGGCATGGCTTCAGGGTCGGCGAGCCTGAGCCTCGTTCCCCAGATGGCGGGCCGTGAGTCCGCGATCAAGTTCGATGGTCCGTGGGCACTGAAGCGCCTGCTGGACAAGGCTGATATCACCAGCACCGGCGGCAACACGGAAGCCCGCTTCGTGATCGGCGGACGCGATGTCGCCTATACGGTCCAGGCCAGTTCCGACCCCAACCCTCTCTTCCTTCCTGCGCTTTCCGGGTTCAGCTGTCCAAAGGCGTTTTGAGATGACCTTTGAATTTTCCAATACGGTGCGGCTGTCCATCGGCAACGGATGGCCGGACGTTGATTTCGATACTCTAACGTTCGAGCCTGTGGCAAACTGGCGCGAGCGAGCGCCTGACGGTGCGCCGCAGAGGACGCTTGAGAAGCGCTTGGTGGCAAAGTGAACAATGTCGCCCTTCCCTTTGAAAGCTTCGGCGTTAGCCACAGAGGCTGTGTCCGTGAGCTCAACGAAGACAGCTATCTGGTCGAGCCGGAAACCGGCCTGTGGGTGGTGGCCGATGGAATGGGTGGACATGATGCCGGGGAAGTCGCTTCGGCCAGCATTGTCGATCATCTGGCAACGATCGGCATTGCAAGCTCCGCACCGGACCTGCGCGCGCGCTTCGAGGACCGGCTGAGCCGGGCCAACGCCGAAATCCGCAGGATATCGCAATCGCGCGGAGTAACCATTGGCTCCACCGTCGCCGCCCTGCTGGCGATGGACGGGCGGTTTGCCTGCCTGTGGGCGGGCGACAGTCGCGTCTACCTGATCCGCAACGCCTCGATCTCGCAGATTTCGAGAGATCATACCGAAGTCCAGGAACTTCTCGACAAGGGCATGATCAGCGCAGCCGAAGCGCTCGCCTGGCCGCGCCGCAACGTTATCACGCATGCCGTCGGTGTCAGCGACGAGATCGTCATCGATTTCCAGCAAGGCGAAATCATGCCGGGCGACATATTTGTGCTGAGCACCGACGGGCTGACGGCGCATGTCACAGACGCCGAGATCGAGGCGGCGGCGGTGTCGGCGACACCTCAGACGGCATGCGAAAACCTGCTGCAAATGGTGCTGGCGCGCGGGGGAACGGACAATGTCACGATCGTGCTCGTGAAGATCGGAGACGAGCACAATGGGGCCTATCCCGGTCCTTCCAGAGCGGAAGATTGAAGCTGATGAGCGCCGACGACAAGACGCGGATATCGCCTGACGTGGCCACCACAGCCGTAGGCACGCAACTCAGCGGCATCTATGAACTGGACGAGCGGATCGCATTTGGTGGCATGGGCGAAGTCTACCGTGGCCACAACATCCAGACCGGCGACCACGTCGCGATCAAGATTGTATTGCCCGAGTTCGCCCGTGATCAGACGATCCTGTCGCTGTTCCGCAAGGAAGCGTCAATCCTCAATCACCTGTCGCACGACGCGGTCGTGCGATATCACGTGTTCACGATCGACCCCGGTATCGGTCGCCCCTACCTTGCAATGGAATTCGTCGACGGCCAATCGCTGTTCGATATTATGCGACGTGGCCCGATGCCGACGGAAGACGTGCGCAGGCTCTGCCATCGTCTGGCTTCCGGCTTGAGCGCCGTGCACCAGGCGGGAGCAATACACCGCGACCTCTCCCCGGATAACATCATCCTGCCAGGAGGCCGGGTCGATCGCGCAAAGATCATCGATTTTGGCATCGCGCGGTCGGCGACCGTCGGCGGCGAGACGCTGATCGGCGGAAAGTTCGCGGGAAAGTACAACTACGTTTCTCCAGAACAGCTTGGGCTGTACAGCGGCAACGTCAGCGAGCAATCCGACATCTACAGCCTGGGCCTGGTGCTGGCCGCTGCCCTGCGTGGGAAACCGATCGACATGGGCGGCTCCCAGTTCGAGATCGTGGAAAAACGCCGAACCGTTCCGGACCTATCCGACATCGACGCCGATTTTCGTGGAATTGTTGAGGCCATGCTGCAGCCGGATCCACAAGACCGGCCGATCAGCATGGCGGATATCGCCAGGGCGACACGTGACGACACGGACGAGGAGACAAGGCCGCCAACGTCGATCACACCGCGCGATCGGACGTTGCGAACGGGGGAAACCGCCGCGCCTGGCCCCAAGCTTCCCGGTCCCAGGCTTGCCGGTCCCAAGATGGCAAGTCAGCCTCCGGCGGCTGCCGGTGAGCAGCGCTTCGTTCCGCATGTCCGGCCGGCGCTTCTGTCCGAGCCAAGGCCTTCGCCAGTTGCCGGTCCTGCTCGCGCGGTGTTGCCAAAGGTCCCTGCAAAGTCCGCCAGGACCCGATCGATCGCGATCGCTGCCCTGGCGACATTAGCTGTCGCGTCGGGTGCAGGCGTTTATCTCAGTGGCCTGATGACGCCTTCCACGCCGACCGCCGACGATACAGCGTTTTTGTCGCCAAAAGCATCAAAACCGGCCCCGACGGACAGCGCTGCAAATTTGCCGGGCGATGAGCCGACAAAGGCAGTTCTACCTGAGCAGTCACAAACAGAAGCCACTGCGCCGCCAGCTGAAAGTCAGGCAGGTGCCGCGGCGGATCAAAAGTTGGAGCCGACACGGCCCGCCGAAATCCTCTCACCATCCGAGGAAACCTCGGAGCCGGCGGCATCCGAAGAAACCTCGGAGCCAGCGGCAGCCACGGAAACCTCGGAGCCGGCGGCAGCCGAAGCGCAGCCGCCAGCTGAAAATTGGCCGGATGCCGCGGCGGATCAAAGGTTGGAGCCGACGCGGCCCGCCGAAGTCCTCTCGCCAACCGAGGAAACCCCGGAGCGGGCGGCATCCGAGCACACCTCGGAGCCGGCGGCAGCCGAGGCGCCATCGCCAGCTGAAAATCGGGCAGATACCGCGGCGGATCAAAAGTTGGAGCCGACACGGCCCGCCGAAGTCCTTTCGCCAACCGAGGAACCCCCGGGGCCGGTTGCGCCGCGCATCCAGGTCGCGCCCAAGCCGCCGGCCGACAAGGCCTCGCCGCCCGCAGCGGTCCAGCCCGAAATGATGGAGAGCCGGAAGCCCGATCAGCCTGCCAGCCAGCCGGCACGACCCAAGGCGGCCGCGCGGGTGCCCGAACCCGCCGTAAGCCAGACGGATGATGCGAGCGCAAAACGGCAGCGGTACGAGCCGGCGCCAGGCAAACAGCCGGGCGAAGCCACTGTTGCCTTGAACGTGCCGAAACCGGACCTGAAACTGCCGCCGAAAAATGCCCTTGACCACGCTGCGCAACGGGTCTCCTGGGTGCGGGACTTCAACGGCGGCGACTGTTTCTATGCGACGTTGACGTCGGCAACCGAGGCCGCCGTCGCGATCGAGGGATTGGGCACAGAGGTCCAGCCGTTCGAACGAATGCTGTCCGATTTCCAGGCAAGATTCCGTGTCGAACCGGACATCAGCGTCCGCCTCATTGAGCCGGCTCAATGCGAAGTCACCAACTTTCTGCGCTTTCTGGACCAGATGCCGGCTGACAAGCCGCAGCTTGTTCTCGATCGAACGACGGTGCCGAGCGGCTCGCCGATCGGCGGCTCGCTGGTGACGCATGGCGGCCTCATTTCCAGCGTGCTGCTGATCGACCACAGGGGCATGGCATTCAGCCTCGACGATCGTATCCTGGCGCAAGCGGACAAGGCCACCTTCAACATTCCGATCGATCTCGGCGCAGCCGACAAGGCGGCCGGTAAGGTCGTGCCGCAGATCATAATGGTGATCACGGGTCCACAGGATATTCAAGCTGCGGCGTTCTCGGCGCCGACACCAGCCGCGCTGCTGCTGCCCAGGATTCTCGACGAGATCGACGCCAACCGAGCTGAGTTCTCCGCAACGGCAAAGTACTTCCGGCTCGGCGGGTAGCATGGACGCCGATGGACCACCGCCGCTCGCGTTTTTCCTTCCTGACCGCTGTCCCACCCAACAATCAGCGTGACTGGCTTCGCGGCCTGCTTGCCCCGAGAGGCCGTATCAGACTTACGGTGATGTTGGGCGCGACATTGCTGGCTTTCCTGTCGGCCCACGAAGCGCGCGCCGAATTCACCGTCTGCAATCAGACGCTCGACGTCGTCAATCTCGCTGTCGGCCAAAAGGTCGACAATGCGGACCAGACCGATGGCTGGTGGACCATCGGCGCAAATCAGTGCGTGAACGTCATCCGCGAGGAACTCACCAACCGCTACATTTACATCTATGCGACGGACGTTTTTGGCCATGCGACCCTGACCGGGTCGACCGAAATGTGCATCGACCGGCGGCGTTTCTCGATACGCGGCATCGATGAATGCTGGCAGCGCGGCCATATCGCCGCACGATTTCTCGAAGTCGATACGCTTGAACAGGTGCGGTGGACCTTTTTTCTGACCGGAAGCAATCCGTGACGCACAGTATCGACACAAGCTTCAGGTTGAAAAAGCAGGCGCGCGCCGCCCTGCGCAGACGCAGGCTCTGGCGCAGGCTCCTTGCCGGTCTTGCCGTGGTTGTCCTGTTGTCGATCGCTGCCGGCTTCTATCTCACTGCGGATTATTGGTCGTTTGGCGACGAAGATGAGGAGTTGCACGCCGTCGAAGGAACCGACGATGTGCCAGCCGACGCATCTGTCTATGTGCCTGCCATCATCGATCTCGCAGGCGACCCGATGTGGATCACCCTTGCGCCCGACACCGGCGGCGCAACAAAAAGCCAGGTGATCCCGCGCCCGGCAGAACTCGATCAGGCCGGCGTTTCTCCCCAGATCGAAATTCTGTCCGACGTGATGCTTAGCGCCAGCGAAAAGTTCATGACAACGATACCATCCACGCAAGAAGATTTCGCTTTCTTCCAGGCGCAGCGACAGACCGCGCCGGCGCCATCCAACGAGCTGCAAAACGATGTTCAGCCACCGCCCGTTCCAAACGAGGCTCCGGTTGCTTCGGACCCGCAGGATGATGCCGAAGCAGGTTGGGGCGAAACAATCGATTCAGGCGAGGCAGCCCTTCCCGCGTTCCAGAAAACCCAGATCGAAAACAACACAAGCGTTGCAAATGTCATCAGTGAACATCAACGATACGAGGCTACCGAGGACATTTTCGTAAAGATTCTCAACGACCGCAGCTTGGACAGCGTTGCGCTCGATGCGCTTTTCTCCGCCGAGGACGCCAAGCTGGCAGGCGAAGCCCTGAAGGCGCTTTTCAATCGGGAGAGCCTTGAGCCCGGTTATGTCGTCGCCATGCGCGGTTTCAGGCCGACGCGCGAGACGACAACCATGTCCCTCATGCAGGTCTCGATCTACGCCAAGAACGTATTTGTTGGTACGCTGACGCGCAATGCCGCCGGTGCATTTGTGTCTGGTGTGGACCCTTGGGTCCGCGAAGATCTGTTCAACTACTCGGGCGCACAGGCGCAAGGCACGCACAAAAGGCAATACCGGCTGCTCGACGCGATCTACTCGACAGCAGCACGCAATAAAGTCCCGACCGGCGTGATCGGAGAAGCGATCATGTACCTGTCGCGAGGACAGGATCTGGATGCTTTCGCCAGCGAAGACCAGCGTCTGGTCCTGATCTACTCGCAGAGGCCGCGTGGCAAGGAAGAGACGGCCGGACGGGTTCTGTATGTTGGCGTCCAGGGTAGCGAAAAAAGCCTTGACTGTTTCGTGTTCCAGCAGACCGACGGCCAGTTTGCATGCGTTAGCGGCGACGATCAAGTTCGCTCGCTGACAGTCGCCAACGGCATGGTCACCCCGGTCAACGGGGTCATGACCTCCACTTTCGGCCCACGCAAGCACCCAATCCTCGGAACCGTTCGCATCCACAAGGGCGTCGATTGGGCGGCGCCTCTGGGCACGCCGATAGCCGCCGCCTTCGACGGCGAAATCGTCTTTCAGGGCGATGGAAGTGGTTACGGCAATCTGGTGAAGATTTCGCACGGAAACGGCAGCGAGACGCGCTATGCGCATATGCAGAAATTCGCGGACAAGGCCGGTGTCGGCGCGAAGGTGAAGGCAGGCGATATCATTGGCTATATCGGCACCACCGGTCTTTCGACCGGGCCGCACCTGCATTTCGAACTCTATCGCAATGGGCAGGCGGTCGATCCGCTCGGCACGGTTACAGCAATCGCGACGGACGCTTCCGCTGTCGAAACGCTGACCGACCGTATCGTTCAAGTCGAAAGTGGCGGCAAAGCCCGCGCCAAGAACCCACTTTCTTCGGCGACCGGCGCCGGTCAGTTCATAACCAAGACGTGGATCCGGATGATGAACACCTACCGCCCGGAACTGGCGCGGACACTGTCAACCGCCGACCTGCTGGCTCTGCGTTTTGACGCCACCATCTCGCGCGAGATGGTCAGCAATCTGGCGCGCGAAGGCGAAGCCTATCTTCGGGCACGCGGCCACCAGATCACAGCCGGCCGGCTTTACCTCTGTCATTTCCTGGGAATGGAAGGCGCCCATCAAGTACTGTCGTCGCCGGGTTCGGTGCAATTGAGCGCCGTGCTCGGATCAGCCGTCATTCAAGCCAACCCGTTTCTCACCGGTAAGTCCGCCAGCTATGTCGTGAGCTGGGCCGAAAGGAAAATGGGGCGGAAGCTGAGCCCGCAGACGACTGAGGTGAGCCAACAGACAACGACAACGACGGAAGTCCGGCAGACATCGCCCGAGTTCGAAAAATACAAGCAGGCGATCACGGCAATGGTGAGTTCCGTTCAGAATGCGCTGTGAGCCAGCACGTGGCCCCTATCGGAATCGGTTTTGCTGCGCCGACCCCCCGGTTCGCGTCGAACCCGCTCCAGCTACTCAGTCCTTATCCGCATTTCCACCCGGCGGTTTACCGGATCGAATGGGTTGGGGTTGCGCGGATTCGCTTCGCCCAGGCCTGTCGCTTTGATGCGGGCAGGATCGATGCCGTTAGAGGTCAGGAAGGTTGTTACCGATCTCGCTCTTCGTTCCGACAACCCCTCGTTGTAATCTTCCGAGCCGGTTGCATCTGTGTGACCCTCAACAACGAAGTTCAAAGTGCTCAGTCGGCTGTCCTTCAGTGCCTTGGCGAACTCGTCCAGTTCAGCGCGCGCAGTCGCATCGAGTTCCGCAGAATCCAGGCCGAAATTGATCAGCATGTCGAGGCTGGTTTTTTCGGCAGGCGCTGCTTTGGTCTTGCTGTTGCACTCCTCTTCGGTGCCGACGCAAATTCCACGGGGCGGGCCGAGCTCGCTCGCCGCGTCAAAAAACTTCACGATGTCTTCTGATTTCTGAAGCGGATCAGCAAAAGCATGGGTCGAAAAAAGCGCGACCGTAAACATGAAGGCTAAACTGCCCAATTGCATAACGGTTACTCCTGTCTTGAGCATCCGATTTCACCGACTGCGTACAATACCAAATTGCGAAGCGGTTGTCTGTCAAAACGTCGAGCATAGTGGGGGCAGTTGCATCTTGCCAGTCGTGAAGACCTGACGCTTGGTACCCATGTAGAAGGACGCGAGACGACCCTTTCCTGCCCTTCAGGATAGAACAAGCTATGACCGCAAATCGGCCGAATGCGGATTTTCTCCTGAACTTTGGCTCGTGATGCTGAGCGTAGGAACTGATGTTGTCGCTGCCCACCTTCTTTGGAGCCGGATGCCATCCTCCTCACTGTTCCGCCTACCGGTCAGACCTGGCGAGCAGCATGGCCCCGACGCCAGGCCGCCGGCGGTACGCCATATTCGCGTCTGAACGCCCTGTTGAAGGCCACTTCGGATTTGTAGCCTACGTCGTATGCGATCCGCGCAATCGAATCGGCGGACTCTTTCAGCTGTGCAGAGGCTTGTTCCAATCTCTGCCGGACGATGTATCGCATAGGTGGTTCGCCGATGACGCGTGTGAAGCGCTCGGCAAAAGCCGAGCGGGACAGGGCGATCTCCCGCGCGAGATCTTCCGTGGTCCAACGCCTGGCAATCTGACCGTGAATGAGCCCGAGTGCGCGTCCGACGATCGGGTCACGCATTCCTGCTGCCAGGGAGCTGTCCAAGGGCGGCTGCGACGTGAAGTAGCGACGGACAGCCTCCATGAAGAGGAGTTCGGCCAGCTTTGCGAGGATTGCCGGCGAATGGGCACGCCCCCCCGCCAATTCCCTCGCGGCGAAGCGGAAATTGCTCTCAATCCAGGTTGCGGAAGCTCCGTCGGCGGCATCGAGCTTCAAGACATTCGGCAGCAGCGCGACGAAAGCGTTGTAGGGAACGTCACTGCCAAGGAAGCCGCACAAGATCTGCGTCGGCTCGCCGCCCCCGCCGTAAACGATCCTCGCTAAGCCCCCGTCCGGCCCCGGTTGGATCAGATGATGGGAGTTGACGGGCCGCAGATTCGAAGCACTTGCGAGCACGTGTTCGTCGTTGCGCGGCAGCACGATGAGTTGCCCACGCTCGACCACCATCGGCTGCTGACCGTCGACCTTCAAAAGACAGCGGCCGGCCGTAATGTAGTGAAAACCGATGATGTGGCGTGGCTCGGGCGTGAAGGGCCTGCAATCTTCCGGGGCAATTTTCGAGGAAATACACCAGGGCGCAGTGAATTCCGCCTCGAGGAAGACGCCACCTGTGAGGCGCATCGCCCGCACTATGTCCAGCAGGGCATCCAATAGGCCACATTCCCCTCATAAGCAGCGGATCGATTAAGAGTTCCGGCGCATGAGTCATTTCCTGCCCTGTCGCAACGGTCTAGCTTAGCACCGAAACCGAAGGACTGGCAGTCGATTGCCAAGCAAAGTCGTGCTGGCAATCAAGGCGATCATTATCCTGATTATCTAAGCGCCCAAGAGGAAAAAGCGATCGTGATTACTGACAATCAGAATAACGCCCTTTCAGGTGCCACGGTCGAGGCCGTAAAGCTCTACAACGAGGCCGTGGAGGCTTTCAATATCTATCGCGGCGACCCCGTTGGCTTACTGAACCGCGCCATCGAACTCGCCCCCGACTTCGCCATGGCGCATATCCTCAAAGCGCATCTGTTCGGCCTCGCGACCGAACCTGGAGCGACGAAGGAAGCGAAGGCGATCGTCGCCAGGGTGAAGAGCCAGCGGCTTTCCGAACGTGAGGCCTCGCACGTTGCCGCGCTCGACCTCCTCCTCGAGGGACAGTGGACCGCCGCCGCCGTGGCCCTCGATCGTCACAGCGTGGACCATCCGCACGACATTGTTGCTCTCCAGTCAGGCCACCTGATGGATTTCTACCGCGCAAACGCACGGGACTTGCGCGACAGGATCGCGCGGGCCCTGCCGAATTGGTCGGCGGACATGCCGGGCTATTCGATCCTACTCGGGATGTATTCGTTCGGCCTCGAGGAGACCGGCGACTATGGGCGGGCCGAAGACGCGGGCCGGCGCGCGCTCGATCTGCAGCCGCTCGACTGCTGGGCCCACCACGCCGTCGCCCATGTCATGGAAATGCAGGGGCGGGCAGAAGACGGCATCGGCTGGATGATCGCCCGCGAACCTTACTGGTCGGGCGACGACAATTTCTTCAAGGTCCACAACTGGTGGCATCGCTCGCTCTATCACCTCGATCTCGGTCAGGTCGATGAGGTTTTCGCGCTTTATGACGGGCCGATCCGGCAGGACCGCAGTACCGTCGCGCTTGACATGATCGATGCGTCAGCACTTCTCTGGCGCTTGCATCTCTCAGGCCATGATGTCGGTGATCGCTGGAAAGAACTGGCGGCGAATTGGGACATCCATGCCGATGGCCGCACTTATCCGTTCAATGACTGGCACGCGGTGATGGCCTATCTGGGCGCCGGTCGAGACAGCGATGTCGATCGGCTTATTTCGGCTTACCGGAGCGTTGCAGAGGGATCCGATATCGCCGAATGGGGGCGACGGACCGCAGTGCCTCTGATCGAAGGATTCGCGGCATTCTGGCGTGGCGACTACGAGAGGGCCGCCGATCGCCTCTATAGCACACGGTTCATCGCCAATAGCTTCGGCGGCAGCCACGCCCAGCGCGACGTCATCGACTGGACGCTGGCTGAGGCCGCTGCCCGCGGGGGCCTGACCCGCCTGACAGAAGCCCTCGCCAACGAGCGCTTGGCGCTGAAGCCCCACAGCCCCGTGAACCAGTCCTTCCTTAGGCGGGCCCGCAAGTGGCGCCGCGAGAAGGCCGAGGAGTTGATGCACAAAGCCGGCTTCGGCTCGATCCAAATGCGCGAGCTGCCGCACGATGGTGGACGTGACGCGCCCGGCGCGGGCAAGGCAGACTTCGACCGAGGCGCTTACATGAGAGGTATTGGCCCGGACGTCCATCTCGGAGGCGCCCATGAAAGATAGAGTCTCGCCGACACGACGTCGCACGGTTTCTAACCCAAGGGGGAATGAGCATTGTGATACAATCGAAACATTTCAGCACCGCTCAAGAACAACGACTGAAACATCCGGGGCGTAGATTCCAGGCAAGCGCGCCGATAGCGTCGCAACTGATCTGAAGACCTTCTTGGGGTATGATCGTCACGTCGGGAGCGCGCCGCCAGAACCTGACGCCGGCGCGGCCGGCAATCAATGGGAGGCTCACATGAAATTACGCAAGTTCCTGCCTGGCGCGGGATGGACCGCACTCTTAGTCATAGGTTGCGGCGCCGGCGCCGCCATCGCGTATGCAGCCGGCGGCCCGGCCAGTATTCAGCTTGCCGCCGCCACGCGAGTGCCGCTCCCGAAGGACCTGTCCATCGCGCACTGCGTCGCCGCGACGCTACCGCTCAAATCGCCCATCGCCGAGGCGGTCAAGGCCTACGAGGATGCCGAGCCGCCGCTTTGGGACAACCTCGGCACGCTCACCTGGCCGATCAGCACGAAGAACCCGGACGCGCAGAAATTTTTCGACCAGGGCCTGAGGCAGGCCGCCAACTTCAACCACGCCGAGGCGCGTCGCGCCTTCCGCAAGGCGCAGCGTCTCGATCCGGGTTGCGCGATGTGCTTCCTCGGCGAAGCACTTGTACTCGGACCCAACATCAACGTGCCGATGGACCCTGCCGCGAACGCACCGGCCGTCGCCGCGCTGAAAAAAGCACAGTCGCTCGCCTCAGCGGCGACCGACAAGGAGCGCGGCCTCATCGATGCCATCGCCGCCCGCTACTCGGACGATCCCAACGCGGATCGCAAAGCCCTCGATGCGGCCTTCGCCGATGCCATGGCCGCCCTGTCCGACAAATATCCCCACGATCTGGAACTCGCCATGATCGCGGCGGAAGCGGCCATGGACACCCAGCCATGGGACTATTGGCAGCCCGGCGGCAAGGAGCCGAAGGGCCGCACAGCTGACGCTCAGAAGCGGCTGGAAGCCGTGCTGACGAAAAAGCCCGACCATGCCTGGGCGATTCACCTCTACATCCACCTGGTGGAGGCTTCCGACCGCCCGGAGCGGGCCGAGCCCTATGCCGAGCGACTCGCCGCGCTGATGCCGGGTGCCGGGCACATCGTCCATATGCCGAGCCACATCTACCATCGGGTCGGCCGCAACGCCGACTCGCTCGCATCCAACATCGCCGCCGCAAAGGTCGACGAGACCTACATTGCCGATACCGGTGCGGTCGGTGTCTACCCGATCGGCTATTATTCTCACAATGTCCACTTCGTGATGGTCTCGGCGCAGCTTCTGGGTGACGCGCCGACCGTCTTAGACCAGGCCGAGAAGCTGGACACGCTGCTCACCAACGAGATCGCCGCTGCGATCCCGATCGTGCAGCCGGTCAAGGCGGCGCCTTATTTCGCCTGGGCGCAATACGGCGACCCAGACATGGTCCTGGCCAAGCCGGTGCAGGCGGACGCGCCAGCCTATGTGAAGGCAGTCCAGCATTATATGCGCGGCGCCGCCTTGGCGGCAAAGAAGGATATTACCGCCGCGCGCGCCGAGGCCGACGCCATTCACCGCATCGCGGCGGAGACCGACTGGTCGACCCATGACGCCTGGGGAATCCCGGCGTTGGCCGTGCTGCAGGTAGCTCAGGCAACGGTGCGGGCACGCGCGGCCGAGGCCGACGGTGACCTGGAGGGCGCCGTGGCGATCTGGAGGAAGGCCGCCGAGGTCGAGGACACGATCCCCTACATGGAGCCGCCCTACTGGTACTATCCGGTGAGGCAGTCGCTGGGCGCTGCCCTGCTGCGTACCGGCCATCCGGAAGAGGCCGAGAAGGAGTTCCGGGCCGCGCTCGACAAGGCGCGCGGCAGCGCCTGGGCGCTGTTCGGCCTCAAGGAAACGGCAAAGGCCAGGCGCGACACCGCCGCCGAGGCCAAGGCCGCCGCTGAGCTGGCCAAAGCCTGGCGTGGCGACCCCGCCACGCTGACGCTGGAGCGGCTGTGACGGGCCTTTCCCGCAGGGGATTTCTCTCCCTCCGGTCAACGGCCGGAGGGGGATTTCACTTCCCGCAGGGCTGCCGGCCAAAAGTCCGGTCGAGGCGCGCCGCCGTTCATCAGCGATTCAGGCTCGATGGCTTAATTGGATAGCCAGCAAGGGAGGAGAGAGCAATGGGCGTCACCTCAGCCCAGTGGCAACCGCACCCGGATGTGGTGACGGCGTGGCAATACGGTACTCGGCCTCCACGCCAAAGATTGTGAGCGACTGTTAGGCCGAGGGACCACGCGTCCGCTGCGCGACGGTAGCGCGACATGCGAGCTCTGTGTCCTGCTGAAACAAACGAAACACTCTGGCGTCGATCCAGAGAAACTGCCGAAACAAGAACGGATTATGTCAGACGGAACTGCCGACCGCAGCAGCTTCCAACCGTTGGAGTGGTGCGAATGTTGACCTCGACGGGCGAAATGGGAGCAGCACGGTCCAAGGTGTGACACATATTCAAGAAGGCGCAGCCGTTGGTAAGCGGGTTGCGCTCGGCTGAAAGAGCGACATGGCAAACGCCCCGAAGATGTGCGGCCGGCAGGCAATTTCGACTCAGAGAGCGGAGTTCGGTTGATGGGAGACCTGCGATTCGCAACTGTTCGACTGGCGACGGGTCCACAGATTCACTACGCGGAACAGGGCAATGCTGACGGCGACCCGATCCTCTTTCTGCACGGGTGGCCGGACTCTTGGTTCTCGTTCAGCAGTATTCTGCCGTTGCTGTCGCATCGGGTTCATGCGTTTGTCCTGGATCAGCGAGGTTTCGGTGACTCGGAAGCGCTGGATGCCGGTTACGGGATCGACGAATTCGCCGCTGATGCCGTCGCGTTTCTCGACGCTGTTTCCATCGAGCGCGCCACCATCGTCGGACACTCTTTCGGAAGTTTCGTCGCGCGACACGTCGCGATCACAAATCCCGAACGAGTCGCACGTTTGGTCTTGATCGGCACCGGTGTGTCGGCCGCCACTCCGGTCACGCGGGAGGTTCAGGCCACACTGATGGAGCTACCAGACCCGGTGCCGGTGGAGTTCGCCCGCGATTTTCAGGCGAGCACCGCGCACGTACCCCTCCCCGAATCGTTCTTCGAACGGATCGTTGCCGAAAGCCTGAAGCTGGCGGCTTGGCGTTGGCGCAGCGTGCTCGACGGTTTGCTCGCTTACGATGACACGGAGCAACTTTCTCGGATTGTCACACCGACGCTCCTCATATGGGGCGAACGCGACGTGCTCTTTTCCAGAAACGATCAGGATCGCCTCGTGACCGCGATCCGAGGATCCAAACTGCTCAGCTACCCAGAGACCGGACATTGTCCGAATTGGGAACGGCCCCAACGCGTCGCAGCCGATCTCGAGGCCTTTATAGACCAGAGTTGATAAGCACTTCAGGCACGGGCGCGCCCTGTGCATGTTCTCGGTTACCTACGGTCAGTCGGTGAGAGACGTCTCCAGTGCCCAGTAGTTCAGCTGGAATGTCGGCTTCTGGCGCGCAATCCTGTCGTTCAGGTTAAACCTGCTGTGGGGCAACTTCCCACCACTGCTGCAATTCGATTTGGGTATCAACCGTCAGATTTTCACCACTAGGGACTGGAGACTTGACCCGCGCCCTGTCCAGGGCTTCAGTGTCGATTGTTCCCTGGGGAAAGCGTGGCGCCATGGCCAATGAGCTTCGTTTCAAAACGGCACGGGACCTTTTCATGGCCTGCCCCGCTGCTTCCAGGGACATGGTGGCACTTCCGACCGAACAGCCTTCGATCGAATTTTGCCGCGCCCTCCTGGCCGGGCGGGTGCCCGAGGAGGCGATTACGTTCTGTGCCTATCTGCTTCCCGAGCGGGCTGCGGTGTGGTGGGCACATGAATGCCTGAGCCACCTCACCGTTCTGCTCGACAGCAGGGATCAGGAATTGCTCGCGATTGTTCGTGACTGGGTCAGCGAACCGGATAGCCCTCACCATCGCCCAGACGTGAGCAAGGCTGCGGCATTGCCGCCAACAACGCCGGCCGCCTGGGTTACCCTGGCTGCAGGACGGCATGGCAACGGTTCAGCTATGGAGGCGCCAGCGCTATCGGCCTTGCCGCCAGCCGCCCGCGCTGTGAGTGCGGGGGTTCTGGCCGGACTGGCACGCGTTGCACTGGAGGACCGCTTTTCGGTTCTTTCGGCGTTTGTCGAAATGGGCATCCAGATGGCAGAGACCGAGGCGCTGCGCCAATCTGCGGATGCGAGTTAGACCGTAGCCCGTATCCGCGAGCGGGATACGTTCAAATTGAACGAGCATCCGGCTCTATCTGTTTGATTTAGCCGCATTTCTGCGACGCCAAGTGATTCCACTTGGCTGC
>NZ_CAKXZT010000047.1 GCF_935825525.1 Mesorhizobium escarrei
GATCAGCATGCGCGTCGAATCGATGTCGGTCACCTTGAGCGCCACGATCTCGGAGACCCGCAAGCCGGCGCCGTAGGCCGTGCCGAGGGTGGCCTTGTACTTCGGCCCCGGTGCGGCTTGGAGCAGCCGCGCCACCTCCTCGACGCTCAGCACCAGCGGCAGCTTGCGCGGCTGGCGGATGACGGTGAGACGGCGTGAGAGATCGGGTCGGTCGAGCGTCACGGTGAAGAAG
>NZ_CAKXZT010000048.1 GCF_935825525.1 Mesorhizobium escarrei
ATCCGGACTTCTCCGACTCCTCCTTCGGCTTCCGGCCGGGGCGGAGCGCCCATGATGCGGTTCTGGCCGCCCGGTCGCATGTGGCCGGCGGTCGCCGCTTCGTGGTCGATCTTGATCTGGAGAAGTTTTTCGACCGGGTGAACCACGATGTGCTGATGGCACGCGTGGCGCGCAAGGTCGAAGACAAGCGGGTGCTGCGGTTGATCCGCCGCTACCTGCAGGCCGGGTTGATGACGGGCGGGGTCGAG
>NZ_CAKXZT010000049.1 GCF_935825525.1 Mesorhizobium escarrei
ATCCGGACTTCTCCGACTCCTCCTACGGCTTCCGGCCGGGGCGGAGCGCCCATGATGCGGTTCTGGCCGCCCGGTCGCATGTGGCCGGCGGTCGCCGCTTCGTGGTCGATCTTGATCTGGAGAAGTTCTTCGACCGGGTGAACCACGATGTGCTGATGGCACGCGTGGCGCGCAAGGTCGAAGACAAGCGGGTGCTGCGGTTGATCCGCCGCTACCTGCAGGCAGGGTTGATGACGGGCGGGGTCGAG
>NZ_CAKXZT010000050.1 GCF_935825525.1 Mesorhizobium escarrei
CGCTTCGCTCCTGCTCCGCCCTGGGATGACGAAGCGTGGGGCCCTTTACTCCGCCGCCTCTTCGATCCGCTCCATATCATCGTCCGACAGGCCGAAATGGTGGCCGATCTCGTGGATCAGCACATGGGTGACGATGTCGCCCAGCGTCTCCTCGTTCTCGGCCCAGTAGTCGAGGATGGCGCGGCGGTAGAGCGTGACGCGGTTCGGCCCCTCGCCGGTCTGCGGATTCCAGCGCTCGGCGATGCCACGCCCCTCGAACAGGCCGAGCAGGTCGAAAGGCGTTTCCAGCGACAAATCGTCCATGATCTCGTCGGTCGGGAATTCGGCGATCTGGATGATGATCTCGCCGGTCAGCTTGCGAAACTCCTCCGGCAGATGGGCGTAAGCCTCCAGCGCCAGGAACTCCATTTCCTCCATCGACGGCGAAAGCTCGCCGTGCCAGGTACGGGTCTTGTAGATGCGGGCCATGCTTTGTCCTTCTGATCCCGGCATATAGGCTTTCGCGCCGGACTCGGCAATTGGCCGGGTTGCCGTCCACGTGCGGCAGGAATAAATTCCTCATGACTCCGCCCATGACTCCGCTTGACTCTTCGGGCGCCCTCTGGAATCCTAGAGAACATAACAGGAACGATTGTGAGTGGAAGCTGACCGTCATGGCGACAAGCGCCGTGGCGCGGGAGACTGTTTTTGCCCTGCGCCGCCAGATCGCGAAGATAGAGAGAACGCTGCCCGAGCGCCTGCAGGCGCCGGCCGGCGCAGCCCCCGTTGATGCGCCCCGGAATCCAACATCTGATGTCACCCCCCAAAATCCAACAGCTGATGTCACGCACAAAAATATCACGCCCGGGGATCTGACAATCGTCCGCCGCGGCCTCGCCGTGGCGCCGCCCGATGCGTTTCTGCGCACCGGCGCCGAGGGTCTCGATACTGCGCTCAGCGGCGGCCTGCCGAAGGCGGCGCTGAGCGAGATCCATGGCGCCGCGACACGTGATGCCGGGGCCGTCGCCGGTTTCGCCCTGTCGCTCGTCAGCCTGATCCTCAAACAGGGGCCGCCGCGACTGCCGGTCCTGTGGATCGGCACCGCGGAGGTCTTCCGCGAGGCCGGCTTCCCCTATGCCAGAGGGCTTCTTGGCCTTTTCGGCATCGAGCCGGAGCAATTGCTGTTTTCCGAGGCGCCAAGGCTTCTCGACGCGCTGTGGACCGCCGAGGAGGCCGCCCGGATGACGGCGCTCGCCGCCGTCATCCTCGAAGTCCGCGGCAGTCCGCAGCGGCTGGACCTCACCGCGACGCGGCGGCTGCACGCCCGGGCACAGAGCGCCGGCCGGCCGGTGTTCCTGCTGCGCCAGGCCGGCGAACCCGAGCCGACGGCGGCACCCGTCCGCCTCGTCCTGTCGGCGGCGCCGTCGGCACCGCGCAAGACGATCGCCGGGCCGCTCGCCGGCTCGATGGGCCGCCCCGCCTTCACCGTCAGCATCGGCAAGAGCCGCACCGCCTTGCCGGGACAATTCACACTGGAGTGGAACCCCGATGAACGCAATTTCGAGGAAAGAAGGGCCAGGGAAGGACGAGCGAGGCAAGAACGGGCAGCGAATCCTGTCGCTGTGGTTTCCGCATCTCGCCGCGGAAAGGATCCTGCGCCAGCGTCTGGGGCGGTCCTGGCGTTCGCGGCCGTCGGATCACCTGCCGCTGGTGATCAGCCATCGCCAGGCGAACGCGCAGCGCATCACCGCCCTCGACGAGCGGGCTGAGGCGCTTCACCTGAAGCGCGGCATGGGCATAGCCGACGCGCGCGCCATGCATCCGTCGATCGACGTGGTGGAAGCCGATCCCGAGGCCGACCGCCGCCTGCTCGAAAGCCTCGCCGACTGGTGCGACCGCTACACCCCGCTGGTGGCGATCGACGCAGCCGATGGCCTGTTCCTCGACGTCACCGGCTGCACCCATCTTTTCGGCGGCGAACGGGCGATGCTGGACGACATCCTGTCGCGCTTTTTCCATCAGGGTTTCGATGTCCGCGCCGGCCTTGCCGCCACACCAGGCGCGGCCTGGGCGGCAGCGCGGTTTTCTGGTGACCGCATTGTCGCCGGTGGCGAGGAGGAGGCGCTTCTCGCACCCTTGCCGCTGGCGGCGCTGCGCATCGAGCCTGACATCCGCGCCAGCCTGGAAAGCGTCGGCCTGCGCACGGCAGGCGCCGTCATGGCAGCACCGCGCGCGCCGCTTGCCCGCCGCTTCGGCAGATCGCTGCTTTTGCGTCTCGACCAGGCGCTCGGCCGCCTCGACGAGGCGGTGTCGCCGCGCTTGCCGGTGGCGCCGCTTTCGGTCGAACGCCATCTCGCAGAACCCATCATGCTGACCGACGAAATAGAGCGGCTGGTGAAAATGCTGGCGACGACATTGAAGGTGGATCTCGAGCGCCGCGGCGAGGGCGCAAGAAGGCTGGCGCTGCTGCTTTTCCGCGTCGACGGCGCCGTCAGCCGCATCGCCGTCGGCACCTCGCGGCCGTTGCGCGAGCCGCTGCTGATCCAGAAATTGTTCCACGAGAGGCTTGCCGCGCTCGAACAGGACATCGATGCCGGCTATGGCTTCGATCTCGTGCGCCTCTCGGTCCTGTCGGCCGCGGCCTTCGACATGCAGCAGGCGGATCTCGCCGGCGAGACGCGCGACGACGGCGCCGACATCGCCCTTTTCGCCGACCGCATCCGCGCCCGGCTTGGCGATAGCGCGGTTTTGAAACCGGTTGCCGTCGAGAGTCATCTGCCGGAGCGCGCCGTCGCCATGCATCCCTATGCGGAGGCGCCGCAAAGGATCTCTCCGCCGAAGAAGCCGGGCAAGATCCAAGACACTTCCTCCAAGCCTGTCTTTCGGCCGGAACGGCCGATCCGGCTGTTCCGTTCGCCCGAACCGATCGAGGTGCCGGCCACCGAAATGCCTGAGGGACCGCCGCTGAACTTCCGTTGGCGGCGCGCGCTCTACCGGGTCGCGCGCGCCGAAGGGCCGGAACGCATCGCCCCGGAATGGTGGCGGGAGGCGTCGGGGCAGGAAGACGCGCCGACCCGGGATTATTTCCGCATCGAGGATAGCGACGGCCGCCGTTACTGGCTTTATCGCCAGGGTCTCTACGGCGCCTCTCAACTCCCGCCGCGCTGGTTCATGCATGGGGTCTTCGCATGAATGCGCTGGCGGCCGTTCCCTATGCCGAATTCGGCATCCAGTCGAATTTCTCGTTCCTGCGCGGCGCCTCGAAGCCGGAGGAGCTGGTGGTCGCGGCAAAGTTTCTGGGCTTTTCGTCGATCGGGCTTGCCGACCGCAACACAGTGGCCGGCGTCGTGCGCGCCTGGCAGCAGGCCAAGGTGGAAGATCTTTCCTATCATCCCGGCTGCCGCCTGGCTTTTTGCGATGGCACGCCCGACGTTCTTGCCTATCCGCAGGACCGCAAGGGCTGGGGCCATCTGTGCCGCATGCTGACGCAAGCCAATATGCGCGACGACAGCGAAAAGGGCGCACCGTTGCTCTATCGCGACGATCTTTTCGAATGGGGCGATCTCATGTCGCTGGCGATCCTGCCGGATCTGTCGACGCCGGCGCAAAATGATCTCAGGCTGGTTAGCCGCCTCAAGGATCGCTTCGGCAAGACCCTGCGGCTTGCCGTTTCGCCGGATTATCACGGCAACGACCGCTACCGTATCGAGCAGGCGGCTGCCATGGCCGAGGCATCAGGCATTCCGCTGATGGCGACCAATGACGTTCTTTACCATACGTTCGAACGGCGCCGGTTGCAGGACGTGCTGACGGCGATCCGCCTCAACGTGCCTGTTGCCGAAGCGGGGCTGGAACTGGCGGCCAATGCCGAGCGCCATTTGAAGCCGCCAATCGAGATGGCGCGGCTGTTCCGGCGGCATCCGCAAGCACTGGCGGAAACGCTGCGCTTTGCCGGCGAATTGAGCTTCTCTCTCAGTGACCTCCAATACAACTATCCCGACGAACCGACGGAATCGGGCCTCGGGCCGCAGGCCGAACTGGAAAGGCTGGCTCGAGAGGGAGCCGCGATACGCTATCCCTCGGGCGTTCCCGCCGATGTGACCAAGCGCATCCGGGAGGAGCTCGCTTTGATCGAGCGCCTGAATTACGCGCGCTATTTCCTGACTGTCTACGACATCGTCAAATTCGCCCGCAGCCAGGGCATACTCTGCCAGGGACGTGGCTCCGCGGCCAACTCGGTGGTCTGCTATTGCATCGGCATCACCGAAGTGGGGCCTGAGAGGATCGATTCGCTTTTCGAGCGTTTCATTTCCGAGGAAAGAAACGAGCCGCCCGACATCGATGTCGACTTCGAGCATGAAAAGCGCGAAGAGGTCATCCAGTATATCTACTCGAAATACAGCGCAAAGCGCACCGCGCTTGCCGCGGCAGTCGTCAGCTACCGAGGCCGGTCGGCGATGCGCGAAGTGGCCAAGGCGATGGGCCTGTCGGACGATGTCAGGAGCGCGCTGTCCAGCTCGATCTGGGGCTGGTCGACCTCGGAGCTCGGCGAAAAGGAGACCAGGGCCGGCGGCCTCGATCAAACCGATCCGTCGACAAGGCATGTGATCGAATGCGCCAACGAGATCATGGGCTTTCCCCGTCATCTGTCGCAGCATGTCGGCGGCTTCGTCATCACGAGGGACCGGCTCGACGAGATCGTGCCCATCATCAAGACGGCGATGGACGAGCGCAAGATGGTCGAGTGGGACAAGGACGATCTCGACGCGGTGAAAATCCTCAAAGTCGACGTGCTGGCGCTCGGCATGCTGACCTGCCTGCAGCGCGCCTTCACGCTCCTTGAAGATCATTATCCCGATGCGCGGGATGACTATGGCCGGCTCTATGTGCTGGCCACCCTCCCTGCCGAGGACAAACATGTCTACGACATGATCTGCCGTGCCGACACGATCGGCGTCTTCCAGATCGAATCGCGCGCCCAGATGTCGATGCTGCCGCGGCTCAAGCCGAAAACATTCTATGACCTCGTCATCGAGGTGGCGATCGTGCGGCCCGGCCCGATCCAGGGCGACATGGTCCACCCCTATCTGCGCCGCCGGCAGGGCAAGGAAAAACCCGAATATCCCAAGCCGGAGCTGGAAGAGATACTCGGCAGGACGCTGGGCGTGCCGCTGTTCCAGGAGCAGGCGATGAAGATCGCCATTGTCGCCGGCGGCTTCAGGCCGGGCGAGGCCGATGAACTGCGCCGCGCCATGGCCACCTTCAAGCGCACCGGCACGATCGGCAATTATCGCAAGCGGATGGTCGACGGCATGGTTTTGCGGGGCTACGAAAAGGACTTCGCCGAGCGCTGTTTCAAGCAGATCGAGGGTTTTGGCGAATATGGCTTTCCCGAAAGCCATGCCGCCTCCTTCGCCCTGCTGGTCTATGCCTCCTGCTGGTTCAAGACCTTCTATCCCGACGTGTTCTGCGCCGCGATCCTGAATTCCCAGCCGATGGGATTTTATCAGCCGGCTCAGCTTGTCCGCGACGCGCGCGACCATGGCGTCGAAATCCGCGAGGTCGACGTCAATTATTCCGGTTGGGACTGCGCGCTGGAGGAAGTGCCTTTCGACCCGGCCCGCATCCTCGACCGCCATACCCAGATGCGCGGCGTCATCCGGACCAATCATGCCGTCCGGCTGGGTTTCCGGCAGGTCAAGGGCCTGTCGAAGGAGCGCATGGAGGTGTTTGTCGCCAGACGCGGCGACGGCTACGCAACCGTTCGCGATGTCTGGCTGCGCTCGGGCCTCTACGTCGACGAGATCGAGAAGCTGGCGCAAGCCGACGCTTTCCGTTCGCTCGGCCTCGACCGCCGCGACGCCCTGTGGGCGGTCCGCGCGCTCGACGGCAGGAGTGCCGCCGAGACCCTGCCGCTGTTCGACCGGCCGGCGATCCGCTTGCGCGACCTCGAGCCCGCGACCAGGCTGCCGACAATGCCGCTCGGCGAGCACGTCGTCCACGACTACCGTTCGCTCGGCCTGTCGCTGAAGGCGCATCCGTTGGCCTTTCTGCGCCAGCGGCTGGACCGCTCAGGCGTCACCCCCAATGCGCGCCTCGGCCAGATTCGGGACGGCAAGCGCGTTTCGGTCGCCGGCCTGGTGCTCGTGCGGCAGCGCCCAGGCAGTGGCAAAGCGATTTTCTTGACGCTAGAGGACGAGAATTCGGTCGCCAATGTCATTTTCTGGGAAAGAACCTTCAACCGCTACCGGCCCATTGTCATGGGCGCGCGGCTGGTCCGTGTCACCGGCAAACTGCAGTCGGAATCGGACGTCATCCATATCGTCGCCGAGAAGGTCGAGGATCTGACGCCCTGGCTGTCCGTGCTTTTAGAGGAGGAGCCCGATGTACCTGTCGTGCAAAACGACCGGCAGGATATCGCGACGCTATCGGGGAAGGCAGAAAGGGTCATGCCGAAGGGGCGTAATTTTCAATAGGGGATGGGCGGTGCACAATTTTGCGAAATGTCGGCGCTCTGCGCCCCCCTCTGCCCTGCCGGGCATCTCCCCCACGAGGGGGGAGATCGGCCGTCACCGCCGCTTTCGCAAATCACTACCGTCGCAGGAGTGAGCGGAGGGCTGAAGCTGCCAATCTCCCCCCTCGTGGGGGAGATGTCCGGCAGGACAGAGGGGGGCGCGAAGAATCACCACAGATCGCCTTTAGCCTGAGCCGCCGGTCAAGACGGCCCACCCAGGCGCGGCGGCGGCAATCCGTCATCGAAGGGGAGCGAGCGTGCTTCCGAAGGCAGCATGATCGGGATGCCGTCACGCACCGGATAGGCAAGCCGTGCGACCCTCGAGATGAGCTCGTTGCGCTCCGGATCCCAGGTAAGCGGGCCCTTGGTCAGCGGGCAGGCCAGCAATTCCAGCAGCCTGGGATCGACATTGGCCTTCTTTCCCTCACGCCCATCCACCATTTTTGTCAGTCCTTCTCTCGGGCAATCACTTCAGGTTTCGCGTCCGCCTCAGTTTTCGGGCATTGACGCTGCCCCTCACCTGCCTGCCGGCATCCTCTCCCCGTATAGTGACGGGGAGAGGGGGCTCTCATCGATGGTTTCGCCAATCACCCGCGTTGCAGAATGTCCGCCAAGGTTGCCGACAGCCCCTTCTCCCCGTCCCTATACGGGGAGAAGTGCCCGGCAGGGCGATGAGGGGCGGCGCCGACTTGCGCAATTGGCTTAGTCCCTGCGTCTTTCCACCCAACCTACTGCAAACTCGACCCGAAATCCTCGTTCTCGCGTGCCAGCGCCATTTCGGTGATGGCGATCAGCGTTTCGGCGCGTGTCTTCAGGTCTGCCGCTTCGAGCAGCGCCTGTTTCTCGGCCGGCCCGTAGGGAGCCATCATCGATAGCGCATTGACCAGCATGGCGTTTTCGGCGCGGCTGACGCTTTCCCAGTCGGCTTCAAGATCGTTGGCCTGCAAATAGGCGCGAAATGCCCTGAGTAGCGCCGGCCGGTCGATCTCGGTCTCCGCCTGATCTTCGTCGAGATCGGTGAGAAAGGGCGCAAACCGGCACTGGCGGAAGGGCGTCTTGACCGCAAGCTCCTGCACGATGCGGAACCGGCACACACCTTGCAGCGAAATCAGGTAGCGGCCGTCGCCGCTCTCAGAAAGCGCGATGATGCGTCCGGCACAGCCGACATTGCAAAGCGCCGGCTCGCCATCGGCACGCCGCGCACCGTCGAGGCTGGGCTGTATGAGGCCGATCAGCCGCGATCCGGCGATCGCCTCGTCCACCATCTCCAGATAGCGCGGCTCGAAAATGTTGAGCGGCATGCGGCCGCCCGGCAGCAGCAAGGCGCCTTCAAGCGGGAAGATCGGCACCGTCGGCGGCAAATCCGTATCGAGCCGGTAATGCGCGTTTCCCGCCTGCACTTCAAACCTCCGCTCGCTCCTTCAAGAACGCATCAAGCCCGCCGAGCCCTTCGCAACCTGATGCATGATCGTCAGCAAGCGAAGAACGGATCGGTCAGGCCTCCTAATCTGGCGCAGCCGTTGTCGACCGCAAGGCCATCAGGCAAAAACAGCTTGAGGCGGGCTCACGAAAACAGCAGCGACGACAATTTGCGCCGCGCCGCCAGCGTTGCCTCGTCGGTCATGCCCCATGCCTCGAAGAACTGCAGCAACTGCGTCTTGGCGCCGTCGTCGTTCCACGAGCGATCGGCTTTGACGATCGCCAGCAGATTGTCGGCTGCGGCCATGCGCTCGCCGTTGGCGTTCTGGATCATGGCAAGCTCGAAACGTGCCTGATGATCCCCGGGGTTCTCAGCCAGGCGCCGCTCGAGCTCGGCCGGATTGCCAAGTGCTGCCGCCTGCGCGGCGAGCGCCATCTTGGCGCGCACCGCGGCCAGCGGCGGTGCATCCTTCTTGGCCTCCGGCGCCCGCGCCAGCACGGCTTCGGCGCCCTCGGCATCGCCGGCCTCGAACAGCAGATCGCCCAGCCCGGCAATCGCCTCGATCGTTTCCGGCGCCTGTTCCAGGATCGCATCATAGATATCCGCCGCGGTCTGCACATCGCCGGCGGCGCGCGCCTCCGCGGCCGCGGCAAGCGCCTCGGCCACCTGCGGCGCACCATTACCCTTGCCGCCGACCTTCTGGATGAACGCGGCGATCTGGCTCTCGGGAATGGCGCCCATGAAGCCGTCGACCGGCTGGCCGTCTCTGAAGGCGATGACTGCCGGTATCGACTGGATGCCGAGCTGTCCGGCGATCGAAGGATGGTCGTCGATGTTCATCTTGACCAGCTTGACCTTGCCGCCGGCGGCGGTGACCGCCTTTTCCAGCAGTGGCGTCAGTTGCTTGCAGGGCCCGCACCATGGCGCCCAAAAATCGACCAGCACCGGCTGACGGCGCGATTCCTGGATGACGTCGGCGGCAAATGCCGCGGTCGTCGTCTCCTTGATCACGTCGACGGCGACAGGCGGGTCGCCAAGCGCGACTTTCGCGGGGGCGGCCTCAGTGCCGCCATACTGCACAGTGGTGGCATACTGTCCGCCATTGCTGCCAAATGGGCCGCCAAATTGTTTGTTGTCGCTCATCTCGTGCCCTTTCGGTCGCGCCGCCCGGCCGCCAGCCCGGCGCAACATCCTTAATTCTCACTCAGAAGTCGGTTTATCGTCATCCATGTGGCGATCATGCCGTGACTTTCAAGATAACAGCATCATGCCCGGTTGCCTCGACGAATTTGACCAGGTCGGCGGCGGCGATCGATGTCGTTGCCTCGTTGGTCAGCGGATGGGCGTTGATGACGGCATGACGCATCAACTCCTGGTCGAGAACGACCTTGACCCGCAACTGCGTATCGTTGATCAAGCCGAACACGGTGACCGCACCCGGAACGACGCCGAGAAGCTCCATCAGCATCTCCGGCTTGCCGAAGGAAACGCGGCCGGCGGCGCCGATGATTTGGTGGATCTGCTTGAGATCGACCGCCGCCTCCTCATCGACGCTGACCAGGAAGAAATTGTCCCTCTTGTCCTTGAGGAACAGGTTCTTGGTGTGCCCGCCGGCGATTTCCCCGCGCAGCGCCTGCGAATCGGCGACCGTGAACAGCGGCGGATGGCGCAGGGTCGAGACCTTGATCCCGAGATCGGCGAGAAAGGCGAAAAGCTCGGCTTCGGTTTTCGGCATGTCGTCTCTTGTCGGACTTTCTTGTTGTCGCGGTTTGGCTTGTGTCGCGGTTTGGATCATGCCGTTTACGGCCAATGACGCGGCCGAGACAAGACCGTTGCGCAGCGAGGCTGCCGATTGCGTTCCTATCCGCTAGGGAAGGCTCGTTTACGTCGCCGGGTGCGGCCCAAAAACCTGCGATTTCCCTGTTGCAATCGCCGCGCCCTTCAGCCATATAGGCTCGGCTTGCGGCCCAAAAGCCGCGCGAGCGGGTGTAGCTCAGGGGTAGAGCACAACCTTGCCAAGGTTGGGGTCGAGCGTTCGAATCGCTTCACCCGCTCCAAATCTTCCTTAGATTTGAAAAGCATAAAGGGCCCGGGTAACCGGGCCTTTTTGCTATCTGGCGCCGGGGAGCGCTGGGGTATCATGGTGTCTACAGGTATTCGACGGCGTCGGACCCTCGTCATTGGCCTTGACGACCCACACCCCTTGCCATCTCCAGCGCACGCAGTGGTCGGCGCTCCAGTTCGAAGGTGTCGATGAATCTCACATCCTCACCACCGGCGAGTGCGAGCCCGGCGTCGCCTTGCGTGCTCCAGAGTGGATGGACGACCACAATCGCTGAGCCGGGTCCGGATCTTCCCTGCTCAAGCAGGCAGGGCAGTCCCGACGGCGCGTGGATACTCGCGATCAGCGCTCCCGGACGCATCCGAGCGGCGGTCTCGGCGAGAGCCGTCGCGTGCTCGCGCCAGCCCGCCATTTCCGGGAAGCGCCCGTCATACTGGGACAGTCCGCAGGTGTAGCCTGGCATAACCATGGCGCGCAGGTAGGCGATCCCCAGGCGCCAATCGAGCAGGCCATGGTATCGGCGGTTCCCAAAACGCTGGATGCATCGGTAGCACGATGTCTGGCAGCGCGCGGCGTGCGCACCCTCCTCGCTGACCGAAAGTAGGTCGACGAGCGGCCAAAGCATGAAAGTCATCCACTATGCTTCTCATGAGGTTGGACAATATGCGGCATGCCGTCGGTGCGGTCCTCCCCGAGGCGGCGTGACAGCCCGGAGCCATTGATCAACGAGTCCGCTATCTGGAGCATGGGCTTGCCGCCACGCAGCCGGGGTTCCAGGGCCTCGAACTCGTCCGAGGACACGTCGAGTTCGAGTGCCGCCCGTTGGACCAGGATTTGGGTCGCACTGATCGCTGCCGCGCGTGTGGGTAGGTGCGAAAAGACACCCCTTCGCGCGACGCAGTTCAGCGTGAGGCGAGGATCGAATTCTCTCATCTCAAGAGGGCTTTGCACGGGAGCCGAAG
>NZ_CAKXZT010000051.1 GCF_935825525.1 Mesorhizobium escarrei
CGGCTCACGCCCGCCGCATTCCACAGCCAGATGGCATGGCTGCGCGCCAATGGCTTTCACGCGATTAGGTCCGAGCAGCTAGAATGGTTCATCGCCAACCGTCACCCTTTCGTTGGCCGCCCAGTGCTCATCACCTTCGATGACGGCTTCCAGAACTTTGCCGACCATGCCTGGCCGATCTTGCGCGCGAACGACCTGACCGCGGAAGTGTTCCTGGTGACGGACCTGGTGGGCGAAAGTGCACTGTGGGACGCCGACAGCGGTCCGCCGACGCCGCTTATGGACGCCGGGACGGTGCGACGCCTCGCCGCCGAAGGTGCTTTCTTCGGAAGCCATCTGGCGACGCATCGCGCGATCGATGGTCTGTCGAGCTCTGACTTGGCCGCCGAGCTCCTGCGCTCTCGTATGTTCATCGAACGGTGGGCCGGTCGGCCAACCACGGCGTTCGCGGCACCCTTCTCTGTCACCGACCGACGGCTTGGCCGGCTGGCCAAGGAGTGCGGCTATCGGATCGGCTTCGGCGGCAGACACG
>NZ_CAKXZT010000052.1 GCF_935825525.1 Mesorhizobium escarrei
AAACCGCAGAACGGGTACGACTCCGGCACGCAGGCCAACGACCTCATCGCGCTGATGGATGCGCTCGGCCACAAGCGCTTCGCGATGATCGGCTTCGACACGGGCATGGGAATCGGCTATGCTCTCGCTGCGGATCATCCGGATCGCGTGGAGCGCCTCGTCGTCGGCGAGGCCATCATCGCGGGCGTCACTCCTTCACCACCCCTGATTGTCCCCGGACCGCTCAACAAGCGACTCTGGCACATTGCATTCAACCGGCTGGATGGCGACGTAAATGAGCGTCTCGTTCGGGGGCGCGAAGACATC
>NZ_CAKXZT010000053.1 GCF_935825525.1 Mesorhizobium escarrei
AGCCGCTCCCGCATCTCGCGATTGACGCTCACAAACGCACTGCCGACATATTTGCGGGTCCCCGGCTCGGCCATCAGAGCAAACGCCGGCTTGCCCCTCTCGCGTTCGACACCAAGAAGCTCGAACTCGCTTTCGGTGAAGGACTTGGTTTTCAGCCAATTGGTAGTCGGGCCGCTGCGATATTTGCTGTCTCGACGCTTCGATACCATCCCCTCAAGGCCGGCCGCGTCGATCAAATGATAGATCGCGTTGGCTTCGCCCGGCATCGTCTCGCTGAACTGGATGCGACTGTCGGACCCTATGAGGCCGGCCAGGATTTCTCGCCGATCCTCAAGCGTCATGTCGCGCAAGTCGTGGCCATTTAGGTGCAGGAGATCGAACGCGACGAAATAGAGGTCGTGCTGTCGCCTGGTGATTGCCTTGCGCAGCGCGGCAAAGTCCGAAAGGCCAGCCTCATTCAAGACGACGACTTCGCCGTCGATGATGGCATTCCGTACGTTGAGACCTTTGGCGGCCTCGGCCAGATCGCGGTACTTCGATGTCCAGTCTAGGCCGCGGCGGGTGAAGATCCGCACACCGTCAGCGTCGATGATGATCTGGGAGCGGTAGCCGTCGAATTTGGCTTCATGCATCCAGTCATCGCCTTGGGGCG
>NZ_CAKXZT010000054.1 GCF_935825525.1 Mesorhizobium escarrei
CCACGTGCGGGAAAGCCGCCTGCGTGGATCTGTGCGGGGGGCGCCTAGCAATGGGCGTCCCTACCGCGATCCACTAGGTTGACCATGATCTTTTCCGAAAACCGGTTTCCACTTTTCGCTGACGCGGACTTTCGGTTCGGGGTCTACTCCAGCCATTCGGTGATGAAGCTGCCGTTTTCGTGGATGTCGGTGGTCTCCAGCGGGCCTGGGCCGAGATTGGTGAATTTGTGCGGCGTGTCCGGCGGCACGATCAGGATCTGGCCGGCCGACGCCTCGATCTGCTGGTCGCCGACGGTGAACAGCCCGGTGCCGGTGCGGATGATGAAAATCTCGCAATAGGGATGCATGTGCAGCCGCGGGCCGCCGCCGATCTCCGGCAGATAGTTGAAGATCAGGCAGCTTGTGGAGCCGTAGGCGCCGCACTGCAGTTCGCCCTGCCAATGGTCGGGCCAGCGGTCGGGCGTCCTGGCCCATTTGTCGCGGTCGATGACATGCGCCATGAGCCGAGCATAGACCGAGGCCGCGTCTTCTGTCGAGGCAAACACCGGCGCCGGTTTTGCATTGTTTTCCTGTGGTTTCGCCGTCTTCGTCGCCACGCCGCCCGCCGCCGAATTGCGGCCCCGCGACAATCTGCCCTTGTGCCTTCACCTGTCTGGACAAAAACGGGCTTCACGCATAAACCGAAGTCCAATTGCCGGAGGAATTCGCTAGCCTGTTCGCCATGCGCTGTCGGGTTGGCGTGAAAAAGGCGGGGAACAAGCCTCGGCCACCGGCACGGAAGAGGCGAAAGGATCAGGCACCCGTGAGCGCAACCGACATCCAGGATCCCAACCGTCGTGATTTTCTCTACGTCGCCACCGGCATGGCCGCGGTGGTCGGCGCGGGTGCCGTCGCCTGGCCGTTCATCGACCAGATGCGCCCGGACGCCTCGACGCTGGCGCTGGCCTCGGTCGAGGTCGACGTCTCCTCGCTGACGCCGGGAACCTCGCTTGTCGTGAAATGGCGCGGCAAGCCGGTGGTGGTGCGCAACCGCACCGAACAAGAGATGAAGGACGGCGAGGCGGTCAATCTGGCCGAGCTCAAGGATCCGCTCGCCCGCAACGCCAATCTGCCGGCCGATGCGCCGGCGACGGACGCCAACCGCACCATGCCGGGCAAGGAGGCCTGGATGGTGATGGTCCAGGTCTGCACCCATCTCGGCTGCATTCCGCTCGGCCAGGAAGGCGAGTTCGGCGGCTGGTTCTGCCCGTGCCACGGTTCGACATACGACACCGCCGGCCGCGTCCGCGGCGGACCGGCGCCGGAGAACATGTCGGTGCCGGTATTCCAGTTCATTTCCGACACCAAGATCCGTATCGGCTGAGGCGAGGGGACATTTCGATGAGCGAAGGACACTCGACCTATACGCCCAAGACCGGTATCGGACGCTGGGTCGATGCCCGCATGCCGCTGCCGCGGCTGGTCTATGACAGCTTCGTCGCCTATCCGGTGCCGCGCAACCTCAATTATGCGTGGACCTTCGGCGGCATCCTGGCGCTCATGCTGGGGGCGCAGATGCTGACCGGCATCGTGCTGGCCATGCACTACGCGGCGGACAGCAGTTTCGCCTTCGATTCGGTCGAGAAGATCATGCGCGACGTGAATTCGGGCTGGCTGCTGCGCTATCTGCATTCGAACGGCGCGTCGTTCTTCTTCGTCGCGGTCTACATCCACATCTTCCGCGGCCTCTACTATGGTTCCTACAAGGCGCCGCGCGAGCTGCTGTGGATCCTTGGCTGCATCATCTACCTGCTGATGATGGCGACAGGCTTCATGGGCTATGTGCTGCCCTGGGGACAGATGTCGTTCTGGGGGGGCGACCGTCATCACCGGCTTCTTCAGCGCCATCCCGCTGGTCGGCGAGTGGATCCAGCAGCTTCTGCTCGGCGGCTTCGCCGTCGACAACCCGACGCTGAACCGCTTCTTTTCACTGCACTATCTGCTGCCGTTCATGATCGCCGGCGTCGTCGTGCTGCATATATGGGCGCTGCATGTCGTCGGCCAGTCGAACCCGACCGGCATCGAGGTCAAATCGAAGACCGATACCGTCGCCTTCACCCCTTACGCGACCATCAAGGACGCGTTCGGGATGCTGGTGTTCCTGTTCATCTTCGCCTACTTCGTCTTCTACCTGCCGAACTTTCTCGGCCATCCGGACAACTACGTCGTCGCCGACCCGCTGAAGACGCCGGCCCATATCGTGCCGGAATGGTACTTCCTGCCGTTCTACGCGATCCTGCGCGCCATCACCTTCAATATCGGGCCGATCAACTCCAAGCTCGGTGGCGTGCTCGCGATGTTCGGCTCCATCGCCATGCTGTTCCTGGTGCCGTGGCTCGACACCTCGAAGGTGCGTTCGGCGGTCTACCGGCCCTGGTACAAGCTGTTCTTCTGGCTGTTTGTGATCGATGCCGTCCTGCTTGGCTGGCTGGGTTCGCAGCCGGCCGAAGGCAGCTATGTCTTCATGGCGCAGATGGCGACATTGTTCTACTTCGCCTTCTTCCTGGTCGTGCTGCCGGTGCTTGGCCTGATCGAAACCCCGCGGCGATTGCCGAATTCGATCACCGAGGCGGTTCTCGAGAAGAACAAGGGTGGCGGTGGCGGGCATCCGGCTCGCGCGACAGCCGCGCCGGAAACCAAGGGCTGAGCATGACCCCGAAAAGTGGAGACCGGTTTTCGGACAAGATCATGCTCGAGACGACGACAGCGCGGCAGAGAATCTCAAGGGGATTTGGTATGAAGACGATTCTCACCTCGCTGGCACTGCTCGGCCTTGTGCTGGCAGGCACTGCGGCCGCGACCACCGGGGCGATCGCCCAGGAGGAGGCGCACAGCGAAGCCGCGCCGACGCATTTCCCGATACACGAGCCGAAGGAAATGGACTGGAGCTTCGCCGGGCCATTCGGCACCTACGACAAGGCGCAGTTGCAGCGCGGGCTGAAGGTCTACAAGGAAGTCTGCGCGGCCTGCCATTCGATGAAATTGGTGGCGTTCCGCACGCTGGAAGACCTTGGTTACTCGGAAGCGCAGGTCAAGGCGCTGGCCGCCGAGTATACGATCAATGATGGTCCCAACGATGCCGGCGAGATGTTCGATCGTCCCGGCATACCGTCCGACTATTTCCCGGCGCCGTACCCCAACGATCAGGCAGCAGCGGCCGCCAATGGCGGGGCTGCGCCGCCCGATATGTCGCTGCTGGCCAAGGCGCGCGGCGTCACGCGCGGCTTTCCGCGCTTCGTCTTCGACATCTTCACGCAATACGCCCAGGGCGGTCCCGACTATATCCACTCGCTGCTGACCGGCTATGACGAGCAGCCGCCGGCGGGCATGGAGATACCGGAAGGCACCCACTACAATCCGTACTTCATAGCCGGCGTCTCGCTGAAGATGCCCAACCCGCTTTCCGACGACCAGGTGACCTATGACGACGGCTCGCCGCAGACGGTCGACCAGTATTCCCGCGACGTGTCGGCCTTCCTGATGTGGGCAGCCGAGCCGCATCTGGAAGCCCGCAAGAAGACCGGCTTTCGCGTGCTGGTGTTCCTGTTGCTGTTCGGCGCGCTGGTCTATCTGACCAAGCGCAAGGTGTGGGCCGGCGTGGCGCACTGAGCTACGCAAAGCCACGAGATCAAAAGGGCGTCGAAGGGCGCCCTTTTTGCATGTCCGAGGACTGCCTCCGAAGACCGCCTTCGAAGGCCGCCGGCTCCAGTCCTTTGCCGGACAATTTTCTTCCAGGCGCCACATCGCGGTAGCCGTCGCCGGCCGCGCCGGGTTACGATCGGCCAAAAATTCCCTTTCACGTCTTCAAGTCGGGCGAACGCCCGGAGAGCCGCCACATGAAACCTTCGCTCGAAGACACGCTGCTTGCCGCGATCCGCACCATTCCGGACTATCCGAAGCCGGGCATCCTGTTTCGCGACATCACCACGCTCTTAAGCGATGCGCGCGCCTTCCGCCGCGCCATCGACGAGCTGGTGCATCCCTATGCCGGCCAGAAGGTCGACAAGATCGCCGGCATCGAGGCGCGCGGGTTCATCCTTGGCGGCGCCGTCGCCCACCAGCTCTCAGCCGGATTCGTGCCGATCCGCAAGAAGGGCAAGCTGCCTTACGAGACGGTGCGCATCGCCTACAGCCTCGAATACGGGCTGGACGAGATGGAGATGCACAGGGATGGCGTGTCTCCGGGTGAGAAGGTGATCCTCATCGACGACCTGATCGCCACCGGCGGCACGGCGGCGGCAGCGGTCCAGCTGTTGCGGCAGATCGGCGCCGACATTATTGCCGCCTGCTTCGTCATCGACCTGCCGGACCTCGGCGGTCGCGAGAAGCTCGAGGGGCTCGGCGTGCCGGTCAACGCTGATCGGGTTCGAAGGGCATTGAGAGAGTGTTCTGCCTTCTCCCCTTGTGGGAGAAGGTGGATCGGCGCGCAGCGCCGAGACGGAAGAGGGTGTTGGACGGAGTGCTGTCGGTGCCAAGCTGGAGCACCCCTCATCCGACCGAGCTTCGCTCGGCCACCTTCTCCCACAAGGGGAGAAGGAAGAAGCTATCCCACCTTCACCAGCACGGCGCTTTCGAACTCGATGACCTTGTCGCCGGTCGAATCGAAAGCCTCCGAGCGCAGCGTCAGCACTCGCCAGCCCGGCCGCGATGCGATGGGGCGGTGGGCAAGCGCGGTGCGGGTGAAGGTCACGGTTTCTCCGGCATAGACGGGTTTTAGCCATTTGAGGTTCTTGAAGCCGGGCGATGGGCCGAATTCGGGCGCAGGCCCAGCGCCGGCCCAACTGATGCCTTCGGCCTCCACGCCGGTCTCAACGTTCAATTTCATCCAGGTTGCAGCTGTGTGCCAGCCTGAGGCGCACAGGCCGCCGAACACGCTGTTCTTCGCCGCCTCTTCATCGAGATGGAATATCTGCGGATCGTATTTTCGGGCGAACGCCTTGATCGCCTCGGGCTCGAATCTATGCGACCCGAGGGTGACGGTGACGCCGATGCGGAAGAACTCGTCCAATGTCATGAGCGGCCCTGTGCGGCATCACGGGCGAGGAACATGACGGTGTTCTCGAGTTCGAAGACGCCTTCGCCACGCTGGTTGAAAAGCTCGCTGCGCAAGGTGACGAGGCCGAGCTGAGGCTTGGACCTGGACAAACGTTTGGCAAGGACGGTGGTGTTGCCGCTCAAGATGTCGCCGGCCAGCACCGGCCTCTTCCACCGGACCTGGTCGACACCAGGGGCGCCTTGCGAGGTCGAGTCCAGCAGGAAGGCGTCGCACAGCATGCGCATGAACATCGCGCAGGTGTGCCAGCCGGAGGCCGCCAGCCCGCCAAGGATGCTGGCCCTGCCCGCCGCCTCGTCGAGATGCATCGGCTGCGCATCGAATCCTTGCGCGAATTCGATGATCTCGGCCGCACTCACCAGTTTCGTGCCGAGGTCGAGCGAGGCGCCCTCGACGAAATCCTCATAGGCCCAAGTCTTTTCATAGGCCGAAGTCTTTGCGTTGTTTCCGGTCATGGTCTGGAATCCGGTTCAAGGTTGTACGATCGTCGCGGATCGGGGTTCCCGGATGCAGGCGGGGCGGGATTTGGTCAAGTCATTTCTGGTGCGCCAGGCCATCGCGCTCAACGTAATAGAAGCTCCGAAGCCTCTACAACCAGCCGCGGCGGCGGAAATACCAGAAGGGCAGGATCGCCGAGAGGATCATCAAGCCGATGGCGAAAGGATAGCCGAAGTTCCAGGTCAGTTCGGGCATGACATTGAAATTCATGCCGTAGATCGAGGCGACCAGCGTCGGCGGCAGGAAGATGACCGCGGCGACGGAGAAGATCTTGATGATGGCGTTCTGCTCGATCGAGATCATGCCGAGCGTCGCGTCGAGCAGGAAGTTGATCTTCTGCGACAGGAAGGTGGCGTGGTCGGCAAGCGACAGCACATCACGCGACAAAGTCTTGATGCGCGCGCGGATGTCCTTGCTCATTTTGGTCTGGGCCGAAGCGTGGGTGAGGAAGCCGGCGAGCCGCTGCAGCGAGATCAGGCTGTCGCGGATCGAGGAGGCGATGTCCTCCTCGCGGCCGATGGCCTTCAGCAATTCCTGAAAATCGCGGTTGCGCTTGGAAGCCTTGGTCGAGCTTGCCCGGAAGATGTCGCGCGAGATCGTCTCGATGTCGCGGCCGGCACGCTCCAGAATGTCGGCGAGGCGGTCGACGATCGCCTCCAGCAGGCCGATCAGGATGGTGTCGCCGCTGGTGCAGCCGGTCGCCACCTTCTCAGCACGCTGCGGAAACGTCTTGAAAGCCTTCGGTTCGTGGTAACGCACGGTGATCAGCCTGTTGCCGGCCAGCACGAAGGTGACCGGCGACATCAGGGGATCGTCGGCCTCGGTCTGGGCCGGCAGAATGGCGGTCATGAAATAGGCGCCGTCCTCGACATAGAGGCGGCTCGAAATCTCAATCTCCTCCATCTCCTCGCGCGTCGGAATGCCAACGCCGAGCCAGGCCTCGATGGCCGCTTCCTCTTCCTTTGTCGGGCTCACAAGGTCGGCCCAGACGACCTGGTCGCTGTTTGCCAAGAGATCGTCGGCAAGGCGCAGGCGATCATTGTCCACGACGAATGCCTTGATCATCGCCGGGTCTCCTTACTGAGGCCAAAAGGATGGGTTCGAGTCGGCGCGTCGTTTGGATTGCACGGACAGGCGCTTTCGAGGAAAAGCAAGGGCCGGTGCAGACGCCCCTTAGACCGGGCATTGCAGGCAGTCAAGCCGCGCCGGAGGAGCCGCTCGGGCTCTTCCTTCTCCCCTTGTG
>NZ_CAKXZT010000055.1 GCF_935825525.1 Mesorhizobium escarrei
GCCCGTCGAGCTACGCCTGCCCACCCACCAAGCCCATCGGTACGGTCACAACGGACCAAGCCGAACCGTCAAATCCCCATAGACTCAAACCGAGATATCCATCCCGCGGGTTCTTTCCCTGGAGGCTTTCGGACGCCGGCCCCGGCGCCACGCCATCTCAGTAGAGGGCCGGCATCCGAAACGCCCTTCTCAAAAGCTGCCCTTCGCGCAACGGCTCGAGGCGACCCGTTGCAGTCGATGACGGGAGAACAGGTGTGAGGCAGGATCTGCCCAATGCGGACCTTCGCGATCAGTCTAGCCAAAGCTCCCGCTTGCGTTCTTCAAAGCCGAGCACGCGTTTGCTATCGGTCCACCGTGCGACCTCGCCCTCCATTCCATCCGGGTCCTTGAAGGTCACAAGACGGACAGCGCCGAAATCTGTAATGGTCCCATCCGAAGCGCCGGCCTTCACCAGACGTCGCCTGACTTCCTGCGAGCACTCTTCATCGTCTACCTTCAGCGCAAGATGATCTATATGACCTCTATTGCCCATCTGCATCGACCCATCTTCATACCCCGTTGGTTCCGGCATTTGGAACGGATGAAGGGCAAAGCCACCTCCAACGTCGTTAAGTGAGTGACGAAGCGTGCCGCCACCGGGACCGGGCTCGGACAGGTCGAACTTCGTTTCCGCGTCGAAGATTTCTCCATAAAAGCGAATGAAACGGTCCATGTCGTGTGTGAACAACGTCAGATGGTGCGCACCAACGGTTACAGGCATACCGAACCCTCCCTTGCCGATAATGTGACGAGCATACCATTTCGCATTGAACCGGGCGACCTGCAGCCGCGATACATCATTGAACGCGAACGGCCTCCGCAAAGAGGCTGTTCGATGCATGGGGATTTTCCGCGTTCCACCCGGCTGAGACGTTGAACGCTCTTTGCCTGCACGGCTTAGGCGAATGCCTTGGCCGGCTCGGTAGCGCCATTTGCGGACGTCGCTCAATGGCGGATCAGATCTGCCTAGGCCGCCGTTCGATGCCTGTGGCCGCGAGGGACTCATCAAGATCGGGGCGAGGACAGGAAGTTCAGCAACTGTCTAGCGGCGTCTGTGTTCGTGGCGGCACTTATGGCGAGGTCGAAGTCGATGTGGCTCTGGAGTTGCACAGGGAAAGGACCAATGAGAATAACGTCAGGGGCGGCAGCGAGGATGGTGGTTACCGGAACAACTGCCAACTCGGCTTCGCCACGAGCCATGCTGGTCGCCGTCTGCCCTCCAATATAGGCACTAGTTTTGGCTTCACCTCAGCCGCCAGCCCCAGCCGTTCGAGCAGGCCGGTGAAGTAGCCACCGCTGGTTCCGTCGCTAGCGTAGGCGATCGACTTGGCATTCTTTAGGGCGTGCTCGAACGCTTCGATGGAGTCGACGCGGAACGCACGGCCGCCCGCCTTTGCCGCCACGCCCATGCTGATCCGACCAAATGGCACCTGGCTCCCCGCCAGCACCCATCCGGTTGCAGTCAGGTCCCGAACTAGATTCGGATTGGTGATGACCAAGTCGAAGGGCTCTCCTCGTTCGATCTGAGTCTTCACCCTCGGGTTGAGTTCCCACTTGCTCGCTACGCTGAGCCCAGTCGCCGTTTCGAACGACGCAATGATAGGGAGGACTGCCGGCCGGACCGCAATGGCTCCAAAGAGCTGGATCTCATCGCCCATTAACGCGCCCCTTCTGCGCTGGATGCTCTCTCACCATATACGGAATGTCCGCAACGGGTCATCAGTGCTGGTTGCCGCGAATGTCGGCTATCGGGTAGCAAAACGGGTTGATGAAGGTCGGCTTGGGGTTAGGCGGGAGTGAATTTCGGGTCGAGTTCGATGGCCCGCTGCAACAGTTCCCGGCCCTGGATGTTTTCCGCCTTCGTGAACCGCCACACCTGCTCTCGGCCATGCAGAAAGCAGTCATACGCCTCCAGGTTGTCGGTTTGCTCGGTCGCAAGCCGTTGCTGGTCGCCCTCCGTCAGGTTCAGTGCGAGCGCGTCGACAATTTGCTGTGTGACGTCGTCCTGCACGGCAAAGATGTCGGTCAGGTCGCGATCGAACCACTCCGCCCGCCCGTTCACAACTTCGACGGTGACAGGGACGCCGCCGACGCGCATGTCTGGGCAATGACTGCCCTGCCACACCCTCGGATTCGAGACCGTGACGCCGAATTTCGTTGCTGGTCGGACCCGGCCTATTTCGGCGCCGCGGCTGCGGTTTCGCCCGGCGGCATGATCCGGAACATGAAGCTCGAGACCTTTTCCCCCGGTTTGAACGGGCCCGGGACCTGGTTGCCCACCGGCTTCACGCTTTGAAGGAATGCTGCGATCGCCGTTGCGTCATCGGCCGTCAGATGCGCAAAAGCGTGCCAAGGCATAATCGGCGCAAGGATGCGGCCGTCCGGCCGTTCGCCCGTCTGAATCGCGGCAACGATCTGCTCGGGGGTCCAACTGCCAATCCCGGTCTCCTTGTCCGGCGTGATGTTGCGGCCGACAAAAACACCCTGACCAGGAATCTCGAAGCCTACGTCCGAGCCGCCAAGAAAGCGCGACATGTCGGGCTTTCCGAAGAAGTAACCCGGCGTGTGGCAGTCGTTGCATCCGCCGATCGTGACGAGGTATTCGCCGCGCTTAATCTGCGCGTCGTCGGCAATGGCTGTGACCAAAGAAAGCGCAGCTAACAACGCGGTCAAGAACGCGAGGCGAACTGGTGTCCGAAGCATCGTTTCCTCCCTTTCATTATCGCAACGCGGCCGGGCTTTGTGGCGTGGTCACTGCACCAGCCCCGCTTTGCGCAGGCCAATAGTGAATTTCTCCGCATCCGAGGGATCCCTGAACGGCAAGCGGCCGACATGCTCGACGGGGGAGTACCTCGGATTGATGTGCTTGAGCTCGCGCCAAACCTCGCCGGCCTCGTCCAATTTGCCCAGATGGCCCAACGCTGACGAAAGGAACGCGCGCGACAAATCGGTGGTTGGATTGAGTGCGATACGATCCCTGAACAAAGCCGCCGCAGTCTCGTAGTCGCCGGCTACGAAATAAGCGGTGCCCAGGAAATGTACGTGCTGCTGTCGTGAAATCGGATCGAGGCGTATCGCCCGTTCGATCAACGGGATGGCCTTGGCGGGTTCTCCCGTATAAATGTGAACGGTGCCCCGCATGTTGAGCGCGGGAGCGTAGTTGGGATTTAGCAACAACGCCCGGTCGGCCTCATGGGCCCATCGCTCATAGTCCCTCATGAACATGGCCACCATTGCGGCGACATAATGGGCGAAGGGGTCCTGGTCGTCCCTGGCGATCGCTTGGGCTGTGAAGCGATCGGCTTGATCAAGTGACCTCTCTGGCGCGTCGCTCCAATGGTTCTGATAATCCAGTAAATAGGCCATGCCTAAGCCCGCGTAGGGTGCGGCGTAGTTCGGATCGAGCTCTATCGCCCGCCTAAAATGGGCTGTCGCCCGATCAAACATCTCACGGTCTTTCTTGAGCCCGTAGATCAATTCGCGACCCCTCAAGAAAACATCATGCGCGTCCACGTTGCGCGTGCCGCCATCGACGATCAGGGATTTTTCCGCTTCGCTCAGCGTGACTTTAAGCGCAGTGACGATCTGCTGCGTGATATCGTCCTGCACCGCGAAAACATCAGTGAGGTCACGGTCGTAGCGCTCGGCCCAGAGATGTCCGCCGCTTGTGCCATCGATCAGCTGGGCGGTGACGCGAACCCGGTCGCCGGCCTTTCGAATGCTGCCTTCGACAGCGAACTTGACGCCGAGTTCGCGGCATACGTGAGGGACACTGAATGTCTTTTCTTTGTAGACGAAAGCCGAGTTGCGCGCGACGACGAACAGGCCGGATGCCTTGCTGAGATCGGTGATGATATCCTCAGTTATGCCGTCACTGAAGTATTCTTGCTCGGGATCGCGGCTCATGTTGTTGAAGGGAAGGACCACGATCGATGGTCGTTCCGGGAGCGGCATCTGATCAACACTGGGCGACGACGCCACGGTGTCACGAACCCAGCGCCAGATGCGCACCGGCCGGTCGATATTCTTGACCCGCTGTTCCCCCAGATCCTCGAACGGCAACTCAATGCGATCGCGCACCTGGTCATAGACTGCCGCCGATACGCAAACACCGCCCGGTTCCGCCAATCCCTCCAAACGGGCAGCGACGTTGACACCATCTCCGTGGATGTCGTCGCCATCGATCACCACGTCGCCCAGATTTACGCCGACGCGGAACTCGATACGTTGCCCTTTCGGTAAGACTTCATTGCGTTCAGCTAGAGCCTGCTGCATCTCGGCGGCGGCTCTCACCGCCTCCACGACACTGGCGAACTCTGCCAACACCCCATCACCCATGAACTTGACGACGCGCCCATGATGTTCCGCGATTTTCGGCCCAATGAGGTCAGTAAGCAGAGATTTGAGCGCCGCGAGCGTGCCATCCTCATCGGACCGGATCAGACGCGAATAGCCGACCACGTCAGCGTCCATAATGGCGGCGAGGCGGCGTTCCATGCCCCGATTTCCTCCCGTCACAGAGAGTAGAGCATTCTTAGCCAACAATCTATGACGGTGCTGGGGCTGGAATTCTAATGTCGAACATTGCGCCCCATCGGCGCATGGCAGCCAAAGGTTAGATCCCAACCAGCCGGTTCTTTGACGCTTTCGCCGATGCGCACGTCGCCTCGAGCGCGCCAATAGCTCTTTTTGATGGCGTACTCTGCCAACGGCTCATTCGGTTGTTCTCTTCCTAGCCGGGAAAGCCGCTGAGCAGTCGGTTGCATTCAGTGACAAATTTTTCGCTTGGCATGCGGCCGTCCGCATCGCGCGAATACTCCGGCTTCAGGCGGTTTAGGAAGAACATGTCGAGCATGCGCCCATGCTTGGTCTCAACGACGCCTCGCGGCTCCAGTTCGAACAGCGTTTTGACATTTCCCGCCACGGTTTCCGAAACATTGATCCGTCCGGGAGCACCATTCGCTTCCATGAGCGCCGCCGTGTTCACCGCATCGCCCCAGATATCGAAGGTGAACTTCCGCCGGCCGACGACTCCCGATATGACCGGCCCAGTATGGATCCCGACACGCAACTCCAGTGCCGGCAACCGCATCTTCTCGCGCTGCGCCTTCATGCGCGCCGTGACCGCGTGAATTTCCAGCGCCGCGAGGCAAGTATCGATTGGGTGCAGGCGATTGGCCGTAGGCACGCCGGCAACGGCCATATAAGCATCGCCGATCGTCTTGAGCTTTTCCAGCCCATGGCGCATTACGATCTCATCAAAAGCTGTGAAATATTGGTCCAGGAGCCCGATGAGCGCGGCCGGCTCCATGCGTTCGGCCAGTAGGGTAAAGCCCTTGAAGTCCGCAAATAGGATCGTCGCCGAAGGCTCATATTTCGGCTGCACCTTGCCGCTCTTCTTGAGCTCGTCGGCAATCGACACTGGAAGGATGTTGATGAGCAGCTCTTCGGTACGCGCCTTCTCGGCGACCAAGTCCACATGCGCGTGATCCAGCTCTTTCAATGCTTGGTCGAACGCGATGAGTTTGCGGCGCAACTCCAATTGGGCCAGCACCTGGCGCGAAAGGCGGCGTAGTGCCTCACCCTGTTCAAAGGTCAGCTGACGCGGCACGAAATCCATCACGCAAAGTGTCCCCAACGCATAACCTGCTTCGGTCACAAGCGGAATGCCGCAATAGAACTTGAAATGCGGTTCGCCCGTAACAAAGGGGATTTGATTGAATCGGGCATCCATGAGCAGATCGGGCGCTACGACCATCTCGGTGACGCAAACAGTCGTTGCGCAGAATGCGATTTGGCTGGCGGGCGGCAATGCGCCCC
>NZ_CAKXZT010000056.1 GCF_935825525.1 Mesorhizobium escarrei
CTCAACACGCCGAATAGAGAAGTGCCTTTGTCGCCGCTCGTGTCGCCGGGGAGGCAGTCGACTTCGCGGCAATCGGCGGCTCACGCCGTGGCGGCATCGCCGTTGTATCCACTGTACCGGGTCTCGGACGCACCAGATTGCAACTGGCTTGCAATCCCAAGGGCCGTCTCGCTCTTCCTTTCAAATCGATCGACAGACCAGATCAGAGGGAAATTGGGGCGTTGTCTCTCATCCGCCTGAATAGGCCCGTGTCCAGCGGAACGTTCCTTCCACCGGCCAACGCTGCAGCAGAACACTCTGTCAGGAACGCCGAGAAGGTCGCAAAGCCGCCGATGATTCCGGTTGTCACGAATAACCGATACTGAACGGAGCGAATAGCCCAACGACCAAGCAGCTGTGCTGTCACGCTCGGTTACCGTTTTGTTGGCCTGACGATAGTTTTGCCCACTCGAGGGTCGAAGACGCTCGGCTGCTTTGCGACTGGAGTGACCACTAGCGTGCTGACGATTGGGTTCCGGCGTTCGCCGATTGTGACCCAGCTGCCGGGGTGGTCACTCGACTGGCGCTTGAGAAAATCATAGCCGGTCTGGTCCCAATGGCGGATCGCGTCCGTCAAATTGTCGAGGATGAAATCGCCCTTGTCTGTTCGGACGGTGAGGACTGCATGGCCTTGGCCGCCCCGCTTGCGCACGACCGTGATCAGAAGGTTGGAGGGCGAAAGACCCTCACGCATGAGATCGCGACGCTTTTCGAGCACATAGTCCTCGCAATCGCCGTGGCCGTTCGGATAGGCCCAGACTTCGTCCCTGCCATAAGCGTCGATATCGGTTATAGGTCGAACCGACCTGTTGATCCGCGTATTGATCGCGATGATTTTTCTCCAGACGGTGCCGGTGACATGCTGGGGGCCGAGGTCGCGGGTGCGGATCGTGCATTCGGTCGAATTGGCTTTGCAGAATTCGTAATGACCAATCGGCTGAGAGGTTAGACTGCCTGTTAACATCGGTGGTGATGCGTGGGCCGATCCTGCCGGCCATCCCACCGTGATCAGCCCGAACAGAATGCCGGAGCGCATGATCGCGAGCCGTGCTTTTGACAGGGAATACGCAGTGCTCATGACGTGGCTGCGGCGGCTTTCGGGCGCCGGGAAAAGCCGAGCCTCGCGAGCCCGATCTGGATCTCCGGACAGCTCATGAAGAGGCGCCACAGAAGCCCGCTCCGGTAGTTCTCGATCATGACCACGATCGGCCCCTGATCGATCGCCAAATACGAGTCCGCGCACCAACCCGTCGAAGGGCTGAATGCATCCCTGAAGCCATACTCGCCCCACAGCCGGTCGCCGCGCGAAGCGAAGTGGCGAAGCGCCAGCTCGCATTCCGCGGGGGCATAGGGGAAGGAGCCGAGGGCGCCGGATGGAGTGATCACTCCGAGGTCGCGGTCGGGAGCGTGCGCGACATAGCCGTGGATACTGTCGCTCGCAGTCAGCCCCCAGCAATCCGCGCCATAGCCGTCGAATTTCCCTGGATTGCGAATGCAGTGCGTCCGGTTGATATGCGTATAGGCGACGTTCTGATGCCAATAATCGGCATAGCGATCTCGAAGCGCCCTCGGATCGAGGCCGAGGAACGAATAGTGCGAGAAGAATAGGGGACCGCCGTGATCAGGCCCGAGAGGCAGCCGCACGCCTTCAATGCTTCGGCCATTGGCGAAGGCCCGGCCCGCTGTCCAACCGCGGTGATAGACATCCACCTCGATCGAATGCCGTGCGGCAGACGCGGCGAGGATGAATGCAATCAGGCATTCGTTCCATCCGTGGATCGGGAGGTCCATCGCCCATCCGTGCACCGGGCTCCAATGCCAAGCGAGCGCCTCGGAGCCGCGGGTGTACCAGTCCCATTCGACCTCCGACCACAGAGCGTTGATAAGGCTTCGCAAGACGCGTTCCTTAGCGTCCGGCCCTCGAAAATATTGCCGCGCAGAAAGCAGCCCGACCATCAGATATGCCGTCTCGACAATGTCGCCGCCGTCGTCGAGCTGACTGAAGGGTATGGTTCGGCCGCTGTCGCCGTCCATCCAGTGAGGAAAGGCGCCGTGATGGCGCTCGGCCTGGCCGAGGAAGCACACCACCTTAATCAGGCGGTCGAGAGCGGCTCGCCGGCCGATCCATCCGCGTTCGACACCGGCAAGGATCGCCATGATGCCGAAGCCAGAACCGCCGGTCGTGACGACATGCGGTGTCGTGTTGCTCCGCTCTCGGGCGAGTCCGCTCGTGGGATGGCCGAACTCCCAGAAGAATCTGAGGGTCTGTCGCTGCACAGTATTGAGGAGCTCGGCCAGAGCCTCGTCCGGACGAGGGCCGTCGTAGTGCTTGCGGCCGATGAATATCCTGGGCGGCTTTTCGATCGCGACCGGAACGACGTGCGCGCCCCCGCCGCCGCGGCCGCTGGGGTTCGGTCCCTGGTCAGGAGACGGCCAATTGCGGTCCGCACGGAGCGCGCGTGACGCAGTGTACCGCAAGCGGCAGTGCGGGGTTGAAAGGGATGTCTGTCCCTTGGAGATGTCGCCAAAGGGGTCGGTGCGTTGAACTTGTCTGCTGCTGAAGTGAGAGCACCGATCCCCTGCCAATGGCAGGCGCTCCTGCAGCGATTGCGGAGCATTGCTTTCGAATGGCGCGATCGGGTCAGTATCTGTCTGGAGGTAGTTTAGCAACATGGTTCGCGCCGTCCTTACCGTTGAGGTCAGTATAGTTTGCCGGCGACGAACCACTCATTGTACGCAAGTAGACGGAGATCGTACGGATGTAAGCGGAGCTAAGGTATTGGTCTAGAAGCCTCATACTTTTGGTG
>NZ_CAKXZT010000057.1 GCF_935825525.1 Mesorhizobium escarrei
CATCGCCTCTACTCGACCGAAGACATAGATAGGCTGCCTGCCGCTAGCATCTGCGTTTCGCACACTCACACCCTTGCGGTCTACCGCAACTTTGAACAGTCTTGCCAGCGGGACGAGGGGCAGGACATGCGCGGCGAAGTTCTTCACTATGACGAGGACCAAGGCTTCGGTTTCATCACCGGAGCCGATGGCAACCGCTACACTTTCGTGCGAGAGGATCTGCGCCGAGAGGCGACGATAGGCAGGGGCACGGCCATCGAGTTCCAGCCGGCTGGCGGGCGGGCACGCGACGTTATTTCGATCCGTGCCCAGGCTGCCAGTCCGCCTGTCGCAACCGCCGCCCCGACTCAAGCCGGCAATGCGCCCGTGGCGCCGCAACGTTTCGGCCGTTTCGCTGAAAATGCTCCCGCCACCGATCTTTGGAGCTACTTCCGGCGGGGCCTGACTGACAATTACTTCAATTTCTCCGGCCGCGCCCGCCGCAAGGAATATTGGGGCTATTGCCTGTTCTGGACGATCGCGCTGATCGTGGTCGGCGGCGTCGGCCTCTTCATCGACGACGCCACGGGCCATCTTGACGAATTGCCGGCAGTGACGGTCGGTCTTTGCGGCACGTTTGCGCTGGCGACAATCCCGCCTTGGATCGGACTGAACGTGCGTCGCCTGCACGACATCGGCCTGACCGGCTGGCTTTTTCTGGCGGTGCTCATCCCAACCATCGGCTGGCTGATCATCCTGGCCTTCGCGCTGATCCCGACGCAGGCCCGTGAAAACCAGTGGGGCCCGGTGCCGGCGGGGGTGAAGACCAGTTAGTCCTGACCTGAGCTAGTCTGCCAAGGCTGCTCGCTCAAGGCGACTCGCTCAACGAGCTGGAAGTCTTTCAGAGCACGACCACGAAGGGCTTTCTTGTGGGCCGCGATTGCGCGTGTTCCAACAATTTCAAATTTCGATCCGTCATAGGCAATTTCGTAGTCAACAACCTCATCCGGCCAAAGCCAGATCGAGAGAAGCATCTCGCTCTGCTCAGAAACGCTGCTGATCAGATAGAGCTTGCCTCTCACGGCTGAATGTCGTTCGCAAACCAGCTGCAGCAGCGATGCGAGATGCTGGTCGCCGCGAAAGTCCGCCTGGCGTTTGTGCTCGCCAAGAACATCCCTTTCGATGGCGCGTTGTACCTCGCCCATATGTCTGTCAGCCTAGGAACTTGGCGATGATCGCGTCGCCCATCTCAGCGGTGCCGACCTCGGTCTTGCCCACCGAGAAAATGTCCCTGGTGCGCAAGCCCTGGTCGAGCACGGCGGCGATGGCGCTTTCCAGGCGGTCGGCCTCGGCCACCATGCCGAAGGAATAGCGCATGCACATGGCGAAGGAGGCGATCATGGCGATCGGGTTGGCGATGCCCTTGCCGGCGATGTCGGGCGCCGAACCGTGCACCGGCTCGTAAAGCGCCTTGCGCTTCTTCGTCTTGGCATCCGGCGCGCCGAGCGACGCCGACGGCAGCATGCCGATCGAGCCGGTCAGCATGGCGGCGATGTCGGACAGCATGTCGCCGAACAGATTGTCGGTGACGATGACGTCGAATTGTTTCGGCCAGCGCACCAGCTGCATGCCGCCGGCGTCGGCCAGCATGTGATCGAGCTTGACGTCGGCATATCTGGCCTTGTGCGTCTGCGCGACGACCTCGTTCCACAGCACGCCCGACTTCATCACATTGCGCTTTTCCATCGAGGTGACGTGGTTCTTGCGCGTGCGTGCCAGCTCGAAGGCGACGCCCGAGATGCGCTCGATCTCGAACGTGTCGTAGACCTGGGTGTCGATGCCGCGCTTCTGGCCGTTGCCAAGATCGATGATCTGCTTCGGCTCGCCGAAATAGACGCCGCCGGTGAGCTCGCGCACGATCAGAATGTCGAGCCCCTCGACCACCTCCTGCTTGAGCGAGGAGGACGCCGCCAGCGCCGGATAGCAGATGGCCGGCCTGAGATTGGCGAACAGCTCCATGTCCTTGCGCAGCCGCAGCAGTCCGGCCTCCGGGCGCACCTCATACGGCACCGCATCCCATTTCGGCCCGCCGACGGCGCCGAACAGCACCGCGTCGGCGGCCATCGCCTTGGCCATATCGGCATCGGAAATCGCCGCGCCATGCGCGTTATAGGCGCAGCCGCCGACCAGCCCCTCATCGGTGATAAAACCACTGCCGAGCTTGACGTTCATGGCGGCGATCAGCTTCTTCACCTCGGCCATTGCCTCGGGGCCGATGCCGTCGCCGGCGAGCAGGAGAAGATTTTTCGAAGCCATCCGGAACCATCCTAACTGTGGCGCATGAAATCGGAATCGATTTCGCAAAGCATCATGCGCAGAAACAAAATTCTACAGCGTCCCTTTTCGCGGTCAAAGGACGCGCGGCGCTGTCGTGAGCCGCGGCCTTGCTAAACGCCAAGTGGGCTATGCGCAAGCCTTTGCATCCTTGTCGATGAACGCGCCTCGACAAGGTCGCGCAAGCTCCTGCACCGCCGTCGAGCTCAGCGCTTGAGTGCCGTCACTTCGATCTCGATCTTCATTTCCGGCTTGTTGAGCTGACAGACGATCATCGTCGCCGCCGGCCTGATGCCGCCAAAAGCCTCGCCGAGGATCGGAAAGACGATGTCGACGAAAGCCGCGTCGGTGATGTAGTAATGCGCCCGCACCACATCGGCCATCTCGAAGCCGCCATCCTGCAACGCCTTGGCAATCGTCGCCAGGCAATTGCGCGTCTGCGCCTCGACCGTCTCCGGCATCGCCATGGTCGCATAGTCGTAGCCGGTCGTTCCGGAAACGAAACACCAGTCGCCCTGTACCACGGCACGCGAATAACCGGCGGCCTTCTCGAAGGGCGAGCCGGTGGAGATCAGTTTTCGCATGATTCCCTCGGATATGCTTCAGGCGATATTGAGCTGAAGAGGTGCCTTCCGGCTATGGGCCAGGCGGGGTGGATCGACAGCGCAAACCGTTGAACGTTGAAGGGACAGCCCCTCTGTCCTGCCCCGACATCTCCCTCAGGGGGAGATTGGCCGCAGCCTGACCTGTCACTTGCCCTTGATGACCTTCCAGACCTCAGTGGATTGGTTGAGCTGGAGGCTGCTTATATCGGACAAGGTAATTCGTCCGCTGGCCGCCGCATCGCGCAGGCGCCGGCAGAACAGGGCCGGCATGCGTTCTTGGAAAACACCCATGAAAGCGGCGACCTCATGTTTGGCCGTAATGCCCCATGCGGCGACCCTGCTAAGGCATCGGTCGAGCGCTGCCTTGGGGTCCTGCTTCACAGCGTCTTGTCCGGTCTGGCAGCCTGCCAACGCAACGATCATTGCAGGCAATATCAAAAAGAGCAATCTCATCAGGAAAGTCTCCGCCCCGTTGAGAAAAGCAGTTGGACAAGATTGCCCAAAGGTCAAGCAAGAAGCGATTGGTCTAGTCTTTGATAGTGGTATATTAGATGGTTCAAATGAAGAACCCGCCTCGGTCTGGTTCTACATATCCTATTCTGGCTAGCTTTTTCGATTACGCGCCGCCAGCGTCCGCAACCTCAGCGCGTTGAGGCGGATAAAGCCTTCGGCGTCCTTCTGGTCGTAGGCGCCGCGATCGTCCTCGAAGGTGACCAGCGCGTCGGAATAGAGCGTCTTCTTCGACTTGCGGCCAGTGACGATGACGTTGCCCTTGTAAAGTTTCAGCCGCACCGTGCCTTCGACATCTTCCTGGCTGTTGTCGATCATCGCCTGCAGCATCAGCCGCTCGGGCGCGAACCAGAAGCCGTTGTAGATCAGCTCGGCGTAGCGCGGCATGATTTCGTCCTTGAGGTGGGCAGCACCGCGGTCCAGCGTGATCGATTCGATCGCCCGGTGGGCTGATATCAGGATGGTGCCGCCGGGGGTCTCGTAGACGCCGCGCGATTTCATGCCGACGAAACGGTTCTCGACAAGGTCGAGCCGGCCGATGCCGTTGTCGCGGCCGAGATCGTTGAGCGCCGCCAGCATCGTCGCCGGCGACAGTTTCTTGCCATCGAGCGCGATCGGATCACCCTTCAGGAATTCGATTTCGATCTCGGTGACCTTGTCCGGCGCGTCCATTGGCGAGATGGTGCGCTGGTGGACGAATTCCGGCGGCTCGCTCCATGGGTCTTCCAGCACTTTGCCTTCGGAAGACGAATGCAGCAGATTGGCGTCGACCGAAAACGGCGCGTCGCCCTTCTTGTCCTTCGGCACCGGGATCTGGTGCTGCTCGGCGAAGTTGATCAGGTCGGTGCGCGACTTGAACGACCAATCGCGCCATGGCGCGATGACCTTGATGTCGGGATTGAGCGCATAGGCCGAAAGCTCGAAACGGACCTGATCGTTGCCTTTGCCGGTGGCGCCATGCGCAATCGCATCGGCGCCGGTTTCTTTTGCGATCTCGACCAGGTGCTTGGAAATCAGCGGGCGGGCGATCGAGGTGCCGAGCAAATAGGTGCCTTCATAGACGGCATTGGCGCGAAACATCGGGAAGACGAAGTCGGAAACAAACTCCTCGCGGACATCCATGATGCGGATGTCCTTGATGCCCATCATCTCGGCCTTGCGCCGCGCCGGCTCCAACTCGCCGCCCTGGCCGAGATCGGCGGTGAAGGTGACCACCTCGGCGCCAAGCTCGGTCTGCAGCCATTTCAGGATGATGGAGGTGTCAAGGCCGCCGGAATAGGCGAGCACGACCTTCTTGACGGCTTTTGCTTTCGACATTTGGCTGTTCCGCGACAGGGTTCTTCGCGGGCGAGGTATCACGGGCCTTCCGGGCTGCGCAAGTGATGAACGGTCCCTTGGTCGCTGCTGGCATACTGGATCAGCCCTTGTGCCGGCCAGTCGCTGGTGCAGAGAAGACGCTTGCGGTATAGGCTGCGCCTTACCTTATCCAGGGGCCGCAGATGTCCTTCATTCCCGACACCACCACGCTGATCCAGTTCGCCATCGCCACCGTGATCCTGGCGATCACGCCGGGGCCCGACATGACGCTGTTCGTGTCGCGCACGCTGAGCCATGGCCGCGCCACCGGCTTTGCCTCGATGGCCGGCGCGCTGTGCGGCACGCTGATCCACACCACGCTGGTGGTGGTCGGGATCTCGGCGCTGATCGTCGCCTCGCCGGCGGCTTTTCTTGCGCTCAAGATGTTCGGCGCCGGCTATCTCGTCTTCCTGGCCTGGCAAGCGATCACCAAGGGATCGGCCTTTTCACCCGAGAAGAAGAGCGGGCCGGAGATTTCGCTGTTTCGCGCCTGGGCGGCGGGGCTCGGCGTCAATCTGCTCAACCCGAAGATCATCCTGTTCTTCATGACCTTCCTGCCGCAGTTCGTCTCAGCCCATGATCCCAACGCGCCTGGAAAGCTGTTCTTCCTCGGCGCGATGTTCGTCGTTTTGTCGATCCCGGTAACAGCGCCGATGGTCTTTGCGGCAGAAAAGTTCTCGACCGCGATGAAAGCCAGCCCGCGGGTAACGCGCGCCGTCGACTATCTGTTCGCCGGGGTGTTTTCGGCGTTTGCGCTCAAGATCCTGACCGCCCAGGCAAAGTAGGCGCGGAGCTTCCGGCTTGGCGCCAGCTTCCGGCCGAGCGCCCGGCGCTCAGCCAGTAAAAAATGCCGCCGACCATGCCGCTGCCGATCACCGCAGCGACGACGCGCGGATCGGTGATCTCGAAATTGGCGTCGGCGGTCTGGTGGGCGAAGCCGAGGAATACCGCCGCGACCACTGCGCCCGCCAACGCATAGAACAGCCAGTCGCGCCGTCCGAGGATTTCCGAGACGAGAATCGCCACCGCTGCCGGCATAAAGGCGAAATAGGCGACGAACAGTGCAACGAAGGGGATTGAAAACCACAGCGAGGCCTGCGCTGCCGGCTGCGTCTCGTCCGTCATCAGCCCGTGAGAGGCCAGGAACATGATGTTGAGGAAGGCGCTGGCCGCCAGCGCGGCGACGCCATAACCGATCAGGATGACGGCGAAGCGGATGAGATAGGCGACAAGGCGGTTCACGCCTCCCCGTGCCCCGCGATCATCATCGCTTCCAGGGCGAGCCGGTCGACCTTGCGCATGCGCTCGGACTCCGACTTGAGCTGGCCGCAGGCGGCGAGGATGTCGCGGCCGCGCGGCGTGCGGATCGGCGAGGCATAGCCGGCATTGTTGATGTAGTCGGCGAATTTCTCGATCGTCTCCCAGTCCGAGCACTGGTAGTTGGTGCCCGGCCACGGATTGAACGGTATCAGATTGATCTTGGCCGGAATGCCCTTGAGCAGCTTGATCAGCCCCTTGGCGTCCTCGATCGAATCGTTGACGTCCTTCAGCATCACATATTCGAAGGTGATGCGGCGGGCGTTCGACAGGCCGGGATAGGCGCGGCAGGCGGCGATCAGTTCTTTCAACGGGTACTTCTTGTTGATCGGCACCAAAAGGTCGCGCAGATCGTCACTGGTGGCGTGCAGCGAGATCGCCAGCATGACGCCGATCTCCTCGCCGGTGCGGAAGATCTCCGGCACGACGCCGGACGTCGACAGCGTGATGCGTCTTTTCGACAGGGAAAGCCCGTCGCCGTCGGACGCGATCAGCAGCGCTTTCTTCACCGCCTCGAAATTGTAGAGCGGTTCGCCCATGCCCATCATGACGACGTTGGACACTTTCCGGCCCTCGGCCGGCACGATGGCGCCGTCCGGCGTGTCGCGGTCGGGGAAATCGCCGAGCCGGTCGCGGGCGGTCAGAAGCTGGGCGAGGATTTCCTCTGCGGTCAGGTTGCGCACCAGCTTCTGCGTGCCGGTGTGGCAGAAGGAGCAGGTCAGCGTGCAGCCGACCTGCGACGAGATGCACAGCGTGCCGCGGCCTTCTTCGGGAATGTAGACGGTCTCGATCTCGACCGGCCGGCCGGCGCCGCGCGGCGGAAAGCGAAACAGCCATTTGCGCGTGCCATCGGAGGAAATCTGCTCCTCGACGATCTCGGGCCTGGCGACGGTGAAATGCTTGTCGAGCTCGGCGCGCAGGTCCTTGGAGATGTTGAACATGCCGGCAAAGTCGGAGACGCCGCGCACATACATCCAGTGCCAGAGCTGCTGGGCGCGCATCCTGGCCTGGCGCTCCGGCACGATGCCTGATGCAACCAGGGCAGCGCCAAGCTCGGCCCGGGTCAGGCCGATCAGCGACGGTTTTTCGGCCGGCGTGGCGCGGGCGCGCAACGCGTCACGGGCGCCTTCAGTGGTAAGGTCGAATGAGAGGGTCATCGTTGCGCCAATATAAGCGATTTACGGCCGATTACAGCATCGTGCCCGAAATGAAGCGCGGCGCATAGCACAGCTTGACGGCGGAGTCATGCAGGGGCGATCTTTACCTTCTCCCACAAGAAGAAGGGAGGGCCGCGCCAGGCACGGCCCGGCCCTCACTCAAACCCGGCTTTGGCTAGTTGCACCTGGCGATGGACGACAGCGCCGCCGAAATGCCTTTCAGCGAAAAGACATAGGTCGTGGTGTTGCCACGGCCGGACTTCGCCTGCACCTTCATGTCGCTGCCTGACTTCATCGCGGCGATCAGCACCGGCTCCTCGGCGGCGTTTTCGACCCAGGCCGACTTGCCGCGGGTGAACATCGAAAAGCTCTTGCCGTCGATGGTGACGGTGGCTTTGGAGTTTTCCTGGAAATTGTAGCCGGCGATGAATTGCGGCTCGTAAGACACTTGCTGTCCCGGCCGCTGGCTGACGAAGAAGAACATGTCGCCATGGTCAAGCGTCGGCGGCTGCTTGTCGGTCGGCACGGTCAACACATAGCAAACCTTGCCGCCCGACGCCTGGTAGCTGTAGGTGCCCCAGGCATTGTGCTGGCCGATCTTGGTCGCCGACTGCGCCAGAGCCGGCGCTGTCATGGCCACCAGTGCCAGGCTCGAAATTGTAGCAATCAATCCGCGCATCGCTTTTCCCATATATGGTGCGGGGGCAGGCCGGCTCGGCGTCCTGCCCGTCGCTTCATTTTGATTTAATCTGGGTTACCAAACGGTGAACTTCTTCCCTCAGGAAGGACATTCACCCCAGGAAACCGCCGCCATCCTTGCGCCCGTCGCTCGAAAAGCGGCAGTTGCAACGTCCCTTTCGCGACTTGGATGCCACGAAAGCGGCAAGAGTTTGACTTTTCTGCCTTATCGCCGGCTCAGCCGTTGTCGGCAATCGCCTGTTTGGCGGCGAGCCGATGCGCTGATGTGATGTGGGCTTTGACGGTGGTGATCGCGGCGGTCAGCACGGCGATGTCGTCGGTAAAGCCCAATCCGAAGATGAAGTCGGGGATGACGTCAGCCGGCAGCACGAAATAGCCGAGCGCCGCCACCAGGATGCCCTTGGCGCGCAGCGGCGTGTTCTTGTCCATGGCGCAGTAGTAGGCGGCGACCAGCTCCTCCATGAAAGGGATCTGCCGGGCAGCCCGCTTGGCCGTGCGCCAGAATTTCTCGCGCACTTCCACCTCGTCGCCCGGCTTGCCGCCAGAGCCGAAGAAATCAAAACCTGATTTTTGCGCCATCAGTCTCTCCTAATGAGGCTGCGCGTGGCGTTCCACGCGCGCCTGCCAGCGGAAAATGTGGTGAAAGCGCCAGTCCACTACAAGAGCTCGGCCGTTCCCCGGCCTGAAAATCGGGGCTACGGCGTCGACAGATCTCCGACGACCTGACCGAAATAGCGGTTCATCGTCGTGGCCAGTTCGAAGTCGAGCGCGGTCAGGCCGCCGGCATCATGGGTGTTCAGCGTCACGTTCACGGTCTTGTAGACGTTCGACCAGTCGGGGTGATGATCGATCTTCTCCGCCGCCAGGGCGACGCGGGTCATGAAGGCGAAGGCTTCGGAAAAATTCCTGAAGCTGAAGCTGCGCGCGATCGAGCCGCCATCCTCGGCCAGCGACCAGCCGTCGAGCCCGGCCACCGCCTCGGCGGCCGCCTCCCTGCTCAGTTTCTCTCTCGCCATGGTCATTTCCCGTGCTATCTCGTTTGCAGTCTTCAGCATAGTGCCGGATCGATGAGCGCAAAGCCGATAAAATCCATTCTTTTCATCTGTCTCGGCAATATCTGCCGCTCACCACTGGCCGAAGGCGTGTTGCGCGCCGTGCTGGCAGAGCGTGGCCTCGATCGGGATATCCTGCTCGATTCGGCCGGGACCAGCGACTGGGAAGCCGGTTCGGCACCCGACCCGCGCTCGATCTCAATCGCAGAGCGGCACGGCGTCGATATTTCTGGACAGACGGCGCGCAAGCTGACGCCGGACGATTTTTCGCGTTTCGACCTCATTCTCGCCATGGACCGATCGAATCTCCGGGATCTTATAGCGCTGGTGCCTGCCGCCGTGCGCGACCGGGTCCATCTGTTCCTCGAGTTCGCGCAGGGAAGGGTGGGCGACGTGCCGGACCCCTATCACCAGGGGCCGGAGGCGTTTGCCTCAGTCTACCGCATGATCCGCGAAGCGTCGGAGGCGCTGGCGACGCGGCTCGAGGCACGGGCATCAGTGCCCGACAGCGGCCAAGCCTCCTCGACGACGTAGGGGCCGCCGCCGACCGAATCGCGCGACGACATCAGGACGAAGCGGCCGACACGGAAGGGCAGCGTCGAAAAATTGCCGCGCGCCGAGAGATACTGGGCGACATCGAGCGGGCTCGAATTGCGCAACCTGGCCAGCGTCACATGCGGCATGAATTTGCGCGGGTCGGCGGGGATGCCGAGGCGCTGGCAGATGCGCTCGATCTCGGCTTGCAGTGCCGCAAGATCGGGCGAGGCGGAAACGCCGGCCCACACCGCGTGCGGTTTCTTCTGGCCGAAGGCGCCGACGCCGGACAGCGTCAGCGCAAAGGATGGCCGGTGCACACGGTCGAGCGCGTTGGCGATCTCGTCGGCGACATGGCCCTCGACATCGCCAATGAAGCGCAGCGTCAGATGGTAGTTCTCGACGTCGATCCAGCGGGCCCCGGGCAGGCCGCCCCGGAGCAGGGACAGCGAAAGGGCGGCATCACGCGGTATTTCGAGGGCGGTGAAAAGACGCGGCATGGTAAGCCTCCTGTCCTCGAATCGAACTCTTGTCCCTAGCGAATCATCGAAAATCGAGCGGGGCAAGCGGTTTGTTGGTCGCACCTGGCCTAAAATCAAATCGTGCGGGGAACGCGTAGCCTCATCGAAATCCGGTCCCTTCAAGAGTTGCCCTTAACCACGGCAATGGCTTTCTCGACATCCGGCAATATGCGCTCGACCATGCGGTCGATGCCCTTGGCATTCGGGTGCAGGCCGTCCTCAAGTTGCAAAGCTGGTTCGCCGGCGACGCCGTCGAGAAAGAACGGATAGAGCGGGACGCCGTATTTTTCCGCCAGCATCGGGAAGATCGCGTCAAAGCCTTTCTGGTAATCGGCGCCCAGATTGGGTGCGGCGCGCATGCCGGCCAGCAGCACGGCGATGTTGCGCTGCTTCAGCTTCGCCAGCATGGCGTCCAGATTTTTTTGCGTGATATCGGGAGAAACGCCGCGCAGCATGTCGTTGGCACCGAGTTCGAGTATGACAAGCTGCGTACCGTCCGGCACCGACCAGTCGAGCCGCGACAGGCCGCCACTCGACGTATCGCCGGATACACCGGCGTTGGCAACGGTCACATCGTGGCCCTTGGCGCGAAGTGCTGCCTGGAGTTTTTGGGTGAAGCCTTCGTGCGGTCCGAGGCCAAAGCCCGCCATCAGGCTGTCGCCGAAGCCGACGATCCTGAACGGCTCGGCGCGCGCCGAAGAAATGGCGCCGCAAATTCCGAGGAAAAGGACGAAGGCTGCGGCAAGTCGGTGTTTGAAAGCCATGCGGCAGGGCCCCATATGACCGGGAACATTATACTGGCGGTAGGCGGAATTCTGGCCTCCCTTTCCCATATAGGACGATTTTATTTTGACAGAAGCCGTCATCGCGCTGAAAAATGTATCGCTGACGCTCGGCGAAGGAGCGTCTTCCGTCCATGTGCTGAAAGGCGTCAGCCTAGACGTGGCAAGTGGCGAGGCGACCGGCATCGTCGGGCCGTCGGGCTCGGGAAAGTCGACGCTGCTGATGGTTTTGGCCGGCTTGGAAAGGGTCGATTCGGGTATGGTACGAATCGCCGGCGAATTGCTGAACGGCAAGAGCGAAGACCAGATCGCGTCGTTTCGCGGGCGAAACATTGGCATCGTCTTCCAGTCTTTCCACCTCATTCCCAACATGACGGCGCTCGAAAATGTCGCAGTGCCGCTGGAACTTGCCGGCCATGCCGATCCGTTCGGGGTGGCGGCGAGGGAACTGGAGGCGGTGGGCTTGAGCGACCGCGTCACTCACTATCCCGGCGAATTGTCCGGCGGCGAACAGCAGCGTGTGGCGATCGCCCGGGCACTGGCGCCTTCGCCGCGCATCCTGATCGCCGACGAGCCGACCGGCAATCTAGACCAGGCAACGGGACGGCAGGTTGCCGATCTTCTGTTCGCCAAAGCGGCCGAGCGCGGCATGACGCTGGTGCTGGTCACCCACGATCCGGCGCTCGCCGCACGCTGCTCCCGGCAGGTGTCGATGCGGTCGGGCCGGATCGAGGATGCACCATTGTTTAAAGTGACGGCGTAGCGCAATGACCGACAAGACCCCCTCATCCGGCCCTTCGGGCCACCTTCTCCCCGCCGGGGGGAAGAGGCTGGCGCCGATGTTGGCGACCTCTTCTCCCCTCGGGGAGAAGGTGGCCGCGAAGCGGCCAGATGAGGGGGTTGCCTGGTCGCGCACGCTGAAGCTCGCCTTCCGTTTCTCGCTGCGCGAGATGCGCGGCGGGCTGTCCGGCTTCCTGATCTTCCTTGCCTGCATTGCGCTTGGCGTCGCGGCGATCGGCGGCGTCAATTCGGTGGCCCGGGCGATTACCGCCGGTGTCGCCAACGAAGGCCAGTCGCTGCTCGGCGGCGATCTTCGTTTTCAGCTCAATCAGCGCGCCGCGACGCAGGCCGAGCAGGTCTTTCTTGACGGGCTGGGCACGGTCTCGCACAGCGCCAACATGCGCTCGATGGCGCGGCTCGAGGACGGCTCCGACCAGGCGCTGGTCGAAGCCAAGGCGGTCGACGGCGCTTATCCGCTCTATGGCGCGCTGGAGACCGAACCGGTGCTGTCGAAGCAGGAATTGTTCGGCGAAAAATCTGGTGTTTTCGGCGCCGCCGCACCCGACCTTTTGTTCGAGCGGTTGGACCTTCGGATCGGTGACCGGCTGAAGCTGGGCAGCGCCACCTTCGAACTGCGCGCCCGGCTCGTCAACGAGCCGGACGCGGTATCCGACGGCTTCGGCTTTGCGCCGCGGCTGATGATCTCGACGGACGGGCTTGCCGCTTCCGGTTTGATCCAGCCCGGCAGCCTGGTCGAGAACGCCTACAAGGTCCGCCTGCCCGGCGGCACCGGCGAGGCGCGCATAAAAGCCATTCAGGATCAGGCGGCGGAGGATTTTCCCGAGTCCGGCTGGTCGATCCGCACGCGCAGCAATGCAGCACCGGCGTTGTCGTCCAATATCGAACGGTTTTCGCAGTTCCTGACGCTGGTCGGGCTGACGGCGCTGGTGGTCGGCGGCGTCGGCGTGGCCAATGCGGTGCGCGCCTATCTCGACGGCAAGCGCGGCGTCATCGCCACCTTCAAGAGCCTGGGGGCTTCGGGCGGTTTCGTGTTTGCCGTCTACCTCGTGCAGATCCTGATGATCGCCGCGCTTGGCATCACGCTCGGCGTCGTGCTAGGCGCGCTGATGCCGTTCGCGGCGAGCGCGGCGCTCCAGTCGATCATTCCGGTGCCGGCGGAGGGCGGATTCTATCCCGGCGCGCTCGGCATGGCGGCGCTGTTCGGACTGCTGGTGACGCTGGCTTTCGCCTTGCTGCCGCTCGGCCGTGCGCGCGACGTGCCGGCGACGGCGCTGTTTCGTGAAATGGGTTTTGAGGGCCGCGGTTTTCCGCGTCCGCTCTACACGGCGGCGGCGCTCGGCATTGCGCTGCTGCTGGCGGCGCTGGCCATTCTGTTTTCCGGCGACCGCTACATCGCCTCGATCTTCGTCGGCGCCACCATTTTTGCTTTTTTGGTGCTGCGCCTTGTCGGCGCGCTGGTGCAGTGGGCCGCCAAAAGGAGCCCGCGCGTTGGCTCGACGGTGCTCAGGCTCGCCATCGGCAACATCCATCGGCCGGGCGCCTTGACGCCGTCGGTGGTGCTGTCGCTGGGACTGGGGCTGACGCTTCTGGTGACGCTGGCGCTGATCGACGGCAATCTCAGGCGGCAGATTTCCGGCAGCCTGCCGGAACGGGCGCCGAACTTCTTCTTCGTAGACATCCAAAGCAGCGATGTCGATGCGTTCTCGGCGCTGGTCGGCAGGGAGGCGCCGCAAGGCACGCTGGTCAAGGTGCCGATGCTACGCGGCCGGGTGATGGCACTGAACGGCGTCGACGTCGACAAGGTCAAGGTACCTGCGGAAGGGGCCTGGGTGCTGCGCGGCGATCGCGGGCTGACCTACCAGGCCAGAATTCCTGCGAATGCGACGCTGACCGAAGGCACATGGTGGCCGGACAACTATGCCGGCGAGCCGCTGGTGTCGTTTTCGGCCGAGGAAGGCAAAGAGATCGGGCTGAAACTCGGCGATACCGTCACCGTCAACGTGCTTGGCCGCAACGTGACGGCGAAGATCGCCAATTTCCGCCAGGTCGAGTGGGAGACGATGGGCATCAATTTCGTCATGGTGTTCTCGCCCAGCACATTTGCCGGCGCGCCGCATAGCTGGCTGGCGACGCTGACCGAAAAGGGCGCGTCGCCGGCCGACGATGCCCGGCTTCTCAACGCCGTCACCCGTGCCTTTCCCGCGGTGACGACAGTCAGGGTCAAGGACGCGCTTGACATCGTCAACCGGCTGGTGGCGCAACTCGGCACCGCGATCAGGGCCGCGGCCGGCGTGGCGCTGATCGCCTCGGTGCTGGTGCTGGCCGGCGCGTTGGCGGCCGGCAACCGCGCCCGCATCCACGATGCGGTGGTGCTCAAGACGCTGGGCGCCACCAGGAAGACGCTGATCGCGGCGTTTTCACTGGAATACATGCTGATCGGCCTCGCCACCGCGATCTTCGCGCTGGCGGCAGGCGGGATTGCGGCGTGGTTCGTTGTCGCGCGCGTCATGACGCTGCCGTCGCATTTCATGCCCGATGTGGCGGTGGCAACCATCGTCTTTGCTTTGCTGGTCACGGTCGGCATCGGCCTCGCCGGCACCTGGCGGGTGCTGGGCCACAAGGCGGCGCCGGTGCTGCGCAATCTCTGATCTGCGAGGGAACTGCAAGCTCAAGGCGACCGGATTCGGTTAAATCTTGTTAATGTTGGGCTTCTTAACGCCGATAAATCCGGATTTTTGCTACTTCACGAAGCATTACGTCCGGTTACGGTCTTGTTCTTGACGCCAATAACCATCATATTCCGCGGCAGGCATGCTGGAGCCCCGCCAGCGGCGCCTCGGTCCAAACCGACCGGACACCGGACGGGGCAGAAGCAATATGAGGATTTCCATGGCTGAACCCGTTCGCAATTATCAGACGCGTGCCGTGCCCGGCGTCGGCGTCGATGCTGCTATCGACCAGGGCCTGCGCGCTTATATGATCAAGGTCTACAATCTGATGGGGCTTGGCCTCCTCATCACCGGCCTCGCCGCGGTCGGAACGATCATGCTGGCCACCACCACCGATCCGGCTTCGGCGGTCGCTACGCTGCCCAACGGCGATATGCTGACATCCTTCGGCTACGCGATCTTCGGCTCGCCGCTGAAATGGCTGGTGATCTTTGCCCCGCTGGCAGCGGTGCTGTTCCTGTCGTTCCGCGTCCAGTCGATGAGCGTTTCGGCCGCGCAGACGACGTTCTGGGTCTATGCCGGCCTCGTCGGCCTGTCGCTGTCGTCGATCTTCCTGGTCTACACCACCGCCAGCATCTCGCAGACCTTCTTCGCCACCGCCGCCGCCTTTGGCGGACTGTCGCTCTACGGCTACACAACCAAGCGCGATCTTTCCGCGCTCGGTTCGTTCCTGATCATGGGCCTGGTCGGTCTGATCATCGCCAGTGTGATCAACATCTTCCTGCAGTCGTCGGCGCTTACCTTCGCCGTTTCGGCGATCGGCGTACTGATCTTCGCAGGGCTGACCGCCTACGACACGCAGAACATCAAGGAGATGTATTTCGAGGGCGACGAGACCGATGTCGCCGGCCGCAAGGCGATCATGGGCGCTCTGAGGCTCTATCTTGACTTCATCAACCTGTTCATGTTCCTGCTGCAGTTCATGGGCGATCGCCGTTAAAAGCGGTCCCTGAGTCTGTGGACCAGCGAATTTGGAAAGGGCGGCCCAACGGCCGCCCTTCCTTTTATGCCGGCCTTTGCTGTGATAGAAGGCAGATGAACGGCTTGCATAAATTATGAGCAGCATCACGATACGCGGCGCGACACCGGCCGATCTCGATCGGATCACCGACATCTATGCCGATGCGGTGACCCACGGCACGGCGAGCTACGAACTGGAGCCGCCTGATCGTGCCGAGATGGGCGAGCGCTTCGACAGTTTGATAGCGGGCGGCTTTCCCTATCTGGTGGCGGAAAAAGACGGCATCGTGCTCGGCTATGCCTATGCCGGCCCGTTCCGGGCGCGGCCTGCGTACCGGTTCATCGTCGAAGATTCTGTCTATGTCTCGCCCGAGGCAAAGGGCCATGGCATCGGGCTGAAGTTGATGCAAGGGCTGATCGAGGCGGCCGAGGCGGCGGGCTTCCGCCAGATCATCGCGGTGATCGGCGACGGTCGGCCGGACAGTGCCTCGGTCCGGCTGCATGAAAAGCTCGGCTTTCGCCATTCGGGCCGTCTGGAAGGCTCCGGCTACAAGCACGGACGCTGGCTCGACACAGTGTTCATGCAACTGCCGATCAATGGTTGGTCTCTGGTTCCGCCCGATCCCAACTCACTGCCGGAACGGAGATTCCGCCAGCAAAACAAGTAATTAGGCCTCGACCAGTTTCAGCGTGCGGTCGAAGACGCCAAGGACGCGGCCAAGTTCCTGGCCGCGCTTGAGGATGCGGCCGCCAGCGGCAATGACGGCGAAAGCGCCTTGCCGGCGCGCCAGCTTCGGATCCTTGACGATCTGGAACAGCGGCACCTCGCTGGTGCGACGGAAGACGGAAAAGACGGCGCGGTCGGTGAGATGGTCGATGGCGTAGTCTCGCCATTCATTGGCGGCGACCATGCGCCTGTAAAGCCTCAGGATCTGGTCCAATTCACGCCGGTCGAACCGCACCGGCTGGTCGAGGCGTTCACGTCTTGCCTCATGCAGCGGGATCAGTATTGCGGATGCGTCCCCATCCTCCGTCCCACTGCCGTGATCAGTCATGCCTCGATCCCTTCGAATGAATCTTACACTCATCAAAGTTGGCGCTTTCGCCATGGAATTGCAAGCCCAGCTGGGCAAAGGCGGGCGGCGCACCGTTTCCGCGGTGTCCAGTCACATTTATAAAAACGCCCGTTGGAATTGGTGATGCCTCGCCACAATTCTGCCTTGTTTTATCCGCGCTAATGCCCCAATCTCCGACGAATTTACGGGTGTTGCCTGAGACGGTTCGGTCCGGCACTGGCTCGTAAACCCCAAGCCCCCCGCCCACGGGTCTGCGTCGGATCGAACCAACCTCGGTTTTTCCATGGGAAAAATCGAGTGCGACGATCCCAAAACCTAAATGACCGGCGTCAGAAGCAAGCTGACGTCGGTTTTTTATTGGCCGAGTGAATGCGCGCGGCCTTCCCTTCTCCCTTGTGGGGTCCGAAGGCCTCGCCCGCCCCTTCGGGCCCCTCAAGGGGAGAAGGAGAGGTTCCCGCTTAAGGCTTGTGGATCAAGGCGGCGCCCAGGATGGGACCCGGCAGGCCGTCCTTGCCCACGGACTGCAGCAGCACGGCGCAGCCGCCTTTCTTGGCAATCACGCTCATCGGCAATTCGTAGCGCTGCGCCTTGCCCTGCCACATGCCGGCGGTCTGGATGCCGGAGACGGCGTTCCAATAAGTCATGCTGCGGCCGGTGTTTTCGCCCTTGCCGATCTTGATCGTCTGCGGCGGGTCGAAATAGACGATGACGACATGGGCATCGCTGGGGCCGCTCCCGGCATCGCCGGCGTCGATGATGACGCGGTCGCTGGTCCGGCTGACGTTGATGCTGACCCGCATGCCTTCGCCGGATGTTTCCATGCGGGCGAGCGCGCCGTCGACTTCCTCGCGGCGGGCGCCGTTGACATGGCTGCGGCCATTGATGACGGCCTGCGGCGTATAGACCGAGCGGCTGCCGAAGGCACGCATATACTCATACTGCCGCTCGGTGTTCTCCTTGCGGCTCAGCGTGTCCTTCCAACCGAGATAATCCCAGTAGTCGACGTGATAGGCGAGCGCGACGATGTTCTCCTTGGCGGCAAGCTCGGCGAAAAACGCATCGGCCGGCAGGCAGGAACTGCAGCCCTGGCTGGTGAAGAGCTCGACCACGCCCAACGGCTGGCCGGCCAAGGATTTATCTGTCCGTGACCGGTCGGCCCCGCCGGCAAGCGCATTTCCGGCGAGGCCAGCGCCGGCAAGCACCGAGAGGGCCAGCGCAAATGCCGCAAGCCGCAATGGTCTTCGAGGTGTCATGGCCGTTTCGACTCCCGCCGGTGATGGCCGGCTTTGTTCTGATTGGCAAAATATGTGGCAGAAGCGGCAGTCAACGGGAAGTCACGTTGCGGTGAAACTTTGCGCTGCAACCAGCTGCAAGGGCGCAACAGGACGGGCTACACTTCAAGATAGAAACCGATTCGGGCAACAATCAGCATGTGGCAAACTCTCGTGACGCCGGTCGACCTGTACTGCGAGCGGGGCGGGCCGGAGTTCTGGGCCGAGCCGGTCAACGCACTGACCAATATGGCTTTTCTTGTTGCCGGGCTGTGGGGTGTCCGAGAGGTGCGCCGGCGTGGCACAGGCATCTACGCCGAAATGCTGGCCTGGTGGGTGATGGCGATCGGCATCGGCTCGGCGCTGTTCCACACCTTTGCCAACCATGTCACGGTCTGGGCCGACGTCCTGCCGATCGCCGGGTTCACGCTGGCCTACACGCTGTTCAACCTGCGCCGTTTCCTCGGCATGAAATGGGGCAAGGCGATCGCCATCTTCTTCGCCTTCTATGCCGTCACCGGGTTGTTGACCTGGGCCGTGCCGGACTGGCTGCGCCAGGCATCGAACGGCACGACCGGCTATCTGCCGCCCTTCCTGGCGCTCGCCTTCTTCGGCGCCTGGGTGGCGGCGAGCGGCAACCGCGCCGGCTGGTACAATCTGGCAGGCTCAGCGATCTTCGTCGTGTCGGTCATCTTCAGGACGATCGATCCGCTGGTCTGCGGCAGCTTCCCGCTCGGCACGCATTTCCTGTGGCACATCCTCAACGGGCTGATGCTCGGCGTGCTGCTGGCGGCGGCGGCGCGGTTCGGCAAGGTAGGGCAGTAGGGCAGTAGGGCAGTAGGGCAGTAGCTATTGTCTTCCCTACTGCCTTACTGCCCTACTGCCCTACTCCCTTCACATTATGCGGCTAGATCGCGCAGCACATATTGCAGGATGCCGCCGTTCTTGAAGTAGTCGAGCTCGTCCAGCGTATCGATGCGGCAGATTATCGGAATGTTCTTCACCGTGCCGTCGCCATAAGTGATCTTCGCGATCATCTTCTGACGCGGCTTGATGGCGCTCAGTCCGTCGATTTCGACCAGCTCGTCGCCCTTGAGGTTGAGCGAGGCCCATGAGGTGCCTTCCTCGAAGACGAACGGGATGACCCCCATGCCGACCAGATTCGAGCGGTGGATGCGCTCGAACGACTGAGCGATGACGGCGCGAACACCCAACAGGTTGGTGCCTTTGGCCGCCCAGTCGCGCGACGAGCCGTTGCCGTATTCGACACCGGCGAAGATGACCAGCGGCAAGCCTTCCTTCTTGTACTCCATGGCGGCGTCGTAGATCGATTTCTCTTCCTTCGACGGATAGTGGATCGTGTAGCCGCCCTCGCGACCGTTCTCGCCCAGCATGTGGTTACGGATGCGGATATTGGCGAAGGTGCCGCGCATCATCACCTCGTGATTGCCGCGCCGCGTGCCGTATTGATTGAAGTCGGCAACGCCGACGCCATGATCGATGAGGTACTTGCCGGCCGGCGAGGCCGCCTTGATCGAGCCGGCCGGTGAGATGTGGTCGGTGGTGATCTTGTCGCCGAACAGCCCGAGCACGCGGGCGCCCTTGATGTCGCCGATTGTGCCGAATCCCGATGTCATGCCAGCGAAATAGGGCGGGTTCTGCACATAGGTCGAATTGCTGTCCCAGGCATAGGTCTGGCCTTCCGGCGCCTTGACGTTCTGCCAGTATTCGTCGCCCTTGAAGACGTCGGCGTATTTGCGGGCGAACAGTTCGCGCGTCACGTTCTTCTCGATGAACTCCTGGATCTCGACCGAGCTCGGCCAGATGTCCCTGAGGTAGACCGGGTTGCCGTCGCGGTCCTCGCCGAGCGGTTCGGTGGTCAGGTCCTTGGTCACGGTCCCGGCCAGCGCGTGGGCGACGACCAGCGGCGGCGAAGCGAGGTAGTTCGCCTGCACGTCGGGTGAGACGCGGCCTTCGAAATTGCGGTTGCCGGAAAGCACCGCGGCAGCGATCAAACCTTTGTCATTGATGGTTCTGGAGATCGGCGCCGGCAACGGGCCGGAATTGCCGATACAGGTGGTGCAGCCGAAGCCGACCAGGTTGAAGCCGATCTGGTCGAGTTCCTTCTGCAGGCCGGATTTCTCCAGATATTCGGCGACGACCTGGCTGCCCGGCGCCAGCGATGTCTTGACCCACGGCTTCTGCTTGAGTCCGAGCCGGTTGGCGTTGCGCGCCAAAAGCCCGGCGCCGATCAGCACGCTCGGGTTCGAGGTGTTGGTGCAGGAGGTGATGGCGGCAATGACGACGTCGCCATGGCCAAGGTCGTAGCCGGTGCCCTCGACGGCATAGCGCCTGTCGATTTCAACCGCCTTCTTGTATTCGGTTTCCATCGCCTTGACAAAGCCGGCCGGAATGCCTTCAAGCGCGACCCTGCCCTCCGGACGCTTGGGGCCGGCCATCGACGGCACGACACTGCCGAGATCGAGCTCGAGCAGGTCGGTGAAGACCGGGTCGGCCGAGCCGGTATCCCGCCACATGCCTTGCGCCTTGGCGTATGCCTCGACCAGCGCGATGCGGTTTTCCTCGCGGCCGGACATGGTGAGGTAGCGGATGGTTTCGTCATCGACCGGAAAGAAGCCGCAGGTGGCGCCATATTCGGGCGCCATGTTGCCGATGGTGGCGCGGTCGGCCAGCGTCATGTTGGACAGACCCGGACCGAAGAATTCGACGAATTTGCCGACGACGCCCTTCTTGCGCAGCATCTGGGTGACGGTGAGCACGAGATCGGTGGCGGTGACGCCTTCCCTGAGCCTGCCGGTGAGCCGGAAGCCGATGACTTCGGGCAACAGCATGGAGACGGGCTGGCCAAGCATCGCGGCCTCGGCCTCGATGCCGCCGACGCCCCAGCCAAGCACGCCAAGGCCGTTGATCATGGTGGTGTGCGAATCAGTGCCGACGCAGGTGTCGGGATAGGCAGTGGTTTCGCCGCCTTCGGTGTTGGTCCACACGACCTGGCCGAGATATTCGAGATTGACCTGGTGGCAGATGCCGGTGCCGGGCGGCACGACGCGGAAATTGCGGAAGGCCTGCTGGCCCCATTTCAGGAATTTGTAGCGTTCTTCGTTGCGCTCGTACTCAAGCTCGACATTTCGGGCGAAAGCCAGCGGCGTGCCGAACTCATCGACGATGACCGAGTGGTCGATGACCAGGTCGACCGGCACCAGCGGATTGATCTTTTGCGGGTCGCCACCGAGCGAGGCCATGGCATCGCGCATGGCGGCCAGGTCGACCACGGCCGGAACGCCGGTGAAATCCTGCATCAGCACGCGGGCCGGGCGATAGGCGATCTCCACCCCGGCGGTGCCCCTGTCGGTCAGCCAGCCGGCGACCGCCTGGATGCTCTCCCTGGTGACGGAACGGCCGTCCTCGTTGCGCAGCAGGTTCTCCAGCAGCACCTTCATCGAATAGGGCAACTGGGCGATGCCGGTGAGGCCGTTCTTTTCGGCCTCGACGAGGTCGTAATAGACATAGTCGGTGCCGCCCGCGGTCAGCGTGCGGCGGCAATTGAAACTATCGAGGGATTTTGACACGTGCGATCCGTCCTTGTCTGTTCAGCCTGAAAGGGAACGGACGCCGATGGCATGCAATCACGCGCAAAGGTGCGGGTACGGCCATTTCCGCTGTCCGTTCCCAGCCAACCCGAGCCGTTCAAGGCGGCGCGTGCGCTGGTTCGGCGCTAATTCGCTTCCCGTGCCGACCGCTGGCACGGATGCCCCGCATATAGAGAATTTCCTGGAATAGTTCTAGACAGTCGAAAGGCTATTTTGTGCGATGCGGCAGCTGCCGTGAAGCGGCGTTTTCGGGACGGGCAAGGAATGCGGCTGATCGCCGAAAATCTGGGCGGCGAACGCGGCGGCGAGGCGGTTTTTTCCGGCCTCAATTTTGCGCTTGGCAAAGGCCAGGCGCTGATCGTCACCGGGCCGAACGGCGCGGGAAAATCGACACTGCTCAGGGTGGTCGCCGGGTTGCTGCCGGTGGCGGCAGGCCGTTTGCTTATCGAAGGCGGGGCTGAGGATTTTCCGTCGATCGCCTCAGCCTGCCACTATCTCGGCCACCAGAACGCGATGAAGACGGCGCTGAGCGTGGCGGAAAATCTGCGCTTCTGGCGCGATTTTTCGGGCGCGGATTTTTTGAGCGCCGAAGAGGCGCTGGCAATGGTCGGGCTTGATGGTATCGGCCATCTGCCGTTCGGCTATCTCTCCACAGGGCAACGGCGCCGCGCGGCGATCGCAAAACTGCTGGTCAGCCGCCGGCCGCTGTGGCTGCTCGACGAGCCGACGGCCGGGCTGGACAAGGCTTCGGAAGAGCGATTCGGCGAGCTGATGAGGGAGCACTGTTCGGAGGGCGGAATCATTATTGCGGCGACGCATCTGCCGCTGGGAATTGAAGGAGCGACAGAATTGAGGATGGGGGAAGTCGATTGATGTTGGTAGGACAGAGGGGGGTGCCTGGGCAAAGGCATCTCACACGATGCTAGCCCTCTTCCTGCGCGACATCAGCCTGAGTATCCGGGCCGGCGGCGGGGCGTTGACCGGCGTGATCTTCTTTCTCGCGGTGATCGCCACGATCCCCTTCGGCGTCGGACCGGACCTCAATCTGCTTGCCCGCATCGGCCCGGCGATCCTGTGGATCGGCGCCTTGCTGGCTTGCCTGCTCGGCCTCGACCGATTGTTCCAGGCCGACCGGGAAGACGGCTCGCTCGATCTGCTGGTGCTCGGCGACGACCGGCAGATGCTGGCGCTGACCGTGCTGACGAAATGCCTGGCGCATTGGGCAGGAAGCGTGCTGCCGCTGGTCATCGCGGCACCCTTGCTCGGCCTGTTCATGAATATGGAGCCGATCGGCATCGGCGCGACGGCGCTGACCCTTCTGGTCGGCACGCCGGCGATCACCTTCATCGGCGCTGCCGGTGCGGCGGTAGCGGTAGCACTGCCGCGCGGCGGGCTGCTGATCTCGGTGCTGGTGCTGCCGCTGACCATCCCGGTGCTGATCTTCGGCGTCTCGGCAAGCTATGGCGCGGTGGCCAACCCCGATCCGTTTTTGCAGCCTTTCCTCATTCTTGCCGCGCTGACCTTGTTTCTTGCCGTGCTGGGGCCGGTTGCGGCAGCATTGGCGCTGCGCCATGGAACGGACTGATGTGGCCGGCCATCGTTCGTGATGGCGTCAAAGGCTGCGGCGCTGCTGTCGATTGCGAAGCCGATGGCGCAAGGTTAAGGGAAGGCATGTTGCAACGAAGCGAAATGGTCCGGCTGAAAGGCTTTGCACCGGAGGCGCGACCCCTATGAGCGCGCATGCGCTCTATGTGACCGCTGCTTATGCCATCACGGCCGTGGTGTTGGCCGGGCTGATCGGCTGGATCCTGTTCGACCAGCGTGCACGAAAGAGGGACCTCGCCGAGCTGGAAGCGTCCGGCGTGCGGCGACGCTCCGACAAGGCGGGGAAATCATGAGCATGGAAACGGAGACGCCGGTGCGCGGGCGGCGCCTGATCGTGCTTTTGCCGCTGCTGATTTTCCTTGGGCTGGCGGGATTGTTCCTGACGCAGCTGCTGTCCGGCCGCGACACTTCGGAAGTGCCATCGGCGCTGATCGGCCTGCCGGCGCCGCAGACCAGTCTGCCGGCGCTGGAGGGCATGAATTTGCCGGGGCTCGATTCCAGTCAGTTCGCCGGCAAGGTCACGCTGGTCAACGTCTTCGCGTCGTGGTGCGGGCCATGCCGCGACGAACATCCGGTGCTGCTGGCACTGTCACAGGACAAGCGCTTCGTCCTAGCCGCGCTCAACTACAAGGATCAGCCGGAAAACGCCCGCCGGTTCCTCGGCAATCTCGGCAACCCGTTCCAGGCGATCGGCGTCGACGCGGCGGGGCGCGCGGCAATCGACTGGGGCGTCTACGGCGTGCCGGAAACCTTCGTCATCGGCAAGGACGGCAAGATCGCCTACAAGCACGTCGGCCCGCTGACGCCGGGCTCAGCACAAACGCTGCTGCTGCCCGAGGTTGAGAAGGCGCTGGCGGCGCCGGGCTGATGGCCCGCCGCTTTCGTCATCCTGGGGCGAAGCAAAGAGTGCAGCGACGCGCCCAAGAATAACGAACGTGATGTGTTGACCGAAGATTCAGCCGTAGATCTGCTTGTGGACCTGGTAGAGCATTTCGCTGCGGTCGGCGCGCATGTCGGCCAGATCGCGGCTGGAAAACGAGTCGATTTCGGCGATGAGGCGGTTGTATTGCCGGCGCTTGGCGATGCTGGTGCGAGCACGGCTCATGATGCTGTCGAAAATCATAGCGAGGTTCCTTCTGCGCCGCATTGTTGCGGCAGGTTGTTCCTCCCTGATCGATATGCAGCATAACATAGTTATGATGCGCCGCAAAAAGAAGATGTTGCAATGCACCATTGCACTGAGCGCATAGCCGGTTAGCGGCGCATGAACCCCGTCATTGGGCCTGGTCATCTGAGCAAGCGCGGCGTTGCCTGCCCGGATGCCTCAAGATGCGGTGAGACCGATATTAACGGTCTTGCCATATCGATCGCCGGCTGGCTTGATCGCGCCGGCACCAACGATTGCATGACCGGGAGGAAACCATGGCCGCCGAACACTACGAAATTCTCGATCCACGCTTTGCGCGGCTGTTCAACGGCAACGCGCAGGTGGACAAGCTGTTCACCGGATGCCGGTGGGCGGAAGGGCCGGCCTGGTTCGCGGCCGGCCGTTATGTGGTCTGGTCCGACATTCCCAACAACCGCATGCTGCGTTACGACGAGACCGACGGCAGCGTCAGCGTGTTCCGGCAGCCGTCGGGCAATTCCAACGGCAACACCGTCGACCGGCAAGGCCGGCTGGTCACTTGCGAGCATTCGGGCCGCCGCGTCAGCCGCACCGAGCATGACGGCTCGATCACCACCATTGCCGACAATTGGCGCGGCAAGCGGCTGAACTCGCCCAACGATGCGGTGGTCAAGTCCGATGGTTCGATCTGGTTCACCGACCCGACCTACGGCATCGATACGGATTATGAGGGCAACAAGGCCGAGAGCGAGATCGGCGCCTGCCATGTCTACCGGGCCGACCCCGGCACCGGTGAGATCGAAGCGGTGATCACCGACATGGTCAGGCCCAACGGGCTTGCCTTCTCGCTCGACGAGAGCAAGCTCTATGTCGTCGATACCGGCCGCACGCATGGCGCGCAGAATCCGGCGCATATGCGGGTGTTCGATGTCGACGAGGCCGGCAAGAAGGTCTCCGGCGGAAAGGTCTTCGCCGATTGCACGGCCGGCCTGTTCGATGGCTTCAGGCTCGACGACCAGGGGCGGATCTGGACCAGTGCTGCCGACGGCATCCATTGCTACGATCCGGACGGGACGCTGATCGGCAAGATCAAGGTGCCGGAAGTCGTCGCCAATTGCGTGTTCGGCGGCAACAAGCTGAACTGCCTCTACATCGCCGGCACGACCTCGCTCTATATGGTCCGGCTGATGGTCAACGGCGCAAAGACATTTTGAGCGGCCCGCCAAAGCAATATCCAAGCGAGGCCTTTGCTATGCCTTCTCGGGCGGATCGCGACCGAGCAGATTACCACATGGTGTGTTTGTATTCTTCGTCCAGCCAGCGGTCGGTCGCCTCGGCCGAATCGGCGAGCGCCAGCTGGTCGCGCAGGATCTGGCCGAGCGTCGGCAGCGTCGCGCGGTCGTACCAGGTTTCCGGCTTCCACAGATCGGAGCGCATGAAAGCCTTGGCGCAATGCATGTAGGCGGCCTTGACCGTCACCAGGACGACGCTTTGCGGCTGCTTGCAGTCGACGGCGAGCCGCTCGCGCAAAGCCGCATCGATGGTGATGCGGGCGTCCCCATTGACGCGCAGCGTCTCGTTCATGCCCGGGATTAGGAAGAGCAGGCCGACCGAAGGGTTGAGAAGAATGTTCTCCAGCGTGTCGAGCCGGTTGTTGCCGGGCCGGTCGGGGATGGCGATGGTCTTCTCGTCGAGCACGGCGGCAAAGCCCGGCCTGTCGCCCTTCGGCGTCACATCGGCATTGCCGGCGCCGTCGGAGGAGCCGATCAGCACGAACGGGCTCTTGCCGATGAAGGAACGGCTGTGGCCATCCAGCGCCTTCAATTCCTTGCGGATCGAGCCGTCGGTCGGCCGAGGCGTCTTGTAGATCGTTCTCAGCTCTTCGCGGGTGGTGACGAATTCCATGCCCTCTCCTTGCGAGACTGTTTGGAAACTCTACTCTGGCGGCCATCTGATGGCGTTTTCTGCGCTTCCGGTGCTCACGGACCAGCGCATGACCCCGGAAACCGATTTCGGTTTCCGGGAAGGATCATGCGCAAATGCAGAGTGTTAGAGCGTCCTTTGCGCGTCCAATTTGACGCGCGGCGCTCTAATGTCCGCTGCGCGCCGGTTCTCGAAACCACCACCATATGACTCGCCAGAGCGAATTTCGAAACAGTCTCTAACTGTTACTTGCCGGGCTTCCCTTCCGTTCCGGTCTTGCCTTCAAGCGAATGGCGCATGATCAGCGGCATCTGGCTGAAGGTGAAAAGCAGGGTGATCGGCATGATGCCCCAGACCTTGAAGGCAACCCAGGCGTCGGTCGAAAAATTCCGCCAGACCACTTCGTTGACAAGGGCCAGAAACAGGAAAAACAGGCCCCAGCGGAAGGTGAGTTTCTTCCAGCCCTCGGCATCGAGGCTGAAGGCCGAATCGAAGACGTAGCCGAGCAGCGACTTGCCGAAAAACAGGCCGCCGAGCAGCACGCCGCCAAACAGCATGTTGACGATGGTCGGCTTCATCTTGATGAAGATGTCGTCCTGCAGGTAGAGCGTCAGCGCGCCGAAGACGAAGACGACGACGCCAGACACCATCGGCATGATCGGCAAGGTGCGGGTGAGCAGCCAGGACGCGGCCAGCGCGATCGCGGTCGCGGCCATGAACAGGCCGGTGGCGACGAAGATCGGCCCGCCGAATTCGGCCAGCGCCGGAAATTTCTGCGACAGCCATGCGCCGCGGGCGTTGGCGAAGAAGAACACCATCAACGGTCCGAGCTCCAGCACCATCTTGAGCAGCGGATTGACGCCTTCCTTCTTCTGCTTCTGCGGGTCGGATGGGTCGCGTTCGAGGATGCGCGGGTTCATAGGCTTTCCTTCTTGCGCATGATCCTGTGCAAAAGTCTGCGACTTCTTGGGATCATGCTTGTTATGCCACTCCAGCGATCGCCCTGGCGAACTCGCTTGCGGAGAATGGTTCGAGGTCGTCGACCTGTTCGCCGACGCCGATGAAATAAACCGGCAATTTGTGCTTTGCCGCAATCGCCACCAGAATACCGCCGCGTGCGGTGCCGTCCAGCTTGGTCATCACCAGACCGTTGACGCCGGCGACGTTGCGGAAGATCTCGACCTGGTTGAGCGCGTTCTGGCCGGTGGTGGCGTCGACCGTCTGCAGCACGGTGTGCGGTGCTTCCGGATCGAGCTTGCCCAGCACCCGGACGATCTTTTCCAGTTCCGCCATCAGCTCGGTCTTGTTCTGCAGCCGCCCGGCGGTGTCGATGATCAGCACATCGGAGCCGGCTTGCCTGGCCTGTTCGAAGGCGTCGTAGGCAAGACCGGCTGCATCGGCGCCGAGCTTCGAGGCGATGACCGGCGACTTGGTACGCTCGCCCCAGATCTTCAATTGCTCGATCGCGGCGGCACGGAACGTGTCACCGGCGGCGAGCATCACCGACAGGCCGCCGTCGGTCAGCTTTGCCGCCAGCTTGCCGATCGTCGTGGTCTTGCCGGTGCCGTTGACGCCGACGACAAGGATGACATGTGGTTTGTGGCTGAGGTCGAGCTCCAGCGGCAAGGCGACATGGGTCAGCGCCTTCTCCACCTCGGCCGCCATGATGGCGCGCACTTCCGTCTCGGAGACGTCCTTGCCATAGCGGCTGGCAGCCAGCGAATCGGTGATGCGCAAAGCCGTCTCCATGCCGAGATCGGCGCGGATCAGCACGTCCTCCAGATCCTGCAGCGTGTCCTCGTCGAGCCTGCGCTTGGTGAAGACGCCGGCGATGTTGCCGGACAGCTCCCGGGAAGAGCGGGCGAGCCCCTCCCTCATGCGCTGGAACCACGAGCGTTTCGGTGCCGGTTCCGGCGCCTTCTGCGGCTCGGCTCTCTGCTCGACTTTCCTGGTGACGGTGACCTTGCCGGGAGCGGGCTTTGGCTCCGGCGGTGGTTGCGGAACTGCCTCCGGCTCGGGTGCAATCTCGGCAAGGACCGGCTTCGCCTCGACCGGTGCAGGCTGGCGAATGGGCGGCGGGATTTCGGCCGCCGGCGCCTCAGGCTCAGGCGCAGTTGAGGGGGCCTCGGCTGGCGGTGCGGTATCTTGCACAGGTCCGCGCTGCCCCCCACCCTTACCCTCTCCCCGTGAAGGACGGGGAGAGGGGGGCGTCAGCGTCGGAGCTTCTTCTTTGCCGCTTTCAATAGCAGGCTCGGCGTGCCGATCAGCCCCCTTCTCCCCGTCATTATACGGGGAGAAGGTGCCGGCAGGCGGATGAGGGGCAGCGCCAGCCTCTGATGATGGACGCTCAGGCTGGACGATCCCTGGCTGCGTCGGCTCTGGTTCAGGAACTTCCTCCGGCTCCGGAGCTGGCTCGGGAATCACCGGAGCAGCCGGAATCTCCTCTGGCGCCGGCTGTGGCGGAGGCGCAGCTTCTGCCTCGGGGCGAGGCTCTTCACGTTTCAAAAATTCCGGAGCGGCTTGCTCGGCGGCCGGTTTCAGCGCCTCCAGCGCATCCCATTTGATCGGCGGCAGCGGTGCGGTCTCGTCGATCCGCTCCTCGACTACTTCCTTCTTGCCGAACGAAAATACCTTCTTGAAAAAGCCTGCCATGTTCTTGCGTCTCAGGCGGCGCGGGCGGCAAGCGGCGCCGCGATCAGTCTGACACCGTCATCGCCGGCGATAGCAGCCTCAACGATTTCGCCCGGCGCACCCTCGGAGATCGCGGCAAGCGTAAACCCTTCGGTGCGGCCGAGCCCGTCGCGCTCGACCAGGATCGACTGGCGTGTTCCGGCGAGCGAGGAAAGGTGGCTGCGATAAGCGGCGTCGCCGGCGGCGCGCAGCCGTGCCGCACGCTGCTTGACCAGTTCGCGGCGAAGCTGAGGCATGCGCGCGGCGGGGGTGCCTTGGCGCGGCGAGAAGGGGAAGACGTGCAGATGCGTCAGGCCGCATTCCTCGACGATCTCCAGTGATTTTTCGAACATGGCGTCCGTCTCGGTCGGGAAGCCGGCGATGATGTCGGCGCCGAAGACGATGCCGGGACGCAATTTGCGCAAATCCTCGCAAAAGCGGATCGACTGATCGCGGTTGTGCCGGCGCTTCATCCGCTTCAGGATCATGTCGTCACCGGCCTGCAGCGAAAGATGCAGATGCGGCATCAGCCGGGGCTCGGTGGCGATGGCGTCGAGCAGATCGTCGTCAGCCTCGATCGAATCGATCGAAGAGAGGCGCAGGCGTTTCACGTCAGGCACCTGCTTCAGGATTGTCTTGACCAATTTGCCGAGTTTCGGGCTGCCAGGCAGGTCGGCGCCGAAACTGGTCATGTCGACGCCGGTCAGCACGATCTCGGCATAGCCGTTGCCGCTCAGCCGCTTGACCTGCTCGACCACGGCGCCCATCGGCACCGAGCGCGAATTGCCGCGGCCATAGGGGATGATGCAGAAGGTGCAGCGGTGGTCGCAGCCGTTCTGCACCTGGACGAAGGCCCGCGCCCGGCCTTCGATGGCGTCGACCATGTGGCCGGCCGTCTCGCGCACCGAAAAGATATCGTTGACGCGAGCCTTCTCGGTGTCGTTGACGCCGAAATCCGGCAGCGCGCGATAGGAATGCGCCTGCAGCTTCTCCTCATTGCCGAGGACGAGATCGACCTCGTCCATGGCGACGAAATTCTGCGGCTCGGTCTGCGCGGCGCAGCCGGTGACGATGATGCGGGCCTGCGGGTTCTCGCGGCGGGCCTTGCGGATCGACTGTTTTGCCTGGCGCACCGCCTCGCCGGTGACGGCGCAGGTGTTGAAGATGATGGCGCCGCCTTCCAGCGCGCCAAGGCCAGCACTTTCCGCCTCTCGCCGCATCACCTCGGATTCATAGGTGTTCAGCCGGCAGCCGAAGGTGACTACGTCAACACCCTTGGGAAGAGTGGGGCCCCTCGAAAGACCTGGACCCTGCTTGGCGAGAGCGGCCATCAGGCGGCGCTTTCGGTGTCGCGGGCCCACACGCCGGTCGACGGATCGAAGCTGCCGGAAAATTCCCATTCGGCGACACCGGTGAGGACGACGTGGTCGTCGCCGCGCCACTCGACATGCAAGGAGCCGCCGCCGGGCGTCACCAGAGAGACACTGCGTCCGGTCCGCCTCGTGCGCGCCGCAGCGACGACGGCGGCACAGGCCGCCGTGCCGCAGGCCTTGGTCAGGCCGGCGCCGCGCTCCCAGGTGCGGATGACCATCGTCTCGGGCGAGGTCACCCGTGCGATGGTGATGTTTGCGCGCTCGGGGAAGATCGGGTGGTTTTCGAGCAGCGGGCCGAAGCGGTCGAGCTCATAGGACCAGACGTCGCGGTCGACCCAGAAGATGGCGTGCGGATTGCCCATCGACACGACCGAGGGAGAGTGCAGCACCGGCGCGTCGATCGGGCCGATCTGCAGCTCGATCATGCGGGTATCGCGGAATTCCTCGGTGAGCGGAATATCCTGCCAGCCAAAACGCGGCTTGCCCATGTCGACCGAGATCAGCCCGTCGGCATGTTGTTCGGCATTGAGGATGCCGGCGACGGTCTCGAAGGCGAATGTCTTCTGGCCGGTTTCGGCGGCTAGCGCCTGCACCACGCAGCGCATGCCGTTGCCGCAGGCCTGCGCGCCGGTCCCGTTGGAATTCAAGATGTCGATGAAAAAGGCGGTGCCCGGCGTTCTGGCGTCGTGGATCGCCATGATCTGATCGAATTTCGTCGGGGCATCGGCATTGAGCGCAAGGGCGGCAGCCGGCGCCACCCGATCGGCGCGACCGCGCATGTCGGCAACGATGATTTCGTTGCCGATGCCGTTCATCTTGGCGAAGGGGGCAGTGCTTGCCATGGATCGAAAGGTCTCATGCCGGTTTGGCGCCTATATGGCGGATAGCGGCCGGAATTACCAGTGCGAGACGCCAGCGCGACGTGCGGTCGACTAGGACGCACAAAGTACGCTCTGACATTTTTAAACCTGCGCATCGTGCTTTCTGAAAATCGATTCCGATTTTCGCGCCGATGCGGCTAAAAGCGCGTCGCGTTTGAACAGACTCATGCGACGCGCTTTAAGGTCTTGTTTTTATGCATGTCATTGTCGCAAAACCGCTACGCACTTTTGCGCGACATGCATTACGCCACAGCGAAGACGCCAAGCATGACCAGCAGGAAGATGATCAGCACGATGCCGATGAGAATGCGGGCGCCGGTGGCGGCGGCTCCGGCCAATGCCGGCATGCCGAGCAGGCTGGCCGCGGCTGCGATAATCAGAAGAATCACAATCCATTTGATCATGGGAAAATCCCTCGCAGCCGACGGTTGTGGACGACTACCAACGCGGTTACGACGTCCCGGGTTCCCCCTCGGTTCCCCTGGGGCCGGTCGCCTGCCTAGAGCGCCGGCACGTCCCAGACCTCGCCGGGACGCAGGGCGCGAAAGCGTTCTTGCGGGACACCTTGATCGCTGAGGGCCTCGCCAAGCCTTCTTGCCGGCTCGTCGATCGGCTCGTTGGTGAGCCGGAACGTGCCCCAATGGCAGCCGGCGGCATAGGCGGCGTTGCACAACAGCATGCCTTGCACCGCCTCCTCCGGGTTCTGGTGGTGTGGCGCCATGAACCAGCGCGGCTCGTAGGCGCCGATCGGCAGGATGGCGAGGCGGAAGCCGCCGTGCCTTCCGGCCATCAGCCGATAATTGATGCCATCGTGGAAACCGGTGTCGCCGGCGAAATAGACCTTTCCGCCCGGCGTCTCGACCACAAAACCCGCCCACAGCGCCATGCGCCGGTCTCGGGTGCCGCGTGCCGACCAGTGGTGCACCGGCTCGACATGGACGGCGACGTCGTTGCCGATCTCGACCCGTTCGCCCCAGTCATGCACGGAAAGCCGCATGCCGGGAACGCCGGCGTCGATGATGGCGTCGTTGCCGAGCGGCGTCAGCACCAGCGGGTCGTGCCTTGTCTTCAGCCGCTTCAGCGTGGCGAGGTCGAGATGATCGTAGTGGTTGTGGCTGACCAACACGAGGTCGATCGGTGGCAGGTTGGAGAAGGCGATGCCCGGCGAATTGACCCGTTTCGGCCCGGCAAAGGCGAGCGGCGAGGCGCGCTGCGACCAGACCGGGTCGGTAAGGATATTCAGGCCGGCTGTCTGGATGAGCAGCGAAGAGTGGCCGACCATGGTCAGCCTCAGCCCGGAGCCGTCGATCCGCTTGGCCGGTGTCGTCTGATGAAACGGACTTGGATCCGCCGTCGGCCATTTCGAGCGTTCGCCGCCCAGCTGCCACTTCAAAAGATCGGAAAAGCGGGCAGGCGGCTTGCCGTCGGGATTGAAGAACAAGGTGCCGTCGAAATGATCGCTGGGCGGCCCGCGATAGTAGCGGTTGACCGCCCTTTTTCTCGCAGCCAAGGTTTCGTCTCCGGCAAGCTTCGGTTTCATCAGAGATAGGACCGAAGCGGGCTGGCGCAAGCATTTGGCGGCCGGGCCCACAGAGGCAGGCCTGTCCAGGCAAACCGCTGCGCAGTCTCGGGTCAGACCGCTATGGCAGGCTTTCAGGCGGCACGCATTTGTGGCAAAGTTGCAACAGGTGCCGCCGCAAATGCTATTTTAACCATATTGGGTTGAAATTTTGCCACCTTCTCCGTCTTGGTAAAGGGGATATTGTGCGGACGGCAGCCCGGCCGGACCCGACGGAGGTTTGAAATGGATTTTTCGAAAACCGGTCTGCTGGCCGTATCGCTGGCCGCGCTCTTTGCGAGCGGCTGTTCAACGTCACGGTTCTCGTCGATGGACCAGCAGCCGGCGCCGCTGCAAGCCGCGCCCTCCGGCAATGTGACCGCAAACCAGCTGCCGCCGCCGGCGTCGCCCGGCACGGCCGACCCGTCGAAATTTCCGACGGCGCCGCAAGGCACCCAGGTCGCCTCGCTGCCGCCGGACGGAACGGCTCCGGCCGGAGCCCCGGATCTTACCGCAAGCAGCGTCGCCGGTGTTTGGAAGGCTAGCGTGTCCGGCCAGAGCTGCCAGGTGGCGACGCCACAGACCAAATTCGGCGCCGGCTATCGGGCTGGACCGCTGCATTGCCCGGCGCCGATCGACGGCATCAAATCCTGGAACGTCGCCGGCAAGCAGTTGACGCTGTACGACGAGAATGGCGGCACGCTCGCACGGCTCTATTCCTCGGGAGGAGAGAAATTCGACGGCCAGACTTCCAACGGCCTGCCGATCTCGCTTACAAGAGGCTGACCCGCTCGCCCTTATTGTTTTTACGCGATTCCCGGCCGAAAACCGCTACACGCTTTTCCCGGAACTGCTCTCTTTTGTTTTTACGCAATTCCGGACAGAAAACCGCTACACACTTTTCTTGGAATTGCTCCGGAACGACGTGACCGATGCATCTGCGTGACGGCCTTCAGACCCATGCGACCGTCCGGCAGCGCTACGACCATCTGGTTGTGTCAGGCCTGATCGACCGCGATCGGGCGCAGGAGCGGATCGTCGCGGCACTCGACCGGCTGATCGACGAGATTTCGGCAAAACGGCTGGCGCACAAATCGAGCGCGCTGGGCTGGCTGTTCGCTCGCAAGCGCGAGACGCGCGAGGCCGTCAAGGGCATCTATATCCATGGTGGCGTCGGCCGCGGCAAGACCATGCTGATGGACATGTTCTTCGAGTTGCTGCCGGTCCGGCGCAAGCGCCGTGTGCATTTCAACGACTTCATGGCCGATGTGCAAGACCGCATCCAGAAGCACCGGCAGGCGCGTAAGGAGGGCACTGTCAGGGAAGACGACCCGATCGCGCCGGTGGCCCGTGCGTTGGCCGAGGAAGCCTGGGTGCTGTGCTTCGACGAGTTTTCCGTCACCGACATCGCCGATGCGATGATCCTGTCGCGGCTGTTCTCGGCGCTGTTTGCCAATGGCGTCGTGCTGGTCGCCACGTCCAATGTCGCGCCGCAGGATCTCTACGGCGACGGCTTGAATCGCAAGCTTTTCCTGCCCTTCATCGGCATCCTGGAGCGGCATGCGCAGGTGATTGCCCTCGATGCCGACAAGGACTATCGGCTGGACAAGCTCAGCCGCCTGCCGGTCTATGTCACCCCTGCCGATGCCGCCGCCGATGCTGTCCTCGACGAGGCCTGGAACGTGATGACGCATGGCAGGCCGACGCAGGCAGCGGCCCTGACGGTAAAGGGCCGGCAGGTCGTCGTGCCGCGCGCCACCGGCGACGCAGCGCGGTTTTCCTTTGCCGATCTCTGCGAAAACCCGCTCGGTGCCCGCGATTTCCTGGCGATTGCCGGCCGCTTCTCGACGGTCTTTATCGATCATGTGCCGGTGCTTGGAGAAGGCATGCGCAACGAGGCGAAGCGCTTCATCCTGCTGATCGACACGCTCTACGACCATCATGTGCGGCTGGTGGTGAGCGCCGCCGCACCGCCAGCGCAGCTTTATACGGCCAAGCGCGGCAACGAGGTCTTCGAGTTCGAGCGCACCGCGTCGCGGCTGATCGAGATGCAGAGCCACGAATGGCTGGAAGGCTGGGTGGGGAGGCAGAAGGCGCGGGTGGTGCCTGTGGAGGCGAGGCAGGCGCAGGCCTGACCTCGTTTCGTAGCGTTCCGTCACACCCCCTCTGTCCTGCCCTCTTTGCCAAAACTTGGCATCTCCCCAACAGGTGGGGAGATTGGCCGTCCTCCCTGCCTTCGCCAATCTCCTGCGTGGAAGAAGTGAGCCGAGCGCCGAAGCTGCCGATCTCCCCCCATGTGGGGGAGATGTCCGGCAGGACAGAGGGGCGCTGTCCCGCTTGCGCCTATAGTCGATACACATACATCACGAACGCCTCCGCCGGCCCGTGCGGCTCCTTGCGCGACTCATAAAGCGCCTGGGCCGCCACATTGTCCGGCTCGGTGCCGACCCAAGCCTCCTCGCAGTCATGCTCCCGGCCGAGCTCAAACATGGCGTCGAGCATCTTCGTCGCTATGCCCTGGCGCTGGAAGGCCGGCGCCACGCCGACTTCGTCGATGTAGAGTTCGCTGACCTTGTCGGGGTGGCGGTGGATGACGGCCGCGCATTGGCCGACGACTATGCCATCGGCCAATGCCACGATCCTGAAATGACCTGATGAGGCGAGATAGGCGGCGAGCCGATCCAGCCTGATTGGTTCATCGAACACATCTTCGGCGACCCGCATCACAAGGGCGTCATCGCCGGGAAACAGCCTTCTTATTTCCATCTTCATTGCGTAACTTTCCCAAGTCGGCTCAATTCTTTTGACGTTTACGTAAATCCCAACCCATCTAACCGATTGAAAAATCTCGCTCCAAAATAATCGTTTGAATATTTTATGCGTCGGGGCTATTGGGTGCGGCGATCTTCGCGGCTTCCCGCAGCATTCCGGTCTCCTTCCTCGACGCCGTCATCCAATTTCGTTAAGGGATTTGGACGCCGTCACAGTCTAAAGGGAAAACATCCTGACATGGCACGCAACAAGATAGCGCTCATCGGCTCGGGCATGATCGGCGGCACGCTCGCCCACATGATCGGCCTCAAGGATCTCGGCGACGTTGTGCTGTTCGATATCGCCGAGGGCATTCCGCAAGGCAAAGGGCTGGATATCGCGCAGTCGTCGCCGGTCGATGGGTTCGATTCCAGGCTGACCGGCGTCAACGATTATGCCGGCATCGAGGGCGCAGACGTCTGCATCGTCACCGCCGGCGTGCCGCGCAAGCCCGGAATGAGCCGCGACGACCTTCTCGGCATCAATCTGAAGGTCATGGAACAGGTTGGCGCGGGTCTCAAGAAATACGCGCCGAAAGCCTTCGTCATCTGCATCACCAACCCGCTCGACGCCATGGTCTGGGCGCTGCAGAAGTTCTCCGGACTGCCGAAGAGCCATGTCGTCGGCATGGCCGGCGTGCTCGACAGTTCGCGCTTCCGCTATTTCCTGGCGGAGGAATTCAAGGTGTCGGTCGAGGATGTCACCGCCTTCGTGCTCGGCGGCCATGGCGATTCCATGGTGCCGATGATCCGCTATTCGACGGTCGCCGGCATCCCGCTGCCCGACCTCATCAAGATGGGCTGGACCTCGAAGGAAAAGCTCGACCAGATCGTGCAGCGCACCCGCGACGGCGGCGCCGAGATCGTCGGCCTGCTTAAGACCGGCTCGGCCTTCTACGCACCGGCCGCCTCGGCGATCGCCATGGCCGAAGCCTATCTCAAGGACAAGAAGCGCGTGCTGCCCTGTGCTGCACATCTCTCCGGCCAGTATGGTGTCAAGAACACCTATGTCGGCGTGCCGGTGGTGATCGGTGCCGGCGGCGTCGAGCGCGTCATCGAGATCGAGCTCGGCAAGGCCGAGCAGAAGATGTTCGACAATTCGGTGGCGGCGGTGCAGGGCCTGTGCGAGGCCTGCGTCAAGATCGCTCCGCAACTCGCCGCCAAGTAATCTCGCAGCAAGTGATCCGCCAGTAAAGTGATCTGGAGACAACGCGCATGAACATCCATGAATATCAGGGCAAGGCGCTGCTGAAGGGCTTTGGCGCACCGGTGGCCGAAGGCGTGCCGGTGTTCGATGCAAGCGAGGCGGAAGCTGCCGCCAAGGCGCTGCCCGGCCCGCTCTATGTGGTAAAAAGCCAGATCCATGCCGGCGGCCGCGGCAAGGGCAAGTTCAGGGAGCTCGGCCCCGACGCCAAGGGCGGCGTGCGGCTGGCGAAATCGGTGGCCGAGGTCGTCGCCAATGCCAAGGAAATGCTTGGCCACACTCTGGTCACCAAGCAGACCGGCCCGGCGGGCAAGCAGGTCAACCGCCTCTACATCGAGGATGGCGCCGACATCGAGCGCGAGCTCTATCTGTCGCTGCTGGTCGACCGCTCCGTCGGCCGCATCGCTTTCGTCGTTTCGACCGAGGGCGGCATGGACATCGAGGCGGTCGCCCACGACACGCCGGAAAAGATCATCACCGTTGCCATCGACCCGGAAAAAGGCATAACGGCGGATGATTTGAAAGAACTCAACGGCGCGCTGAAGCTCGACGGCGAGGCCGCCAAGGACGGCGAGATGCTGTTCCCGATCCTCTACAAGGCCTTCGTCGAGAAGGACATGAGCCTGCTCGAGGTCAACCCGCTGATCGTCATGAAGAATGGCCGGCTGCGCGTGCTCGACGCAAAAGTGTCGTTCGACAACAACGCGCTGTTCCGCCATCCCGACGTGATGGAGCTGCGCGACATCACCGAAGAGGACGAGAAGGAGATCGAGGCGTCGAAATATGACCTCGCCTATGTCGCGCTCGACGGCAATATCGGCTGCATGGTCAATGGTGCCGGCCTCGCCATGGCGACGATGGATATCATCAAGCTCTACGGCGCCGAGCCGGCCAACTTCCTCGATGTCGGCGGCGGTGCGTCGAAGGAGAAGGTGACGGCGGCGTTCAAGATCATCACCAAGGATCCGGCGGTCAAAGGCATCCTGATCAACATTTTCGGCGGCATCATGAAGTGCGACATCATCGCCGAGGGCGTTATCGCGGCCGTCAAGGAAGTCGGCCTGCAGGTGCCGCTGGTGGTGCGGCTGGAAGGCACCAATGCCGAGCTCGGCAAGAAGATCATCAACGACAGCGGGCTCAACGTCGTCTCGGCCGACGATCTCGATGATGCCGCCAAGAAGATCGTGGCGGCGGTGAAGGGCTGATCTGGTGCCTCCGCACAAGATAAACCTCGTCGAGGCGGCGGATCAGAAGATCAAAAAGGTCTTCGATCCGCATATCGCCGGCGACGTCAACGATGCCCAGGTCAAGATCGCCAAGTTCGGCGATGTCTTCGACTGGCATGCGCATGACAATGAGGACGAAGCCTTCCTGGTGCTGCGCGGCCGCATCGCCATCGATTTCCGCGACGGCACGGTGGAGCTTGGCAGCGGCGAGTTCATCGTCGTGCCGCGGTCCGTCGAGCACCGGCCGCGCTCGCTCAGCGAGGAGCCGGTGGTGCTGATGTTCGAGCCGGCGACGACGCTCAACACCGGCAACGCCAAGAGCGACCTCACCGTCGCCGATCTCAAGCGGCTTTAGGGAGCTTGTGCGAGGAAGAGAAATGAAGAAAATCACTCTGGCGATCGAAGACGAGGTTCTGGAGCAGGTCAAGCTGACGGCCGGCGAACAGGGAACGACCGTCGACGCCTTGGTGCAGGAGTTTTTCGCGACAGTGGCCGCGAAGCGCCGTGCAAACGACGGGGCTCGGCTAGCCCTGCTTAGGCTTGCCTACGAGGCTGCAGGCGACATTGGCGGCAAGAATTGGAACCGGGCAGCTCTCCATGACCGCTGAATGCTGCCTCGATACGAACATGCTCGTCTTTGCCGCCATCGGACACGATTCCAAGCGCGCGGAGTATGGCGCAACCATCGCCGCCGCCGCGCGCCTCGGCGTCAATGCACTTTACACCCAAAAACTCAACTACGGGCAGGCTTACGGCGCCGTGGTCGCCATCAACCCCTTCCGCACTCACTGATCAGGTCGCAAAAAATGTCCATTCTCGTCGACAAGAACACCAAGGTGCTCGTGCAGGGCCTGACCGGCAAGACCGGCACGTTCCATACCGAACAGGCGCTGGCCTATCACGGGACAAAAATGGTCGGCGGCATCCATCCCAAGAAAGGCGGCGAAACGTGGACCGGCGCCAAGGGCGAGAGCCTGCCGATCTTTTCCACCGTCGCTGAAGGCAAGGCGAAGACCGGCGCCAATGCGTCTGTCGTCTATGTGCCGCCGGCGGGCGCCGCCGAGGCGATCCTGGAAGCGATCGAAGCCGAGATCCCGCTGATCATCTGCATCACCGAGGGCATCCCGGTGATCGACATGATCAAGGTCAAGGCGCGGCTCGACCGCTCGACATCGCGGCTGATCGGCCCCAACTGCCCCGGCGTCCTGACCCCCAACGAATGCAAGATCGGCATCATGCCCGGCAACATCTTCCGCAAGGGCTCGGTCGGCGTTGTTTCCCGCTCGGGAACGCTTACCTATGAGGCAGTGTTCCAGACCACCAATGTCGGCCTCGGCCAGACCACCGCCGTCGGCATCGGTGGCGATCCCGTCAAAGGCACGGAGTTCATCGACGTGCTGGAGATGTTCCTCGCCGACGACGAGACCCAGTCGATCATCATGATCGGCGAGATCGGCGGCTCGGCCGAAGAAGACGCCGCGCAGTTCCTCAAGGACGAAGCCAGGCGTGGCCGCAAGAAGCCGATGGCCGGTTTCATCGCCGGGCGTACGGCCCCGGCCGGCCGCACCATGGGTCATGCAGGCGCGGTCATCTCCGGCGGCAAGGGCGGCGCCGAAGACAAGATCGCGGCGATGGAGTCGGCCGGAATAAAGGTTTCGCCGTCGCCGGCGCGGCTCGGCACGACGCTGGTCGAAGCGATTAAGGGTTAGTGAGTAGTGAATAGTGAGTGGTGAATAGTGAATGGCAAGAATGGATGAGCAGCGGCGCCAGCGAGAGAAGTTTCAAGCTTCCTGCTGACTACTCACTATTCACCACTCACTATTGACTTTGAAAAGGAGACGGAGCCAGGCTCCGCGGAAAAAATGGCAAGACAAGATCAGGCCAACGACCAGTTTTCGCTTACCTCTTTCCTCTATGGCGGCAATGCCGATTATATCGACGCGCTCTACGCCACTTATGAGGACGATCCCGCTTCGGTCGACCCCGAATGGCAGGATTTCTTCGCGGCGCTGAAGGACGACGCCGGCGATGTCCGCAAGAATGCCAAGGGCGCCTCATGGGCCAAGCCCTCGTGGCCGCTGCAGGCCAATGGCGAACTGGTGTCGGCGCTCGACGGCGATTGGGGCATCGTCGAGAAGCACATCGAGAAGAAGGTCCAGAACAAGGCGGTGATGAACGGCGTCGTCCTTTCCGACGCCGACGTCCATCAGGCGACGCGCGATTCCGTGCGCGCCATCATGATGATCCGCGCCTATCGCATGCGTGGCCATTTGCACGCCAATCTCGACCCGCTCGGCATCGCCAAGCTTGAGGATTACAACGAGCTGTCGCCGGAAAATTACGGCTTCACCGCCGCCGACTACGACCGCCCGATCTTCCTCGACAATGTTCTCGGGCTCGAATTCGGCACCATCCGCCAGATGCTGGACATCCTGACCCGCACCTATTGCTCGACGCTCGGCGTCGAGTTCATGCATATTTCCGATCCCGAGGAGAAGGCCTGGATCCAGGCGCGCATCGAGGGCACCGACAAGGAGATCTCCTTCACCGCCGCCGGCAAGAAGGCGATCCTGCAGAAGCTGGTCGAGGCCGAAGGCTTCGAGCAGTTCATCGACGTCAAGTACAAGGGCACCAAACGCTTCGGCCTCGACGGCGCCGAGGCGCTGATCCCGGCGCTCGAGCAGATCGTCAAGCGCGGCGGCCAGCTCGGCATGAAGGAGATCGTGCTCGGCATGGCGCATCGCGGCCGGCTGAACGTGCTCTCCCAGGTGATGGCCAAGCCGCATCGCGCCATCTTCCACGAGTTCAAGGGCGGCTCGGCCGCTCCCGACGAGGTCGAGGGCTCGGGCGACGTGAAGTACCATCTCGGTGCTTCGTCGGACCGCGAGTTCGACGGCAACAAGGTGCACCTGTCGCTGACCGCCAATCCCTCGCATCTGGAAATCGTCGATCCGGTGGTGATGGGCAAGGCGCGGGCCAAGCAAGACTCCCTGTTCGGCCGCAGCCGCGAGGAGATCGTGCCGCTGGAAGAGCGCGCCAAGGTGCTGCCGCTGCTCCTGCACGGCGACGCGGCCTTTGCCGGCCAGGGCGTGATTGCCGAAATCCTCGGCTTGTCCGGCTTGCGCGGCCACCGCGTCGCCGGCACGCTGCACTTTATCATCAACAACCAGATCGGCTTCACCACCAACCCGCGCTTCTCGCGCTCGTCGCCCTATCCGTCGGATGTCGCCAAGATGATCGAGGCGCCGATCTTCCACGTCAATGGCGACGATCCGGAAGCCGTGGTCCATGCCACCAAGGTGGCGATCGAATTCCGCATGAGGTTCCACAAGCCTGTCGTGGTCGACATGTTCTGCTACCGCCGCTTCGGCCACAATGAGGGCGACGAGCCGGCCTTCACCCAGCCGATCATGTATCGCAACATTCGCAACCATAAGACGACGGTGCAGATCTATGCCGACCGGCTGATCGCCGAAGGCCATATCAGTCAGGCCGAATTCGACAAGCTGAAGGCCGACTGGCGCGCACATCTCGAGCAGGAATTCGAGGTTGGCCAGCATTACAAGCCCAACAAGGCCGACTGGCTGGATGGCGCCTGGTCGGGCCTGCGCACAGCCGACAACCAGGACGAACAGCGGCGCGGCAAGACCGCCGTGCCGGTCAAGACGCTGAAGGAAATCGGCAAGAAGCTGACCGAGGTGCCGAAGGAATTCGAGGCGCACAAGACGATCCTGCGCTTTCTCGAGAATCGCCGCCAGGCGATCGAGTCCGGCGAAGGCATCGACTGGTCGACGGCCGAGGCGCTGGCCTTCGGCGCCATCCTGCTCGACGGCAATCCGGTCCGGCTGTCGGGCCAGGATTCGGAGCGCGGCACGTTCTCGCAACGTCACTCCGTGCTCTACGATCAGCGCGACGAGACACGCTACATCCCGCTCAACAATCTGTCGGCGGCGCAGGCCGGCTTCGAGGTCATCAACTCGATGCTGTCGGAAGAGGCCGTGCTCGGCTTTGAATACGGCTACAGCCTGGCTGAGCCGAAGGCGCTGACGCTTTGGGAAGCGCAGTTCGGCGATTTCGCCAACGGCGCCCAGGTGGTATTCGACCAGTTCATCTCGTCGGGCGAGCGCAAGTGGCTCAGAATGTCGGGCCTCGTCTGCCTGCTGCCGCATGGCTATGAAGGCCAGGGGCCGGAGCATTCGTCGGCCAGGCTCGAGCGCTTCCTGCAGCTTTGTGCCGAAGACAACATGCAGGTGGCCTACTGCACGACGCCGGCCAACTACTTCCACATCCTGCGCCGGCAGTTGAAGCGGGATTTTCGCAAGCCGCTGATCCTGATGACGCCGAAGTCGCTGCTGCGCCACAAGCGGGCGGTGTCGACTCTATCGGAGATGTCGGGCGAAAGCGCGTTCCACCGGCTGTTGTGGGACGATGCCCAGCAGCTCCCCGGCCAGGCGATCAAGCTCACCAAGGATTCGAAGATCCGCCGCGTCGTGCTCTGCTCGGGCAAGGTCTATTACGACCTCTACGAAGAGCGCGAGAAGCGCGGCATCAACGACATCTATCTGCTGCGCGTCGAACAGCTCTATCCGTTCCCGGCCAAGGCGCTGATCACCGAACTGTCACGCTTCCGCAACGCCGAGATGGTGTGGTGCCAGGAGGAGCCCAAGAATATGGGCGCCTGGTCGTTCATCGATCCCTATCTGGAATGGGTGCTGGCGCATATCGACGCCAAGCACCAGCGGGTGCGCTATACCGGCCGGCCGGCCGCGGCGTCGCCGGCGACCGGGTTGATGTCGAAGCATCTCGCCCAGCTTGCCGCCTTGCTCGAAGACGCGCTCGGTGAATAGAACAGAGTTCGGCGAATAGAACAGAACCGACAGAAAAACGGACAGGCACAATGGCTACCGAAATCCGCGTCCCCACTCTTGGCGAATCCGTCACCGAGGCGACCATCGGCAAATGGTTCAAGAAGGTGGGCGACGCGATCGCCACCGATGAGCCGCTGGTCGAGCTCGAAACCGACAAGGTAACGGTCGAAGTGCCGGCCGCGGCCGCAGGAACGCTCAGCGAGATCGCCGTCAAGGAGGGCGAAACGGTCGAAGTCGGCGCTTTGCTCGGCATGATTTCGGCGGGCAACGGGGCAAAGGCGGCAGCACCCGAACCCGCGAAGGCGTCAACGTCCGAACCGAAGCAGGACGCGGTATCGCAGGCCTCGGCGCCGACCGCCGCATCCACCGTCAAGCAAGCCGCGTCCGAGACCGCCAAGATCGCCGGCGATGCCGGGCCGATCGAGGCGCGCGCGATGCCGCCGGCGCCAGCGGCGGTGAAGCTGCTGGCCGAGAGCAATCTCGCGGTCGACCAGATCTCGGGTTCCGGCAAGCGCGGCCAGGTGCTCAAGGGCGACGTGCTCGACGCGATCGCCAGGGGCGCTCCGTCGCAACCGACCGAGACGCCGAAGGCGCCTGCGCCGGTCGCCGCCCGTGCGCCGTCCTCGGCCGACGACGCGTCGCGCGAAGAGCGGGTGCGCATGACCAAGCTGCGGCAGACCATCGCGCGCCGCCTCAAGGAAGCGCAGTCGACCGCCGCCATGCTGACCACCTTCAACGAGGTGGATATGAGCGCGGTGATGGCGCTCAGGACCAAATACAAGGATGTGTTCGAGAAGAAGCACGGCGTGAAGCTGGGCTTCATGGGCTTCTTCACCAAGGCCGTCACCCATGCGCTGAAGGAAATCCCTTCCGTCAATGCCGAGATCGACGGCACCGACATCATCTTCAAGAACTACGCCCATATCGGCGTCGCCGTCGGCACCGAAAAAGGCCTCGTCGTGCCGGTGGTGCGCGATGCCGATCAGATGGGAATAGCCGAGATCGAGAAGGAGATCGGCCGGTTGGGCATTGCTGCGCGTGACGGCAAGCTTTCCGTGGCGGATATGCAGGGAGGCACGTTCACCATCTCGAATGGCGGCGTTTATGGGTCGCTGATGTCGACGCCGATCCTCAACGCGCCGCAGTCGGGCATCCTGGGCATGCACAAGATCCAGGAGCGGCCGGTGGTGATCGGCGGTCAGATCGTGATCCGGCCGATGATGTATCTGGCGCTCTCCTACGATCACCGCATCGTTGACGGCAAGGAAGCCGTGACCTTCCTGGTGCGGGTCAAGGAAAGCCTGGAGGATCCGGAAAGGCTGGTGCTCGACCTCTAGGGCCGGTCGAGGTGGGCCGGAGAATGGATCTGCGCCACCGAATGAGCTCCTCTCGTTTGCATTCCGGAATGTTTTTCACGCTGTGCGCGGCCGCCGTTGCGCAGACGGGATCGGCGGCCTTTGCCGCTTGCCCGCTGGAACTCGCCGTCTATGGCGATGCCGAAAGTGCGGCCGAGATCGATTTCAGGCCGACCGGGGAATCGGCTGTTGTCACCAACACCTTCAAGATGGTGCTCGACAACGGCGTCGTGCTCGACGGCATCGTCATGTGGACGCAAGGCGTGGCGCGGCCGCATGGCTCGCTGATGTACAAATGCCCGACAGGGGACGTCACCGGCGACGAACTCGCCGCCTGCACGCTGTGGGAGGGGGTCGTCTACAGCGCTGACGACAAAGGCAACATCGCTCTGCTGCCGGCCGAAGGGGTAGATGCTCCGGCGAAACTAATCTTTCCTGACCTCGGACCGTCGCTGCAGATGTCGGCCGCCTATGGCGCCAACGGGTTTTCAAAGGTGCCGTGGGATGTTTTTTCGCTGAGGGGCTGTCAGGAATGAGCGCGTCCAAAAAATGCTGCCGGTGACCGGCGGCGGCCGCTAATCCCAGCCAAGGCTGAGTGCCAGACCAGAAGGACAAATCATGGCTTATGACGTCGTTATCATCGGATCGGGACCAGGCGGCTATGTCTGCGCCATCAAGGCGGCACAGCTCGGCCTGAAAACGGCGGTGGTCGAGAAGAACCCGACCTTCGGCGGCACCTGCCTCAATATCGGCTGCATCCCGTCCAAGGCGCTGCTGCATGCCTCCGAGATATTTTCTGAGGCCGGCCATTCCTTCGATACGTTGGGCGTCGAAATCAGCGCGCCAAAGCTAAACCTGCAAAAGATGATGGCGCACAAGGACGCGACAGTGGCGTCCAACGTCAACGGCGTCGCCTTTCTGTTCAAGAAGAACAAGATCGACAGCTTTCGCGGCACCGGCAAGGTCCTGTCCGCCGGAAGAGTGTCGGTGACCGGCGAGGACGGCAAGGTCGAGGAGATCGAGACCAAGAACATCGTCATCGCCACCGGCTCCGACGTCGCCGGCATTCCCGGCGTCAAGGTCGACATCGACGAGAAGGTGATCATGTCGTCGACCGGCGCGTTGTCGCTGGGCAAGGTGCCGGGCCACCTGGTGGTGGTCGGCGGCGGCGTCATCGGCCTGGAGCTCGGCTCGGTATGGGCGCGGCTCGGCGCCAAGGTGACCGTCGTCGAGTTCCTCGACACCATACTGGGCGGCATGGACGGCGAGGTCGCCAAACAGTTCCAGCGCATGCTGTCCAAGCAAGGCATAGAATTCAGGCTTGGCGCCAAGGTGACCGGCGTCGCCAAGGCCAAGAAGGGCGCCACCGTCACCTTCGAGCCGGTCAAGGGCGGTGCGGCCGAGACCATCGAGGCGGACGCGGTGCTGATTGCGACGGGACGCCGGGCCTATTCGGACAGTCTCGGGCTGAAGGAGGCCGGGGTCGAGGTCGACGAGCGCGGCCGGGTCAAGACCGACGGCCATCTCACCGCCAATATCCCCGGCATCTACGCCATCGGCGACGTCATCGCCGGGCCGATGCTCGCCCACAAGGCCGAGGACGAGGGCGTGGCGGTGGCCGAGATCATTGCCGGCCAGGCCGGCCATGTGAATTACGGGGTGATCCCGAACGTCGTCTACACCAGTCCGGAAATCGCCTCGGTCGGCAAGACGGAGGAAGAGCTGAAGGCGGCCGGCATCGACTACAAGGCCGGCAAGTTTCCGTTCAGCGCCAATGGCCGGGCGCGCGCCATGCTGCACACCGACGGCTTCGTGAAGATCCTGGCTGACAAGCAGAGCGACCGCGTGCTCGGCGTCCACATCGTCGGCTTCGGCGCCGGCGAGATGATCCACGAGGCGGCGGTGCTGATGGAGTTCGGCGGCTCGTCGGAAGATCTTGCCCGCACCTGCCACGCCCATCCGACGATGTCGGAAGCTGTGAAGGAAGCGGCGCTGGCGACCTTCTTCAAGCCGATCCATATGTAGGCACTCCTCACCGCCGGCATCCATTTGGCGGCTCAAAGCAAAACGGCCCGCTTTTCAGCGGGCCGTTCGTATTTGAAGTCAGCAGCCGATCACTGCGGGGCTGGTGCGGGCGCCGGAGCAGGTGCTGGCTCTGCAGGTGCCGGAGCAGGTGCTGGCGCCGGAGCAGGCGCGGGCTCTGCAGGTGCCGGGGCCGGAGCAGGCTCTGCAGGTGCCGGAGCAGGCGTCGGTTCAGTGGGCGCTGGTGCCGGGGCCGGCGTGGTTGCAGCCGGCGGTTCAGCAGGCGCTGGCGCCTCACCGCTTGTTCCAAAAACATAGTAAGCGACAATAGCCAGAACAACGACAACCAGGGCAATCAGCCAGCCGGTGCTGCCGCCACCCGACCTGGGAGGGGGTGTCGGAGTGGTGTACGGGTCGTTTGGATTCGCCATAAAAGTGTCCTCCGTGGATGAAAAGTATCAATCAACACACATCAACGCGCAATCGTTGAACAGGTTTCACGCTAGGGATCGAAAACGCCGAAAACAGGGCATTCTTCGCTGGGAATCGTTTGTCTGCAAGCACTTTACTCACAAAACTCGCAGCGATCGAGCCAAATTAAACCTTTCGACCGTCCTGTGCTGGGACAAGCCTCCCGTGATTCGGGAAGGCATCGCCCCGAATCACGCCTTGCCGGGCCCGCAACTCAACCGTGCAACTAGTCGACGGCAGTGACAGTGTAGCCGGCCTTGCGGAAATCCTCGACCAGGCCCTCCGCGCCCGGGAGGTGCAAGGCGCCTACTGCCATGAACGCGTTGCCCTTGGCGAGGATCGGCCTGGCATGGTCGATCATCACCTTGTTGCGGCGGGTGATCATGGTTTCTTCGAAGGCGGCATAGCCCGCCGAATCGTCTTCGCCGCCGGGAAGGACGGCACGAAACAGCGGCCAGAGCATGCCGATGTCGCCGCGCTGGTAAAGCACGATCATGGTCTCGTTGACGTCGTTCACCCTGTTGCCGAGCTTCAGCGTGTCGACGAGGCCCTTCATGTGAAAAGCGAGCGGCAGTGAGGCCATGGCGCGAAGCTGGTCGGCGACGGTCTCCAACCCATCGACCGCCTTGCCTGAGGCTTTGGCGTCCTCTGCTAGCTTGATGTCGAGCACCGGCGTGCCGCCGGTCTGGCGGGCCAGTTCACAGGCCGGGAGCGCGACCATGGTCGACAGCATCCACGGCTTCATCTTGGCAACGCTCGCCGGTGGAATGCCGCGCGCGTCGAGCGCCTTGTTCGCCGCCGCCGCATCGTCCGGCGACAGCAGCGATGACAGCGTGGTGCTGTCGGTGAACATCATCAGCTCCGGCTCTTTCAGGAACGCCGCCATCATCTTCTGCTTATCGAGCACCTCCGTGGTCTCGATGACGACAGTGTCGGCGGCGTCAAAGGCCTTTTGCGCGGCGGGCGGCAGCGTGGTCACGCGCGGGTCGGTCATGTGCATGGTGCCGAACAGGAAGGACGGTCTTTCGCCCGCCTTTTCCAGTTTCCACAACAGGCCCTTGCCGTTCGGTGTCGCGGCCGCTTCCGTCTCGATCTTGCGGTAGGCGGCCGGGTCGTCCTTTTGCAAGGCCGACAACATGTCGGCGCCGGCGCAGACCGGGGTTTCAGCGCGCGCCTTGCCGGCGGCGAGCAGCGCGATGACCATGAAAGAGAGGAAAAACAGGACGTTCAGCGCGACGAGCAGCTTCAACGAAGCAAAGGCCGTGCGCTCGGCTATGGCGATGACGCGTTTCATGGCTCGCTTTTTAGAGACAAAGAACGGCGAAACGGTTAACCGGCGCGGCAAAATTGTCTCGGACTTGGTCCACGGCTCATATGCTGGCTGCAACTTTGCGAAATCATGCGTCGGTTATGCCCGCGGATGGGCCGTTTCATAGATTTCGAGCAGCCTCGCGGTGTCGACGCCGGTGTAGATCTGCGTCGTCGACAGGCTGGCGTGGCCCAATAGTTCCTGGATGGTGCGCAGGTCGCCGCCGCGCCCAAGCAGATGTGTGGCGAAGGAATGGCGCAACGCATGCGGCGTGGCGGTGTCCGGCAGATTGAGCGCCGAGCGCAGCTTGGCCATGTCGCGCTGGACAATGGCCGGGTTAAGCGGCCCGCCGCGGGCGCCGCGAAACAGCAGGCCCTTGGGATCGAGATGATAGGGGCAGAGCCGCCGGTATTGGGCGATCGCCCGCAGTGCGATCGGCAGCACCGGCACCAGCCGCGTCTTGCCGCCCTTGCCGGTGACGCGCAGCACCGTTTCATCAGGCGACGACAGATCGGCGCCGGACAGGCCGAGCGCCTCGGAAATGCGCAGGCCCGAGCCGTAGAGCAGCGTCAGCACGGCGGCGTTGCGGGCGGCGATCCACGGCTCCTCCGCCAGCTGACCTTCCACCGACACGACGTGTTTCGCATCGCTGGCCGTCAGCGGCTTGGGCAGCGACTTCGGCTGCCGTGGCGCGCGCAGTGCCGCAGCACCCGCCGCATTGACGAGGCCGCGCCGCTCCAGATAGCGCAGCAGCGAGCGGATGCCGGCCAGCCCCCGCCCGAGCGTGCGGGCGCCGGCGCCTCCGGCGCGGCGGGCGGCGAGAAAGCCACGCAGATCGGCCGGGCGCAGATCGGCGATATCCGAAATGCCGGGCGAACCGCCGCAATGGCCGGTCAGGAAGTGCAGGAACTGGCGCGTGTCGCGCTCATAGGCTTCCACGGTTTCCGGCGACAGTCGGCGCTCGCGCGCCAGCATCTTCAGCCAGCTTTCGCGGGCCGCCTGAAGGTCTGGTTTGGCCGGGATAAGGAATTCCTGCATGCGCTCTTCCGAATATTCCGTTCTTCCAATCCCGGGCCATCTTCCGGCAGCCGGGTTAGGAAGCGGTGAAGAGCTGCGTCATTGAAATGATAAGAGGGTGGAGCTAGAGCAAGGCAGAGGATTTTTCCACCGATGACCAAACCGCAAAACCCTGTCCAGATGGCCGTGATCGGCGCCGCCCACGGCATCAAGGGCGAATTGCGCGTGAAAACCTTTACCGGCGATCCGCTGGCGCTGGCCGACTACGGGCCGCTCTATGCCAGGGACGGCCGCGCCTTCCATATCGTTGACATCAGGCCGGCCAACACCGTGGTGGTGGTGCGCATCAAGGGGATCAGCGACCGCAACGCCGCCGAGGCGCTCGCCGGCACGGAATTGTTCGTCGACCGCTCGGTGCTGCCGGACGATGGCGAAGAGGACGAATTCTATCATGCCGATCTCGTCGGGTTGGCGGTCCGGGACGATACCGGTGCTGACATCGGCGAGGTCGTCGCCGTGCATAATTTCGGCGGCGGCGACATTCTCGACGTGACATTGGCGGGGCGCAAAGGCGTGCTGATCCCGTTCACGCAGGCCGCCGTTCCTGACGTGTCGATCAAAGACGGCTTCGTCCGCATCGATCCAGCGGCGGCGGGCTTGACCGATGACGAAGACGGCGACGAACCCGGCCGCGATGGTTTCGACCCGAAGGGCAGGCCGCGCGGGCCGAAGGACGCCGGGGGCAACCGGTGAGTTTTTCCGCCTCGGTGCTGACGCTCTATCCGGAGATGTTTCCCGGCGCGCTCGGCGTGTCGCTGGCCGGCAGGGCGCTGGAGGCCGGCACATGGTCGCTGGAAGCAATCCAGATCCGCGATTTCGCCAGCGATCGCCATCGCACCGTCGACGACACGCCGGCCGGCGGCGGCGCTGGCATGGTGATGCGGGCCGACGTTTTGGCCAAGGGGATCGACCATATCTCGCCGGCGGGTGATCCGCGGCCGCGGCTGCTGATGAGTCCGCGTGGAAAACCGCTGACGCAGGTGCGTGTGCGCGAACTGGCCGCCGGGCCCGGTGTCGTCATCGTCTGCGGACGCTTCGAAGGCGTCGACCAGCGGGTGATCGAGGCGCGGGGACTTGAGGAGGTCTCGATCGGCGACTTCATCCTTTCCGGCGGCGAGCCGGCAGCGCTGGTGCTGCTCGATGCCGTGGTGCGGCTGTTGCCCGGCGTGATGGGCAACGTGGTGTCGGGCGATCAGGAGAGCTTTGAAAACGGCCTGCTCGAACATCCGCACTACACGCGGCCGCAGGAATTCGAGGGTCGGCAAATCCCCGAGGTCCTCACCTCGGGCAATCACCAGAAGATCGCCGCATGGCGACGCGCCGAGTCGGAAAGATTGACGAAAGAGCGGCGGCCGGACCTGTTGGAGCCTGATCCATCCCGATAGAATCGGGATGGGGCTCCATCTTTCTGCTTGACCATGATCATTTCCGAAAACCGGGTCCCACTTTTTGCTGCGGTGACCTTCGGTTCGGGATCATGGTCGAGTTGCTCACCCCTTGGTGAAATAGTAAAAAGCCAGGAACATGCCGACCCCGACGACGAAGCCGCGCACGGCAATTTGCGGCACGCGCTTGGCGATCCAGACGCCGGCATAGGCGCCCAGCGCGCCGCCCGGTATCATGACGATCGCCTGCCGCCAGGCGATGACGTCGCCGGAGACGAAGACCAGGATGGCTACTGCCGCGATGACCACGGCCAGCAGGTTCTTCAGCGCGTTGAGGCGGTGATAGTCGCCGGCCTGGGTGAGGCCGAGCGTCGCCAGCATCATGACGCCCATGCCGGCGCCGAAGAAGCCGCCATAAACGGCGGTGGCGAACTGCGCCAGGGAGCCGACCAGCGAACCCACCGCGGCCTCACGGCCCGGCTTGGGTGCCGGCTTCAGCCACGGCCCGGCGGCGAACAGCGCGGTTGCCGCCAGCAGCAGCCAGGGCACCAGGACGCGGAACGACGGATTGTTCGAGCGCCAGAAGGATGAGCGCACCGGCCAGCGCGCCAAGAGCCGAGATAAGGCCGAGCAGCAACGCTGTGCGCCAAAAATGCTTGATGTCGGACCAGTAGGCGAGCGTCGAGGTGATGTAGCCGGGAAACTGCGTCAGCGACGAGGTGGCATTGGCGACGATCGGCGGCAAGCCGACCAGCGACATGGCGCCGAAGGTTATGAACGTCCCGCCGCCGGCTATGGCGTTGACGGCACCTGAGAGAAAGCCCGCAAAAAAGAGCAGGGCCGCATCGAGAACTGGCATAGAGGTGTTGCCGCCGGAGGAAAGTCACGTTCTACCCGGCTTAAAAAGCTTGGCCCTTCGACGCAACCTCCGAGCTGAAAGATTGCAGTGCCGGCCAACGACCAAAAAAGACACGGCGAAGGCGTGACAAAGCGCCGAAATAGCTGTATGTGCGCGCCGTACTGGCAAGAACAACTGCCGGACCCGTCAACAATGGCGGTGTAGTCGCCCCTGCCCGATGTTCTCGAACCCAGACGGTCTCGAATAAAGGGCATAGCCGAGCGGTCAATGGTACTGCAAGGCGAGTGTCGGACGCTCTGACTGTCGGAAGAACAAGAAGTGGATTTTTGAGATGGATATCCTCCGTCAGCTCGAGGCCGAACAGGCCGCCAAGATCGAAGCCAAGCGCAAGCTTCCCGAATTCCAGCCCGGCGACACCGTGCGCGTCCAGGTCCGCGTGACCGAAGGCACCCGCACCCGCGTCCAGGCTTATGAGGGCGTCGTCATCGCCCGCGCCGGCGCCGGTTTCCAGGAGAATTTCACCGTTCGCAAGATTTCCTATGGCGAAGGTGTGGAGCGCGTGTTCCCGGTCTTTTCGCCGATGGTCGAAGGCGTCGAGATCGTGCGCCGCGGCAAGGTGCGCCGCGCCAAGCTCTATTACCTGCGCGATCGCCGCGGCAAGTCGGCCCGCATTTCGGAAAACACCGGCGTGCGCGCCCGCAAGCTGAACGATGATGAGCGCGATGCGCTGAACGCCGAAAAGGCCCGCATCGAGGCCGAGAAGGTGGCCGCCGCCCAGGCGCTAGCCGCCGAGAAGGCTGCGCAGGACGCCGCCGAGAAGAAGGCCGCCGACGAGGCCGCTAAGGCCGAGGAAGCCGCTGCCGCCGAATAAGCGTCTTCAACAATCATGTTTTGGAAAAGGCGGCTTCGGCCGCCTTTTTTGTCGTGCGCCAGGCATG
>NZ_CAKXZT010000058.1 GCF_935825525.1 Mesorhizobium escarrei
GATCCATATGTGGACGGCGCCCTGTCTGCAATGGTTGGCGTCAGGCGGTTTCGATCGCTTGCGTCCATATGTCCGGCCTGTTGGTGCGGTCGTTTCAGCCGCTGGCCAAGGTGGGTTTCGCGACGCCCGTTCCAATCATGCCAGCGATTTCCGTCGGCCAAAGGATCCCTCGGAGTTTCGCGCGTCACGGATCGATCGATCACGCCATCTTCCTTCCGTTGCAAGAGCTTGTATTCCCGGTGTCTCTCCGTTGCGACCAGTCAGGGCATGGCGGCCTCGGACGGAGCCGCGGTCAAGGCTGGCCGCAGGCCACCGCCGCAGGCGGCGCCGGACGGCCTTGACGGCGGCGAGGCCGGTGCCAAACTGCCCGCTTGGTCGCAACGGTATGGCTCGCCCGTCACCATCATCTTCCAGGCGATGCGGGCGTTTTTGTTTGCCAGCGCCACCGCCGCCAGCTTTGGCGGCTTGCGTGCAAGCAGCGCGGCCAGCCACGGCGAGGCCGCGATGCGGCCGCGCCGCACCTGCTGGATGTGTGCCGTCGCACCCACCACCAGCACCTGCCGCAGCATCTCGTCGCCGGCCCGCGTGATCACACCCAGCCGGGTCTTGCCGGCCGTCGAGTGGTTTTTCGGCGTCAGCCCCAGCCATGCCGCGAAGTCGCGTCCCGACCTGAATGCTGTTGCGTCGCCGACCTTGATGCCGAGCAGCGTTGCCCCGATCGGCCCGACGCCGGGCATCGCAGCCAGCCGCCGTGCGGTCTCGTCTTGGCGATAATGGGCCACCAGCTTCTTCTCAAGCGCCGCCAGCCGGGTGCAGGTGGCGCGGTATTCCTCGCCGAGCATGTTGAACAGCTCCTGTGCCAGCGCCGGCACGCCATCATCGACTGCAACGCGGGCCAGCAGCGGCTCGACATGGGCAAGGCCCTTCGCAGCCACCAGTCCGAACTCGGCCGCATGGCCGCGGATCGCATTGGAAAGCTGCGTGCGCCGCCGAACCATTTGCTCGCGCACCCCAAACAGCATCTGACCCGCCTGCTGCTCGACGCTCTTCACCGCCACGAAGCGGGTTCTCGGCCGGCTCATCGCCTCGCAGTTCGCCTCCGCATCGGCCGCGTCGTGCTTGCCGCGCCGCAAATAGGCCTTCACGTGCTGAGCCGCCATCAGCACCGGATCGTGGCCCAATGCCGACAGCGTGCGCGCCCAGTGATGCGAGCCGCCGCACGCCTCAAGCCCGACCTTCACCGGCGCCAACCTGGCGAAGAACGGAACGACCGCACGTCGCTGCAGCTTGCGGATCAGCACAGGCCGCTCCAAAGCGTCGACACCGTGCAATTGAAAAACACTCTTGGACGTATCCATGCCAATGCGGATAAGCTGTTCCACGGACGGCTCCCTTGTTTGAGATCTCATACGACCTCACTCTGGCACATTCGATGCCGTCGGGCGCCGTCCACCCCATCATGCC
>NZ_CAKXZT010000059.1 GCF_935825525.1 Mesorhizobium escarrei
ACGTGGGGTGACCTACGCGCTTACCATTGATCGTCAGCTGTGGCGAAACGAACTCATGACCGCTGGTTTCTGAAAGGCAACCTTGGCTTCCGCCGAGCGCCTGTCGGCGGTCCTGTGAGCCCACAGCGGTCGTGTCAGGCGAAAGCGACGACGTCGGGGAAAACGTCTCAAGTCAGTTCGCATGAGAGAAGCGCCCGATGTCCCAGACCGCCAGGATCAGTCCGCTCCGCCAAGCCAGTGGCGGGCCCAAGATGCTGCCGGCAAGCGCCCCAATCCGCGAGACATTCGCGATCGCGGTGCCCAAGCCGAGCGCGCACACAGAAGCGCTGTTCACCGACGCTCGCGTCCCGAACCGCCCTGTCTCCATAACCGCCGATAGCCGCCCCGGTGAAGACAGTTCCGAGCAACAAGTTCCTGGAAGCCTGCCGCCTGCGGACGAGAAGCCTGAGGCGACCGTCGAAAGTGAACACCACGAGCGCGGACCGGGCGATTCAGACACAGGACACAGAAGGCGCAAGTCCCCCGTCTTCATCATCGGTTTCATTGTCCTGGCTGTTCTTGTCCTCGGCGGGTTCTACTACTGGTATGCGAACCTCAACTTGGTGAGCACGGATGACGCCTATACCGATGGGCGGGCTGTCACCATTGCGCCGCAGGTTTCGGGCCTCGTCGTGTCGCTGGACGTGACCGACAACCAATATGTCCATAAGGGTGATCCGCTGATCCATATCGATCCGCGGTCCTACATGAGCGAGCGGAATCGGGCGCAGGGGGCCCTGGACAGCGCCAAGGCGCAAGCTGCGGGGGAACGGCTTATGGCCGAAATCGCCCGCAAGAATTTCCCCGCCCTGCTCCAACAGGCCCGGGCTCAATTGCTGACGGCACAGGCCAATTTGACCAAGGCCCAGGCCGACTATGATCGGCAGAGCACTCTGCCGAAAGCCGCGACAACGCAGCAGGAGGTCGACGCCGCGTTGGCCGCGCTGCGTCAAAGCAAAGCGCAAGCTATGCAAGCCGAAGCCCAGGTTCAGCTGAGTTCACCGGTCGAGCAGCACATCGGCCAGAGCGATGCGCAGGTCGAACAACTGAACGGGCAAGTCGAGCAGGCTCAAGCGCAGCTTGATCAGGCAGTGCTCAACCTCTCCTGGGCGGTCGTGACGGCACCGCAGGATGGCTGGATAACCCGGCGCAACGTGGAGATGGGCAACTACGTCGCGCCCGGGCAGCAGATTTTCTCAATCGTTTCGCCGGACGTATGGATTACAGCCAACTTCAAGGAAAGCCAGCTGGATGGTCTGCGGCCCGGCCAGAGCGTGAAGATCGACGTGGATGGCTATCCTCACCTCGACCTGCGTGGCCATGTCGACAGTGTCCAGATGGGGTCCGGCTCGAAGTTCACCGCCTTCCCACCCGAAAACGCCACCGGCAATTTCGTAAAAATCGTTCAACGCGTGCCGGTCAAGATCCTCATCGACAGCGGGCTCGATCCCAAGCTTCCGCTGCCGCTCGGGATATCGGTGGTACCGACGGTGTCGGTTCGATGAGCAGCACTCCAGCCGAGGCCAGCGCGGCCTGGAAGCCCCGCTACAATCCCTGGCTCATCGCGGTTTCGGTGACGCTGGCCGCCTTCATGGAAGTCCTCGATACGACGATCGTCAATGTTGCCTTGCCGCACATCGCCGGCAGTCTATCGGCGAGCAGTGACGAGGCGACCTGGGCGCTCACCTCCTACCTGGTGGCAAACGGGATCGTGCTGACCATTTCTGGCTGGCTTAGCGATCTTTTCGGGCGCAAACGTTATTTCCTGATCTGCATCACCATGTTCACGGTCTTCTCGTTCTTATGCGGAACGTCGACGAGTCTGGGCGAACTGATCGTCTTCCGGTTGCTGCAGGGTTTCTTCGGCGGCGGCCTGCAACCGAACCAGCAGTCGATTATCCTGGATACGTTCCCGCCGGCCAGGCGCGCGGCCGCATTCGGCGTCACGGCGATCGCTACGGTCGTCGCCCCGGTCCTCGGTCCGACGCTCGGCGGCATCATCACCGATCAGTCGACCTGGCGCTGGATCTTCTTCATCAATATACCCGTCGGCATCCTCGCGGTTATTTTGAATTCGATTCTCGTCCAAGACCCGCCGTGGGTGAAAAACAAGAAGAGCCGCGGGCTCGACTACATTGGCCTGTCGCTCATCACGCTTGGTCTCGGATCCCTGCAGATCATGATGGACCGTGGCACAGACGACGATTGGTTCGGTTCGTCCTTCATCGTGCTCATGGCACTTCTCGCCTTCCTGGGAATCGCGGGCGCGATCGGCTGGCTGCTTATTGCCAAGAAGCCGATCGTCAATCTCGACGTGTTCAAGGACAGGAATTTCGCCGCCGGCTGCGCAATGATCGCGGCGATGGGCGCAATCCTCTACGCCAGCGCCGTCGTCATTCCGCAGCTCGCGCAGCAGGTTCTCGGTTATACCGCAACCTGGGCGGGGCTCATTCTTTCTCCGGGCGGCCTCATCGTCATCGTCCTCATTCCATTGGTTGGGCGCCTCATGACGATCGTCCAGACGCGGTTCGTCGTCGCCGCCGGTTTTTTCATTATGGGATGCGCGCTCTTCTTCTCGAGCCATCTGGCGCCGAACATCGATTTCCCCACGCTCGTGCTGATGCGCAGCTGGCAGGCGGCCGCGCTCGCGTTTCTGTTCGTGCCCATCAGTACGATCACCTATCTCACTTTGCCGCGCGAACTGAGCGGCGACGGGGCTGCCCTCTTTTCGATGGTCCGCAACGTGTCCGGGTCGATAGGGATTTCCGTCGCAACATCGCTCGTCACAGAGCAGAGCCAGGTCCGCCAGTCCTATCTATCGGAATGGGCCTCGCCCTTTCATCAACCCTACAATGCGCTGGTGGCTCAATACGAGCGTGCGTTGACGGCGACCGGGCATGCCGCGGGGTCGGTCCATGGAGTGGCGGTTGGAGAGGTCTACCAGGCCTTCCGGACGCAAGTTGCCGTTCTCGCCTATTCGGACGTCTTTCTGTTCTTCTCCTTCGTCGCCTTCTTCGCCGTTCCCTTCTGCTTCTTGCTATCCGGCAAGAAGGCTGCTGGTGGCGCGGGCGCCATCCACGCGGGTTGATCATGGGCCATAAATTACACACCGTAGCAGGGATTTCAGTCACGTTCGCGCTGGCAGCATGCACTGTCGGCCCGGATTTCGTCCGGCCGGATGCGGCGTTGCCGAAACGCTGGTTCACGATCGGTTCGGCAGCTGCGCCAGCGTCCGCGGGATCCAGTGCGGCGGTTCACGAGCCCGTCGACCCCGCCTGGTGGCAGGCTTTTCACGACGCGACCCTTACATCGCTCGTGCGGCGCCTCGCCGACGCCAACCTCGATGTGCAAACTGCGACCGTCCGGCTCGCAGAAAGCCGTTTTCAGCGCGGTGCCGTGGCCTCCGCTCGACTACCCAGCCTGAATGGCAGCGCTAGATACCAACGTGAAAATCTTAGCGACGTGAGTGCCAAGGGCAGCCTGATCGACCGTCTCCTTGGTTCGCCGAACAGCACCATTTCTTCCGCAAAGCCGACCGACCTGTTTACCAGCGGTTTTGATGCATCATGGGAACTCGATCTTTGGGGGCATGTCCGCCGCCAGGTCGAAGCGGCGGATGCGCAAGTCCAGTCTTCCGAGGAACAACGGCGCGACGCGCTCCTCTCAAGCCTCGCCGAAACCGCACGCGACTACATCCAGCTGCGCGGCACGCAGACCTTGATCAGGATCGCCAATGACAATCTGAAGATCGAGCGGGACATTTTGCAGCTGACGCAAACGCGTCAGCAGAAGGGCTTGACGACCAGTCTGGACGTCGAGAACGCCGCAGCGCAGGTCGAAGCCGTTCGTGCCCAGTTGCCCAGCCTGGAACAGCAGGAAGCGCAGCAGATCAACGCCTTGAGCTTTCTGCTCGACCTGCCGCCCGATGCACTGCGCGGCGAACTCGCCACTGGGAAACAAGTGGTGCCAAGGCCTGCCCGGGTTCCGATCGGCATTCCCTCCGAGCTGGCGCGGCGGCGCCCGGATATTCGCGCCGCGGAAGCCCGGCTGCACACGGCCACCGCCAACATCGGAGTGGCGGTGGCCGAGTTCTATCCATCCATTCAATTGAATGGATCGGTGGGCTTCGACGCCCTCAAGGTCGCGAGCCAGTTGACGGCCAGTGCGATCCCAACCAGTTTCGGTCCGAGCATTTCGATGCCGATCTTCGAGGGCGGCCGGCTGAAGGCGACATTGCAGCTTCGCAAGGCGCAGCAGGTGGAGGCGGCGATCGCTTACCACAGGACGGTGCTGGAAGCCTGGCACGAGGTTGTCAATGCCCTCGTCGCCTACCGGACCGAACGGCAGCGTAGCGCCCGGTTGGCCAGGCAGGTCGAGCATCTGCGACAAGCCTTGTCGCTGGCCCGTGACCGCTACAATGACGGAGTCACCGAGTTCACCACCGTGCTCGACACCGCACGCACGCTGCTGCAGGCCGAACAGGATCATGCGCAGAGCACGACCAACATCTCGACTAATCTTGTCCAATTGTACAAAGCGCTCGGTGGCGGTTGGGAGTTGACGTACCCGGGCGCGCCACCCGAAGCGCCGATCAACGCTCAAGGAGCTTCAACGGCAAAGAAACCGACGTGACAGTGCCGATGCTTGTTTTGACGCCGCTCGCCTCTGATGCCCGCTTTGTCGGCAGATGGGGTATTCGGCTTGCG
>NZ_CAKXZT010000060.1 GCF_935825525.1 Mesorhizobium escarrei
ACCGGGGCAAAACCGGTGGCGTTGGCGCGTCGATCTGCTGTTGGGGTTCAGCGGGCGGCGAGGAGAACGGGAAGCGGTAGGATCTTGCTGCCGGGGATGCCGAGGCGGTCGCCGAGATAATCCCAGAAGCTGACACCGAGCTTTTTGCAGGTCTTCATCATGCTGAGCATGGTGTCGCGGGCGGCACGGCCCTGGTCGCTGTGGGTTCCGCCGCTGATCTTGCGCCGGGTCACCACGCTGCGGATATCGTTCTCTGAGCTGTTGGTGTGGAGCGGAATGTCCGGGCGTTGGAGGATCTTCAGGAAGCTTTGGCGGTCGGTCCGGATGCGCGCGAGTAGACGGTCGAGGGTCACGAACCTGGTCTTCATGCCGACGATCCGGTCAAACCGCCGGGCCAGTTCCCTGGCTCTTCGGGGCGTGGGATCCAGACACCACGCCTTGATGTCGTTGTAGAGCCACCAGATCCGGCTCTGGATCAGGGCCTTGGCGCGGCGCTGCGGTTCGGTGAAGCTATCGAGGGCATGGATCTGCCGCTCCATATGGACCCAGCACCGCGCGTGCTCGCCGATTGCGAACTGGCTCGCCCCATCACTGAGGATGACGGTGCCGTCGAGGGCCTTTGCCTCGGTCAGACCGCCCCACAACGCGCCTTCACTGGCGATGCGGAACGGGTCCAGAGGGCCATCCTTGGGCTCTAGGCCATGGGCGAGTAGATGGGCGTCCCATGACGCCGCGTCCTCGAACCCGGACGGCTCGCGCCCAGCATGCAGAAGATCCGTCGTGATCACCGGCAGCCCGCGCTCCAGCATGTAGGCGCGTGAGGCGGCGTTCAGGACCCACTGGGCCGACCCGCCGTGCAGGAGCTGCAGGAAGTTCAGCCGGCTCTTCGACTTGGTGGTCGTGAACACGGCGAACCGGTCATTGCCGATTTGCGTGCACACGCCATTGACCGCGCAATGGCGGGCCCCGGTGTCGTCGACGCTGACCCAACTGGCCGAAGCGAGCCCGGCCTTCAGAACCTGCTTCGCTTCGGCGACGAAGGCGTCGATCTTGCTGGTCAGGATCCGCACGACCTGACGCTTGGAGATCGACACGCCGAAGTCGCGCAGCAACGCGACGATCCGCTCCACGGTCGATTGACCCTGGTGATAAAGCGACAGCACCAGACGCCGAAGCTCCAAACCGAAGTGCCCGTCGACCCCGTCCGGCAGCGGAGCGACGACGATCCGGCCATCCGGCAAACGCCAGCGGTCCCGATGATAGCGGACCACCCGCACCCCGATCGTCAGATCCTGCACCACGAAGCTTGTCCGCCCCACAAATCGCGAGCCCGGTGGCGGCTCATAACAAAGACGGCGCTCTTCGGTGACGATCGCCCGGCTCGAGCCACGCCGCTTCGGACCCGTTGCCGCAGGTGAGCTCCGCTTGGACGACTGCTCCATCCCGCTCGGCTTCAGCGTCGGGCGCGGCGGTAGACCTTTCAGACGCCGGATCTCATCCTTCAGAGCCGCATTCTCGGCGCGAAGCCCGGCGACCTCTGCCTGCAACTGCAGGATCATGTCGAGCAGGTCCGTAGGGGTCGGCGTTCGAGAATCTGGTGGCTCCGCCATGGCCCGACAGAATCACGCCGCCCGCCAAACCGCCACCCAATCCAACCCGATACACCCGAGTCATAACGCCGCGGCCACCACCGGTTTTGCCCCGGTT
>NZ_CAKXZT010000061.1 GCF_935825525.1 Mesorhizobium escarrei
CCTCCCTGCCGCCGACCAGGAAATGCTCCTGAAGCTGAACCTGCTGCCCGAGATCAGCACCGAACTGGCGGACGTGATGATCGGGTCGGGCGAAGCGGGCAAGCTGCTCGACAGGCTCTACAGGCGGCAGTTGCTGGTCACGCGCTTGGAAAACAGCCGCGACACCTTTTACCTGCACGACCTCTTGCGAGACTTTCTTGACCGGCGCTTCGCACAGCACGTGGTCATGGAAGAGCAGCGATCGCTTAGGCGAAAAGCGGCGAAGGTTCTTGCGGAGGCCGGTCGTCCTGACGAAGCCATCCACCTCGCCTTGCAGGCCGAGGACTGGGACCAGGCGAGCGAGCTGATACTGAGCCGCGCGGAGGCCGTGCTGGCGCAAGGAGGCCGGGCGACCTTCATCGAATGGGTCGGCCGGTTGCCGGAAGCGTTCATGAACGGCTGGCATTTCTATTGGCTGGGCGTGGCCCACATGCCGGATGACGCTGCGGCGGAGCGCTGGCTGTCGAGAGCATGGCAAGCCTTTGGCGAGTCCGACGATCTGCGCGGTCTGTGTCTCACCGTGTCGCGCGCCGTCTTGGTCAAGACGGCCAGTTGGCGGACCTATGAAGGTCTTTCCATGTGGACCCGCCGGGCGTTCGAGCTGATCGAGCGCGGCCTGCCGAAATTGCCTCCCGGGGAAGCGATGCTGGTGCGCATTGGCATGATGCGGGCGCTGAACTTCGGCGACGACTACTACCGCAGCAGCCCAGCCGGACAAGCACTGGAAGCCGAACTCCTTGAGCGCTTGACCAGGAACCCCGGGCACGATCCGAGCGGATTGCGATTGCTTGCGAGCGAAACGCTGATCGATCTTTCGGCATCGACCATGCGCGCCGATGTGTTCGCTAAGGCGGTCGACAGCGTTGGCGAGGATTTGAGTGACAAGGAGGTGCTGCCTTGGATCCTCGGCATGTGGCTGGTCGCCTTTGGCGCGGAGAGTGGTCGCTATTTTCCCTACAAGAGAAGGAATTTTCCCTATCCGTCGGCCGAAGCCGCGTTGCGGGCGGCGATCGCGATTGGCGAGCGCGAGTCGCTCAAGGGCGTGGAATTCGGGGGGCTCTACCATTTGCAAATGCAGATGAAGTTCCGCAACGATTTTGCAGAGTTCCACCAAGTGGTCGGGCGACTGGCCGAGATCGCCGACAGCCGTTTCACCACACAGGTCGCCGTCGTCGCCGATTGCCACGCCGCGCTCCATGCCAGGCAAGGCGATTTCGCAGCTGCTTACCTGGATTGCGAGCGCTTCATGGCGGCCATCGAGGCCGCCAATGAGCCCATGATCGAGCGCTGGCCGCACTATATCACGAAGTTCCAGGTGCTGCTGGCGGACAGGAAGCCGCGCGAAGCCGCC
>NZ_CAKXZT010000062.1 GCF_935825525.1 Mesorhizobium escarrei
CACCACGTGGATGGCCGGCATCCGCAACCCTTCACATAATCAGACTTGCGCGGCCATCGCTATAGAGGTCGCGTCTCGGACACGTTCCGGACGTATGGTGCCACGGTAGATCAGCACCCGTGTCGCGATAGCTCTGGCGTTATTCTCGACCATCACAGATGGATGAACTTCCGCTTGGAGATGCGGCGGAAGCACAGAAAGCCCGTCTCGACATAGGCCTCCAGTCTCGCCAGCAACCCATGACCTAAATTCGATATGGAGGGGTCGGGTGGTGGTAGCCAAGTCCGCCGAGCCTAACCCAGTCATGCTGTATGATGACACGGACGCTACTCGCTTACGCGTCGCTTGAGGAAATCAGACATCAGTGTCGAACGAGATAGGTCTCCATCTTGCCGACGCCTCTCAGTTCCACAGTGCAGCGCGGTTCTAGCTCCCAAGGGGCGTGCAGAGCGCGTCTGGTTGCCTCCGAGATTTGCATGCGGTCGGCTACGCCCTGGGACTCGAGCCGGCTTGCGATGTTCACGGTTTCGCCCCAGACATCATAAACGAACCGATGTCGGCCGATCAGACCGGCGATCACCGGTCCGGTGTGTACGCCGATTCGGACACGAAAACTATCGCTGCCCGACGCCAAGAGCCTCAACGAGTCCAGCATGGATTTTCCCAGCGCCACGGCCCTGTCGGCGTGATCGGCCGCCGGCTCCGGAAGACCACAAGCGGCCATATACGCGTCTCCTATAGTCTTGATCTTCTCCACGGAATGCTTCTCTGCCAGCGCGTCGAACATGCTGAACATCCGGTCGAGGCGCTTGATAAGGTCGGATGCCGGCAATTTCGCTGCGATAGGCGAGAATCCGACAATATCGGCAAAAAGGATGGTCACTTCCTCGAACCGGTCCGCAATGATCTCCTCGCCCCCTTGCAGCCGTGCAACGATTTGACCGGGCAGGACGGCATGTAGAAGCGAGTCGGCCCGCCGCTTTTCCGCCTCGATCCGCTGAAGATACTGGTGCTCGCGGTCGCGCCAACGCTTCTTCTCCAGACTGGAGTTGATCCGGGCGCGCAGCAGGACCGGATTGAACGGTTTAAGCAAGTAGTCGTCAGCTCCCGCCTCGATGCAGCGGACCACGGCGTCGACTTCGTTCAGCCCCGATATCATAATGACCGGGATGTGCCGCCACCGGCGCTCAGCTTTCAATCGCGAGAGCACCTCGATGCCGTTCATGTCCGGCATCAGTATGTCCAACAGAACAAGGTCGAATTCATATTCCGCAAGGCGGGTCAGCGCGGACAGGCCTGACTCGGCAGTGACTACCTGATGACCCTCGTGCAGCAAGCGGCGCGAGAGAAGATCGCGGTTACTGCAGATGTCGTCGACGACAAGTATTCTACCGTTGCGTGCTGAGAATGCATCGCGCTCCGTCTTGCCCAGCGCCCTTTCGAGCCCTGCTGCATCGATCTCTGCCTGATCCGTCGTCCACAGCCCTTCGTTGTCGCTGGCGCGCGATAGGCCGGCAATCGCATCGACATGCGCCAACAGCTCGGCCGCAGCCGCGAGCATCACCCTGACATCTTCGTCCAATGCGTGTTCGTGCAATTCTTCGGCTTCTTCAAGGATCATTTCGGAGTAGCCGATAATCGCGTTGAGTGGTGTTCGCAAATCGTGGCGCAATTTCGCCTCGATCTCGCGCCCTGAATGGTCCGGATAGTCGGCTTTGCCATGGATCAAGCTGTCGATGAGGCTGTTCAATTGCCGGGCAGCGGCGCCGACCCTCTCAATATCTGGAGTGATGTGCACCAGACTGTGGTTCTGCACCTGTTCTAGCAGCAGTTCCTGAAATCCCGAGATTGCCCGTGCTGGTCCAGCAAGCGTCTGCGCCAGATGGGCGGCTATTGCGTGGCGTTGGAACTCGTTGGCAGTCATGTCTCCAATCCGCCGACTCGGCGGCTCACGGATTTGCGGCAAGCAATTGTTCGATTTTCTGGACAAGCCTCGGCAGGTCCACCGGCTTGCTGTCGTAGTCATCGCAGCCGGCCTCAAGCGCCAATTCCCGATCGCTTGTCATAGCATGTGCAGAAAGCGCGATTATAGGGATCCCGGAGGTGGCCGGATCAGCCTTGATCCGCCGTGTCGCCTCCCATCCGTCCATCACGGGCAGGCTCATATCCATAAGGATCAGATCCGGTCTTTCCGAAATCGTTAGTTCCACGCCCGATTGTCCGTTTTCCGCAATAAGCACTTCGAACCCGCGCCGCGACAACCGCCGCGAGAGCATGTCGCGATTCATTTCGTTGTCTTCCACCAGAAGGATTCTCGTCATCTTCGGCCTCTCTAATGATGGGTCAACGAACTGAGATGCCGGGCCAACCTACTCGGCCGCGGAAATCTGGCGTTCGAGCGCCTTGACCAATTGAGACCTGCTGTTCGCGCCCTTGGTCACAACGGCAACCGCCCTATCGCGCAGCCATTCGAGCTCGTTCATCGACAGATCTTTCGAGGTAACTACGACCACCGGAATGTTCTGCAGCTCGGGCGTCTGCTGCATCTCACTCAATGTCTGAAACCCGTCCATTTCGGGCATCAGCAGATCAAGCACCACCAGGCGCGGCAACAACCGTTTCATCAGGCCAAGGCCGCGCACGCCGTCGCTTGCCTCGTGAACCCGCCAGTCCTTCTTGATCAGGATACGCCGAAGGAAATCGCGGGAGGCTTGGTCGTCATCAATTACAAGCACATCGCGGTTGCCACCGCCGCAAGCCTCAATTGTTTGAATCAGCTTCTCGGTGTCGATCGGCTTCGTCAGGTATTCAACCGCCCCGAGTGAGAGGCCGAGTTCGCGATCTGCAAGTATCGTCGCAAGGATCACAGGAATCTCGCAAAGCTCCCTATCGTTCTTCAGAGATCGCAGCACTGACCAGCCGTCCTGATGCGGCATGATGATGTCGAGAATGATCGCCGCGGGGCGATGCACTCGAGCAGCGGCTATGCCTTCCTCGCCGCTTGCTGCTTCGAACGATGCTAGTCCCGCCTCCGCCAAGGCGCTGGCGATGACGGTTCGAGCGGCTGGTTCATCATCTATGATCAGAACCGCCTTGTCTCGTGGCGGCAACGGCACAGCTTCGGAGGGGTGTTGCTCACTAGATTCTTTTTTGAACTCGGCTGGGATCTCCATTGTGAAGGTCGAGCCTTTTCCGAGTTCGCTCTCGACCTTTACAACGCCTCCGATCATTCGGCTAAAACTCCGGGTTATGCTGAGGCCAAGCCCCGTTCCGCCATAGTTGCGAGTGGTGGATGCGTCCGCCTGCGTAAAAGCGTCGAAGAGCCGTTCCTGCTGCTCCGACGTCATCCCGATCCCGGTGTCGGACACTTTGAATATCAGCCAATCGCCGTTTGGTCGCCTGTCGCGACGCACCGCGAGTGTTACTCGACCCCCTTCGGTAAACTTGGCGGCGTTGCTGAGCAGGTTAAACAGGTTCTGACGCAACTTCGTCTGGTCCGAATGCATTTTCCCGAGGTCGTCCTCGAGGTCCAGTACGAAACCGTTTCGGTTTTTCGCCATCAGAGGCGCGACTGTGGCCTGGACGTCGCGCATCAAATCGGCGACGTCGAACGTTTCCAAGAAAATTTCCATCTTGTTCGCCTCGATCTTCGACAAGTCGAGGATGTCGTTGATGAGGGCCAGGAGATGGCGACCAGCCGCGGCGATCTTCTCCAGTTCCGGAACGAATTCCACCATGTGCTGGTCGCTCGCATCTTCGATCAGCATCTCGCTGTAGCCAATAATCGCGTTCAGCGGCGTACGCAGTTCGTGGCTGACGGATGCGACGAAGCGGCTCTTGGCTTCATTCGTCGATTCAGCACGGCTCTTGGCGCGCTCGAGTTCGTCTTGTCTCTGTTTCAATTCCGTGATGTCGGTGTAAACGGCGACCGCGCCGCCGTCAGGCGTTTTTCGCCTGCTTACGCGAACCCATCTGTCGCCGAAGCGATCCTCACCGACGAAGCCCGCCGGGTCCTTGTGGATGTGTAACCGCTGGGCAATCCACTCCTCCGGCGACGCGCCCGCAAGGTCGACTTGCCCGCCCGCCAGGCGTTGCTCCAAGATTTCTTGGAAGCTTTGCCCAGGAAGAGAAGCTCGCGCATGGTCAGGGAAGAATTCGCAAAATTTGCTGTTGGCCAGGATGACCCTGTCCTGCGGATCGAATAGGACAAATCCGTCAGAAATTGCCTCAAGCGCCGCTGCGATCGTCCGTCTTTGCTGCTCCGCCTCGTCTTCCAGTCGTTTCTTTTCAATCGCGCCCGCGCGAAAAAGTCGAAGCGTCCGCGACATTGCGCCGAGTTCGTCGCCTCCCTCAATCGGTATTTCAATATCGTAGCGTCCTTGCGTCAGTTCGCCGATGACCCGGTTCAGCCGCCGTAACGGGCCAATGATCGAGCGAAGAACAAGGATTGTAAGAAGCGACCCAATCAACAGCACGATGACCACCAGAATGGCAGCGGTAGTCGCGGTTTTCTGGGCTAGCCTTACAGCCTCGTTGCGAGCAGCTTCTGCCTCGGCGCTCACTTGCTCGACAAGTTTGTTAAGGGCGGCATCGACATTTGTGCTGTGGGTTCGCGCCTCGGCCAGGAGAGCGTTTCCAATGATGCGGTTATCCTGAGTATAGCTGTCCGCCGCCTCTAGTGCCCTTTTGACGTAGTCATCGATCTCGACACGGATTTCCCTCACTGCATCGGGGGATAATTTCGAAAGGCCGTCCAGTTGGTCCAGCAGTCGCTCACGCGCCTGCTCGGCATTCCGCTGGGAGTTCATTAGCAAGCTGACCGACAAATCGGTGAGCCAGTATCGCAATTCGCCAAAGGTCACGTGCGCCGCAGCCGCAGTCGCCGCGAGATCGAACAATGCCTTAGTGTCTGCTGTGCGGTCGGCACTGCGATAAAGCGCCTGCGTGAGAAGGATGGAAGATACGATGAGACTGATGAGGCCGGCCGCTGTCAGTGCAGCTACGCGGGCCGCGATCGGCAGACTGGCAAGGCGACGTCCCAGGGATTTCGACGGCACCGGTATGGCTTTCACCTCGTGGGGTGTCTGTTCCAGGACGCTCATTTGAACAAGACGATGCTGATTGCGCCCCCCAGATCGCCGGCTTTTCCGCCCTCCTTGGGATATCCAGTTATGTCGATCTCGCCCTTCGGCTCGCCGTGGCAGGAAAGACACGACTCCGTATAGTATTCGGGCAGGAGCATTCGAAATGCCGGGCGTCCCTCCACCTCGGTCACGTCCGTGTAGGCTTCGCCTTTTGCTCTCTTCGGATCTGAAAAGACGCTTACGATGATGCTGGCTTCCCAAGCGTCCGGAAGAGATTTGCGGTTGCGCACGAGTTGCTCGGGCGCAGTCACGCGCACCAGAGCTTCGTTGCCAACCTTGGCGGCGAATTTCTCATTCAACAGACGCGCGAAAACGGCCGGCACGAAGCCCTTGAACCCGATCCCAGCGCGGTTGATGTCATCTTGCTGCTCGTCCACCACCTCCCGCATAGCCCCAATCTGGGCCTCAAGCAGACGCCGGTCGCGTTTGGTCAATTCGCCGGAAAACGGGTCCTGGCCGGTGTTTTTTGAGTAAACGGCGATGGCCTCGCTCGCAAACCGCTCGCTGTCGAGGTGCTTGTCGCCAAGTGCGGGATCGTTGATTAGTGTCTGATAGTTGGAGACAACGCTTCGCCCCGCGCGAAGCAATTCCGCAAGGCGGATTCCCATCGCGACATCTTCAGTAACTCCTGCTCCAATGGCAGCCGGCGCGAGGAACGCGCAACCGACAAGAGCAACGCCAATGCTTCTCCGCGCCAAGGTTGACAGGGCGAACATCTCCATCCCGTCGAAAGAAGCCAAAGAAAAAGTATAGCACGACGCAGGCCGATAGCGTAGCGACAAACGCACATGCGCAAGCGGGGAGAGAAGGAACGAAGCATCCGCCGCCCGTTCCAAAGCGGCCCTGGCCCGCAAACCCGTTTTTGCCGAACGTCTCTTGACCACCCTGGGTGGAGCACCGAGAGGGTTAGCGGTGGATTTGTCAAGCTTGCCGTTAAAATATAGCTTGCTAAAGCTAGAAAATTAGCTTTGAAATATATATTCGTTGTGTTCGAGCGCGACCTCACGCACCGTAAACTTAGCATAGCAATTGTTTGTAGAAGAAGATGATGGTTCTGGCCTTTGTTGTCGGCCGGCACAACCTATGCTTGTCATCTTGATCGCTTGATGAACCATAATCGCTGAAAGGAAACAGAACTATGTTACGAAAGACAATCAGCATTTAACCCTCGCCGGCGCGGTTGCAGTCGCTGCCGCCGCGGTGCGCCTGCCCAGCCGGACGAGACCGATAAGTTCGGAATTGAGACGAGTCAGATGCGACGTAACCGGTCCTTCTCGCGGTGAATACCGCCAGTGCCGTTCCGTGCCGTGTGTTCGAGCAGATGATTAAGGAATGACTTCGATGTGGACAAGTTTTCATAATGGCACCATTGGCTACATTCGCGGATGGTTCCGCCTTCGCGCCGAGCGAAAAGCTATGTGGATGATAACGGACGAGTTGAGCCGGTCACCGGATGACATTCTTAACGACATTGGTATCTCACGTGACGAAATCACGTGCGCTTTGTCAAAGCGTCCCAATCCGAGTTCCGGGTCGGGGCGGAATGCGGCCGGCCCATGATTTGTCCAGCCCACAGATCTGCCATGTCGCATGCCTAGGTCTCATTGTCCCCGCGGCGGCGAGTCGAACTGATCCCGAGTGATCACGGCGCTGGCCGATCTTACCTGCTCGCAGATCGTGATTCAGTGGCTCGTCGCTCCACGACTGCGCAACAATGACGGCATTCACCTCCGAGGACGAAGCCGCTCGCGCG
>NZ_CAKXZT010000063.1 GCF_935825525.1 Mesorhizobium escarrei
CGCGTCATTGCGGGAGATCTCGACTACCATCTGGCCCGCGGCCACGACCTGACCAGGGTCCGCGCCAGCCGCCGTCACAATGCCGTCGTCGGGCGCAAGCAACTGCGTGTAGCCGAGCTGGTTTTCAACAATCCGGAGATTGGCTTCGGCCGCCTGGACGGCAGCTTGTGCGCTCTGCAGCGACTTCAGCGCCTCATCGTACTGCGAACGTGTGGCAAAGCCCTTGCCGAGCAGAACACGGAAGCGATCCTCTTGGGCCACGACCTGGACGAGCGTGGCCTTGGTCGCCGTGAGATCGGCCTGTGCGGCGGTCACCTTGTTGCGGTAATCGACGGCACTGAGCTCAGCGAGCTTCTGACCTTTCTTGACCACGGCGCCTATGTCGACATCGCGCGAGATGATCCGGCCGCCGACCTCGAAGCCGACCTCGCTG
>NZ_CAKXZT010000064.1 GCF_935825525.1 Mesorhizobium escarrei
CGCGTCATTGCGGGAGATCTCGACGATCATCTGACCCGCGGCCACGACCTGACCAGGGTCCGCGCCAGCCGCCGTCACAATGCCGTCGTCAGGCGCAAGCAGCTGCGTGTAGCCGAGCTGGTTTTCAACGATCCGGAGATTGGCTTCAGCCGCCTGGACGGCAGCTTGTGCGCTCTGCAGCGACTTCAGCGCCTCATCGTACTGGGAACGGGTGGTAAAGCCCTTGCCGAGCAGAATACGGAAGCGTTCCTCTTGGGCCACGACCTGGACGAGCGTGGCCTTGGTCGCCGTGAGATCGGCCTGTGCGGCGGTCACCTTGTTGCGGTAATCGACGGCACTGAGCTCAGCGAGCTTCTGACCTTTCTTGACGACGGCGCCTATGTCGACATCGCGCGAGATGATCCGGCCACCGACCTCGAAGCCGACCTCGCTG
>NZ_CAKXZT010000065.1 GCF_935825525.1 Mesorhizobium escarrei
CGGGCCGCGGTAGCGCGGACCATGGGAGAAAGCGCGGGGATCGCGGCCGCGCATGATGTCACCTTTCGGAGCCGGGTGGCGAGGCCGCGCGCCGATGCGCGCTTTGGATTTCGGCTTTCCTGCCATAGGGTTTGTGCGGCTCCCGGCGAGCGGTTTGGACCGGGCGCCGGCTATCCCGGGCTTGCCGGCGAACGGCTTGGCGAGCCTGCCGGGGGTGCGTCCGATTTCGCCGAACCGATCGCCCGGAGTGGCGCTTTTGAGCCGCTCGAGTACGCCCTTGCCGTCCATGAGTTGACGACCGTCCGGCAGCGTTTCAGGTCCATGCAGTTTGAGTTCCGCCGCCCTTTTTGTCAGACTATTATTACCGTTCGCCTTCAGATTCCTGAACAGCGTGTTGTGATCGAGCCTGGTCAGCTGTGATTTGTCAAAAGTTACTCTGGAGCTATCGACCTTCGTCCAATCAAC
>NZ_CAKXZT010000066.1 GCF_935825525.1 Mesorhizobium escarrei
CTGGCGCACTGAAAATCTGACGCCTGCTACACTAGGCTGGACAACCGCCTTGGGTTGGATCTGCCATCCGGGCCAGATACCGCGCCGGAGGCGGACAGTCGAGTGCGGGTCATGTGGTGCAGACCGGCGGATTCGGGCTGCGAATGTTCAAAGAGCGGACATTCGAGCGGCCGCCGAGCGACGACGACAAGCTTTGCGGCGCTTCCACGTCCTGCCGGGTGAGGCGCCTTTGTTACCGTAACACGGTCAGGATCACGCCCATTGCCACCATGCTGACCAAGCGATAGCCGGCATTGATCGCATAATAGCGCAAAGGCCGGTGCTCATAGGTCACCGAATGCAACAGCGTGACAGCGACGAAGCCGAGCCAGAGCAGGAACGTGCAGAGGACGGTCGAGACGATCGTCAGCGCGCCCCAGGCGTGAAGTACCTGATCGAGGATAAACGCCATGACCGCAAACGAGGCAAGGTCGACCGCAATCGCCCGCCGCAGGCCGGCGGCGAATTTCGCGCCGTCGACGCCCGACATCTCGGCCCACGGTCGGATGAAGAGCAGCGGTGAATACCAAAGCCCAGCGACAACCCAGGCTGCGAGGACCGCAGTTCCGATCCCCCAGAGGTTTACCGGCACAAACTCGATCATGCTGCTCCTCCTTCCAACCTTCTAATTCAATGATCTGGCGGTTATATTGAGTATAGCTTACTATATCCAATATGAATGACAATTCAAAAACCCGCAGGCGCTACGACGCACGGCTGCGGGCGGAGCGCGCTTCCGGCACGCGCCAACGCATTCTCGATGTGGCGAAAGAGCTGTTTACTGCGCGCGGAGTGGAAAAGGTCACGATTAATGACATCTCATCAGCCGCCGGTGTTTCGGCACCGACCGTCTATGCCCTGTTCCAGTCGAAGATCGGCATTCTAAGGGCTGTGGTCGAGCGTTCCTTCTTCGGCCCACGCTATGCGGAGATAGCTAAGCAGGCCGAGAACGCGAGAGACCCCGAGGAAATTCTACGTATTACTGCCTCGATCTCTCGGGTCATGCTTGATGCGGAACGCGAGGAGATCGGCCTTATGCGCGGCGTCTCGGCCCTGTCTCCCGAACTGAAGGCGATCGAGACGGAGTTGGAGACCGTCCGCTTCAACCTCCAGGAAGCGCGTGCCAAGCTTCTCGTCGCATCCGTCACTGTCGCGCGCCAACTCGGCTTAGCCCGCGTGCGCGACATCCTATGGATGTATACCGGCCGCGACGTATATCGCATGCTCGTGTTGGAGCGGGGTTGGTCTTCGGAGGAATATGAAAGCTGGCTCGCCGAGACGCTGATCAAGACGCTGATGGGGCAAGACTAAGTTGCACTCTCATCAGTGCGTGGAGGCGGTCAGGGCGGCCGCCGCCGTACGGGCGGATACCGGAGTGCGCGGGGCAGCTCCCAGCCCTTTTCGCCAACACTCGCCCCACTGCGAGCACCAAACAAAACACATGCTTTATCCTTTCCCAACAACAAATCACGTTTTTGGTGATTGTAGCTTGAAATCCCCTCAATCACTTACTAGGTGATTGGGAGGGAGAACAAGATGAAGACCGCGCACTACAAGCTGATCCTGACCCGCGCTGGCGAACGCGCCATCGACATGACTTTCGCGGCTTATGCCGTCATGCACGACATCCTGGATTGCACCGCCTCTACCCAACGCACCAACACGTTTGAGCTCCAGAAGCTCGCCTATGAAGCGATCCGCGCCGAGACGGGCCTGCCGGCGCGACTGGTTACCAATGGCATTCGCGAATACGCCTCCGGCGCCTGGTCGTCCGATCGGCTGCCGCTTGACGACAAGCTCATGTCCTTCAAGGGCGTCGACAAGGTTTCGATTTCTACCGTCGAGGGGCGCGTGATTGCGGGATTCCTGGCCACCGGCTACTCCGATAGCCAGGAGAAGGCGCAACTTTCCCACCTCGTACGGGATAACGGGGCCTATCTGCTCACCGTTCCGCTGTCGGCGGACATGCAACACAGGGAGATCGAAGCCATGCAGACCGAATCCATTTCCGGGCGCGTTTCGCGCCTCGCCGCCGGCCTGGTCGCAACCGTGATCGACGGCCTTGAGAAGAAGGCTCCCGAGGCGGTGGCCGAACAAGCGATCCGCGAGATCGACAAGGCCGCCGACGAGTTGAAGTCCAACCTCGCAGCGCTGATCGCCGAGCGCAAGCGCTACACCTTGCAGAAGGACGACCTGACCGAGGAACGCGAGGGGCTGGACCAGAATATCCGGGTCGCCCTGGAAGAGGGCCGCGAAGACCTCGCACGGGCCGGAATTGGCCGTCAGGACGACATCGACGCGCAGGCCGCCTCTATCGACAAGCTGATCCAGGATGTTGATGTGCGCATTGACGAAGCGCGGGGCGCGCTGAGCGCCGCAAGTGCGGCCCGCCGCGATTCCGAGGAGCGGGTGAAGATAGCGCGGCGCGCCCGCGAGGCGCAGAAGCCGGGCACGGTGGGCAACGCTGACGGCGGGTTCCGCAAACCCGCACCAGAGGATCGCATTGCGGCCGCGCTTTCCAGCGTGGCGCGGCTGACCGACCTGCCCGCTGGCAAGCCGCGCGACAACGATCTTGTCGAACTCGAAGAATTTGGGCGCCAGCGCCGCATTGACGACCGGCTGGCGACACTGCGCAGCGAACTCAAGGGTAAGAAGTAGCGCCGATGGCAGATGTTCTCCACGCACCGGCGCTCTACCTCTATCCATTGCTGGCAGGGATGTTGCTGGGTGTCCTGCAGATCGTCCTGTTCTTTGTTGGAGCCGGACATTTTGACCATGGTGGCGGCGAAGACGGCGCGGTCGACCACCTCCTCGACGCCACACATCTGGGCGACGTATTCGACTGGTTGAATTTCGGTCGGGTACCTTTCGCCATCCTGATACTGCTTCTGCTGGTCACATTCGGCATGGTCGGCATCATGCTGTGGCAGATCTTCCCGGTCTTGCCGGCGTGGAGCTACGCTTTTGGCGCGGCGCCTGCGGCTGTGATGGTAACGAAAATCACCGGTGGCTGGATCGCTCGTCTCCTGCCGCAGGACGAGAGCTACGCTGTCAACCATGATCATCTGGTCGGACATCGCGGCACGGTCTCGCTCGGGCCGCTGGATGACGGTCGGCCCGGCTCGATCCGAGTGCGCGATGAGCATGGCGAATTGCATACGCTGCGGGCGCGACCCGCAGACGCGGGAATGAAAATCGAGAAAGGCGCCGTAGTCGTGGTGGTGAAAGCCGCCGAGGGACCCGGTCGTGTCTGGCTGGTAGTGCCGTTCGAGGAGCATATCTAGCCAGAGCGCTCTGGGCAAAGCCGAACATTCAAACACTTTCAAATCTGGGGGCAAGTTATGGACAATATAGTTCAATTTCTGATCTGGGCCGGCATCGTTCTCTTCGTGATCGCGGTGATCGGCTTTGTGCTCGGGCGGCTCTACCAGCGCGCCGAACGTGACGAGGCCTTTGTGCGTACCGGCGTCGGCGGCCGCAGAGTGGTCAAAGACGGTGGCGCGCTGATCCTGCCCATCTTGCATGCGCTGGCGAAGGTCAAGCTCAACACCGTCAAGCTGGTGGTCGACCGCCGCCGCGAGGACGCCTTCATCACCTCTGACCGCATGCGCGTCGACATCCGTGCCGAGTTTTACGTACGCGTTGACGGCACGGATGACGGCATCGGCCTCGCTGCGCAGACGCTGGGCGACCGTGTCAACGACCCGAAGGCAATCCAAGATCTGGTGGAAGCCAAGCTGGTCGACGCGCTGCGCTCTGTGGCCGCGCGCAACACGCTCGATCAACTGCATGAGAATCGCTCGGACTTCGTGAAGGCGGTGCAGGACGCAGTCGAAACCGATCTGCGCTCGAACGGGCTGGAGCTGGAATCGGTGTCGTTGACGGGCCTCGACCAGACGCCGCGTGAGTTCTTCAACGAAACCAACGCCTTCGACGCCGTCGGTTTGGCCAAGCTGACAACCATCACCGAACAGCGCCGCAAGGAGCGCAACGAGGTGACCCGGAAGACCGAAGTAGCGATTGCCGAGCAAGACCTGAACGCCTCGCGCGAAAAGTACGCGTTGAAGCGGCAAGAGGAAGAGGCGCGGCTGGAGCAGGAGCGCGACGTAGTCTCCAAGCAGGCCTCCACCCGCTCCGAAATGGCCAAGGCCGAGGAAGCGGCGAAGCTCGCCGAACAGGCCGCGCAGATCGCGCGCGAACGCGAGATCGCCGAGCATGCGGCGGAAGCGCAGCGCGCCAAGGAAGAGGCGCGCATCAACTCTGAGCGCGAGGTTGAATTGTCGCGCCAGAATATGGCGGTGGCCATCGCCAAGAAGAGCCAGGAAACCAGCCAGGCTGAAGCCAAGGCCCGCGAGGCCGAGGCGCTGACGGTTGCTGCTCAAGAAAAGGTGCAGACGGCGCGCGAACGCGAAATCGCCGACCGTGCCAGGCAGATCGCCGTTCTGCAAGCGCAGGAAGCGGCGGAATCTGAGGCTGTGTCGGTGACAGTTGGCGCGAGCGCCGAAAAAGCAGCGGCGGAAGACCGCGCCGAGGCGGTGCTGGTGGAAGCCCGCGCGGCGGCGGAAGCGATGAAGGTCCGCGCCGAAGGCGTGATCGCGGAAGGCGAGGCGGAGGCCGCCACCATCCGCGCCACGAACGACGCGCGCAACCTGCTCTCCGACCGGCTGATCCAGCTTGAACTGACGCAGGCGCGGATCACCATGCTACCGGAAGCACTAAAGGCGCTGATGGAGCCGGCGAGCCGTATCGACAGCATCCGCGTGTTCGACACGGCGGGATTTTCGGGCGGTCGCTCGGGCGGCGAAGGCGGGCGTTCGGGTCCGGGCGATCTGGCCGACCAGCTGCTGAAGTTCACCGGCAACAAGTCTCTGATCGACGCGCTCCTGAAGGAAGCTGGCATCGCCGGCGCCGGTGGCTCTCTGAAGGATCTGGTCTCGACGCGGCCGCGAGAAACGAATGCTGACGGGGCCGGTCTGTTCGAGGAGGCAGACGTGGAGGACGACGAGCTGGTCGCCCCCCTGGCTGGGGTACCGAAGGCCTGAACTGCCCAAACGCTGATTTGATCGGGCATGGAACAATCCACGCCCGATCTAATCTATTTGGCAGCCAGGATCGCGCTTATGTCATGCAGGCATGACCGCTGCGAAAATGGAAAATTCCAACGCCCGATCAAGTTTGACGGGCGATGGCGCGTGGCCGCCGCATGACAGCGGCCTCAACACGTTTTTCCTTCCCAGTTGATTGTCTCTACATCGACAGATTTCCTGTCGATGCTAAATAGCTTATTCGTGACGCACCCAAATCTGCGAGCGACCGAGCATTGAGACACCAATGTAGCCGCGCACGTTGAGCTTGTTGCCGCCTTTCGTCAGTTGGATTTTGCTGCTGTAGACTTTGCCGCTGTCGGGATCGAGGATGCGGCCGCCTGTATATTCGGCGCCGTCCTTCTTCAGGCCGGATAGGATCACCAGGCCGATGACGGGCGCATTCTTCAAGGCGCCTTCGCACTTCGTACAGGTCGGGTTTTCGTTCGGGGCAAGGAAGACTTTTTCGATCTTGCCCTGCAAAGTGCCGTTCGATTCCGTGATGCGGATCAACGCTCTTGGCTTGCCGCTGACGTCGTCGACGTTCCTCCACAGGCCGACTGGCGAGGCATTGTCCGCCCACGCTGCCGAGGAGAGTGACGCCACCACGGTGAGCGCGAAAACGGCCGATTGTTTCAGTATACGCATGGCGATGATCTCCGAGAGGACGGGGTGCTGCTGTCGACGTGGGTTGGTTGCCGCGCGCGCGGCGCTGCGATGGCTCATGGCCGGCTTGAAGCGGCGATCGCGGGATAGTCGGTATAGCCAGCGGAGCCGCCGCCATAGAGCGTCGCCTGATCGAATGTGGCCAGCGGCGCGCGCGTCTGTAGCCGTTCCACAAGATCGGGATTGGCGATGAACGGTCGCCCGAAGGCGAACAGGTCCGCCTTGCCCTCGGCGAGCCGCGACGCGGCGAGCTCGAGGTCATAGCCGTTATTGGCGATATAGGTGTTGTTGAAGCGCCGGCGGAGCGATCCGAAGTCGAACGGCGCGACATCGCGCGAGCCGCCCGTGGCGCCCTCGACGACATGGATGTAGACGATGCCCAAAGCGTCGAGTTGATCGACGATATGGTCGAACTGGGCCTGGGGGGCGCTGCTCGAGACGCCATTGGCAGGCGAGATGGGCGAAATCCGGATGCCGGTGCGCTCAGCGCCGATCTCCTCGACCACCGCAGTCGCAACCTCCAGCATCAGCCGGGCGCGGTTCTCGACCGATCCGCCATAAGCATCCGTGCGGGCGTTGGCGCCGTCCTTGGCGAACTGGTCCAGCAGATAGCCGTTGGCGCCGTGAATCTCGACGCCATCAAAGCCGGCCTCGATGGCGTTCGCGGCTGCTTGCCGGAAATCGCTGACGATCCCCGGAAGCTCGTCGAGCTCCAGCGCGCGGGGCTCCGAAACGTCGACAAAGCCGTTGTTGGCGAACGTCTTGGTCGCGGCCCGGATCGCCGAGGGCGCCACGGGGGCGGCGCCGTTCTCCTGCAGATCGACGTGCGAGACGCGACCGACATGCCAGAGCTGCAGGAAAATCCGCCCGCCCTTGGCGTGCACGGCGTCGGTGACCTTGCGCCAGCCGCCGATCTGAGCCTGGGCGTAGATGCCGGGCGTGTCCTGATAACCCTGCCCCTGCTGCGAGATCTGCGTGGCCTCTGAAATCAGGAGGCCGGCCGACGCGCGCTGGCCGTAATACTGCGCGGCGAGATCGCCTGGAACGAAGCCCGGGCCAGCGCGATTGCGCGTCAGGGGCGCCATGACGATACGATTGGAGAGAGTGAGCGAGCCGAGAGTATAGGGCTCAAACAGCGTTGTGCTCGTCATGGGTCACCTTTGTTTGTCCCCGCCGCGGCGGGGTCGTTTATCGAAACGGCTTTGTCCGTGCTCAGGCGACCGTGCGGTACCGCTCGGCGGGATGCTGGTTCCCATAGTTCGGAAGCATGGCCTGGCGCGCGGCCTGAAGCGCGTCCCACTGCCCGGCATCGGGTAGCGGCGGGATGGTCACCAGTTCGCGGCGGTCGAAGCCGACCAGCGCCGCATCCACCAGATCGCCCACCTCCATCACGTTGGAAAGCGTGTTGACGTCGGCGCCGACATGTCCCCAGATCTCCGTTCGCGTCGTGGCGGGAAGCACGGCCTGGACGTAGACACCCTTCGGCGCGAGCTCGAGGCTGAGTCCCTGCGACAGGAACAGCACAAAGGCCTTTGTTGCGCCGTAGACCGTCATGCCAAACTCCGGCGCCAGGCCGACCACGGAGCCGATGTTGACGATCGCCCCTTCGCCGGCCGCCGCAAGGCGCGGGGCGATGGCGCTGGCTAGCCGCAGAAGCGCGGTCGTGTTGAGCGCAACCAGCCGCGCGACGTCATCGGTGCTCTGCTCGATAAAGCTTCCGCCGATGGCCGTTCCGGCATTGTTGACGAGGATCCCGATGCGGGCGTCATCGCGCAGCCTCGTCTCTACCGTTGCAAGCTCGGCAGGCTGCGTAAGATCAGCCTGGACGATGTCGATCGCCACGCCATTTTCCTGACGCAGACGGGCCGCCAGAGCCTCCATTCGTGCCGTGTCACGGGCAACCAGCACGAGGTCGTGCCCGCGGCGCGCGAAGCGCTCGGCATAGGAGGCTCCGATGCCGGTGGAGGCGCCGGTTATGAGGACTGACGGAATGGCGGTCATGGCATTGCCCTTTTCTCTGATGGACTCTATATTCATGACTATCATCATGATTGCCGCTAAATATGATACCCATCATGTAAATGTCAACGGCGCCGGCGGAGAATTTTGAAATGAAGGTCAGTCGAGAACAGATGGCGGAGAACCGTCGCCGAATTCTGGATGCTGCCAGCCGGCTGTTTCGCGACAAGGGCTTCGACGCGGTCAGCGTGGCGGAGGTGATGAAAGCCGCCGGGCTCACCCATGGCGGCTTCTATGGCCATTTCAGCTCGAAGGACGATCTGATCGCGCAGACCCTTGCCCATGTCCTCGCCGCGGAGCCAAGCGGAGGGGGCGATCTTCGCGCTTATGTCGACGCCTATCTTTCGCCCCGGCATCGCGACAACGCCGCCGGTGGTTGTCCGACGGCGGGGCTTGTTGCGGACATCCGCCATCAGACCCCGGCTGCACGCTCGGCCATGACGGAAGGCCTTCGCTCGCAGATCGACCGTATCGGCAAGGCGCTCCCGGAGTTGGATCCGGCAGACAGACGCCGCGCAGCGATCGGATGCTGGGCAGCGATGGTAGGGGCAGTGATCCTCGCCCGGGCCATCAACGATCCGGCGCTTTCGGACGAGGTCCTGGAACAGACGCGTGCCTGGATCGATACCGGGATCAGCCAAGTGTCTGCCGACTAGCGGTCTGCGGCAGGAGTGCTCTTGCCGAGAGCAATGGGGTCATCGGCGGTGGTTGGGTGACTAACTTGGAGAATATCGCGCCGTAGCGTGCAATCAGCGGGGTTCGCGGACGGCTAAGGGCGCAGCGAGCGAGATTTCTGCACGCTTGCCCGGCAAAAGCCATGATCACCGCTACGCCAGGCAGGCATGACCGTTGCGAAAATCGAAAATTGCGAAGTCCAATCAAGCCTAAACAGGCGAATGCTATTTAGAGCTGCCGGCCTTGCCGCGCTGGCCGGGCTTGCCGCTTGCGCCACCGTGCTGCCCACCGGCGAAGGCGCCGGGGTCTCCGCCACCGCCGTCGGCACACTGGCGGGCATCCGCGCCTCAGCCGGTCTCGATCCGCTTGTCCCCGACCCTCAGCTCGAACAGGCAGCCCTGCAGCAGTCCGGCTATATGGCGCGCGGCGGCCGTATGACCCACTCCACCGGCTGGGGCAAGGGATTTGCCTCGCGCGTCAAGGGCAACGGTATTGCCGGTGCTGCCGCCGAAAACATCGCCGAGGGCCGTTTCGATCAGCAGAAGCTGTTCGACATCTGGATGCACTCGGTCGGCCACCGCAGCAACATGCTCGACCCGCGCTTCACCCGCTTTGGTCTGGCCTATGTGCGGGACGGCCGCGACAGCTCGCTGCGCTACTGGAGCCTTGTACTGGGCAAGTAGGAGGCGCGGCCGACCAGGTCGCGCCGATCCCCAGATGTCAGTCGATATGCGCAGCGGGTGCAGCCGCTGAAGCCTTCTGCGGCTTGCGCAGCAGGAAGACCAGCGGGAAAGCAACCAGCGTCACCACCATCATCAGCTTGAAGTCGTTGATGTAGGAGATCATCAGCGACTGCTGGTTGACCAGCCCTTCGATCTGCGACAGCGCCGCCGGATCGCCGACCGCCGCCGGCGGCGAGGCCGCCCAGAGGTTGGGGTTGAACGGATTGATGTGGGCCGAGAGCTCGGCATGGTTGATCTGCGTGTTGCGCACCAGCATGACCGAAACGATCGAGATGCCGATCGACGAGCCGATGTTGCGCACCAGGGAAAACAGCGCCGTAGCGTCGGTTCGGAAGCGCACATCGAGCGTGGCAAAGGCAATGGTGGAGAGCGGCACGAAGACCAGGCCCAGCCCGAGGCCCTGAATGACGCCCGAGGTCAGGATAAGCCAGTTGTCCATCTGCGGCGAGAAGCCCGACATCGTGTAGAGCGACTGCGCCGTAAGCCCCAGTCCGATCATCACCAGCAGCCTGGCATCGATCCTGTGCATGATGCGCCCGACGACGAGCATCGAGATCATCGTGCCAACGCCGCGCGGCGCCATCACCACGCCGGTGGTGATGGTCGGGTAGCCGAAGATCGTCGACAGCATCGGCGGCAGCAGCGCCAGGCTGGCCAGAAGGATGACGCCGATGATAAAAATGAAGACCAGTCCCGTCGCAAAATTGCGGTCCAGGAAGATCTTTGGGTCGATGAACGGGTTTTCGGCGCTCAGCACATGAATGGTGAACACCCAGAAACCTGAAATGGCGAGGCCAAGCTCGATCCAGATCTCGGCCGAGGAGAACCAGTCGGCGTCGCCGCCACGGTCGAGCATGAGCTGCAGCGCGCCGACGCCGAGCGAGAGCATGGCAAAGCCGAAGAAATCGAAGCCGCGCACGCATCTGGCGATGTTCGGCAGGTAGGCGGCCATGCCGAGAAAGGCGATGATGCCGATCGGCAGGTTGATGAAGAACACCCAGCGCCAATTGAAGCTCTCGGTCAGCCAGCCGCCCAGCGTCGGGCCGATGATCGGTCCGACCATGATGCCGGCGCCCCAGATGGCCATCGCCTGGCCGTGGCGTTCCTTCGGGTTGATGTCGAGCAGGAAGGTCTGCGACAGCGGCACGATTGCCGCGCCGAACACGCCTTGCATCAGGCGGAACAGCACCATGGTCTCCAGGCTCCATGCCACGCCGCACAGCATGGAGAACACGACGAAACCGACCACCGCCGTCAGGAACAGTTCCTTGCGCCCGAAGCGGTCGGCCAGCCAGCCGGTCACCGGCGTCATGATGGCGGCGGCGACGATGTAGGAGGTCAGAACCCAGTTGATGGTGTCGGCCGACGCGCCAAGGTCGCCGACCATCGACGGCAGCGCGACATTGGCGATGGTGGTGTCGAGCACCTGCATGACTGTCGCCAGCATGATCGCAATGGTGATCAGGCCGCGATGCGGCACTTCGCGAAAGGGTTTTGGCGTGCTCATGACGTGGAGGCGGTCTATTGCGCTTCACCCGCCGCGGCGTGGCCGAAGATGCTCGGAAGCCCGCGGGAAACGCCGGTGTCCACCGTGACGGTCGCGCTCATGCCGGTGCGCAGCGCCATCTTGGCGTCGGCATCGGCCAGTTGCAGGCGCACCGGAATGCGCTGGGTGACCTTGACCCAGTTGCCGGTGGCGTTCTGGGCCGGCAACAGCGAGAACTCGGCTCCGGTGCCGGCGCCGATCGCCTTGACGGTGGCTTCGAACGTCCGGCCCGGATAGGTGTCGACCACGATTTCAGCCGTCTGGCCGGGCTTCATATTGGTGAGTTGGGTTTCCTTGAAATTGGCGTCGATCCAGGTGTCGCCGGTCTCGACCAGCGAAAACAGCGGCGTGCCGGAGCCGACATACTGGCCGACCTTGAACGAGGCAGCCTGGCTGACGATACCGTCGGCCGGCGCCCTCACCGTGGTCTGCGCCAAATCGTAGGCAGCCTTGTCGCGCGTGGCGAGTGCCGCCATCACGGTCGGATGCCTGTCGGTCTCGATGTTGGGATTGCCGCCAAGCGCCGCCTTGGCGCTGAGGATGCCCTGCTCGGCCGCAGCCAGTTGCTGCCTGGCCTTGTCGAGATCGTTCCTGGCCTCGTCCAGCGACGACTTGGCATTGATGCCCTTGCGGGCCAGGTCGGCGGCCCGGTCGTATTGCGACTGCGCATAGTCGACCTGGCTGGCGTCCGACTTCTCCTGCGCTACCGCCTGGCTATAGGCCGCACGCAGTTGTTCGACATTGAGGCGCGCGCCGGCGACCGCCGCGTCGGCCTGGGCCAATGCGATCCGGTAAGGCTCGGCATCGATGGCGAACAGCAAGGCGCCCTGCTTGACCGACTGGTTGTCGAAAATGTCGACCTGAACGATGCGGCCGGCCGTATCGGCGGCGATCGAGACCTTGGCCTGCTGCAGGTTGGCGTTCTCGGTCTCCTGGTAACGGCCGCCGGTCACCCAGACGTAGCTGCCGCCGGCGATCAGCGCCACCGGCACCGCCGACATCAAAAGGATGCGGCCGGCACGGCGCTTCTTCTTCGGCGCCACCGACGCCGGCGCTAGCTGCGGAGCGACCGTAACCCGAGCGGCTGCCGGCTGCGCGGGAGCTTCCATCTCCAGCTTGGTCGCATTCTCATCTACCTTGGCTACCGCGTTCATGCTGCTGCGCCTTCTGTACTCTCGACTTTTTCGCCACTCTCGACTTTTTCGCCCGGCGCCGGCTCGCCGTCCGCCAGGTTCCTGGCCATCGTCTCCAGTGCCTTGATCAGGACGCGACGATCTTGCGGCGACACGCCGGTCAGCGATTCTTCATAGACTTCGCCAGCAAGGCTCTTGATCTCCGCGTAGGCCTGGCTCGCTTTGGCGGTAGGGAAGATCATGCGGACGCGGCGGTCGGCGGCGTCGGCACGGCGCTCGATCCAACCGCCCTCCTCCATGCGGTCGACCAGGCGCGACACGCTGATCGGCTCGATCTCGAGAAGCTCGGCGAGCCGCGCTTGGGTGATGCCTTCTTCCTTGGCGACGCGGACCATGAGCCGCCATTGCGCCGAGGAAAGGCCGAGCCCCCTGGCGCGCGCCTCGAAGCGCTTGCGCATCAGGCGCTGCACGTCGTGGATCAAAAAACCCAATCTGTCGATGCCGTCGGAAACCATGAGCGGCATATATTATAAGCGTGCTTACTATTCAAGGTACGGCATTATGCCAGAAGCTGGCAAGTGTGCATGGCGGTCATGCGGATCGCTCGCAAAATCGCGATTGAGCAGGCTGAAATTGACCGATGGTCGGTCGAATTTGCGCGGTGCGCAATTTCGATCAAACTGCCTCCACCAGGAAGCGGCACCATGAGCTGGCCAATGCGAAGACCAAGACCTAGTCCGATAGCAAGGAGCCATATGAACCCGACCGAGAAAGCGCTGTGGTTCGTCGAAAGCCGTCTGCCGGAAGCCATCTCGCTCGACGATGTCGCCAACAGCAGCGGCGTGTCGCGCTTTCACGTGACGCGGGCTTTCGCTGCGGCGACCGGCCGTTCGGTGATGGGCTACCTGCGTTCTCGCCGGCTGACCGAGGCGGCGCGCAGGCTCGCCGCCGGCGCACCGGACATCCTCTCGGTCGCGCTCGACGCCGGCTATGCCTCGCATGAGGCTTTCACCCGCGCCTTCCGCGACCAGTTCGGCACCACGCCGGAACTGGTGCGTGCGCAAGGCTCACTCAAAAACCTCGATCTCGTGGAGCCGATCCTGATGGACCAGTCCTTCCTCACCAATCTCGAGCCGCCGCGTTTTGAGACCAGCCGGCCGTTTCTCATCGCCGGTCTCGGCGAGCGCTACAGCTGCGAAACCAGCGCCGGCATCCCGATGCAATGGCAAAAGTTCGGCCCCTATATCGGCAACATTCCGGGCGAGGTCGGCGACATCGCCTATGGCGTCTGCGTCAACGGCGACGATGCAGGCAATTTCGACTATATCGCCGGCGTCGAGGTGTCCGATTTTTCGGACCTGCCGAAGGAGTTTTCGCGCGTACGCGTGCCGGCGCAGAAATACGCCGTGTTCGCCCATCGTGACCACATCTCGACCATCCGCCGCACAGTCAACACGATCTGGAACAAGTGGCTGCCGGCCTCCGGGCACAAGATTGCCGACGCGCCCGAATTCGAGCGCTACGGCCCCGAATTCGATCCGCGCAGCGGCAATGGCGGGCTGGAAATCTGGATACCGGTCAAAGGGTGAGGAAGGCCCCCAGATTTCAACTTGTGGTAGAGCCAGTACGAAGCGGCTCCGCCTTACCTTTCCTTCTCCCCTTGTGGGGTGGGCAATCGCATTTGGATTCTTGCGAAGATGGACCCTCCACCCTAACCCTCCCCACAACGGGG
>NZ_CAKXZT010000067.1:0-613 GCF_935825525.1 Mesorhizobium escarrei
CAACCCCTGATCTTCTGGCTCCAGTCGGCCTCGACCAACTCACCGGTATCAAGGCGATGTTCGTGCTCTATGCATTGCTCGGCCTGTTCGGGGGCCTCCTTTATGCGCGGATCCCGCGGCGGCGTCCGACGTCGGATGCCGGCATCGCGTCCGCGCTCGGGCCCTCGCGCAATATTGTTTTCAAGCTTGCGGCACTTTTTAGCCTTGATGCTTTCGCCGGCGGCTTTGTCGTCCAGTCGCTGCTTGCTCTATGGCTTTTTGAAAAATTCGACCTGTCGCTCTCGGAAGCCGGCTTTTTCTTCTTTTGGTCGGGCGTACTTTCGGCGTTCTCATTCCCTGTTGCAGCTTGGCTGTCTCGGCACATCGGACTCATCAACACGATGGTGTTCACACATATTCCGTCCAGCCTGGCCCTGATGCTGGCGGCGCTTGCGCCGACGCTCCCTCTGGCGCTCGCTTTGCTGCTGATTCGCGCCGCACTTTCGCAGATGGATGTGCCCACGCGCTCTTCCTACGTGATGGCGGTTGTCACCGAGGTGGAGCAGGCAGCCGCCGCGAGCTTCACATCGGTCCCGCGCAGCCTGGCCGCCGCAGCCAGTCCTGCGCTGGCGGG
>NZ_CAKXZT010000067.1:623-3531 GCF_935825525.1 Mesorhizobium escarrei
AGGAAAACGTTGGAAAGGTTGTCGATCACTTCCGGCTGTCGCGGAGCGCGAAATGTCGCATGCCCAGAATGGCGTTGAATCCGAAGGGCTGGTTGAAGGTGAGCAGCATCGGCACGACGCCGACAAGGCCAAGCGGTGCCGTCAGCATGACTATGGACATCGTCGAGAAGGATCGCACCTGCAGCATGATGACGATCAGCATGGCGGCTATCATGGCCGGGAAGACCTTGGCGACAAAAGCCTGCGAAAGCAGCTCGGGCTGCCGGCCTGACGTCGATATCAACAGTGTCCTGTTTCGGTCGAACCGGCAGGGGCTGTGGGCGGGTTCCGGGACTTGACACTCTCGACACTGCGCGAGAAAGGGGCGCATCTTCGAGGCGCCACCGTCCGCGACTGGGGCGGGCACTCTTCCATATTTACGAAAAGGACACCCCCTATGAGGATTGGAATCATCGGCGCCACATTGGTGCGAATGCTTCGGGCGCGTCCTCTCCTTAAAGCCGTCACCGAGCTTGCAATTCCATGCCGCATTGCGACATTGGATGCATGAGCACGCCCGCACAACCAGTGCGTCTTGTCAGCCCCGAAAAGAAACGGCGTCGCATCCCCATTGCCGTCATCATGGCATTGAGTTTCGGCACGCTCGTGTTCCTGTCGGTCGGTGGCGTGCTCGCATTGTCGGTGGGCGCCAATTTTCGCAACACGTTCGACCTGCTCGGCGCGCAATCAACGCTTCTTATCGATGCGATGGAGGACTCGCTGCGCGCCGAGATGGGAGACGCCGAGAACGCGGTGAACGGCATCGCGCAGCTCTATGCCCAGGGCGAGTTCCAGATCGACGACGAGGCGATGTCTGCAGCCGTTGCCGGTGCTCTGGCTGCCGCTTCGGGGGTCGAGGCGATGCTGATCTGCACCCCAGACCTGGTCTGCCGCGGCGCCGCGCGCTCCATAGAAAACAACGTTGCAACGGGCGCGATCGAGCATTTTCCGGCCGAGCCCGAGAAGTCGCCCCAAGTCCGCGCCGCCCTCGAGCAACGCCGACGGGTCGGCGGCCAGCAGTGGGGGGCGTTCGTGGCCAACGAGTTCGGCCTGTACGCGCATGTCTCCGTGCCGCTGGCACGTGATGGCGTGACGCAGGCCTGGGTGATCGCGGCGGTCGAATTGCAGAAACTGTCCGATATCACGCGGGAGCTGTCATCGCGATTTGGCACGCATGCCTTCATTCTCGATGGCGAAGATCGCGTGCTCGCCGACCAAAGGCTGGCCGATCCCGACGGTCTGAAGAATGGCGTCCTGCCGCTGACGCCGCTGGCCACGTATGGCGATCCGGTATTGGCCGCATATAGCTCGCGCAAGGTAGAACGGGAGTTCGACACGCGCCACGCCCGCGACATAGAAATCGCCGAGATCCGCGTCGATGACCGAGACGTTCCTACCTCATGGGAAGGAGAGAACACTTACATCGCCATCACCCGCAAGATCACCGGCTACGGCGATAAGCCCTGGACGATCGGCGGGTATTTCGAAAGCAGTCAGATCAGTGATGAGATCGAGCGCGTCATGGGGTCAGCTCTGCTCGGTCTTGGGGCGATGGCGGCGGCGGTCATCGTAGCGATCCTACTTGGCAGGCGCCTGTCGCGCCCGATCCAGGCGATCGCCGGCCAGGCCACGCGCGTTGCCGATTTCGATCTCGACGGCGTGACCCCCCTGCCGCGCAGCAGGGTGCTGGAGTTGGACAACCAGGCTTCGGCGTTCAATGCCATGCTGATCGGTCTGCGTGCATTCTCGACCTATATTCCGCGCTCGCTGGTGGCCAAGCTGGTGCGCACCGGGGAGGTCGGCATCGCCGAACCGCGCGAAGCGGTCGTCACCGTCATGTTCACCGACATCGTCGGCTTCACCACGCTGTCGGAGCAGATGGACGCCGCCGCCGCGGCCAGGCTGCTGAATCATCACTTCGCGATCCTGTGCGGCGCGGTCGATGCACATGGCGGTACTGTCGACAAGTTCCTGGGCGACGGCATGCTGGCGTTCTTCGGCGCGCCGGACCGTCTGAAGGGCCATGCCGCCGCGGCCGTCCGCGCCGCCGCGGCGATCCGCGAGGAGCTGGAGAAGGACAATCTGGAAGCGGCTGGCGAAGGCCGGCCTCCGCTTCATGTCCGCATCGGCATCCACACGGGCTCCGTCATCGTCGGCAATATCGGAGCATCCGACCGCGTCAACTATACGATCGTCGGCGACACCGTGAACGTCAGCCAACGGCTGCAGGACCTCGGCAAGCAGCTCGAACCGGGCGCCACCGCAGCAATCGCCATTTCCGGCGAGACCGCGTCGCGGCTCGACGAAAGGTTCGAAACGATCCCGGCAGGCAAGCACAGGCTGCGCGGACGCGGCGAGGCGACGGAGGTCTTCAAGCTTGGCAAAGTCGCGACGTCAGCATCGCCCCCTATGGACGTTCACCGCGCCCAAGCGGGCTGAGCAACATGCCACTTCCATGCCGCTGATCGGCGGTTTGAAGAAGCCGACGGCTTTGGGAATGACTGGAACCGGTCACCTAGCGCTGTAGCCGACTTCAATTGGAACGGCAGGAACGGTGCAAAGTCGCTGGTTCCGGGCAACGTCCGCCTACGAGCCGCCAAATCGACCCAGCAAGGCCGGTTGGGTCAAGACTGGTGGTTCTGGTGAACGTCGGCTTCCGGGAAGGAAATTCGGCCCAGGAAGGGCCGCTTCGGGTCATCAGCGCTGGTCGCGATCAACGTCCGGTTTCGGGATAGAGTATCGACCCCCGAAGGTTCCGAAAGGGTCAGGTCACGACGATGCCCACACCAACCTGAATGTCCGCTCTTGAATATTCGCAGCCCGAATCTGCCATTCCGCTGTCGGCCCCGAGGACGAAGCCGCTCGCGCG
>NZ_CAKXZT010000068.1 GCF_935825525.1 Mesorhizobium escarrei
AAGGAGCAGGCATCACGATGCACCTTGTTGGAGTTGTTGAGCGACAATTAATCTGGGCGGACGACCACCATATCGACTGCCGGCGCCTTTTTCGAGTCTGACGTTGCCCGGCGGTTCGTATAAGTATCGATGGTTGGTTGCGTATCGATTGCGCTTGAGAATGCCCTTTCGCCCGAGTTGGTGAACGGTCGAGGCGCACACGCCGAGCTGCTGGGCTACTTCCTCGCCGGTCAGCATTCCGCTCTCCCGCAGCCGTTCGTACCGGTTCTTCAATCCATAGGTGCGGCGCACGAGCATGACCTTCTTCAGGGTGAAGGGTTCGCCGCGCCAGTTGCGATGCCCGAGTTCATTGAGGCGGGCGGCGATCTGCTGGTCGTTGGCGGTCTCCAGCAGCTCATTCATCAACGCCACGACCTGTGCCGGCGTCTTGCGTATCACTGACATGGGCCGCGGTCTGGTCACCGACAGGCTCTGCGTGCGCCCGCCGCGCCAGCGGATATGGATGTTGACCTGCTCGTCGACGAGCAGCGTCACATCTTCGATGAGAAGGCCGAGCATGCGCTTGCGTTCGACGGCACCGGTGCGCTCGTCGTTCCAGATGCGCGGGAAATCGGCGGCCAGCGCCCTGATGCGCTTCTGCGCTGGCTCATCCAGCAGCGAGCGGTCGGCTTCGTTCTGGCGCTCGTGCTCGCGCTGGAGTGCGTCGAGGTCGCGCAGCCGTGCGTTCCAGTCGGCTTCCAGCGCGTCGGCGACCAGGCGGTTATCCGGATCGACCTTCAGGTAGCGCCGGCGGGCCAGTTCAGCCTCGTAGCGGGCGCGTTGCAGCTGCGTGCCGCGCAGGGCCGCGGCCTGCTCCACGCGCTGGGTGATCTCCTGCTGCACGGCAAGCGCGACGTCGATCGCTGCCGGCGCCATCGCCTCCAGCAGGAGTGCGCTCACCGCGTCGTCGACTGGAGCGCCGCGCACCCATTGGCAATGTTTGCCGGCGTGCCGCACGACGGCTTCGTTGCAGACATAATACGGGCGCAGCCGCCCCTCGAATGGCTCGTAATGGACGCGCATGCGTGCACCGCAGCGGCCGCACAGCAGCCGTCCCTGCAACAGACCGCTGCCCTGGCGGGGCATGCGTCCGCGCAGGCCAGGTGAAAAGCCGGCGGCGTTCTGTTCCAGGGTAGTCTGATTGCGCTCGTACTCGGCCCAGGAAATGTAGCCTTCGTGGGCGTCGGGTATAAGCACCTGCCAGTCGGATCTCGCCACGCGCAGCTGCACGGACTTGAGCTTGGCATTGTAGGCGGTGCGCGTGCGCCCATAGGCGAATGCGCCGGCATATCGCGGTTGTGCAGAATCTGGAGCACGCGGGAATGGTCTATCTCGCTCCACAGGACGTCGCCCTTGCCGATGCCGCGACGGATACGCCGGGGAAAGAGGATCTTCTCGCCGCGCAGGCGGCGCACGACGGCGCAGGCCGAGCCGGTCTCGCGGAAGGTATCGAACAGGAGCCGCACCGTGTTCTGGATCTGTCGGTCGGGATCGAGCACGACCCGCGCGTCAGGGGTGTAGACCAAGCCGATCGGCAACGGCATCTCGAGCTCGCCGCGGCGCGCCTTGTTGAGAATGCCGCCTTGCAGCCGCGACTTCAGGATGTGCAGTTCGGCCTCGCTCATCGTGCCCTTCAGCCCGAGCAGCATGCGATCGTTGAAATAGGCCGGATCGTAGAGCCGGCTTGTGAAGGAACTGCGCCTGCGCGACATCAGCACGATCGAAGCGGCCAATGCCTATGCGCCCGAGTTCATGGCGGACTTCAACGCTCGCTTCGGCAAGGAACCCCGCAATCCGAAGGATATGCACCGCCCCCTCGCCGATCATGAGAATCTGGACGGCGCCATGTGCCGCAAGGAGGTCCGCACGCTGTCTCAGGCCCTGACGCTGCGCTACGACAAGGTGCTGTTCATTCTCGACCCGACCGATACCGCGAAGCGGCTTGCCCGCAAAAAGGTCGTCGTCTGCGACTATCCTGACGGTCGCCTCGAGGTCATGCACGATGGCATTGCCCTGCCCTACAGAACCTTCGACAAGCTGCGTTCGGTTCATAGATCAGAGATTGTCGAGAACAAGCGACTTGATGCTGCCCTGGACCTGGTCGCCCAGATGCAGGCTGGCCGGGAGCTTCATCGCAGCCAGCGCGGGCCGCGGCGCACCGGACAGACGAACCACATGTTCGGCATTCCCGACGGCAGCCAGAGCAATGGCTATGTGAAGCGGGGCCGCAAGCCCGGCCGGAAGGCGGATTTCACAAAGGACCCCGCGGTCGTCCTGCGGCGTGAGCAGGCGTTTGCCAGAATGCCCGTAGCCAAGGTCGAGAGCCAGGCCGTCAAAGTCGATCTGACACTCACAGAGAGCGTGCGGCGATCAGATCATAATCGTCGCAGTCGCAGACGCTCGTCAGATCATCCAAACGTTGGGACCGAAACTCAAGAGCAAATCCTGAGCCCGAAGTGAGCGCAGGAACGAATCCATAGCCGCCGTTGACCTAAACTAGCGCACCCCATTCTCGATCAATCATGTGCTGCTATGAGCGCCATATGGCACCCTCACGCCATGATGGCCAAGGCGTCCGCGAAGAAGCCTTCGCCGCCGAAATTGCCCGATTTAAGGGCCAGCACCATTTCGCCGTACCGCCCTCCGAATGTCCGCAGCATCGGTACGCCCGCGGCAATTTCGGGGCCAATCTCGAACGCGGGAATGGCGAGCCGATCGACGACTGCGCCAGATGTCTCGCCGCCCGCGACGACCAGTCTGCGCACCCCCCGTTGAACCAGGCCCTCGGCAATTGTCGCTAGGGACTGCTCTATGCCATGGCCAGACGCCTCCCTCCCGTAGCGGGCCTGGAGCCTCGAAACCGCGTCGGGCGCAGCGCTGCTGGCGATCAGAATCGGGCCTCTGGCAATATGCTCCGTCGCCCAATTGAGGGCACGAAGTGTCTCCGAAGGCTTGCTCACCAAATTTTCCGGATCGAGCCTCAGTACCGGCATCGTCTGTTCGGCTCTGGCAATCTGTTTCAGCGTCGCGCTCGAGCAACTGCCGGCGAGACACGCTGCGGGACCACCAATCCGCTGGGCCTGTGTTAACCGTTCGTATCGTCGCACGGCGCCGGCGGCGATCAGGCCACGGGCGAGACCCAATCCCAAGCCGGATGCTCCGACTGACAGACGTTGGGCTAATGCTACCGTGCCGATTGCTTCAAGGTCGGTCTCGAAGACGGCGTCGGCGATAGCCGCTCCGGTCCCGCTGGCAGAAAGCTGTTCTAGTCTGGTGCGGATCGAATCAGCTCCCCGAGCAACGGTAGCGAGCTCCACGAGCCCAACCGCCCCGGTAGTCTGCCGAGCCAGCACCCGTACCAGATTGGCATCGCGCATGGGATTGAGAGGATGATCCCGCAGCGGGCTCTCATTCAGCGGAACCGCACCGACAAAGAGATTGCCCTTGTAGACGGTGCGATCGGTTGCGGGAAAAGCTGGCGTTACCAACACCGATGTTTGACCCGCATCGGCGCGCAAGGCATCGAGAACCGGGCCGATATTGCCTGCATCCGTGGAATCGAAGGTCGAGCAGATCTTGTACATCACGTGTGCCGCGCCGCGGGTGCGGAGCCATTTGTCGGCGTCGCGCGCACGCTCAACCGCTTCGGACGCGGCGATCGAGCGGATTTTCAGCGAGATGACGATAGCGTCGACGTCGGGCAGCTGCAGGTCGGCCGATGGAATCCCGATGGTCTGAACCGTACGCAAGCCCTCTTTGGCCAGCGTGTTCGCGAGGTCCGAGGCACCGGTGTAATCGTCCGCGATGCAGCCAAGGGCGAACGTCATAGGATAGCTCCAGTGGTTTTTGAGAACCGGTCGCGCTCCCCGGCAAAAGGAGCGAACCAGCCGAGCCCGTCAAGCGTCTTGGCCCTGGGCCGATATTCGCAGCCGACAAAACCGTCATAGCCCAGCCGGTCCAACTCCGCGAAGATGAAACGATCGTTGAGTTCTTCGCAGGTAGGTTCGTGTCTTGAGGGCACGCTTGCGATCTGGATGTGGCCGACGATCGGCAACAGCCTCCGTAGAGCTACTGTGACATCCCCATGCAGGACCTGACGGTGGTAGATGTCGAACTGCAGCTTGAGATTGGGCAGCTCGAGGTCGCGGATGAGTCGCTCCGCGAACGCAAAGTCATTGAGAAAATAGCCCGGCATGTCGCGGCCGTTGATCGGCTCGATGACCAGATCAATGCCGCGCGCGGCAAGCTTCTCAGCCGTCCAGATGACGGCGTTCCGATAGGCCTCGAAGACACCCTGGTCGTCGCGGGAGCCTAGCCCGGACATGATGTGGAGGCGCTTGACGCCGGTCGCTTCGGCGTAAGGGAGCGCGGCCATGACCCCGGCCTTGAGTTCGTCAAACCGTCCCGGCAAGGCGGCAAGGCCACGCTCGCCGGCGCCCCAGTTGCCAGGCGGCAGATTGAACAAGGCCTGGGTCAGGCCGTTCCTCATGAGGCGCTCGGCAATCGCATCCGGCGTGTGCTCGTAAGGAAAGAGGAACTCGACGGCAGTGAAACCGGCCTCGGCGGCCGCATCGAACCGGTCGAGGAACGACCACTCGTTGAACATCATGGTAAGATTGGCGGCGAAGCGGGGCATGGTCGGTGGCGTCCTAATCGGTTTTCGTTTCACCAGGCAGATCGGTGCCGGTGATCCGCCCGTAGAGCCGGGCAACGGAGGCATCGTCATCCCGCCCCATGCCGGCCGCCGAGGTCATCAGGAACATCTGCAGCGCGGCCGCAGCCACGGGCACCGGGAATTTCGCGCTGCGGGCCATATCCTGGATGATGCCGAGATCCTTGACGAAGATGTCGACCGCGCTGCGAGGCGTGTAATCTCCGTCTAGCACGTGCGGCACCCGGTTCTCGAACATCCAAGAGTTGCCGGCCGAAGCCGTAATCACCTCATAGACCTTGCGTAGGTCGAGCCCCTGGCGGGCGGCAAACACGATGGCTTCGCTCGCTGCGGCGATGTGCACGCCAGCGAGCAGCTGATTAATCATCTTGAAAGCCGCGCCGACGCCCGGCTCTTCGCCCAGTTCGTAGACCTTGGCAGCCATGGCATCGAGCGGCGGGCGCGCCTTTGCGAACGCGGCAGGGCTGCCGGACGCGAGAATGGTGAGGGCGCCTTCGGCGGCCCGGACCGAGCCGCCGCTGATTGGCGCGTCGAGATAGAGCCGTCCCGTCGCTTCCAAGCGGGCGGCGAATTTGCGTGCGAGATCGGGGTCCATCGTGGCCGAGGACACGAAGACGGCTCCTTCAGGCAGTGTCTCGCCAACACCATGCTCGCCAAAAAGGATGGCTTCGGTTTGTGTTGCGTTGACGACGACCGAAACCACGACATCCGCACCCTGAGCCGCCTGGGCGGGGGTGGAGGCGCCCCGCCCGCCTTCGGCGACGAAACGCGTAACGGCAGCGTCATCGACATCGAAGCCGGTCACCTCGAACCCTGCGCGCTGCAGCGACTGGGCCATCCCGAACCCCATCGAGCCGAGGCCGATCACTGCGACCTGGGTCGCCGTGGTCATCACGGGGTTTTCCTTTTGCACAGCGTTAACGGTCATCATGGAAACTCCATTTGGCTTCGGTCGGGTCACTTGTTGACCAGCTTGGGCGGCGTCGTCAGCACCAGTATCGCGCCGGCCACGAGGATGGCGGCGAGCGCGTACATGGCGACGTGCGTCGTCCCGGTCAGGTCCTTGAGGTAGCCCACAAGGTAAGGGCTGACGAAGCCGGCCAGATTGCCGACCGAATTGATCAGCGCAATGCCCGCTGCGGCGCCGGTTCCCGCCAGAAAGGCTGTCGGCAAAGACCAGAAGAGCGGTGCGCAGGTGATCGCCCCGGCCGCTGCCAGCGACAGGAAGGCGATGGCGATCGTCGGGTCTGAGGACGTAGCGGCGACGATGAAGCCGACGGCTCCGAGCAGCGCCGGCACGACCAGGTGCCAGCGGCGCTCGCGGTGCCAGTCGGCGCTGCGACCGAACAGGTTCATGGCAACGACGGCACAGATGAATGGGATGGCGCTGATCAGCCCGATGTTGAGATTTCCGGTGACGCCGGTCGCCTTGACCAGGGTCGGCATCCAGAACGTCAGCCCGTATTGTCCCATCACGAAGCAGAAATAGATGAGGCACATCAGCCAGATGCGGCCGTCGCGGAATACCCCGGCGACCGAATGCGCTTTCTCCTTGTGGCGTTCCTCGCGCTCGATCTCCTCTTCGAGCACCCGCTTTTCCGCTTCGCTCAGCCACTTGGCGTCACGGATGCCATTGTCGAGGAAGAAGAAGACGGCGATGCCGAGCAGGACGGCGGGAACGGCCTCGATGAGGAACATCCACTGCCAGCCGGCAAGGCCGCTATCGCCGTGGAACGAATCCATGATCCAGCCGGAAAGCGGGTTGCCGAAGATGCCGGATATCGGAATTGCGGACATGAAGACAGCGATGATCTTGGCGCGGCGGTGCGAAGGATACCAGTAGGTCAGGAAGAGGATTATCCCTGGATAGAAGCCTGCCTCTGCGACGCCCAACAGGAAGCGCAGGAGATAGAACATGGGAGCCGATTCGACGAACATGAAGCCTGCCGAGATCAGACCCCAGGTGATCATGATGCGCGCGATCCACATGCGCGCCCCGACCTTGTGCAGGATGACGTTGCTCGGCACCTCGAATAGGAAATAGCCGATGAAGAAGATGCCGGCGCCGAGGCCGTAGACCGTTTCGCTGAAGCCGAGATCGGCGGACATGTCGAGCTTGGCGAAGCCGACATTGACGCGGTCGAGATAGGCGACGACGTAACACAGCATCAGAAACGGCACGATGCGCCAGAAGACCTTGCTGTAGGCGATTCTTCGGGTCTCGATTGCTGCCATTGTTTCAGCCGGCAGCGTTGGGGTGAGCACCGTCATTCCATTCCTCCCTTGAGGGGCGTTCTTCGCCGGTTTCGCGCCATTAACTTCACTTTTGGCAGCGCTTCCATTTCCCGATAGCAAGGAATGGCAGCGCTGCCAAACGAAATATGGCAGCGCTGCCATAAATTATTTGAATACCGGGTTGAGACGTGGCAAACAGGGTAAGCCGGTCAAATCGGCGGGACACGTATGTGTCGAATGGAAAACCGGAATGGTCGACGAAGCAGCCGAGGGCATGCGAACGGGGGCGATGACCCTCACCGATGTCGCGCGCGCGGCTGGCGTTGGCGAAAGCACTGCCTCGCGCGTGCTGCGCGGGCACGGCTCCTTCTCGGAAAAAACCCGCGAGAGCGTTCTGAGCGCCGCCAGGAGCCTCGGCTATGTGCCGAACCGCATCGCCGGCACCTTGGCCTCGACAGGGTCCAAGCTCGTCGGGATCGTCATTCCATCGCTCAGCAACATCGTCTTTCCTGACGTGCTGCGCGGGGCCAATACGGTGCTTGTCGGGGCGGGATTCCAGCCCGTTGTCGCGGTGACCGATTACGATCAGGGACGCGAGGAGAGTCTGATTGAGTCGCTCCTCAGTTGGCGCCCGGCCGGCATGATGGTGGCGGGGCTCGAACACACGGAGCGCACCGGCGCCATGCTGCGGCAGGCTCGCATTCGGGTCGCCGAACTGCTTGATACAGACGGCGAGGGGATCGACATCGTGGTCGGCTTTTCCAACCGCGAGGCGGGACGCACAAGTGGGCGGCATCTGGTGTCGCGTGGCTATCGGCAGATCGGCTATGTCGGCCACGATCTCAGCCGCGATCTGCGCGCCGCCAAACGCTTCGCGGGATTTCGGTCGGCCCTGGAGGAGGCAGGATTGAAGGTCGCCGCGCAAGAAATCATTCCCGCCTCGTCTTCAATTGAAGCCGGGCGCGACGGGCTGGCCCGCTTGTTGGAGCGTGGCACTAATCTCGATGCCGTCTATTTCTCCAATGACGATATGGCGATCGGCGGCTATTTCCATTGCCTCGCCCGAGGGATCGCCATTCCCGGGCAAATGGCCATTTTCGGCTTTAACGGCCTCGATGTGGCGCGGAGCGCTCCTCAACCGCTCTCGACCATTTTGACGCCACGCGTCGCCGTCGGCGAGAACGGAGCTCGGCTCGTGTGTTCGGAGGGGCCGCCGGCCAGGATTGATCTTGGGTTCGAGCTGATCGAAGGAGCCACGACATGACCGAAGCGACATTCAGGGAAGAGATCTGCCGCTTCGGGCGTTCTCTGTTCGAGCGTGGGCTGACGCCGGGATCTTCGGGCAATATCAGCCTGCGGCTGGACGACGGGGGCTGGCTCGTCACGCCCACCAATGCCTCGCTGGGGTTTCTCGATCCCGGCCGCATTGCCCGACTCGACGCGCAAGGACAACTGGTCTCGGGCGATCCCCCAACCAAGGAAATTCCCCTGCACGCCGCTCTGTACGAGACCAGGGCAGGGGCCCGCGCCATTGTGCATCTGCATTCGAGCCATGCGGTGGCCATCACCATGCTGCCCGAAATCGATCCCAAGGCGGTGCTGCCACCGATGACGCCCTATTATCTCATGCGCGCCGGCCAGACCGCACTGGTCCCCTATTTTCGCCCCGGAGACCCGGCCGTCGCCGAAGCGATCAAGGGCCTCGCCGGGCGCTATTCCTCGGTCCTCCTCGCCAACCATGGTCCTGTCGTCGCGGGCGAGTCGCTCGAGGCGGCGGTGTTTGCCACCGAAGAGTTGGAAGAGAGTGCAAAACTCTATCTGTTGTTGCGCGGCCTCAACCCCCGCTACCTGTCGCCGGAGCAGGTCAGCGATCTGGTCCGGGTTTTTGGGCTCACTCTCCCGGAGCATGGCGAGCATAACCACTAAGCCGCTGCAACCAGCGCTCGGCAGCTGGTTAACGATTGAAAGCTGCGGCGGCCAGCCGGGCGGCACGGTCGACGTCACTCTCCCGAGCGATGACAAGCCTGGCTGAAGTGTCGCTCTGGCCGCAGGCCCGACGGCGCAAAGAACGCTCCTCCGCCCGCGACCGCTTCCTGCCCGACCAGCATCTCGCCAGGGATGGCTGAGACTCCAGCCGATCCAACAGGCGCTTTTGTCGGTCAGGAGTTCATCACGTCCAGCGTCGTGCGATGGATTCGGTTAAGATGACTCTCCATCGCTTCCACGGCGGCAGCTATATCGCGCCGCTCAAAGCCGTCAAGGATTTGCACATGATCCTGAAAGCTGAGCGATACGGCTCCTTTCGCCACGAGTACGCGGCGGCGGAATTCGAGGCCGAATGAGTACATTTCGTGCAGGAATTCGGCGAGGAGAGGGTTTCCGCCGGCCCTATAAATGACGTCATGGAACTCGGCATCGGAAATCTGGAAGCGGACCGGATCGTCGGTCATTTCGCGCTGCGCGTCGACCAGGCGCTTCAGGCGCTGTATTCCGGCATCATCAATCCGCTCTACGGCGAGGCGAACAGTCGGCAACTCCACGACGCGTCTCGCCTCATAGACTTCGTGGGCGGACCGACGCGTCCCGGTCTTGCCCGCGCCGTGGTCCGATAGCGGAAAGCCGATGGTGCCGATCACGCGTGTGCGGCTGCCTTGCGATATCTCGACCATGCCGATCGCTGCAAGCATCTGGAGCGCGCCGCGCACCGATTCCCGGCTCACCTCGAGGGTCGTGGCCAATTCGCGCTCGCTTGGCAGCTCGTCGCCTTCGCGCAGCAAGCCTGACTGCACCATGGCGGCGATCCGCTGGCTGACTTGCTCGCGGAGCGGGCGCCTCGAAAGCCCGGCTTTGAGGTCGTTGAGATTAATGGCTGTGTCCATAAGGCCAATCCTCCCGCTCATATCGATCGCGGTCCTTTATGTAGCAACAATTCCCGCGCGGGTCTAGTGGTTCGGTGGCCGGACCAGTTGACAAGTTAAAACCGTTCTGTTTGTATGAGCTCATCAGGACGCGACCGATGTCGTGACAGTGGAGGATCCTGGAATGAAAGCACGTCTTGCGCTCGTGGTCGGAGATCCGGCCGGCATCGGCCCGGAACTGGTCGCGAAGCTCCTTGGAAATCGGGGCAATCTCGACAAGGCCTCGGTGCTTCTGGTTGCTGATCGCGGTGAGGTCGAGGAAGGCATGCGGGTCGCCGGCCGGAGATTCGACTATAGCGTCACAGACAAGCAGCCCGATCGCCTGGCCAATGACGGTGTTGTGCTGTGGAATTTCCGCGGCGAATCAAAGACGCCGTTCGAGCGGGCGAAGGCCACCGCCCATGGCGGCGCCTACAGCCTCGACACCCTTCTCAAAGCGATCGAACTGACCACCTGCGGCGTCACCGAGGGTGTCCTGTTCGCGCCGCTGAACAAGAGCTCAATGCATCAGGCCGGTCTGAAGCAGGAGGACGAAAGCCAGTGGTTCGCCGATCTGCTTAAGGTCACCGGACCGCATGGCGAACTGAACGTTTTGGACAATCTATGGACCAGCCGCGTCACCAGCCACGTCGCGCTCAAGGACGTGGCCGGCCTGATCACAAGGGAGCGTGTGATTGAAGGCATCGCGCTGGCGCATTCGACCTTGGTCAATTCGGGGAAGGTCGCCCCGCGGATCGCCGTCTGCGGGCTCAATCCGCACAATGGAGATGGTGGCAGCTTCGGGCGCGAGGAGATCGACATCATCGAACCGGCAATCGAAGAGGCGAAGCGGCTGGGCTATCCGGCCGTCGGGCCTTTCCCGGCCGATACGATTTTCCTTCGCGCGAAGGAGTTCGACGCGATCGTGACCATGTATCACGACCAGGGCCAGATCGCGATGAAGCTGTTGGGGTTTTCGCGCGGCGTGACGGTCCACGGCGGCTTGCCCATTCCGATCACCACGCCGGCCCATGGCACGGCTTTCGATATCTACGGCCACGGCGAGGCCAACGTCGGAGCCATGCAGGCGGCTTTCGACATCTGCGTGACCATGTCCGCCGCGCGCCGCCGCGGGCTGGCAGCAGCCTGAAGTCTTTCCACACAAGCGTTGAGACCAAATATGAAGATCAAGAGCGTCCGTACCCGCGTGTTCGAGTGGCAAGGCAAGGTGACGCCTCCCGCGGCAAACTTTTGCACAAATGCCGCCGACATACTCTATGAGCGCGGCGACAGCATGGGCAGCTTCCGTTTCCATGGCTGGTTGGTATGCGAGGTCGAGACCGAGGACGGCACGATCGGCATCGGCAATGCCGCGCTTGCCCCCCGCGTAGTCAAGGCGGCGATCGACCACTATTACGCGCCGATGCTGATCGGGGAAGACCCGTTCGATACCGAGTATCTCTGGCAGAAGATGTACCGGAAGACCCATGCCTGGAGCCGCAAGGGCATTGGCATGACGGCGATCAGCGCCGTCGACATCGCGCTGTGGGACCTGATGGGCAAGGAAGTCGGCAAACCGATCTTTAAGCTGCTCGGCGGCCGCACCAAAGAGAGAATCCGCTGCTACGCCTCGAAACTCTACGGGCAGCCGATCGAGGCGCTGCGCGCCGAGGCGCAGAGCTATGTCGACCAGGGGTTCGACGCCGTCAAGATGCGCTTCGGCTGGGGCCCGAAGGACGGGCCGGCCGGCATGCGCAAGAATCTCGAGCTGGTCGCGGCCGTGCGCGACGTCATCGGTCCGGACCGAGACCTGATGTGCGAATGCTACATGGGCTGGACGTTCGAATATGCCAAGCGGATGCTGCCCAAGCTCGAAGCCTACGACATACGCTGGCTGGAGGAGCCAGTCATCGCCGACGACATCGAAGGCTACACCGAATTACGAAAGCTCGGCCGCGTCCCGATTTCCGGCGGGGAGCATGAATTCTCCCTCGCGGGTTTCCAGCAACTGCTCGACCGCCGTGCCCTCGACGTCATTCAGTACGACACCAACCGCGTCGGCGGCATCTCGGCGGCGCGCAAGATCAACGCGCTCGCCGAAGCCTACCAGATTCCGGTGGTCCCGCATGCGGGCCAGATGCACAACTATCATCTGACCATGGCATCGACGGCGTCGCCGATGGCCGAATTCTTCCCGGTTCACGATGTCGAGGTCGGTAACGAACTCTTCTACTACATTTTCAAGGGCGAGCCGCAGCCCGACAACGGTTTTCTTCAGCTCGACGACAATAGGCCGGGTCTCGGGCTTGAACTGAGCGACGAGCATCTTGGCTCGTTCAACGTGATCGAATAGGCGAGGCAGGTAGACATGACCCGGCATTCGATCAGGCTTGTTCAGTTCATCGACGCCAATGGCGAACGTTCGGTCGCGCTTGCTTCAGCCGATGGGGCCGGCCTCGCGATTGTCGACGGAGCGCGGCGCGTCATCGATCTCGCCGAGGAAGCTGTCTTCGCCGGGCGTTCACTGGCGGAAATGGTTTTGGCGCGAACATCGCCGCGCTCGATCGACTATGCGGCCGTCATCGCGGAAGGCCGCTTGCTGCCGCCGGTGGATCATCCAGAACCAAGCCGCATGCATATTACGGGCACCGGGCTCACGCATCTCGGCAGCGCAGCTACGCGCGACCAAATGCACCAGGAATACGCCGATCACCGCGATGGGAGGCCAAGCGATTCCATGGTGATGTTTCGATGGGGCCTGGAAGGCGGGCGGCCTGAGAACGGAAAAGTGGGTGTGCAGCCCGAATGGTTCTACAAGGGCAACGGGCATACAATCATCGCACCGGAAGGACCGCTGCGCTGGCCCGGCTACGCCGAGGACGGTGGCGAGGAGCCCGAGCTGGCGCTCGCCTACTGGATTGGCCCCGACGGGACGCCGTTCCGGATCGGCGCAGCACTCGGCAACGAGTTCTCCGATCACGTCATGGAGAAGCGCAACTACCTCTACCTCGCCCACTCCAAGCTCCGGGACAGCAGTTTCGGACCGGAGCTGGTCGTCGGAGAATTTCCGGGAGACATCCGCGGTACGAGCCGGGTGCGCCGCAGTGGCGAAGTTGTTTGGGAAAAGCCGTTCCTGACCGGCGAGGACAACATGTCTCACAGCCTCGCCAATCTGGAGCACCACCATTTCAAATATGTCCACAATCGCGTGCCAGGGGACGTCCACATCCATTTCCTAGGTACTGCGACGTTGAGCTTCGCCGACGGTTTCCGCGCCAAGGACGAAGACATCTTTGAGATCGAGGCACCCGGCTTCGGCCGGCCGTTGCGCAACCGAGTGGAACGCGCAAGAGGCGCAGAAGGGCCGATCGGCGTGCGTGCGCTCTAACATTCCCGCGGTCCGTTGAAAACCGGCGAGGTCGCTCCCAGAAAGCAACCATGAGGGTTGTGGGCGCGAGGCTCGTCGAAGGCAAGCCGATGGTACGGAAGAGGACCGCTCCAGCTTCGCAAAGACGATCACTATAAACCAGGAGGAAATACCATGCTTCACAAGACCAAGATCATTCTGGCGGCGGCGATAACGCTGCTCTCAACCGCCGCAGCCTACGCCGAGTGGAAGCCGGAAAGGCCAGTCGAATTTGTCGTCGCGTCCGGGGCCGGTGGCGGGACCGACAATTTCGCCCGCACCATCCAGGCGATCATCACCAAGCACGACCTGATGGACCAGCCAATCGTTGTTCTGAACAAGGGGTCGGGCAGCGGCGCCGAAGCATTCATCTACGCCAAGGGCAACGCTGGCGATCCGCACAAGCTGATTTTCGCCACGAATAACGTCTATCTGCTGCCGCATGTCGCCAAGCTCGCCTACACCAGCCAGGATCTGGAGCCGATCGCGGCGCTTGCGCTCGACGAATTCCTGATCTGGGTCAAGGCGGATTCCGAATACAAGGATGCAAAGAGCTTCATCGATGCGGCCAAAGCGAACCCGGGCCAGGTTCCGTTTGGCGGCAGCCAATCCAAGGACACCGACGAGACGCTGGTCGCGCTGATCGAACAGGAGACGGGTGCGGACTTCAAATACGTGCCCTTCAACGGCGGCGGCGAGGTAGGCGTGCAGCTCGCGGGCGGCCATGTCGCGGCCAACGTAAACAACCCGAACGAGAATCTCGGTCAGTGGCAAGGCGGCGCGATCCGGCCGCTCTGCGTCTTCAGCCCCGAGCGTATGGCCGGAGGCGAACCCGTTCAGGGCGACATGGGATGGGATGACATTCCGACCTGCGCGGAAGCAGGCCTGCCGATCGAATCCTACCAGATGCCGCGGACAGTTTGGGCTCCGGCGGGATTGCCGCAGGACGCGCTCGCCTTCTACTCCGATCTGCTGAAGAAGGTCACCGAGACGCCGGAATGGAAGGAATACGTGGCCAAGACCTCCCAGACCGGTCGCTTCCTCGCCGGCGCGGAGTTCAAGGATTTCATCGGCAAGAGCGAAGAAAACGCGCTCAAAGTGTTCAAGGCCGAGGGCTGGCTGGTCCAGTAAGTCCGGCACAAAGATCCGGCACGGCTCGCCGTGCCGGATCACAACTCGAACGGGAGGCTAGCGATGGTCATCAGACGTTTTCACATGGAGCTTGTCGTTGCGGGTCTGACTTGCCTCGCTGGCGCCGTGACGGCCCTCGGCTCGCTCGAGCTTGGGGTCGGTTGGGGCGAATCGGGTCCCGAGCCAGGTTACTTTCCCTTCTATATCGGGGTGCTTCTGGCACTTCTCGGCAGCTACAACGGGGTGTACGCGCTGCTTGCCAAGCGAGGTGACCAGGAACTCTTCGTCGAAAGGCGGCATGCGATCCGCCTCGCGAGATTTTTTGGACCGATGGCCGCTTTTGTGATTCTCACGATTTTCCTCGGCCTCTATGTCGGCGCCGCGCTCTATCTCTTCTATACCGCCTGGCGCCAAGGCAATTACCGGCCGCATTTCGCGGCGCTGCTGGGCGGCGGCTTTGCCGTGGCTCTCTTTGTCGTCTTCGAACTCATGTTCAAGGTGCCGCTGCTCAAAGGGCCGCTTGAGCCCTTGTTCGGCATCTACTGAGCGATCGACCCAGGGGAGGACTGGTGATGGAAAATTTTGGACTTTTACTCGATGGATTCCAGATTGCGCTCACGCCGAGCCATATCGCCATCATGGTGGTTGGTGTGCTGCTAGGGCTCGTGGTGGGCGTGCTGCCTGGGCTCGGCGCTCCTAACGGCGTGTCTCTCCTGATCCCGCTCACATTCAGCATGGAACCGGTCTCCGCGATCATCCTGTTAGCCAGCATGTACTGGGGCGCCCTTTTTGGCGGATCGACGACATCCATCCTCTTCAACATCCCGGGCGAGCCGTCCTCGGTGGCGACAACCTTCGACGGCTATCCGATGGCGCGAGACGGACAAGCCACCAGGGCGCTGACGCTCGCCTTCATGTCGGCCGGTATCGGCGCGCTGGTCGGCGTGATCGTCATCACGCTCCTGTCCTCATGGGCAGCCGAGTTTGCCCTGCGTTTCGGCGCGCCGGAATATTTCGCGGTCTACTTTCTCGCTTTCTGCGCCTTCATTGGCATGGGAAGTGCCGCGCCCGCCAAAACCGCGGTTTCGCTCCTGCTCGGGTTGGCCCTTTCGTCGGTCGGCATGGACACGATCACCGGCTCGCTGCGGCTGACCTTCGGCATTAGCGAACTCATCGGCGGTATCAGCTTCCTCGTCGTTGTCATCGGGCTTTTCGGCATTGGCGAGATCCTGATAACGATCCAGCACGGCCTCAAATTCAGGGGCGTGAGCTCGCGCGTCGACCTGCGGGACGTCTTCCGCACGATCGCCGAACTGCCGCGCTATTACGCGACGCTGATCCGCTCCTGCCTCGTCGGCACGTGGATGGGCATCACACCGGGCGGCCCCACCGCCGCATCCTTCATGAGCTACGGCATTGCCCGGCAATGGTCGCGGCGGGGCAAGCCTTTCGGAACAGGACGACCGGAAGGCATCATCGCCCCGGAAACGGCCGACCACTCGGCCGGCACCTGCGCCATGCTGCCGATGCTCGCGCTCGGCGTGCCGAGTTCGGCCACCGCCGCTGTCATGATGGGCGGGCTCATGATCTGGGGCCTGACGCCGGGGCCGATGTTGTTCACCACCAAGCCCGATTTCGTCTGGGGGCTGATCGCCAGCATGTATGTCGCAAACATAGTCGGCGTGATCCTGGTGCTCGCCACCGTGCCGATGTTTGCAGCGCTGCTACGCATCCCCTTCGCCATCATCGGGCCGATGATCGTCGCCGTCTGCTTCGTCGGCGCCTATACAGTAAGCAGCGCCACCTTCGATCTTTGGCTGGTTTTGGCGTTTGGCATTGTCGGTTACGTCTTCAATAAGTTGCAATATCCGATCGCGCCACTGGTGCTCGCCATGGTGCTTGGGCACAAAGCGGAGAATGCCTTCCACCAGTCGATGATCATGTCCGACGGTTCGGTCCTGGTCTTCTGGTCGAATCCGCTGGTCGGCTCCATCATCACGCTGGCGCTTGCGTTGGTCGCCGTGCCGCAGCTTGTCCGCTTCGCCACGCGCCTGAGGCGGACCGAGGTGGATGAGCCGCTTGTCAAGTAGCGTCCACATGCTCGGCCTCTTTTCACGGATTATGCTGTGATGAACTATCACTCCTACTTTTCCGGCGCGCGGCGCGTCGAAACCGTGATCGTCGGCACCGGGGGTTTCGGCCGGAGCTTTCTCGCCCAAGGACTGCACGTGCCCTTGATGGGCGTGCGCGTCGCCGTCGACAGGGATGCCGAAACTGCCGCCGCAGCACTGGCGTCCGTCGGCGTTGCGAAAGAATGCATCCGCATCTGTTCGACATTCGCGGAGGCGGAGGCAGCCTGGAAGGCTGGCGATTTCATAGCATCCGCCGATCTGTCATGCGTCGTCGGACTGCCGGTGCACGTGGTGGTGGAAGCCACCGGACAACCTGAGGCCGGAGCGGAACACGCGCGCATGGCGATCGAGGCCGGGCGCCATGTAGCGCTCGTTTCGAAGGAGGTAGACAGTGTCGTCGGCCCGGGCCTCGCCGTCGCGGCCAGGAAGCGCGGCCTGGTGGTGACTCCGGTCGATGGTGACCAGCCGAGCCTTCTCATCGGGCTGGTGAGCTGGGCGGAAACGCTTGGCCTGGGTATACTCGCGGCCGGGAAAGCCAGCGAATATGATTTTGTCTTTGATCCGGCGAGGGGCACGCTGTCGAGCAACGGGCACGCGATCCCACTGCCGGAGTTCGCCGATGTCTTGACATTGGGTGACCGCGATTGCGCGGAGATCGCAAGGCGCCGCTCGAAGATCGCCGCGGCATTCACGCAAAGGGCCGTTCCCGACCTGTGCGAGCTCAGCGTTGTGGCCAACGCCGTGGAGCTTGATCCGGACGTTCCGACGCTTCATGCGCCGATCGCGCGCATCGGCGAAGTGCCCAGCTTCTTCAATCTGACCTCTGAAGGCGGCCTATTTTCGGGTCCGCGCCGCCTTGATGTCTTCCACTGCCTGCGCCGGCCCGACGAGGTGAGCTTCGCCGGGGGCGTGTTTGTGGTGGTGCGGTGCGACGACCCGCCGACATGGAAGATGTTGGAAGAGAAGGGGCACGTGCTTGGGCGCGACGGCTCGACCGCGATGATTTTCTTGCCGCGCCATCTGTTGGGGCTCGAGGCTGCGACGAGTATTCTGGAAGCTGGGATCCACGGTGTGTCAAGTGGCGGCGTCGAACCGCGGCAACGCGTCGATCTCGTCGCGCGTGCCGATATGCACCTGCCCGCCGGTCACCGTCTGGCGATGGGCGGTCATCATCACGAGATGGTAGGCGTTTCCTCCGAGATCGTACCGGCAGCACCCTTGGCCGCCGACTCGCCGGCGCCGTTCTATCTAGCGGCCAACCGGCGGCTCGTCCGGCCGGTTGCCGCGGGACAGCACATCATGATGGCTGACCTCGAGGTGGAGCCTGCATCGGTGTTGCTGTCGCTGCGCAGAGAGCAGGACACTCATTTTTTTGATCCGAAGGGGGAAGCTGAAGCGTAGCAGCCACTCGGCCGGCGGCTAAAGGGCAGGGGCGTTCCGCACGGCAATGATGGGGGGAGCGAATCGGAATAGCCGGCGTCGGGCTCATGGGTCGAGGAATGGCATTCAACCTGCTCAAGGCAAGTCTGTCGGTGTCGCGCGCCGTGCAACACTTGAAGGGGCGCAGTTCGCACAAACTGCTGAGCGAGTTCGGAATATTGCGCAAGCGCTACTGGGGGCAGCATTTGTGGGCGAGGGGATATTGGGTTGCCACCAGTGGCAATGTGACGGACGAGATGTGGGTCGAGTACATCAAGAACCAGACGCCGCCCGGCCCGATGACGACTTCAACGTTACCTGAGTTGGCACCCAGTCCGCCAGCGGCGGACCGATCCGGCTTTGAGCCCTAACCGAAGCCACCGCCTTTAGGCGGTGGAGCATTCACAAAAGTTAATAAAACTCAATTAAGAAGACCCAATCCGAGATGCAGTACCAAATGCAGTGCCGGCTGAGCGTGAATTGCCGACGCGCCGAGACTTACGCAACAGCCTGGTTTGATCCTTTGCGGACATTCTCAGAAACGTCTACCGCCTAAACTGCATAATCGCACCGATGGGCTCAAGTGATCACAGAGCGGGCTTGATCAGCCGGTCGAAGCGGCAGTGAAAACTGCCAATTGAGCGTCGAAAAGCACGCTTCTAGGCGGGACGGCATGGCCGCGGGGCCTCTGATCCATATGAAATTGATGTTAACTAATAGGAATATGTCGGATTGAGATATAAGTCGCCGTGGTGTTGGCTCGGAAGCACTAAGGGACGTGCGCAGGGTCGTATGAAATACACGAAGAAGGACGCCAAGAATCATTCACGCCGGACGATGCGTGGCATATGGGCGGCCGCGCTCACGCCGTTCAAGCCCGACTCCTCGATCGACGAGGACGGCATGCGCCGAAACTTTGAGCACTGGATCAGCGATCTGCAAATTGACGGGTTCTTCATCGCCGCAAGCAAGGCGAGTTCTTCTCCATGTCCGTCGAGGAGAGAAAACGCAGTCTGGAAATCGCCATCGATGCGGCCGCGGGACGCGCTCAAACCATCATGTCCTGTTCAGACCAGAATATCGATGTGGTGATGGATCTGGCGAAGCATGCCGAGCGCGCAGGCGCCGACTACATAGTCGTGCACGCGCGCCAGTGCTTCACTTTTGATTTTGGCCCACGAAAAAGTCAATGAAATCAAAGCTTTTGACACATCCTCCGGGGGCCCACCAAAATGTTTAACTGTTGATTTTGTTGTGTTTTTCGAGTCACTTTGCTCTTGCGTTCTGGACTCGAACCCACCTGGGGCAGAACGCCGTCGCCGAGGTCCTGGAGCAGGAACGCGCCAGGGTCAGCCGTGCCGTCTGGGACGCGAGATGGAGCGCGGAAGAGTTCCGCACGGCATTCAACGAGATCGACGCCGAAAGCAGTCCGATCAACTACGTCGCCTTCCGCGAAGGCTCCGTCATACCCGAGGGAGAGGCCATTGCCGGGGCAAGCGGGCACCGCAACACCTGGCGCGTCGCCTACACGATTGAGCCTATCCGCGAATGGATCTTTCGCCAGCACAGGTGAATCATGGCGCGCAACGGGCGGCGTTCGGTGGGGTTATCGCGGCGGCCGATATCTCCCTGATCGAGCGCTGCGGCAGCCTCTGGCCCTCATGGCTTTCCTTATCGGGAGCCACGCTCGTCCTGACCCGAGCATGACCAATGTCCGTTCATGGCGCGATTACGCCCCCTTATGAACGGCAATAAACTCGACTTCCTTGGGGGAGGGTGTGTACTTGCGTCGTGAAGGGAGCCTGTCCTGCATCAGGGAGGGCAGATTGGTCGCGTAGCTGGCAAGCGTCCTTTGCGCCAGGCTCCTGGCCGCATGAGAATGTGCACCATCGCCCCTCGAACCGTTACTTTATCGCTAGAGCATTCGGCGGAGACTCGTCCTCCGCCGCGCCGAAGCGGCGGACCTCGACGATGCCGCCAATCGGCAGCGCGTGCTCGAACGCCTCGATGCCCCGGAAGCGGACATGATGCGCGCGGCCGTCGGTGCCGTCGATCACGGCGTAGGCTTCGCCGCTCAGCTCGTTCTGAAGCCCCTTGTCCACCAGCCGCCCGATGAGGGGCGCGCCTGTCGTGCCCGTGTCGATCACATAGTCGGCGACGCCGCGATCCTGGCCGCGGTCGGTGAATGCGCGGTGCATCGTCTTGATGATGTCGCCGCGCATGCCGAGATCCCGCAGCGAGCGCTCGGCCTCAAGGCCTACCATCCATTCGCCGGGACCTACCTGGGTGGCAAGGCCCATCCTCTCCAGGTGCTGGACCCGGCCGATCATCAGGCGGCGGATCTCGAGATCGGCGGCGCCAATCGCCGCGGGGCGCAGGTTGACGTACCCGGTCTCGTCGGCAGCGATACGGATCTCCACATCAAGCCGCGTCCAGCGCTCGGCTGTGATCTCCTTCTCCAGGGCGTTGCGGATTTCGTGCTCGGGTCGTGGTCCGAGTTCGATCGCCACGAGTTCCTCGGCGCGCGAGCGCAGGCCACGGCTGATATAATCTCGCGAGATCACAAGATCCGCGCCGGTGTCATCGACGCCACGTACCAGCAGATGGATGTGCGGGTTGTCGGTGTTCCAGTGATCGACAGCGACCCAATCAAGTCGGGAGCCAAGATCGGCCTGCATCTGCTTTGCAAGGTCGCGCGTGAAGGCGCGCAGGTCTGTCATGTCGCCGGCGTCTTCGGGCGAGACGATGAAGCGGAAATGGTGGCGATCGTCCTTGGAGCGCTCGGCGAAGGCTACGTCATCGGCGCGGTCGCCGCCAGCGTCGAACATCACCGCCTTTTCGCCGTCGCGGGTCACGCCGTCGCGCTTCAGATAGGACAGGTGTGCGGACAAAGGGGCGGAGCGGAAAGCGCGGCCCGAATGCCGGGCACTCCGCGCGGCGACGATGACACGTCGGCTAGAAGAGAAGAGCCGGTTCCGACTGAAGTTGATTCGGCCACGCCCGAAACTGGAGCGGCCGAGAACGGGCGAGCGGCCGCTCCTCGGCGCCGAGCTGGACGCGCTATGGCCGGCGCGCTTGGCAGCCCGCAGCACCTGGTTGATGAAGCTCTTCGCCTTCGGCGCGCGGGTGCCGCGGATGCGTCCTGGCCGGACGCGAAAGTCGCTGTCGCCCTAGCTCATTGGCATCTCACCAATGAATGCATTAGGCGAGCAGTGCCGGAAATTGTATTGAAATCGTTACCAAAATTCTCGATTGCAGCACGCGTCACGACCGACAGGCACGCCGAAAGACAAGCCATGTCAATGGCTTGGATGACGACCGGCGAGCTTCGCGCGTGGAACTCGGCGACTGGACGAGTGGCATGGCCGCGCGTGGTTTTAAAACGCCCGAGCACGGTTCACAGGTTGCCACTCTGCCACTGCCCGCGATCGTCATCACGGCGGTGACAAGCGAATGTTTGTCGGCCCAGCCATGGCGCGACGTTCACGAAGCGGAAGTTCGGGCTGTTAATCCCAGAGGGTGCGGTTAGCCCAAGAAGCACTTCGAGCGAGCCGAACAGCGGCGGATGCCTATCACTCTGTCGCCCTTCCAATATATGATGTATCCAGCACCCACGCAGTGGCAGCATACGACTAGGCGTTCTCGCGCGTCTTTATCGCGCTGGCCTTGCGGCTAAGGCGTGTTCTTTCGCGGCTTTCGCGCCTTGAGCAAGGCGGCAGGAGCCGGTGCGCGCCACACGACCTGATAAGCTTCCACGACATTGGCGACGGTGACGCCGAGGCCAGGAAGCGCGATCCAGGGCGGCGGCTGGCGCTCAAGCAGGCCGAGAATGGTGGCAATGCCGGTGGCGACGCCCTGGTCGTAAGGCAGTTGCGCGGCAATGCCCTTGATAAGACCACCGCCGGCAAGGTCGGCCGCGACATCGTTGCCGAGGTCAACGGTGGTGATTGGGATGGTCTTTCCCGCATCGAGGATAGCGGCGGCCGCACCGGTCGCCGGCACATCCCAGACGGCGAACAGGCCGGCAAGATCCGGGTTGGCCTGCAACAAATCAGCCGTTGCGGACCTCGCCTGCGACACATCGGCGAACTTGCTGCGCACCAGCGAAAGGTCAGGCCGATGGGATGCCATCCACTTGCGGAAGGCAATCTCGCGCTCGTGCGTGGCGAAGAAATCCACGCCATAGGCCAGGACGCCGATCTTGCCGTTCTGGGGGACATACGGTGCCAGCAACTCCGCCCCGATCTGCCCGAGGCCGAAATTGTCGGTAGAGATGACGCTGACATAATCCTTGCCGGGCAGCATGCCGGTCGGAGCATTGTCGAGCAGCAGAAGTTTCTTTCCGGCCATCGATATCGCACGATGGGCATCGGCGGCCCGGCTGCTGCCGATCGGGATGGAAACCACGGCGTCAACCGGTTCGCCGGCAAGCCGCCGCAATTCAGAAATCTGCCTGTCGATGTCGAAAGCGCAGTCGATCACCTCGACCACGGCCGCACCATAGCGACCGAGCGTGGCGACGATCCCGGCGAGTTCCTCCTTGGCCCAGTCGCTCATCGTGGTGTGCAGAACGACGGCGACCGAGAAATGCCGGCTGCGGGCAGCGTCGGCGTCGGCGTCCGACAGTCCGACCTGGTTGGCCGGAACCGCGCGTTCGCCATGCGGCCCAAGGCCAGTGATCGCCATTGCTCAATCCTCCCCAGGCATCCGCGGCACGCGCTCGATTTCGCGGATGTTATGCAAACGGTCCTCCCGGTGGCCGGGGCTTAGCCGGCCGAGCGCTGGTGTCGAACGCAGCCCGTGCGAGAAAATCCTTGAATTCCGGATGCTCGCGCGGCGAGCCCAGCGTAATCCACCCCTGCAGAAATCGCGCGTCGAACAATGCTTCAGCCACGACCTGCGCGGCGCCGACCAGTCCGGCCGAGCCGCCCATCTGCGAGCGCACGATGCGCAGGTCGCGCGTAACCACCGGATGCGACTGCCGGTAGACCGCTTCGCGCACGGCCGCCAACACTATATCTCCGGTCTCGGCAACATTGCCGCCGAGCACGATCAGCGACGGGTTGAGCAGATTGGCCAGCGGCGCCAGGACTTCGCCGACAGCGCGGCCGCAGCGCCCGAGAAGGTCGATGCAGAACGGATCGCCCAACTGGGCGCCGTGGCCGGCATCGGTGACGGTGACCTCGCCGGCGCGCGCCAGCGCCTCGGCCAGATAGGGGCTACGCCCGCTCTCGGCCGCTTGGCGGGCCTCGCGTCCCAGGGCCTCGCTGCCGGCGACAGTCTCGAGATTTCCGCCCTCGACGAAGGTGTAGCCGATCATGCCGGCAGCGCCCTGGGCGCCCCGGTGCAGTACGCCTTCGGAGATCACGCCTGCGCTGATGGAGCGGCCGAGCTTGACGAAGATCATATCGGTCAAGCCGACGCCGCTGCCCGATTTAAGCTCGCCCATGGTCATTGTCTGGACGCCGCTGCGCGCCCAGACCGGTGCGCCAACAAGCGTGGCCAACTGCTCGACAAAGGGAAATCCATCCCAGTTCTGGAATGCGCTCAGCGCCGGCGCGAACAGCTTCTGGCCATCGGGCTTCTCGACTGGTCCCGGCACCGCCAAACCGACGCCCCAGATGCCGCCCTCGCTACCGTGTTCCTCCAGCATCCAGGCAAACAGCGTCGCCAGCCGCTGGACCACCGGCTCGGGTCCTGCCGCCAGCTCCACGGCCTCGTGATGTTCCGCGAGCAGATGCCCGGAAAGATCGGAAACGCCGACCGCCAGCGAGGAATGGTCGAGAACGGCGGCCAGGATCATGCCCATGCGCGGCCGGAAGCGAACATGGCGTGGCGCCCGTCCGCCAATCGCCGGCCCGAGTTCGCCTTCCTCGATCAACCCGAGCCGAAGCAGGGTCGCAAGGCGGTCGGTGACGACGGCGCGTCCAAGTTCGGACTGGTTCTCCAGCTCCTGGCGGGTCGTCGCCTCCCCGGTTCGCACGAAATTGAGAAGCGCGGCCAGGCTGCCATGCGCGGATTCGCTGGCGCGAGGCCTGCCGGCGGCGCGACGCGGCTGGGCGGTCTCTGCGTCTGCGTTGCTGCGCTCGTCCATATCCTTGCCGCGTCTCGTTCTCTGATCCCGCGTGCCGTCACTTCCCCTAGGCGAGACGGATCGTCCCGATGCTTGTCGTCAGGTCGCGTTTTGCCATGGGTAACGTGACCCCATTTACGGATCAAGCGATAACTTTTGGTGTTTATCAGCAAAAGATTGCCGACTTCTGCATTTTAAATGTTGACGTGCCTTGCGAACCACGCATAAGTTTGCGCCCAGGCTCGGAGGAGAGCCACACCCTGGGCCTGCACGCCGCCAGCAGCAAGGACAGAGATCCCCGCAAGGGCGGTCGCTGGATCTCCTCAAGCCCAATAATGCTGGGGTCCACGCGCAGCGTGGCTACAACCCGGCTATGCCCGGAGGAGACGACATGCAGGTGAAGCTGGCCTATCATGCCAATTGCTGGGGTGCGCTCGGCGGCAATGCCGTCGGCGTCACCTCGATCACCCAGCTGACCTATCGCACCTTCGGCGACATGGAGCAGGCGATCCGCGAGATCGGCGCGGCCGGATATGCCGGCACCGAACTCTTCGACGGCAATATCCTCGACTATGAAGGCCGCTATGGTGTGCTGCGCAGCGCACTGACGCAGTCCGGTGTCGCGCTTGTTGCCGGCTATTCCGGCGCCAACTTCATCTTTGACGATATCCTTGGCGAGGAGCTGGCGCGGATCGAACGCGCGGCCGGTGGCGCGGCCGAACTCGGCGCCGAGCATCTGGTCGTCGGCGGTGGCGCCAAGCGCGCCAAGGGCCGCCAGCCGGATGATTTCAAGCGCCTCGGCGCGGCACTCGACAAGGTCATCGACATCGCGGCCAAGGCTGGATTGCGGGCGCATTACCATCCACATCTGTCGACCATCGTCGAGGGCCCCGACGACGTCCGCGAGGTTTTGAAGCATACCGCGATCGATTTCTGTCCGGACACCGCCCATTTGGCAGCTGCCGGCGGTGATCCGGCCGCGCAGATCCGCGAATTCTCAAAGCGTATCAGCTACGTGCACCTGAAGGGCTGGCAGCGCGACCCCTTCGCCTTCACACCGCTCGATCGCGGCGACCTCGACATGGCGTCGATCGTCAAGGCGCTCAGGGACACCGGATTTTCCGGCTGGATCGCCGCCGAGCTCGACGCCTGGCCCGATCCCAGCCAAGGGGCGGAACTCAGCATGAACTATCTGAAAAAGGCCATAGGGCCGAATTGAACCAACGGGCATCGCGCCTGTCATCAGGGAGGAGACCTAAATGACGCGTTTCAGGACAATAGCCGGAGCTTTCACGGCGGCATTGCTGGCCACCAGCCTCTACACCGCAGCCCCCGCCGTCGCCGACCCGGATTCGGCACTTGCGGAACTGCAGAAGACGGTGCTCTCCAAGGGTCCGAACGGTGAAACCCCGGCGTCTGCCGCATCCGTCAAATTGAGCGACGAGGAACTGGCCAAGATCAAAGGCATGAAAGCGACAGCGGCGATCGTCATGCATTATGGCGGCAATGACTGGTCGCGCGCGCAGATCGCCGGCTTGAAGGATCAGTTCGGCAAGATGGGCATCGAGGTGATCGCCACCACCGATGCCGGCTTCAAGCCGGAAAAGCAGGTCGCCGACCTCGAAACGGTGATGGCGCAGAACCCGAAGATCATCGTTTCGATCCCCACCGATCCGTCGGCAACGGCCTCGGCCTACAAGGCCGTTGCCGACAAGGGCGTGAAGCTGGTGTTTATGGACAATGTGCCGGCTGGCTTCGTCGCCGGCAAGGATTACGTCTCCGTCGTCTCCGCCGACAATTACGGCAATGGCGTCGCGGCGGCGCATCTGATGGCCAAGGCACTGGGCGGCAAGGGACAGATCGGCCTGGTCTTCCACGCCGCCGATTTTTTTGTCACCAAGCAGCGTTATGACGGCTTCAAGAAGACGATCGCCGACAACTATCCCGACATCAAGATCGTCGCCGAGCAAGGCATAGGCGGGCCCGACTTTACCGGCGATGCCGAAAAGGCGGCCTCGGCAATCCTCACGTCCAACCCGAGCGTCAATGGCATCTGGGCGGTTTGGGATGTGCCGGCCGAAGGCGTCATCTCGGCGGCCCGCACCGCCGGCCGCGACGACCTCGTCATCACCACCTGCGACCTCGGCGAGAACGTCGCCATCAACATGGCAAGCGGCGGCTTTGTGAAGGGCCTGGGCGCCCAGCGTCCGTTCGACCAGGGCGTCACCGAAGCCTTGCTCGCCGGCTACGGCCTGCTCGGCAAGGAGGCTCCGGCCTTCGTCGCTCTGCCGGCACTCCCCGTCACCAAGGACACGCTGCTCGAGGGCTGGAAGGCCGTCTATCACGCCGAGGCGACCGACAAGATCAAGGGCAGCATGTAACGCGCCCTGCGGCCGGCGCACTCCCCGCCGGCCGCGCTTTTTTCAGTTCGATTAGGAGACCATCATGACCAAGACGCTCAACGTGGCGATGATCGGCGGCGGCTTCATGGGCAAGGCCCATGCGCTTGCCTATGCGGCGATGCCGATGTTCTTCTGGCCAGCGCCCGCCATTCCCGTGCGCAAGGTGGTGGTCGACGTCACCGACGCGCTGGCCGACGAAGGGCGCCGCCGCTACGGTTTCGAGGAATCGTCTTCAGACTGGCGCGCGGTGGTGAGGCGACCCGATATCGACGTCGTCGACATCGTCACCCCGAACGACAGTCATGCAGCCATTGCGATTGCGGCGGCAGAAGCCGGCAAGCACATCATCTGCGAAAAGCCCTTGGCGCGCGGCGGCGACGAGGCAAAGACCATGCTCGACGCGGTGAAAAAGGCCGGTGTCATCCACATGGTTGCCTTCAACTACCGTCGCACGCCGGCAGTGGCGCTCGCCCGCCAGTACATAGAGGAAGGCCGTATCGGCAAGATCCTCAACTTCCGCGGCACCTATCTGCAGGACTGGTCGGCCGATCCGGATTCGCCGCTGTCCTGGCGCTTCCAGAAGAAGATCGCCGGCTCCGGCTCGATCGGCGACATCGGCACCCATGTCGTCGACCTTGCCCGCTATCTGGTCGGCGAGATTGCCGAGGTCAGCGCGCTGGTGCGCACCTATAACAAGACGCGACCGATCCAGCGCGGCAATCTCGACAGGCTGGGTGCCGCCGAGAAGAACACCGGCGCCGAGCGCGCCGAGGTCGACGTCGATGACGAGGTGGTGACGCTGTTGAAATTCGCCGACGGCGCCATCGGTTCGCTTGAGGCTACCCGCAACGCCTATGGTCGTAACAATTTCATCACCTTCGAGATCCACGGCACCAAAGGCTCCATTGCTTTCAACTACGAACGGCGCGACGAATTGCAGGTGATGTTTGCCGATGATCCTGCCGATGCGCGCGGCTTCAGGACCGTCTATTCCGGTCCCGCGCACCCCTATGGAGCTGGCCTCTGGCCAATCCCGGCACTCGGCATCGGCTATTCCGAAACCAAGATCGTCGAGTGTTTCGATTTCTTCTCGGCCATCGCCTCTGGCAAGCAACCTTCGCCCAACTTCGAGGATGGCTACAAGACCGAGCGCGTCGCCGACGCGTTGATCGAGTCTGGTGAAAGCGGCCTGTGGACCAAGGTACGACCGTGACTGCCGGGACGCCTGTTCATTCAGTGGAAATGAAGGGCGTCACCAAATCCTTCGGCGGCGTCAAGGCGCTGGTCGATGTCGATTTGCAAGTGGAGAAAGGCGAGATCCACGCCCTGCTCGGCGGCAATGGCGCCGGCAAGTCGACCATCCTGAAAGTGCTGAACGGCGTGCATGTGCCCGATAGCGGCACCATTCTCGTTGAAGGCAAGCCGCTGACGGAGATCTCGCCCGAGGCCTCGCGCCGGGCAGGCATCGCGATGATCTTTCAGGAAATGAGCCTGATCCCGACGCTGACGGTAGCGCAGAACGTGTTTCTCACCCGCGAAGCCAAGGGCGCGTTCGGCCTGATCGATGACCGCACCGCGGAAAGGCGCGCCAAAGACCTGTTCGATATGCTGAAGGTCGAGGTCGATCCAAAGGCGACGGTCGGTAATCTGGGTGCCGGCCAGCGGCAATTGACCGAAATCGTCAAGGCGATCTCGCAGAACGCCAAGGTGCTGGTGCTGGACGAGCCGTCGACGGCGCTGGCTGTATCCGATGTCGAGCGGCTCTTTGCCTTCCTGCGCAAGCTGAGGTCGGAAGGCGTCGCCATCATCTATGTCTCGCATCGTATGGACGAGATCGCCCGCATCGCCGACCGCGCCACCATCCTGCGCGACGGCCGCCACGTCATCACCGCGCCGATGTCGGACCTGCCAGTGGAGACGATGATCGAACACATCGTTGGCAAACGCTCGCGCGGGCTATCCGACGTGGTGCGCGGCGCATCGAATGTCGGTGCGCCGCTGCTTGAACTCGACAATGTTTCAGGGGTGGAAAAACCGAAGAACGTCAGCTTCGTCGTTCACAGCGGCGAGGTGGTGGGCCTGGCCGGCCTGCTCGGCTCCGGACGTTCGGCGATCGCGCGTGTCATTGCCGGCATCGATCCGATTGTCGAAGGCGAGATACGCATCGGCGGCAAACCGATCGCGATCACCAAGCCAAGCGACGCCATCGAAGCCGGCGTGGCGCTGGTACCCGAGGACCGCTTGCGCCAGGGCGTCATCGCCGAGCATTCTGTCGCCTTTAACATCACGCTCGCTGTGCTTGACCGGCTGAGCAGCAACACTTTTATCTCGAACAAAAAAGTACGCGACCTGACCGATGAGCAGATCGCAAGACTGCGGGTCAAGACCGCGTCGCGCGACGGCGCCGTACGAACGCTTTCGGGCGGTAACCAGCAGAAGGTTGTTATCGGCAAGTGGCTTTCGACGGAGCCTGAAATACTCGTTCTCGACGAGCCGACCTCCGGCATAGACATCGGCTCGAAATCGGAAATCATCATGCTGATGCGCGAGCTTGCCAAGGCCGGCAAGGCAATCGTCATGATCTCGTCCGAGCTGTCCGAGATGCTGTCGGCCTGTGACCGCATCATTGTCATCTCGGAAGGGCGGGTGATGGATGATATCAGCCGTGCCGATCTCGACGACGCGTTGGCGCCAAAGGACGATCCGGTCGCGCAGTTGCAGGCGGCCGAGCGCAAGCTGCAGATCGTCATCCAGAACGCTCTGACCAAGAGCCAGGGAGGAACACATGTCCACTAGCCAGGCAGCCGCACCCAGGGCCTCGCTAATGGCGAGGCTGGGCCTCACCAACTGGCGGCAGAACATCATCTATATCGGGTTCGTCGTGATCTTCATCATTTTCGCGATCACACTCTTCGATAAGGGCTTTCTCAACCCCAACAATCTGCTCAACATCGTGCGCCAGACAGCAATGATCGCGGTGATGGCGATCGCCATGACCTATGTGCTGTCGGCCGGTGAGATCGACCTTTCCGTTGGCGCCGTGGCCGGGCTGGCCTCCGTGACAACAGCGATGGCGATCGATGCCGGGGGACCGCTCACCGGTATTGTTGCCGGTCTCGCCACCGGCGTCATCGTGGGCTCCGTTAACGGGCTCCTAACAACGCGGATCGGCATTCCATCCTTCCTCACCACGCTTGCCACGATGGGCATAGCCACTGGCACCGCGATGTGGATCAGCGATACGGCCGCGGTGCCGATCATCTCGAAGAGCTATTCCTGGATCTTTGGTGGCGGCAATGTCGGACCGGTACCGGTGCTGCTGATCTGGATGCTGGTCCTCGGCGCCATCGGTCATATCGTGCTGAGGCGGACGAGCTTCGGCCGGCGTGTGCTGGCAACCGGTGGCGGCGAGATGGCGGCGCGCTATTCTGGCATCGACACCAAGTCGATCAAATTCCGCGTCCTCATCATCTCCGCCATGGCGGCTGCGCTGGCCGGCATGCTTTATGCGGGCCGGCTGCAGTCCGGGCGGTTCCAGCTCGGCCAGGGCGACGAACTGTCGGTCATCGCCGCCGCTGTACTTGGCGGCACCAGCCTGTTCGGCGGTTCCGGCACGGTGATCGGGACGATTGTCGGCGCGCTCATGATCGGCCTCATCAACAATGGCCTCATCCTGATGGGCCTGGAATTCAGCCAGCAACTGATCGCGCGGGGCGCCATCATCATCCTTGCCGTCGCGCTCAGCCAGGGAAGGAAATGAGGTGGCGATTCCCTACACGATCATCGGCACCGTCGTCGCAAAGCCAGAAACCCGGGAAGAATTGCACAAGATCCTGTCGGGTTTCGTCGAGCCGACACGAGCCGAGGCAGGCTGCATCAATTACGACTTCCATGTCGATCCGGCCGACCCTTGCGTGTTCATGTTCTATGAGAACTGGCGGTCGAAGGACGATCTCGACCGACATCTGGCGATGCCGCATCTGAAGCCGCTGTTCGGCCGCCTCGATGACCTCGTCGCACGGCCGGTCGATGTCCGCCGTTTCGTCATGCTGAGCCAGATAGCACAGTGAACCAGAAGAGTGATCGTCTGGTACCCATCCGTTTCGGCATGGTCGGTGGCGGGCAAGGCGCCTTCATCGGCGCTGTGCACCGCATCGCTGCGCGCCTCGACAATGATTTCGTGCTGGTTGCCGGTGCTTTGTCATCCGATCCGGCGCGGGCGAAAGCATCGGCCGCCGAACTCGGACTCGATCCGGACCGCAGCTACAGCTCGTTCGCCGAGATGGCAAAGGCCGAGGCCAAGCGGCCGGACGGCATCGAGGCGGTGGCCATCGTCACGCCCAACAATGTCCATGTGCCGGCGGCGAAGGCGTTTTTCGAAGCCGGCATCCACGTCATTTGCGACAAGCCGCTGGCCACGACGCTGGCAGAGGCGAAGAGACTGGCTGCGCTGGTCGAAAAGACCGGCAAGGTCTTTGTCCTCACCCACAACTACACCGCCTATCCGATGGTGCGGCAGGCGCGCGAGATGGTAGCCAAGGGGCAGCTCGGCGACATTCGCATCGTGCAGTCGGAATATCCGCAGGACTGGCTGACCGAGGACCTGGCCGCCACCGGCCAGAAGCAGGCAGCCTGGCGCTCCGATCCCAAGCAGGCGGGTGCGGGCGGTGCGCTGGGCGACAGCGGCACGCATGCCTACAATCTTGCCAGTTTCGTCTCCGGGCTGGAGCTCGATTCGCTGTCGGCCGATCTCGACGCCTTCGTGCCGGGGCGGTTGCTCGACGACAACATCAATGTGCTGCTGCGCTTCAAGCCTGTCGGAAAGTTGCACCCGGCCAAGGGCATGATCTGGGCAAGCCAGGTGGCGCCCGGCCACGAGAACGGGCTGAAGCTGCGCATCTATGGCTCGAAGGGCGGGCTCGAATGGGTGCAGGCCGATCCGAACTATCTCTGGTACACGCCCTTCGGCCAGCCGAAGCAGTTGATCACCCGCAATGGCGCCGGCGCGCTCCCCGTCGCCGGTCGGGTCAGCCGCGTTCCGCCGGGGCATCCCGAAGGCTATCTCGAAGGCTTCGCCAACATCTACCAGGAGGCGGCACGCGCTATCCGCGCGGCGCGCAAGAAGGGCGGCAGGCCGGCAAAGGATGTCATCTTCCCGACCATTCAGGACGGCGTCGAGGGCATGGCCTTCATCGAGGCCTGCGTGAAGTCCTCGAAGAAGAATGGGGCATGGACGAAGCTAGGCGCAACCTGAGATTGGCAGCGACGGACCGCTCACGGACGGACAAAACATTGAAACATTCTACGAGATGTGAATGCTATACCGTCCCATCGGCTTTGAGGTCTCTGATTTCAAAGTCTTTCCGCAAGCTCCCGGTCCGCTCAATCCAACGTATCCGGCACCTTCGCATGGTATCTCTTCCACCACCCACGATCGTCACCACAGTGGTGAAACGCTAGCGACTGTCGGCCCAGTCACGGCGCGACGCCGGATGCGCCCAATTTCCGCCTGCAGCTTTCGGCGAGTCCGGCGTGATGAGCCAGTTGTTCGCGAACCAGCTGTGAACCGATCCGGTCGCCCGGAAACGAGCTTGGCCCCGCCCGGTGTGTCCGGGCGGGGCGTTATTCAGGGCCGCCTACTCGCCGTTACGGCGGAGACCAGATGAGGCTGAAGCCTTCGCCTTCCTCGTCGTTGAAGAGGTTGGCGTAAATCGGAGCGTTGAAACTCGGGTCGTCCAGCTTCAGGCCGAGATAGTCGCGGCCCTCGTTGGAGGTCTTGGACCAGGCGGCGCCGATCTCGGCGGGCCCCCGGCCAGGCCTTGTCTGCCTTGTCGGTGGTGTGCCGGCTTGGAGGAGACCTCTGCTGCCTTTGCATCTCCGTCGGCCGCGCGCGATCGCCCTATGGTCGCTGCCCGACACTAGGCGGGGCCGCTGTCGTGGCGTGCGGCCGACGGACGCGGAACTCAGCGCTCCATCTGCGAACCGTGGCGCAACGCGAAGCGGCTTAGGAATGCCCACAATGGCTTCGCTCTGAGCTCCGAACAGCTGCCGATCGCGACCGCGCCGACGATCGAGAACGCGACCTGCCATTCCACGGATGGCATGGCGAGTTTCGCGAGACCGTGAGTCGCGTGATAGCCGGCAACCGCTGCTGGTGCGGCAAAGAGGAGTCTGTCGCGCGGCTTAAGAGGCTATCGATGATCAGCGCGGCCAGTTGTTAGGCTCTCCCCGCGCACAGCAACGGAGATAGCTGTGAAGCCACGCCAGGTCCGCTGCCAGCCGCTAGCGAAAGAAGACGATGGACAGCATCCGCATCCTTGAAAGGCTGATTGGCTTTCCGACCGTCAGTCGGGATTCCAATCTCGACCTCATTGCTTATGCGGCGGAAATGCTGCGGGAGCACGGCATCGCCAGCCGCCTTGTCCATTCGCAGGACGGACGCAAGGCCAATCTGTTCGCCACCATCGGGCCGCAGGATCGTGCGGGCGTCATGCTGTCGGGCCATACAGACGTCGTGCCGGTTGATGGACAAGACTGGACGCTTCCGCCTTTCGAAATGACCAACCGCGATGGCAGACTTTACGGGCGAGGGGCTGCCGACATGAAGGGCTTCGTTGCCTGTGCCCTCTCAGCCGCGATCAAAGCCTCTACGCTCCGGCTTGCGACACCGCTTCATCTTGCTCTCTCTTATGACGAGGAGATCGGATGCATCGGCGTCCGCAGCCTCATCGAGGCCTTGCAGGCCGCACCGCGCAAGCCGCTGCTGTGCATCGTGGGCGAGCCGACCAACATGCAGGTCGCCACCGGTCACAAGGGTAAGATCGCGGCGCGCGCCGTCTGCAAGGGGAGCGAGGGCCATTCGGCACTGGCGCCGCTGGCACTCAACGCCATTCATCTGGGTTGCGACTTCGTTGCAGCTCTGCGCAAGGAGCAAGCTAGGCTTGAGCGCGAGGGGCCGCGCGACGGCGATTATGATGTTTCCTACACAACCGTCCACGCCGGCAGGATGAACGCTGGAGTGGCGCTGAACATCGTGCCCAATTTGTGTCACATCGAGTTCGAGATCCGCAATGTTGCGCAGGATGATCCCGAGGCCATCCTGGCGACACTGCGCATAGAAGCGGGTCGCATCGCTGCACGGGCGGCCACGTTCGCGCCGGAGGCGGCGATCGACGTTGCAGTTTTCAGCAGCTACCCCGGCCTCGACACGCCGCCGACTTCCAAGGCCGTGACCTTCGTCAAATCACTGACCGGCGCCAACGATACCATCAAGGTCGCGTTTGGCACGGAACGCGGGCTGTTCAGCCGGGATCTCGGCATGCCGACCGTGGTCTGCGGGCCGGGGTCGATGGCGCAAGGCCATAAACCGGACGAATATGTAACGGTCGAGCAAATCAGGCGCTGTGACGAGATGCTGGAGAGGCTTCTGGACAGACTGAAAGGGGGTATTTCTCTCGGCAGAGCTGCACTAGACTAGTAGCTTCACCGGTCGGCAGTCCCTTTAGTTTTGGACAAGAGGCGGTCAGCTCGGCGCGACGCCAACGATACCGTCGGCTTCTTTCCTAAGCTTCTCACCTGATGGCTGAGGCAAACGTATTCAGAATGCTTACATTGCCCTCCATGAGTTTCGACCTGCCGAAGACATGCCACATGATGTGTATCGGCTCGGGGGCAAGATCGCTGAGCGCCACCAGACGTGACGCAGCATCCTGCGTCACGCACCATGCCGGGAGGATGCTCGCCCCGAAACCTGCGGCAACCAGTTCGATTATTGCACTCGTCGACTCGATGCGGACGATCTCCTTCGGCCAGACGCCTGCCGGGCTGAAGTAGCGCTCGTACTCGAAGCCGTGTGCGGGATGATATGAGAAGGCGAGATACTTCTGTTTCTTGAAGAAATCGGCGGCCAGGGGCGCGCTGGCCCGACTGGAGATCGGCACAACGCCCACCAGCCTGTCCCCAAACAACGGCAGCGATGGCAGGTTTTCGAACTCCAGGCTGGTCGGCGACAAGAACAGGTCGGCGCTCCCGGCGATAACAGCGGATTGCAGATCGTGGTTCGCCAGCCTGACGAGTTCGAGCTTGAGCCCGCCATGCTCCTTGCTGAGCGCGGCGGCGACCTGTGGAAGCCAATGGACATGGTCGTAGTGGCCCACCGCTATCCGCAATACCGGCGATGTGCCGCGATGCAGCTGAATGGCGTCGGCTTCCGCGGTCTTCAGCGTGTCTTCGGCATAGATAGCGGCTTCCAGCAGCCGCTCGGCTGCCTCCGTCAATCGGATCCCTCGACCCACCCGGTCGAACAGGCGAATGCCGAGCCGGCGCTCAGCTTCCCGGACCTGATGGCTGGCGGCCGGCTGTGTCAGGCCCAGGGATGTGGCGGCGGCGCTGAGTTGTCCGTGGCGGCGCACGGCGATCAGCAACTGGTAATGTCTGCGGTCAAGGTAGGTCATATGAGAATTTAGAATGATTTGCCGAGAAATAATCAATTGGAATTTGCTCTGCCCCGAGCGCAGTTTTGCCTCGCCGCAACGCCTCGCGTTGGGCCCGGCGTCCCGGACACCGCATCAAGTCATTCGATCAAAGCTAACGGCGGACGCAGTTTGCGCCCTCCGGGAGGGAAGCATTTTCCATGTCGAGCCTCGTACACGACGCTGCCGAGAAATATGCCACGCTTTCGCTCGACACGGTGCGCAGCGTCGAGATGCTTCGGCTCGACCGCGTTCGCCAGCAGGCCGCCGCCCACAATCTCTCGGCCGTGCTGCTCTTCGATCCCGTGAACATTCGCTACGCCACGGGTGTGCGCAACATGCAGGTCTACTCCGCGCGCAATCCGGCGCGCTATGTGTTCATTCCGGTGGGCGGACCGGTGGTTCTGTTCGAGTACCGCGCCTGCGAGCATCTGGCCGAGAACCGCCCAACCGTCGACGAGATCCGGCCAGCGCGGCCAATCATGCCGCTGCACTCCGGCCACAAGCATGTCGGCCACCTCAGAGAATTTGTCGCCGACATCGAGGAACTGGTCGCCAGGCACGGCGTCAACGGTCGCCGCATCGGCGTGGAAGCGACGACGACAGGAGCGATGCTGGCGCTCGCCGCGGCAGGTTTTGACATAGTCGACGCCCAGATCCCGGTGGAAAAGGCGCGTGGCCTCAAGGTTCCCGGCGAAGTCGACATGATCCGCGCCTCCTTGCGTCTCACCGAGGCCGCCGTACGCGAGATGGAGGCGGCGCTGGTTCCGGGCGTCACCGAGAACGAGCTTTGGTCGGTGCTGCATCAAAAGCTGATTGCCGGCGGCGGCGACTATATCGAGACGCGGCTGCTGACCTCCGGTGCGCATACCAATCCCTGGTTCCAGGAGACCTCGGACAAGATCATCCAGGCCGGCGACCTGGTCGCCTTCGATACCGACGCGGTCGGCTGCTACGGCTACTACAGCGACTTCTCCCGCACGTTTCTGACCGGCGACGGCAGCGCCTCTTCGGCGCAGCGGACGCTTTACGGACTTGCCCAGGAGCAGATCGAGAAGAACGTCAATCTGCTGCGCCCGGGGCTCGGTTTCCGGGAGTTCGCGGAAAACGCCTGGCTGATCCCCGGCGCCTACCAGAAGCACCGCTACCTCTCCTTGCTGCATGGCTGCGGCATGACCGGCGAGTATCCGATCATCGCGCACGCATCGGACTGGGACGATGTCGGCAACGACGACAACGAGGTGTTTGTCCCCGGCATGACGGTCTGCGTCGAGAGTTTCATCGGCCACGAAGACGGTGGCGAGGGTGTCAAGCTCGAGGAGCAGGTGCTGATCACCGAGACCGGGGTCGAGAGGCTGTCAGTCTACGGATATTGCGACCGGCTCTCGGCCTGAGCGCGCCGCGATGTGCCTGGCAATTTCGAAGCGCCTGTTGTCGGGGCGAATGGGACACGTCTCGGATCGATGCCGAGGCGAAGGGAGAGCAGGCTGCCTGTGAGCAGCGCTGCAGGGGATGCGAGAGGAGAACATCAAATGACGACAGTCTCAGAGATGAATTGCCAGACCAGGACGAAGGTGGCGACCTTTGCGCGGGAGACGCGAGCCGGGCGACTTGACCGCCGCGAGTTCCTGGCAATCGCCAGCGCCTTCGGCCTGTCCACGGCTGCAGCCTATACGATGATAGGCTTGTCGGCGCCGACTCCGGCGCGTGCCGGGGAACCAGTGAAGGGCGGCGTCCTGAAGGTCGCCACCGCGGTCAAGGGGATGAAGGATCCGCGCACATTCGACGAGGCTGAACTGGGCAATGCCGGCCGGCAGTTCCTGGAAACGCTAGTCAAATACACCGCCGACTTCACCTTCGAGCCGATGCTGCTGGAGCGATGGGAGGTCAATGCGGATGCGACCGAGTATGTCCTTCATCTGCGCAAGGGCGTGAAGTGGAACAATGGCGACGATTTCAGCGCCGACGATGTGATGTTCAACATCGCGCGGTGGTGCGAGAAGAACGTGCCGGGCAATTCGATGGCCGGGCGCATGGGGGCGCTGATCGACGAAAAAACCGGCACGCTGCGTGATGGGGTCGTTACCAAGGTGGACGATCATACGATCCGCCTGCAACTGGCTTCTTCCGACATCTCGATCATCCCCAGCCTTTCGGATTACCCCGCCTTGATCGTCCACCGTGACTACGACAAATCTGGCGGCAATCTCATCGCCAACCCCGTCGGCACCGGGCCGTTCGAGCTCGTTTCGTACGAGGTCGGCCAGAGGGCGGTCTTCAAGCGCCGCGAGCAGGGATCCTGGTGGGGCGGCGAGGCCTATCTCGATGGCATCGAGTTTATTGACTACGGCTCGGACCCCTCCGCGCTGGTCAGTGCTTTCGAGGCGGAAGAAGTCCACACCAACTATGAGACGACGGGCGACATGGTTGCCGTGATGAACGGGCTTGGCTTGCAGAAATCCGAAATTCTGACCGCAGGCACGATCGTCGCACGCACCTCGGTGCAAGCCAAGCCCTATGACGACGTGCGGGTTCGCAGGGCGCTGCAGCTGGCGGTCGACAATTCGGCCGTGCTGCTTCTCGGCTATGCCGGGCTGGGTTCGCCGGCCGAGAACCACCATGTCTGCCCCATTCAACCCGACTACGCCAAACTGCCGCCAGTCGCCCGCGACCTGGCGCAGGCCAAGGCACTCATGGCCGAGGCCGGCCAGGCGGATTTCGAGCATGAGCTGATCTCGCTCGACGAGGAGTGGCACAAGAACACCGGCGACGCGGTCGCAGCCCAGCTGCGAGAGGCGGGGTTCAAGGTCAAGCGCACGGTGCTGCCGGGATCGACGTTCTGGAACGACTGGACGAAATATCCATTCTCGCTGACGGTATGGTCGATGCGCCCGCTCGGCGTGCAGACGCTGGCCATCGCCTACCGGACAGGCGAGGCTTGGAATGAAAGCTCGTTTTCCGACAAGGCATTCGACGAGATCGTTACGAAGGCCCTATCGGTCGCCGATCCCACGGCGAGGCGCGAGCTGATCGGCAAGGCCGAAAAGATCCTCCAAGATTCGGGCGTCATCATCCAGCCGTTCTGGCGCAAGCTGTTTTGCCACTCGGCGACGGCTGTACAGGGCCGCCGGATGCACCCGACAGGGGAGACCTATTTCGACAAGGCCTGGCTTCAGACCTGAGGTCTGGTGATGCACCGCGGGCGATCGCGGCGGCGCAAGGGTCATGATGGGCGCCCTGACCGCAAAGAACCTGCAACAAGGGTTGCCTATCTTGCGGGCGAGGGGAAACTGTCGATCTCGATCGGCCGGGCCGCTCGCTTGGAAGAGAGCATTCAGCTGATCGCTGATTTGAGAGCGGGCCTGCCGGTCAAGGGCAAGGCCGTGATCGTCTTGTCTTAGGCGCAGGCTCCCCGGCGGGCCGCTCAACTCTTTCGAACGTCTGTCGCAGCCGGTTAAGCGCAAGCTGCCGAATTCGGCGGTAGAATCGAGGGAGTCTTCAACAGATGGCACTTCAGGCAATAGTAAAAAAATAAACTAGGCTATCTTAATATTCCTAAATCTTTAAAATCCTCATTTAAGTATCTCTGAGAGAGTATGCTTTAAGAAAGCGTTCGATGACGGACAGAATGCTTTTTCTATGCGCGTCGTAGTCTTGGGAGGCGGGATCCGAGGCCATGAGAACCCAGAAGCCGGTAACCATGGCGAACAAGCCGCGTGAGAGAGCTTCCGCGTCCATGCTCGAAAGCTCTTCATTGAGTAGGGCACGAAGTTTGCCGCGGACGGTAATTTCCGCATTCAATTGGATCTCTTGCAACGCGGGGCTTTGCCGAAGGCGCGCTACGAGCACGTACCAAGCGGTGACAATTTCGGGAGTGAGTTGATCTGGGCTTAGATATCCCAACAGGATGCTCTTTACCCGCGCGGCAGGAGACTGCTGCGAATTCGACGCACGTTCCGCGTTTGCCAGGATCTTGGCGTAAAGCGCATCATAAGTGGCGTTCAGCAGACCATCCTTGTCTCCGAAGTAGTGGCCCACGATTCCGGCGGTTAATCCGGCGCGTTTCGCGATGCGCTGAATGCTTGTCTTTTCAAGGCCGTCCTCATGGATCGACACGATCGTCGCCTCGATAAGTTGTTCCCTGCGTTCCTGCCACGTTTTGTGCTGACCCATCGTTTGTGCCCTGCCGACTCTAAAGTTTGCGTTGTCGCTTCTCATAGGCGGTATGCGCGGCCGTTTCCATTGAGCAGCACTCGCCGTTAGCCTACCATACATTTTTTTGTTGTACCGTTCAGCAAAAATGATAATGCTTTTCAAAATGGGAGAGGCGAACATGAAAACTCACAAATTCGCATTGAACAGACGAGAGGCGTTGGTGGGTGTTGCAGCCAGCATGATCATGGCTTCGACCAACCCGTCCGTGGCACAGACTCCGAAAAAAGGAGGGCGGTTGCGCGTGGCTCTCGCGGCCGGAGCAACGTCCGATACCGTCGATCCGGCGGTGATGGATAGCGCGTTCACCATTCCGATCGCCTACACCGCCTTCAACCACCTGACTGAGACAGACAGTAGCGGTAACGTTGTCCCCGAGCTCTCCGACGAGTGGTCTTCGGAAAAGTCCCCGGCGGAATGGACCTTCCGGCTTAGAAAAGGCGTGGAGTTCCACAACGGCAAGACGATGACCGCCGCCGACGTCATCGCGTCCCTCAACTACCATCGCGGCGAAAATTCTAAGTCGGCCGCCAAGCCGTTCCTTGATGCAGTGGAAGAGCTGAGGGCGGATGGCTCCGATAGAATCCGCGTGCGACTCAAGGCGCCAAACGTGGATTTCCCCTCGACGATCAGCGACTATCACTTTGTCATCTTGCCTTCGACTGATGGCAAGATCGACCCGCTTGCCGGGATCGGCACCGGTCCTTACGTGCTCCAGAAACTCGATCCGGGTGTTGGCGCCTCGTTTTCACGCAATTCGAACTACTTCAAGTCCGATCGCGCCTTTTTCGACGAGGTCGAACTGCGTGCCGTCATTGACGATGCCGCGCGAAACAACGCCCTCCTTACTGGTGAAGTCGATGGTATCGATCAGATTCCGTTGCAGATCGCGTCCCGGCTGAAGCAAGTTCCCGCAATCAAGATCGTGGAGACGGTGGGCACCGAGCACAACACGTTGCCCATGCGCACGGACATCGCTCCGTTCAACGATGTCAACGTTCGCATGGCGATCAAGCACGCGATCGATCGCGACGCGATCGTCGACAAGATCATGTTCGGTTACGCAAAGCCGGGCAACGACAATCCCATTTCGCGAGCATATCGCTACTTTGATTCCAGCTTGGAGTTGAGGAAATACGATCCCGAGAAGGCGAAGTGGTATCTCAAGCAGGCAGGACTATCGTCTCTCCAGGTTGATCTCAGCGTCGCCGGCAGCCCGTTCCCGGGGGCCGTCGAGACCGGTTCGTTGGTGCAGGACGCTGCCCGCGCCGCGGGCATCGAAGTCAACGTGATCCGGGAGGTCGATGACGGCTACTGGTCGAACGTGTGGATGCAGCGCCCTTGGTGCGCGGCAAGTTGGGTCGGTCCTGCAAGCGAAGATTGGATTTTCACCAACGCCTATGCCCAAGGCGCTGCCTGGAACGATACCTTTTGGAAGAACGAGCGGTTCAATCAGTTGCTTGTCCACGCCCGGGGCGAGCAGAACGACAACCTGCGGCGCGAGATGTATGCGGAGATGCAGCGTCTCGTGCGCGACGATGGCGGGGCGGTTGTGCTGACCTACAATAGCTACGTCATGGGTCTGCGCGACAATGTCGAACACGGCCCTTTGGCGGCCAACTGGCGTCTTGACGGGTATAAGTTCGCCGAGCGTTGGTGGTTCTCTTGATTGCGTTGAACGCTATTCGGCTCGTCGAGCATGCCTGGATACCACTACGCGACGGCAGGAGACTTGCCGCTAGGATGTTCATGCCCGAAGTCGGCGGGCCTTGCCCCGCTGTGGTGGAGTATAATCCGTACCGCCGTCATGACATCACACGCGCCAGAGACGGCGTTGTCCACCGCTACTTCGCGCAGCGCGGTTATGTCTCCATTCGATTGGAGATTTCTGGCACGGGCGATTCGGATGGCCTGCTCACAGATGAGTACTGCGATCGTGAGATCGACGATCTTGAGGAGGCGATCGACTATATTGGCCGGCAGCCGTGGTGCTCGGGAGGCGTCGGCGTCCTAGGCCACTCCTGGGGCGCATTCAGCGCCCTTCTGGTGGCGCAGCGGCGGCCGCCTCGGTTGAAGGCGATAATTCCGGTCATGGGATCGGATGACCGCTATAGGGAATGCATTCACTATAACGATGGCTGCCTGCTGGCGTCCAATCTGGTCTGGGCATCGTTCATGCAGCTATACTCGGCCCTGCCGCCCAATCCAGACGTCGTTGGAGAAACGTGGTTGTCGACATGGCGGAGCAGGCTGGCCGCCCAGCCACTCTGGGCCAGCCAATGGATGCGTCATGATCGCTTCGATCCCTATTGGCGGCAGGGGTCGGTCGCGCCAGACTATGGTCTGATCGATTGCCCCATTTATGTATTCGCCGGTACCGCGGATCGCTACCGGGACGCAGGGTTTCGTCTTTTGGAAAACTGCACCACCTTCGTGAAGCTTACCATGGGTCCGTGGGACCATTGTTATCCGCACGAGGCTGCTTACCGGCCCATCGACTTTCTAGCGGAAGCCGTCCGCTGGTGGGACCGCTGGCTGAAGGGAATCGATACCGGCGTTGAACGCGAGGCGAGAACAGCCGTGTGGATGAGCGGTTCCGCCGGTCAAGGATACTGGGTGACGCCACCTGCGGGGACGATACGCGAGACCCTTAGCCTGACGGCCGACAGGCCGGCTGGCGTGGCCGCGCTGAAGCCGTTGCTGGACACAGACTGGGTCGTTTTACCGGAATCGGCATGTGGCGAGCTTAGCTCGGCCGACAACTACGTCCAGTTCTGGGCGGCGCCGGCGGCGAAAGCGATGAACCTCTTCGGGATTCCGGAATTGGCATTGCGCTGCGATCAGGACGCTGCGGCGGGCCAACTCGTGGCGCGGCTTTATGAAGTAGTACCGGGCAGAAATGCGACCGAAATAGCAAGGGGATCCTCGAGACCTAGTGGCCCGACAGCGCCGGGCGTCACCGAACGTCGTATCAGCTTCCACACAGTCGCGTGGCGGCTACAAGCAGGCAGCCGCCTGTGTGTCGTGGTATCCGACGGGCTGTGGCCGGCAATCGCCCCGGTACCCGGAGAGACGTTCCGTGGGCAAGATCTTTCGGACGTGCGGCTCACCCTGTCCATCGGCGGGGATCAGATGGCGCATTTTGAGCCATTCGCCTCCGTGTCGGACCGGCTGCCGGCAGATATCGTCGTGCTCTCGCCTCCGCAAACAAAGATCGTGTCGCACGAATCTCCCGGGACGGGCGAGCGCATGGTACAAATATCATCGCATGCCGGCATATTCGGCGAATACACGCGCGCCTTCCTTCCCGACATCGTAACCGAGATCGAACATAGGGTGACGAAGGAATTCCGGCTCAGCCATCGGAGCGCGAGCACATCCACCGTTGGGCACGATTTTCGACTGGAAAGAGACGGCTGGGCGATTGGCCTGCAGGGATCTTTTTCCCTGACTTCGGGTACCGCCGGTCTTCAGCTCAGGGGCGACATCCGCGCGTTCGTCAGCGGATCAGAAATATTCCGCAAGCAATGGCCCGATGAGGTGATCGTCCCAGAGGGGCAAGGGAACGTGCAACGGCGACGCGTTATGCAGGAGGCTGAACCGCAATGAGCAAATTCTCCGACATAATCGGCGGAACGCTGGGAGCGACGATAGCCAACCGCTTTTTGCTAGGGATCTACACGCTTTTTATCGTCTCTATCCTCATATTCTCGGCGATTGCCTTTCTACCGGGGGACTATGCCAAAGCCGCTCTCGGTCACTCGGCCACACCCGAGACGGTGGCTGCGCTGCAGAAGGAACTGGGGCTGGACCGGCCAGCGCCCGAACGGTATTTGCGTTGGATCGGCCACGCGGCACAGGGCGATTTCGGGTCCTCCTTCTCGGCGGGCGGTACGCAGCGGCGTCTCGTCATCGACATCATCCTTCCAAGACTGAAGAATACGCTGCTGCTTGCCGGTGTCACCGCGTTGCTGGCGGTTCCGCTTGCGCTAGTCCTCGGCGTGCTCACGGCGCTCGCCAGGAACAGCTTTCTGGACCGACTGCTCAATGCCGCGACGCTGACCGCCATCTCGTTCCCCGAGTTCTTCGTCGCCTACGTGCTAATGCTGCTTCTGGCGGTGAAGTTTCCGCTTTTCAGCTCGATGGCGAGCATGAGCGCGGACATGCCGATTGTGGAGAAATTGGCGCGTATCGCCCTGCCGGTGCTGACCCTGACGCTTGTGATCCTCGCTCACATGATGCGCATGACCCGTGCCGCGATTATCAGCTTGCTCAACAGTTCCTATGTCGAATGTGCCCGGCTCAAGGGGCTTCCGGAGTGGAGGATTGTCGTCGGCCACGTGTTGCCCAATGCTTGGGCTCCAATTGCCAACGTCGTTGCGTTCAATCTCGCCTATCTGGTCGTTGGCGTAGTGGTGGTGGAGGTCGTGTTCGTCTATCCGGGAATCGGCCAGACCATGGTGGACGCCATCCGCCTGCGCGATGTGCCTGTGATCCAGGCCTGCACGCTCATCTTCGCCGTCACCTTCGTCGTTCTGAACCTGCTGGCCGACCTGATCGCCATCGCCACAAACCCAAGGCTCGTTCACCCCAAATGACGGCTCCTGCTGCAGTTTCAGAGACGAAGAAATCCACATGGATCTGGAAGGCCTCGCGCCTGCTCGCGTCGGCGCCCGCAAGCGCGCTGTTCGGGCTGGTCATTATCGCGCTCTATTTGCTGGCCGTCATTTTCGGACCGCTGGTGGCACCGTATGGTGAAGCAGAGGTGGTCTCCAAAATTCCCTTCTCGCCTTGGAGCCGCGAATTCCTTCTGGGTACCGACCAACTGGGCCGGGACACATTTTCCCGGCTGCTGTTTGGTGCGCGCAATACATTGGGCATCTCGTTGGTCACCGTCTGCCTGTCCTTTGGTGTCGGAGGAGTTTTGGGCATGTTCGCGGCAATCAGGGGAGGGTGGGCTGACAAGCTGCTGCTAAGCCTGACTGACGCGTTGATGGCGATACCGCCGTTGATCTTCGCCCTGATTGTGCTGTCGATCGCGGGTTCGTCGATCCCGAGCCTGATCGTTGCCATCGCCGCAGTCGACATAACCCGGATCTTCCGACTGACGCGTTCGCTTTCGGTCAATGTCCTGGCGACCGATTTCGTGGAGGTGGCGCGGCTGCGGGGCGAAGGATTGAGTTGGATCATGTCGCGCGAGGTGCTGCCCAACGTCCTGCCCCTTCTGGTCGCAGAATTCGGGCTCCGCTTCTGCTTTGTCTTCCTCAGCATTTCGGCGCTCGCCTTCCTTGGCCTGGGCATTCAGCCGCCCACTGCCGACTGGGGTTCGATGGTCCGGGACAGCGCCGTCTTGATCTCCTACGCCGACTTCACGCCGCTGATTCCGGCCGCAGCCATCGGCCTGCTGACGGTGGCGGTCAATCTCGTGGTGGATTGGATCCTCCACGTGACCAGCGGCCTGCGTGAAGCTGATTGATACAGAAGACGATCAAGGAAGAAACGCACTGTTATGGAACGCAAGTTGTGAAAGCTACATTGGAAACAACTGGGTCAGTCGAGGGGCTGTTTGGCCGGCATCGCAAGATCATGCCGTACGATCCTTCCGAGGAAGGCCTGCTGCGGGAAAGGTCGCGGCAGAAGGCGGCATCCTTGAACCAGCATGCCATCGGCTATGGCCCCGTCACGGAAGCCGAGTGGGCCTCCGCCGGAATAGCAGCGCCCGACCTCACCGCCATGCGGCGCTACCGTCTGGAACGCATCAGGAGTGAACTGAAAAAGCGTAACTATGCCGGCGCGCTTCTCTATGATCCAGTTAATATTCGCTACGCCACCGACTCCACCAACATGCAACTGTGGGTCGCTCACAACCCCACCCGCCACTGCTTTGTCGCGACTGAAGGGCCGGTCATCCTCTTCGACTATTTCGCATGCGAGCACCTTTCAGATCATGCCGGAACGGTAAGCGAGGTGCGTCCAGCGATTTCCTGGATGTATCTCTATGGCGGCGAGTTGACCGAACTCCGCGTCAGGCGCTGGGCCGGTGGCATTGCGGACCTGCTGCGCGAGCACGGCGGCTCAAACAGCCGGCTGGCTGTCGATCACCTCAGCGCGGAAGGGGTGGACGCTCTGCAGCAGCTCGGCATCAGCGTGCATAGCGGCGAGGCGGTCATGGAAAGCGCTCGCCTCATCAAGTCGGCGGACGAAATCCTGTGCATGCGACGCGCGATCGTCGCCTGCGAATCGGCGATGGGCGAGATGGAAGCGTGCCTGCGGCCGGGAATCTCGGAAAATGAGCTCTGGGCAGAGCTTCACCGCGGCAACATCGCCCGTGGTGGGGAATGGATCGAGACACGCCTGCTCGCCTCGGGGCCGCGCACCAACCCCTGGTTCCAAGAGTGTTCGTCGCGTGTTATCGAAGAGGGCGATCTTGTAGCCTTCGACACTGACTTGATCGGTCCCTACGGCTTTTGCGCAGACCTATCCCGCACTTGGCTTTGCGGTGACGTCGAGCCTACCGACGAGCAGCGCGACCTGTTTCGGATCGCCGCCGAGCAGATAGCGCACAATACGGCCCTGATCCGACCAGGCATAGGCTTTCGTGAGCTGGTGGACCGGTCTGCCGTTGCGCCTGCCGATTGCTTCCCCACACGGTATGGAGTGCTCTACCACGGCGTCGGCCTGGCCGACGAATACCCTACGTTGCCGCATGCCCAGGACTGGACCTCCGACACGCCTGACGGGGTCCTGGAGCCCGGTATGGTGGTCTGTGTCGAGAGCTACATCGGCCGTCTTGGCGGGCGCGAGGGGGTGAAGATTGAGGATCAAGTGCTCGTCACAGCGGATGGCCATGAGCAACTGTCCTCCTATCCACTCGACCCGAGACTTTCGGCGACAAGCTGACTCGTGAGGATCTGCAACGCGCCAGGAGCGGTAGAATACTCTGGCAAGCGGAGCTGCGCGACCATTTACGTGGCTCAACAGGGGTATGTGCAAATGACTGACGCTGCGGAGACGATGTCGGGTGAGCAACTGCTCGACATCCGCGACCTCAGGATAGAAGCAAACATCTATCCACCGGGGGAGTCGAGCCAAACCATTACGGTCGTTGATGGCGTTTCCCTCCAGCTCCGAAAGGGCAAGGTGCTTGGCTTGATTGGCGAATCGGGAGCCGGCAAGTCAACGATCGGACTGACATCGATGGCATATGTCCGCGGCGGGTTGAAAATCACCGGCGGCCAAGTTTGCTTCAAGGGTCGCGACATACTCAAAGGCGGACCGCACGCCGTGCGAGCGCTACGCGGAAAGGAAGTCTGCTATGTCGCCCAGTCGGCGGCCGCGGCCTTCAATCCGGCACACAAGCTTATCAACCAGGTCGTCGAGTCCTCGCTGATGCACGGTGTGACCCACAGGGCGGATGCCGAAAGGCGCGCGGTGGCACTCTTTCGGAAGCTTGGCCTCCCCAATCCCGAGACCATCGCACAACAGTATCCTCACCAGGTTTCTGGGGGACAACTCCAGCGTATCATGACGGCTATGGCGTTATGCTCGGAACCGGATCTGATCGTGTTCGACGAACCGACAACCGCACTCGACGTAACCACGCAGATAGAGGTGCTCGCCGCCATCAAGGAAGCCATCCGCGGCACTGGCGTTGCAGCCCTTTACATTTCGCACGACCTCGCAGTTGTAGCGCAGATGGCGGACGACATCATGGTGCTGCGACACGGGCGACTGGTGGAGTTTGGCGCAACACGCGAGATCATCAACGAGCCGCGCCAGAATTATACAAAGGCGTTGGTCTTGGGTGGTGAAATCCACCATGACGAGCAGGCGCCGGATGGCGTTCCGATCTTGTCCCTCAAGGGCATCGATGCTGGATACGGTGATGGACGGACAAAGGTGCTCAAGAACGTATCGATGGACCTTTATGCGGGCCAGACCCTGGCCGTGGCCGGCGAATCGGGCTCGGGCAAGTCAACTCTGGGGCGTGTCATCACAGGGCTCCTGCCGCCTGCACGGGGCGCGATCACGTTCGACGGACGGATGCTTGCCGGACGACTGGCGAATCGAAGCAAGGACGATTTGCGACAGCTTCAGATGATCCATCAGATCGCCGACGTTGCCATGAATCCGCGCCAGACGGTTGGCGATATAATCGGCCGGCCACTGAGCTTTTACTTCGGCACCGGGGGAACCGAAAACCAGCGACGGGTTGCCGAGTTGCTTGATCAGATCGAAATGGGCAAGGGCTTTGTTGATCGCTACCCGTCGGAACTGTCAGGAGGCCAACGGCAGCGGGTCTGCATCGCTCGCGCGCTGGCGGCGAAGCCGAAGCTGATCATCTGTGACGAGGTGACTTCCGCGCTCGATCCGCTAGTGGCAAACGGCATCCTGAAGCTGCTTCTTGATCTCCAGCAGCAGCAACAGATGGCCTATCTCTTTATCACCCACGATATTGCCACCGTGAGGTCGATCGCGGATTCCGTGGCCATTATGTATCGCGGTGAAGTTGTGCGGTACGGTCCGAAAAGCAAGGTTCTCACGCCACCATTCGACGACTACACCGAACGTCTGCTCGACTCCGTGCCGAAGAAAGAGATTGGCTGGCTGGAGCGAGTTATCGAGGGGCGAGCAATGCAAAGTACACGCGACCAACATTGAAAGTGCTTACGCTGGTGGCAACCCTGCGCGTCCGGTCTGACATCGGCGGACCAAGCGCTACGCATCACGCTCACACAGGCCGGTAGAGGGATGATGTTGTCTTCTCTGAACCCGATCCGCAAGCTATTCTCGGAAATGTGCAATGACAATAGTGATTGATAATGCCGCTAGCTGGCGCGACATCGCGCAGGTGAGCGAAGGCGAATCTCTGGCGCTTGCTGCGACCGCGTGGGAGCGGATCGCCTATGCAAACCAGATCGTAGCAGCCATCGTCGAGAAAGGCATCCGCGCCTATGGCGTGAATACCGGGGTCGGTGCGTTGGCAAGCAAGGTTGTGGCGCCTGCCCTGCAAAAAAGACTGTCGCGGAACATCATTCTCAGCCACGCTTGCGGCGTAGGTGACCTGGTGCCAGCACGCGGCGTGCGTGCCATCATTGCTGCACAAGTGGCAAATTTCGCGCATGGCCATTCGGGTGTGAGCCCAAGGATCGTCCGCAACCTGCTCGCCTTTCTCGAGCGCGATTGCATTCCGGACGTACCGTCTCGTGGATCCGCTGGATATCTGACGCACAACGCGCATGTCGCGTTGGTGTTGATCGGCGAAGGCAACGCAAGTGTTGCAGGTCGCTCCATGAGCGGGCGCGAGGCTCTACTTGAAATAGGTCTGGAGCCGTTGGTACTTGGCGCGAAAGAAGGTCTGAGCCTTGTCAATGGCACTGCGTGCGCCACCGGCCTGTCGAGCATCGCGCTGCTGCGCGCGAAGCGTCTGTTGGAATGGGCTGACGCCGTAGCGGCGTTAACGCTAGAGGCCGCAGGCGCGCAGGTGGCGGCGTTTGGCGAACAGACCCTGGCCATGAGGCCTTCACCCGGCATTCAAGCCGTGGGCAGATCGCTGCGTGGCTGGCTCAACGGCAGCGGGCTTATCGCGGCGGCTAGCGGCAGCCGCACTCAAGACGCGCTGAGTCTTCGAGCCGTGCCACATGTTCACGGTGCCGCGCGTGAAGTGTGGGATCGATCCGCACAATTGGTCGACCGTGAATTGGCTTCGGTCACTGACAATCCCGCGGTATCCGGGTCGTTGCGCGATCCTCTGGTCGTTTCCGAAGCGCATGCTGTTGCGCCCGCGCTGGGGCAGGCCGCTGACGGTCTAACGATCGCCTTGGCGCAGGTGGCTGGAATGAGCGAACGTCGGATCGACCGTCTCGTCAACCCACTTGTCAGCAATTTACCGGCCTTTCTTGCCAATGAGGACGGATGCAATTCAGGCTTTATGATCGCCCAATACACCGCCGCTTCCTTAAGTAACGTCAATCGCCGCCTGGCCGCCCCAGCAGCGACGGATGGGGGTGTCACATCCGGCTTGCAAGAGGACTTTCTTGCTCATCCAACCGTCGCAGCCAACAAGCTTTTGGCTGTTATAGACAACGCGGAATACATCTTGGCGATCGAACTCATGGCAGCCGCGCAAGCACATGATTTTCTAGCCGAAAGAGGTGCACGTGCACCCGGTACTGATGCGATCTACCGCATGGTTCGAGACTGTATCGCTCACTACTCCGACGACCGCCCGCTCTCCTGGGATGTGGAAGCACTGCGCAACTTCATCCGCACAGTCGACGTGTCGCAACGTCCGCAGGCCCTGTCGAGCCCGTGAACCTTCGCGTCTGCTTGCCTCTTATCAACCCGAAGTCGCACAGCACCCCACCGAGCCCAGTGATGTCTGACGCGCGGCGAGGGCTTAGCAACCCCTGCACGGTTTGGATGCAATCTTAAACGCCCTTCTGACCAAGATCCTAGGGCGGCGAGATCGCTGCTTGTCACGGCGACATTTTCTTCAGATAGCGGACTTGTACAACAGCTTGTTGCATCCACGTCATCCATCGGATCGAGACCTGAGGAGAACGCCGGTGCCGTCACCGCCGAATTCTCGTCGCCAAGAGCTGCTATGCCGGTAGGGACGGGTTGGTGTTGGGCGGCAGCGCCTCTTCCGCCTCATGATCGTCCATAAGGATATCGCCATTCACTGCCAGCGGCTGGCCTATCCAGATCGGATCGACGAGATGGTCGCGCCGGGGGTTAGTCGTATTCGGGTGGATGAGTATGTTGAGCCCCCTATGGTTCAGCATCAGCCACGGGACGAGTGAAGCGAAAATCTCGTTCGCAAATGAGACCTGGTACATTGCCTGGTCGTGCGGGCCGACTTTCTGCTCGTGCCAATTGCCCAAGCGTACGCGGAAACGCTCTCCGATGCGAAGACGCAGCCATTCGGCCTGTTGCCGCTCAGTTTGCCCGTCGTAGTAGATATGGGCATGATAGCTGGCAATCTCCGCGAGCGAGGCGTTGAGGCGCCAAGCTGGCGATGCCGAGTCGAAGCTGACCCCTCTCTACGCGGCGATCGAAAACGGGCTGGCTGAACTGGATGACCCGAACCTGAAGGGGAGGATTGCCGAGCTGAAGCGAATCCGAGATGCCGCGCGCGCCGACGTTGAGCGAGCCGAGGCCAGAGACTCGAATGGGGCGGAAATCACCCCGGAGGCCCTGGTGCAGTTCGTCCGCCTCGCCTTCGGCCGCACATACCGCACACGATGGGCTTTCGGGAAGCCATGAGCGAACCGGAGAATTGTTTCGACTTTGAAGGTGGTAGAGGGAGTGGACCCGAAATCCAACCTTCTCCACGGATCTGCGATCACCTTCGTAGTCGAGTGTTCGGCTGATGCTGTTCAGTCGACGTGTTCAATCTGCGGACCTGGGTCAACCGGCGGAGCCGGCGTGCAACCTTGCCCCTTGCATTCCTCGACAGGGTCTTCGGCTGGTGGAAGGCAGTTTTGCCCCTCGCAATGAACTGCCGGCTCTGGCGCTTCTACGTGGTTAGGCGGAACAAGCTGATCCTCGGCGCGAACGGCCGGCATTGCTACGCTGATCATGCCTGTGCACAAGATCGCAATCCCAAGCAATTTCATTTCCGCCTCCGTGCCTGGCAGCGAGCTGTACCCTACACTGTCAAGCTGCGGCCGCATCTTCTCACCCGCGAACGACGTTAACACTGGGTTTCAGTGCAGGCGAGGCAAATGCGATCTATCATTTGATCGACGCGGCCGCCTGGAGGGGATGGTATCGAAACGTGGAGACAGCAAATATCGCAGCGGCCCGACCACCAGTTGGCTGAAAACCAAGTCCTTCACCGAAAGCGAGTTCGAGCTTCTCGGAGTAGAACGCGAGCGGGGCAAGCCGGCGTTTGCTCTGATGGCCCGATCCAGGCACCCGGAAATATGTCGGCAGTGCCTTCGTCAGCGTCAATCGCGAGATGCGGGAGACGGCTTTGGAAACGTGTGCAGGAACACGCTGGCGAGGCGCCGAAGGACATGAAGAGGCGGCGGGCAACGCAATGGGTCAAGCCGGGGATCAAAGCTCGCGTGAGGCACTCGCGCGGCGAGGAGGACCTCCGCCACGCGTCACTACAGGATTTTTGGGAGGGAAAATAACCGGAATTCCGCCTCGGTTTGCGGGAGTGTTCGTCAAGCGGAACATAAGCTTGTGCTAACAGTTGTGTAGGATCAGTGGGCCAACCCCCCAAGATTTAGCCCCCTGCAGATCGGGCTGCAATCCGGTCGGCCCGCGCTCGGAGGAAGTGAGCGCGGGCTTTGCTTGCGCTATTGCCGGCTCAGCTTTTCGACCTTCTCAATCATCCTTCGCAAGCGCTTCGCCCTCAAACTGGTTCTCATGTCGATCGAACAGACTTGCCCGCCAGCATGTTGCCGAGCAAGGAAGCCGCCCTGTTGCTTTGCGAGCCCCGAGGCCCAAAGGCGATCTTCTATCTCGCCGACCAGGCCGGCCTCGAGGGGATCGTCTCGAAGCGCGCCGACAGCAAAGATCGCAGCGGCCCGACGGCGAACTGGCTGAAGATAAAGAGCTGGACGGTCGACGAGTTCGAACTGATGGGGGTTGAGCGGGAGCCGGGCAAGGCGGCATTCGCGCTTTTAGCGGAACCCGGCACAGGGAAATATGTCGTTCGGCGTTCATCACCCTGGGCCGCGACATGAAGGAGCGGCTGTGGAAGCGCGTCCAGGAGCACGCCGGACCGCCACCCGAGGCCCATGAAGAAGCGGCCGGCGACGCAGTGGGTCGGGCCTGGTGTAAAGCTGCGTATCAAACACCTGCGCGGCGACGACAGCCACATACGCCATGCGTCGCTGCTTGGTTTCAGTGCCGAGAGCCAATATAGCCGTGCGCCGATGGAACCGAATTGATCCGGTGCGACTTATCAAGCCCATGAGCACACGCGGAACAAACTTTTTTCATCAATGGCTGACGAACATCTTGCCCAAGGCGGTCGGGGCGGACGTGATCTCGGTGGCCGAATTGACCCAAAAACTATTCGCAGACGCCAAGGCTCTCGGAATCAGCAGCACGGAGATAGAGGAAGAAACCGGCAGCGCCTATGAGACGATCCTGGACGCGATCGTTCATCATGACGCGGGTGCAGCTGGCTGATCCCTGTCGCGGCCCTCTAGCCGCTCGACGGTTTCAATGATCGCCTTCGCTAGTGCTTCGCCCTCATGGACCGGCTCGGGGCCGTGGAGCAACAGGACAGCTTCCTCGCTGGGCAGCACGCCGGCGGGGCACGTCTGTTCGATCGCCATGCGGACCAGTTTGAGGGCAGCCCAGGCGCTGCGAATAACCTCGTTGCCGTCTTGGTCGCTCATGACGGGCTGTAACTTGAAGGTCGCCTTCAGCAGCGGCTCACCGGCATCCGAGCGAACCTTCACCGCAAGTTCGCGGCAAATCCCGTCTCGCACCTTGTCTTTTACGATCTCAGCTAAAGCCCTTGAGGCTTCCGCCTTAGCGGTTTCGACTTCGGGCAGGTCTGTCCCCTGATCGTCGTAGTTCCGATCGTCGGCATCCATGAAGTCGAAGAAGAAGCGCGGCATTCGACTTAACTCTAGTCTCAAGGAAATGTTGCAGGATTTTCGGGGCAAGAGCAGAGACAGAGGGGGTAGTGAGTCAATCAAGCGGCCAACCGACTGTCGCACGACGGGCCGAACCCCTTTATGCGTATCCCCGGCGGGTTGAAGGCGCGCTTCTACGCTCCCGCAAATCTGCCGCACGGAGCCCCTTTGGTCGTCGTCATGCATGGCTGCAGATGGCTACGATCGGGGATCTGGATGGTCGCAACTGGCTGAGCAGGAAGGGTTCGCGGTCCTGTTCCTCGAGCAGCAACGCGCCAACAACGCAAATCTCTGTTTCAACTGGTTTGTCCCAGGAGGACATCCGACGCGAGAGCGGGGAAGCGCTATCGATACCCCAGATGGTTGAGGCGCTGGGCGTCGCGCACAAGATCGATCGAGAGCGCATCTTTGTTACGGGGCTTTCCGCGGGAGGCGCCATGACGTCCGTGATGCTCGCTGCCTTTCCGGATGTGTTCGCCGGCGGCGCGATCATCGCTGGCCTTGTCTATGGCAGTGCGACGACGATTCCCGAGGCCTTCGACCGTATGCGCGGCCATGGCGGCCCGTCTGAACACGAACTGCCACGGCTTGTGCGTGCGGCCTCATCACACAAAGGTCCGTGGCCGACAATATCGATCTGGCACGGGACAGCGGACAACACCGTTGTCCCTTTCAACGCAGATGCAATCCTGGTGCAATGGCAAGGCGTTCATTCCATAGACGCTAACCCAAAACGCTCGGAAACCGTCGATGGGCATATGCGGCAGGTCTGGTGCGCCACGTGCGGGAGAGAGCTGATCGAAGAATTCAGCATCGCGGGCATGGGCCATGGCGGACCACTGAAGACGTCCGGCGACAATGGCCTCGGCAGCGCCGGCCTTTCATGCTGGATGTAGGAATATCCTCGACCCGCCATATCGCTTGCTTCTGGGGCATTATGGAGACAGGAGCGCAAGGCTCAAGGACCAAGATCTCCGCCGATGCCGCAACCCTTTCTGGAACCATACTCCCAGCCGGCGGCGAAACGGAAGAAAAACCGCGGGCGGACCACGTTGTCGCGGCAAGAAAGACCCTGCCGCTCGATGCGGTTGGTTCGCAAGCCGATGTTACGAAAGTCATCGAGGACGCGCTGCGAGCGGGTGGCTTGATGCGGTAGGAGGGATCCAGCGGCCGCAAAGTCAGCTATGAGGACTATGAAGAGGGAGAGAATTCCCCGCTACCTTTCGGCAGCGGGGTTCCTCATCAAAGGCGGTTGCCGTCACGGGCACGGTCGCGCTCGATCTCGTCGGGGGTATAGTCTTCCGCATCGGCGTCGAATCCCGTCCAACCACCCGCCTCGTAGTCCCTGCGACGTTCGGCTACATCGACCGATCTGGATTGACTGAGGATCTGCTCGACGCTCGGCACCAGCTCGTCCGGGACTTTGGCCGTGACCAGGGTCCCGCCACGTCGGATGCCCTCTGCGTAAACATGTGCATCGCTTTCCGGCACGCCGGAATCCGTAAGGGCGCCGATGATCCCGCCGGCGGCACCGCCGACGGCAGCTCCGGCAAGTGCACCTACCGCGGTGGCCGCAAGCCAGCCAGCCGCCACGACCGGTCCGACGCCAGGAATGGCCATGATGCCCAACCCCGTCAGCAACCCGCCGGTACCGCCTACCACCGCTCCTATCCCGGCGCCACCGGCGGTATCTTCAGCGGCTTCCGAGCGATCATCATCATACCAGTCGCTCGAATTGTTGGCGACGATGCTGATATCCGAATGCGGGATTCCCGTTGCTTCCAATTCGCCGACCGCATTGGATGCGTCGTCATAGTTATCGAACAGTCCTGTTACTGTTTTCATTTGATCTCTCCTTGGTTTTGTTAGTTATTGCCGACAACGATGTTGCCCTGATAGTCGAGCGCTATGGGGATGTTTTTCCCATCCTTGCTCGCCTGGCCGCGCCAAATGCCCTGGTCGTCCTTGATAAGCTTGGATACGTTCGAGTAGCCTGCATCCTCAATTCGGTCCTTGGCTTGGTCTTCGGTGAAGCTGTTCGCGCCGGGTTCCGGGGCGGATGGACTTGGACTATCGGTCATTTTGACAGCCGGCGTTGTTGAGTTCGCTGCTGACGAAGAATCCGTGCCGATGGTTGTGGCGATCTTTTCGATCATCTCCTTGTGCATTTTGAGTGTCGGCAACGTCTCCTGTGCGAACACCTTGAGCGGCCCGTTGTCGCCGTCCTTCGCATATGACTCGAACAAGGAAACTGCGTCGGCATGCGCACTGCGCTGCATATCGACGTAAGGTTGATCGAGCGGCGCCTTGCCGTGCTGAAGCTTCTGCAACTCGGACCTATGGGGGGCATCCAGGTCGACGGGAAGCTGCAGCTTCTGCTCGCCGGCGATGGACTGCAGCTTGGCGTTGGCTGCATTGTGATCTTCGATCATCTTTTGTGCGAATTCTTTGACATTCTGGTCGGTCACCTTGTCCTGAGCGATCTTGCTTGAGTCGACTTCGAATTTGCCGCCGACAGCGGCCTTGTCGACGAAGTCCTGCGCGGTATCCGCAGCGAAAGCGGGCATCGCGAGGACTAGGGAGACAGCAGCGAGCGAGGCGAATGGGTGTCGCGTTTTCATGGATTTGTCCTTGTTAGTGCACGAGTGTGCGATGAATCCTAACAAGCCCATGATCGCTTTGTTCCGGCGCGAAAGAGATATGTCTGAGCGTCTGAGTCGTAGGCAGAACTCTCTGCCGCGCGACGAGGGCAATGAGCCAAGCCCAGTCGCAAAGCAAAAGAGAACGCTCGAACCGAGGGGACTCAGCCTCTACCTGCGAACTGTCTCCGGACGTCGAGCATTCACAGGGAGGCGAGGTGTTTCTTGTTCATCGCGCTTCGCGGCAACGGCCGCAACGAACGCCTTCGCCGCCGCGTCACACATAGTCCGCGAAGGCCCGTTAGAATAAAGAATGACCTTCGCAGCTTTCAGTGAGAGACCATGCTTTTGCGCGAAGAATTCAACCTCATACGAGTGGTTCTCGGAGGCGGGGTCGGGATTGCTTTTGATCTTGCCCATACGGCCGTGTACGCGGATATACGAACCCAGCCTATATCAAATGTTAGTGCCGGAACCGAATCGGCGCAGCAATATTAGAGCGTCATGAGCACGCGCGGCGCTGATTATCTATATCGCTGGATTTCTAGCATATGCCTGAGGGCGCGATCGGTGATCCAGTGTTGGCAGTAACCGACTTGGCTGATAGCGCCGTGAAGGCCGCGGGTGCACAAGGCATCGCCAGTGGCGACATCAACGAAGAGACCGGAAGCGTTTACGAAGTGATTGTCAATGCCTTGCAACGTCGACGTGGCGGAGGAGCGGATTAAGGGCACGCACAGGGACAGCGCCGTAAGCGCGTAGGTCACCCCACG
>NZ_CAKXZT010000069.1 GCF_935825525.1 Mesorhizobium escarrei
AAGCGCAGGCTTGGTTCGTCAGTCAATCGTCCATCCCTGATCTTGTCGGCGACGTTGCCGATGACGACCTGCGGACCGAGAACGGGACGTGACTGGATGGCGAGCAGCGTCTCGTTGGCCTGCGCCTGAGCACGAACGCCGCCGGTGAAGGCCGGCGACACAGAGATGACGAGCACAGCTTTGCCGGTCAGCGCCGAGCGGCCTAGCGGCCTCGATGCCCAGTCAAGCGCGTTCTTGAGAACGCCTGGGATGCCGTGATTGTACTCCGGCGTCGCGATCACGAGCCCATCGCTTTCCGCAACGGCTTGCCTGAACGCCTGCACTGTCTGCGGTGTCGACGCTCCATCCTGGTCCTGGTCGTAAAGAGGCAGCCGCAGGTCGCCGATCTGGAGATCAACCGCCGGCCCCAGGGCCGGCTGCAGGCCTCGCAGGACGGCAAGGGAGTAAGAGCCTAGGCGCAGGCTCCCCGGCAAGCCGAGGAGCCGCACCTGTGTTCGTGTTTCCAACATCATCGGTGCAATCACTTCCCGGGCTGCAACGGGCCAGAGCCGGCGCCGGTCGCTTCGATGGCGGCAGCGATGTCGGTCAGATCCTGCCCTGTCAAATCCAGGCTTGCCGCATCCAGCCAGCCGTCCACCTGAGCCGGGCTGCGGGCACCGACGATCGCACCCGTCACCCCCGGCCAAGCGAGAGTCCAGGCAATCGCAACTGCTGCAACGCTCGTGCTGTGACGGTCCGCGATTGGTACCAAGGCATCCGCGAACCTCAGGTTGCGGGTGAGCTTTTCGCCGGTGAACTCCGCATTGCGGGATCGCCAATCGTCTTTCGGCAAGGCTTGGGCACGCTCGACGGAGAAGCCGCCGGTGAGGAGGCCGGATTGCATGGGACTGTAGACGATGACCCCGGTCTGATGGGCGTGACACCAATTCAGTTCGGCCTGGGCGACCTCGCGACGAATCGCGGAGAACGGCGGTTGCAGCGTGTCGACATGGCCGAGGCTTTCGGCCGTTTCCAACTGCGCGGCACTATGATTGGAAAGGCCGACGGCACGGACCTTGCCCTCCTTCTTCAGGTCGAGCAGCGTTTGCCAATATTCTTCCAGCGGCGTCCCATCCTCGGCCGGCCAGTGCATTTGGTAGAGGTCAATGCGCTCAACGCCAAGGCGCTTCAGTGAGGCTTCCACCTCGCGGCGGACACTTGCGGGCGCGCCGACTTTGCGGGGCAGCGCCTGGCGATCGTTTTCATCCCAGACGAGGCCACATTTGGTGAAAACGTAGGGCCGCTCGCTGGTCGGGATCTCTGCAAAGGCTTGCCGCACGACTTCTTCCGAATGGCCGAGGCCGTAAATAGCTGCCGTGTCGATCCAATTGATGCCGCGTTCCACCGCATGACGGATCGCAGCGACCGACTCACGATCGTCTTGAGTACCCCACCCCACCGCCCAATCGGCACCGCCGATCGCCCAGGCGCCAAACCCGATGCGGGTGATCTCCATGTCGGTTCGGCCCAGCCGGCGGGTCGGGAGGATCTT
>NZ_CAKXZT010000070.1 GCF_935825525.1 Mesorhizobium escarrei
ACATCACTGTGAAAAGGTACTAGATATATTCATTTCAAACTAGGACGTTACTCCTGCCAACCTGCGTACAATATGGGACTTCGAATACCCGCTTTAGGATTGTCCGGGCAGGTACAACGCTGTGCGCCCACATCGCAATTGTGCAGAACGCAATCCGTCACGGGCCGCTATTGCCTCTCAACTGTACCGACCTCCGCTCATCGTTAGTTCCTGCAACGGGGGGCGCTGCCGCAAGTCTGCAGGCGACGATGATAGCGCCAATCCGGTCAGGCAAGCGCCTCTGGCTGTTTCACCCAAGGAAATTACACCGATGAGCACCTTCACAACCAAGGACGGCACAGAAATCTACTACAAAGACTGGGGCACGGGGAAGCCAGTGGTCTTCAGCCATGGATGGCCGCTCAGCGCTGATGCCTTTGAAGATCAGATGTTCTTTCTGGCTTCGCACGGGTATCGCTGCATTGCGCATGACCGCCGTGGTCACGGGCGGTCGAGCCAGCCGTGGACCGGCAATGACATGGACACGTATGCTGACGATCTCGCGGAACTTGTCCATAGGCTTGATCTCAAGGAGGCCATCCATGTCGGCCACTCGATGGGCGGCGGGGAAGTTGCTCGCTACATCGGGCGGCACGGCACGAAGCGTGTGGCGAAGGCTGTTTTGATCGCCTCCGTCCCGCCTATGATGGTGAAGACGTCGACCAACCCTGGCGGTACGCCACTCGAGGTGTTCGACAAAATGCGCGCTAGCGTCCATGCCGACCGCTCGCAATTCTGGAGAGATCTCAGCCTGCCATTCTTCGGCTACAACCGGCCACGCGCGAAGGTCTCGAAGGGAGCGTGCGACTCCTTCTGGCGTCAAGGGATGATGGCGGGGTTCCCTGTCGCATACTTCTGCATCAAGGTGTTCTCCGAGACCGATCAGACCGAAGACCTGAAGAAGTTCGACGTGCCGACGCTGATCATACATGGCGACGACGACCAGATGGTGCCGTTTGCTGATGCCGGCGTGCTTCAGTCAAAGCTCATCAAAGGCGCGACGCTCAAGGTCTATAGGGGCGCCCCGCACGGTCTCTGCGTCACGCTCAAGCATTGGATCAACGAGGACTTGCTGGCGTTTTTCAAAGCCTGAGCATCGCATGCAGCTTGCATGATGCTGGAAAGCATCCGACCGCGGACAAGTCCGCACGAGCCGCCCGCTGGGGCGGCTTCGACCGTTTTGTTACCTGGGATCCAGTTGTCCAAACCAGGCCGTTCAACGGCAGCATTTGAAAGCAGCACTATCGCAAATCGGATTGTGAATCACGGCGGTATAGAAATGACGTCAAATTCTTACCGGCGGCGCAGGGTCAGTGTGTTTATCTACAAAGCACTGCGCCCTCACGTCTTTCGGCCACGCCTGTCGATGATGGCAGCTCTCGGTCTATGTCTTTATCTTGCACTTCAACATATTTTTGAGCTGCTTCGCGCAGCCCTCATCGCTTTCGACATAACGACGCTCATGATGATCGTGGCATGTCTCGTCATCGCCTGGAAGACAGCCCGTCGCGTGATGCCGAGGCGTGCGGGCGAGGAGAATGAGCGGAAGTTCTCTGTTCTCATGACCGGCACCGCTGTCTGCGTCGTTATCCTGGGGTCGCTCGGTCTGGAACTTTCGGGCGTGCACCAGAAGTCGGTGAACGAGATTGTGCTGGCATCAGTAACGATCATGCTTTCATGGGGATTTCTCAACATGCTTTTCGCTTTCTACTATGCCTACGAGTTCTATCGTCGGCAGCAGCGAAATCATCGGCCCCTGGTATTCCAGGGCACCACAGAACCCGACTATTTTGATTTTATCTACTTTGCATTCACCATAGGCATGACCTTCCAGGTTACCGATGTAAGAGTCCGATCAGGGTCGATCAGGCATATCATTTTCGTGCACGCGCTAATCTCCTTCGTCCTAAGCGTGATTGTGCTGGCTCTGATGGTCAACGTGTTCGTCGGCGTTCTCTATTTTGGGTGAACTCCAGTGGCCGCGACGCAGAGCACGATGAACCTGCGCAACAGAAAGATCGCGCCGTAACATCGTAGATGCCACGCCGGACGTCCATCGGTTTGCCGTGTCAATTTCCAAGCGAGGCCGCAGATCCCATACCTATGTATATCCAAGCCACATCATTCGCATAGGTCGATTGCCATCGGTAGAATAGCCGTTCAGAGTCGAAATTGATTATCTAAACTTCATAGCGGTGCAAGACTTGCCAGCGTGATCCGCGGGCGTGGCGCGGAATCCTCTCAATATACTTATGGATTCTACGTTTTTAAAACTGCATCGGCAAGAAGTTAAGGAGGCAAACCATGTCGTTCGAAATGCGCAGGATAGAAGGGGTCAGCATTCCCAAGTTCTGGAACGACCAAATCAATTTCGAAGACAGCTGCCTCCCAAAGCATTCGACCTCGTCAGCCGCTTCACGCTTAGGCTTTGTCGTCGGAATAGCGACGAGACAGGTAAATCTGATCCTATTCGTGCCGGATCCAAAGGAACCAGGGGGTTCAGTCGACGATCCAACAAGAGCCAATTTGCTCGATGCGGTTATGCGCCTGCTTCCAAAGGGAGTGGCAGTGCGCTTTCTCCGGATCGGCAGCGACGACTTGCGGCGTCGTTTGGGAATTTTTTGCGATAAGGCGGGATCCGATCGATGTGTGTTTCTGGACCTCCGGTCGCAGGCCGACTCCGCGATAGAGGAATTGGCCCGCGCCCTGCTTAGAATCGACGGGATGGACGAGCATTTCGGCGAAATCTACGCAAGCGCCGTCGGACTAGCGATCGCCGCACGGCTTCTGGGGTATGACCATCGCCACGATCCCTTTCGGCCAAAACGCAATTGTGGAGCTTTGCCGAAATGGCGGCTCAGGCGCGCCCTTGAGTACATCGATGCGAACCTGGCAGAGCCGATCACGCTTGGCGACGTTGCCACAGTAACGGGGCTCTCACCGATGCACTTCGCTGCCCAATTTCGTATGTCGACCGGCATTCGTCCTCATGAATATTTGTTGCGGCGTCGTATTGAACGAGCACGGGAGCTCCTCTTGCAGCATGATTCCTCCATCGTCGACGTCGCGCTCAGTGTCGGATTCCAAACGCAATCTCACTTCACCACGGTGTTCAAACGGTTCGTGGGTGACTCGCCGCATCGGTGGCGGCGGTCAAACTATAGCGAAATAGATCATTTACCAGCCAAACGACCCCGGAGTCCGGAAACCACGATTTCTGGGTCTTATGTGGAGTTACGGCGGTACCAGGCACACCAACTCGCACTATAGGCAAAAAAAGAATATTGGGCCACGCCGATCCAACGGGCAGTGTTCGAAGCCTTGCGGTTCGACTTGTAGACAGGAGAACACGCATGCAAGCACTATCGCGCCGGAATGTCCTTGCGCTCGGAGGTGTCGCCGTCGCGGCGACGGCTGCCCATGCAGCGACGTTTGGCAATCCGGATGAGCCGCCGCAGGGCGCAACAAATGCAAATTCCGGTAGCCTGTCGGATCCCGGCCCAGAGAATCCGGCGGTCGCGGATCAACTGCCGTCTTTCGAAAACCCGCCCGCAACCGATGTCGGCGGCACGCCGAGGTTCTGGTCCTCGTTCAACGTTGCATCCAAGCGCGTTCAGGGCGGCGGCTGGGCCAGACAGGTCACGGTCGCGGATTTCCCGATTTCGACGTCCGTCTCCGGCGTCAATATGCGACTTGGACCTGGCGGCATCAGGGAGCTTCATTGGCATCTTGCTGCCGAATGGGGATACGTCACGAATGGTAGCATGCGGGTGACAACGCTCGATCAGCTGGGCCAAGCCTATGTGCAGGACATCAAAGAAGGTGACATCTGGTATTTTCCAGCAGGCTCTCCGCATTCGCTCCAGGGTCTCGGGCCAGACGGTTGCGAGTTCCTGATCATCTTTGACGATGGTGAGGCCTCTGAATTCAATACGCTTCTTGTGACCGACTGGTTCGCACATACGCCGCCGGAAATTCTGGCCCAGAATTTCGGCGTGCCCGCGGAAAGTTTCAAATCGATACCGCTTCATGATCTCTGGATCTTCCAGGGACAAGAGCCAGGTCCGCTCGCGGCCGATCAGGCCGCCGTGCGGTCCGGCGGCGCGCCTACCAATCCGTTCACGTTCTCGCTGCGCCATAGCGTGCCGGTGAAGGAAAATTCGTCAGGTGCAGTCCGTCTTGCCGATAGCCGGACTTTCAAGGTATCGACGACGATCGCCGCGGCCGTGGAGACGATCAAGCCCGGTGCCCTCCGGCGAATGCACTGGCATCAGAATGCCGACGAATGGCAATACTGGATCAAGGGACAAGGCCGCATGACCGTGTTTGATGCCGGTCCTCGGGCCGAGACGGCTGACTTCAAGTCCGGTGACATTGGCTACGTTCCGAAGAATCAAGGGCACTACATCGTCAACACGGGCGCCACCGACCTGCAGTTTCTGTCGATCTTCAAGACGCCGGAATACCATGAAGTCGACCTGTCGGACTGGCTCGCCCATGCCCCGCCCGAATTGGTCGCGCAGCACCTGAATGTGGATCCGGCCGTGCTAGCGAAATTTCCCAAGGAGCAGATCGGCATCATGCCCGGCTGACGGCAGCTGATTCCAGGGCCACATTCGCTTCGGGCGTTCCGTCGCGATGGATTGAGCCGCTGCACAGATCGGCTGTCTCTCCGCAACAAATGTCCAGTCCAGAAAGATGGGTCATCATGAACGACAGTCTCTCGCCCGTCGAGATCGTGCAGGCAATGGTCGACCTCGGCGCCGCCAAAGCTGCTCACGGTGCCACTGATCTTTTGATCCGTGGCATATTCGCCGGAGCGCTACTCGCCTTCGGGACGAGTCTGGCACTGCAAGGCGCGCTTCAGACGAATGTCCCGCTTGTCGGCGCCCTCATCTTTCCGGCGGGGTTCGCCATGATCGTCGTTCTTGGCCTGGAGCTTCTGACCGGGAACTTTGGCCTGGTTCCATTGGCGGTACTTGCTCGACGCACTACAGCCGCCTCGATGTTGGCGAACTGGATCTGGGTCTTTGTCGGTAATATGCTGGGGGCGCTCCTCTTTGCCATGCTGTTCTATTTAGTCCTCACCGACGTCGGCAACGCTGGAGGCGGCGCGCTCGGGGACCATATTCGCGCGCTCGCGGAGTCTAAGACGATCGCCTACGCGCCGTATGGCTATGCCGGTTTGGCGACTGGATTTGTCAAGGCGATGCTATGCAACTGGATGGTCTGCCTTGGCGTCGTGATGGGAATGAGCTCGAGGTCTTTGCCGGGCAAGATCATCGGATGCTGGTTGCCCATCTTTGCGTTTTTCGCACTGGGATTTGAACATTGTGTCGTCAACATGTTTGTCATACCCATGGGAATGATGCTGGGAGCCAAGATCAGCTTCACAGACTGGTGGTACTGGAATCAGATACCGGTGACCTTTGGTAATATTGTCGGGGGGTTCCTGTTCACCGGGCTGCCTCTCTATTGGACCTATCGCCGGCGGGGCAACACAAGCGTGCCAACTCCGGCTGTGAGAACAGCCGCATACGGGCCGACCGTATGATCGGATACGAAACTTGGTCGCGCCAACCGGGCGCAAGGCAATCGCCGAGGGCAAGCGAACAATGCGAGATCGACTCGACCAATTCAAGTGCTCGACCTAGCCGCGAGACATCATCATCCCGGTCGCCCCGGCTCTTCGAAGAGCCGACCGGCGCGCGCCTCTCGAAAGCCGACGTCTTCAGGCTCGGAAGCATTCCGTAATCGGGCGCTTTGCTGTTGCCGTCGGCAAGCCGTTCGTTCCCGGACGATGAGACCGAGGTGCGCAGCATGGCGCTGAGCTTCCGCCCGCCAAGTGGCTAGGAATGGCGCACCGGCATGAACGCCATCCCGGTCTTCCCCGTCAGGGACGCAAAAGGTTTCCTGGATCAGCTGCTCGCCCGGCAGGCCGATCCGGCCACGGGTAAGCCTAATCCGGTGAAGATGAAAGCTTGGCCGGCGAGGGCGCCAAAGCAGGCGAAGAGCCGACCAGCGTCTCGCTTTTCTACCAGGGGCCGATCCAAGCCCTGCAGGCTTCGGTGACTGGGCTGCTGCTGAAGAAGCCGTTATGTGCTGGCGCTGGCGGGCAGATCGGACCGGCCGCAGCGCTGGAGCCACTTTCGATGTTCATGACCAATCCTGCCGGGTCTGCCATCGTAAACGCAAATCGTGCAGGGCGATGCCAGAAGCGGGCGGCGCTATCTCGTCATCGCTGATGGTAGCACCGCGGAGCCGGGCGAAGCGGTTCAGTTGCAGACGCGGTAAAGCAGGAGGGCCGTCCTTGCCGTCCAAGTGAGGTTGAGGGCGACCCTCTCCCACAGCAATCTGTCTGCCAACTCCGCGATTAAAAATGCCGTAGCGACGTTAGGGTGAGCGTCTCACCCGCGTTACAGTTACTGGCGTCCGGAATCGCCTATGAACACTTCAATCGGGAGTGGGTGATTGATCACGTAGACGCCGTAGTGCCGGTCGTGCTCGTTGGGTTGGAGCACGCCGCTCACGTCCTTGGCGCGGGCCAGCAGCGTATACTGCCCCGGCTCATTCGGAGTAAGCCAGTCGAGTTTCCAACGTCGCCACGCATGCCGTCGCACAGGATCCACGAACTCCGCCTCGGTCCAGGTTCGGCCACCATCGGTGCTCACTGCGATCTCGGCCACATCGGTCTCGCCTGCCCATGCAGCGCCGGAAATCGTGTAGATCCGGTTCGGGGCCAACGTTTCGTAAACACGCGGTCGTGCGATCTCGGACTTGAGCTGCATTTCGCCCAACGAGCGCCGCACGGGGTTTCCTTCCATCGAAGCCCAGTAGGCATAATCCGACGTCTGCCAGTAACCGTGAAAAGGCTCACGCACGGCCTGGATACGCGTCAGCCACTTGACGGAAGCCATTCCATAATGGCCGGGAACAATTGCGCGCACCGGATATCCGTGGTCCCGCGGCAGATCACGACCATTCATCTGGTAGGCAATCAGGACTTCCTGTTGAATTGCCTTGGCTCGGGGCAGGCTCCAGGCGTAGCAAATCGGATCCGGGGGAACGGGCTCTTCCTTGGGTGTTCCGCGATCCGCTGCCTCGAGCAGGATCTCGCAAACATCTTCTTCCATGCCGGCACGCTCCAGCAACGTTCGCAGTGGCACACCGGTCCATTCCGCATTGCTGACCGCACCGAGCTCCCATTGTGCTCCTTGGACCTGCGGGACGAGAAAGACCCGACTGTTACCTGCGCACTCCAAAGTCGCGACCCGGGTCTCTGATGGCATGCTTCGCAACTCGTCGTAACTCAACGTGAACGGATGCCTGACAGCACCATCGACGCGTAGTTGATAAGAGGCGCCCTCCAGGGTTGGTGTCGGAAAATGACTTCGGATGTAGAACAGTTCCGTCGGAGTTAGGTACGAGTCGATCCAATCGAAGGGAGCCTCCAGATTCTTTGGCTCCTTTTGTCGGATTGTGAGACCCGCCGAAGAGGATTGGCTCGTATTGTCGACATAATGCTTTTTTGAATCTTCCATCATCGTCACCTTATCGACTCTAGCGGTCATGATTGCGGACTAGGCATGCAGCGTTTGCGGCAGTTGCAGCGGAGCCAAAGTCAGGTAAATCGTCATGGCAATGCCAAGCAACGCCAGGAACAGAGCCACAATCACGCCTTGCCCGGAGAGGGAGCGGTTCCCGAATTGACCGCTGCTCGTTTCACCAACCGATCGAATATAACGCCATGCGGAAAGGAGATTCACGACTGCGCCGATCGCGACGAGCGCCGTTCCGAACCAAAGTGAGGGGCCGTGCAGGGCCACGCCCGACGCGGTTTGAGTGATGTGGGGCTGGTCGGCGAACAGCTCGAAATGCGCCACCACGAGCCCGAAACCCATCAAAGCGATGCCGGTACGAATCCAGGCGAGAAACGTTCGCTCTTGCGCGAGATAAACCCGCAAGTCGGTCACAGGCTTTGACGCGATATCCATTTCGGCTCCAGAGGATTGGGGGCACGCGCGTCGCGGGCCATCGGACAGGTACGCGCCGCTCCTATGCAAATGTAATCGGCATGCCGGAAATTGACTTGGGCTCTATTGCTCTCATCGTCCCGGTTTTGCGTCTCAATCGTGTCCTCGTCGTGCGCTTGCTCGAGCCCGTCCACGTCGACTATGGGTTTCGCGTGTATCCAATGGCTGTGGGAATTGGGGATGATCTTCCCCTCGACCCTTTACGCACAGAGCGATCCGCTTGGGGCGTGGATGAGACTGGGTCGGTTCAGCGAGAGCACCATCTTTCTCTGTTAACCAGAGCAAAGCGATCACCAAATCTGAATAGATGGCGAAGAAAATCAAGAATGATGTGGTGACCGCGTCCGTGCTCGAGCCCGCGAGCACGTTGAAGAGGCTGAGCGGCGTTACCATCAAGGCGAAGAGTTTGAACCAGCGCGTCTCACCGAGACGGCCGCGCTGGCGGGACAACGCATCGATGATCGGCGAGCCAAGCACCGAACCGTGCCGAACGCGGCGCAGAGGGAAAAAGCCCCCGAGTTCGACGGGATCCATGGTTCTCAGCCTCCAGGCCGTACAATACGATCGGCCGCCGCCTCGCGATTTGCGGACCTGACAAGTCGAATTGCAATCGCCTTCGAGGATGGCGTGAAGCTGCTGGGGTCGCGCGAGTACAGTGGCACCAGCGGATTCGTCTCTGGATAATAGGCCGCGCAGCAGCCGTCCGGGAATGCGTAGGGGACGATCCTGAAGTCTCGGACTGTACGCTCGATGCCGTCGGTCGACTGTGTCACGAGATCGACGCGATCGTCGGCTTTCAGGCCGCGGTTTTCCATTTCCCTTTGGTTGATAAACAGCACGTCGCGCTGCCCAAAGACGCCACGATATCGATCGGACAGTGAGTATATCGTGGTGTTGTACTGGTCGTGGCTGCGGACTGTGGTGAGCCACAGCCCATCCATGTCCCCCGGATCCGCATCTTCCCCAAGGCCTTCAAACACCAGAAAGTTGGCCCGGCCGGACGGCGTCATCCAGATACGCTCGCGCGCTGTCGAGGTAAGATGGAATCCTCCGGGAATTCTAACACGAGCGTTGTAGGCCTGGAAAATCGGGAACACGTCCTCGATCGCGTCACGAATGAGGTCGTAGTCAGCGACCAATCCGTCCCAGTCCACGACCGACCGCGCTCCAAGCGTTGCTTTTGCCATTGCGGCGACAATGGCTGGTTCGCTCAGCAGACGTTCGGAAGCTGGCCGATTCTGGCCCGCCGACGCGTGCACCATCGACATGGAATCCTCGACGGTGATGGACTGGGGGCCTGTCGCCTGGCTGTCGACCTCGGTACGTCCCAGACAGGGAAGGATCAGCGCCTCGCGGCCGATTATCAAATGGCTGCGGTTGAGTTTGGTTGATACCTGGACCGTCAGATCAAGGCTGCGAATTGCGTTTTGTGTTTGCTGCCAATCCGGAACCGCGGCCGCGAAATTGCCTCCCATGGCGATGAACACCTTCACCTCGCCGCGGATCATAGCTTCAAGAGCGGTCACGACATTGTGGCCATGGGCACGGGGTGGTTTAAAGCCGAACCTGCGCTCCAACCGGTCAAGGAATTCATCCGAGGGAGTTTCGGTGATGCCAACCGTGCGATCGCCCTGCACATTGGAGTGGCCCCGCACCGGGCAGACGCCGGCGCCAGGCTTGCCGACATTGCCACGCATGAGCGCCAGGTTGGCGATCTGCTGCACATTCTGCGTGCCTCTGGAATGCTGGACGATACCCATTCCATAGACGAGGATCGCCTTGTCGGCACGCATATAGACCTCGGCCGCCGCCGTAATATCGGCTTGGCTCAGCCCGGACATGCGTTCGATCGCGTCCCATGGCGTGGCGCGAAGATCGGCAACAACTGCGTCAAGCCCTTGGGTGTGGCCGTGGATGAAATCCCAGTCGAGTACGTGCGGCTTATCGGCGGCAACAGCGGATTCGTCCGCCTCGACCAGCACCTTCATCATTCCCTTCAGGACAGCGACATCTCCGCCAACGCGGACCTGATAGAGCTTGGAACTGATTGGTGTCGACGTCATCGTCACCATTTCGATCGGGTTTTGCGGTGCCTGAAAGCGCTCCAGAGCACGCTCGCGAAACGGGTTGAACGAGATGATCGCCGCACCGCGCCGTGATGCGTTGTGAAGGCTGGTCATCATACGTGGACTGTTGGTGCCTGGGTTCTGGCCAAATATGAAGATTGCGTCCGCAAGGTCGAAATCTTCCAATAGACAAGTGCCTTTCCCGACGCCCAGAGATTTCGGCAAGCCTACGCTTGTCGATTCATGGCACATGTTGGAGCAGTCTGGAAAATTATTGGTGCCGAACTCGCGCACAAAGAGCTGGTACAGGAATGCAGCCTCATTCGATGTCCTGCCGGATGTGTAGAACTCAGCGGCGTTCGGGTCGGCAAGCCCGTTCAGATGGCGCCCAATCAAGGCAAAGGCATCATCCCAATCGATCGGCCGGTAACGATCGGAAGCGCGGTCATAGACCATCGGTTCGGTAATGCGGCCCTGCATTTCCAGGTCATAGTCGCTCCAGCCTTTGAGTTCGCTCACCGTATGCGCTGCAAAGAATTCCGGCGTGCAACGCCTCGCCGTGGCCTCCCAGGCAACTGCCTTTGCACCGTTTTCACAGAATTCAAAAGATGATGTGTGTTTGGGGTCGGGCCAGGCGCAGCCGGGACAATCAAAGCCCGTCGGCTGGTTCATGCGCAGGAGCGTCGTCGAGCCGCTGAGGGCGATGCCTTGCTCGGTTAGGGCTGTTCCGGTCGCTCGCAGCGCGCCCCAGCCTCCGGCTGCGGATTTGTAGGGCCTGATCGACTTCCTAGGCGCCATGCGTGAAATCCTCGAGATTGGGCGCGGAGTCTTACGCCCAGGCAAAGAGATGTCTTTCGAAAACGCCGTCCTAATTCGAATTTCGCCCGTTGCACCGATTGGCTTTTGCCAATTGGCTTCATGGCGGCGTAGTAACCGGCGTGCCAATCGCTGGTAGCGCGTGCGACGCCAGCTCGGTTAGCTGGTTTCGTCAACTAACGTGTTCAGCGGATATCTCCCAACAGAAATCCTCAATTGCGGCTCTGCCCAAATGGGTTACTCAGCCATACTTACGGATGATTCATCCAAATGGAAAAATCTATGTATGCTTACTGTGGATTTCCGGTGCGGCGAGGTTTGCTCGATCGCTGATTTTCTACAGCACATAACGTCAATACATTACGCAAACTATGATCGAGAAACTTGCAGGAGCTGTCGAGAAAATCATGCAGAGATCGTCAAAGTACTGCTACTGGTGCGGAGGCCTGAACCTTCCGAAGACGCGTATTTCGACAAGTTCACAAAACGCTTTTGTGCAATGCGTTGCCGGTCTGCCGGCAAGGCAGAGATGGAGAACAGAATGGAATGCCTAAGCTGCGCGTGTGAGGTGAAACTGCCTCACCAGTACTACTTCTGCTCCCTACAATGTTTCGACGAGACGACCCGCACCACCAACTGGAGGATGTTGAGCGATGGACTTCCGCCTAGTGGTCGTTCTGTTGGCAGCCAGTCCCGCACTGGCGCAGGTCCAAACGTCCCACGTCCCAGGTCGTCCTCCCGAGGGCGACTACGGTTAAGGGTACCAGAGGTGGCACAACAGCTGGCTGGGCATGCGTAAAGAGTGCCGGAACACGTCTGCTGGCCGAACGCAGCCGTCCCACATTTGCGCGGCTGGGAACAACGTCCGCTGTTTCATTCCTCCTGACAACGGGACCTGATCTCGCTGTCGGAAGGAGGGAAGGGATGACGCATGTTGCGTTGTAAACAGGAGCTACGACATGGATACACTTCAACGATCGACATCAGCCGCCAAGATCCTCCCGACCCGCCGGCTG
>NZ_CAKXZT010000071.1 GCF_935825525.1 Mesorhizobium escarrei
GATGTCTTCGCGCCCCCGAACGAGGCGCTCATTTACGTCGCCGTCCAGCCGGTTGAATGCAATGTGCCAGAGTCGCTTGTTGAGCGGTCCGGGGACAATCAGGGGTGGTGAGGGAGTGACGCCTGCGATGATGCCCTCGCCGACGACCAGGCGCTCCACGCGATCCGGATGATCCGCAGCGAGGGCATAGCCGATTCCCATGCCCGTGTCGAAGCCGATCATCGCGAAGCGCTTGTGGCCGAGCGCATCCATCAGCGCGATGAGGTCGTTGGCCTGCGTGCTGGAGTCGTACCCGTTCTGCGGTTT
>NZ_CAKXZT010000072.1 GCF_935825525.1 Mesorhizobium escarrei
CTTGCCGTTTATGGACGCACACTAGACTAGGCACTGGGGAAGGCTTGTCCGCGACAAAAGGAATAAAGAATTGGCGGAAAGTAAGATGCCGGATAGGCCGTTCTACCAGCCCGGCGCCAGCAGCGTGGAGGGTCTGCCGCTGCTGCTGCAGATGTTTCACACCCAGCCCCTGGTGATGCTGAAGCCGCATTGGCATGCCCAGGTCGAGGTGAATTTCATCGTCCGCGGCGCCGTGCACTACCGCATGGACGAGCACGAGATCGCGCTTTCGGCCGGCGACATGTGCCTGTTCTGGGGCGGCCTGCCGCACCAGATGGACGATGCGTCGGACGACGCCGTCTATGCCGGCGCGCATCTGCCGCTGGTGCACTTCTTCCGGCTGCACCTGCCCGCGGACGTCCGCAACCGGCTGATGACGGGCGCGACATTGGTGACCAATGCCACCGACCGCTCCGACAGCGACAATTTCGAGCGCTGGAACCGCTATGTCCGCTCGGGCGATCCGGGCAAAGCCGAGCACGCCGTCAACGAACTGCTGCTGCGGCTGGAGCGGGTCCGCTTCGAGCCTTACCGGCTGGTACCCGAAACCCCGATCGAGCAGGAGCCAGGCAGCCCCTTCGATCAGCAATCGCTGCGCAATGTCGGGCGCATGTGCGACTTCATCGCCGAGAATTTCCTCTACGACATCGATTGCGTCGACATCGCGGCGGCGGCCGACATTCATCCCAAATACGCGATGAGCATCTTCAAGAAATCGACCGGCATGACGCTCAACGAATATGTCAATTTGTTGCGGCTCAGCTACGCTCAGGCGCTGCTGATGCACCAGGACGCCAACGTGCTGCGCGTCGCCATGGACTCCGGCTTCGGCTCGCTCAGCGCCTTCAACAAGTCGTTCCGCAAGCTGGCCGGCATGTCGCCGTCGGATTTTCGCAGAGGCGCGGGCGCCAGATAGTCGACGCACAGGGCATGGCGGTCGACGCCGGCGCGCGCTCGATCAGGAACGTCGCTTGTATTGTAATTTGCACTACGGTCAGCCAACTTTTCTGGCAGGAGATACACATGGCCACCAGCGCCAGTTGAGCGCCCACGCAAAAACGCACCACCGGCCGAAGCCGGTGGTGCTCTCTGGATCAGTCTGTAGGGGCAGGACCGTCCAGGGATCCCTTAGGATCTGGCTCAAATGTCGGCTTTTCCTTGATCCGGGGCATCGGCCGAACAGATGAAGGAGCCCGCCAGCTGGGCAAGAATCTCGATGGTACGTGCGCCGCCGCGCAGCGCACGATTTGCAATTTTATTCGGCAGCGTCGGGAATTTCGGAGGTGTCGCCGGAATCCGCTGCCGGGTCATCGGCGGCCGTTCTTGCCAGGAACTTGTCCAAGGCGGCTTGCAAGGACTGGGTGGCCTGCGGCGAGGCCGGCGTCGTCGAAACGACAGCCATTGCATGAGCAATTCCCCGAGTGGACTTATCCCTGGCCGCCGCAGACGTTGCGGCTCCGTGTCCCTGCGATCCGGCCGCGGCCGAGTTGCCGCCGTTGCCGTTGCTTGCGCCGTTACCCTTTCCGCCGCCATTGCCGCCGGGTCCGGCGAGGACTGGAGACGCGACAAGGGCGAGAGCGGCGACCGCTGCGAACAGACTGGTTCGAGTTTTCATAATTCCTCCTTCGAGCCGCCCTCCCGCCAGGATGATTCCGGACTATGATATGAGGACTCTCTAATATGATGGTCCACTACTTAGCCAGTTTGGTTTAAATACACCTGTCCGCAAGGGACCTTGGTCCAAATTGAAAAGCAAAAGTCCTAACTCTATTGGGGGTATTCCGAGCGGCGAACAAAGCGCCTGCAGGCCACAACGCGGCCGGCAAGCGATAGGCTCGCTCCGTCTGCTGGGTGATGCCGTCCAGCCCAAAAAAATCGAAAAAGCCGCGGCGAACCGCGGCTTTTCGATGCTTGATTCCCTTAGAGGAAACTGGAGCTGGTGAAGCGATTCGAACGCTCGACCCCAACCTTGGTTAGGCTATACAAGCGCTCGCCTTCCTTCTGACGAACCCGTCGCCCAGCCACTGTGGGCGCGGTTTGGCGAGAATGGAAGCGAAAGCCGCTAACCGCTCATCCAAGGCTTCTCGATCGCCCCGAACGACACAACGATTCCGAGGGCTATTAGCGCAATGCCTAAAGCACCTTCGAAGCGACGGCTACGCTGCAGCAGCTTTTCGACGAAGACGACCAGCGTCAACAGCAGCATCCAGGCGACGCTCATGACGCCCCGCGGCGACCAGCACGGCAAACAGCGCCCAGCAGCAACCAAAGCAATAGAGCCCGTGGCGCAGCCCCATCTCGAGCGCGCCAACCCGCCCGTCGCGCCAGTGCTGCGCAACGAAAGCGAGCGGCGAACGGCAATGGCCGATGCAAATGTGCTTGAGGGTCGTGAATTGGTAGAGTTCGGCGACGCCAAGCGTGACACCGAGTGCGAGCGGCGCCCATTTCGAACGCTGAGGCGGATCGAGGCTCGTTGCAAACTCGCTGCCGAACTGGACCAGGACATACACGAGAAGGCCCGCCGCCGCCCAGACGAGCATGTAGCCCGCGACGAACATCCATGTCGGGATGGCCACGTGCTGTTCGCGCCTAGCCTGCGCCGCCGAGAACATAACGATCATGGGCGCCGCGGCCGGCAGCATCATAGCCGCCATCATCACAGTCCATACAGCAAGAAAGGCGGCGGCGCCGGCGAGTGACCAGCCGTCGGCGGCAATTCCGGCCATCGCCATGCCGGCCATGCCTTCCATACCCTCCATCCCGCCGCGCACCGCAATGCCCATCGGCATATCCATGCTGAAGGTCTGGTAGAGCGTGAGCGCCCACGCCGCCGCTGTCAGCACGACGAGCGATGCGAGAAGGCCGAGCGGCATGCCACGCAAATTCCGGAGCCGCCACGATTTCCTGGGGAACGCGTCAGGCATCGGCACCCCTAGTTCGGGCCGGTCCAGTCGAACGGAATGTGCTTGCTCGAGCGGGCCGTGCCCGTCCAGTCGAGCCCGAAGCCTTTGGTGCTCACCTCGACAGAACGCCCCCAGGTGGCAACTTGGCCCGGGCCGACCTCCGAGCCCGGCGGGTTGATTGTCTGCACCCGCTTGCCGGGTGGTGTTGTGGGACCGGAAAGCGCTTCCGCATGCCCGACGACGAGGCCAGGAATCTCGACCCGCCAGGTGGCGAGGTCGCCCGCCACCTGGAAAGTGATCGGCACGAACTCCATGCCACGCATCTCGCCGATACTGGCGGCAAAGCCCGCCGGCAGCCGCCGGCCTGGCCGCCGAAGATCGCCTGCAGGGCTTCGCGCTGCCGCTCGTTCGCCTTCTCGTCGAGGTACATGCCCATCACGACCTTTGCCTCGCCGGCCCATAGATTGCCTTCGAACTCGCCGAGCGCCACCAGCGTCAGGCCGTCGAGGTTCACGTCGCCATACTGACCCTCGCGCACATGCCAGGCGAGGACGCCCTGGCAGTGATTGCCGGTCGGCCGCTGGGCGAACTCACAAGGACAAGGGATGTCGCAGCTGCAGATGTCGAACCAGTCGCCTGCAAGCCGCCATTGAGGCACTGCATTCATGGCTCTTCCTCCCCGAAATTTAGGGCTAATTATACGTCGTAGGCTGGGCGCACTCCAGTAGTTCGTGCATCGCTCGCTGATTTCCCCTCCGCTGATTCCGGAAGCCCGGCCTTGCGAATTCGCGTGGCACGGTTCTTGCTCCCACAGTTTCAGACATGCCGGGCGCAGAGACGCTGTTCCACATCAACACCGGCGTGTGAGGTTGGGACAATGATGTCGCGTAAGCTTCTGTTCGGCCTTCCCGCAGTGTTCTTGGCCGCCGCCGTGACGGTAGCCCTCTGGTCGTCCGTCACCTCATGGGAATCTCTGACCGCGACACAATCCGATTCGGTCTTTTGTTCAAGCGGTCCATCACCCGAGACCGTATCGACGTCGGCGTCGCGTACTTTGCCACCATGTCCACCGGGCGTCACAAGGTCATAGGGAGCGCCTCGATGGCCGCGAGACAGTGGATGTGGTCGCGCAGAGCATTCCTGAAAGATGCGGCCGCCAGCGATGCGTCCGCGGTCGGCGGAAAAGGCGTCATAGCGCAGACAAGAATCGGAAACGAACAGCCTTTTGAGGCGGCGTCTTGCGGTTACAGCAATCGGCTAAGAGTGCGCCCAGGGAAAGATTGTGTCATGGAACGTTGGGCTTTGATCACTCGGTTGGCATCGGCCTTTCGCGAATTCGTTGCCCCGCGCTACCGGCCAGAGCTTCACTATATGCGCGGCCCCGGGCCGGCCTCCGCGCGTCGCGAGAACGCGCGCTGAAGCCCGGCCTTCATCCTTCCTGATCTCTTGCAACGTCGCCTGGTGCAGCAACCGCGCGCCTAGCGGACCGTGCACTACGTCTTCCGGCTTGGCGCCCAGGCACTCGGCTCGCCCATTTCTGGTCCGGTCGGTCCGGTATGTTTCCTATTCTCCTACTATCTGCGCCACTATCGGTCTTTGACTGCTGTTCGCGCTTAGAATTGGAAAGAGATCGTACCGACCGGACCGTTTTCGAGTCCAAAAAAGACAGCATCCTCGGGCGCGAGCGTACCATCGCATGCCAAATCCGTCTGATGACCAATGGAACCGTGTGGATTAGCAAGAGACTGGGGTTGGTTCTTCCTCTAATTTTGGTCTGAACAACCTGATCGGAGGATCGTCATGACCGCCCCACGTCCGTCCAAGACGCATATCGGAAATCATCGGCTGCATCCGGAAACGTTGATGCTGAGCTACGGCTTCGACCCTCAGCTGTCGGAAGGTGCGGTGAAGCCGCCGGTGTTCCTCACCTCGACCTTCGTGTTCCGATCTGCCGAAGAGGGGCGCGATTTCTTCGATTTCGTATCCGGCCGCAAGGAACCGCCGAGCGGAACCGGAGCCGGGCTGGTCTATTCCCGTTTCAATCATCCCAACAGCGAAATCGTCGAGGATCGCCTGGCAATCTACGAAGGGGCCGAGGCCTGCATCCTGTTCTCGTCCGGCATGTCGGCCATCGCCACCACCCTGCTTGCCTTTGCCCGTCCGGGTGACGCCATCGTGCATTCGCAACCGCTTTATGGCGGTACTGAAACTTTGCTGGCCAAGACCCTGGCCAATTTTGGCGTCGGCGCTGTGGGTTTCGCCGATGGTGTCGATGAATCAGCCATTCGCGCGGCGGCCGATGAAGGTTGCAGGAATGGTCGCGTATCGGTCATCTTCATCGAAACGCCTTCCAACCCGACCAACTCGTTGGTCGATTTCATGGCCGTCGGCCGCATCGCCGACGAGATCGCCGCCAAACAGGGCGAGCGGCCGGTCGTTGTGTGCGACAATACTTTGCTCGGACCGGTGTTTCAGAATCCGCTTGACCACGGCGTCGACGTTTCCGTCTATTCCCTGACCAAATATGTCGGTGGTCATTCCGATCTGATCGCTGGCGCGGCACTTGGCAGCAAGGCCGTCACAAAATCGATCAAGGCGCTCAGGGGGGCGATCGGCACGCAGCTCGATCCGCACTCGTGCTGGATGCTCGGCCGCTCGCTGGAAACGCTTAGCATTCGCATGGAGAAAGCCAACGCCAATGCCCGCATCGTCGCCGAATTCCTGGCCGACCACCCGAAGGTCGCAAGGGTGGCATATCTGCCGTTCCTCGGCGACGACACTCCGGCCGCAGGCGTATTCAGGACGCAATGCACGGGCGCCGGATCGACATTTTCGTTCGACATTCGCGGTGGTCAGGCCGCGGCGTTCGCGTTTCTCAATGCCCTTCAGATATTGAAACTTGCCGTCAGCCTTGGCGGCACGGAATCCCTGGCTAGCCATCCTGCCGCCATGACCCATTCGGGCGTGCCCAAAGACGTTCGGGAACGGATCGGCGTTCTTGAGTCGACAATAAGGCTGTCGATCGGCGTCGAGCACCCCGACGACCTTGTTGCCGATATCACCCAGGCGCTGGCCCTTGCCTGAAAAAATCCCATGACATCTGTGGGCGGACTGGCGTCCATCTCGTCGCGATTGCCGCCTCCAGGAGTCACCCTGACCCCACCCCCCCGGTTTTTTTGACCGGGAGGGGGCATCTCCGCTGAAAAAAGCGCGGCGGCTCCCCCGACGCTTCTCCGCGACCGGTCCAGCGCTGGCAAGAAGCCCGCACCAACAGGCTTCGCGGCCCGGCACCCTAACCCTTGCAGGAGTATGCCACAGCCCAGCACAGGTCCGACCGTCTTCCGGCATAACAACATCACCACGGCTTCAGCAGGCGACCATTCGCGAACGTCCGCTTGCCCGCCGATCCGAACTTGTCGCTACGGTTTGTAACGGCAGAGATTGGGGCCGAAAACGGAACGGCGGCTTTCAACATCGGCTGCACTTATAGCGGACGGCCGCAGATACGCGGGGGAGCCTGTCCCGGCGGGCTAATCGAACAGTCCGCTCGCGGAATCCGCGGTCGGTTGCACCAGCGTCCTCAGGCATTCAACGACCGTTTTTGCTACGCTTCCCTGGCCAAGCTGAAAGTGCGATGTCGACCAAACGTTTCAGCCTCTGGGTGCAGGCACCGTCACACGCCTGCACCGACATGCCCTGTACGAAGGCTCCATAGAAACGCGCAAGCGACTCCGTGTCGGTGCCGACAGCGAGATCCCCTTCGCTAATCGCTCTGTCGAAACGTTCGCGTATAGCTTTGATCGCAGCCTCTCGCCTTGCAGTCATAGATTTCGCGACCGGTTCATTTTCCGCCGCGCATTGAACAACCGCTGTCGAGACAATGCATCCTCTCGGGTCGTCGGGGCGCGAGATGCCAGTCGCAACATCGTGCAGATAGAAAGACAGAGCCTCATACGCGCTTAAGCCGCTATTCAGCGCGTCCATCCGAGCCTTGCTTTCCCGCTCGACGGCATGATCGAGCGCCTTGCAGTAAAGCTCCTGCTTCGAACCGAAGGTCGCGTAGAGCGACGGCGGCGTAACGCCCATGGCCGCCGTCAAGTCGGCTATGGAAGTCCCTTCATAGCCATGCTCCCAGAACAGGCGCGCCGCAACGTCCAGCCCGACATTGCGATCCAGCGTCCTCGGTCTGCCCCGCTTTTTCGGAGGCTCCACCATATTTATATCGATCCCTATAAAAAACATTGACAACGTTGCGCTGCGATTAATATATCGATCGCTATTAAACGCTGCAATGGAGTTCGCAGATGTCCGGACGTCTCGCAAACAAGGTCGCCCTCGTTACCGGAGGATCTCGTGGCATAGGCCGCGCAATTGCACTTGCCTTCGCAAAGGAGGGCGCTGCTCTTATCGGTGTGCATTACGCCAGCAACGCCAAGGCGGCCGCGACGACGGTGCAGGAGATCGAGGCCCTGGGTTCGCGGGCTGTCGCCATCCGTGCCGATTTACGCGATGGCAAGGCGGCGGCCGACAGTATCGCCGAGCAATTCAGAAAGGCGTCCCTGGCTGCGACTGGCAAAGCCGGCCTCGACATCCTCGTCAACAATGCCGGCATAGCGGTGGCGACGCCCCTGGCGCAGACGAGCGAAGCCACGTTCGACGACCTCATGACGATCAACTTCAAGGCACCCTTCTTCTTGATCCAAGCGCTGGCGAACGACATTCGAGAAGACGGACGGGTCATCAATGTTTCCACTGGCTTCACGCGTATCGCAGCGCCGACCCATCCAGCCTATGCCGCTTCAAAAGGTGCTCTCGAAACACTCACGCTGGCACTCGCACCCGAGTTTGCAAGCCGTGGCATAACGGTGAACGCGGTCATGCCGGGGGTCACGGAGACCGACATGAATGCCGCTTGGCTCGCGACCGATGCGCGTGCCGGCGCGGAAGGGTTGTCGGTGTTTTCGCGGGTTGGCCAGCCCGCCGACGTGGCGGACGTCATTACCTTCATCGCGTCGAACGATGCACGTTGGACGACGGGCCAGCGGATTGATGCGACTGGCGGAGCGCGGATTTAGGCGGCGATTTTCATCTCCGAGAGCTCACGCGAGATCAGAGCGTTTTTCCGCTCGTCGGACGAGGAGGCGGTAACCTCAGCGTGACGGATGGGGCCGCTAACGGACTTGCGGGTTCGAGGCTTGGAATGTGAGAAGCGGACATTCAGACGCCCCCACATCGACGTGAACTGACCCGGAGGCGGCCCAGGCCCTTCATCTTCACGATCGATCGCGCCCACTGAAGACGATCCGAGCCTAGGCCTACGAGGCAGAGGCTGTCTGCACTAGCACTTCATCTCGATCCGGATGCCATGAATGAGCTTGCCGCTCTTGTTGAGTATTCGCCCGGCCGGCTGCGGGGCCATCGGATGGACAACAAGGCACCCTTTGCCGTCCCACGCCTCGATCGCCCGGATCACGTCGCGATTGTCCGGCAAGACGGTCCCGTCCGGGCATATATCATGGATCGGCCCACCGACAGAGTCGAAGACGAAGATAGAAGGCCAGCGGTGGTGGTGGATCGGTTCTTCCTCATCAGCTAGCAGCGTAACTTCAAGCACTCGCAAATTGTCGTTCTCGAAAAGCACTTTGTGATTGGCCGGCGCGGCCGCAACCGCATCGAGCGCTGGATCCCATTGAGCTGGATCAATCTGGTTGATGGTACCGGTCGTTATAACCATTTTCTCCTCCATCGGGGCCACCCATGTTTTGGCGGGCGGATAGTCGCATCTTCTCAACGTCGACCTGTATACCTGTATAGGGTGGGTCGGCAGTTCCGGCAGCGGTGGATCTCAAACCGCCGGCACTGGTTGAATGGCGCCTTGCGCGCAGAAAATCTGCCCATCTGCCAGCCGCGCATAATTGTGGACGACCTTGTTCTCGTGATCCTGGACCTGCACGACGAAGTTGCCGCTCTGCTCGGTCCAACTCATTATGAAAACACCTGGGCGGATAGCCGTCAGATCGCTTTGGACCATCTCGTCGATCTTGGTCGCGCCTATCGTGGCCTGTACGCGCAATTCCTTCGACGATAGAACCGTCAGCCGCGGCACGAACGCGCCGAATGCGCAGTCGAAAGTCTCACCGATGAGCGTGAGCGAAGCACCTTTGGTCGCAGTCATCCCATCCTCCTTGGCAGCGTTCGCACACGTGCAGAGTTCGACCTTGACGGCCCAGAATGTCGGAAAAGTCCGCCATTTCTGACGATTTGAACGCTCCAAACACAAAGCTCCAACTTTTGCCATACAAAGTCAAGAAAAACTTGGAGCGCTCCAAAAAATGGTTTAGTTCATCGAAAATGAATGGTTCCAAAATGCCAACCCTGGCTGATGTCGGCCGGGTCGCCGGAGTCTCGCGGGGCACCGTCTCCAACGTCTTCAATCATCCGGACCGGGTTCGGTCCGATGTACGCGAGCGCGTCGAGGCTGCTGCGCACCAGCTTGGGTATGATGGCCCCGACCCTCGAGGACGAGTGTTGCGTGACGGCAAGTTCAACGCCATCGGATGCATGCCGCCGGGCGCCTATGCCATTGGTGACATGATCAGAAGCCCATATCTCCGAGAGCTGATGCTCGGAGTGTCGCTTGTGTGCGACGAGGTCGGCGCGACGCTGAGCCTGATCAACGGCACGGATGCAACGCGCACCTCCACGATCCGGGAGGCGTTGGTAGACGGGTTCATATTGGGTCACAGTGCAGACATCGACTTGATTACTTCCGCGCAGCGACGGCGCCTGCCCTTCGTAATTCTCGAAAGCGATGCCGGCCCGAACGTCAATTCGATCCGGATCGACGGCCGGAGCGGCGCGATGATGGCGGTCAGGCACCTGGCTGCTCTTGGGCATCGGAGTTTTGCGATGCTTTCCATCCGGCGTACATCCGGACCGCCGATCGTCCATAAGCCTGGCAAGGGCAAGCGCACGATCACCGCCGGATTTTCGCTCGACCACGAAAGGCTCGAGGGCTTCGCTCAGGGCTTGGCGGAGTTCGATCTGTCGGTTGATGATGTACCAATCATCGAGACCACCCCTGGAGAGCCCTCTGCCGGCTCGGTCGTATTCGATCGGGCTCCGGAAGCAACGGCAATCCTGACCATGTCGGACTGGCAGGCAATAACCGTTCTCGACGAAGCGGTCCGCCGCGGCATAAAGGTACCCGAGCACGTGTCGGTGCTCGGCTTCGATGGCACCGCGGAAGCGGCACGGACCACACCTCCCCTTACGACCGTAGCGCAGGATATTGTCGGGAAGGGGCGGCTTGCCGCCGCCATGGTGTTCGCGAACGGTCCTGCCAAGCAAATCGTCATGCCAGTCGAGCTCGTGGTCCGGAGTTCGACCGCCCGACCGCGTAGCTAGGTTATCGTCGCCCCCGACAAGCGGACCATCAAACAATTCATGGGGCGGTCTGCTTTTGTGATGGGTTTCGGATGCCCGGC
>NZ_CAKXZT010000073.1 GCF_935825525.1 Mesorhizobium escarrei
GGCGGCTATGCCAGCCGCGCCAAGGATTTCAATGCGCATCACACTGACCTGCGCCGCGCTCGCGCTTGCCCTGGGCTCTGCCCCGGCCTTTGCGCAATCCGGCGAAATCACGATCTGGAGCTGGGACGTCGCCGCTTCGTCGCTGAAGGCCACCATAGAAGGTTTCAACAAGCAGTTCCCCGACATCAAGGTCACGGTCCAGGATCTCGGCAACAACCCGACCTACGACAAGTCGATCGCCGGCTGCGCCGCCGGCGGCGAGGGGCTGCCGGATATCGTGACGATCGAGAACGGCGAGGCCGAGAACTACTGGAGCCAGTTCCCGGACTGCTTCGTCGACCTTCACACGCTCGGCTATACGGCCGAAGACCAGGCAAAATTCCCCGACTTCAAGCGCACCGAGCTGGAAGTGGAAGACAAGGCCTATGCGATGCCGTGGGATTCAGGCCCGGTGGCGATGTATTACCGCCGCGACTTCTACGAGAAGGCCGGCGTCGATCCAACCTCGATCAAGACCTGGGACGATTTCATTGCCGCCGGCAAGAAGATCCAGGAGGCCAATCCTAGTGTGAAGATGACCAATGCCGATTTCAACGGCGACTCCGAATTCTTCCGGATGATCGCCAACGAGCAGGGCTGCGCCTATTTCGCCGCCGACGGGCAGTCGATCACCGTCAATCAGCCGGCCTGCGTGGCGTCGATGACCAAGATCAAGGAGATGAATGACGCCGGCATCATCACCTCGGCCGACTGGAGCACCAAGATCACCAACAACACTGCCGGCACTGTCGCCAGCCAGATGTATGGCGGCTGGTACGAGGGCACCATACGCACCGAGTCGCCCGACGGCAGCGGCAAATGGGGCGTCTACCTGATGCCGAGCCTCACTGCCGACGGCCCGCGCGCCGCCAATCTCGGCGGCTCCTCGCTCGCCATCACCTCGGTGTCCAACAACAAGGAAGCCGCCTACGCCTACCTGAAATACTCCCTCGCGACCAACGAGGGCCAGATAGCGATGCTGAAGGGTTTTGGCCTGGTGCCGTCGCTGATCTCGGCGCTCGACGACCCCTATGTCTCCCAAGGCCAGCCCTATTGGGGCGGCCAGGCGGTGTGGAAGGACATTCTCAGCACCTTGCCAAAAGTTGTCCCCAGCCGCGGCACGCCGTTCCAGAGCGACGCGGAAATCATCGTCCGTTCGGTGCAGACCAAATATCTCGGCGGCGGCTATCCCGACGCCAAGGCGGCGCTCGACGATGCCGCAAGCCAGATCGCCTCGGCGACCGGCCTGCCGGTCGAAGAGTGAGCTGAGCACCGCTCTCCCTTCTCCCCTTACAAGGGGAGAAGGCAAGACAAGGCCGGCGAAACCGAAGCGAAGGAGCAGGGCAACGATGCGCTATCAGAACGCTACGGCGTACCGCTTCCTCGCGCCCTATTTGCTGATCTTCTCGATCTTCTGGCTGTGGCCGATCATCAGCTCGTTCCTGATCTCCTTCCAGGCGACGCGCACCGTGCCGTGGCGGTTCGCGCCGACCTTCAATTGGGGCCGGCTGATCGGCGACCCCGCCTTCTTCAACGCATTGAAGAACACTTTGCTCATTCTGGTCATCCAGGTGCCAGTGATGATCACCTTGGCGATCGTCATGGCGGTGCTGCTCAATTCGCCGCTGCTGAAGGCCCGTGGCCTGTTCCGCTTCGCCTTCTTCGCTCCTGTCGTGGTCGGCGAAGTCGCCTATTCGGCGGTGTTCCGGCTGATGTTCAACCTCGATTACGGCATCATCAACAAGCTGCTGAACAGCGTCGGCCTGCCCCGTATCGACTGGTTTTCCAACGTCACCCCGGCGATGGCGGTCATCATGATCGCGGTGAGCTGGCGCTGGGCCGGCTACAACGCCATCATCCTGCTCGCCGGCCTGCAATCCATCCCCCAGGATGTCTACGAGGCGGCGACGCTGGACCGCGTCAGCAAGCTCAAGCAGTTCTTCTACATCACGCTGCCGCTGCTCAAGCCGATCATCGTGTTCTGCGCCGTGCTGTCGATCATCGGCACTATGCAGCTGTTCACCGAGCCATTCCTGATCACCGAGCGCGGTGGACCGGGCGGCGGCACCGAAACGCTCGGGCTGCTGCTTTACCGCCAGGGTTTCAAGTCGCTCAACTTCGGCTACGCCTCGGCCATTGCCTACACAATGGCCGGGCTGGCGATCGCCATCTCGCTGGTGCAACTGTGGCTGACGAGGGACCCGAAATGAGCTCGCGTCCCTCCTCCAGCCGTTCTTCCTCCAGATTGGGACGCAGCATCGCGCTGCATCTTTTCCTGACGCCGCTGGCGCTGATCTGGCTGTTTCCGCTGTGGATGATGGTGATCTTTTCGACCATGCCCGACAGAGGCATCTTCAGCCCCAGCATCGAGCTTTTGCCGCACGGCAGCTTCCTCGACAATGTCAACAATCTGCAGCGCGACACCAATTTCATCGGCGCCATCGGCATCTCCGTCTCGGTGGCAGTAACCTATACGTTCCTGTCGGTGCTGCTCACCTCGATGGCCGGCTGGGCGCTGGCGCGCTACCAGTTCTTCGGCAAGGGCGTCGTCGTCGCCATCATCCTCGGCACCATCACGCTTCCCTATGCTGTCGTGCTGATCCCGCAATTCATCATGGTGGCGCGCGACTTCAAGCTCGCCAACACCTGGGTGGCGTTGATCGTGCCGCCGCTGTTCAATTCGCTCGGCGTGCTGTTCATGCGGCAGAGCTTCTCGATGATGCCGGGCGATCTGTTCGACGCCGCCCGGGTCGAGGGGGTCAAGGAATGGCGGATCTTCCTGTTCGTAGCGCTGCCGCTGGCGCGGCCGATGCTGGCGGCGCTCGCCATCATCCTGTTCCTTGCCTCCTGGAACAATTACCTCTGGCCGCTGCTGATCAATTCCAAGCCCGGCGCGATGACGGCGCCGGTGGCGCTCGGCACGCTGATCGGCCTCACCAAAGTGTCGTGGGGCGGCATCATGGCGGGCGCCGTGATGCTCACCGTGCCAATGCTCATCGTGTTCGTGCTCTTGCAGCGCCATTTCGTCGCCGGCATTGCCGCCGGCGCCATCAAATAGGATCAGCATGGCAGCGGTCACACTGAAAAATGTCGTCAAGCGCTTCGGCGTCTTCGAGATCGTTCACGGCGCGAACATCGACGTCAATGACGGCGAATTCGTCGTCTTCGTCGGCCCCTCCGGCTGCGGCAAGTCCACGCTGCTCAGGATGATCGCCGGGCTCGAGGACATCAGCGGCGGCGAGATCGCCATCGGCGGCAAACTGGTGAACGATGTCGAGCCGGCCGACCGTGGCATCGCCATGGTGTTCCAGTCCTACGCGCTCTATCCGCATATGAGCGTCGAGCAGAATCTGAGCTTCGGGCTGAGAATGAACGGCAACCCGAAAGCCGACACCGAGCGGCGGGTGAAGCGGGCCGCCGAAATCCTGCGCATCGCCGAGCTGATGAAGCGGCGCCCGCGGCAATTGTCGGGCGGCCAGCGCCAGCGCGTCGCCATCGGCCGCGCCATCGTGCGTGAGCCGCAGGTGTTCCTGTTCGACGAGCCGCTGAGCAATCTCGACGCCGAGCTCAGGGTGCAGATGCGGGTTGAGATCTCGCGCCTGCACAAGGAGCTCGGCGTCACCATGATCTATGTGACGCATGACCAGACCGAAGCGATGACGTTGGCCGACAGGATCGTCGTGCTCAACGCCGGCAATATCGAGCAGATCGGCGCGCCGCTCGATCTCTATGACGACCCGGCCAACCGCTTTGTAGCCGGCTTCGTCGGCTCGCCGAAGATGAATTTTTTGGCGGCACAAGTGGTCGGCAACGACGGCAATGCAACGGTCGTCGAACTCGCCAACCATGGCGGCGCTCGGCTGCGGAAACCGCTGTCGGGCGCCCCGCCTGCGGTCGGCGCCGAGGTCGTGCTCGGCGTGCGGCCGGAGCATTTCTTCGAGGCCGGCGAGGGCGACTGCGACATCGCCGTCAAGGCCGACGTCGCCGAGCACCTCGGATCGGTGAGCTACATTTATGCCAATGCCGGACCAGAGGAACTGATCATCGAGCGCGAGGCATCGCGGCAGCGGGCGACCGGCGACCACATGGTGGTGTCGATCAAGGCCGGCCAATCGCTTCTCTTCGACAAGTCAGGTGCTCGCATTCGCTAGTGCATGTCGCCCAAAAGCATGCCCTCGGGCGTGAACCGCAGCGGTTTGGGACAACGACATGCACACCAGGACACGAAATTTTTCTTTCACCAACTCGCGACGCCGAGGCGACCCCAAGGAGATCTAAAAATGACGTCCGAACCACAAAAAATCCGCTGGGGCATTCTCGGGCCCGGCACCATCGCCAAGGCCTTTGCCGGCGGCGTCGCCCATTCGCGCACCGGCACATTGGTTGCCATTGGCGCGCGCAATCCCGGCAAATCAGGCCTCGCCGAAAACTTCCCCGGCGCCCGCATCCTCGACGGCTACGAGGCTCTGCTCGCCGACCCGGACGTCGATGCGATCTACATCTCGACGCCGCACCCCAGCCACGCCGAATGGGCGATCAGGGCGGCCGAGGCCGGAAAGCATGTGCTTTGCGAAAAGCCGATGGGGCTGACCGCTTTCGAAGCCGACGCGATGATCCATGCGGCGCGCAAGGCCGGCACCTTTCTCGGCGAAGCCTTCATGTACCGGCTGCATCCGCAGACGACAAAGCTGGTCGAGCTGGTCAGGTCCGGCGCGATCGGCGAGGTGCGCATGGTGAAATCGAGCTTCGGCTTTGCCATGCCTGGCTTCATGCCGGAGCACCGGCTTTACGCCAACGATCTCGCCGGCGGCGGCATTCTCGACGTCGGCGGCTACCCCGTTTCGATGGCGCGGCTGATTGCCGGGGCCGCGTTGGGAAAGCCTTTCGCCGAGCCGGACAAGGTCGCCGGTGCGGCGCATCTCGGCCAATCCGGCGTCGACGAATGGGCTTCGGCGCTGCTGCATTTTCCCGGCGGCATCGTCGCCGAACTCTCCTGCGGCATTTCGCTGGCCCAGGACAACGTCCTGCGCATCCTTGGCACCAGGGGCCGCATCGAGGTCGCGGATTTCTGGTTCGCGAGCGGCAGGGAAGGCGGCACCGGCGAGATCCGCATCATTCGCCCGGGCGCTGAGGAGGTGATCGAGGTCAGGGAAGGCCGCTGGCTCTACGCTTTCGAGGTCGACGCCGCCGGCGAGGCGATCCTGGCCGGAAAGCAGGAGTTTGCCTGGCCGGGCATGGGCTGGGCCGACAGCCTCGGCAATCTGCGTGTGCTCGACAAATGGCGTGCCGCCATCGGGCTCGAATACGAGATCGAGAAGCCCGAAAAACGCGTCAACACCATCTCCGGCCGGCGGCTGCGCTCCGGCGGCACCACTATCCGCAAGCGCGAAATTCCAGGCCTGCCGCGGCCGGCCTCGTGCCTGGCGCTCGGCTTCGAGGATTTCCGCACGTTCTCCTCTGGCATGATCCTGCTCGATGCCTATTTCGAAGCCGGCGGCAACGTCTTCGACACGGCCTTCATCTATGGCAGCGGCTACACCGAAACGCTGCTCGGCCAGTGGTTGAAGAACCGCGGTGTGCGTGAGCACTCGGTGGTCATCGGCAAGGGCGCGCACACTCCGCTCTGCTATCCCGATGTGATCGGCAAACAGCTCACCCAGTCGCTCGACCGGCTGCAGACCGATCATGTCGATGTCTATTTCATGCACCGCGACGATCCGGACGTGCCGGTCGACGAATTCGTCGACGCGATGGACCGCGAGGTCAGGGCTGGCCGCATCCGCGGTCCGGTCGGCGGCTCGAACTGGACGAGGGAACGCATGGACGAGGCGATTGCCTATGCCGAGCGGACCGGCAAGCAGAAGCCTGGCGCGCTTTCGAACAATTTTTCGCTGGCCGAAATGCTGGTGCCGATCTGGCCGGGTTGCGTCACCTCGTCAAGCGATGACTGGAAGGCCTGGCTGACCGCCCGGCAGATGCCCAATTTCGCCTGGTCGAGCCAGGGACGGGGCTTCTTCACCGGCCGCGCCGGGCGTGACCAGCGCGACAATGAAGAGCTGGTCCGGGTCTGGTACTCGGAGAAAAATTTTGGCCGCCGCGACCGGGCGATCGAGCTCGCCAACCGGCTGGGCAAGAGCCCGATCCATATCGCGCTCGCCTATGTCCTGGCCCAGCCGTTCCCGTCCGTTCCGCTGATCGGACCACGTACGCTCGACGAACTGGAGGACAGTCTGCAGGCCCTCGACATTGCGCTTTCGCCTGACGACATTGCGTGGCTGGATGGCGGTTCGGATCAGCACCGACGCACAGGCTGAGGCTATGGAGAATCGCATTTGCCTGCGCTGCCGCTCACCCTTACCCTCTCCCCGTAAGGACGCGTAAGGACGGGGAGAGGGGGGCGCCAGCGTTGAGGCAAATCCCCTTCTCCCGTCGCTATACGGGGAGAGGGTGCCGGCAGGCGGACGAGGGGCAGCACAACCAATCCGATTGCCCTATATGTGCCCCCGGTCGGCCCTACACTACCCGTTCACCTTCGGTCGGCGGTGCCTCCACGGCATCTCCCGTTCCAGCTGCGTCGAGACGGCGAGCACGGTCGCTTCATCGCCATAGCGGCCGACCAGCTGCACGCCGATCGGCATGCCACCTTCGGACCAGCCGAGTGGCAGTGAAATCGCCGGCTGTCCGGAGATGTTGAAGGGGTAGCCGAAGACGGCGTCCGTCCATTTTGCATTGTAGCGGTCGATGTCCGGCTCCGACATGTCGTAATAGCCTAAAGGCCGCGGCAGCTGCGTCAGCGTCGGCGTGATGAACAGATCGTAGGGCGCGAGATCGCCGACGATGTCGCGGCCGACCTGCCGGATCGCTTCGACATCCGAGATGTGGCGGATGCCGCTCGTCGCGCGGCCGCGCTCGATAATCGCCCAGGTCACCGGCTCGACATCGCTTGGCGTCACCGGCCTGCCGATGACGGTTTCATGATAGCCGAAGGTTGCCGCCGTCTGGACGCAGGTCATGTTGGTGTAGGTCTTCCACACCGCATCGGCGTCGAGCGGCATATCATGCTCCTCGACATGATGGCCCAGGTGCTCGAGGGCAGTGACAGTCGCCAGCACCGTGGCCTTGACCTCCGGGTCGATTGCCGTGCCGTTTGGCGGCGTTACGGTGAAGCCGACGCGCAGCCTTTCCGGCTCACGCGCCGAAAGGCTGAACCAGCTGTCGTCCGGGACCGGCGGCGTATAGGGATCACCCGGCAGCGCCCCGGCCACGGCATCCAGGTAGGCGGCGGTGTCGCGCACCGTCCGCGAACAGCACAGGAAGTAAGCGCCGCCATACCAATAGTCGCCGAAGGGCGCCAGGCTGACGCGACCGCGCGACGGTTTTAGGCCAACGATGCCGCAGCAGGAGGCGGGGATGCGGATCGAGCCGGCGCCATCGCTGGCCTCCGCGATCGGCACCATGCGCGCGGCGATTGCCACCGCCGCACCGCCGCTCGAACCGCCCGGCGTGATGCCCTCCTTCCATGGGTTTTTCGTCACGCCGTAAAGCTTCGGTTCCGTCGTGATCGACCAGCCATTCTCGGGCGCGTTGGACTTGCCGACCAGCACCAGGCCCGCCGCCTTCATGCGGCGCACGACTTCGGTATCAAAGTCGGCGACCACATCCCTCAGGAAAGCGCAGGAATTGGTGTTCGGCGCTCCGGTCCAGGACGAGGCCAGCTCCTTCAGCAAGAATGGTACGCCGGCAAAGGGTGCGCTTCTATCGACCGTTGCAGCCGAAGCCCGCGCCAAGTCGTAGAGGCGGTGGATCACCGCATTCAGCACCGGGTTGAGCCGTTCAATAGTTGTGATGGCCGCCTCGACAAGTTCGGCCGGTGAGACTTCACCGCCTTTCACCAGCCCGGCCAGATCCAGCGCGTCGGACTCGGCGTAAGTTTCCAGGAAACTGTCGGTGGCTTCGGCCACGTCTCTCTCCCTCGTTCTGCCATGCCGAACAGCGCCCGGTGGCAATCGCTTCAGACCAATAGCCGGATCGTGGCGCCGCCCCTCACCCTTACCCCTCTCCCGTGAAAACGGGGAGAGGGGGATCGCCAACGTTGCGGCCAGGCGGATGAGGGGCGGCGCAAGCCTGAGCGATTGCCGCGCCAGCAGCGCAGATGGCCTCACGCCAGCTCGACGGTCCGCCCTTCTTCGATGCTCTGCTCGGCGGCAAGCACGATGCGCAGGCTGTTGACCGCGGCATTCATCTGTTCGGACAGGTCGAGATCCTCGCGGATGGCGCGCAGGAAAAACGCCTGCTCGCGATCGCAAAGCTCCTGATGGCCGGGCTCGTCCTCCATGCTGACGATCTCGTCGGGCCTCTTGAAATTCTTGTCGCCGTCAACCTCGGCATAGTGGATCTTGAGCGCATCGGTCTTGGTGTGCCGGTCGATATCGGCTGAGTTCGACACCTCGGCCAGCTCGGCCTCGCTGCTTGCCGTCTGGCCGGCGACGATGGAGACCGCGCCCTTGGGGCCGACCACGTCCTTCACGAAATAGGCCGTCTCGCTCATCATCGGGCCCCAGCCCGCCTCGTACCAGCCGACCGAACCGTCATCGAAGGTGACGTGCAGATGGCCATAGTTCTGCTTGGCGGCATCGGCCCATAATTTGGCGCCGATGCCGTGGACGCGCACCGGTTTGGCGCCGGTCAGCTGGCACATCACGTCGACATAGTGGACGCCGCAATCGACGATCGGGATCAGTGAATCGATCAGGTTCCTGTGCCAGTGCCAGGCGCTGCCGCTGCTCTGCTGGTTGAGGTTGAGGCGCATGACCAGCGGCTTGCCGAGCGTCTTGCCAAACTCGATGAACCTGATCCATGACGGGTGGACGCGCAGGATATAGCCGAGCACCAGCTTGCGGTTCTTGGCGCGGGCTGCGGCAACGACCCTTTCGGCGTCCTCGATATTGGTGGCGAGCGGCTTTTCCATGAACACGTGGCAGCCCGCGTCGATCGCCTTCAGTGCATATTCGGCATGCGTGTTGGGCCAGCTGTTGATGGAAACGGCATCCGGTCTGGTCTCTTTCAGCGCCAGGTCGAAATCCTCGTAGAGCGGATAGCCGGCTAAGGCAGCCGGGATCTTTGTGTTGCTCTTGATCGTGCGGCTCATGATTCCAACGATCTCGAAGCCGTCCGAGCGATGATAGGCGCTGGCATGCGACGCGCCCATATTGCCAAGACCTACCACCAGCACTTTCACATTGTCGGTCAAAGCCACCTCCCTTGTTCTTCTTGATCGAATAGTGGGCGGCAACCTTGTCGCCGCCCTATCCCTTCAAGTCTCCGCTGGCCCTCATCCGCCTGCCGGCACCTTCTCCCTCGTATAGGGGCGGAGAGAAGTGCCCGGCAGGGCAATGAGGGCGGCGCCGACATCGACAATTGCCGAGCGCCTTACTTGACCGCCGAGTCGAACAGATGCGCCTTGATGTTGTCGACATCGAGCGCGGCAAAGCCCTCCGACAGTTTGTAGCCGTCCGCATCGGCCTTGACCTTGGCCTTCTCGAAATCATTGGCCGGGCCGATCAATTCGTTGGTGCAGACGTCCTCGGCCTTCACCGGGCTGGTGATCTGGCCGATCTTGTGGATCTCGTCGAAGAAGCCCTGCCAGCTCGCCATATCGTGCGAGCCCCAGCCTTCGCGCTTGTCCATGTCACCACGGAAAACGTTGATCTGCTGCAGGATCGACGTGGTGCCGAGCTCCGGTCCGAGATTCTTAGCCAGCGTCGGGAACTGCTCGAACACCGCTTCGACGGCGGCGCGCGGATTCTGATAGCCGAATTCCAGGCCCATCGCCCAGCCGCGCAGATATTTTTCCAGGAACGCCTTCCGGTCGGGATCCCCCAGATCGGCCGTACGCACGACGAAGGTGTTCGCCGGCAGCTTCGAATTCTGCACGCCGAGCCAGTATTCGAAGTCGAGGTTCTTGGCGATCCATTCGGCGCGCAGCCCTTCCCATGACAGCGCGGCATCGCCCTGGCCGCTGGCAAGGGCCGTGCCCCAGGTTGGCCAGCCGGCCTCGACATACTTCACCTTCTTGATGTCGACGCCTTGCGAGGCCAGCAGCGGATCGGTGATCGACTGCCATGCGGCGGAGCCGAGCAGGATGGTCTTGCCTTCAAGCGTCTTGAGGTCCTTCGTTCCCTCGCCCTTGCGGAAGGCGAAGCTGAACGTGTCGCGCGCACCCATGTGGAACACCGATTTGAGCTTCATGCCGTTCTGGATGGCAAAAGAGAAGACGCCGGGGGAGGGAAAGCCCATGTCGGCCTGGCCGACATCGACGAACTTCACCGTCGCGGTGCCGTCGGACGGGCCGGGCTGCATGTCGGTGTCGAGGTCGCCGAAGTAGCCCGCTTTCTTGGCCGCCCAATAGGGATAATCGTCGAGCACTTCGAGCGTGCCGCGCGGCGAAATCCAGGTGAACTTGCCGTAGGGCTCGGCCAGCGCCCTGAAGCTCGAGCCGCCGACCGCCGTGGCCGTCACCACGCCGGCACCGGTAACCTGCAGAAAGGTGCGGCGGCTTATCCCCGCTTTGGCGCCAGTATAATTTTCCTTGGTCATTCATTCTCCCCTTTTGTTGTTGGCAGTCTCTTGCCTGTCGTCCGCCTCCCGGACGCCATCATTCTCCCGCGCTCACGCTTCCCAGCTCGCCCATTTCTTGCCGATCAGGAAGAACAGCACGTAGATGAGGATGCCGAGGGTCGAGAGAATCAGAACCACCGCGAAGAATTGCGGCATCTGGATCATCGACGAATAGGTGGTCAGCCGATTGCCGAGGCCGAAGCCGCCGCCGACCATCTCGGCGCCGACCGCGGTCAGCAGCCCGAAGATCGCGCCGATCATCAGCCCGACAAGGATCATCGGCAGCGCCATCGGCGCCCGGATTCTCCAGAATATCTGCAAGGTGCTGGCGCCATAGGAGCGCGCCAGCGCGATCTTGGCGCTGTCGACGCGGCGAAAGCCGGTTGCCGCATTGATCATCACCATCGGGCCGGCGGCCAACGCCACCGCGATGATGCGCGGCGTGTAGCCGAAGCCGAAGCGCAGGATCAGAAGCGGCACCAGCGCCAGCATCGGCGTGGTGACCAGGATCAGGATGTAGGGCGCCACGATCTTCTCGGCGAAGGGGAATTGCGTGATCACCGCCGCCATCATCAGGCCGATGATGGCGCCGATCGAGAAGCCGGAGATCAGCTCGACCAGCGTGTAGCCGAGATGCGGCGCTATCAGCGGGAATTCGTCGTACAGCGCGTAGGCGATCGCGCTTGGCCCCGGCATGATGTAGTGCGGCACATTGAACAGCCGCAGCGCGAGCTCGATGCCGCCGATGATGAACACAGCGACCGCGATAATGGCCGCGACCTCGGCGCCCGACCTGATGCCGGGACCGCTGGCGAAGGCCGAAAGATTGGTCAGGCTGACCTCGTGCCCATCGCCGGCCTTGGCGCCCGATTTGGACTTCGGGAATTCCGGTATCGCGTCGCCTCCGCTCACGGCCTGATCCTCACAATTTCGGCGGTGCCGCGCTCCCGCGCCTTCGGCCGTATACGCTCGCCGACGATATCCATCTTGATGGTGTTGGTGAGATCGAAGACCTCCTTAGTCGCCATGATCTCCAGCGAGCGCGGCCGTGCGAATGGCACGCGATATTCCTTGGCGACGCGCCCCGGCCGCGCGCTCAGCACCACCACCCTGTCGGAGAGGAAGATCGCCTCCTCGATGCTGTGGGTGATGAAGACGATGGTGGTTTTGGTGTCGAGCCAAATCTCCTCGACGAGACGGTTCATCTCTTCGCGGGTAAAGCTGTCGAGCGCGCCAAACGGCTCGTCCATCAGCAGGACGGAGGGCTTCAGCGCCAGCGCCCGAACGATCGCGGCGCGCTGCTGCATGCCGCCCGAGAGCTCGCGCGGAAACTTGCCGCCGAAGCCGTCGAGCCCGACACGGTGGACGAGATGCGCGATCCAGGCGCGATCCGGCTTCTCGCCCTTGATCTCGAAGGGAAAATGGATGTTGGCGTCGAGATTGCGCCAGGGCAGCAGGTTGGCCTCCTGGAAGACGATGCCGATATTCGGATGCGGCCCGGTGATCTCTCTGCCGTCGAGCCGGATTGTCCCGCTGGACAGGCGATGCAGCCCGGACATCGACCACAAAAGGGTGGTCTTGCCGCAGCCGGAAGGGCCGACGATCGAGACGATCTCATTGGCGTGGACGTCGAGGCTGCAGCGGTCCAGCGCCAACAGGTCGCCGGAAACCGTGCGATAGACCTTGGTCGCGTCCTGCACGCCAAGCTTCGGGGTTTTTGCACTGCCCGCGTTCATGCGCCCCTCGGGGATTGCGCGACGATCCAGTGGTCATCCGTCCGCAAAATCAGTCTGTAACTATCCTACTTTACTGTCAAGCGGCGACCGCAGCTCTGGTCAGAGAGATCGTTTGTACCACGGTTACACTATTGATTGATCTGGCTTTTCTATTTCTTGAAAAGCTTGTTGCTTTCCTACATACTTCGGAGACCGTCCGCGTGAGGCGGGGCAGGCAAGCGGTGCGCAACATGCTAGAGGTCGAGTTCCACGAAGGCAGGGGATGACTCATGACCGAAGTTGACGGCCTAGGACGGCCGCCCTCGGACGGCGACCCGGATGGGCGCGATCCAGATGGACGCGATCATGTCAGGCGCATCCCCGACATCATTTCCCTGGTCAAGGACTCTTACGGTGACTTGCGCCCGGCGGAGCGGCGCGTCGCCGATGTCGTGCTCGACGATGTCAGATTCGCGGTCGACGCATCCAATGCCGTACTTGCGCAGCGCGCGCAGGTCAGCGAACCCACGGTGACCCGGTTCTGCCGCGCCATCGGCTGCGAGGGCGTACGCGACTTCAAGCTGAAGCTGGCGCAGAGCCTGGTCGTCGGCGCGCTCTATCTGAGCAAGCCGCCGCGCGTGAGCAGCGACAATGGCATGCCGTTCTGGAATGCCGTGTTCGGCGAGGCGCGCCAGGCGCTGCAGGAGGCCGAACGGCAGCTTGATCCGGCGCAGCTGGTGAAGGCGGCCGACCTCATCGCCAAGGCGCGCCAGGTCACGGTGTTCGGCCTCGGCGGCAGCTCCTCGGCGCTGGCGCAGGAAACCCAATACCGGCTGTTTCGTTATGGCATCACCGTCAGCGCCCAATGCGACCCGTATCTGATGCGGATGACCGCCTCGACCCTGAAGCCCAGCGATCTGGTCATCGCCATTTCGGCAACGGGACGCACGCGCGAAGTGATCGAGGCCGTCGAGCTGGCCAAGCATTACCGCGCCAACGCGATCGGCGTGACCGCACCCGACACCGATCTTGCCCGCGCCTGCGACGTCAGGCTGACGGTCGCGGTGCCCGAATATCCCGACACGCTGAAGCCGACCGCCTCGCGCTTCGCCTTCCTGGCCGCGATCGACCTGATGGCGGTGGCGGCCGCCTACAAGCTCGACGCCTCGGCCCGCGAAACGGTTCGCCGCATCAAATACAACGCCCAGATCCACAGGACCGGCAAGGAGATGGAGCCGCTGGGGGATTGAGCAGGTTTGCCAGCTGCTCTTGCTGCCACGTTTGAGCTGCCCCCTCACCCTTACCCTCTTCCCGTTGTTCACGGGGAGAAGGTGCCGGCAGGCGGATGAGGGGCAGCGCCGAGTTCGACAGTTGAAGGAGAGAAGAAGCAGATGCTCGACATGGCACCATCGAAACAGGCGGCCACCTGGCTTTCCTCCCTCTCCTGCGCCGTGGAAGCGGGCGACGTCGAGGCCGCAACCAACCTGTTCGTCGAGGACTGCTACTGGCGCGACCTGCTGACCGTCACCTGGAACATCAAGACGATGGAAGGTCGCGCAGCGATCCACGACATGCTGGAAGCGACCCTGGCGACAACAAAGCCGACTGCCTGGCAGCTCAGCGGCGAGGCAAGCGCGGACGAAGGCATCGTCGAAGCCTGGTTCACCTTCGAGACATCGTCGGCGTGGGGCCAAGGCATCGTGCGCCTGCAGGACGGCAGATGCCGAACGCTGTTCACGGCGATGAGCGATCTCAAGGGCTTTGAGGAGCGCAGCGGACCGGCGCGGCCGCTGGGTGTCCGCCACAAGGCCGATCCGGACCGCGAGACCTGGGCAGAGGCGAGGGCGCGCGAGACGCGTGATCTCGGTGCCATCGAACAGCCTTACTGCCTGGTCATCGGCGGCGGCCAGGGCGGCATCATGCTGGGGGCAAGGCTGCGGCAGCTCGGCGTACCGGCCATCATCATCGAGAAGAACGCGCAGGCCGGCGATTCCTGGCGCAACCGCTATCGCTCGCTCGTTCTGCACGACCCGGTCTGGTACGACCATCTGCCATACATCCCGTTTCCGGAAAACTGGCCGGTGTTCACGCCCAAGGACAAGATGGGCGACTGGTTGGAAATGTATACGCGCGTCATGGAGCTCAATTACTGGACCTCCACAAAATGCCTCAGCGCGTCCTATGACGAAGCCGAAAAGGTCTGGACGGTCGAGGTCGATCGCGCCGGCGAGCGCATTACGCTGAAGCCGAAGCATATCGTCTTTGCGACCGGCGCCTATGGCCCGCCAAGGCAGATCGACCTGCCGGGCGCAGAGGCCTTCCAGGGAGAAATCCTGCATTCCAGCCAGTATTCCAGCGGCGAAAAATTCCGCGGCAGACGCGTCGCGGTCATCGGCGCGGCGAGTTCAGGACACGACGTCGCCGTCGACCTCTGGGAAAGCGGCGCTGAGGTGACCATGGTCCAGCGCTCGCCGACGACGGTCGTCAAATCCGACACGCTGATGGAGGTCGGCTTCGAGATCTTTTCTGAAGATGCGCTGGCCCGCGGCATCACCACCGAGAAGGCCGATATGATCGTCGCCTCGACGCCGTTCGCGCTGCTGCCGCAAAGCCAGCGGGCGCTCTACGAGGTCATCAAGGCGCGCGACGCGGCATTCTACGACCGTTTGCGCGGCGCCGGCTTCGCCATCGATTTCGGCCACGACGAGACCGGGCTGCTGATGAAGGCCTACCGCACTGGCTCGGGCTACTATATCGACGTCGGCGCCTCGGATCTGATCATCGACGGCGAGATCGGCGTCCGCAGCGGCGTCGAGATCAAGTCGCTGACGCCGACAGGAATCCTCTTCGACGACGGCACCGAACTGGTGGCCGACGTGATCATCTCCTGCACCGGCTACCAGTCGATGAACGAGACGGTGGCGGCAATCGTCTCGCGCGAGGTCGCCGACAAGGTCGGCCCGTGCTGGGGGATTGGCTCCGGCACCAGGGGCGACCCGGGACCATGGCAAGGCGAGTTGCGCAACATGTGGAAGCCGACGGCGCAGGAAGCGCTATGGTTCCACGGCGGCAATCTGGCGCTGTCGCGTTTCTATTCGAAATATGTGGCGCTGCAGATCAAGGCGCGCATGGAAGGCGTTGCGACGCCGGTTTATGGGGCGCCGGGGTGAAGCTGTGATCTCCCCCTCAAGGGTCCCTCAAGGGGGAGATGCCAAGCTTTGGCAAAGAGGGCAGGCCAGAGGGGGTCGCCGCGCGTCGAGCGCCAACCTCCATCCGTTGCAGGAAGGCGAGCCTGTCGAACCGACCCCCTCTGTCGCCTTCGGCGACATCTCCCCCTCGAGGGCAGGGCTATCGCATTTGA
>NZ_CAKXZT010000074.1 GCF_935825525.1 Mesorhizobium escarrei
TTGGCGCGGCTGGCATAGCCGCCATCGGCGGCCGCCTGACGTGGCGGCTCGCCATATCGGTCGATGTGGCGCTGAAGCATCGGCAGCAACCGCTCGCTGTCGGCCGGATTGCCGGCTTCGACGATGAGGTCGAGAACCATGCCGCTCCTGCCCGTCGTCAGGTTGAGCTTGTGGCCATAATGGACATCGCGGCCGCCCTTGACGATGATGTCGGCATGCGGTTCGAACAGGCTGACCAGCTTCTCGGCGGCCGGCACCGCCTCGCCGGCCAGCACCCGCCGCTCGGTCTGGGCGATGATCTGCTCGATCAGCGGTCGATAGTGGCGCAGTTGCTCCTGCCAGACGATAACGTCCAGGTCAGCCGCCGGGGTCAGCCGCTCCGCCGCCTGTCGGAGATAGCCCAGCGTCGTGCGGGTGATCCCGAGCAATTCGCGATAGAGTTGAACCCGTTTCGGGCGGCCGCGGGTGTATTGGATCGCCCGCGCCCGCTTCTTGGCCGCGCGGCAGTGATCGTGCCAGGAAAGCGCGCCGCTGCCCAATTTATCCGCCTGCCGCAGCAGGCGAACCATCACCCGCATGGCGTCCCACAACAGGCTGCTGTCGCTCGGCTCGTGGATGAGAGCTGCGGTGACGGTGCTGTCCACACGTATCACGCTGCCGCTTTCCAGCTTCTCGTGGCGGGCGCTCGAAAGCAGCACCTCGTTGATGTCTTCCCAGGTCGAGGCCCGGATCGCGCTGATCGTCTTGTGCAGGACCGACTTCTTCGGGCTCCATCCCCATGGCAGCCGGGCAAATGCCCGGAACGAGGCGGAGTCCTCAAGGTGGAAAGCCAGTTCCTGGTAGCTGAACTGGCGATGCTGCTTGAGCAGCGCGCAGCGCAGCACCGCCTCCGCCGGCAGGCCCTCGCGGCCGGTCTCCTTGACCCCGTGCCGGCGCAGGTCGGCGGCGACCAGCCCGGTCAGGTGACGCTGCTCGTCCAGCCAATCGGACATGCCCTTCAGCTCACGGCCGATCTCGTGTCCGGCGAAAAGATCGAATACACTGGCTTGGACGGTGCGTTCTTGGCGCATTGTCGGCTCCGGGGGTGGCAGAAAACGCTTTGGAATCAGTGGTATGATGCCAAAGTGTATCTGAAACCGCCGGAGCTTTCCTGCGGAAAACTACGATTCCTCAAATAATTTCAATAGCTTGCCGTTTATGGACGCACACTA
>NZ_CAKXZT010000075.1 GCF_935825525.1 Mesorhizobium escarrei
CAGAACCACTGTGAAAAGGTACTAAGGCCCGCGCGTTCCCGTCGATACCGTTCCGGCAGTCATGACGCCATAGAAAGCTGGCGTATAGGTAGAGCTTGGCCGCAAAGCCGTCATGCCCGGCTCGTCATCTGCGATGCCGAAATTGGTAAAGCGCGTGACCAAATTGAACCAATGTTTCGGCCCATCGCTGGCAAGCGCCCAATGGCCGATGCTATCGGCAATCAGGCAAAGCACGTCGTTGTTGGCGATGTGCTCAGCCATCTTCGCGCGAAAGCCATCGTAGAGATTGAACAGCGACGGGCGGGCCGGAAAGAAGAACCTCCGGCCGCCGACGAACGGCTTTCCTGGTCCCCAAAAACCGTCACCCGACCTAGGCATAGCCGTCAACGCGAAGCTGCCGGGCGGCACATATGGGTTCGGATGGGCAGCAGCGGCCGAGGCAAAGATTGCGGTCGCGTCAGCGACGCCATTCGGGTCGGCGTCCGCCAGCAGGTTCATGCCGGTGTTCTGTGTGCCGCCTGTCAGAGCCCGCGCAGCGTCGGCGATGAGGCCAGTTTTGATAGTGAACGCAACCTCATATCGGTGCAGGGTCGATGATGCCACAATAGCGCCGTTCGACAGCACGCCAGACCTGATCCATGCAGGGATGCCTTGCGGGTTGACGCTGTTCTGAAACTTGTAGCCGCCGCCGCTGATCGCCGGATACTGCCCCGCTGCAATCGGTATGCTGAGGGGGATTTCGTTCACACCATTGGCCAACGTGATCTGATGCGTGCTGATCACGTTGACGGTTAGATCGCCATTGTACTGGATCACGTGAATGTTGGCCGTGCCGGCCCCGCTGGCACCGACATCGACTTCGGTGATGTAACCATCGGCCGGCGCTGGCGATTGCATGACGACGCTGTAGTTCACCGGGGTATTCGTGCCGGTGTTGACCAGGTTCGGCCAGCCGACCATCTGCTCAGTGCCGATGATGTCAACCAGATCGTTTGCGGTGTCGTAGGCTGCACGCGCCTTTGTGCCGACCTCCCCGTGAAAGTGGCCTTCCATTGTGGACCGTTGACAAAGTCGACGGTCTTGGTGGTGTGTGACGTTGGAACCGTCGCCGTGAACCACTTGCTTTCGCCGTTCGGAATGGCCCCCGCCGTATAATACCATGTGCCGGCTCCTGTCCGTTGCAGGCCCATGACACTGCCGGCTGGCTTCAGGATCGAGAGACCCGAGTCGACGGAAGACGGGCCGGCAACGACAGGGATGGTTTGTTCAGAGACGAGAGTTAACGTGCCATCGCCCTCGACTTGGGCAATGACGATATGGATTGTTCCTGCCACAGCACCAAAGCCGAGTTCTAGGCTCGAAAGAAACTCATCGACAACTGACAGTGAGCCCGGCCAATAATAGACGCTGGCATTGGTAACAGCCGTGCCGCCGGCGGAGCCCGTGATCGGGACCGGCCCAACCGTCCGCGACCCGATCAACGTAACAACTTCCGCTGCCGACGCGCGAACACCGGTGTCGACGGCAATCGGCCCGGCCGCAACGGTGTACATTCCCATGATGCCGTTGCTGACTTCGGTCCAGAAGTATTCGCCGACCTCGACGTTGCGCGCGAGAACTGGTGTTGCGCTGGCACCAGCAAGCCCAGCGGACGCCGCGAAGCTGAAACTCGGCGCCATCGTGTAGGAACCCGGCGCAGTGATCAGGATCATCGTCACAGCACCGCCAGCGACGACGAAGCGTCCTGCAGCACGAGAACCGGCGCCGCCGGTAAACGCCAGATCGAATGTTCCGTCCGTACCGCCGGCGCCGCCGACCAGGGCACTAAAGCCATTAACGCCAAAGCCGATCGCCGCGGCCATCGTCGGGAAAATGCCCTTGCCGTACAGGGAGGCATCCCGCGCGGCCTGGGCGCTGGCCAGGTTGGCCGCGGTGAAAGCGACATCGGCGGAGGTTTGTCCGGCATTCGCAAGAGAGCTGGCAGCGCTGGCGGCGGCCTGGCCGGCACTGGCCTCGGTGGCGTCCTTCAGCAGCTGCGTTGCATCGCGCAGCGATTCCACCGCACCGACCACCGCCGAAATATCGGGCGGCACGAACGGGGCAATGGTGACGGCGTCGCTGCCCACCGCCGGCTCGTCGGCGCTGAACTCAAACACCCGGCCGGCATTGACCGACCCGATTTGGGTGTGAACCGTCGTTCCCTTCTGCAAGGTGCGGGCGGTGCGGGCGTCGGCGGCGCGGAACCATTCGCCTTCGCTCACCGTGTAGATGCCGTTCTGCGTCGGGTCGGCCTGGTCCTTGACCAGCATGCGGTCGCCGACCTCAGCCGGCACGCCGTCGATGGTCTGCAGGCGACGGAGTAGAATGTTGGCCGTGGTCGCCAGGCGCACGGGTTCGCGTTCGCCGGTCAGAAGTCGAACGGCGGCAGTTGCGGGTCGGGCCATCAGGCTTGCTCCATGAAAAAAGCCCCGCGAAGCGAGGCTTGAAAGGATTTCAGCGGGCGCGGGACGCGCGGGTTTATGGCACATCTGCGGTTTCCCCCGCGCCTTCGTCATCCCAGTGCGGAGCAAGGAGCGAAGCGACGCGGCGCAGACCCTGGGATCCATTCCGTGACATCGGAGCGCTGCCGCGGTGCAGAACTTTTGGTCGCCGAGGGACAGCGCCCCCCTCTGTCCTGCCGGACATCTCCCCCACTTGGGGGGAGATCGGCAGCTTCGCGGACAGCGTCCTTTTTGCAAGGTTTGTGGTTGGCGAAATCAGTGATGAAGGCCAATCTCCCTCCTTGTGGGGGAGATGTCCGGCAGGACAGAGGGGGGCGCGAAGGATCGCTACAGAGCGCTTTTATTCTGGGCCGCCGCATTCTCGGCGGATGTCACGGCATGATGGGGTGGACGGC
>NZ_CAKXZT010000076.1 GCF_935825525.1 Mesorhizobium escarrei
GTTGTACAGTATGGTCAAAACGACCAAATAGTCAATATGAATCATGCAGCGGTGTGAATTCAATAGCTGCTCGGCCGCAAGCAGCGCTTCGCGAGATATCCGAATGGCGACCAAGCTCACCCGCTTCGAGTACAAGGGGCGAGTGCAATGAGACGTTTGTGCTGGGACACCTCTACGCGAGAGCGGCACTGTTCCTCCCGACAGAACCGCCGCACGTCGGGATGCGCAATGGCTTGTCAGATCCGCTTTAGCTCGAGCGCATGGCGATGCCTACGCAGCAACGCGAGATGTGCGTTCGCGCTCCCCGGTTAGCCGCTTCCTTGTCAAGGTTGATGATGTTCCATGTTTCTATAGCAAGCTGTCGGTTGTGGTGGTCAGCTCAAAAAGATAGATTTGTGCGGCACACCCGCTACCTAGATGTTACGGACTTCGCATGAAGGGCCGATTACGAGGGGTAACCATGGTTCACACTGCACGCCTCAGCCACGATTCTCTGGCCGCCCCCTCCAGCAGAAACGTCCCTGCAAAATGGCTCGCCGCCGCGGCCTTCGCGGCGATCGGCTTGCTCGCGGCCCCGGCCGCACAGGCGCAGGAAGCGCCTCCCGCGCCCGTCGTCACGGTAGCCAAGCCGCTGGTGCGCGATATCGTCGAGGACGATGAGTTCGTCGGCCGTTTCGAAGCCGTCGACCAGGTTTCGCTGCGCTCCCGCGTCGGCGGCTATCTCGACCAGGTCCATTTCCAGGACGGTACGCTGGTCAAGCAGGGCGACCTCCTGTTCACCATCGACCAGCGGCCATTCAAGGCGGCGCTGAACCAGGCGCAGGCGCAGGTCGATTCGGCCAAGACCCTGGTCGAATTCAGCAAGATGCAGTTCGAGCGCGCCGAGACCCTGTCGCGCGAAGGCAACATACCGGTTTCGACACTGGACGACCGCCGCCGCGAATATCTCGCCGCCCAAGCGCAACTGGACGGCGCGGAGGCGGCACTTGAAAACGCAAGTCTCGATCTCGAATTCACCGAGATCAAGGCGCCGTTTTCCGGCCGGGTCGACCGCCGGCTCATCTCGCCGGGCAATCTGGTGCAGGCCGACCAGACCGTGCTGACCACCATCGTCTCGATCGACCCGATCAACTTCTATTTCGACATCGATGAGCGGACCTACTTCTCTTATGCGCGCGACGCCCGCGAGCGCGGCGGCGTCATGCAGGAGGGCGCCGGCGGCGTCGATGTTGTCGTCCGTGTCGCCGACCGTGATGAAGCGACGTTCAGGGGCAAGCTCGACTTCGCCGAGAACCGTCTGGACGAAGCTACCGGTACGATGCGGGCCAGGGCGCGCTTCGACAACAAGGACGGCGTGCTGCAGCCGGGCATGTTCGGCCGCATCAACGTGCCCGGCTCGCTGCCGCATCCGGGCGTGCTTCTGCCTGACGAGGCGATTGGCGCCGACCAGAACCGCCGCATCGTCTTCGTTGTCGACGAGGCAGGCCTGATCTCGGCCAAGCCGGTCCGCACCGGCCCGCGCATCGACGGCTATCGCGTTATCCGCGAGGGCCTCACCGGCGAAGAAACCGTGGTAATCAACGGGCTGGTGCGAGTGCGGCCGGGCGTCACCGTCAAGTCCGAGATGACCACGTTGCCGCCCAAGGTTGAAGCCGAAGGGCAGACGCAATGAACTTCGCCCATTTCTTCGTCAACCGCCCGATCTTCGCGGCGGTGCTGTCGATCGTGCTCGTGCTCGTCGGCGGCATCGCCTATACGCAGCTTCCGGTCGCGCAATATCCCGAAATCGCGCCACCGACCATCGTGGTGCGCGCCTCCTATCCGGGCGCCGACGCCGAGACGGTCGCCGCGACCGTGGCGACGCCGATCGAACAGGAAATCAACGGCGTCGAGCACATGCTCTACATGTCGTCCTATTCCTCCGGCGAAGGCTCGATGTCGCTCACCATCACCTTCCGCCCCGGCACCGATCTCGACGCGGCGCAGGTGCTGGTCCAGAACCGCGTCTCGATCGCCGAAGCGCGCCTGCCGGAAGAGGTGCGCCGGCTCGGCATCACCACGGCGAAAAGTTCGCCCGACCTGATGATGGTCATCCATATGCTGTCGCCCGACGACACATATGATCAGCTCTACGTCTCGAATTATGCGCGTTCGCGCGTGCGCGACGTCCTGCTGAGACTGGACGGCGTCGGCGACGTGCAGATCTTCGGCGAGCGCGAATATTCGCTGCGCATCTGGCTCGACCCGGAAAAGCTGTCCGCCTACGGCATGACCGCAGGCGACGTAGTCCAGGCGCTGCGCGACCAGAACGTCCAGGTGTCGGGCGGCTCGATCGGCGCGCCGCCGATTGGCGACGGCTCGGCCTTCCAGTATACGGTCACCACGCAAGGGCGCTTCGAAGAAGCGCGCGACTTCCGCTACGTCATCGTCAAGTCGACCGAGGACGGCCGCTTGATCTCCCTGCAGGACGTGGCGCGCATAGAGCTCGGCGCCAGGGACTACGTCACCAATTCCTATCTCAACAACAAGGCGGCGGTGGCGCTCGGCATCTTCCAGCGGCCGGGCACCAATGCCTTGGCCTCGGCGGAAGAAATTCAGAAGACCATCGCGGAGCTTTCGAAGGATTTTCCGGAGGGGCTGGCCTACGAGATCATCTACAATCCGACCGAGTTCATCGCCGAATCTATCAACGAGGTCTATGTCACCATCGCCGAGGCGATTCTGCTGGTGGTAATCGTCATCATCGTGTTCCTGCAGTCGTGGCGCATGGCGATCGTGCCGATCGTGGCGATACCGGTCTCGCTGATCGGCACGCTTGCCGTGCTGCTCGCCTTCGGCTTCTCGCTCAACATGCTCACTCTGTTCGGGCTGGTGCTGGCGGTCGGCATCGTTGTCGACGACGCCATCGTGGTTGTGGAAAATATCGAGCGGAACATCCGGCTGGGGCTCGCTCCGCGCGCCGCTGCGCACAAGACCATGGATGAAGTGGGAAACGCGGTCCTCGCGATCTCGCTGGTGCTGATCTCCGTCTTCGTTCCGGCGGCTTTCATTCCCGGGATTTCCGGCCAGTTCTACCTGCAGTTCGCCATCACCATCGCGGTCTCCACCGCGATCTCCGCATTCAACTCGCTGACGCTTTCGCCGGCTCTCGCTGGCGTGCTTTTCAAGCCGCACATCGAGCAACATTCGAACTTCTTCCTGGCAAGGTTCGGCCGCGCTCTGGCGAAAGGGTTCAACAACGGGTTCGACAGGATGGCGGACGGCTATGCGTGGCTGGTGCACAGACTGGTCGGCACAACTCTGGCGCTTGCCGCCATGCTGCTCGTCTTCGCAGGCCTGCTCTACGCGACCTATCACATGCTGCAGACGGTGCCGCGCGGCTTCATCCCGAACATGGACCAGGGTTATGCGATCGTCGTCTTGCAATTGCCGGAGGGCTCTTCGCTCGCCCGAACGGACGCAGTCATCCAGAAGGCGTCGGATATCATCCGCGAGACGCCGGGTGTCGCCAACGCCGTCGCCTTCGCAGGATTCAACGGCGCGACATTCACCAACGCCAGCAATTCCGGCGTGATCTTCGCGCCATTCAAGAGCTTCGAGGAACGGCTCGAGAGCGGCGATACTTCCGACAAGATCATCGGCACGCTGTTTGGCAGCCTGCAAAGCATCCAGGAGGCCTTCATCATCGCGCTGCCGCCGCCGCCAGTGCGGGGCATCGGCAACTCCGGCGGCTTTAAGATGATGCTCCAGGAGCGCAACAGCGCCGACATGCGGCCGATTCTGGCGCTGACCAACGAAATCGCCGGCAAGGCCAACCAGACGCCCGGGTTGATGGGCGTCTTCACCACCTTCTCGGCCTCCAGCCCGCAATTCTTCCTGGCGATCGATCGCGACAAGGCGCGCATGCTGAACGTGCCGATCCCCAACATCTTCGAGACGCTGTCGATCAATTTAGGCACCGCCTATGTCAACGATTTCAATGCCTTCGGTCGCGTCTACCAGGTGCGGGCGCAAGCCGACCAGGCTTTCCGCATCGATCGCGACGACATATTGAAGCTGAAGGTGCGCTCGGCGGCCGGCGACCTGGTGCCGCTCGGCACACTGGTCGAGATCCGCGACGTCACCGGCCCCTCGCTCGTGCAACGCTACAACATGTATGTCTCCGTGCCGCTTCAGGGCAATGCAGCGCCGGGTGTTGCCACGGGCACGGCGCTCGACCTGATGGAGGGGATCGCAGCCGAATCGCTGCCGCAGGGCACTTCCTTCGAATGGACTGAACTCGCCTTCCAGGAGCGGCAGACCGGCAACACGGCGGTCTTCATCTTCGGCCTGTCGGTTCTGTTCGTCTTTCTGGCGCTCGCCGCGCTATACGAAAGCTGGATTACGCCCTTCGCCATCGTGCTTATCGTCCCGCTCAGCGTGCTGGCCGCCCTCTTGGGCGTCGCCTTCCGCGGTCTCGACAACAACATCCTCGTGCAGATCGGGCTGATCGTGCTCATCGGCCTGGCGGCGAAGAACGCGATCCTGATCGTCGAGTTCGCGCGCCAAGGTGAGGAGCGCGGCCTTGACGCCGTCGAGGCGGCTGTCGAGGCCTGCCGGCTGCGGCTGCGGCCGATCCTGATGACGGCATTCGCCTTCATCCTAGGCGTGGTGCCGCTAGTGATAGCCAGCGGGCCTGGCGCGGAAATGCGCCAATCGCTCGGCACGGCCGTGTTCTCCGGCATGCTGGGCGTGACGTTGTTCGGCCTCTTCCTGACGCCGGTCTTCTACGTTGCTCTGCGCAGGACATTCCGGCGCAGGCGGCCTGAAGCCGGCCCGACCCTGGCTTCCGAGAGCGGCTCAGCCGAGTAGACGCCGAGCCGATGAGGCGCCGGGTTCAGGCTGAAGCCGGACCGGCGGGTTCCTGGATCTCGCGGAGGGATGGATCGGCGATCCATCCCTCGAGCGGATCGAGATGTTCCGGCGCGCCGTATCGCTCGCTTCGCATCGGTGGGCGATCTGGCCGACGAGCTTCGGCAACTTGCGGCCACCCAAGGCGCGGTCGGGATGCTGACCGGCGCTTTTGTGGCCGTCCAGCGCTGCGACCTGCCACGCTCCGTTGGATGCTGGCTCGCGGATGCACTGCTGGCCGCAACGGCTGGGCTGGAACCATGCAACACCGCTTCTGGGCGGCGAGGCGGCTTTGGCTATGAGTGCAGGTAAGTCCCGCAGGACGGTGACCGTCATCGCGGCAACAGCTCCAGTTCGCGATCAAGGGGATAGTACGACGGCGCGATAACACTTTCGCTCTCGT
>NZ_CAKXZT010000077.1 GCF_935825525.1 Mesorhizobium escarrei
GATGCGGTGGAAGCCCTTGGGCAGGACATGGAGTAGGAAGCGGCGGATGAACTCGCCCGCTTCCAGCGTCATGGTCCGGTAGCGCTCGCTGCCGTTGCGGCGGTAGTCCTTATAGCGGAACGTCACGCCCGCCTCGTCGAGTGCGATCAGCCGGCTGTTGGAGATCGCGACGCGGTGGGTATAGCGCGATAGATAGGCCAGCACGGCCTCGGGTC
>NZ_CAKXZT010000078.1 GCF_935825525.1 Mesorhizobium escarrei
AGAACCACTGTGAAAAGGTACTAGATGCATCTGACAATCCGCGAACCAGGGAGGTTGCGCGTTTTGTACGATCGGTTAAGGCCTAATGCGCCACGTCGCTTTGTGAGTTGAACTGAGTGTCATTCTTTCGGTTTATAAAATAATCTGTTAAACATAATTTGAATTAACTAAGTAAAATGCTTGCCGATAGATCTATATTATTACTGCAGACATGAATAATAATTCGATGTTCTATCGAAGTTTCCGTGCTGTGCAACCACAATAGGTAACATCGACATGCGCTCTTTTTCCATCGAGGCCGCACTCGCGGCAATCCTTCTGTCGACCGCTTGCGCCTCCGCAGCAAGTTCGCTTCCGCCAAAGACGCAGCAGAAGTTCGAGTTTGTCGTGCGAAAGGAGAACAAAACCCACGTGTCGTTGCCGAGGCATCCCGAAGCACCGACTGCCAGATCGACTGCGACACCCGGATTGCAACTCAAGAACGACAACGACCAGTATCCCTCAGTCGACTATGACCTTTTTTCCGACGAGTATGGGCTTTGACCAGAGATGCCGGGCTTCTCGCGACGCGGTGATTCTGCTGAAGGCCGCCTTCTGGACCGCGCCATCATTTCGAATACGATTGCGCTCGGTGTTGTCAGAATGAGCCTTGTAGTGCTGCGGCACCTCTTGCCGCTGCCTTGGTGCCGGTCGGCCATCTGGTCGGCGACCGCGTGCAACACAAGCATCGGATCGCGTCATCGAGCGGCGCGGCATCACGAACAGTTGGCGATGCTGGCCGCCTGACCTGATGTCGATAACGAGCGCCATGCCGATCCTCGTGTCGAAATGGGAATGTGGAGCTATTGGCGTTGGCCCTGCCGGCGCCCGTGATGAATCGATGCTGCCCTGCCTTTTGGGCAAGCGGCGCTCGTGCGGCAGGTCTTCACGGCAAGCAGCCTTACGAATTCGACCCTCTGCACCGCCATCGGCAGCCGGCCGATCCCGATGGTACGTAGAAGTAAAAATGGACCGATGATGGCATGCCATCATCGGTCCAAGAACTCGCACGGTGAAAAACGCTCCCGGGGGGAAGAGCGCCCTTACAATCGATCGGCGGGCGGGGGAGGAGCGGCCCACGGGATCAATTGGCACGAGTTGGAGCGTTGCCACGATGAAGGGATCGAACACCGATCGCAACGCCGACCAACAAACTAGTACTTTTCGCCGCCGGTGCTTCTTCGCTATTGCCAAGTTTGCAGCCTGGTTGCGGATTTCGCGCATTCTTTGGAGGCGTCAAAAAGTCCAGCCCATATTAGAACCTGTCGTTGCACCGGTCAAAACGCGCCGGTAGTTTGCTTGGCAAACGACATGCCCGCGTTGGCGCCGGGCGCTTTGGCGCCGGGCGCTTTGGCGCCAGAGAATGCGTCCCTTTCGCCGGCTTCGCAATCAAATTGCCGATCGTTCCTGAAAGTGCTTTTATCTTCACGACTGGACTTAGCTGGGACGGTTGTTGCTGCAGATGCCGGGTAGCCAAAACACGAGATTATCGTTCGTTGCGGTCTCGCGCCGCAGAATGCGCATGGGCCTGTGTTTCCCTTGTTCGATAATCCAGCGGATGTTGGCGGCGGACTCCTGCAAACCGGGGTCCGGCGTGACCACTGAGTTCTGTCCGTGGTCGCATCAAGAGACACGGCATTGACCGGCCGGTTGCTCACGGATGACCCAGTCGCTCGCAGCAACGGGCCAATCGTCTTCATCGTTGAGGACGACATTTCACTCCGCGAGGCCCTCAAGAGGCTTTTTCGCACGGTGGATCTGAACACCGAGGTTTTCGGGTCAGCAGCGGAACTGCTGCAACACAAGCTCCCGGATGTTCCGGGCTGCCTCATACTCGACGTTCGGCTGCCCGGGGTGAGCGGTCTTGATATTCAAAGCGAACTTGCCAAAGCTAACATCCACATTCCAATCATTTTCATCACCGGTCATGGCGATATTCCGATGTCGGTGAGAGCAATGAAAGCAGGCGCTGTCGATTTCCTGACCAAGCCGTTTCGAGACCAGGACATCCTGGATGCTGTTGTCGCGGCGATCGATCGCGATCGACGCAGGCGCGAAAAGGAGGGAGAGGTAGCTGGTCTGCAAGCTCTCTTCGAGTCGCTGAGTGCACGCGAGCGTGAGATCATGGCATTGGTTACGACTGGGCTGATGAACAAGCAGGTTGCGGCCGAGGTAGGGCTGAGCGAGATCACCGTGAAGATACATCGCGGCAACGTCATGAGAAAAATGGGTGCCAGAACTTTGGCTGATTTGGTGAGAATGGCCGAGTCTCTCCAGCTTTCCCGTATCAAACGGTAAACCTCTGTATGATTCTTGGTCAGTGCTGATTGGACTAAGGTCGCATACGCTTGACCAGGAGTCGCACATAACTTTCTTGAAGGATCGTCAGCTGTCCAGTGTTGCGAAAATCTCAATTGTCGATGACGATGAATCCCTCCGGATCGCCACGGCAAAACTCGTGCGCCTTCATGGATTCCTGGTTCATGCGTTCGCCTCGGCTGAAGAGTTCCTGGAGTCTCCGCACGTCGGGGACACAAACTGCGTGATCACTGACGTCCGAATGCCAGGCATGAGCGGCGTTGACCTGCAGGATCATTTGATCGCTCAAGGCATAAGGGTGCCCGTCATTTTCATTTCGGCTTTTCCTGAGGAGCGCACTCGGAAAAGAGCATTGGAAGCCGGAGCAGCCGGCTTCTTGACCAAGCCGTTCGACGGCAAAGTGCTGATCGACTGTGTATCCAACGCTTTGCAGGAATCTGAATAGTCGGATCAATACGGCGACGATCCCAAGTCACCACGCGGGACGCAAAAGCCAAGCCCTTCCGATCTGAAGTCTTGCAGCGCTCGGGGAAAAATACCCGGCTTATCCAATGCGACCACGGCTCGGTTGAAAATCATGAATAGCCGCTATCATCTATCATCGGCGCAGCCAACTGCCCTTGACAGCCCAGATAGCCAGAGTCGCTACGATGCCGACTGCGAACACCAGGCCATCGAGGCCGATGGAAGTGTACGCCAAGCCTCCTGCGACCGTACCGGCAACGAAACCGAGCATGATCGGAGCCACTCGAGGCAGAGCCAGCCGAGCGCGCTTGTAGCTGAGGCGCCATACTGCGTCACGAGGATTCCGGCGCGACGCGAGCAGCATGTCGGTGAGGTCGATCGCCAATTGCGTGGTGTTGGTCGTCATGACGTTGGTTGACCCGTATTGAACTAGCAGAAGCCGAACCGTAGCGCTCTGAACGCCCATGGCTGAGAGGTCGAACAGTACCGCCACCGATGTGACGGTCGTCACTCCTGACGAGACATCGGCGCACGCCAGTCCAGCCAGCAGCGCCGCCTCGAGCGCCAGGGTCGCGACCAAGGCTCGTCGGCTATCTGAGCCGAGCGCTCTCACGATTATGGTCGTCAAAACTCCGGCCGCAAAGAAGATGGGGATTGCCAGCACCTTGATCAGAAAGCCATCGTTTCTGGCGACAAGCTCGGAGCCAGCCACCACGAAACTACCTGTCATCTGCGCAACAAAGAGGCCGGTGAATGCCAGGAAGGTACAACTGTCTACATACCCGGCAACGAAGGCCAAGAGCGCCGGGACAGCGGCCGGAACGACGCTGATGGCAGCAATTGGGACTTCTGTCGGCTCGGCGCGAAAGACCGACCGAGCAACGACGTCGACGGTCGGCCCACAGCTACGAGGTTCTTGGTTGGTCATTGGGCCCAGGCTTGCGTTGATTTCAGAAACTTGAGGCGCAGCGCTGTTTAGCGTGCCGCATTGCCCTCTGCTTCAGCCGCTTTGCGGCATTTGCACCGAGATTGCGCAGAAAACGGTCACGCGACACCGCAGGGGTGACCGGCGCAAGTAAGCGTTAGCAGCAAGAAAAGCCCACGCGCCGCAACAAGGACAAAGCCTTTTCGCAAGCCGGTTCGTAGCGTCTGCCGCATCATCAAGAGGAGCTGGCAGAGATATGGAAATCGGGTTCATTGGTTTAGGACACATGGGCGCCGGCATGGCGACCAACCTCTTAAAAGCGGGTCATGATGTGACCGCCTACAATCGGACACGCGCGAAAGTCGAAACGCTGGTCACGCTGGGGGCGAAAGCCGCGGTCAGCATGTCGGAGGCCTGTCAAGGCGATGCCGTCATGACTATGCTGGCAAACGACGAAGCTGTCGAGGACGTGGTGTTCGGCGAGCGCGGTGTAGTCGATAGCCTGCGGGTTGGCGCGATCCATGTTTCGTCGAGCACCATTAGTGTCGCCTTGTCTGAAAGGCTCGCCGCGGCCCACGCCAAGGCTGGGCAGCGTTTTGTGGCGGCGCCAGTGTTCGGCCGTCCTGATGTGGCGGCGACTGGGCAACTTGTTGTCGCCGCCGCCGGTGCGCCGGATGATGTCAAGGCAGTTGCACCGCTCCTCGATGCCATCGGAAGAAGCACTTTCATTGTTTCCGAGATTCCGAAATTTGCCAACTTGGTAAAGCTCAGCGGCAACTTCTTATTCGCTTCGGTCATCGAATCGCTCGGCGAAGCAATGGCGCTGATCGGCAAAGCCGGGCTCGACCGGGGGCGATATGTCGATTTTCTGACCTCGACCCTGTTTGGCCTTCCGGTCTATAAGGTCTATGGCGGGCTGATCGCCGACGGAATTTTCGAGCCTGCCGCGTTCGCAGCACCCCTTGGCTCCAAGGATATTCGGCTTGCCCTTGCGGCAGCCGACGACTTGCGGGTGCCGATGCCGATCGCCAGCCTTCTCCGCGACCGGTTTCTTACCTTGCTGGCTAATGGAGGCGACAAGCTCGACTGGTCTGCGATCGGCGGTCTTGCAGCCAAGGACGCCGGTCTGAAATGACCGTTCGGATTGTGGGGCAAAAGTACGACAGCCGCAACTCTACAATGATGGGAACTATCGACTGCGACGTTCAAACCAAAGTATGAGTAGTTCAAACCAACACTCTAGGGCCGCCTACGGATGTAGAATGGAGTAAATCATCGCCGGCGCTCTACGCTGACATCAGATGGGATAGCCCGAAGGATGTGCGCGAAGCCATGTTGACGAACTCTGCCTCCAGCGACATCGATGCACGTGCAATTACGGCCTTCGCGGCCAACGCTCCGCGATTGGAGCAAACAGGCTCATTCTTGTCGGGGGATTGGCGCGCTCCGTTCAACGGCAGAAAGGCGCAACGTGCCAGGTCCGCGGAGTATGCGCAGTTCGGGCGCCGGACCGTCGACGTGGCCGATTACCGCGTCGAGATATCCTCAGCCAACGCCGTGAGTAATCGCACGGCGATTTCGGATGGGATAGTTGTTGAGGTAGTCCAAGCCGCGGGTCATGACAAATTCGAGTTCCGGTTTCGCGCGCCTATGCACCTACTGGTAGTCTATGAGCAGGGCGCGCGGCGAGACGGTGATACCTTCGTCGAAGGTTTGTCCCCATCGAAATTGCGAGATTTTGGTCGCAAGCTTACCTTGGTGCCTGCCGGTCGCGAATACCTTGAATGGCACGCGCCGCGGACGTTTGCGCGTCTCATGTTTGTCTATTTTGATCCTGCCAAGCTGCAAGTTCCGTTCAACGCGGATACGACAGATGTGCCATTCGCGGCGAAGCTTTTCTTTGAAGACGCGACGCTTTTGGGCACCGCCCTCAAACTGATGAGGTCGCTCGAAAGCCCAAGCCTGGAGAATCGGCGGTACCTAGAAGCCCTGGGTATCGTCCTGGCTCATGAACTGGTCCGTTTCCATAACGGAACTCCGAGTGCCGAGCCTCAGCTTCGAGGCGGGCTTGCGGCTTGGCAGGAGCGGATAGTAATGGCGCATATCGACGCGCATTTGGGCGAACCGGTACCGCTCGCCGCTCTCGCGCAGCTTGCGCGGTTGAGCCCATATTATTTTTGCCGCGCCTTCAAGCTGTCCTTTGGAGTGCCTCCGCATCGATATCATATCAGCCGTCGAATCGAGCATGCCAAAGGTCTCCTTGCGACGCGCGCTCATTCGGTGACTGACATCGGATTGACTGTCGGGTACAGTGAAACCAGCTCATTCACGGCCGCATTTCGAAAGGCGACCGGCCTTACTCCGAGTGCTTACCAGCGGAGCCTCGGATAGGCACTAGTACCTTTTCACAGTGGT
>NZ_CAKXZT010000079.1 GCF_935825525.1 Mesorhizobium escarrei
GCTTCTGCCTCAATACCTTTCGAGCCGACAGCAAAAAGGACACCATGCGTGGCAAAATGATGCGTGCAGGCTGGAACGATGCTTATCTCTTCCAGCTCATGACTCAAATGCGATAGCCCTGCTCTCGTGGGGGAGATGTCCGGCAGGACAGAGGGGGGCGCTGTCCCTCCAGCGTCTCGAACTATTCTGCACCGCAGCAGCGCTTGGACGGAACAGGATAGGGCGTCGCTGCGCCTGCGAAGGCATGGTGGCCTGCGGCCAATCGCAGATGTCGGGCATCTGGTGGCTGAAGATCGGCTGAACCTATGCGCTTGCGACCCTCGCGACCCGCGCAATGCGGACCATCCCCCCGGTCAAATCTCTGCAAGATCGCCCAGCGATTGTATCAGCGGCTGAATTTCGTTTTCATAATTCTTCCAGCGCTTGACCGACGATCTGTAAATCGGTTGGCGAACCTGCCAGCGGCTGGGCGTGTTGACCGAACCATCCCGATCGAAAAAGCGCAGGCAGGCGTCATCCCAGGGCAGCCCGAGATAATCTATCAGGCGGCGTGACTGGGCTTCCTGGTCCTCGACCAGCGTTTCGTAGCGGTTTTCGAAGATAAGGCCCGGAAAAACCTCGTTCCAATGCTGCATCAGGCGGTCATACTCGCGATAGTACAGGCCTAGTGTTTTCAGATCGGTATTGTAGCTGTGTGCCTCGCTGAAGTTGAGAACAAAGCAGGAGACGCAATTGTCGATGGCGTCACGACGGCAATGAATGATGCGTGCGTTGGGGAAGAGAAGCCCGATTAGGCCGATCAGTTCAAAATTGTGCGGCATCTTATCCACGACGCGAAGCGCGGCAGGCGCCCGCTCCCGCAAGTAGGACAGGTGCTCTTCGGCCAAGGTTCTGGACAGGTCTTCTGTAATCGACGTGACTGGCTGGTGCAAATCTCCAGCCGATGATGTCTTGAGACCGATCGCATTCGCGACCCGCCTTAGTTTGCTAAGCTCCCCCGCACCATGAACATCGGGATGGCTGGCGCAGATCTGCTCCGTGAGCGTCGTTCCCGAGCGGGGCATGCCAACCACGAACACGGGCAGTTCGGAAGGATTTCCATAGCCGGCCCTGGCAGCCAAAAAGTCCGGCGTGAAGGTTTCAATCATCGAATCGATCCACCGACGATACAAATCTATGTCGAACTTGTAGCCGGAGGCCTGTTTCGCCCTGTTGAAATGGTCGAATGCCTCATCATAGCGCTTGAGGTCGTTCAGCACCTTGCCGGCGGCGTGATGGAGTTGCTGCGCGGCTTTCGAACCAAGTTTCGGATTGCCAAGTTCACCAAGGATGGATTGCAGCTCCTCGGGCTCCTCGGTGAACTTTCGCGTCTGTACAAGGTCGTTGTAGGCGGCCGGCACCCCAATACGGCGATCGATCGCTTCTTTCAGATAGACGGCGGCTTCATCCATACGCCCCAGGCCGCTGAGCGCGCCGGCCAGCCCGGCTCGCACCTTGGGATGATCGCGGTTGATTTTCAGCGCCTTCTCGTAAAGCGGCAAAGCCATGTCGGGCTTGTCAAACGCCGTGTAGGTGAGGCCCAATGCGCAAAGTGCTTCGATAAGGCCGGGCTGCAGTTCCAGGGCATACTGCATATGCTTGATTGCTGGCGCATACTCGCTGACCTTCACATAGGCCTCGCCCAGACTGAGGTGGTAGTATGGGTTTTTAGGTTCCTCGCCGACCGCCCGTGCGAAATATCGCAAGGCCCTCTCGTCATCGTAACCCAGGTATATGGTCCCCAGAATGTACAAGGCGAGCGGATGGTTTGGCGTGCGCGCCAGAACCCGAAGGCATAGGTCCTGGGCCTCGTCGAGCCGCTTGGCCTGCTGAAAGGCATATGCCTGTTTCAGCAGCGCGTCGTCGGCCTGCGCACGCGATTGGGCGTTGCCTTTCTGCGGGCTCACTAAAGGCTTCGCTATCGGCACCTTCGCTTTCGGCGCGGGTCCGGGCTTGATGTGCTTTGACCAGGCAGGTGGGAGTCGATTGTTCATGATATCTCGCTTGCAAGAAGAAATATCTCGCTAGCAAAAAGTGAGGGGGGAATCCAGCATGCTGGCTCCAGCCAAGGCGGGAGCTTGCGCGGCCACCTGTGCCGCGCTAGCAAGAAGGCCCTTTTCGAGCGAGCCTTTGCCATGCGCCAGCGCCCTCCCCTCACGCCGATCATCAGCGCGCTACCTTCGACGGTGCCGTTTGTCGGCCCGGAGGCGCAGGAGCGTGATCGCGGTCGCGCCTTTCGCGCCCGTATCGGCGCCAATGAGAGCAGTTTTGGCCCCTCGCCGCGCGTCATCGCCCGCATGGCCGGCATCGCCGGCGACATGTGGATGTATTGTGATCCAGACAATCACGATCTGAAGCTGGCTGTTGCCGCGCATCTTGGCGTTGGCGTCGAAAACGTGGTGGTCGGCGAAGGCATAGACGGGTTGCTCAGCCTGGTGGCGCGCATGCATGTGGCGCCGGGCGACGCGGTGGTCACCTCGCTCGGCGCCTATCCGACCTTCAATTTCCATATTGCCGGCGTCGGCGGCCGGCTGGTCGCGGTGCCTTACGAGAACGACAGGGAAAGCCTCGACGGCCTGTTGGCGGCGGTGCGCAACGAAAATGCGCCGCTGGTCTATCTGTCCAACCCGGACAATCCGATGGGCAGCTGGTGGGAGGCTGCGGAGCTCATCCGCTTCATCGAAGCCCTGCCGGAGACCACCATGCTGGTGCTCGACGAGGCCTATGGCGAATTGGGCCCGGCCTCGGCGCTGCCGCCAATCGACGTGTCGCGGACGAACGTCATCCGCATGCGCACCTTCTCGAAAGCCTACGGGCTGGCCGGCATCCGCTGCGGCTATGCGGTGGCCGACGCCCAGGCGATCCGCGATTTCGAGAAGATCCGCAACCATTACGGCGTCAGCCGCATGGCGCAGATCGCTGGCGTCGAGGCGCTGGACGATCAGGACTATCTGCAAAGCGTGGTGGCGCGGGTCGCTTCCGGCCGCCGGCGCATCGCTGAGATCGCCGAGGCCAATGGGCTGAAGCCGCTGCCCTCGGCAACCAATTTCGTCACTCTGGACTGCGGCGGCGACGGCGCCTTTGCGCTGAAGGTGCTGCAGGCGCTGCTGTCGCGCGATGTGTTCATCCGCAAGCCGATGGTGCCGGTTCTCGACCGCTGCATCCGGGTCAGCGTCGGCCTCGGCCACGAGCTCGACATTTTTGCCGAGCAGCTGCCGGGCGCGCTGGCGGCGGCACGGGGGAACTGAAAGGCCGAACAGACGCGCGCTCTTCCTTCTCCCCTTCTTGTGGGAGAAGGCGGCCGAGCGAAGCTCGGTCGGATGAGGGGTGTTCCAGCTTGGCACCGACGGCGCTCCGTCCAACACCCCTCATCCGGCTCGGCGCTACGCGCCGATCCACCTTCTCCCACAAGGGGAGAAGGGAAGACCACTGCTTGAATTAATTGAACGTTCGTTTTATTATCCGCCTCCTCAACGAGGTTTCCATGGCGCGCACGACCGGTTCCGACGGCGAAAAGACCGAAGCAGCGGTCCGCGAGGCGGCGGTCAGCCTGATCGCGCGCCTTGGCTATGAGGCAATGTCGATGCGCCAGCTGGCCGCCGAGGTCGGCGTCCAGGCGGCGGCGCTCTACCGTTATTTTCCGACCAAGGAAGACCTGTTGTTCACGCTGATGCGCGAGCACATGGCAGGGCTGATCGAGGCGTGGGACGCGGCGCGCCCGGCCGCGGCCGATCCGGCGACCCGGCTCGCCGCCTATGTCGAAAACCACATCGCCTTCCACATCGAACGCCGCCATTCCACCCATGTCTCGAACATGGAATTGCGCAGCCTGTCGCATGACCGCCTGACGCAGATCCTCAAGCTGCGCACCGCCTATGAGAAGGAGCTGCGCGTCATCTTGCGCGACGGCGCGGAAGCCGGTGTCTTCGACGTCGAAGACACAGGGCTGACAGCCATGGCGCTGATCCAGATGATGACCGGCGTTATCGTCTGGTTCCGGCCGGGCGAGCGGCTATCGATCTCGGAGGTAACCGCCACATATCTTTCAATGACGATGCGCCTGGTTGGAGCAAAGGCCCATGGCGGGACAACGACCTGCAGCGCCGCAGCCGGCGAGCAAAGGACGCTGTAGCATTTTGATTTTGCGCCCTTCCCGAAATTGAATTTCGGGGCCGTGCGCCGGGAGGAAAGGCATGTACACGCACACACTCAACTTCGGGCTCGACGAAGACATCGAAGCGCTGCGCGACCTGGTGCGGCGCTTCGCCCAGGACAAGATCGCCCCGATCGCCGCCGAGATCGACCGCTCGAATGAATTTCCGGCGCATCTGTGGGCCGAGCTCGGTGGGCTCGGCCTGCTCGGCATCACCGCCGATCCGGATTTCGGCGGCACCGGCATGGGCTATCTCGCCCATGTCGTCGCGATGGAAGAGATTTCGCGCGCCTCGGCCTCGGTCGGCCTGTCCTACGGCGCCCATTCCAACCTCTGCGTCAACCAGATCAATCGCTGGGCAACGCCGGCGCAGAAGCAAAAATATCTGCCTGTGCTGTGCAGCGGCGAAAAGGTCGGCGCGCTGGCAATGTCGGAATCCGGCGCCGGCTCCGACGTCGTGTCGCTCAAATTGCGTGCCGAAAAGCGCAACGACCGCTACGTTCTCAACGGCACTAAGATGTGGATCACCAACGGCCCGGATGCCGAAACACTGGTCGTCTACGCCAAGACCGATCCGGCGCTCCAGTCGCGCGGCATCACCGCCTTTATCGTCGAAAAATCGATGGCCGGATTTTCCGTCGCGCAAAAGCTCGACAAGCTCGGCATGCGCGGCTCCAACACCGGCGAACTGGTTTTTTCGGATGTCGAAGTGCCGTTCGACAATGTACTGCATGAGGAAGGGCGTGGCGTCGAGGTGCTGATGTCGGGTCTCGACTACGAGCGCACGGTGCTCGCCGGCGGCCCGCTCGGGCTGATGGCGGCGTGCCTCGATGTGGCGGTCCCCTATGTGCACCAACGCAAGCAGTTCGGTCAGCCGATCGGGGAGTTCCAGCTGGTGCAGGGCAAGCTCGCCGACATGTATACGACGATGAACGCCGCGCGCGCCTATATCTATGCCGTCGCCGCTGCCTGCGACCGCGGCCAGGCGAGCCGCAAGGACGCCGCCGCTTGTGTGCTGTTCGCCGCCGAGAAGGCGACGCAGATGGCGCTCGACGCCATCCAGCTGCTGGGCGGCAATGGCTACATCAACGACTATCCGACCGGCCGGCTTCTGCGCGACGCCAAGCTCTACGAGATCGGCGCCGGCACCAGCGAGATCCGCCGTTGGCTGATCGGGCGGGAAATCATGGCGGAGGGGGTCTAATGGCGCTATCTGCGGAATTTGCCATTCGTGAGAACTTGTGCCATATTTTCCAGAATATGACATATTTCTGGAACGAGGCGGACCATGAGAACGGAAAAGGCTGGGTTAGACGAGAATCCGCAAACGCGCTTCGACGCAGAAGCTCAAAAAACTCCGCTCCGGGTGCCAGCGAAACGCGAGCGCGTCAGACTTGGCGAGGGGGGGCGTTTCGTCATTCCGGCTGCAATGCGCGAGGAGATGGGCGTGAAGCCTGGTGAAGACTTGATCCTTCATGTCGAGAACGGCGAGTTGCGGGTAAGGTCGTGGCTTCGAAATCTCAGGCGCGTCCAGGCCGAATTGTCAGCGTTGAAAAAGCCGGGCGAAAGTGTCGTCGACGAATTTCTGAAGGAGCGGCGGGAAGAACAGCGCCGAAGCGACAAGCGTTTCGACCGGCTGCATGCCGAAGGAACGGCGAGAAAGGGAGCGAAGTGAAACCCTACGTCATGGACAGCTCGGCGGCGCTTGCGATCCTGCTCAACGAGAAAGGCACCGACATTGCCTTGGGTTTCGCGCCGGATGCGCAATGCAGCTCCGTCAATGCAGCCGAAGTCATCGCCAAGCTGATCGACAAGGGACGCAGCATGGAAGAGGCCGCTGACGACCTCGCCAGCCTAGGCATGCCGGTCGCTGTTTTCGATGAAATGATGGGCATCGTCGCCGGTCAGCTTCGCGAACTGACGCGGCATCGCGGCTTGTCGCTGGGCGACCGGGCCTGCCTAGCGCTGGCAATTCGCGAGAATGCCATTGCCGTCACCGCCGACCGCGACTGGGGCGACCTCGATATCGGCTGCAAGATCGAACTGATCCGGTAACATCATGCCCACCCTCACTTCGCAGATCTCACCCGCCTCCGCCACCTTCCGCGCCAATGCCGAGCGCATGCGGGCGCTGGTCGCCGACATTGCAGAAAAGGTGGCAACCGTCGAGCGTGGCGGCTCGGAGGAAGCGCGTGAGCGCCACCAGAGCCGCGGCAAGCTTTTGCCGCGCGAGCGCCTTGCCCAGCTGCTCGACACCGGCTCGCCATTCCTCGAGATCGGCCAGTTCGCCGCGTGGTCGATGTATGGCGAAGACATCGCATCGGCCGGCATCATTACCGGTATCGGCCGCGTCGAAGGCACCGAAGTCATGGTCGTTGTCAACGACGCCACGGTGAAGGGCGGCACCTATTATCCGCTGACGGTGAAGAAGCATCTGCGCGCCCAGGAGATCGCGCTGCAGAACAGGTTGCCTTGCGTCTATCTGGTCGACAGCGGCGGCGCCAACCTGCCCAACCAGGACGAGGTGTTTCCCGACCGCGACCATTTCGGCCGCATCTTCTACAACCAGGCCAACATGTCGGCTGCGGGCATTCCGCAAATCGCCTGCGTCATGGGTTCGTGCACGGCGGGCGGCGCCTATGTGCCGGCGATGTCGGACGAGACGATCATGGTGCGCAACCAGGCCACCATCTTCCTTGGCGGCCCGCCGCTGGTGAAGGCCGCCACCGGCGAAGATGTCAGCGCAGAGGAACTGGGTGGCGCCGATGTGCACACCCGGCTTTCCGGCGTTGCCGACCATTATGCGCTGGACGACGAGCATGCGCTGGCGATCGCGCGCCGCATCGTCAGGAACCTCAATCGAAAGAAGCAGATCGGACTGGCACTTCGCGATCCGACCCCGCCGCTTCATGCAGCCGATGAGCTCTACGGCATCGTGCCGACGGATCTGCGCCAGCCCTATGACGTCCATGAAGTGATCGCGCGCATCGTCGACGGCTCCGAGTTCGACGAGTTCAAGCAGAACTATGGCACCACGCTGGTCACCGGCTTTGCCCATCTTGAGGGCATGCCGGTCGGCGTCATCGCCAACAACGGCGTGCTGTTCTCCGAAAGCGCGCTCAAGGGCGCGCATTTCATCGAGCTGTGCTGCCAGCGCAAGATCCCGCTGATCTTCCTGCAAAACATCACCGGCTTCATGGTCGGGCGAAAATACGAGGCCGGCGGCATCGCCAAGGACGGCGCCAAGCTGGTGATGGCCGTCGCCACGGCCCGCGTGCCGAAGGTAACCATGATCATCGGCGGCTCGTTCGGCGCCGGCAATTACGGCATGTGCGGACGCGCCTATTCGCCACGCTTCTTATGGATGTGGCCGAATGCCCGCATTTCGGTGATGGGTGGCGAGCAGGCGGCCACCGTGCTGGCCGTCGTCAAACGCGAGGGGATCGAGCGCAAGGGCGGGCAATGGAGCGCGGAGGAGGAGGCAAAATTCAAGAAGCCGATCCTGATGAAATACGAGCATGAAGGCCACCCGCTGTATTCCTCCGCCCGGCTCTGGGACGACGGCATCATCGATCCAGCCAAGACGCGCGAGGTGCTGGCGCTCAGCCTATCAGCCGCGCTGAACGCCGGGATCGAGGAGACAAGCTTCGGCGTGTTCAGGATGTGACGATGAGCGAGGTCGACCCCAGGATTCGCGTTCATATCGGCGACATCACCAAGCTGCCGGTCGATGCCATCGTCAACGCCGCCAACACCTCACTTCTGGGCGGCGGAGGCGTCGACGGTGCAATTCACCGTGCGGCCGGCCCCGAACTCCTGGCCGAATGCCGGACACTCAATGGCTGCAAGGTCGGCGACGCAAAACTCACCAAGGGTTACAGGCTGCCGGCACGCTATGTCATCCACACGGTCGGACCGGTTTGGCAAGGCGGCGGCAAGGGCGAAGCCGAGCTGTTGGCCTCCTGCTATCGCCGGTCGCTCGAACTCGCCGCCGCCAAGGATTGCCAGATCGTGGCATTTCCGGCGATCTCGACCGGTGTATACCGGTATCCAAAGGACCGGGCGACGCAGATCGCCATTGGCACCGTGAGCGCCTTTATCAGCCACAACGCGGTTCCGGAAACCGTCATTTTCTGCTGCTTCGAACAGCGAACGGCGGAACTATACCAGCAGGCGTTGCTGCGCCTGACAGAGCGCGAACGGCATAGGTAAGAAAATCCCTTCATAGTTTTCACACTTATTTTAATTCCCCGATCTGGCCAGACGAAAGAATCGCGGTTATTGCTTATCGCAAATACCAATGGGGATTGGGCGAAGATGAGACTGCAGATATTTCATAAAACAACTGTGTCGGTACTTGCGGGGTTGCTTATATTAGTAGCGCCTGGCGTGGGAGCGGCGGAATCGCTGGCGGGGAACAAAGGCGACGGCCGTTTCGCCGTCAATTTTCCGCCAGGTTCGACCGGAGATTGCCCGAAGGCCTACAAAGCCTATGTCGCGGCCAGCGGCCATTCGGCCTATGCGACGACCTTCTATTCGCGCGTCAGCGACCTCTATATCATCTGTGGCTCCAAGCTCAACGCACCCTCGCAACAGGCCGCGGAAGAGATTGCGTTGCGAAATTGCCAGGCCGGCTTGACGAGGTGGAAGCTCAAGACCACGGCCGGCGGCTGCGCCATCGCCGCCTCCAAATAGGTTGCAGCAGCGACGGGCGCAAATACCAGTGGGACGGGCGAAGATGAAACTGCAACGTTTTCAGACGTAGGCAGGCCTGGCTTACCGATCCTTTGACAACGGCCGGACCGCAAAGCAGGGTGTTGCCACAGCTCGGGTGAAGGAGCATTCGCGCCGTTGGCGGTAAGCTCTGGCTTTGGAGGTCCCATGTTCGCCAAAATCCTGATCGCCAACCGCGGCGAGATCGCTTGCCGGGTGATCCACACGGCACGTAAGCTGGGCGTGCGCAGTGTTGCCGTCTATTCCGACGCCGACGCGGGCGCCTTGCATGTCGAGAAGGCCGACGAGGCGGTGCATATCGGCCCCTCGCCTGTCGGCGAAAGTTATCTGCGCGGCGACAGGATTGTCGCGGCGGCTTTGGCCACCGGCGCCGAAGCCATCCATCCCGGCTACGGTTTTCTGTCGGAAAACCCTGATTTCGTCGATCAGGTGACAGCGGCCGGGCTCGTCTTCATCGGCCCGTCGGCCGCCTCGATCCGCGCCATGGGGCTGAAGGACGCGGCCAAGCGGCTGATGGAGAAGGCCGGCGTGCCGGTCGTGCCAGGCTATCACGGCGAGGCGCAGGAGATCGTGCTGCTCGCCTCCAAGGCACGCGAGATCGGCTATCCCGTGCTGATCAAGGCGCGCGCCGGTGGCGGCGGCAAGGGCATGCGGCGCGTCGAACATCCCGACGACTTTTCCGAGGCGCTGTCGGGTGCGCGGCGCGAGGCCAAGGCCGCTTTCGGCGACGACCGCGTCCTGGTCGAGAAATATGTCGAGAAGCCGCGCCACATCGAGGTTCAGGTTTTCGGCGATATCTTCGGCAATGTCGTGCATCTCTACGAGCGCGACTGCTCGGCGCAGCGCCGCCACCAAAAGGTCATCGAGGAAGCCCCCGCCCCCGGCATGACGCCGGCATTGCGCAAGGCGATGACGGAGGCGGCGGTGAAGGCCGCCAAGGCGATCAACTATTCCGGCGCCGGCACCATCGAGTTCATCGTCGACGCCTCGCAAGGGCTGAAGGCCGACCGCTTCTGGTTCATGGAAATGAACACCCGCCTGCAGGTCGAGCACCCCGTCACCGAAATGGTCACCGGCACCGACCTGGTCGAGTGGCAGTTGCGGGTGGCGTCCGGCGAAAAGCTGCCGAAGACACAGAGTGAGATCACGCTCTCCGGACACGCCTTCGAGGCGCGCATCTATGCCGAGGACGCGGCAAAGGGTTTTTTGCCGGCGACCGGCACGCTGCATCACCTGAAGTTTCCGGATACAGCGCCCGAGGGCGCCAGCATGCGGATCGAGACCGGCGTGCGGACCGGCGATGCTATCTCGCCCTTCTACGACCCGATGATCGCCAAGGTGGTCGTGCACGGCAAGGGCAGGCAGGCGGCGCTCGGAGCCCTGGGCGCAGCTCTTTCGCAGACGGAGATCGCCGGCTCGACCGTCAACACCGCCTTTCTCGCCGCCCTCGCCGCTGACGCGGATTTTTCGGCAGGCGACGTCGACACCGGGCTGATCGACAGGCACCAGCAAGCGCTGACCGCAGTGCCGCCGCCGAGCAGCGAGATCGTCGCCGCGGCCGCGCTTGCGGCGTCCGGCGCCGAGGGTCAGGCGCCGACCCGCGATCCGTGGTCGTCGCTTGCCGGCTATGCGCATTTCCACGCGATCACGCGGCGCACGCGGCTTCGCTACGGAGAGGACGATATCCTCGCGCTTGTGTCGATGCGGCCGGACGGGCGCTTCCAAGTGGCACTGGACGCACCTTATGACAGCGCGCTTGATCTTCGCGCTGCCCGTCGCCTCGCCAGCTGGCCAGGTCATGTCACAGTCTTTTCGGGTGCTGTCGGCTACAGCTTCGCGGTGCCGGACCCGTTGGCAAAGGCCGACGAAATCGCCGCCGGCGCCGACAGCCTGCGCGCGCCGATGCCGGGTCTGGTCAAGCTGGTGCGCGCGGCAAAAGGCGAAGCCGTCATCAAGGGCCAGCCGCTTTTGATCCTGGAAGCGATGAAGATGGAGCACACGATTTCCGCCACTCATGACGGGACGATCGCCGAGATCGCAACAGAGGGCGCGCAGGTCACCGACGGGACGGTGCTGGTGCGTTTTGCCGAGGAAGCCCACAGCTGACCGCTGTTCATCCACGAGGCGACGTCGGAAGACACGCTCCACAAACGCATGCCCAAAATGAAAATGGCCGGATCTGCCCCGGCCATCTCCGATAATCGCTAGGCGACGCCAGCCATTACGGCTTGATCGGCGCGTATTTGCCGTCGTGCCACTGGTTGATGTCGTAGCTGACATTCTTGAGGTCGCCCTTTTCATCGAAAGTGACAGGGCCGACGACGGTGCTGATCGGCTCACCGTTCTTCAACGCTTCGGCAACCTTGGCCGGGTCGTCGCTGCCGGCGCGCTTGATACCCTCGGCAAAGGCCTGGATCACGGCATAGGAGAACAGCGTAAAGCCCTCGGGCACGAAGCCGCCCGCCTTGATCTTTTCGATAGCCTGCTTGGCTTCGGGCTTCGCCTGCGGATCCGACGGGAAGACGAACATGGTGCCTTCGCCGGCCGGGCCGGCAACCTGCCAGAATTCCGGCGTGGCAATCGAGTCCGGCATGATCAGCTGGAACTTGAAGTTCTGTTCCGCCGACTGGCGAAGGATGAGGCCGGCCTCTGGGTGGTAGCCGCCGAAATAGACCACATCCGCCTTCAGCTCCTTGAGCTTGGTGACAAGCGCCGAGTAGTCCTTTTCGCCGGCGTTGATGCCCTCGTAGAGGATCTCTTTGAGACCGTTCTGGTTCATCGTTGCCTTGACGGCGTCGGCCACGCCCTGCCCATAGGCGCTCTTGTCATGCATGATGACGACCTTCTTGCCGGCGTATTTCTTGGCGATCCATGGACCGATGAAGGCGCCTTGCGCATCGTCGCGCGTGTAAAGGCGCATGATCGTCGGCCAGCCGGCTTTCGCCGCCGCGTCCGTCAGCTCTGGGTTCGACGAAGCCGGACTCATCATCAGCGCACCGGCTTCGGCATAGACGGCCGAGGCCGGGATGCTCGAGCCCGAGCAGGCATGGCCATCGATGAACTTGACGCCGTTGGCGACGATGCGGTTGGCGACCGAAACCGCCTGCTTCGGATCGCACTGGTCATCCTGGACGTCGAGCTTGATCTGGCGGCCGTCGACGCCGCCGGCGGCGTTGATCGCATCGGCGGCGGCTTGCGCGCCCTGCTTGAACTGATCGCCGATGGTGGCAAGCTGTCCCGTCATCGGTCCGACCACCGAAAAGGTGATGTCTTCGGCGATGGCAACCGGCGCACTCATCACCAGGCCGACGATGGCCGCGCTCAAAATAACCAACTTTTTCATGGCGATACAACTCCTCCACTCGCGCACGGCCGCTTCGGCCGCGCCTCTTCCAGAATAGGTGGGAGAATTTCACCCCTCGCCAAGCCTGTCTAGGCGCATCGGCGGCACTCGATTGGGCCTGCCGCCTTTCTGTTTGACATGATCTTTTTCCAAAAACCGGTTTCCACTTTTGGGATCATGGTCCGAAGACGCAAAAGCCGCGCCGGCCTTGTTCCGGCCGGTCGCGGCATTTGTCGATCGAACAATCCCGAACGCTCCCACGCGCGCCCCGAAAACCGCTCGCCTTCCCTGTCCGTCGCGCAGCTTGGCCGTATCCGGTCTGCAGCGTTCTTGTCATTGTTGGTCCGGCCGTCTTGCGCGGCCTTGGTCTTGCCGGTCCGGCCGTCTTGCGCGGCCTTGAAGCGTCCCTGTCAGTGATCTCAATGCCTGATGAACGAAGAGGCCCGATGAACTGAGGGCCTGATGAACTCAGGTCAGACTTAGTGCATCGTCATCCATTCGCGGGCTTCGCGCAACGCCCTGGCGATCTCGACCTTCGACATGGCCGCCGACAGTTCCGAGCGCAGTTCCGCTGCCCGGACCGAGCCCTTGATCGCAGCGATGTTGAACCATTTGTGGGCGGCGACGACATCGGTCTCGCAATCGCGGCCGGTCGCATACATCATGCCCAGTTCGAAAAGAATGTCGGCCTGGGCAGTTGCCCCCATGGCGCCGAAGCCGGCTTCAGGCATTTCAAAACGTGCCATTTCAATCCCCTGTTCTAGCCCCTGTCAGGCTCCCGAGAGCTGCGTCGTTCTGTCCCTTGGAGACCCTTGGGGCGGCCGCTCTTTCGATGCTTTCGAGAATGAACCGAAGGCTTGAATCCGTCGTTAAACGTCGTGCTTAATTTGAGGAAAACAAAGCTAAAACAAGAGGTAAACGCGGAAATTCATTAACGATGCAAAACCAGCAATTGCGCCGGTTTGGGCTAAAATTGACGAAAATTTGCGAGGCGAAAATCAAGACTCCGCTAACCACGGGAGACAAAGCCAGCACGCAAGGCGTTTCATTTCTCGCTGACCAGACCGCTTCGGGCGGCCGGAAAATCCCGAAGTCTTCCGCAGCGGCACCGCTTTTGTTTTGCCGGGAGGTGGATTAGCTTACGTTTGCGTAAGAGGCAGACTGGCGGGGCGCAACATCCGTCCGGATGTCCCACAGGGAGGAGAAACATGTTTCGCAAAATCAGCATGGCCGTTGCGGCCACATTGATCATGGCCGGCACGGCTTGGGCCGACCCGATCGAAGGCAACTGGAAAACGCAAGCCGGTTCGACCGCCGCCATCGCGGGCGGCGGCGGCGCATTTTCCATCACGCTCAAATCTGGCAAGTTTGCCGGCAAGCGCATCGGTTCGTTCAAGGTGTCCGGCGCCAACAAATATACTGGGACGATAACCGACCCGGAGACCGACAAGACCTATTCGGGCAAGGCCTCGGTCTCAGGCGCTTCGCTCAAGATGAGCGGCTGCGTACTCGGCGGGCTGATCTGTAGGAGCCAGACCTGGCACAAGCTCTGATCGTTTCGACTGCACCAAAATGAAAACGGGGCCGCGAAGGCCCCGTTTTTGTTCGCGCCTCTGTGTTTGGGCCACCGATCGATCGCGCGGGCTGCGCCTACTGCGCCCTAACAGCAATTTTTGCGCATCCTTCGTCCCCTGTCGGCGAGATTTGGGTCGGCAAGATTTGGTGGACGGTTGGCAGCCGGCACTCCGTCTAAATTTGAACCGCAGATGAACGCCGGCATCAGAACCGGTTCAGTTGCATCAGGGCATTCTCATGCGTGTTGAAGGAGAACCACGCCATGTTCGCCCGCCGCTTCACCATCGTCTGCCTGCTGATGAGCCTGTTCGGCATGTCGTTCGCCATCCTGGTTGCCGAGGGGCGCCCGGCCCGCAACTGGGACCAGGCCAATTCCTGCCGGTTCGGTTGCCCGAGCCACCTTCGCCATTGACGCCGACAAAAACCCTCAGAGAGAAGCAACAAGCCATGAACCGCATCGTCGCCAACGCCCTCAACACCCTTCGGCTTGTGCCGCGGGCGACGCTCATCCTGATGGTTCTTGCAGCGCCGGTTCTGGCCGTGCCCACGATGCGCGCCGATGCCGACTTGATGATCGAAGCGCCAGCGCTGAAGAAGACCGGCGTCGGGTTTGTGCTGTTGGTCAGCCTGCGGCGTGGTTAGGCAATCTGCCTTCATCGAAACCATTCAAAATAAAAACGACCCTTCGGCCCCCTCCCAACCGCATCTCCAAGCCTCTATATTGGGTCATGGAAAAGCGAATCTATCCCCAAGCCATAGACTCAGTCGTGATGCCGGAGCCGTTTGGCCGGCAGATCTTCAATGATGCAGGAAAGGCCGTCGCGGCCTTGCAGGCGCTCTACGACCGCAACACCAAATTCCTGCGCGATTCGTTTACGGCGCTCGCCGCAGGCGGCAACAACAACAAGCGCTACCGGGCGTTTTATCCGGAGGTCGGTGTCACCACGACTTCGTTCACCCAGATCGACTCGCGGCAGGCTTACGGCCATATGCCGACGCCCGGGCATTTCTCGACCACCATAACCCAGCCCGCCCTTTTCGAACGCTATCTCATCGAACAGCTTCGCCTGATCATGCGCAATCACGGCGTTCCGGTCACGGTTTCAGAATCGACGACGCCCATTCCGCTGCATTTCGCGTTCCTGGAAGGCTCCCATGTCGACGGCGCGGCAGCCGAGCGCATCAGGCGGCCGATCCGTGACCTGTTCGACGTGCCGGATCTCGACGGCACCGACGACCAGATCGCCAACGGCACGTTCGAAGTTGCGCTAGGCGAAGCCAGGCCATTGGCGGCGTTCACGGCGCAACGCATCGACTACTCGCTGCACCGGATGTCGCACTACACGGCGACCAGTCCCCAGCATTTCCAGAATTTCGTGCTGTTCACCAATTACCAGTTCTACATCGACGAATTCGTCGCCCGTGCGCACGATCTGATGGCGAAAGGCGGCGGCGGATACGTCGAATTCGTCGAACCGGGAAACGTCGTCACCAAGGCTGGACAGAGCGCGCCCAGCCATGGCGTGGCGCCGCTTCGCCTGCCGCAGATGCCGGCCTATCATCTGAAGAAGCCGAACCATGGCGGCATCACCATGGTCAATATCGGAGTCGGCCCCTCAAACGCCAAGACGATCACCGACCACATAGCGGTGCTCAGGCCGCATGCCTGGGTGATGCTCGGCCATTGCGCCGGCCTGCGCAACAGCCAGGCGCTGGGCGACTATGTGCTGGCGCATGCCTATGTGCGGGAAGATCATGTTCTGGACGACGACCTTCCGGTCTGGGTGCCGATCCCGCCGCTGGCCGAAATCCAGGTGGCGCTGCAGGAGGCAGTCGCCGAAGTCACCGGCCTTTCCGGCTATGACCTCAAGCGTATCATGCGCACTGGCACCGTTGCCACCATCGACAACCGCAACTGGGAGTTGCGCGACCAGCGTGGGCCGGTGCAGCGGCTGTCGCAATCACGGGCGATCGCGCTCGACATGGAGTCGGCGACGATCGCCGCCAATGGCTTCCGCTTCCGCGTACCCTACGGTACGCTGCTTTGCGTCTCCGACAAGCCCCTGCATGGCGAATTGAAGCTGCCAGGCATGGCGACCGAATTCTACAAGCGGCAGGTGGCACAGCATTTGACCATCGGCATCAGAGCGATGGAAAAACTGGCCGAGATGCCGATGGAACGGTTGCATTCGCGCAAGCTCAGAAGCTTTTCGGAGACGGCGTTCCAGTAGCACCGCTCGGCCTGCGACCTTGGCAACAGCGCGGCAGAGCATCTCGTAAGCTTGATTTGGGCTGCATTTCTGCCGATAAGCAAAGTAGATGGCACGCGCTCGAAAGATGATAATGTCGGCGGCATTCGTAGCAATGCTCGTCTTCTCGTTTGCGCTGGTGGCCGGGTTTTTCGGAACGCTGCATCCGGCCTTCGATTCCTTCGCTCATTTCCGCGTCCATCTTGCCGTGCTGATGGCGCTTTGCGCGCTGCCGCTGCTGGCGACCTCGTTTCGCCTGCAGGCGGCCACGGCGCTGCTCTTTGCGGTGGCTGCCTTTGCCACCACCTCGGACGCCCTGTCGGTGCCCCGCCTGTGGCCGGTCCAGGCAGCCTACGAAGCCGAGGCCGGCGACCAATCGGTCTACCCCGGTGATCACGCGGTCCACCCCGGTGACCAAGCGGTCTACCGCCTGCTGCAGATGAACCTGCGGTTCAACAATCCAACGCCTGAAAAAGTACTGTCGCTGATCGGCCGGACCCAGCCTGATGTGATCACGCTCAACGAGGTGTCCGACATGTGGAAGGCGAAGCTTGGCCTTCTCGCCAGCGCCTACCCCCACCGGATCCTCTGCCCCTACCCCAATGGCGTGTTCGGCGTTGCGCTGCTGTCCAGACGGCCGTTTGCCGCCACCACGCAACCGCGCTGCGATGGCCGCGGCGCGATGGCCATGGCGACGGTCGATTTCGGCGGAACCGACGTCGACGTCGCCGCCTTGCACCTCACCTGGCCATGGCCGCGCAACCAGCCACGGCAGATCGGCGGATTGTCGGGGGAGTTCGCCTCGCTCGGCGAGACATCGATCATGGCATGCGACTGCAATGCCGTGCCGTGGAGCGCCGCCGTCCGGCGCGTCGCAAGTCTTGGCAAGCTGACCGTGGCGCCTTCGCCGGGGCCGACCTGGCTCCCTATCAAGCTGCCGGAATTCCTGCGCTTCGCCGGCCTGCCGATCGACCTTGTTTTCAGCAAGGGCGCGGTTCTCATCCATTCGGTGTCGGGGCTGGAAAACACCGGCTCCGACCATCTTCCGGTGATGGTGGAGTTCTCGCTCAGGCCGGAACAGAAGAAGCCGGTCGACGAACACGAAACCGCGACGGCATCTGTGAGACAGAACGGCAGGACCCGAAGCTGAGCCCCTAAAGCGCGTCGGGCCGCATGGATTCATGCGACGCGCTTTAAGTTCTTGGTTTCATGCATGTCGTTACCGCAAAACCGCTGCGCACCCTCGAGGGCATGCTTTTGCGCGACATGCATTACTGCTTGCGCAACAGCGCCCTGATGAGGTGCTCGACATGGCCGCCGTCGCGATGCTCGCGCGCGTCGAAGGCGTTCTGTTTCGCCTCGTATTCGGCATAGACGGCCTTGATCCGGCGCCTCGCCTCGCGGTGCGTCTTGCTGCAAAACAAGTTGTCGGCGAACTCCAGTCCAGTGATCGATCTTTCGGTCGCCCGCATCATTGTCTTGGCGATGCGGCCATGGTTATGCTCGTGAGCACGAACGCCCGCGAAAAACCGCTTCCAGCGCTTCTGCAGCGCCGGTGTCGCGGCTGAGGCCAAACGCGGCAAGGTGTAGGTGAGATCGAGTGTGCCATTGGCCTGCCGCAGACGGCAGACACCACCATCCCTTATGACGTCAAGGTCCCAGTTTACGGTATAGGCGGTCAGCGCGATGGCGTGCGTCATGAAGCCGTGCCGCTTCGGACCGTTGCGGTCCATAGCTTCGATCAGGGCGGCGCCCGTGGTTCCAGTGATGTCATAGCTCCGGGTCTTGACCAGCACCTTCGTGTCAGCCAACGCCGACGGCGCGAAGCCGCACAAGCCACCAATCGCCACAAGGCACGTCAGAACCGCCAGGCGCATGGTCATCTCCCCGGGTCAGGAGGAAAGGGAACCACAAGCGCCGCGCCGCTTCAACTTCTTTTAGACGCCGCACATATAATAGGCTTTACGGGCTTTCATTTGGTAACGTCGAGACGGCCGGCAGCCGTTCTGGCGGACTACATATTCTGGTAGACAGGTCCTTCGCCTCCTTGCGGCGGCACCCAGGTTATGTTTCGGTTCGGGTCCTTGATGTCGCAGGTCTTGCAGTGGACGCAGTTCTGCGCATTGATGACGAAGCGCACGTCCTTCGCTGCGAGATCGGCGGCGGCGTTGCCATCCTTGTCGACCCATTCGTAGACGCCGGCCGGGCAGTAGCGTGTCGAGGGCCCGGCATAGACATCGTGTTCGGAACGCTGCTGCAGGTCCATATCCGCGACCACCAGATGGACAGGCTCGTTTTCCTCGTGGTTGGTGTTGGAGAGGAACACCGAGGACAGGCGGTCGAAGGTGAGCACGCCATCCGGCTTCGGATAGGCGATCTTCTTATGCTTGGCGGCCGGCTCCAGCGTCGCATAATCGGCCTTGCCGTGCTTCAGCGTGCCAAAAGGCGAGAACCCGAACAGCGAATTCAACCACATGTCGAGGCCGCCTATGCCGACGCCGACGACGGTGCCGAAGCGCGACCACAATGGCTTGACGTTGCGCACCTTCTTCAAATCCCTGCCGATGTCGGTCGCCCGCCATGCCGCCTCGTAGGAAGCCAATTCGTCATTGCCGCGGCCGGCACCGATCGCCTCGGCGACATGCTCGGCCGCCAGCATTCCGGAGAGCACGGCATTGTGCGAACCCTTGATGCGCGGCACGTTGACGAACCCGGCAGCGCACCCAATCAGCGCGCCGCCCGGGAAGGACAGTTTCGGCACCGACTGCCAGCCACCCTCGGTGATGGCACGGGCGCCATAGCCCAGCCGCTTTGCGCCCTCGAACGTGCCCCTGATCGCCGGGTGGGTCTTGAAGCGCTGGAACTCGTCGAACGGCGACAGATAGGGGTTGTTGTAGTTGAGGTGGACGACGAAGCCGACCGCGACCTGGTTGTCCTCCAGATGGTAGAGGAAGGAGCCGCCGCCGGTCTTCATGTCAAGCGGCCAGCCGAAGGAGTGCTGGACAAGGCCTGGCCGATGGTTCTCCGGCTTGACCTGCCAGAGCTCCTTGAGACCGATGCCGTATTTGCCGGGCTCGCGACCGTCGGAAAGATGGTACTTGGCGATCAGCTGCTTGGCCAGCGAGCCGCGCGCGCCCTCGCCGATCAGCACATATTTACCCATCAGCGCCATGCCCGGCGCGAAGCCCGGGCCATGCGTGCCATCCTTCTCGACGCCCATGTCGCCGGTGACAACGCCTGTGACCGCGCCCTCGTCACTGTAAATGAGGTCCACGGCGGCAAAGCCCGGATAGATCTCGACGCCAAGCGCCTCGGCCTTGGTCGCCAGCCAGCGACAGACATTGCCGAGCGAAACGATGTAATTGCCGTGGTTGTTCATCAGCGGCGGCATCAGGATATTGGGCAGACGGAACGAACCGGCGGGGCCGAGGACCAGGAAATGGTCTGCAGTGACCGGCGTCTTGAACGGATGTCCCTCCTCGTCACGCCAGCCCGGCAGCAGCCGGTCGATGCCGATCGGATCGACGACGGCGCCGGATAGGATGTGGGCACCGACTTCGCCACCCTTTTCCAGGACGACGACGGAAAGCTCGGGATTGACCTGCTTGAGACGGATCGCGGCGGCGAGGCCGGCCGGACCGGCGCCGACGATGACCACGTCGAATTCCATGCTTTCGCGTTCGATCTCGCTCATCAACCCCTCACTGGCTGCCGCATTTGCGCATCTTGCTGGCTTATCCGCTGCATAGCGCATCAATTCGCGACGCGAAACCGGCGCTGACGTGACAATACCGATTTCGTTAAAAAGGTCGCGCATCGTACTACAAGATCGCGATTTGCGGTCACCGGAACATCGATCCGGGTCAAGCCATTCCAAAGAGAGCCGTTGCCCTGACGTTTTTTAATTGTTCGGCGGCTTGCTTATCGGCCATACTTCGAACCATGCGCAAATACCGGCCATCCGGCTTTTCATCGACGCGCTTTTTTTCGTCGCCCGGACGGATTTGCCGGGCGCTCGTTTTGGCCCTTTTGCCGCTGGCGTCTGTTGGCGCCCACGCCGAGCCGCAAAGGGTCTGGGTGGCCGGAGCCTACTCCTTTTCCGACGAGTTGGGCGGCTTCCGTATCACCAGCGCCTCGGGCATCGGGACAAAGGAGGACCCGCTTGTCATCACCGAAGAGCTGAATTCGGCGACACCAGTGACACTGACGATCCGCACGACGAAGCCGATCCAGCCCTTCGGCACTGCGGGCCAATTTGCCAACGGCCTCATGTATATGCGCATCGACGTGCTCAACAACAGCGGCCAGGCCTGGGTCGAGTTCCAGTTCGAGCTCCAGGAGATACTCCACCGGCCGAGCGTGTTCGGCGACGGCCTGTCGTTCGACCAGCGCAACAAAACGCCTGACAACATCGGGTCGAGCAGCTTTGCCGATTTCGATCGCGACTTCGAACCCTATGACCGGTTGCTGTTCAAGAGCGGCAAGATCGACCCGTTGAAGACAGCAAAATTCGATTACCTGATCACCGACTACACACCGCGCTGGACGTTCTATCTGGTGCAGGATCCGCGTATACCGTCGAGCTGAGCTACTTCGTCATTCCAGGGTCTTCGCAACGCCGCTTCGCTCCTGCTCCGCCCCAGGATGTCGAAATCATGAAGCATCGCGCCAATCACGATGTTGCAAATTCCTGCCGCGCAGCTGAATGTGAAAGCATGACTGCCGTTTCCCGAGACAACCGACCTGATATTGCCGACCTGCTGGCCTTCTACGCCAGCGCCGGGGTCGATGAAGCGCTCGAAGAGGAGCCGCTGAACAGGTTTGCCGAGGCTGCGTCAAAGCCGCCTGAGCGGGCGCCAGCGACAGTTACGCCGCCAACCGGTGAAAACGCAGCGCTCCCACGCTCGACAAGCCTGTCACGCGCCGGAATGGGTGAATGGCAAGCTGCGGCACCGGCGGTGCGCGCGCCGTCCGGTACGGCGACAGTGCCCGACGAGCAGCAAGCGGCATTAGCTCGCCAATTGGCGACGACGGCGACGACCCTGGACGAGCTTCGCCAGTACATGGCGGCTTTCGACGGCTGCAACCTCAAATTCACCGCCAAGAACCTGGTATTCGCCGACGGCAATCCGAATGCCGCGGTAATGCTGGTCGGCGAGGCGCCCGGGCGCGACGAGGACATCGAGGGATTGCCGTTCGTCGGCCGCTCGGGCCGGCTGCTCGACCGGATGCTGGCCGCGATCGGCCTCGACCGGACCTCGGCCTACATCGCCAATGTCATCCCCTGGCGGCCGCCGGGCAACCGCACGCCGACGCCGCACGAGACCGAGATTTGCCGGCCGTTCATCGAACGGCAGATCGAGCTGGTCAATCCGAAGGTGCTGGTCAATTTGGGCGGCCCCTCGGCAAACACCCTTCTCAACACCACAGAGGGCATCCTGCGGCTGCGCGGCAACTGGCGCGTCCACACGACCGCCGCCGGCATTGCCATTCCAGCCATGCCGACGCTTCATCCGGCCTATCTCTTGAGAACCCCCGCGCACAAGAAGCTGGCATGGCGGGATTTCCTTGAAGTGAAGGCGAAACTGCGGACGCTGGGTTGAAGGTTCGAGATTGGCTGTCATCACCGCTTTCGCCAATATCCGAAGTAGATGCTGTACCAATAACCTCCCCGGTAATTGAAATGCATCCGCTGCCGGCCTAGTCATGCGCTCATGACAGCAACCCAGACTTCCGCCGGCAGCCTCATTCGCGAATGGCGCATGCGTCGGCGCATGAGCCAGCTCGATCTCGCCATGGAAGCCGAAATCTCGCAACGGCATCTGAGTTTCGTGGAAAGCGGCCGCGCGGCACCCTCGCGCGACATGGTGCTGCATCTGGCCGAGCAGCTGTCGATCCCGCTGAGGCAGCGCAACCAGCTCCTGCTGGCCGCAGGCTTTGCCCCTAGCTTCAGCGAGCGTTCGCTCACCGATGCCTCGCTGGCGCCGGCGATGGCGGCGGTCGAGATCGTGCTCAAGGGGCACGAACCCTTCCCAGCACTGGCTGTCGACCGGCACTGGAACCTGGTGTCGGCGAACGCCGCCATCGGCCCGTTCTTGGCCAATGTCGCCGAGCCTTCCTTGCTGAAGCCGCCGGTCAACGTGCTGCGGCTCAGCCTACACCCGGGTGGCGTCGCGCCGCGCATCGTCAACCTGGCCGAATGGCGTGCGCATCTTCTCGACCGGCTGAAACACCAGAACGACGCCACTGGCGACCCGGTTCTGGTCGAACTGGAGCGCGAGCTTCGGACCTATCCGTCCGGCCTGAACGGCGCACGGCCGGTGCCGGTCGAGCCGAACGCGATCGTGCACCCGCTGCGGCTTGCGCATGGCGATGCCGTGCTGTCGTTCATCAGCACCATCACCGTGTTCGGCACGCCGCTCGACGTGACGCTGTCGGAACTGGCGATCGAATCCTTTTTCCCCGCCGATGAGCAGACAAGGACCGTGCTGGTGCGATTGGCGAACGAGCGGACCGAGCCGTCCTGATCATCCTTGCGGCGGGGTCGCCTGGCGGGTGCGGGCACGTTCAAGGCCCAGTTGCCGCTCGCGCCAGATGATGAAGATGCCCGCGGCAACGACGATCACGCCGCCGATGAGCATATGAACCGTCGGGACATCGCCGAAGGCGAGATAGCCGACAACGATGCCAAGCAGCATCGACGTGTATTCGAAAGGCGCTACGACCGAGGCCTCGGCATGTCGATAAGCTGCCGTCATCAGAATCTGAGCGAGCCCGCCGCAAAAGCCTGCAGCGATGAGCAGGCCCGCCTGCGCCGGTGTCAGCGCCTGCCAGCCGAACGGCAGCGACAGCAACGCCAGCAGGCTCGCCGTCACCGAAAACCACAGCACGATGGTTGCCGTCGGTTCGCTCTGGACGAGGTTGCGCACCAGCAGCATGGCGACGGCCGAGATCGCAGCCGCGACCAGTGCGGCGATGACGCCGAGCACCTCTTGATCGCCGAGTGCTGCGCCCGAACCCAGCAGCGTCAGTTCCGGCCATGAGATGACCAACACCCCGACCAGTCCGACCGCAACCGCGCTCCAGCGATAGACGCGGATCGCTTCGCCGAGGAAGATCGAACTGAACACCACCACCAGCAGCGGCTGTGCGTAGTTCAGCGCGATCGCTTCCGGCAGCGGCAACCGTATCAGCGCGAAGAAGCCGAGCCCCATGGCGCAGACGCCGACAACGCCGCGCGCAATGTGGTTGAGCGGGCGCTTGGTCGAAAACGCGGTGCCAAGTTTTCCCTGGAAGGCCAGGAAGACGACGATCGGAAAAATGGCAAAAAACGAGCGGAAGAAGACGATCTGGCCCGCCGGCACCGTGCCCGCCGCCTTGATGCAGGACGACATGGCGACAAAGACCGCCACCGAGACGATCTTGAGCATGATCCCTGTCAGCGTATTGTGCCCGCCGGGATGATCCGCCGGGTTCACTTGGCAGCTGCTTCCTGGTCCTCGCGACGCAGCACGGAGGCACCGACGCCGAAATTCGGTGTGACGACGGTCATGGATACCTCGCGACGATGATTGGAAAACGAGTGCCTGAAATAGGCGCTGCGCCAGTTTTGTCGAGTGACGGTTTCGTGTAAAGAGCGCGTGCTTCAAATTTCTTCGACCAGCGGATCCACCTGCCGCTGCCGGAATCGACAGGAAACCTCACGAAATGCGCACGGACACCGGCCAGGTCTTCAAGCTCGAAGACTATCGCCCCACCGACTATCTCATTCCGGAAACCGGCCTGACTTTCCGCCTGTCGCCAGAAGCCACACGCGTCACCGCCGTGCTGACGGTCGAGCGCCGCGACGGCGTCGCGGCGTCAGTACCGCTGGTGCTGGACGGCGATGGCCTGACGCTCGGCCGCGTCGCAATCGACGGCCAGACACTTGCGCCGACCGATTTTTTCGCCACGCCCGATCAGTTGACGATCACCACGCCGCCCGCGGCAGCCCGCTTCCAGCTCCTGATCGAAACCGAGCTGGCGCCGGCGCACAACGAGGCCCTGATGGGCCTCTATCGCTCCAGCAACGTCTATTGCACGCAATGCGAGGCCGAGGGCTTTCGGCGCATCACCTATTTTCTCGATCGCCCGGATATCCTGTCCATCTATACGGTACGCATCGAGGCGCCGCACCACGAGGCGCCACTGCTTCTTTCCAACGGCAACCCGGTTGGCAGCGGCGAACTTGCCGACGGCTGGCACTATGCAGTCTGGCACGACCCCTTCCCCAAGCCGTCCTATCTGTTCGCCCTGGTCGCGGGCGCTCTCGGCAAGGTCGCGGACAGCTTCGTCACTTTGTCCGGCCGCGAGGTCGAGCTCGGCATCTTTGTTGAGCCGGGCAAGGAGCGGCTCGCTGGCTACGCCATGGACGCCCTGAAACGGTCGATGAAATGGGACGAGGAGGCGTTCGGCCGCGAATACGACCTCGGCGTCTTCAACATCGTCGCCGTGTCCGACTTCAACATGGGCGCGATGGAGAACAAGGGCCTCAACATCTTCAACGACAAGTATGTGCTGGCCGACCACGAGACCGCAACGGACGCCGATTTCGCCAATATCGAGGCGATCATCGCGCACGAGTATTTCCACAATTGGACTGGCAACAGAATCACTTGCCGCGACTGGTTCCAGCTTTGCCTGAAGGAAGGGCTGACGGTTTTCCGCGATCACGAATTCTCCGCCGACCAGCGATCGCGAGCGGTGAAACGCATTGCCGAAGTGCGCACGCTCAAGGCACATCAGTTTCCCGAAGACCAGGGACCGCTGGCGCATCCGGTGCGACCGCGCCGCTACCGCGAGATCAACAATTTCTACACAGCGACAGTCTACGAAAAGGGCTCGGAAGTGGTGCGCATGATCCGCACCATTCTCGGCGCCGAGACGTTCCGGGCCGGCATGGATCTCTATTTCGAGCGCCATGATGGCGAGGCAGCAACGATCGAGGACTTCATCAAGGTGTTCGAGGATGTGTCCGGGCGCGACCTCTCGCAATTTTCGCTCTGGTACCATCAGGCCGGCACGCCCAATCTGACCATCAGTTCGACCCACAATGCGGCGGCCCAGGAATTCACGCTCGAGATCGAGCAGTCGGTACCGCCAACGCCGTCCGAAAGCCGCAAGCGGCTGATGCATATTCCGCTGGCCTTTAGCCTGGTCGGCGCCGACGGCAAAGCAATAGAATATAGCGGCGTCGAGGGCGCCAGCGTCGAGGACGGCGTCATCCATATCCGCAAGCGCCGGCACATGGTGCGCTTCTCGGGCGTCGCCGAGCGCCCGGCGATGTCGCTCAACCGCGGCTTCTCGGCGCCGGTGACGCTTTCCGTCGAGCAGAGGGCCGACGATCAGTTCTTCCTTGCCGGCCATGACAACGATACCTTCTCACGCTGGCAGGCGTTCAACACGCTTTTGACCGAGGTGCTGATCTCAGCCTTCCGCCAGGTCCTTGACGGCAGGCAGCCAGGTTTCGCATCGCGGTTGATCGAACTTGCCGGCAAAATAGCCGGCGACGAGACACTCGAACCGGCCTATCGGGCGCTGGCTCTGGCGCTTCCGAGCGAAGCCGATATCGCCCGTGACATAGGCAAGAACATCGACCCCGATGCCATTTTCTCGGCCCGCGAGGCGCTGACGGTCGCGATCGCCGAGGCGAACCGCGAGATATTCTCCGACCTCTACGATCGACTGACCGACAAGGACGAGTTCAGGCCGGATGCGGCCAGCGCCGGTCGCCGGGCGCTGCGCAACACCTTGCTCGACTATCTTTCGCTGCTGCAGGGAGGTGCGGCGCTTGCGGCTCGGCATTTCCAGTCCGCGACCAACATGACCGACCGCGCCGCCGCATTGAGCGTGCTTGCGCTCCGCCATAACGGTTCGCCGGAGACGGTCAAGGCGCTTGCGGACTTCGAAGCGAAATATGCGACCGATCCGCTGGTGATGGACAAATGGTTCCAGATCCAGGCGAGCGTGCCAGGCCCGCAAACCATTCATGCGGTGCGCGCCCTGACCGGCCACCCGGCCTTCTCGATGGCCAACCCGAACCGGGTGCGCTCGCTCGTCGGCACGTTTTCCAGCGCCAACCAGACCGGCTTCCATCGCGCCGACGGCGAAGGCTACCGGTTTTTCGTCGAAACGGTCCTGCAGGTCGAAAAGCGCAACCCGCAATTGGCCGCCAGGCTGGCGACGGCACTCAGATCATGGCGCTCGCTCGAACCTGCCCGACAGGGCAAGGCAAGGGAAGCGCTGCTTTCGATTGCCAATACCGAGAACCTGTCGGCCGATTTGCGCGACATCGTCGAGCGCACGCTGGCGTGATCCCTCCCCCTTGAGGGGAGGGTGGACAGCCGCCGAAGGCGGATGGACGGGTGGGGTCGCTGCGGCAGTGCGCGGCCTCGACCGACGCCACCCGCCCCGACCTTTGATTCAAAGATGGAGCGCTTCGCCGGGGACCCCTCCCGGCCCTACGGGCCACCCTCCCCTCAAGGAGGAGCGAGATCGGCGGCTTTAGCCACTATTTTAGTCGATTTTTAATCTTTTTTCGCCCCGCCTCTGGACAAGCCGAATCACCTTTGATTCTTTAGGTGAAGATTCGGAAGTGCGGCGTCGCCGGATCGTCAAGCAGATTTAGTATCGGGGAGAGCCATTTATGGCCAAGGCGGACGCGTGGGGCGCGCCCGGAGGCACGGGTTTTGAGCGTGAGGCGGGAAGCGACGGTCTCGCCGGCAACGCTCGGCTCATCGCCGAACCCGCCTACCGACGGCTCCTGGCAGCCGAGCCATTGCTGCGCCGATCGATACCGGCCCTCATCATCATTTTCCTGCTTGTCATCGCGGCGCTGCGGTTCCTGTCGCTGATGCACGAGCGCGACGACGTGGAACGCGACGCCAAGGCGATCCTCTCGCTCGCGGCGGGCCAATTGGCCAGTTCGATTAGCGTCGATGCGAGCACGGCCTCGACGCCTGGCGCGACGCAGGACCTGTTGGAGGGCATCAGCCGTCAGGGCGCCATGGGCCGAAGCCACGTGCTTGCGGTCACCGACAGCGCGTTCAAGATCGTTGCCGTGACACCGCAATCGACGGGCTGGGAAGGGCGGTCGCTCGACGCCATCGCCCAGGGCGGTCAACCGCTGTTCATGTTCGGCGATCGCGCCGGGGTGATGGAGGTCAGCATCGGCGGCCAGGACTGGTTTGCCGCGGTGAGCCTGGCAAATGGCAGGAATGGTGCTGCCGCAGCGCTCGTTCCGCAGGATGCGGTCTTCGACACGTGGCGCAAAACCGTTTCGCTCAACGTCACGCTGTTCGTGCTGACGGCCGGCGTGCTGATCATCATTCTCTATGCCTATTTCGGCCAGGCGGCGCGCGCCCAGGCCGCCGACCGCATCTATCTCGAAGCGCACCAGCGCATCGACATGGCGCTGGTGCGCGGCCGCTGCGGCCTGTGGGACTGGGACATGGTGCGCGGCAAAATGTACTGGTCGCGTTCGATGTACGACATGCTGGGCTATGAGCCCTGCGACACGATGCTGTCGTTCGGCGAGGTCGACGGGATCATCCATCCCGACGACGGCGACCTGTTCCAACTCGCCAACAGGATCGTCGCACGCGAGATCGACCATATCGACCAGGTGTTCCGGATGCGCCACGCCGACGGACAATGGGTATGGATGCGCGCAAGGGCGCAGGTGATCGACCCGGAAGCGCCGGAGATCCAGCTGATCGGCATCGCCGTCGACGTCACCGAGCAGCGGCACCTGGCGCTACGCTCCGAGGCCGCGGATCTTCGCCTGCGAACGGCCATCGAAAACATCAACGAATCCTTCGTGCTCTGGGATTCGGCCCAGCGCCTGATCATGTGCAATTCCAAGTACCAGCAGGACAACGGCCTGTCGGATCGCGACGTGATGCCGGGCGCCTCGCGCGCCGTTCTCGAAGATCGCATGCTTGCCTTCGCCTCGGAGCGCCGGCTTGCCAACACCAACGGGCAGCAAGGCGGCGTGACCTTCGAGCGGCAGCTTGCCGATGGCCGCTGGCTGCAGGTGAACGAGCTGCGGACCAGGGACGGCGGCACCGTCTCGGTCGGCTCCGACATCACCCAGATCAAGCTGCACCAGGAGAAGCTGGTCGACAGCGAGCGCCGGCTGATGGCGACGATCCATGACCTCAGCCTTGCCCGCCGGGCAGAGGAAGAACGCTCGCGCGAACTGGTCGAGCTCAATCACAAATACATGAAGGAAACCGAGCGAGCTGAGGCCGCGAACCGGGCCAAATCCGAGTTTCTGGCCAACATGTCGCATGAATTGCGCACGCCGCTCAACGCGATCATCGGCTTCTCCGAGCTGATGGAACAGGCGCTGTTCGGGCCCTTGGGTTCGCCGCGCTACGAGGAATATGCCACCGACATCAACGGCAGCGGCAAGTATCTTCTGGGCGTCATCAACGACATCCTCGACATGTCAAAGATCGAGGCCGGCCAGTTCTCGATGGATCAGGAGGAAATCGACCTCTGCCCGCTGATGCGGGAAACGGTGCGCGTCATCTCGCTGCAGGCGGCGGAAAAGTCGATCACCGTCGAAACACGCATCCCCGATTCACTGACGCTGTTCGCCGACCGCCGGGCGATCAAGCAGATCATCATCAACCTGCTGTCAAATGCGGTGAAGTTCACCGGACAGGGCGGCCGCATTGCGGTAAGGGCCCGCAACACGTCCAGCGCTCTGGTCCTGACGATCGAAGACAATGGCTGCGGCATCCCGAAGGAGGCGCTGAGCAAGCTCGGGCGGCCGTTCGAACAGGTGCAGAACCAGTTTTCCAAGAGCCATGCCGGTTCCGGCCTTGGCCTTGCCATCTCACGCTCGTTGGCCGAGCTTCAGGGCGGCGCCTTGAAAATCCGCTCCACCGAAGGCACCGGCACGATCGTGTCGGTGCGCATTCCGACCAGGAAGCCGACGCAGCTGGTCAGAGCCGCCGCATGACTAGTGAATAGTGAATATCAGTAGTCAGTAGTGAATATCTAATTCCATTCACCATTCACCATTCACTACTCACTACTCACCATTCACTACTCACTACTCACTACTCCTTCGCACGAAGCAAAAGGTCGAAATCCTTCCTGACCTTTTTCGACGTCTCCTTGAGGTGCGCTTCCAGCACGCCGAAATCCGGCAGGTCGGTGACCGCCAGAAGCAGATCCGAAAGCCCCGGCGGAACGTCGTCCCGTTCGAATGCGCCGGTGAGGCAGAGCCGCGTCATCTGGGTCAGCGCCAGATAGAGCGTATAGGCACCGCAAAGCTCCTGCCTGACCTGCGCCTCGGCGAAATCTGGCGCCAGCCTCGACAGCACGTCCGCTGTCCCGGTGACCCGGCGGCCGGCTTCGACCTTTCGCGTTATCACCGCCACCTGCGCGATGAATTCGAGATCGATGAGACCACCCGGGATCAGCTTGATGTCCCAGAGATCGCGCGGCGGCTTCTCCTTCTCGATCATCGCGCGCATCTCGGCCGCCTCGGCGATCACCTTGGCGCTGTCGCGCGGCAGGGCAAGCACCTGTGCCACTTCAGCCTCAACCTCGGCGCATAGCGCTTGATCGCCGCCGATCGCGCGGGCCCTTGACAGCGCCATATGCTCCCAGGTCCACGCGTCCCGGCGCTGGTACTTCTTGAAAGCATCAACATGGGTCGCCACCGGCCCCTTGTTGCCGGACGGCCGCAAGCGAAGGTCGAGTTCGTAGAGAACGCCCTCGGCGGTCGGCGCGGACACCGCAGCGATCAGCCGCTGCGTCATCCTGGCGTAATAGTGAGACGGGGCGAGCGGCTTGCCGCCATCGGATTCTTCGGCATCGGCGTCGTGATCATAAAGCAGGATGAGGTCGACATCTGAGCCGGCCGTCAATTCGCGGCTGCCGAGCTTGCCCATGCCGAGCAGCGCAACCGTGCCGCCGGCGATGCGACCGTGGCGTAGCGCGAACTCGGCGATGACCGCCTGCAGCGCCGCGCCGATGGTGAGATCGGCCAGATCGGAAAAGGCACGGCCGGCGCGGGCCGGATCGATCGAGCCGGCAAGCAGCCTGACGCCGATCAGGAATTTTTGCTCGGACGCAAAGATGCGCAAGCGGTCGAGCACGTCCTCATAGGCCCTGTCGCCCTCGAGGAACGCCGAAAGACGGCCGGACAGATAGGCGCGGTCCGGCAGTTCGGTCAAAAGGGCCGGATCAAGCAGGCCGTCAAACACGTGCGGGCGGCGTGTGATGATGGCGGCCAGCCGGGGCGCTGCGCCCATGATGGTCGCCAGCAGCTTCAGCAGAGCTGGATTGGAGTTGAGCAGCGAGAAGAGCTGAATGCCGGCGGGCAGACCGGCAAGGAATTCGTCGAAGCGTATCAACGCCTCGTCCGCCCGGCGCGTCTGGCCGAAGGATTGCAGCAGCGCCGGCGTCAGTTCGGTCAACCGCTCGCGCGCCTCGGCCGACTGAGTGACGCGATAACGGCCGAAATGCCAGCCGCGGATGACGCGGCAGATGTCGCTCGCCCGCTGGAATCCCAATCTCTGCAGGGTCTGCAATGTATCGGGGTCGTCTACATCGCCGGTAAAGACCAGATTGCCGATGCCCGCCGAAAGCTCGGGCGCGGTCTCGAAAAGCGCTGCGTAGTGGCGTTCGACCTGATGGAGTGCGGCGCGGAACGCCTCGGCAAAGGTCGCCGCATCGGTAAAACCGAGCATGCGGGCAATGCGTTCGAGCCCTTCGTCATCTTCCGGCAGTATATGGATCTGCTCGTCGGCGACCATCTGGACGGCGTGCTCGACGCGGCGCAGGAGCCAGTACTGCCTTGTGAGCGTATCGCGCGCATCGGCCGTGATCCAGCCGCGTGCCGCAAGCTGGCCAAGCATCGGCACCGTCTCGCGGCCGCGCAGTTCGGAGAAGCGGCCGCCGGCGATGAGCTGCTGGGTCTGGACGAAGAACTCGATCTCGCGGATGCCGCCGCGTCCGAGCTTGACGTTGTGGCCCTTCACCGCGATCTCGCCAAGACCCTTGTGTGCGTGGATCTGGCGCTTGATCGAATGGACGTCGGCGATCGCCGCATAGTCCATGTATTTGCGCCAGATGTAGGGCTGGAGGTCCTTCAGGAACGCCGTGCCGGCGGCGACATCGCCGGCCACCGGACGCGCCTTGATCATCGCGGCCCTCTCCCAGTTCTGGCCCCGCGCCTCGTAGTAGCGCAGCGCTGCCTCGACCGGGATCGCCAGCGGCGTCGAACCGGGGTCGGGACGAAGCCTGAGGTCGGTGCGGAAAACATAGCCGTGTTCGGTGCGGTCCTGGAGAATGCGGACCAGCCGGCGCGTCAGGCGCGAAAACAGCTCCGTCGCATCGAGCGGATCGACGACTGCTGGCGCTTGCGGGTCAAAGAAAACGACGAGGTCGATGTCGGAAGAGAAGTTCAATTCATGCGCGCCAAGCTTGCCCATGCCGAGTAGGATCCAGCCCGACCGGCGCGCCGGATCCTCAAGGTCCGGCAGTTTGAGCTTGCCTTGTCCGTGCGCGTCGCGAAGCAGGAAATCGACAGCAGCGCGGGTGCAGGCGTCGGCAAGATCGCTCAGCCGCCGTACTGTGATTGCTGTTTCGGCCTCGCCCGCAAGATCGGCCAGCGCGATCAGAACATGCGCTTCCGCTTTCCATTGCCGCAGTTCCATCATCAGGCTGCTTTCGGCCATGATTTCCGACCGCGCGGCCTTGTCGATCGCGGCGCCGATCGATGCCAGCCGGGCCTCGACGTTCTCATCTAAAAGCGCATCCAGGATCTGCGGGCGGCGGCGCACCGTATCGCGCAGGAACGGCGACAGGTCGAAAACTGCCGCGAGGAACTCCTGGACGGCGCCCTTGCCGGCCAGGAATTTCGCCAGCCGGGCAAACCCCTTTTCCTGCGCTGCGTAAGCGATCTCCGACAATTCCCGCCGGGCTCGGTTCTGATCCAGAGGCACGAGCTTTGCCGCCGGCTTTAGAAGCCAGTTGGTGTGTTCCGCAGCCGCCTTCACCGCCATCAGCGATCCTCCCGTACGGGAAAACTCATGACCACCGACAATCCAGGATTGCCGGGCAGGAGATCAAGCCGCCCGTTGTGGAATGTCATGATCGCCTTGGCGAGGCTGAGGCCGAGACCGGAACCCGGCTGCGAGCGGCTCTTCTCCAGCCGCACGAATCGCTCGGTCGCCCTGGCGCGATCGGCATCGTCGGGAATGCCCTGGCCGTTGTCTGTGACGGAAAGCCTGATTTCGCTGCCGACGCGATCGAGCGCCACGCGGACCGTCGGCTTGGCTGTCGAGTCGATTGAATATTTGATTGCGTTGTCGACGATGTTCGATAGCGCCTGACCAATCAGCTCGCGATTGCCTTCAACGGCGAAGCCATCCTGCACCGAGGTCTCGAGTGTCACTCCCGCCTCCTCCGCCACCGGCTCGTAGAGCTCGACGACATCGCGCACGGAAGCAGCCAGATCGACCCGGCTGGTGCTTTCTGAGGAATAGCCCGCCTCCAGCCTTGAGATCATCAGGATGGCGTTGAAGGTCTTTATCAGCTGGTCGGACTCGGCGATGGTCGCTTCCAGCGCCTGCCGGTAGTCGGTGGGGGTGTGCTTGCCGGAGAGGGTCGCCTCGGCGCGGTTGCGCAGCCGGGTCAGCGGCGTCTTCAGATCGTGGGCGATGTTGTCGGAGACCTGCTTCAGCCCTTCGTTCAGCGTGGCGATCCTGGCCAGCATGGAATTGAGATTTTCGGAGAGCCGATCGAACTCGTCGCCGGCCCCGGTGACCGGCAGCCGGCCGGAAAGGTCGCCGCCCATGATCCGGCGACTGGCCTGCGACACCGAGTCGATGCGCTTCAGCGCCGCGCGGCCGACGAAGAACCAGATCAAAATTCCGCCAAGCGCCATCATGCCGAGCGCCAGCGTCAAGGCGCGGCGGATGACGGCGCGGAACCGCTCAGGCTCGCCGAGATCGCGACCGACCAGCATGATCATCTGATTCGGCAGGCGCAGCACCAAGGCAATGGCGTTGTGGCCCTTCTCACCTTCGACCTGGACTTCGCTCTGGCTGGATTCGTTCGGGTCGGCGATCGCGTTGCGTTGCCGTTCGAGCTCGCCCTCGCCGAAGCGCCGGTAGGAAAACGGCTCCGTCGTCCAGCCCTCGGCCTCGAGAACGCCGGGCTCCAGGCTCTGCACGTTTCCGGTCAGGATCTGGCCGTTGGCGTCGGCGATCAAATAGAGATTGGCGCCGGGCTGGCGGGAGCGCTGCTCGACCACGCGGACCAGCAGCGGCAAGCCGCCGCGCTGATAGACCCGGGCGAGGCCGAGCACCTCGTCGTTGATGGTCTCCTGCGTCTGGCCGGTCAGCATGCGCGCCGACAGGGAGGTCATGTAGAAGACGAGCAGCACCGCACAGATGGCGAACAGCAGGAGATAGAGCGCCGAAAGCCGCGCTGCCGTCGTCTTCATGATGGCCGGCATGGAAAGAGCCATGCTAGCCGCTCTTGAGCATATAGCCGGCGCCACGAACCGTGTGCAGGATCGGCTTGTCGAAGCCTTTTTCGATCTTGCCGCGCAGCCGCGAGACGTGAACGTCGATGACGTTGGTCTGCGGATCGAAATGATAGTCCCAGACATTTTCCAGCAGCATGGTGCGCGTCACCACCTGGCCGGCATGGCGCATCAGATATTCGAGCAGGCGGAATTCGCGCGGCTGCAGCGTAATCTCGCGGGCCGCGCGCCGCACCGAATGCGACAGCCTGTCGAGTTCGAGATCGCCGACCCGGTAGACGGTTTCGGCCTCCCTGGCGCTGGCGCGGCGGTTCAGCACCTCGACCCGGGCCAGAAGCTCGGAAAAGGCATAGGGCTTGGTCAGATAGTCGTCGCCGCCGGCGCGCAAGCCGGTGACCCGGTCGTCGACTTCGCCGAGCGCCGACAGGATCAGCACCGGGGTAGTCTTGCCTCGGGATCTCAGACCGGCGATGACCGACAGGCCGTCGCGGCGCGGCAACATGCGGTCGACGACCATCACGTCATAGTCGCCAGAGTCAGCGAGCGCGAAACCGGTTTCGCCGTCGCCGGCGACATGGGCGGTATGCCCGGCCTCGGTAAAGGCTTTCTGGAGGTAATCGGCCGCTTCGCGATCGTCTTCTATGACGAGAATCTTCATAGGACCGTTATACGCGATTTCGCTGGAAGATTGAGTGGCCGGCATATGCATCATGGCCTGGAGGTGTATCGCGAACAAAGTGATTCAAGAACGAGCAGTAAGTCTTTGTTTTGGAATGTTGTTGGACCCGAGCCGCGGCATCCTCGGATTTGGCCGAGATGATTTGTTGTTTGAGCATATCATGCTCTATTCGAGCGGCAGCGGGCGATGGGAGCCCGCTGCCGCTGGGGCGGAACACGATGACTGACTAACGTATTCAAGCCCCGTGCTTTCCCATGCGACGGCTCGGGGTGTTTGAAACCGCCGCATCGGAAAAGTCTGGAACGTCAGCCCTTGGCGACAGGCAGCGCGACGAAACGGTTGCTGTCGTCACGGGTGATCTGCATCAGCACCGCCTTGCGGCCCGACTTCACCGCGTCGGCCATGGCCCTAGCGACGTCGTCGGTGCCATTGACCTCCGTCGAATTGACCGAGGTGATGACGTCGCCGGGCTGGATGCCGCGATCGGCGGCATCGCTGTCGGGATCGACATCGGTCACCACAAGCCCTTTGCCATCGTCGGACCTGGTGACGGTGAGACCGAGATCGGCCAGCGTATCGGCCTTTGGCGGAGCTGAAGGCTGCTGGTCGGCGGAAGCCTGCTTGTCAGTCGAAGGCAGCGTGCCGAGGTCGACCTTGACCGTTTCACTCTTGCCGTCGCGCCACAGCGTGACGTCGACCGGCTTGCCGGGCGGGTAGGCGCCGATCAGACGGGCGAGCTCCTTCGGCGAAGCGACATCCTTGCCGTCCACCTGAGTGATGACGTCACCAACCGATATGCCGGCCCTCTTGCCGGGACCATCGTCCTGGGCGCTGGAAACGAGCGCCCCCTTATCGGACTTCAGCCCGAGCGATTCGGCTATTTCGGAGGTGACCGGCTGGATCTCGACGCCAAGCCAGCCGCGCTGGACGGTGCCGTCCTTCATCAGATCCTGCACGACCTGTTTGGCGGTCGAGGCGGGAATGTCGAAGGCAATGCCGACGCTGCCGCCGGACGGCGAGAAGATCGCGGTGTTGATGCCGACGACCTGGCCGTTGAGGTTGAAGGTCGGGCCGCCCGAATTGCCGCGGTTCACCGAGGCATCGATCTGGATGAAGTCATCATAAGGACCGGCGCCGATGTCGCGACCACGGGCCGAGACAATGCCGGCGGTGACCGTGCCGCCGAGGCCGAACGGATTGCCGACGGCCACGACCCAATCGCCGACGCGAACCTTTGAATCATCGGCGAAGTCGACATAGGTGAACTTGCCGTCGCCTTCGACCTTGAGCACTGCGAGATCGGTGCGCGGATCTGTGCCGACCAACTTGGCGTCGAGTTCCTTGCCGTCATGCATCACCACCGTGAAGGACGAGCCCTCTCCAACGACATGGTTGTTGGTGACGAGGTAGCCATCCTCGGAGATGAAGAAACCGGAACCCTGGGCGACCGGCCGTGGCTGACGGTCACGGTGTCCGAAACGTCGCATTCCATCTCGACCATCCTGATCACCAAAGCCACGGAACTCCCTGAAGAAGCGGCGCAATTGCGGATCATCGGGAAGGTTGCCGAAGGCATCGGGCAGGTCGGAGCCATCGTCGGCGGTCGATTCTATCTTGGCCTTGACGCGGACACTGACAACCGCCGGGGAAACGCGCTCGACCACGTCGGCGAAGCTCGGGACCTGCGGTGCCTCGACACGCACGGCCTCGGCCAGCACCGGGGCGGTCCCGGTGGCAACCGCGCCGAAGCCGATCGCGCCGGCAATGGCCACTGATGCGGCGGCAGCCATCAGTCGTTTGCGGGTGCGGGAATGTGAATTGGGGGCAATTTTCATGGGTCTCGTATCCTCTTTCAAGGGATGCGCTTCGGTCGGCATCCTCGGGCAAGAGAAATAGAGGCGCACACATTACGGCGCCATTTCCGGTGCATGAAACTTTGGTAATGTTTGCGGGCGGCCGCCGTCATCAGTCCCGGTGCAAAATAGTATCCAGCTCCGCCTGTTCCTCGGCGGTCAACGTATTGGTTGCCGTCGAACGGCGCGACCGGGTGGTCAGCACGATAAAAATCCCGCCGGCAAGCAGCAGAAGGACCGGCGTGCCCCAGAGCAACGCGTTGCGCAGGCTGAAGCGCGGCTTCAACAGCACGAACTCGCCGTAGCGGGAAACGATGTAGTCTATCACCTGCCGGTCTGTGTCGCCGGCGACGAGGCGCTGGCGCACCAGCACGCGCAGGTCGCGGGCAAGGTCGGCATCGGATTCGTCGATCGACTGGTTCTGGCAAACCATGCAGCGCAGCTCTTCCGAAAGCGTCCGCGCCCGCGCCTCGAGCGCCGGGTCGGCCAGAACCTCGTCGGGCTTCACCGCAAGTGCGGCGCCGGCAAACAACAGCGTCAGCAGCAGGATCAGGGAGGCCAGTGAAAATCTTGCGGTCATGGCAGGCTCGCGGAAGGCACGGCGCCCGCCGACTTGCGGCGGCGCGACGGTGCGCCGACGCGCAGCCGCCGGTCCATGAGCGACATCGCAGCACCTGCCATCATGACAAGGCCGCCGCCCCAGATCAGCGTCACCAGCGGCTTCCACCACAGCCGCACCACGACGGAGCCGTCGGTCGCCTCGTCGCCAAGCGAGAGGTAGAGCTGGCTGAACCCGATCGTCTTGATACCGGACTCGGTCGTCGTCATCTGCCGGACCGGATAGGAGCGCTTGGACGAGGTGATCATGGCGGTGGTGCTTCCATCGGCGCCGAGCAGGGCGAAGCGGCCACGATCCTCGCTGTAATTTGGCCCCTGGGCCGGATAGAGCCCTTCGAAACGCAGCGTGTGGCCGGACAGTTGCACAGTCTCGCCTGCATGCATCGACAAGATCTTCTCGGTGCCGAAGCAAAGCGTGCCGACGATGCCCAGCGTCGTCAGCCCAAGGCCGAGATGGGCGAGCGCGGTGCCGAAGACCGAACGCGGCAGGCCGGCGAAGCGCCTGAGCATGATGCCGGGCGCGACACTGCCAAAGCCGGACTTGACGGCAATATCGGTGAGCGCGCCGCAGATCAGCCAGAAGGCCAAGCCGACGCCAAGTGCAGCGAACACCGACGCGCCGTCGATGAACAAGGCCGTCACCAGCACGGCCAGAAGCGCTGCGGCGAAGGCCGCCATCAGCCGCTGGGCGACGGCGAAAATGTCGCCGCGCTTCCAGGCCAGAAGCGGCCCGAACGGAACCACGACCAGAAGCGGCACCATCAGCGGGCCGAATGTCAGGTTGAAGAATGGCGCGCCGACCGAAATCTTGTCGGCTGAAACGGCCTCGACGACCAGCGGATACAGCGTGCCGATCAGCACAGTGGCGGTGGCCGTGGTCAGGAACAGGTTGTTGAGGACCAGCGCCCCTTCGCGCGAGACCGGATGAAACAGGCCGCCGGCCGTCAACCTCGAGGCGCGAAAGGCGAACAACGCCAGTGATCCGCCGATGAACAGTGTCAGGATGCAGAGAATGAACACGCCGCGCGTCGGATCGGTGGCGAAGGCGTGGACGGAGGTGAGCACGCCGGAGCGCACCAGGAAGGTGCCGAGCAGCGACAGCGAGAAGGTCAGGATCGCCAGCAACAGCGTCCAGATCTTCAGGGCCGAGCGCTTTTCCATGACGATCGCCGAATGGAGCAGCGCCGTGCCGGCCAGCCAAGGCATGAACGAAGCGTTCTCGACCGGATCCCAGAACCAGAAACCGCCCCAGCCAAGTTCGTAATAGGCCCAGTAGGAACCCATGGCAATGCCGCCGGTCAGGAACATCCAGGCGACCAGCGTCCATGGCCGCACCCAGCGCGCCCAGGACGCGTCGATGCGGCCTTCGATGAGGGCGGCGACCGAGAAGGAAAAGCAGATCGAGAACCCGACATAGCCGAGATAGAGCAGCGGCGGATGGATGGCGAGGCCGAGATCCTGCAGGATCGGGTTGAGATCGCGGCCCTCGATCGGCGCCGGGTTGAGCCTGGCGAACGGATTGGACGTCGCCAGGATGAACAGCAAGAAGGTGGCGCCGATCGCGCCTTGCACCGCCAGCACGTTGGCTCGAAGGGTCGCGGGAAGATTGCTGCCGAAAGCAGCGACGAGCGCCCCGAAGAAGGTCAGGATCAGCACCCAGAGCAGCATCGAGCCCTCGTGATTGCCCCAAGTGCCGGTGATCTTGTAGATCAGCGGCTGCAGCGAATGCGAGTTGTCCCAGACGTTGGCCACCGAAAAGTCGGACGTCGCATAGGCCGTTGCCAGCGCCGCGAAGGAGAGAGCGGTCAAGGCAAAGCCGGTCACCGCGACCGGACCGCCGACGGCCATCATCTTCTGGTTGTTGATGCGCGCCCCGAACAGCGGCACCAGCGTCTGCACCAAAGACAGCGCGAACGCCAGGACCAGTGCGAAATGTCCGGTTTCAACCATTGTGTCCAAGCCCGCCAGGTTTTTGTTTTGTCGAAGGGTCTTGCCGCAAAACCGTGGGACACTTTTGCGGAACCTGCTTAGTCACTTTTGCTCTCCTGCCACACGCCCTTGGATTTGAGGCCGTCGGCCACCTCCTTGGGCATGTAGTTCTCGTCGTGCTTGGCCAGCACGCTGTCGGCGACGAAGACGCCGTCCGGCCGAAACGCGCCTTCAGTGATGACGCCCTGCTCCTCGCGGAAAAGGTCGGGAAGAATGCCGGTGTAGGTGACCTTGACCTGCTTCTGGTTGTCGGTCACCGAAAAAGCGACGGTTGTCCCCTGACCGCGCTCGATCGTGCCTTTTTCGACGAGGCCGCCGAGCCTGATACGCTGCCCGGGCTGCAGGCTGGCGGTGGTCAGATCGGCGGGCATGTAGAAGTAGGAGGCCTTCTGGCCGAGCGCGTAGAAGGTCAGGCCGGTGGCGGCACCGAGGAAGGCCAACCCTCCGGCGATCACCGACAGTCTCTTCTGCTTGCGCGTCATTCTTTACTCCGTCGCCGTCAGGCCAAGCGAGACGGCAAAGGCGGTGAATTTCTTTGCTTCGTCACTATCGGAGCCAAAAACGGCGATACCGCGATTGAGCGCGTCGCGCGCCTGATCGGCCTTTCCCAGCACGACATAGGAACGAATAAGCTGCATCCATCCTTCCGCATCGCGCGGATTTTGCCGCAGTTTTTCATCAAGCCTCGCAACCATGGTGTTGATCATCGCTTCCCTATCCTGCGGCGACATCGACGAGGCGGCATCGACATCCCCGGCGTCCGGGCCTTTTGCAGGGTCTCCCGAAGCGACGCTTCGCCTGGCGGATTCGGCCAGTGCCTGCTCGACGGCGCCGCGCCAGGCTGAGTCCTGCGGCAAGGCCGCGAGCATTTTCTGCCAGCCAGCCGTCGCCTCCTCAATACGGCCTTCCTGCGCCATGCCCATCGCCAGATAAAAGCTGGCCTTCGGATTTGCCGGATCGAGTTTCAGCGCCGCCTCGAAGGCGGCCTGAGCGTCGGCCGAGACAATGCCGCCCGCTGCGCTGGCGATCGCCTCGCCGAGGCCGGCCTGGCGGGCTGCGCTGTCGCCGTCGAGGCGAATGGCGTTGCGGTAGGCTGTCACCGCGTCGGAGAACCGCTGCATGCGCAGATAGATTGGCGCCAGGACATCCCAACCCCTGCCGTCGGACGGGTTGGCGGCAAGATGGGCCTCGGCACGTGCAACCAGTTCGTCCACCGAACTGTCGGCGGGATTCTTGGCCAGTCGCTCGCTGAGCGGCTGCGACGGCAGATCGGGCGAGCCGAGTTGGCTGTACAAGCCCCAACTGACCAGCGGAACCGCCAGGACAGCGGCCGTCGCAACCAGCCTGGTCGCCATCGACGGCTGCCGAGCCGCTGCTTTGTCAGCGGCATTGTCGAGGCGAAGGATGCGGCGGGCGATCTCCGCACGCGCCTCTTCGGCCTCCGCCGGCTGGATCAGGCCACGCGCCACGTCGCGGTCAAGCTCGGACAGCTGGTCGCGATAGACTTCAAGGTCATGATCGCTGCTCGCCGAACCACCCTTCGGGCCGCCGGCCAGCGGCAGCAGAACCGCCAGGCTTGCACCCAGCGTGAGAATGGCAGCTATGACCCAGAACAGCATGCTTCTTCCAATAACGGCAGAGCCCTGCCCTGCCAACACAGGCGTCCTGCGACGCTTTGACGGCAGATGCGTCGCATGTCCTTGATTGATGTCAACCGGACCTAAAGCGCGTCGCGTTCGACCGGCGTAATGCGACGCGCTTCAGGTTGTTGTTTTCATGCCTGTCGTTGTCGCAAAACCGCTGCACACCCTCGGTTCAAGCCCGAGGGCATGCTTTTGCGCGACATGCATTATCCGGCCGGTCGTCACGTCAGCGGCGTCCAGCTGCCATCGGCGTTGCGGCAAGCGGTTCCGCGCGCGGCAGCGCCGGCGGCGCCGGTAAAGACCGTATGGGTGTATTGTCGGCAGTCCTGCGAGCCGACACGATAGGGCTGGGCGGGCACGACTTCACCGTAATGCGCCGACCGATCGCTCTTCCACGTCACCTTCTGGCCGCTCGCCGTGTACTCGAGCGCCTTGTATTCCGCCTCCAGCGCCTTGCGTTTTTCGGGATCGCTCAAGCCGGTACCGATCGATCCGCTGACGAGGCCGCCCCCCATGGCGGAAATGACCGTCGTCGCGATCTTGCCGTCGCTTGGTGGCGTTGCGGCCGGCTGCGGCGCCACCGTGGGGCCAGGGCTGTTGCGCAGCGTCGTGCAGCCCGAAACGGCCAGCAGTGCGGAAACGAGCGCTACGCGAATCTTCATGCCAACAACCGGTTTTCTTGAGTTAAAGCTGGGGCCGCGCCATCGGGAAGTCGGCGTGGCCATAGTGTCGATGTTTGTCGGAAATTTGGCCGCGGCAGACGGCTCCGGGACCAGTCGACATGCCGCAATATCACGCACCGTCGATCAATGTCGACTGGCCCAGCAAAAAGCATAAGTCTAGTGAAGGCTCCGCAATCGAACCACCGCCTTCAACCCGCCCATACTGGACCGTTCCAGAGCCAGAACGCCTCCATACTCGTTGACGAGGTCGGCGACAATGGCAAGTCCAAGCCCGGTCCCCGGCTTTGTCTCGTCGAGACGCCGTCCGCGCTTCAGCGCCTCGCGTGCCTTGTCTTCTGGAATGCCCGGGCCGTCATCCTCGATGCTGATCTCGAACAGATTGACAGCACCCTCCTTGCCGGCGCCACTCTTCTTGCCGGAGCCAGTCTTGTTGCCGGAGATTGGCGCCACCGATACCGCGACCGCGCTCTTTGCCCATTTCATGGCGTTGTCGAGCAAATTGCCAAGCAATTCTTCCAGATCCTCGCGTTCGCCGGCAAAGACGATATCGACCGCCGGCAGCGAAAGCGAGAGAGCGGTCTGCGGATTGAGTTTTTGCAGCACGCGCACCATGCGCTGGACCAGCGGCGCCACCGGCGTGCGGTAGACGACGCTGTCTCGTTGCGCCGCAACGCGGGCGCGCTGCAGATAATGATCAACCTGCTTCTGCATAGAGACGGCCTGCTCGGCTATGAGCTGGCCCTTGGCGCCGCCGAGCGCCCGTCCCTCGTTGATCAGCACCGCCAGCGGCGTCTTCAGTGAATGGGCGAGGTTGCCGACCTGCGTTCGCGAGCGCTCGACGATACGCCTGTTGTTTTCGATCAACGCGTTGGTCTCGTCGGCGAGCGGCTCGATCTCGGCAGGGAAGCGACCGTCGAGCTTTTGCGCGGTTCCTTCGCGCACCATGGCGAGAGCGTCCCTGACCCGGCGCAATGGCTGCAGGCCCAACAGGATCGCGATGGCGTTGATGGCGATCATGCCAACGCCGAACAGGGAAAGATAGGTCAGCAGGCGACGCTGAAAGGCGCTTATCTCCTGCTCGAGCTCGGTCCGGTTGCCCATGACGCGGAAGCGCGCGGCGCGATTTTTCGCGTCGAGAACGAATTCGCTCTCGAACACTTCCAGTTCCTCGCCATCGATGCCTTCTGTCGCATAGCTGCGCTGGAAGCTGGCATTGAAAGGAACCTCGGCGACACTTGGCGACAGGATCGCCTTGGTCATCGAGGAGGAGTGCAACTCACCGCTCACGCCTTCCGACGCAGGCTCGACCGACCAGTACCAGCCGGAATTCGGCTCCGAGAACCGAAGGTCGCCCAGGTCGGGAGCGCCGGTCAGCGAACCGCCTTCGGACACCCCGACCGAGCCGATCAGATTGAACAGATGCGCCGACAACAGGCTGTCGAAACCGCGCTCGCTCGCCTGGCGATAGAGGGTGGTGATCAGCGTGAAGATGACAATCAGGGTGAGTATCGCCCAGACCGTGGAAAAGGCGATCACCCGGAACGCTAGCGAACGCGGCCCGAACCGCAGTGAAAGCGGCGTCCTTGCAGTCTGTTTGAGCGGTTCCGCCTTACGCCTCCGGCTCACGCATTCGATAGCCCATGCCGCGAACGGTTTCTATCATGTCGATGCCCATCTTCTTGCGAAGCCGCCCGACAAAGACCTCGATTGTGTTGGAATCGCGGTCGAAATCCTGATCGTAAAGGTGCTCGACCAACTCGGTTCGGGACACGACCTCGCCCATATGGTGCATCAAATAGGCAAGCAGGCGAAATTCGTGCGACGTCAGCTTCAACGGCACGCCGTCGACATCGGCCTTGGAGGCTTTGGTGTCGAGCCGCAGCGGCCCGCAGGTCAGCTCCGACGACGCATGGCCGGCCGCGCGCCGGATGAGCGCTCGGACCCTGGCCAGCACCTCTTCGATGTGGAACGGCTTGGTGACATAATCGTCGGCGCCGGCATCGATCCCGGATACCTTGTCGCTCCAGCGATCGCGCGCCGTCAGAATCAGGACCGGCATCTTGCGGCCACCGCGCCGCCAGCGTTCGACCACGCTGATGCCGTCCATCTGCGGCAAGCCGATGTCGAGCACCACGGCGTCATAGGGTTCGGTGTCGCCGAGGAAATGCCCTTCCTCACCGTCGAAAGCCCGGTCGACAACATAGCCGGCATCGACCAGCGCGTCTGATATCTGCCGGTTCAGATCCTTATCATCTTCGACAACGAGTACGCGCATGCGGAGATCATACCTGTTGAAGAATCGGCCTGTTGGAGAATAGGCCTGTTGAGGAGCTGGACGTCAGATATAGGCCGATTCCAGCGCCTGGGATACGCCAGTCATCAGTTCAGCGGAACGACGATCTCCGTGCGGCGCGGACGCTGCCCATCCTTGCCCGGAACCAGCACGACGATGACGCAGACCGGGTGGCCACCGCGCGTCGACTGCGACGCCTTGGCCAGGGTGCCGCCATTCTGCTCGGCGACCTGCTGACCGATCGCGTAGCAGTCGGAGGCGGCCAGGACGATCGGCCGGTTCTGCTCGGGCACGACGATCGGCAGCGCCGTCGCCTGCGCCGCAAACAGACCGGCAGCGCAGAGCGCAAGTGTCGCGGTTGGGAAGTGGGAGCGAAGCGTTTTCATGATCAGCGTCCTAACGCATCGGTGCTGAACGTGATATGAACATCGAACGCCTGCAACACATGCCTGTCTCACCCCCTGAAATGCAAGACAACCGACCTTGTGATTTTCGCCGCCCCAACCCGGCAAATCCAAGCGCCAGTCTAGACTGTGTTGCAGCCAAATTGAAAGCGCGTCAGGCGTTTTCTTCCGTCACGGCAAGAAAGCGCAGCAGCCCGTGACAGGCTGAAAGATCCTCGTCGTAACGGACCTCGGTGAATTCGAGCCTGAGATTGACGCGGTGATGCTCGTCGAGCACCAGCGCCGCATCCTGGAGACGGGTACTGACAAGATCCATCACGTCGAGCATTTCTTTCCTGGCCTCGGATTTCGACCAGAAATGCAGAGTGAAAAGCTGCTCGGCGTCGTTCTCCCTGCCTGTTACCCAGTCATAGACGCTGGTCCGGCCGAACGTCACGTAGGGAAACGGGATGTTTTCCGGGGCATGGTCGAATAGTTTTGCGCCGCCCAATGCCGCTGACAGGGAACCGTCACCGTTCAGCGCATGGAACAAAGCCTTCTGCAACGCGGCAGCCGGCGCGGTCATTGTATTCTCCCTCGCCTGTCGCGGCTGAACAGGCCTTCATCCGACAGCGATTTCCGCCTGCAGCGTAGCCGCATTGAAGTTCTGCCGCCAGATCACGGGATTTCCAAGGCCTTGCTCGCGCGGACAGTCGGGGATTTATCGAAAATCGGCTGCGGTCAGCACATACATGCTCTTGCCGGTACGCGCATAAGCGTTCCTTGCGACGTCATGTATGGGACCGACGGCCGAATCAAAGGCGGCAAGATATGTGGCTTCGGCTGTCACCGTCCCCGGCGGCGCCGTCGAGATGGCGTCTGCATGGACAAAGAAAGAGATCTGGGACATGCCATCATAGCCGACGAAGCGGATCCGCCGGCTCGCCTCGTCGTAGCTTCGGCTTAGGTTTGGAAATGTCAGGCTCATGACTTGATGCCGTTAAGCGGCCCCCGCTTTCTTGCCTGCCGCCCGCTTTTTCTTGGGAGCGACGGGATTGAGGGCTTCTGCCGCACGGTCGGCCTCTTCCTTGGCCAGCCGCAGCGCCCGCAACTTTTCGGTCTTGATGGTCCTGGCCTTGGCCTCGGAAATATATTCGGCCGTAGCCTGGTTTCGCTCGGCGGTTTTCTTCTGCTTCTCCATGAAGCGCGCTTCAGCTTTTTCCATGATATTCTGATTGGGTTCCGCCATCGATAAAATCTCCTTTTCGCTGAGGTGATGAAAGTTAGTTTCTCTCCTAAAATAGGAACTCAGAACGGAAAAACCAATTTTCAGAATGTTTTTGAATGATCAAATGCTTGAAATGACATCGTGAAATAATACTAGAAATTGCATTCGCACCGACCCCAATACCGTACCGACTGCTCATATACCCCGCTCCGATCAGCGTTAGATCGGGAAACCGCACGCGCCGGCCCCGCTGGCTTCAGGCTGACGGTTCTTTGCCTTGGTGGCCCGGCAAACTCGAGCTCACGCTGCGGACGAGGACGAGCATGGCCTCCACCGCCTCCTCGTTCGAAAGCCCCTGGTTCTCAACAAGCGAGACGGCAAGGCGCAGCATCCGCGGTCCGGAATACGCCAGGGCTCACGTCTATTCGGGCACGGACGCTGCGCAGATCCTCACGAGACCGGTACTGCACCGCCCTCTGCCGTGCGCCGCGCTATGAATTCGTCGAGAACCCCTGATGTGGCAGCGGCGGATGCCGGCGGCCGGAATTCGGCCAGCATCCGTTTCCAGATGCCGGTGGCGCGCTCAGTCGCGGTTTTTGACCCGGCCTGCGTCCAGTTGCCGAAATTCGACCAATCGGCCACCAGCGGCTCGTAGAAAGCGGTGCGGTAGCGCGCCATTGTGTGCCCGGCCGAAAAGAAATGCCCGCCCGGCTGCACTTCGGCGATGGCCTCGAAGCCGATCGCAGCCTCGTCGCCGGGCGTCGCCGCGCAGAGTTCCGCGATGGTCTGCAGCGCCTCGATATCGGTGATCAGCTTCTCGAACGAGACGCTCAACCCGCCTTCGAGCCAGCCCGCAGCATAGATGCAGACCGTCGCGCCGGCGAGCACCGAACCCCACAGCGCGAACTGCGTTTCATGGGCTGCCTGCGCGTCCGAAATGTTGGCGGCACTGCCGCCGCCGGACCGCCAGGGAAGGCCGGTGAATCGTGCAAGCTGACCGGCGCCGAGCGTCGCCTTGACGTGCTCCGGCGTGCCGAAGGCCGGCGCCCCGGACTTCGTGTCGACATTGGAGGAGAAGGAGCCATAGACGACCGGCGCGCCCGGCCGCACGATCTGGGCCAGCGTCAGCCCTGCCAGCGCTTCGGCGTGCTGCAGCGTCAGCGCGCCGGCCACGGTGATCGGCGCCATGGCGCCCCTCTGACAGGGAACCGTCACCGTTCAGCGCTTCAAACAAGGCATTCTGCAACGCGGCAGCCGGCGCGGTCATTATGTTCTTCCTCGCCCGTCGCGGCTGAACAGGCCTTTGTGCTGTCAACGTTTCGTGCTTGCAGCGTAGCCGCGAGGTTGCTGCGCCAGATCAGGGGGATCTCAGGTGGCTACCCACACCTTTAATTTGACATGCAAGGCGTTTGAAAAACGATGCTATGGAGTGTTTGTTTCTCCAGACCTTCGAGGTTGTTTTCGTGCGCGAGCCATCGCTGCTGCCTGTTTTCGGAAAGCTTGGGATCAAGACGCCAGTCGTCGTTGCGGCGGCGCCGACCATGTCGAAAAGCATTAAGAACATTGTGCCCCCCATGCGGGAGGTCCTGTCTTCATACGGAGGCCTAGCCTTGAAGCTGTTCGTCGTCGTGTGGACGGTCCTTGTCCTGGCGGCAGTGTTCTACATCACGCAGGCCTGACCAATCGCATTCATCGATCGGGGGCGGAAACGAAAAGGATGCCGGAATGGCAAACCGCTACGCACTGCGCATGGAGCATCCGCACAGCTGGACCGTCTTCGATGTTTCACCGGCCAGTCCGTCGAGCTTAAGCACCAGGTCTTGGTTGGCATGAACACGCGCGATGCAGACGCGATGGTCGATCGGCTGAACAGCCGAGAAGTCAAGCGACGGGCAAAGGCGGACAGCAAGCCCTAATCCTGCCGCTAGGTTCACTCGGCACATTCGTGCGCCTGGATCGGATCTGGCGCGTTGGCCCTGAACGCGATGACGTTCGGGATTTAACGAAAATCGGCCGCCGTCAGCACATATATGCTCTTGCGGGTCCGGTCATAGGCATTCCTGGCAACGTCGTGGATGGAGCTGGAAGCTGTATCGAAGGCGGCGAGATAGGTGGCTTCTGCAGTTGGTGTTCCTGACTCTGCCTTCGAGATGGCATCCGTGGCGACGGAGAAGGAAATCTGGAACATGCCGTCATGGCCGACGAAGCGGATGCGTTTGCCCGCCTCGTCGTAGCTGCGGCTTCGATTGGGAAATGTCAGGCTCATGACGTGACCTCCGTTGATCCAACGTTTGCCTTCTTGACTGCCCGCGACGCCCGCTTTTTCTTAGGCGGGGCCGGATTGAGGGCCTCCGCGGCGCGGTCGGCCTCTTCCTTGGCCAGCCGCAATGCCCGCAATCTTGCCGTCTTGATGACCCTGGCCTTGGCCTCGGAAACATATTCGGCCGTTGCCTGATTTCGCTCCGCAGTCTTTTTCTGCTTTTCCATGAAGCGCGCCTCAGCCTTTTCCATGATATTCTGACTGAATTCCGCCATCGATTAAACTCTCCTCTTTGCTATAATGATGAAAATGCTTTACTCACTTAAAATAGGGACTCCGGGTGGAAAAATCAATTTCTGATCTACTTTTGTTCGAGCAAATTTCTGAAAACGAAAAGGCAAAATAATACTATTCAATATTTTAGGACGGCCAATGAATATTTTTTGGCACTCCTATCTATCGAGTGCCAAAAGGCTTATGTAAGGGCGTGGCCGCCTAAGCCGGCCCCAGAAAGAAGTTCCCATGAAATTCCGGCCACTCCACGATCGCGTCGTCATTCGGCGCGCCGAAAGCGACACCAAATCCAAGGGCGGCATCATCATTCCCGACAATGCCAAGGAAAAGCCGCAGGAAGGCGAAGTGATCGCCGTCGGGCCGGGCGCGCGTGCCGAAAGCGGCGCGCTGATCGCACTCGACGTCAAGGCCGGCGACCTCATCCTGTTCGGCAAATGGTCGGGAACCGAGGTCAAGATCGACGGCGAGGACCTTCTGATCATGAAGGAGGCCGACATTATGGGCATCATCGAGAAGACCGTAGCCGTCAAGAAAGCCGCCTGATCGGAGCGCCACGCGTCCTCTTGGACGCGCAAAGGACGCTCCAAGTTTTTGAATCTACGCATCGTGCTTTTCCGAAAATCGATTCCGATTTTCGAGCCGATGCTTCAGGCGGAACGCCGAAGTCTTTCTGGTTCCAAAGCAAACGGGCCTACTCCACACACAAACGGGATGAAAAATCATGTCTGCCAAGGAAATCAAATTCTCCACCGATGCGCGTGACCGCATGCTGCGCGGTGTCGAAATCCTCAACAACGCCGTCAAGGTGACGCTCGGCCCCAAGGGCCGCAACGTCGTCATCGAGAAGGCCTATGGCGCGCCGCGCATCACCAAGGACGGGGTGGCGGTAGCCAAGGAAATCGAGCTTGCCGACAAGTTCGAGAACATGGGTGCGCAGATGGTGCGCGAAGTGGCCTCGAAGACCAACGACCTTGCCGGCGACGGCACCACCACCGCTACCGTGCTTGCCGCTTCCATCTTGCGGGAGGGCGCCAAATTCGTTGCCGCCGGCATGAACCCGATGGACCTCAAGCGCGGCATCGACCTCGCCGTTGCCGCCGTCGTCAAGGAGATCCAGGCGCGGGCCAAGAAGGTCAAATCTTCCGGTGAAATCGCGCAGGTCGGCACCATTGCCGCCAATGGCGACACCACCGTCGGCGCCATGATCGCCAAGGCGATGGACAAGGTCGGCAATGACGGCGTCATCACCGTCGAGGAAGCCAAGACCGCCGAAACCGAACTCGACGTCGTCGAGGGCATGCAGTTCGACCGCGGCTATCTCTCGCCCTATTTCGTCACCAATGCCGAGAAGATGCGCGCCGAGCTGGAGGACCCTTACGTCCTCATCCATGAAAAGAAGCTCGGCAATCTGCAGGCGCTGCTGCCGATCCTCGAAGCCGTGGTGCAAAGCGGCAAGCCGCTGGTGATCATCTCCGAGGACGTCGAAGGCGAAGCGCTGGCGACGCTGGTCGTCAACAAATTGCGCGGCGGCCTCAAGGTGGCGGCCGTCAAGGCGCCGGGCTTCGGTGACCGCCGCAAGGCGATGCTGGAAGACATCGCGGTGCTCACCGCCGGCCAGATGATTTCCGAAGACCTCGGCATCAAGCTCGAAAACATCACCCTCGACATGCTCGGCCGCGCCAAGCGCGTGCTGATCGAAAAGGATACGACGACGATCATCGATGGCGCCGGCGAGAAGGCCACCATCCAGGCACGTGTCCAGCAGATCAAGGGGCAGATCGAGGAGACCACCTCCGACTACGACAAGGAGAAGCTGCAGGAGCGGCTGGCTAAGCTCGCCGGCGGCGTCGCGGTCATTCGCGTCGGCGGCGCGACCGAGTCCGAGGTCAAGGAAAAGAAGGACCGCATCGACGATGCGCTGAACGCCACGCGCGCGGCAGTGGAAGAAGGCATCGTTCCCGGCGGCGGCGTTGCGCTGCTGCGCGCCAAGGCCGTACTGAAAGGGCTGACCGGGGCCAATGCCGATGTGACAGCAGGCATTTCGATCGTGTCGAGAGCGCTCGAAGCGCCGATCCGCCAGATCGCCGAGAATTCCGGCGTTGAAGGTTCGATCGTCGTCGGCAAGCTCTCCGACAGCAAGGATCACGATCAGGGCTTCGACGCCCAGAACGAGACTTATGTCGACATGATCAAGGCCGGCATCGTCGATCCCGCAAAGGTGGTGCGGACCGCGTTGCAGGATGCCGGGTCGATCGCGGCGCTGCTGATCACCGCGGAAGCCATGATCACCGACATTCCAGCAAAAGACGCTGCGCCTTCGGCCGGCATGGGCGGCTACTGACCACCCCCTCTCGTAAATAGGCCGTGCAAGGCCTGGCCCCAGCAAGGCCGGGCGACCGATCCCAACATCAACCAGACCGATCCCAACATCAACCAGGAAGGAACTGTCCGTGGCCACACAAAGCAGCAAGCCATCTCTCGCGCGTCGATGGGAAGATTACCAGCCGGCCAAATCCACGCTTTTTTGGGCATGCGCTGCAACCTTCGTCGCCACGCTGATCATCGGTTTCAACTGGGGTGGCTGGGTGACCGGCGGCACCTCGCGCGCGCTGGCGGCCACCGCCGGCGATACGGCGCGCGGCGAACTGGCCTCGGCGGTCTGCGTCGATCGCTTCAATACGGCGCCCGACGCGGCCGCCAAACTTGTCGAGTTCAAGGCCATAACCGACAGCTACAAGAAGCGGCAGTTCATCGAGACGGGCGGCTGGGCGACCATGCCCGGAAAAACCTCGCCCGACAGGCTGGGTGCGCAAAGCTGCGCGGTCGCTCTCGCCACCTAACATCTTCGACCTCTCGGAGAGAACGTGCTCTTGACGAGAGCCTGAAAGACAGCCGCCGGGGCATCCCCGGCGCGCAGCCGTCGGCAAGGAGATCGATCCATGATTGCATTCGTCCCGAAGCCAAATGCTGTAGTAAAGACCAAAGTGGCCGAGGAAAGCCGCTTCGATCGCATTCGCAGACTCGCCGCCGACAAGCACAGGAAAGCCGATGCCGGCACGATCCGCCGCGACCCGCAGAAGGCAGGCGACAAGCGCCCCATGTAACGCGCTCGCTGAACTACATCACGAAACCGGTACTGCACCGCCCTCTGCCGTGCGCCGCGCTATGAATTCATCGAGAATGGCTGATGTGGCAGCGGCGGATGCCGGCGGCCGGAATTCGGCCAGCATCCGTTTCCAGATGCCGGTGGCTCGCTCCGTGGCGGTTCTTGACCCGGCCTGCGTCCAGTTGCCGAAATTCGACCAATCGGCCACCAGCGGCTCGTAGAAAGCGGTGCGGTAGCGCGCCATTGTGTGCCCGGCCGAAAAGAAATGCCCGCCCGGCTGCACTTCGGCGATGGCCTCGAAGCCGATCGCAGCCTCGTCGCCGGGCGTCGCCGCGCAGAGTTCGGCGATGGTCTGCAGCGCCTCGATATCGGTGATCAGCTTCTCGAACGAGACGCTCAACCCGCCTTCGAGCCAGCCCGCAGCATGGATGCAGACCGTCGCGCCGGCGAGCACCGAACCCCACAGCGCGAACTGCGTTTCGTGGGCTGCCTGCGCGTCCGAAATGTTGGCGGCACTGCCGCCGCCGGACCGCCAGGGAAGGCCGGTGAAGCGTGCAAGCTGACCGGCGCCGAGCGTCGCCTTGACGTGCTCCGGCGTGCCGAAAGCCGGCGCCCCGGACTTCATGTCGACATTGGAGGAGAAAGAGCCATAGACGACCGGCGCGCCCGGCCGCACGATCTGGGCCAGCGTCAGCCCGGCCATCGCTTCGGCGTGCTGCAGCGTCAGCGCGCCGGCCACGGTGATCGGCGCCATGGCGCCGGCCAGGCAGAAGGGCGTGATGATCAGCACCTGCCCCGCCTTGGCAAAGTCGATGATGCCTTGTGCCATCGGAACATCGAGCTGACGCGGCGAGTTGGTGTTGATGACGGTGTAGCAATGAGCGCCCGAACGGAATTCGGCCTCGGACAAGCCGCGCACCAGCCGCAGCATCTCGAAGCCGTCCTCGACCTGCGGCGTGCCGCGCGCGAACACGAACGGCAGCTTGTCGGAGAGCGTCAGCTGCGCGCGGTTGACGGCATAGTGGCGGAAGCGGTTGTCAACGTCCTGCGGCTCGATGCAAGGTCCCAGCATGTGCAGCACGTCGAAATGCTGCACCAGGCGGATGAGATCCTCGAAAGCGGCAAGCGTTCCCGGCCGCCGGCCGCGCTCTAGATCGGTGACGTTCGGCGCCCCGGATCCTGCCAGGAACGCCATCGAGCCGAGCTCGAGCGTCAGGTCGCGGGCACGGTCACCGGCATGGACGCGGATCGATTTCGGCGCCGAGGCCAGCGCCGCCGCGACGATGTCGCGGCCGATGCGCACCATCTGGCTGTCCTCGTCGACCAAAGCGCCGGCACGGGCAAGAATGGCGCGCGCCTCCGGCAGCAGCACCTTGACGCCGAGTTGCTCGAGCACGCGCAGCGCCGTGTCGTGGATCGCGGCGACCTGGTCGGCCGAAAAGATCGGCTGCGGCAGGAACGGGTTCTTCAGCGAACGATAGTCCGGCCGGCGGCTGGTCTCGCTGCCGGCTTCGCCGGTTCGTCCGCGCCTGCGTTCGCGCCTGAGGTTGCGTGCGGCGTCATCGACCATGGCGGATATTCCTCATTGCCGTATTGCCCTGCCTTGCGGATCGTAGGGAGGAGCCGCGATGACGCGCGTCGGCCGCTCGGCCCAGTTCGTTGAGGCAGACAGGATACTTGCACTGTACATATGTGTCTAGTACGGTTGTATGCAGTTCGCCCTCATCCCTATTGTGCGGCCATGATCATGATTGCTCCGCAGGACGAACCGGCGCCCGGCAACACCAAGGTGACGCGCCGGGACTGGATCAATCTTGCGCTCCAGACACTGATTTCAGACGGCATCGAAAGCGTGCGCGTGCTGCCGCTCGGCCAGAAGCTCGGCGTCTCGCGCTCAAGCTTCTACTGGTATTTCGAGAGCCGTCAGGACCTGCTCGACCAGTTGCTTGCCCATTGGCGGGACACCAACACCAAGTCGATCGTCGAACGCGCGCAGCGGCCGGCCGAAAGTATCATCATGGGGGTCATGAACGTGTTCGAATGCTGGGCGGACGAACGCCTGTTCGATCCCAGGCTCGACTTCGCCATCCGGGAATGGGCGCGGCGCTCCGACGACGTGCGCCGGGCCATCGACCAGGCCGACAATGACCGACTGGGCGCGATCCGTGACATGTATCGCCGGCATGGCTACGGCGAAGAGGATGCCTTCATCCGCGCCCGTGTGCTCTACTACATGCAGATCGGCTATTATGTGCTAGACCTCAAGGAACCGGTCGAGGCGAGGGTCAGTTATCTCGCCGCCTATCTGCGCAGTTTCACCGGCCAGGAGCCAAGCGATGCCGACGTGGCGCATTTCATGCGCTTTATCGCGGCGCGGTAGGTGGATGCGAGGTGGCGGTGGTGGCAGGCCCGACCCTGGTATCAACAAACTGTACCGCGAAAGCCCCTCGCCCTTGTGAGAGGGGCCAAAATGGACAAATAGTCTGGTGCCGCCCTGAAATTGCCCGCAAGCAGTTTCTCAGTGGGAGGCGTAGCCGCAGCCGGATCTTGGAATGGCCAGTCCTTTGAAATCGCGCACGAGAAGGGGTCCGATTGCCGCAAGACTGCTGGCGGCGGATGCGTGGTTCGATTCCTCGCTCTACGAGACCGGCTTCAAGGCGCGCCGGTTCTGGGAAGCGGCCACCATTTTTTTCCGGCGCTTCCGCGTCTCCGGCTGGCGCCGCGGCATCATCGAACTGTTGAGTGAGGGCTTCACGCTTGGCGCCGGCGGCATCGTCGTCATGCTGGCGCTCGCTTTGCCGGCCTTCCAGGAAACCGCCGGCGACTGGCGCGCCCAGGGCGATTTCGCCATCACCTTCCTCGACCGCTACGGCAATGAGATCGGCCAGCGCGGCATCATCCAGCGGGATTCGGTGCCGGTCGACGAGATGCCCGACCAGGTCATCAAGGCGGTGCTGGCCACCGAGGATCGGCGTTTCTTCGATCACTACGGCATCGACGCGCTCGGCCTTTCGCGCGCGATCTTCGCCAATGTGCGGGCGAATTCCGTGGTGCAGGGCGGCTCGAGCATCACCCAGCAGCTGGCCAAGAACCTGTTCCTGACCAATGAACGGACGTTGGAGCGGAAGGTCAAGGAAGCCTTCCTGGCGCTGTGGCTCGAGGCCAATCTGTCGAAGAAGGAGATCCTGCAGCTCTATCTCGACCGCGTCTATATGGGCGGCGGCACGTTCGGCATCGAAGCGGCCGCCGATTTCTATTTCGGCAAAAGCGTCAAGGATGTGAACCTCGCCGAAGCGGCGATGCTGGCCGGCCTGTTCAAGGCACCGACCAAATACGCGCCGCACATCAACCTGCCTGCTGCCAGGGCGCGGGCCAATGTGGTGCTGTCGAATCTCGTCGAAGGCGGCTTCATGAGCGAGGGTCAGGTGCTGCAGGCGCGGCTGCATCCGGCTGAAATCGTTGACCGCGGCGAGCAGAAGAGCCCGGATTACTACCTCGACTGGGCATTCGAAGAGGTCAAGAAGATCGCCGCGAAGTCCGGCCAGCATTCGCTGGTCGCCCACACCACTTTCGACGCCAACATCCAGAAGGCGGCGGAAGAATCGATGGAATTCCATCTCCGCCAGTTCGGCAAGGAATACAACGTCACCGAAGGCGCCATGGTCGTCATCGAAACCAATGGCGCAGTCAGGGCGATCGTCGGCGGCCGCGACTACGGTGCCAGCCAGTTCAACCGCGCCACCAAGGCGCTGCGCCAGAGCGGCTCATCGTTTAAACCCTACGTATACGCAACAGCGATGGAGCACGGCTTCACGCCGGACTCCGTCGTTTCCGGCGCGCCGATCTCCTGGGGGGCCTGGTCGCCTCACAATTACAATGACGGACGGGCCGGCAAGGTCACGCTAATCACGGCGATGGCCAAATCGGTCAACACCGTGCCGGTGCGGCTGGCCAAGAATCATCTCGGCATCAAGCCGATCAAGGCGATGGCGGAAGCCATGGGCGTCGAATCGCCGCTCGAATCGCACAAGACGATGGTGCTCGGCACATCGGGCATGACCGTGATGGACCAGGCGACAGGCTATAGCGTGTTCGCCCAGAACGGCTTTGTCGGCTCCCGGCATGGCGTCACCCAGCTCGTCACCCGTACCGGCGAGGTGGTTTACGATTTCGCCAAGGATGCGCCGCCGCCGCGCCGTGTGCTCTCGGAGCAGGCGCTGAAATCTATGAACACCATGCTGGCGGCGGTGCCGGTGATGGGCACGGCGCGGCGCGCTGCGCTTCCCAATATCGTTTCGGCCGGCAAGACCGGCACAACGCAGTCTTACCGCGACGCCTGGTATGTTGGCTTTACCGGCAACTACACGGCTGCCGTGTGGCTCGGCAATGACGACTTCACCCCGACCAACAACATGACCGGCGGATCGCTGCCGGCGATGGTTTGGCAGCGGCTGATGGTCTATGCGCACCAGAATATCGACCTAAAGCCGATCCCCGGTCTCGATCATCCCTTCGTCGACAAAGAGATTGCCGCCAAGGCCGAGGAAGCGGAAAAGAAGAATGCCGAGCAGGAAGCGGCCGACGCCGCCGCCGAGCGCCCACCGGTGCTGTCCAGCCAGACGACGCGGGCGCTCAGGGACATCACAAGGCTCTTCCAGTCGGCGCCCGTCCTCCAGGCGCCTGCGACGCCGGAGACCCTGTCGGCGCTTTGATGCCGGCATGACGGGCCAGGCCATCCCTCGCGCCGGCAATTCCACCGCTTGCCATGGCCCCCTGCCCCGCGATATCCCCCAGCGGCACTCCTCTTTCCCGCGGCTTTTCATGCTCAAAAATGCATTCCTGACGCTCCTCGCGCTTGCCATAGCCATCGGCGGCGGCGGCGGCAGCGTCTGGTACGCTCTCAAGACGCAGGATGGCATTGGCGCGATCAGGATCGGCCCATGGACAGCGTTTCCCGATATCGGCACGCAGGCGGCGGATCCTTATTCGAAAGCCCGCGTGGCGCGCGAGGGTGTCCTTGCACTCGGGCAGGCAGAAGGCCTGTCGTTTATCGCCGAACGCGATACCGATGGCGAACAATTGAAACGCCAATGCGCCTATGAAATCGAAGGCGGATTTCCCACAGCCCGGTTCTGGACCCTCTATGCCGCCGATCGGTCGCTCGGCGTGGTCGAGACCGGCAAGCCAAGGCTTGCGGCACTTCAGTCCTACCAGGTGCTGCGCCAGCCCGACAATTCCGTGGTTATTTCCGTCAGCAACCGCCCCGCGCCGGGCAACTGGCTGCTTTCCGACGGCTTCGGCCGGATGCATCTCGTGCTGACATTCTACGACACGCCGATCGCCAGCAGCACGGGTCTTTCGGATGTCACGCTGCCGCAGATCGTGAAGGTCGGCTGCAATGCGTAGGCTGCTGCACGCGATCTTGCTCGGCCTGCTTGGCGCCGGCATCGTACACATCAGCGTGCTGCTGCTCGTCCCGGAATTTTCCGAGCGTAATGCCTGGTCGCGGCTGGCCATGGCCACCGACCTTTATCGGATGACCAGGCTGGACGCTGAGGCCGGCGGCACGCCAGTGGTGAAATCGGTCGATCCGCTGTTTTATGCTGCGGCTTGCCGCTTCGATCTGTCCGATGGGATGGTTCGGGTGAAGGCACCGGGAAACGTCCCGTTCTGGTCCGTATCGGTCTATGACCGCAGCGGCCATAACATCTACTCCTTCAACGACCACAGTGCGACCGGCAGGGTGCTGGACAGTATCGTACTGACGCCGGCGCAGATGATCGAGATCCGCAAGGATCTCCCGGAGGAATTGCAAGGGGCAATCTTCGTCGAAGCGGCCATCGACGAAGGCATGTTCGTCATCCGCTCCTTCGTGCCCGACGACAGCTGGAAGCCGAACGTGTCGCGGTTTCTCGAGCAGAGTTCCTGCGAGCTGCAGGACTACTGACGTCAACCGAAATATGCCGCCGGTTCCGGCCCAGGCTTTGCGAGCCGAACAGGGCCGCGGCGCTCGTTCAAGAGGATAGAGCATCCTTTGCGCGCCCAACAGGACGCGGCGCTCATTCGAGTGGTTAGAGCGTCCTTTGCGCGCAGGGCGCGTGGAGCTTTAATTACATGTCGCGCAAGCCGCGACGCGCTTTAATGATGCGGAACAGGCAACGTCCCCGACGTCCCCGGCATCGTCCTTGACGAACCCGGTTTGTCCGGACCGGCGCCTGGCCGCGTCTCGCCCGTCAGTGGCGGTTGCTCGTAGCGGACGCCGGGGAAAATGATCACCGCCGCCGGCGTTCCGGTGTTTCGTTCTGCTCGATTGGTTGCCGCCGTTCGCGGCACGAAAGACAGTACCATTCCCATGGTTCGTGCATTCCTCTCGGTTGCCCCGGAGCACAACGCAACGCCTCCCATCTGATTAAGGAGCCAGTAGGTTAACGGAACGCTAACGGATCGCCGCTAATTTGATCTTTGTTCTGAGGTCAGGAAGTCCTGACCCGAGGCAAATGCGAAACCGACACGGTCCCGGTCGAGCATGGTCCAGATTGTGTCGAGTGTCAGGCGTATCCTTCGTGTCATCTGCGGATTTCAGGCAAATCGCTATACGGGCTGAATCGGGAAAGTCCGAAAGGCTGTTCCGCGCCACGGTGTCGGCGTTCTGTTCGCTCACCCGCCCTTCGCGCCGGGAGATCGCGCAACTTGAGGATCTGACGCTTCCGCTTTTCGCCGATGTGTCGGTCGAATCGCGCCGCTACGTCGCCGCCGCCCTTTCCGAATGCGAATATGCGCCCGCTGCGCTGGTCCGGCGGCTTTGCGAGGAGCCGGTCGACGTTGCCGCGCCGCTGCTCATCCGCTCGCGCGCGCTCAGCGATATCGACCTGATCGCGCTGATCGGACGCCATGGCCTGCCGCATGCGCGCGCCATTGCGCGCCGCAAGGATCTGAACCCGACCATCGCCCACCTGATCAGGGCGCTTGAAAAGCCGACGCTGGTGAGCGTGCGGCAGCCGGAGGCGAACGCCAAGACGCTACCCGAAAGCGCCGAAGTCGTCGCCGATAACCAGCAGGTGCCCGGCGCCGGCGCCGAGAATGCACGGCGCCGGCTGCGGTCGATGATGCGTGATGCCGAAAGCGGCGGCGCGACCATCAATCCGTTCGCCGGCGCTAACACCTATGTCAAACTGCGCGAGACGGCGCTGACCGGCAATGCCGCATTCTTCCAGACAGCACTGGCCGACGCGCTCGAGATCGATTTTTCGACGGCGCGGTCGCTCACCGCGAACCAGAACTACACGTCGCTGCTGGCCGCCCTGCGCGCGCTTGATCTCGGCGAAGAGAGGGCGTTCCTGATCACCGCCGCCGTCTATCCCGCAGAGTTTTCGCATCCGCAGGCCATCCGCATCTTTCTGGACCGCTATCGGCTGCTGCATCGCGACGCAGCGTTGGACAGGCTACGCGGCTGGAAAGCCGAGACACTGTCGAAGGCCATTCGCAATGCCGGACCGATCGCGGCAAACGCCGACGTCCGCAAAGCGGACAGCGACAATACTGCCGCCAGCGCTAGGCGCGTCGCGTCTGAAAAGAGATTTCAAGCGAACGCTCTAAGCCTTTTGTCTTTCATGCATATCGCTATTGCGACTTGACGGAAATAAGCTCCTCGACGGGAACAGAGCCGGCCTCGATCTCGACGACCCAGATGTCGGGATCGAATTTCTTCTCCCTTTCCAGTCGCGCGTCAAAGACGGCGGCATCGTCGCCGGCGCCGAGCAGACTGAAGAATCGATCGTCTGGTTTGGCTGAATCGTAGCTCGTCTGCGGCGCCGGTCCAAACAAGGCAATCTCGCCCATGCGGCCTCGCGCCAGCACGAAGACGGCGCCGGCCTCGGTTGCGCCGCGCTTGACCACGGCGGCAAAGCCGCCGGCGCCGAAAACCCGGCGCAACAGGGCCGACACCCACAGATCGGCGGTTACGCGCATGGCAGCATTCTGGACGACATTGGACGGTACTTAGAGCGCTTTGCGTTTGGGTGAAACCAAAACCGCCCTCCGACCATCAGTTGGTCAGGCCGATCTCTCGCATCTTGACGTAGACGACTTCGTCGGGCTCGCCGGTCTCAGGCAAACCAAACAGCGACTGGAACTCCCTGATCGCTGCCTTGGTGCGGGCCCCGACCACGCCATCGAGCTGCATGTCGTCATTGCCGAATGCCTTCAACCCGGCCTGGATCTTGATGATGCGGGCGTCGGGTGTCTGCGCCGGCGCATCTGCCGGCGCCGAAGCGGAAACGGGAATCGCAGCCATGTCGCCCGGGCGGGGTGCCGGATGCGGCACGACCGTCGAGGCGGTTGGCGTGGCGCCCAGTTGATCGAGCAGAACGCTGTCGATCTCGCCGGAAGCGTTAAGCCCGACCTTCTGCTGATAGGCTTGGATGGCCTTACGCGTGTTGGGGCCGGAAATACCGTCGACGGTGCCGGAATAGAAATCGAGATCCTGCAATATGCCCTGGACCCGCTCGACAACCGGATCGCTCTTGATCGGGGCCGGGTCCGGCCGCACGATGTTGATGGTGGTTTCAGGCTCGTCGGCGCCTGCTCGAGGAAAGCCCTCCATGCTCCTGGTCGCAAAAAAAGCGCCGGCATGAGGAAAAGGCTGATACCACAAAGCGTTCGCCGAGACGTAGAACAGCGTCACCAGGAAGGCGGTCGAACCGCCAACCAGAACCGGATTGCGTGAAATCTGGCTGCCGACGGCGAGCGCGCTGCGTTGGAAGGCATTGCCGCGGCGCTTGACCGCCTTAGGCTGTTTTGCGGAGCGAGCCATGCCTGTCCCCTTTCGTCTCCGCCTTGGCCGCAGGTATCGGCAGTACGCCGGGCTTGTCATTCGAACGTCCTTTCGGTCCGTTCACCGGCAAGCTGATCGTGACCGTAGTGCCCTCCCCCGGCATGCTTTCGATCGACATCGTGCCCTCGTGCAGCGCCACCAGACCCTTCACCAGCGACAGGCCGAGCCCGGTCCCCTCGAAGCGGCGCGTATAGTCGTTCTGGATCTGCATGAACGGCTTGCCGAGATTGGCAAAGTCTTCCTCGGCGATGCCGATGCCGGTGTCCCTGACCCAGAAATGCAGTCGCGAGCCGATCCGCTTGGCGCCGACGACGACATCGCCGCCATCGGGCGTGAACTTGATGGCGTTGGAGACGAGGTTGATGAGTATCTGCTGCACGGCACGACGGTCGGCGTTTATCTCGCCTGCATCCGGTGCGATCTGGGCCTGTAGATCGATGTTCTTTGCCTCGGCCTGCAAGCTCATCATCGACTGGCACATTTCGACCGCTTCCACGAAACGGAATGGTTCCGGCTCGGTTGCGTAGGCGCCGGCTTCGATCCTCGATACGTCGAGTATCGAGGTGACGATGGCAAGCAAATGCTGGCCGGACTCCTTGACCAGGCCGACATATTCCTTCTGGCGCGGATCCTTGAAGGTGCCGAACATCTCATGCAGCAGCATGTCGGAAAAACCGATGATGGCGTTCAACGGCGTGCGCAGCTCGTGGCTGACGACCGCCAGAAACCGTCCCTTTGCCACTTCGGCAGACGCGGCCGCCTCTTTCGCAGCGGCAAGCTCTTCGCGCAAGCCGGCGAGTTCGTGGTTTTCACGCAGGACCAACGTGAGGACGTCCTGCTGCTCTTCCCCCCGCGCCAGTTCAAGCGAAAACGGCCGGTAATTGTCTGCCGTTGGGCCATTGCCGTTTTGCGGCAGCCGGACGCGAAGATCCAGCCGGCGCACCGGCGCGCCATCGCGCATGTCGGCCAGCGCGCTGAGGTATGCGACGCGATCGGACAGATGGATACGGTCGAACAGGCCGGCACCGAACAGCAGCTCCGGCTGCAGCTTCAGGATCGTGCGCGCCTTTGCCGACGCATCCAGAACCTCGCCATGCCTGCCGGCCCGCAGGACAACGGCGTCGATGATGTTCTCGAGCCGATCATCGGTCGCCGGATCAAGCTGCGCGCCGGCCGGGCTGCCAAGCGCTGCGACGCGGGGAACGAGGGTGAGCGCCCAGGCCAGCGGCAGCAGCCAATGCCAAGCGGCTGTTACCGCCGGGCCGAACGGAAAGACAGAACCGGCAAAAGCCTGCAGCAGGATAGCGACAAATGCGGATACGGCACCCCAGAGTGCAGCGCGACGAGACGCGCCGATCCACCAGGCTTCGAACGGCAGCGCCACAACAAGCATGGCGACCGGCGAGGCCATCCCGCCCGCCGCGGCAATGACACCGGCAAGAGCAAGACTGCCCATCACCAGGGCGACCTGGCCGGCGAACGCCATCTTGCCCGATGCTGCCACCAGCAAGGCAGCAAACCAGCAGAGGCCGAACGTCGCAAAGATCGCAGCCATGGTCACGGCCACGCCCATGCCCGAGGTGACCAGCGTGACTGCTGCGCCTGCGGCAAAGAACGGAGCGGCCAGCATGACACCGATAAACCGCCTCTGGCACCGGCGGTCGTTCTGTCCGAGGATCGACGGATGGACCATACGTTCGCAACCGGCTGCCATCGCGCCGGGCAACTCAACGTATCTGGCCCTTATCGAACTCAACTCAACGCACTCGCATTTGGTCGTGAACAGCCTTGCTTCGCAGATTGCTTTTGTTGATCTGAAACTCGCATCCAGCGTTTAAGGAATGGATAAGGCAGGACCGATCAATGCCCGGCCTGAGGCAGATATTGGGAGGCCGGCGCGGCCAAACCTTGGCAATTGCAGCGATAGTAAATGGAGCGTTATCCGGGCGAACCGTCTTTTCGGCTCTGACAAGCGCCCCCGGCACGCCGCTCTTCTAAAAAATACCTATGGAAAACAGGTGGATAGATGGTTAACCTTAAGTGAAGAAAATCGGCTGGATTTGAGACAAATCCATTGCAAAATGCTGCGTTTCGAATTTGCCTAAAATTTGAGGAAAATTTTCTCTGACCAGGCAAGCCGTCCTTTGCGCGTCTATGCCACTATCGCACCCATAAAGAGGCCATGTCGCACGAACGCATGATCCGGTCACGAATGAGGGCATACAGATGGGCTTTCTGATCAGAATGGCTTTCTGGTTTTCGCTGGTGCTTCTGGCACTGCCGCTGAATGTCGGCTCCGACGAGACAGGCCACCAAAGCGTCGGGCCGATCCAGGCGTTGTTTGCGGCACGCGAAGCCGTCGGCGACATTGCCGGCATATGCGAGCGCAAGCCCGACGTCTGCGAAACCGGCAAGTCCGCAATGCACACGATCACCGCCCGGGCCAAGGAGACAGCCAAGATCGCGGCCGCCATGTTGGACGACAAGACCGCCGAACCCGACACCGCGACAACGACCGGCAGCGTGCCCGAAGACATCGTCTTGCCGGCGAAAGTCCACTTGCCGGCGAAAGTCGAGTTGCCGGCGAAAAACTGAGATATTTTTCAGCGCATCTGTCACAGCACCGCAGGCCATCCGCCCCTAAAGCGCGTCGCATTTGACCGGCCTCACGCGACGCGCTTTAGGTTGTTGTTTTATGCATGTCGTTATCGCAAAACCGCCGCACACCCTCGGGTCAGGCCCTCGGGTCAGGCCCAGGGCCTGACCCGAGGGCATGCTTTTGCGCGACATGCATTATACGCCTATGGTGTTTTCCTCTTTTTCCGTGACGCGGCATCGCCGGATGACTATATCCGGGGTTATGACCACGACGATCCAAACGATCCGCGACGACTTCTCCCTGCTTGACGAGTGGGAAGACCGCTATCGCTATGTGATCGAACTGGGCGAGGCCCTGCCGCCATTTCCCGATGAGGAACGCAACCCTGCCAACAAGGTGCCTGGCTGCGTCAGCCAGGTCTGGCTGACCACCGAGTATGGACCAGGTCCCGACCCAATCGTCACCTTCGCCGGCGATTCGGACGCCCATATTGTGCGCGGCCTCGTCGCTATCATGCTGGCGCTGTTTTCCAGACGACCCGCCAGCGAGATCCAGAAAACCGACGCGGAAGCCACGCTGAAGGCACTTGGCCTCGACGAACACCTGTCGCCGCAACGCGCCAATGGTCTTCGATCCATGGTCAAGCGCATCAAGCGCGACGCTGAGGCGGCCTTGAGGCAGACCGCCTGATCAGACGAACAGCGCGCGATGGCCCGACATGACCGGAGCTGCACTTGTGGCAACGCATATCGATTGCTCCAGCATCGCCCCAAGAGCAAAACGGCGCCCGGAGGCGCCGTTGATCATCTAACCCAGGTTGGGAAGAGAGCCGGTATCAGCGCCCCTTGCGCTTACGGCCGAGACCCATCTTCTTGGCGAGCTGTGAGCGGGCGGCAGCATAGTTGGGAGCAACCATCGGGTAGCTTGCGTCCAGGCCCCATTTTTCACGATACTCGTCGGGCGTCAGACCGTAGTGGGTCATCAAGTGACGCTTCAGCGACTTGAACTTCTTGCCGTCTTCAAGACAGACGATGTAGTCGTCATGGACGGAGCGTTTCGGGTTTACTGCCGGCTTCTGCTTGTCGGCAGGAGGCTGTTCACTGGCCCCGCCCACACGCCCGAGGGCGGCATGGACATCGGCGATGAGGCTCGGCAGCTCGCCGACCGGCACCGGGTTGTTGCTGACATAGGCGGCCACGACGTCGGCCGTCAATTCGATCAGCGCATCACTATTTCTGGAAGGTGTTTCGATAATATCCATGGCTTCTTGGCCCCAACGTGAGTTGTTTCTATCTGCGCCCTATTTTTGATAGGTCGGGCATCGCGCGAAATTTTTGCAGGAAAGAGCCTCTGCGATTCGCGCCGCAGCATCCTAATGAGCCACTAAACCAAGTAAGTCAATTCGCTTCTTGCGCTGTATTCATCGACGGCAATAAAATATTCGACGATCAGCTTCAATCTTTCGTGCACTCTGTGACTTTGCGATTTTTTCTGGCCAGACCAGCAGCGGCGGACACCCGGTCGAGCTCCCTTTACATCCATTAGCGCCAGTAAAAAAATCTCAATGCTTGGCTATGCTTGGTTGTGGTGCAGGCTATCTGGTTGTTTTCAGAGTCCACAAAACCATAGGTTGCGATTTGCTGTTTGCAAGCAAGCCGGAAATCAGCACCGCGGAACCGGCACCGATCCATCAATGTGGGGTGATGTATTTTCCGTAGACCCAGCCGGTGACGAAATTGCCGTTCTGTGCCGGATCGTGCCAGACTTCGCACCAGCGATAGCGGACCTCCTGTTCCTGTTTCGAAACCGGCTGCTTGACGATCTCGAGCAGGTTTATGCCGCCGGTGCATCTCCCGGTCATCTGCAAAACAGCACCGTTGGGATAGGCGGCCTGCTTCTGGGACGATCCCGCCGGATACTTGCGCACGTTGAGCGTGTCGCCAAACGGAACATTGGTCACTTGCCAAGCTGCGAACACGGTTGCATGAGAGATGGGCCGGTGAAGGCCAAGACTGTCGAAGCGACGGCGAAAGCCGCAGCAGCGTGAAAACGAAACTTCATTTTTCCCTCTCCTCCGGCTCATCTCCTGGAGCCGGCGCAAACATATACTCCGGCTCTTGAACCTGCGCTGATCGGCGTGTTCATTCTCCATACAAGTAACTTCCACAGCGAGACGCAATGACCCGAACCCCAGCATTTCCAACTGTCAGCCCGCCGCAACCAGAGAAGCGACCGGTCTTCGATCTGCATCATGGAGTGACGCGGACCGACGACTATGCCTGGCTGAGAGCCAACAACTGGCAAGAGATGTTCAGGGATCCGTCGCTGCTCGACGCCCAGATCCGCGCCCATCTCGAAGCCGAGAACGCCTATCAGGCAGCGCTCATGGCCGACACCGCCCAAGTGCGGAAGCAGCTTTTCAAGGAGATGAAGGGCCGCATCAAGGAGGACGATTCGTCCGTGCCGATGAAGGATGGGCGGTACGCCTATGGGTCATCTTTCAAGCTTGGCGGCGAGCAACCGCGTTATTTCCGCACGCCACGCGAGGGCGGCGACCAAGAGATCCTGCTCGACGGCGATCTCGAGGCCGAAGGCAAGGCCTATTTCCGCCTCGGCGGTGTCGACCATTCGACCGACCACCGCAAGCTTCTCTGGGCCTTCGACGACAAGGGTTCCGAATTCTACACGCTTCGCGTCCGCGATCTCGCCGACGGCAACGATCTGGCGGACAGGATTCCGGATACCGGTGGCGGCGGCGTGTGGGATGCCGGAAATGACGGATTTTTCTACACCCGCCTCGATCCCAACCACCGTCCTTCCAAGGTGCTGTTCCATGCCCTTGGCGACAGTCCCGAGAACGACCGGCTGATCTACGAAGAAACCGATCCAGGTTTCTTCATGAATGTCGGCGGCACACGCTCCAACGAGTGGATCATGGTTGGCATCAACGACCACGAGACCTCGGAATATCGCATCATGAGCGCCAGCGAGCCGTTCGCCGAACCGAAGCTGGTTGCTCCGCGCGAGACCGGCCTGCAATACGACCTCGAAGAAGGCGGCGATGTCTTCTTCATTCTCACCAACGCCGACGGCGCCAAGGATTTCAAGATTATGACCGCGCCGGCGAGCGACCCGGTGCGCGCCAACTGGCAGGAGCTGGTGCCGCACGAGGCGGGCCGGCTGATCCTTTCGGTGATCGGCTTCAAGGACCACATGGTAAGGCTTGAACGCAAGGAAGGCCTGCCGCGAATCGTCGTGCATGACCGCAACAGCGGCGAGGAACACCTCATCTCCTTCGACGAGGAAGCCTTCTCGCTCGGCCTGTCGGGATCCTATGAATACGATACCGAGATCATGCGCTTTTCCTACTCGTCCATGACAACGCCGGCGCAGGTCTTCGACTACAATATGCGGACCCGCGAGCGCGTGCTGCTGAAGACCCAGGAAGTTCCGTCCGGCCACGACCCGGACCATTACGTCACGCGGCGGCTGATGGCGCCCGCAGCCGACGGCGAACTGGTGCCGATCTCGCTCATTCACCATCGCGACACGCCGCTCGACGGGTCAGCGCCTTGCCTGCTTTACGGCTACGGCTCCTACGGCATCACGGTCCCGGCCGCCTTTAACACCAATTTGTTATCGCTGGTCGACCGTGGCTTCGTCTACGCGATCGCCCATGTCCGCGGCGGCAAGGACAAGGGCTATGGCTGGTACGACGACGGCAAGCGGGCGCACAAAATGAACACGTTCACCGATTTCATCGCAGCCGCCCACCATCTCGTCGCCGAACGCTATACGCAACATGACCGCATCGTCGCACAGGGCGGCTCGGCCGGCGGCCTGCTGATGGGCGCCGTCGCGAATATGGCGCCGGAATGCTTCGGCGGTATTGTCGCCGAGGTTCCGTTCGTCGACGTGCTCACCACCATGCTCGACGCGACCTTGCCGCTGACGCCGCCGGAATGGCCCGAATGGGGCAATCCGATCGCCTCGGAGGAGGACTACCGAACGATCGCCGCCTACTCGCCCTATGACAATGTCGCCGCGCTCGACTATCCGCCGATCCTGGCGCTTGCCGGCCTCACCGACCCGCGTGTCACCTATTGGGAGCCGGCCAAGTGGGTGGCGCGGCTGCGCGACCGCAAGATCGGCGACAATCCGGTGCTGTTCAATATCAATATGGACTCCGGTCATGCCGGCGCATCCGGCCGGTTTTCCAGGCTCGAGGAAATCGCCTTCACCTATGCGTTTGCGCTGAAGGTGGCGGGCAAGGCCGACCTTGCCACCACAGCGCCGCCCATCCTTTTGGACTCGCAAACGGCGCTGTAGGAACTTGATCTTGCGCACGATCCCCAGCGGGGAATCGATTCCGATTCGGCTCAGGGCCTGGTCGATTTTCCGCTCGCAATTGCAATGGCCGCGCGCTACCCAATGCGCGGCTTTTCGCAGCCGCGCCACCCAAAATCATCCAGTCACGTCAAGGGTCCGCCATGTTGCTCGTCGACGTCTACCTCGACAAATCGCCCATCCAGGGCATCGGTGTCTTTGCCAAGAACCACATTCCCCGCGGCACACTGGTTTGGAAGCTCGATCCCAATTACGACCGGCGCATCCCTGTCGAGGTCTATGAGCGCGAAACCGGGCCGATCAAAGCTTATCTCGATCGCTATTCCTATCCCGACCGGCGCGACCCGAATTACATCGTCTTCGAAGCCGACGACGCCCGCTACATGAACCATGCCGATGATCCGAATTGCGACGTCTCCTCGCCCGAGGAGACATATGCATCGCGCGACATCGCGCCCGGCGAGGAAATGACCTGCAACTACAATCATTTCTTCGAAACCGGTTTCGATTTCCTCGGCGACCGCTGACGCGCCGCCATCCCGTCCGTTTTTGCGTCAGTTCGAAGGCTGCTTGGGAGCCGGATAGCCGTTGGGATGCGGCGGTATGGCCTTCAGATAGGCTGATATCGCCGCCCGGTCCTCGGGCGTCAACTCGGCCATGTTTCTCTGCACATCGACCATGGCGCCGCCCACCGAATCGAAATCGGGCGTGAAGCCGGTTTCGAGAAAGTAGGCGATGTCGGCCTCCGACCAGTCACTGAGCCCGCCTTCGCCCGAGGTGATGTTCGGCACGATGCCGCTGCCTTCGGCAGCCGCGGCACCCGCCAGCCACTGGCTCTTCCTGGTGCCGCCAGCAAAATCACGCGGCGTGTGGCATTCGCCGCAATGGCCCGGCCCTTCGACCAGGTAGCGGCCGGCCATCACCGGATCCGGCGTGCCATCGGGGAAGGAAACCACCGGCTGGTCACTCAAATAGAGACGTTTCCACAGCCCGATGCCGCGACGGATGTTGAACGGGAATCCCAGCGAATTGGGCGGCGCCTTGCCGGCGACCGCCGGAAGCGTTTTCAGGAAGGCATGAAGATCGGCGATGTCGGCCGGCTTCATGCGTGCGTAGGACGCATAGGGAAACGCCGGATAAAAGTGCTCGCCGCTCGGCGAAACGCCCTTCAGCATGGCGTTGGCGAGGTCTTCGACCGACCAGGCGCCGATACCGTCCGTGGCATCCTGAGAGATGTTCGGTGGCACGAAGATGCCGAACGGCGTCCTGAGTTCGAGACCGCCGACCAGTTGAAGGCGGGCATTGCCTTGCGAGCCTGGCTTCGCATGACAGGATGTACAGCCGCCTGCATAAAAAATGCGCTTGCCCCTGGCGGCATCGCCCGGGCCAAGCTGCGCCAGGGTGTCGGCGTCGAGCCTGACCGGCGCCGACATGAACCAGCCGGCGACCGCGCCGGCGGCGCCCAGAACGAGGGCGGCGCCGACGAGTTTTTTCAGCAGGCGCATCGCCCGCTATCAGCCCTTCTTTATCCTGTATGTCTGGTGGCAGGTGCCGCAGTCGCCGCCTATGGTGTTGAACCCCGCCTTCAAGGCATCGACATCGGCAGGAGCGGCGGCCGCGGCAGCCTTGACGTCGGCGAGATATTTCTCTTCCACCGCCTTGAAGCCGGCCATATCTTCCCAGATCTTGGGGGCAGCGGTGGTGTCGCCGGTGTTGCTGCCAACCGGGAAAAGAGTTTCGACGTTTGCGTGGAATTTCTCAGCGTTGGCCTCCAGCGCCTTCAACGCCGCCAGCACGGCCGCTGCGTCATAAGGGATCTCGCCCTTGACGACTTTCGACAATTGGCCGGCGATCTTGCCACGTTCCTTCATCAGGGCCTGCCGCTCCTGGATCGGATCGGCAAACGCCGCCGAACCGGTGAAGGCGAGCATCGAGATGGCGAGGATAAGCTTTCTCATTCAATTGGCTCCATGATGATCATGTTTCGGGTGAAGGTCCGACTGATCGATAACGGCAAAAGCGGCTTGAAAATTCCGGAGATTCGCCTCACGCTTCTGTGAATTCTCGCGACGGTCATTTCTGTGCTGGAAAATGGCGGCCGATCCTTTGCCACACACAGAAAAGCCCCGGTTTTGCCGGGGCTTTTCTGCAACTCAGTTAGGCCTATGCCTTTTCGTAAAGCTCAAGGACATGGTCCCAGTTGATGAGACTGTCGACGAAGGCTTCAAGATATTTCGGCCGGGCGTTGCGATAGTCGATGTAATAGGAGTGCTCCCAGACATCGACGCCCAGGATCGGCGTCGAACCATGGACCAGCGGGTTCTCCCCGTTCGGCGTCTTCGAGATCGCCAGCTTGCCGTCCTTGACCGAAACCCAGGCCCAGCCCGAACCGAACTGGGTGGTTCCGGCGGCGATGAAATCGGCCTTGAACTTGTCGTAGCCGCCAAGATCGCTGTCGAACGCCTTTTGCAGCGCGCCCGGCAATTTGTTGCCGCCGCCCCCCTTCTTCATCCACTTCCAGAAATGGATGTGATTGTAATGCTGACCGGCATTGTTGAAGAGCCCGGGGTTTTTGCCGAAGGACTGTTTGACAACCTCTTCGACCGACAAATCGCCGAGCCCGGCTTCGGCAGCCAGCTTGTTGCCGTTGTCGACATAGGCCTTGTGGTGCTTGTCGTGGTGATACTCCAGCGTCTCCTTCGACATGTAAGGCTGCAAGGCCTCGTAGTCATAGGGCAAGGCGGGCAGTTCAAAAGCCATCGGTCGTACTCCTCGTGGAAAAATCCGGTGTCGATACCGGACTAACATAGGTCTGGATTGGTGTGGAACAACTCCGGAATGAAGCGCCGGTTCCCCTTTTTGCCAGTCAGCCGGCCGAAGTCGAATGCGCCCAATCCCAATAGAGTTCGCGCGCCTTCTTGGCTACCGGCCCGGGCTGGAGATTGCGATCCTCGACGCGGGTGACCGGCACGACCTTCGAATGATTTCCCGTCGAGAATATCTCGTCCGCTTCGAGGAACTCGCGCACCGACAGCGCCTTTTCGATGGTCTTGAATCCATACGCGTCAAGCAGCGTCATCGTCCGCGAGCGGGTGATGCCGGACAAGAACGTGCCGTTCGGCGCCGGCGTCAGGACATGGCCATCCTTGACCAGGAAAATGTTCGAGGTTCCGGTCTCGGCGACATTGCCCAGCATGTCGAGCACCAGGGCGTTGTCGAAGCCGCGCATCTTGGCTTCAAGGATGGCACGGCCGTTATTGGGATAAAGGCAGCCGGCCTTGGCGTTGGTCGGCATGGTTTCGATGGTCGGGCGGCGGAACGGCGAGACGGTGACCGAAAAGCCCGCCGGCGAGATCATTGGCGATTCGTAAAGGCAAAGGCAAAAGCGGGTCGAGGCCGGATCTGCCGGCACACCCATATAGCCACCATGTTCGGCCCAGTACATCGGCCTTATGTAGACCGCCGTCTTGCCGTCGAACTTCTTCAGCCCGTCCCAGGTCAGCCCGACGATCTTTTCGGCGCTCATGGATGGTTTGAGACCAAGCGCGATTGCCGAAGCGTTCACCCTCGCGGCGTGGCGGTCGAGGTCGGGGGCGACACCCTCGAACCAGCGGGCGCCGTCGAATACGCTGGTGCCGAGCCACATGGCATGGCTGCGCGGCCCCAAAATGGCGACGTTGCCCTCGTACCAGTCGCCATCCACGAAGGTCCATGTCGCGGATTGCGCCGCAGCCGCCAGTGTCATCGCTTGGTTCCGCGTTTCAAAAAGCTGTCCTGTCTGCCATTGGAAGATGCTTTGGCGCCTGCCGTCAACTGATATGGCTGAGATTTGTTAAGGCCAGCGGCCTGCGAATTGCAATCCGTGCTTGCGCCTCGCCTTGCCTCGCCGCAAAACTGTCACCATGCACCATGCGGCTTACGTTTTCGACGCCTACGGCACGCTGTTCGATGTCCATGCCGCCGTGCGCCGTCATGCCGACCAGATCGGGCCAGACGGCCAGCTCCTGTCGGAGATCTGGCGGGCCAAGCAACTGGAATATTCCTGGGTGAGGACGCTGATGGGCGCCTACGCCGACTTCTGGCAACTCACCGAGCAGGCGCTCGATTTCGCCCTGCGCAAGGTTCCCTCCGCGGACAAGGGGCTCAGGGCCAAGCTGCTCGACGCCTATTGGCGGCTGGACTGCTATCCGGAGGTGCCGGCCGTGCTCAAGGCGCTCAAAGCATCCGGCGCCAAGCTGGCGATCCTCTCCAACGGCTCGCCTGAAATGCTGGAAGCGGCGGTTAAATCGGCCGCGCTCGACCAGTTTCTGGACGACATCTATTCCGTCGATGCCGTCAAGCGCTTCAAGGCCGATCCGTCGGTCTACGACATGGTCACGACAGGCTGGCGTCTCTATCCGGGCGCGGTGTCGTTTCAGTCATCCAACCGCTGGGACGTCGCCGGCGCCACCAAATTCGGCTTCCGGACTGTCTGGATCAACCGCTCCAACCAGCCCGAGGAATACCGGGACTTTCCGCCGGCCCTGATCCTGCCCTCGCTCGAAGGCCTGCTCGCCGCAGGCTGACGCATGACGCCAAATCGGAATCGATTTTTGGAAAGGATCATGAGCAAAATAAAACTGCTACAGCGTTCTTTACCGACGCGCGGCGCTGTGGGGCCTGTTGCCTCGGCGCAACAGGGGCGGAACCGTCACAGCTTTGCCTTTGTTTGTTCACCGTCAGGCCAGAATCGGTACCGCCTATCGCGCCAGGCAATGGTAGGGCTGGCGCGCCGTACTGATTGGCATATTCATGTTTGTTTCGATATGAGAATTAAAAAAGGCAACGATGTTCACAACCGAAATCGACTCCTATCGCCTGAGCCGTCGCGGCTTTCTCAACGCCGCTGCGCTCGGCGCCGCCTCGATTGCGGTTTCCGCCTGCACCACGACGGCAAGCCGGCCTGTCGAGCCGCCGCCGCCAGCCAATGTCGAGCCGCCACTCCTGGACTATGCAACAATGTACGGTCCGGTCAGCGACAGCGGATTCGAGCTGCCGGGCATACCCTACGAGAAAATCGACGAGCAATTTCTGCGTCAGATCGTTCCCGATCCGACCGGCCAGCCGCCCGGCACCATCGTCGTCGATACGGCCGGCCACCACCTCTATTTCGTGCGTCCAGGCGGACAAGCCATTCGTTATGGTGTCGGGCTGGGTCGCGCCGGTTTCGAATGGTCTGGCGATGCCGTCGTCCAGTGGAAGCAGAAGTGGCCGAAATGGACCCCGCCGGCCGAAATGATCGCCCGCCAGCCCGAGCTCGCAGAATACAGCGCCGAGAATGGCGGCATGCCCGGCGGGCTCACCAACCCGCTCGGAGCGCGGGCGCTGTATCTCTTCGAGGGCAACGAGGACACGCTTTACCGCCTGCACGGCTCCCCGGAGTGGTTTTCCATAGGCAAATCGGTGTCATCTGGGTGCGTTCGCTTGATAAATCAGGACATTATCGACCTTTATGACCGTGTGCCCAACAAGACGCCGGTGGTCGTTACCGCCGGTGTCGGTCAGGAACTGGTTGCCACGGCAGACCGCAAAGCCATTCCAATCGATGCGGGCGTCCCGGAAGGATCGATCCTGCTCGGCCCGGCAAGGGCGATCTCGGACTCGATCTTCTGAGCTGGTTGAAAGCGCTGGAGCGGCGGACTTTCGGCGCCGCAATTTTCCGGTCCGATGCTTTTCGCTGAGCATCGGATTCATGCAAAACCGGTGCCCACTTTGGATCCGATGCGGTGCTTTCAGCGCCGCCCCCTTGCCAAGCTGCCGAGGATGCCGCGCACGATCGCCCGTCCAACCGACGAGCCGACCGAGCGAACCACCGATTTTATCGCCGCCTCTGCCACCGTCTGGCGATTGGACGATCGCGGCGCCGGTGCTCGCCTGCTGCCGGTGGGCTGGCGGGCGGGATCGTCATTGCCGAAGCCTGGAATGGTCCAGCGCGAGCCGCCGCTCTCCTGCTGCTGCGCCTCCGCGTCCAGCGCATCCTTGGCTTTTTTCTGCAGCATCTCGAAAGCCGATTCGCGATCGACGGTCTGATCGTACTGTCCCGCAACCGGGCTCTCGGTGATCATCGTGCGGCGCTCGTCAGGCGTGATCGGGCCAAGTCGCGACGACGGCGGGCGAACCAGCGTCCGCTGGACCATGGACGGAACACCTTTGGCTTCCAGCGTCGACACCAGCGCCTCGCCGGTGCCGAGCTGCGTGATCACGGTTGCACAGTCGAAGTCGGGATTAGGCCTGAACGTCTCGGCGGCGGTCTTCACAGCCTTCTGCTCCCGCGGCGTGTAAGCGCGCAGGGCGTGCTGCACCCGGTTGCCGAGCTGGGCCAGAACCGTTTCGGGGATATCCAGCGGATTCTGGGTGACGAAGTAAACGCCGACGCCTTTCGAGCGGATCAGGCGGACAACCTGTTCGACCCGGTCGATCAGCACCTTAGGCGCGTCGTCGAACAGAAGGTGCGCCTCGTCGAAGAAGAAGACCAGCTTTGGCTTGTCGGGATCGCCGACTTCGGGCAGCTCCTCGAACAGTTCCGACATCAGCCACAACAGGAATGTCGCATAGAGCCGGGGATTCATCATCAGCTTGTCGGCGGCCAGCACGCTGATCGCGCCGCGCCCGTCGCGGGTGGTGCGCATGATGTCGGCGATCCGCAATGCCGGCTCGCCGAAGAAATTCGTCGCGCCCTGCTGCTCCAGAACCAGCAGCGTGCGCTGGATTGCGCCAACCGAAGGTTTCGTCACATTGCCGTAGCGAGCGCCGATTTCTTCGGCGCGTTCGGCGATGTTGGCAAGAAGCGCTTGCAGGTCCTTCAGGTCCAGCAGCAACATGCCCTCCTCGTCGGCGATGCGGAAGGCGATGTTCATGATGCCTTCCTGCGCCTCGGACAGGTTCATCAGGCGCGACAGAAGCAGCGGCCCCATTTCCGAGACGGTGGCGCGGATCGGATGGCCCTGCTCGCCGAAAAGATCCCAGAAGATGACCGGAAATTCCTGGAAATCATAGGGATCGAGCTTGACCTGCTCGGCGCGCTTGACCAGAAAATCCTGTGCCGTGCCCATCATGGCGATACCGGACAGGTCGCCCTTGATGTCGGCGCAGAAGACCGGCACGCCGGCATTGGAGAAACCTTCCGCCAGAATCTGCAAGCTCACGGTCTTGCCGGTGCCGGTCGCGCCGGTGACCAGGCCGTGACGATTGCCATACTGAAGCAGCAGGGTTTCGGCTCGCTGGTAGCTGTCATCAGGCGTTCGGCTGGCTCCGATGAAAATACTGGTGTCGTCAGCCATGTGTTCGGTCTCCGCAAACCTGAAGTGTTGAATGCCCTGATCTATTGAAAGTAACGGGGCTCGGCGCAGGTATAATGACGCCATTGCGCAGCGACAATGGCCATGGTCGAAATTGGGCTTTTTGGAGCTTGCGGATTTTGCGCATGTTTGGCAATCGGTTGACGGTTCATCGTCGCGGGACGCGTGTTGCATTGTGATATGCGACGGGGAACCGTAGACTGACGTTCCAGGCCTGTCGGCCGAGAAGACGAGGAGAGCGGATGGCCGGTGCCTTGAACCACGATGCCGAACTTCCGAACCCTGACCGGCAGCGGTGGCTGGCCCTTGCGGAAAAAGCCCTGGCCGGCGGATCCTTCGAGGAAAAGCTCGTATCCCATACGGACGATGGCATCCGCATCGAGCCACTCTATGATCGTTCGGTCACCGCAGAGCCTCTCGCGCGGGCAAATCCCGGATCGCCCTGGATCGTCAGCCAGCGTATCGACGACCCCGATGTCGGCCGCGCCAAAGCCCAGGCCCTGGAGGACGTCGCACAGGGCGCCACCGGACTGTCGCTTGTCTTCGAAGGCGCGCCGAATGCGTTCGGCTACGGCCTGCCGAGGACTGCCGAGGCGCTGGAGACCGTGCTGGACGGCGTGCCGCTCAACCGGATCCAGGTCCGCATCGACGCGCATCCCTGGAGCCGCGCGGTGGCCGACTGGCTGGTTGCGTTCTTGGGCAAGCGCCGGTCAGACCCGGCAAAGCTCAACCTGTCCTTCGGTATCGACCCGGCGGCGATCTTTGCCGGAACCGGCCGGCTGCGCATGTCGATCGAGGCCTTGCAGGCGTCGATGCCGCAGTCCCTGGCGCACTTTTTCTCGATGGGCGTGCCCGGGGTCCTGCTGGAGGCAGACGGACGCGTCTTCCACAATGCCGGCGCCACCGAAGCGCAGGAGCTGGGCACCATGATGGCTTCGGCGGTCTCCTATCTCCGGATGTTTGAGGAGGCGCGCCAGCCGCTTGTCTATGCGGCGCCCCATATCGGCTTTGCGCTGAGCGTCGACCAGGACCAGTTCGTATCGATTGCCAAGATCAGGGCCCTGCGCAGGCTGTGGGCGCGGGTCCAGGAGGCATGCTCGATCTCCGCCTCCACCGCCAACATCCATGCCGAGACATCGTTCCGCATGATGACTTCGGCGGACCCGGAGACGAACATCCTGCGCACCACGATCGCCGCTTTTGCCGCGGCAGCCGGCGGGGCGGACTCGGTCTCCATCCTGCCGCATACGATCGCGCATGGCCTCCCGGCGGGCTTTGCCCGCCGTGTCGCCCGCAACACTCAACTGATCATGGCCAACGAAAGCCATATCGATCATGTCGCCGACCCTGCTTGCGGTTCGGGCGCCGTTGAAGCGCTGACTGCCGAACTCTGCGAAGCGGCCTGGGAAGAATTCCAGCGGATCGAGGCGGAAGGCGGCGTGCTGTCCAGTCTGCAGCAAGGACATATCCAGAAACGGGTTCAGGCGGCCTCCGCCCGCCGCAATGCCGCCTATCAGGCGGGCGAGCGGGCCATCATCGGCACGACGCTTCACCCGTTGAAGAGCGAACGTCCGGTCGAAACCTTGGCGGCGGAGCGGCGGCCCGCGGTCACCGAGGGCGTCGCGGTGTGCGAGCCGCTGTTTCCGATCCGTATCGATCAATCGATCGGAGCAGCATCATGATCCCGGATTTCAGCCAAATCGGCTGGTCGGCGCCGCGCCGGGCGCCGATCGAGGTCAAGGGCCAACGGATGACCCCGGAAGGACTGGCCATCAAGCATGTGTACAACCAGGGCGACCTCAAGGGGTTGCCGTATCTCGACATTTATCCGGGCCTGCCGCCATTCGTGCGCGGCCCCTACCCAACCATGTATGTCCAGCAGCCGTGGACGATCCGGCAATATGCCGGCTTCTCGACGGCGGAAGAGTCGAACGCCTTTTATCGGCGCAACCTCGCGGCCGGCCAGAAGGGACTGTCGGTCGCTTTCGACCTTGCCACGCATCGCGGCTACGACAGCGACCATCCGCGCGTTGCCGGTGATGTCGGCATGGCCGGCGTCGCCATCGATTCCATCCTCGACATGCGCCAGCTCTTCGACGGCATCCCGCTTGACGAGATGACGGTGTCGATGACCATGAACGGCGCGGTGCTGCCGATCATGGCGCTCTATATCGTCGCCGCGGAAGAACAGGGCGTTGCGCAAAAGGACCTCGCCGGGACCATTCAGAACGATATTCTGAAAGAGTTCATGGTCCGCAACACCTACATCTATCCGCCAAAACCTTCGATGCGGATCGTGTCGGACATCTTCTCCTACACGTCGCAGCACATGCCGAAGTTCAATTCGATTTCGATCTCCGGCTATCACATGCAGGAGGCAGGGGCGACCGCCGACCTCGAGCTCGCCTACACGATCGCCGATGGCATCGAATATGCCCGCGCCGGTGTCGCGGCGGGTCTCGATATCGACCGTTTTGCGCCGCGCCTTTCCTTCTTCTGGGCGATCGGCATGAACTTCTTCATGGAAGTCGCCAAGCTGAGGGCAGCCCGCCTGTTGTGGTCGACCCTGATGCTGAAGAACTTCTTGCCGAAGGACGAGCGCTCGTTGTCGCTGCGCACCCATTGCCAGACTTCGGGCTGGTCGCTAACGGCGCAGGACCCTTACAACAACATCATCCGTACCATGATCGAGGCGATGGCGGCGACGCAGGGTCATACGCAATCGCTGCACACCAACTCCTTCGACGAGGCGATGGCGCTGCCGACCGACCATTCAGCCCGCATCGCCCGCAACACGCAGCTCATCCTGCAAAAGGAATCTGGCACCGCCCGCATCATCGACCCGTGGGGCGGCTCTGCCTATCTCGAACGGCTGACGCATGACCTGGCGGCGCGCGCGCTTGCCCATATCGAAGAGGTCGAGAGCCTTGGCGGCATGGCCGCCGCAACCGAAAAAAACATCCCGAAGCTGCGCATCGAAGAGGCCGCCGCGCGTACGCAGGCGCGGATCGATTCCGGCGAGCAGATCCTGGTCGGCGTCAACGCCCATCGTCCCGAGACGGATATCAAAGTCGACGTGCTGAAGATCGACAACGCCGGAGTCAGAGCCCGGCAATTGTCGAAACTGCAGCGGCTGAAAGGCACGCGCGACGTCGGCGCCGTCGAGAGCGCACTGAGTGCGCTGAGCCGGGCTGCTGAGAGCGGCGAAAATCTGCTGGAGTTCGCCATTCGCGCCGCGCGCGCCAACGCCACGGTCGGCGAGATTTCGCTGGCGCTGGAAAAGGTTTTCGGCCGCCATGTCGCCTCGGTCCAGACGATCTCCGGCGTCTATCGCAAGGCGCTCGGCGACAATCCGGTGGTCGATCGGCTGCAGGACAAGATCGTGGCGTTCGAGGAGAAGTCCGGCGGCAAGCCACGCATTCTCGTCGCCAAGATGGGACAGGACGGCCATGATCGCGGCCAGAAGGTGATCGCCACCGCCTTTGCCGATCTCGGCTTCGACGTCACCGTCGGGCCGATGTTCCAGACGCCGGACGAGATCGGCAGGCTGGCGGTCGAGCACGACGTTCATATCATCGGCGCCTCGTCGCTGGCGGCGGGCCATTTGACGCTCATTCCTGAACTCAGGGACGCGCTGAAGAAGCTCGGACGCGACGATATGCTGATCGTTGCCGGCGGCGTCATCCCGCCGCAAGATTACGACGCTGTGATGCAGGCGGGGGCGGCGGAGATCTTCCCGCCTGGCACCGTCATCCCGGAAGCGGCGGAGCGGCTGATGGATAGACTGCTGCAGGTCGGCTGAAGCTGTTATAATGCATGTTGCAACGACCGACCATCCGAGTTATAATCGGTGTTGCAACAAAGGCTGAACCCATGAACACGACCATTCGCAAGATCGGCAATTCCGAAGGCGTCATCTTGCCCAAGGAAATTCTCGACCACCTGAACCTGAAGGCCGGCGACCAGCTTGAAATCGTCGAAACGAGCAAGGGCATCGCACTTCAGCCGGTGGATGACAGCTTCGAGCGGCAGATGGAAGCTGCTCGCCAAGTCATGGACAAATACAAAGTCGCGCTTCAGAAGCTCGCCGAATGAGCTGGCAATTCCTGAGCCGGCGCGCCGTGGAAGCGATGCACGCGGAGCAGTTGCGCCGGCATGGCGGCGCGCAGGGTTTGCGAGATGAGAATGCTCTTGAATCGGCGCTCGCCCGCGCCGAGAACAAGGCGAACTATGGCGATCCATCGATCGAGGACCTGGCTGCGGCCTATATCTTCGGCATCGCCAGAAACCACGCCTTTGTCGACGGCAACAAGCGCACGGCTATCGTCGCCGCCGGCGCGTTTCTGATTGTCAACGGCTATTCGCTGACGGCCGACAACGGCACGATCTATGAGTTCGTCATGGGTGTCGCCGCCGGCGAAATCGACGAGGCAGGTGCTGCCGCGTTCTTCCGCGACCATGTCGTCAAGATCGAGGCCTAACTGTCACTCAGCTTGACGATTTCCCACTCCTTGCCGTTCACCACGGCAGTTTCGCCGACCTTCTTGCCGAATAAAGCCAGGGCCATCGGTGAAACATGGGAAATCGTCCCCTTGGCTGGATCGGCTTCATCCTCGCCGACGATCTTCCAGTGGACGTTTCTGCCGTCATCGCCTTCCAGCGTGACGCCCATGCCGAAGCGAACCAGGTCGCTGCCCGGTTCCGGCACGGAAAGCTCGGCGCTTTCACGCCGCGCGGTCCAGTAGCGCAGGTCGCGCGAGATAAGCGCGATGCGCTCACGGTCGGCCCTCTTTTCCGCCCTGCCGAGTTCTTCGCGCAGGGCCGCCAGTTCGGCATCGATCATTGCCAGGCCGCGTTGCGTCACCAGATTGCGGTGGTGGCTGATCGGCCGCTCGCCGATGCCGGCGATGGCGTTTTCGCTATCCTCTTCGCGCGTGAAGGCTCTGCTCATTGGTCGAGCTTATGCCTCGCGCGGCGACTTCACAAGCTATTGCCGGCAAAGGATCGGCCGATCCGGTCTGGCACAATTCCTGCGCGGCGCGACGGCCGAACGCTGGGGAACTGTGCCGATGTTGAAGCGCACCTGACCATCGGACGCAACCCTGTGAGCTAAATGCCCGTTTTCAGCTCAGCGCAGCAGTGGCGCGGAGTGAGCCGACCTTGGCGCCGATCCGGCTTTCTACGGGCGGATGGGCCTGTTCGATCAGTATTGCCGCCAGCGCCTTGTCGGCGTGCAAAACCCGGGCCATGCACGCCGCTACCATAACTTCAGCGGCGCGGCCGGCGCCATCATCGCATTTCAGCGCAATGCCAAGGCCAAGCTCGGGAAGTGCCGCGCAATAGACGCCTTCGGCCCCTCCCTTTACAAAAATCCGGCCTGACGCGGCCTGCATCAGCGCAACATCAGCCCTGCCCGTGCCGGCGACCAGAAATGGCTCGGCCATGCAGGCGGAAAGCAGCCGCTTTGCGGCCCTGGCGCGCACGGGTTCAAAGCCGACACCGGTCGCCATGCGCGCAAAGCCCAGGGCGAAGCTGCGCAGCGGCACGGCATAGGTCGGGATCGAGCAGCCGTCAGTGCCGCAATGGTCGAAATCATGGGCAGCACCGGTCACCGCTTGCATCGCATCGCGCACCATCTCTTGCGAGGCATGGCCGGATTTGACGTAGCCGCGATGGGCGACGCCGGCGTGGACGCAGGTACAGAGGAAGCCCGCATGCTTGCCAGAACAATTGTTGTGCAGCGCGTTTGGCAAGCTGCCGGCACGGGCCAGCGCAATTGTCGCGTCATGGCTGGACGGCCAATGCGCGCCGCATTCCAGCGCCGCCACGTCCAGCCCGGCCTTGGCCAGCATCGCCCGCGCCAGTTCGACATGCGCCGGCTCGCCGGAATGTGAAGCGCAGGCCAGTGCCAGTTCGCGATCGCCGAAACCGTACGCATCGGCGGCGCCGCTTTCGACCAGCGGCAGCGCCTGGATCGCCTTAACCGCCGAGCGCGGGAACACCGGGCGAGCCGTATCGCCGATTTCCAGGAACGGCTTACCATCGGCATCGAAGACCGCAATGGCGCCACGATGCGCGCTCTCGACCACGGCGCCGCGCAAAACTTCGACCAGAACCGGATTTGTCATGAATTCCCCGCTAACGCATGACCTCGAAAATCGGATTCGATTTTCGAAAAGGATCATGCGTAAAATCGAAGTGTTACAGCGTCCTTTGCGCGGCCGGAAGGGCGCGCGGCGCTGTAATGCGGGCCGCTTTTATCTGATCCGATCGAGAATGGAAACGTAGTTGGCGACTGCGGCGCCGCCCATATTGAAGATGCCGCCGAGCTTGGCGCCCGGCACCTGGATGCCGCCGGCCTCGCCGACGAGCTGCATGGCGCTCAGCACATGCATCGAGACGCCGGTGGCGCCGATCGGATGGCCCTTGGCTTTCAGCCCGCCTGACGGATTGACCGGCAACCGGCCGTCCTTCGCCGTCTCGCCGTCCAGCGCCAGTTTTGCGCCCTCGCCCGGTTTCGCCAGGCCCATCGCCTCATATTCGATCAGCTCGGCTATCGTGAAGCAGTCATGCGTCTCGACGAAGGACAGATCGTCGAGCGTCACACCGGCCTTGTTCAGCGCCTGGTTCCACGCCTGCTCGCATCCCTCGAATGCCAGGATGTCGCGCTTCGACATCGGCAGGAAATCCTGCACATGCTCGTTGGCGCGGAAAGCGACGGCGCGGCGCATCTTCAATGCCGTCGCCGTGTCGGCAAGCACCAGGGCGGCGGCGCCGTCCGAGACCAGGGAGCAGTCGGTGCGCTTCAGGGGACCGGCGACGAAGGGGTTCTTCTCGCTCTCGTGCCGGCAGAACTCGTAGCCGAAATCCTTGCGCATCTGCGCGCAGGGATTGTCGACGCCGTTCCTGTGGTTCTTGGCGGCGATCATCGCCAGAGCGTCCGACTGGTCGCCATAGCGTTGGAAATAGGCTTGCGCGATCTGGCCGAAAACGCCGGCGAAGCCTGCCGGCGTGTCGCCCTCCTCGGGCAGATAAGAGGCCTTGAGAAGGTTCTTGCCGATTTCTGGACCTGATGTCGTCGTCATCTGCTCGGCGCCGACTACCAGCACGATGCGCGCCGCATTGGCGTCGATGGCGCGGATGCCTTGCCTGACCGCCGCCGAGCCGGTGGCGCAGGCGTTCTCGACGCGCGTCGCCGGCTTGAAGCGCAGCCGGTCGTCGGCCTGCAAGACCAGGCTTGCGGTGAAATCCTGTGCGGAAAAGCCGGCATTGAAGTGGCCGAGCACGATCTCGTCGACCTCATCCGGGCCGATGCCGGCATGATCGAGCGCCTCGCTGGCCACCTTGGTGATCAGGCCCTCCAGCGTCTCGCCTTCTAGCTTGCCGAAGCGCGAATGCGCCCAGCCGACGATGCATGCTGTCATGGTTATCTCCATCCTTCGGGCGGGCTACGCGATGTCGCGGCGCGCTATCGACATTGTTCAAGCATGAACCGTTCCAGCGACTTCGTGAAGGGGCCAGAACCACACAATCGCTTGATCTTGATATCTGGTCATAGCGCCTGACCTTTGCCACCCCAATTTAGGCTGGATTTTTGTTGATTGATCCGTCAATAAAAAATAAACCTGTTGCAAGTCGCCGGAGCAAAGATGCCGAAAATCGGAATGGAGCCGTTGCGCCGCAGGGCGCTCATCGACGCGACGATATCGGCGATCGGCGAGCGCGGTTCGCTTGATGTGACGATGTCTGAAATCGCCGGGCGCGCCGGCGTGTCCTCGGCGCTCGCCCATCACTATTTCGGCGCCAAGGACGAACTTTTGCTGGCGACGATGCGGCACATCCTGGCCGAGCTGACCGCCGACATGCGGCGCGCGCTTCGATCGGCCAGCACGGCACGCCAGCGCGTTTCGGCCGTGGTCGCCGTCAATTTCTCCGACGCCCAGTTCCAGCCGGAAACGATAGCCGCCTGGCTCGCCTTCTATGTCGAGGCGCAGAAATCGGCAGCGCTGCGCCGGCTGCTCAAGGTCTATGCGCGGCGCCTGCATTCCAATCTGTTGAGCGGGCTGACCGGCATCCTGCCGAGAAGCGAAGCCGACCGCGTCGCCGAGGCGACAGCGGCGCTGATCGACGGGCTCTACATCAGACGCGCGCTGAAGGACGGCGTACCCAATGCCGCGACCGCGATCGCACTGATCGAGGATTATCTCGAAACGAAACTCGGCCGGCGGAGCGCGCAGTGACGTCCAAGCGACCCAATTTTCTGATCGTCATGGTCGATCAGCTCGCCGGCACGCTGTTCCCAGACGGGCCGGCGGACTTCCTGCATGCGCCGCATCTGAAGGCGCTGGCGGCTCGTTCGGCACGCTTCAAGAACAACTACACCGCCTCGCCGCTCTGCGCGCCCGGCCGCGCCGCGTTCATGAGCGGCCAGTTGCCATCGCGCACCGAGGTCTATGACAATGCCGCCGAATTCGCCTCTTCGATCCCGACCTATGCGCATCATCTGCGCGCCGCCGGCTACCACACCTGCCTGTCCGGCAAGATGCATTTCGTCGGGCCGGATCAGTTGCATGGCTTCGAGGAGCGGCTGACCACCGACATCTATCCGGCCGATTTCGGTTGGACGCCGGATTATCGCAAGCCCGGCGAGCGGATCGACTGGTGGTATCATAATCTCGGTTCCGTGGCCGGCGCCGGTGTCGCCGAGATCACCAATCAGATGGAATATGACGACGAAGTCGCTTTTCACGCGGTGCAGAAGCTTTATGATTTCGCCCGCGTCTCGGACGATGCCGCGCGCCGGCCGTGGTGCCTGACCGTCTCCTTCACCCATCCGCACGACCCTTATGTCGCGCGCCGGCGCTACTGGGACCTCTACGAGGATTGCCTGGCGCTCGAGCCTGAAGTCGGCTTCGTCTCCTATGACGAACAGGATCCGCATTCAAAGCGGCTGTACCGCGCCAGCGACTATGACAGTTTCGACATCACCGGCGAGCAGATCCGCCGCGCGCGGCGCGGCTATTTCGCCAGCATCTCCTATCTCGACGACAAGGTCGGCGAACTGCTGTCGGTGCTCGAGCGCACGCGGACGCTCGATGACACGATCATCCTGTTCTGCTCCGATCATGGCGACATGCTCGGCGAGCGCGGTCTGTGGTTCAAGATGTGCTTCTTCGAGGGCTCAGCGCGGGTGCCGCTGATGATCGCCGGAAAAGACGTCCCAGCCACACTGATCGACGCGCCGGTCTCCAATCTTGACCTGACGCCGACGCTTTGCCACCTCGCCGGCATCGACATGAGCGCGATTGCGCCATGGACCGACGGCCAGTCGCTGCTGCCGCTGCTCGACGGCAAGGAACGCACCGCACCGGTGCTGATGGAGTATGCGGCCGAAGGCTCCAACGCGCCGATGGTGGCGATACGCGAGGGCCGTTATAAATTCATCCATTGCGAGATCGATCCGCCGCAACTGTTTGATCTTGAATCGGATCCGCGGGAATTGACCAACCTCGCCGCCGATCCGGCGCACGCGGCTTTGGTGGCTTCTTTCACCGACAAGGTCCGGGCGCGCTGGGACATGGCTGCCTTCGATACCGCCGTACGCGCCAGCCAGGCGCGCCGCTGGGTGGTCTATCCGGCGCTGCGCAACGGCACGCATTACCCCTGGGAATTCCAGCCGCTGCAGAAGGCCTCGGAACGTTACATGCGCAACCACATGAACCTCGACCTGCTCGAAGAGCAGAAGCGCTTTCCGCGAGGCGAATGATGACAACGCTCGTCCCCTCCCTCGATCACCTCAAACAGGCCTATGCCGTCACCGCCAAGGCGACGCAGATCACGCCGCTGCTGGATTCGGCGGCCTTGGCCAGAGAGACCGGCGCCGCGCGCGTCTTTGTTAAGCCGGAGTCGCTGCAATGGGCGGGTTCCTTCAAGGTGCGCGGCGCCTATTGGCGGCTGAAGCGGCTTTCGCCCGATGAAGCCAGGAAGGGCGTCGTCGCCTATTCCTCCGGCAATTTCGCGCAAGGCCTGGCCGCCGCCGGCCAGGCGCTGGGCATTCCGGTGACCATCGTCATGCCGATCGACGCGCCGGCCGCCAAGCGCGACGCAACGACCGGCTATGGCGCGCGCGTGGTGCTGACCGACCATGGCGAGCGCGCGCGTGAGGAGGTTGCCGCCGCCACCGCGCGCGAGATCGCCGAGACCGAGGGGCTGGCGCTGCTGCATCCGTTCGACGACCCCGAGATCGTCGCCGGCCAGGCTGGTGCCGGGCTGGAGGCACTCGAGCAACTCGATGCCAGGAATGCCAGCGCCGATCTGCTGTTCTGCGCGGTCGGCGGCGGCGGGCTGATCGGCGGCGTTTCGCTGGCTTTCCACTATCTGTCGCCGGCGACCGAGATCTTCGGCGTCGAGCCGGAAGGTTTCGACGGCATGGGCGCGTCGCTGGCGCATGGCGTCATCGAAACCATGCCGATCGGGCCGAAATCGATATGCGACGGGCTGATGGCGCGCAAGCCCGGCGATGCGCCGTTCGCGGCGCTCAGAACCGCGGGCGTTCGCGGCATCACCGTCGACGATCAATCGGTGCGCCACGCGATGCGCATCGCGTTCGAACGGTTGAAGCTGGTGCTGGAACCTTCGGGCGCTGCATCGCTGGCGGCGCTGCTCGGCGGCAAGGTGGATGTGAGCGGCAAGAGCGTGCTCGTGGTGGCAACTGGCGGCAATGTCTCGCTCACCGATTTCATGACGCATATGAACGATGGGCGCATATGAACCATGCTTGAGGCGGATTTCGTCATCATCGGCGCCGGCTCGGCCGGCTCGGCCATGGCCTACCGGCTGTCGGAGGACGGCAAGCATTCGGTGATCGTCATCGAATTTGGCGGCAGCGACATCGGGCCGCTGATCCAGATGCCGTCGGCGCTGTCGATCCCGCTCAACATGAGGCTCTACGACTGGGGTTTTGCCAGCGAGCCGGAGCCGCATCTCGGCGGCCGTGTGCTGGCGACGCCGCGCGGCAAGGTCATCGGCGGCTCGTCCTCGATCAACGGCATGGTCTATGTGCGCGGTCACGCCCGCGATTTCGACCATTGGGCCGAACAGGGCGCGGCTGGCTGGGGGTTTGCCGACGTGCTCCCCTACTTCAAGCGCATGGAGGACAGCAACGGCGGCGAGAATGGCTGGCGCGGCCACGGCGGCCCGCTGACCGTGCAGCGCGGCTCAAGGACGAATCCACTTTACGGCGCCTTCGTCGAGGCAGGCCGTCAGGCCGGCTTCGAGCTGACCGACGACTATAACGGCGCGAAGCAGGAAGGCTTTGGGCCGATGGAGCAGACCATTCGCGGCGGCCGCCGCTGGTCGGCGGCGAGCGCCTATCTCAGGCCGGCGCTCAGGCGGAAAAATGTTAGCCTGGTCAAAGGTTTCGCCAGGCGGGTTATCATCGAGAATCAACGCGCCACCGGCGTCGAGATCGAAGCGGGCAAACGGATTCAGGTGATCAGGGCGCGACGTGAAGTGATCGTTGCCGCCTCCTCGATCAATTCGCCCAAGATCCTGATGCTGTCCGGTATTGGCCCGGCCGAACATCTCAGGGAATACGGCATTTCGGTGGTCGCTAACCGGCCCGGCGTCGGCCGCAACCTGCAGGACCATATGGAGCTCTACATCCAGCAGGAATCGACGCAGCCGATCACGCTGAATTCGGTGCTGAACCCGTTCTCCAAGGCGCTGATCGGCGCGCAATGGCTGTTCTTCAAGTCGGGCCTTGGCGCAACCAACCATTTTGAGGCGGCCGCCTTCGTGCGCTCGCGCGCCGGCGTCGACTATCCCGACATCCAGTATCATTTCATCCCGGCGGCGGTTCGCTATGACGGCAAGGCCGCGGCGAAGGCACACGGCTTCCAGGCGCATGTCGGGCCGATGCGATCGAAGTCGCGCGGTTCCGTTACGCTGCGCTCGCCGGATCCCAAATCGAAGCCGGTGATCCGCTTCAACTACATGTCGCACCCGGACGACTGGATCGAGTTCCGCCACTGCATCCGGCTGACGCGCGAGATCTTCGGCCAGTCGGCCTTCGACCCTTATCGCGGCAAGGAGATCTCGCCGGGCTCGCACCTGCAGTCGGACGACGATCTCGATGCCTTCATCCGCGATCATGCCGAAAGCGCGTACCACCCTTGCGGCACTTGCAAGATGGGCCGCAAGGATGATCCGATGAGCGTCGTCGACCCGGAATGCCGTGTCATCGGCGTTGACGGGCTGCGGATCGCCGATTCTTCGATCTTCCCACGCGTCACCAACGGCAATCTGAACGCGCCGTCAATCATGACCGGCGAAAAGGCCGCCGACCACATTCTCGGTCACACGCCGCTGGCGCCGTCCAACCAGGAACCATGGATCAATCCGCGCTGGCAGGTATCTGACAGATAGACGATGATCTGGCGGACTGTCCGCCCGCCGGTCCCGGCGAAAGACAATTTGGAGAGGTCCCATGCGCGCCCAGCCAAAGGCATCGCACTATGTCAACGGACGCTACATCGACGATGAACAAGGTGCGCCGCTGCCGGTCATCTATCCGGCAACCGGCGAGACCATCGCGATGCTGCGTTCGGCGACGCCGAACGTGCTGGAGCTGGCGATCGAAGCAGCGCGAGCAGCACAACCGGCCTGGGCACGGCTGAAGCCGGTCGAGCGCGGGCGCATCCTGCGCCGCGCCGCCGACATATTGCGCGCGCGCAACGCCGACCTGGCGCGCGTCGAGACGCTGGATACCGGCAAGGCGATCCAGGAGACGCTGGTGGCGGACGCGCCGTCGGCAGCCGACTGCCTCGAATATTTCGGCGGCGCGGTCGCTGCCTATAATGGCGAGTCCGTCGATCTCGGCGGACCCTTTGCCTATACAAGGCGCGAGGCGCTGGGCGTCTGCATCGGCATCGGCGCCTGGAACTACCCGATCCAGATCGCCGGCTGGAAATCGGCGCCGGCACTCGCCATGGGCAACGCCATGGTGTTCAAGCCGTCGGAGAACACGCCGCTGTCGGCGCTGGCGCTCGCCGAAATCTATACCGAGGCCGGCCTGCCCGACGGGCTGTTCAACGTCGTGCAAGGCTATGGCGACGTCGGCGCCGGGCTCGTCGGGCACGATGTCGTTGCCAAGGTTTCGGTCACCGGCTCGGTGCCGACCGGCCGTAAGGTGCTGTCGCTCGCCGGCTCGAAGATGAAGCATGCCACCATGGAGCTTGGCGGCAAGTCGCCGCTGATTATCTTCGACGATGCCGACGTCGAAAACGCCATCGGCGGCGCGATGCTCGGCAATTTCTATTCGACCGGCCAGATCTGCTCCAACGGCACGCGGGTCTTCGTGCAGAAGGGCATCCACGACCGTTTCGTCGAACGGCTGGTCGAGCGGACCAAGAAGATCCGTGTCGGCGATCCGCTTGACCAGGAAACGCAGATGGGGCCGCTGGTCTCCAAAGCGCAGCACGAGAAGGTCATCTTCTATATCGAGGCCGGCAAGCAGGATGGCGCTGTGCTCGCCTGCGGCGGCAATGTACCTTCGCTGCAAGGGTTCCAGGGCGGCTTCTTCGTCGAGCCGACGGTCTTCACCGGCGTCACCGACACCATGCGCATCGCGCGCGAGGAGATTTTCGGGCCTGTCATGAGCGTGCTGAAATTCGACGGCGAGGACGAGGTGATCGACCGCGCTAACGATAGCGAATTCGGCCTTGCCGCCGGCGTGTTCACGCGCGACCTGCCGCGCGCCCACCGCGTCATCGCCGAGCTGCAGGCCGGCACCTGCTGGATCAACGCCTACAATCTGACGCCCGTCGAAATTCCGTTCGGCGGCTTCAAGCAGTCGGGAATCGGGCGAGAAAACTCGCTTGCCGCGTTGGCACTCTATTCGCAGTTGAAGTCGGTCTATGTCGAGACCGGCGACGTCGCGAGCCCATACTGAGGCTCACCGCGCCGCCGTTCGGAGACCTTAGACTAGAAGGTCTGGTTATAGGCGCCGACCTCAGGGCTGCGGCGCAGCACCGCGTCGACGGCTTCGAACATCTGCCGGCGCCGCTCCGATGACACCGGGCTCTCCACCACGACGACAAGCTCCGGCTTGTTCGACGACGCCCGCACCAGGCCCCAGGTGCCGTCCTCGGCAACGACGCGAACGCCATTGACGGTGATCAGCTCGGCGATCTTCTGCCCGGCGAAGATGGCGCCGTCATGCTTCATGGCCTGAAAGTCGGAAACGACCCGCTCGACCACGCCATATTTCAGCTCGTCGGCGCAGTGCGGCGACATGGTTGGCGTGCCGAAGGTCAGCGGCAGGTCGCGATAGAGATCGGCCATGCTGCTTTTGGGGCTGCGATCCAGCATCTCGCAGATGGCGATGGCTGTGATCAGACCATCGTCATAGCCGCGCCCGATTGGCGGGTTGAAGAAGAAATGACCGGATTTCTCGAAACCGGCGATGGCGCCAAGCTCGGCCACGCGCCGTTTTATGTAGGAGTGGCCGGTCTTCCAGTAGTCGGTGACGGCGCCATCGGCGCGCAGGGCGGCGTCGGTATTGAACAATCCGGTCGACTTGACGTCGACGACGAAGGTCGAGCCGGGATGCAGGCGCGCAATGTCGCGCGCGAGCATGACGCCGACCTTGTCGGCGAAGATTTCGTTGCCCTCATTGTCGACCACGCCGCAGCGGTCGCCATCGCCGTCGAAGCCAAGCCCGACGTCGGCTCCCGTCTCCAGCACCTTGTCGCGGATCGCGTGCAGCATCTTCATGTCTTCGGGATTGGGGTTGTAGTTCGGAAACCTATGATCGAGCTCGACATCGAGCGGAATCACCTCGCAGCCGATCCGTTCCAGCGCTTCAGGTGCAAAAGCGCCGGCGGTGCCGTTGCCGCAGGCGGCGACCACCTTGAGCTTTCTCGATATGCGCTTGTCGCGGGTCAGGTCGTCCAGATAGATCTTGCGGAAATCCGCAACGAAGTCATAGGAGCCGCCGCCGACCAGGTCGAAGTCGCCGGCAAGCACGATCGCCTTCAATGCGCTCATTTCCTCCGGACCGAAGGTCAAGGGGCGCGCCGCCCCCATCTTGACGCCGCTCCAGCCGTTCTCGTTGTGCGAGGCGGTGACCATGGCGACCGACGGCGTGTCGAGCGCGAACTGGGCGAAATAGGCCATCGGCGACAGCGCCAGCCCGATATCCCTAACCCGCGCGCCGGCGGCCATCAGCCCCGAAACCAGCGCCAGCTTGATAGCCAGCGAATAGGAACGGAAATCATGCCCGGTCACGATATCCGGCCCGGCGCCCAAGCGCCGGATCAGCGTGCCGAGCCCCATGCCGAGTGCCTGGACACCGATCAGATTGAGCTCCGGCGGCTCGGCGGAGCCAGGATGGCCGAACCACCAGCGCGCATCATATTCACGAAAGCCGGACGCCTTGATCAGCGCCGTGGTTTCAAACTCGAAGGTGTTGGGAACGGCTTCACTAACGATCTTCAGGGACAAGACAGCAACTCCAAGCGGCTGGATTCAGAGTGGTTTCAACGCAGGTGGCCATGCCTATAACACGAGCCTTTAAGCGGTGTTATCTCCCAGGGAACCTAAACCTGTATGACGTTAAGGCGAAACGGCAAGAAATGCGACAGAAGCGCTGCCATTGGCGCTTGCAGGAACGAAGTACGGCGGCTATAAGCCCGCGGTCTGGTCACGGAGTGTAGCGCAGCCTGGTAGCGCACATCGTTCGGGACGATGGGGTCGCAGGTTCAAATCCTGCCACTCCGACCAGAACCGCCCGCCTCCGGCCGGCGGGCTGACCGATGTCCGCGACAGGCAGCAGCGGCTACCGCGCCATAAGGATCGGCATCGACGGGTCGTCAAGCATCGAGACGGTGACGCCGCCGAAGATGCGCTCGCGCAATCGGGAATGACCATAGGCGCCCATCACCATCAGGTCGGCGGCGATGTCGAGCGCGTGCCGGCGAAGCACGTCGACGACTGAATGGTCCAGGCTGGGCAGCCGGTCAACCGTGACATTCACGCCATGCCGCGCGAGATAGGCGGCGGCGGCTCCGGGTTCGGCCCCGTGGCGGTACTCGTCCTCCACCGGATCGACCATGACGAGGTTCACCTCATCGGCGCCTGGTAGCAGGCCGAGGGATTCGCGGACGGCACGCGATGCCTCCAGACGGGCGTCCCATGCAATCAGCACGCGTTTCGGCTTCAGGGTCGGCCGCGACCCCTCGGGGATGAGCAGCAAGGGCTTTCCCGAAGAAAACAATGCCCCTTCGATCGCTTTGCTTTTCAGCGTTTGGTCGGCGAGCAACTCCGGTCCAATAACCGTAATGTCGGCGTAGCGGGCACGGCGGCCGACGGTGTCGTCGGCCCAGCCGGCTTCCGGATATTCGCTGGAGACATCGGCGGAAAGCGCACTGCCGGCGAGAAAAGCCGACAGGTCAGCAGTTCGCTTCTTCAACAGATCCTCGACGGCCCGACGCTCGTCGAGCCAGGCTTCTGAAACGACCGCGGCATACTCCCCGACTGGTGGCGGCGCAGCTACGGCGACGACGAGAACAGCAAGATGGGCGCCGATCTCGTTGCATAGATCGGCGGCAAGCTTGAGGTCACCGTCTCCCTTGCTCGGTCCCGTAACGGTAAGTATCGTCCTGAAAGCCATGGCGGTTGCTCCCGATCTCAAAGCCAATCGTCGTTGCAACAACAGCGAGACGGCTCGGCGCTCCCCAGCGCTGAGACAAGAACGTCGCCGCGCATCATTTGATCCGTATCAACGTGCCCACGTGCCGACGCCAATTGGCTTCAGGCCGCCGGAGGACGCTAAGAAATACGCCCCACGGAACGTAACCGTGACTTGGCTGGTTATATCCAGACGCTGCGGCAGCAAGGGCCTGATGGCGCGGAATTTTCAGCGACCACGCTCGTTGGCTTCCACAGGTGGATACAAAACAAAGAGGCAGCCGATGATGGTCGAGGATCAGCAATCCGTGGCCGCGATGTTGATGGACCCTGCCGCATATGGCGAGAGCGGGCCGGTCGAGGCGATCGAAACGCATATCTCGCGTATCTTCCTGGTTGGCCAGCGCGCCTACAAGATCAAGCGAGCGGTCAGACTGCCCTATGTCGACTTCTCGACCCCGGCTCTGCGGCTCGCCGCTTGCGAGAAGGAGGTCGAGCTCAACTCCAGGACTGCCCCAGGCCTCTATCTGGGGGTGCGGCGCATCACCCGAGAGGCCGCCGGGAAGCTGGCCTTCGACGGAAGCGGCAAACTGGTCGATGCGGCAATCGAGATGGTCCGCTTCGATCAGTCGAAGCTGCTCGATCGTATGGCAGTCGGTGGCGAACTGACGCCTGCGCTGATGACGGAGGTCGCGCGCATGGTCGTGCGCTATCATCGCGGCGCGCCGGAGATCCACAGGGGCAGCGGATCCTCGAACCTGGCAGGCGTGCTCGCCATCAACGAAGCCGGCTTTGCCACCAGCCATGTTTTCGACGAAGCCGAGATAAAGGTATTCACCGGGATTTTCCGCACCGCCCTCGCCCGTCATCGCGAGTTGCTCGACCGGCGGGAGGCGGCAGGCAAGATCCGGCGATGCCACGGTGATCTGCATCTGCGCAACATTTGTCTGTTCGAGGGAGAGCCCCGCCTCTTCGATTGCATCGAATTCAATGACCAGATCGCCAGCATCGATGTGCTTTACGACCTGGCCTTCCTGCTGATGGACCTCTGGCATCGCGGCTTTGCGGAACTCGCCAACCTGGTGATGAACCGCTACCTCGACGAAGCAGACGACGAGGACGGCTTCATCCTCCTGCCGTTTTTCATGGCAGTGCGGGCCGCAGTGCGCGCGCATGTCACCGCAACCCAGGTCGAGGAAGGCGGTGACGATTCCGGCGGGCTGATTGCCGAGGCCAGATCCTATTTCGAGCTTGCCCGAACACTTCTCCAGGAAAAGCCGCCTCGGCTGATCGCCATCGGCGGCTTGAGTGGTTCCGGCAAGACGGCCGTTGCCGAGGCACTCGCCGCACATATCGGCGCGCCGCCCGGCGCACGCATTGTCGAAAGCGACCGCATCCGCAAAGCCCTGCATGGTGTGCCGGCTGAAACGAAGCTGCCGGACAGGGCTTATCGACCTGAGGTGTCCGACCGCGTCTACCGCGAAATGGCATGGCGCGCCGACTTGATCCTTGCCGAAGGCGGTTCGGTGGTCGCCGATGCCGTCTTTGACAGGCCGGCCGATCGCGACCGCATCGAGAAGGCGGCAAATGGCAGAGACGTTGCTTTCGCCGGATTCTGGCTGGAGGCGGATCCGCTCGTTCTTTGGCAGCGGGTGAGCGAGCGCAGCGGCGGTCCTTCTGACGCCACGGTCGATATCTTGTCGCGGCAATTGCAGCGACACGCCGCCCCGTCCACCTGGCGCAAGGTCGACGCCGATCGAAAGCTCGCCGATATTGCCGCAGAATTGGCCAAGCTTTCGGACGCGGCCGGTTCTGCGCGGGATGCTCCACTCAAGACCGCATCCTGACGGCGACGATCGACGCGCATAAAGATGGGTAAATGGGCATGACGCTGGAAAAGCTGGTGGTTTGTGGCAAATGCGGCGGGGTCAATCGCCTGCCGCCGGCACGCGATGCCGGGGACGCGAAATGCGGAAAGTGCGGCTCCAGGCTGTTCTCGGGTCACCCGGCAGACGTCGATGCACAGAGTTTCGATCGCCAGGTCACGCGAAGCAGCCTCCCCGTCGTCGTCGATGTATGGGCACCATGGTGCGGCCCGTGCAAGATGATGGCGCCGGCCTATGAAGCGGCAGCCAACGAACTGGAGCCGCAGGTTCGCCTGATCAAGCTCAATTCCGACAATGAGCAGGCCGTTGCAGCCAGGCTCGGCGTCCGCGGCATCCCAACCATGATCCTCTTCCATGGCGGACAGGAGGTTGCGCGCACATCCGGCGCAATGACGGCGGGACAGATCGTCAGGTGGGTCCGCGACCACCTGCCGGCCGCAGCCTGAAAGCTGCCACTCCCGTGGATTTCGCTGATCGCGTGCTCAGCACGACGGAAGCGAGCCAGGCGACTCGACGGCCGACGCTGAGCACAGAAGCCATACGATGACTTTAAGACATTCTACATCGGACGACGAATTTCCAGGCCGACCTTAGGACCAGGCTCGGCCTCTGGTCCGTCCGAGATCGGGACAATGGCTGACGGGACAAACAACAGAGCAGCGCTGACACTGTTCAGCCAGTCATCGCCGAGCCGCTGCGTAAATGCCTCCCGTTGTCGCCAATCGCCCGGGCCGGGCCACAAAGCAATTTCGGTTCCGCTTCGCCGAAATATGGATCCTGCGCTGGCGGGGCAACCTCCCGTTGGCGGAATACCGCGCCGGCTTGCCTAGGCGATGTCGTCGCGAATGCAGGCCTTCAGATGGCCGTCGGACGTTGCCCGCAATGGCGGGACGATGCCAGCGCAAGCGTCGAGGGCAACCGGGCAACGGGTTCGGAAAACACACCCGGTCGGCGGCTTTGCCGGGCTTGGAATGTCGCCCTTCAGCACCTGCCGGCCTTGCCTGGCCAGCGGGTCGAGCGACGGAATGGCCGAGAGCAGCGCGCGCGTATAGGGATGCTGCGGCCTGGCATAGAGCGCGGCAGCAGGCGCGACTTCCATGATCCGGCCGAGGTAGAGAACGATCACCGTGTCGCAGATATATTCGACGACGGCCAGGTCATGCGAAATGAACAGCATGGTCAGACCGAGCCGGACCTGCAGGTCGCGCAAAAGATTGATGATTTGCGCCTGGATCGAGACATCGAGGGCAGAGACCGGCTCGTCGGCGACGATGAATTCGGGTTCGAGCGTAAGCGCCCGGGCGATGCCGATGCGCTGGCGCTGCCCGCCCGAAAACTCGTGGGCGTAGCGGTCATAGGCGTCGACTGGCAGCTCGACCGCGGCAAGCGCCTTCTCCGCCCTCGCCCGCCGCTCGCGCCTGTTGCCGATGCCCTGAATATCGAGGCCTTCGGTCAGGATCTGTCCAATGGTCATGCGCGGCGACAGACTGGCGAACGGATCCTGGAAAATATACTGCATCCTTCGGCGCTGGCGAGCCAGTGGTCCGGCGCTCAGGCTGGTGATATCGACGCCGTCAAATCTTATTTCGCCGGACGTCGGCTCGATGAGACGCAGCACCGAGCGGCCGATCGTGGTCTTGCCCGATCCGGATTCGCCGACGAGACCGACCACCTGGCCGCGCGCAATGTCGAAGGAAATATCTTCCAGCGCCCTGACCACGGGACCGCGCGAGAACGCCGTCGGCGCAAAATGCTTGGTCAGCTTCCTGACCGAAAGGAAGGGAGCGTCCACTGTCAGAGATCCTCCCAGCGCAAACAACGGCTCTGCTGGGTCGACGTCGCCGCGAACAATGGCGGTACAGCGGTGCGGCAGGCATCGACAGCCAGGGCGCAACGCGGCGCGAAAGAGCAGCCCTTGGGCAGCAGGGCCAGCGATGGAACATTGCCGGCGATGGTCGGCAGCGGCGTTCCTGCTGCCTTCAGCGTAGTGGCCTGGCCAAGCCGCGGCACCGAACGCATCAGGCCGGCGGTGTAGGGATGACGCGGACGAGTGAACACCTCGCTCACCGGACCCGATTCCACGATGCGCCCGGCATACATCACCGCGACCCGGTCGGCGATCTCGGCAACGACGCCGAGATTGTGCGTTACGAACAGAATGCCCATGCCGCGTTGCGCCTGCAGCGCGGCCAGCAGGTCGAGAATCTGGGCCTGGATGGTGACGTCGAGCGCGGTGGTCGGCTCGTCGGCGATCAGCAAGGTCGGATCGCAGGACAATGCCATGGCGATGGTGGCGCGCTGCCGCATCCCTCCCGACAGCTCATGCGGGTATTGCCGCGCCCGCCGATCGGGATCGGGAATGCCGACCTGAGCCAAAAGTCGCACGGCATCAGTGGCCGCATCACGATGCGACTTGCCGAGATGGATGCGGATCGGTTCGGCGATCTGTTCGCCGATGCTGTAGACCGGATTGAGGCTGGTCATCGGCTCCTGGAACACCATGCCGATGTCGTTGCCGCGCACCTTGCGCAGCGACTCGGGATCGAGGCCGGTCAGCTCGGTGACCGTGCCGTCCCTGCGCCGCAGCGCGATCGATCCCTCGGCGATGCGTCCGATCTTCTTCGGCAGCAGCCCGATGATCGACAGGCTGGTGACCGACTTGCCTGATCCCGACTCGCCGACCAGCGCAACCGTCTCGCCCGAACCTATCACCAGGTCGACGTCCTGCACGGCGGCGATGTCGCGTCCGGCGATACGGAACACCGCCCGCAGACCGGAAATCGAGAGGATCGGAGCGTCCACGGTCAGCGCAGCAAGCCGACGTCGCGAAGGATAATGTCGACCTTTGCGGCTTCCTCGTCGTTCAGGCTGCGTTGCGGCCGCGCCATGGTATTGGAGGCGATGATGCCGAGGCTCCTCATCGCGGTCTTGAAGGCGCCGACCCCGGCCGAGCCGGCGCTCGTCCTGCCGAGCGAGATCCAGACGATCTCGAACAGCTTCAACAGCCGCTCCTGCTCCAGGCGGGCTTCGGCGTACTGACCCGCCTGCATCAGGTTCCACAGCCTGACGTAACCGTGCGGGTCGACATTGGCGAGGCCCGGCACGACACCATGCGCGCCCATGGCAAGCACGCTGTCGACCAGGATCTCGGACCCGGTCATGCCGAAGAAACTCGGATCGTTGGCCATGTCCTTGAGCACATACCGTAGATTGCCGTCGTCACCGCTGGAATCCTTGATGCCGGCGATAGCGCCCTCGCTGGCAAGGCCGACGGTGGTCTGGCGCTCCAGCTTGACATGGACGCAGACCGGGATGTCGTAGGCGATGATCGGGATGTCGACCGCGTCCTTGATGTAGCGGAAGTGATCGCCGATCTCGGGCTGGCTGGTGCGGGCATAGAACGGCGCGGTGACCACGACTGCGTCAGCGCCGGCCGATCTCGCTGTCAGGGCGTGGTTGATGACGCGATCGGTCGTCGGGTCGATGACCCCGGCGAAGGTCGGAACGCGGCCATTGTTGACCTTGACCGCGTGCTCGATGATGGCCCGGCGGCCGGCCTCGTCATGGAAGACAACCTCGCTGGTCGAGCCGAGCACGAACAGGCCGTGGACGCCGCCGTCGAGCAGGTTTTCGATGGTCCGCGTGAACGACGCAAAATCGACACTGAAATCGGCATTGAGCGGGGTGACGACAGGTGGCACGACGCCGGTAAACAGGGGCATTTTTCAAAAACCTTCAGGTCAGTTGAGATCGGAACGAGGGTCGAATGCATCGCGCAGGCCATCGCCGATGAAGTTGATGGCCAGCACGGTGAGCACGAGTACGGCGCCGGGAAACATCCATTGCCAAGGATATTGCTCGAGCACGACGGTCGAGCGGGCGAGATTGAGCATGTTGCCCCAGCTGGCTTCGGGCGGTGCGATGCCGAGGCCGAGGAAGGAAAGGCCGGCTTCGAGCAGAATGGCATTGGCGATCTGCAGCGTGGCGTAGACGACAAGAATGTCGATGCAGTTCGGCAGGCCGTGACGAAACAGGAGATGCGGCAGCCCCGCCCCCATGCCTCGCGCGGCGACGACGAAGTCGCGCTCGCGCAGTTCGAGCAACCGGGCGCGCACCATGCGCGACAGCACCGGCCATGAGAGCAGCGAGATCACCAGGATGGTCGGCGCAATGCCGGTGCCGGCGATCGAAGCGAGCACGAGCAGGAAGATCACCGGCGGCAGCGTCATTGCGAGGTCGACGAAGCGCATCACTGTGCCGTCGACAAGGCGCCCGCCGAAGCTGGCGACGGCGCCGACCAGGAAGCCGATGACGATCGAGATGGCGACCGAGCAGACGGCGACCAGCAGCGAGATCCGTCCGCCTTGCAGAAGCCGGGCCATGACGTCGCGGCCGACGCCGTCGCTGCCTAGCCAATGAATGGCGGACGGCCCCTTGTTGATCGCCCTGAGATCGATGGCGTTGGGGCTGAACGGCCACCACAGGGAATAGGTCGAAACCGCCAGCAGGATGGGGACGACGATAAGCAGACCGGCGCGCGCCGCACGATTTTCAAAGAAGCGGTCGAGAGCGCGGCGGAGCGGTCCCTTGTTTTGCGGCCCGGCTGTCGGGACGACTGTCGGGTCAATTTTCGGATCTGGTGCGGTGATCGTCATCACGACACCTGGATGCGCGGGTCGACGACGGCGTAGACGATATCAGTCAGGAGATTGACCAGAATGACGCAGATGCCGATCACCAGAGTGGCGCCCATGATCACCGGGTAGTCCCTTGTGCCGACGGCGTTGACCAGCAGCAGGCCCATCCCCGGCCAGTTGAACACGCTTTCGAGGAAGATAGCGCCGCCGATCGCGATGCCGACCGTTGACCCGATCAGGGTGATAACCGGTAAAAGGGCATTGCGGGTTGCATGCTTGATGATCACCCAGAATTCGCGCACGCCCTTGGCACGTGCGGTCCGCACATAGTCCTGGTTGAGCACTTCCAGCAGCGACGCGCGCATGTAGCGCATGATCAGCGCGGCGTGTCCGATGGACAGCAGGCAGGCGGGCAGGACCAGGTGCGCGAGCACGTCCGCTACGGAAAAAGGCGCGCCGGCGGTCTGCATGCCGCCTGATGGCGCCCAGCGCAGCAGCACCGAGAAAAAGTACAATCCGAGGAGTGCCGTCAGAAAAGCCGGGCTTGAGATGCCGACGAAAGAAATCACCGACAGTGCGATGTCGGGCAGCGCGTTACGGCGGACGGCGCTGAAGATGCCGGCGGAAATGCCGAGCACGATGGCGATGGCCAGGGCCGTGCCCATCAACAGCGCGGTTGGGCCGATGCGCTCCATGACCAGCGGCAGCACGGCAACACCGCCGCGCTGGATCGAATAGCCGAAGTCGCCGCCGAGCGCAGCGCGAAGCCAGGCGAGATATTGCACGGGAAGCGGCTGGTCGAGCCCAAGCCGGTCGCGCAGGACTTCGAGGTCGGAAGCAGACATCGGGCTGGACGGATTGATATAGGCGTCAATCGGATCGCCGGGCGCCAGCCGCAGAAGGATGAAGATGAGGACGCTCAGGGCGACCAGCATCAACAGTCCTGTGGCGCTGCGGCGGGCAATGAAACTCAGCATTGGCTGTCCGTGGCGATGGTGAGCGGAGCCGGCATCGTGCCAGGCCCGTTTCGTTGGCGGGCCGGAATGGCCCGCCAGGCCGTTTTACTGGATGTCCCAGCGTTCCGAGTGAGCCGCATAAGGACCGCCGGCCGGCGCCGGCGTCCAGACAAAGTCACGCAGCTTGCTGGAGGCTACGCCATAGCGGTTGGCCACCCATAATGTCGCCCAGGGCAGATCCTTGTTCATAACCTTGCAGACTTGCTGCCAGGATTGATCGATCTTGGCCGGATCGGTCTGGGCGAGCGCGGCGTCCAATGCGGCGCTGAGATCGTCGAACTCGATGCGCATGGTGTTGAAGCCTGCCGGCGGAATCTGCGACTTGTTGAGACCCGGGCTGATGCCAGCCGGATTGGGACCGTTCTGCAGGCCGGCATAGACCATCGCAAACGCGTTCCAGTCCGGCGTGCCTTCCTTGTAGACGATGCCGTTATAGGTCGGCGTATCGACGACGCGCGGCACCACATTGATCCCGACCTCGGCCAGCATCGACTGGATGGCGGCCATCACATTGGCCGCTTGCGGCGAGCCGTAATAGGTCAGCAGGGTGATCGGCTTGTCGCCGTTGATCTTGTCCCAGCCCGCCTCGGCAAGCAGAGCCTTGGCCTGGGCCGGATCGTAGGCATAGGGTTCGAGGCCTTGCGGGAGCAGATGCGGCGCGACGTAACCGCAATTGGCCGGCTTGGCCGCGCCGCCATAGAGGCTCTCGATGATGGCATTGCGATCGATGGCATACATGATCGCCTGGCGGACGCGAACATCCCTGAACAGCTCGACCTTCTGGTTGAGGCCGATGTAGTTGACCACATAAGAAGCGCCCTCGATCACCTTGAAATTGCTGTCGCCCTTGAACGATACCGCATCGTCGGGCTCAACATAGGTGAACTGGATCTCGCCGGCGCGCAGCGCCGCAACGGCGGCCGCCGGGCTCTCGAAATACCGGTTGATGAGCACGTCGACCTTCGGCTTGCCGCCGCGATAGTCGTCATCCGCGGCCAGTTCGACATATTGGTCGCTGACATAGCGCTTGAACTTGAAGGGGCCGGTGCCGACCGGCGTGGTGGACCACCAGGTGCTTGTGGCCAGCGTTTCCGGCGGCATCGCGGCCAGGGCATGCTGCGGCAGGATCATCACCTGCGAGAGAATCGACAGGAAGGAGCCGTTGGGCTTCGACAATTTGACGACTACGGTGCGATCGTCCGGCGCGTCGACCGACGCGATATCGCCGAGACGCGCGGCAAACAGACTGCCGGACGCCTTGTTCCTGGCGAGCTCAAGCGTGAACTTGACGTCCTTGGACGTGAACGGCTTGCCGTCGTGCCAGCTCTCCTGGGCAAGGTTGAACGTATAGGTCAGCTTGTCGTCGCTGACCTTGTAGTCCTTGGCCAGATCGCCTTCGAGTTCGGTCAGTTCGGCGTTGTAGATGACCAGCGGTTCAAAATAGGTGCTCAGCCAGGTAAAGCCGCCGGTCGCAGCCAGCGGATTGAAGTTCTTGGGAAAGCCGCCGGGGCCGACGTCGAAGCCCCCGGTTATGGTCTTGGCGTCCTGTGCCTGGACGCTGGTGGCTTGGCCGCCGAGCAGCAGCCCGGCAACAGTCAGATGACGAGCTATGGTCTTGATGCGCATGGTTTCCTCCCTTGGCATTGTCAGGTAGTTCGGCGTTGGGTCAGGTCGTTCGGTTTCTGGCGATCACTTGCTGAATCCCCCTGTAGTGGTCGTCGAGGCGCTGACGCGCCCGGTCGACGTCCTTGGCGGCTACCGCCTCGACGATCTCGTGATGGTCGCGCCAGGTCGCCAGCGGCGTCGGATTGTCGAGGCTGGTGAAATTCGAGGCCTTGTTGAAGGCCACCCAGAAGATGTCGATCAGCGCGCTCAACATGTGATTGTTCTGGCAGCGGAACAGCAACTGGTGGAATTGCTGGTCCTCTTCGGCAAAGCTCTCCTGGCGCTCGGCGCGCCGCCGCATGCTTTCGGTCAGCTGGCGCAGCGCGGCGATGTCTTCGGCGCTGATCATCTCGATGGTCTTGGCGATCAGGCCGGTCTCAAGGACGCGGCGGATCTCGCGCAGTTCCTCGACGTCGCGCAGCGAATCCTGCAGGCCGTATGCCAGATTATCCAGCAAGGGCTTGAACGAGAATTCCTTGACGAACACGCCGATGCCGCGACGCGTCTCCAGAATACCGATCGACTCCAGCGCCTTGATCGCTTCGCGCACCGAGTTGCGGCCGACGCCGAGCCGCTGCGCCAGGAAGGTCTCCGGAGGCAAGGGGTCCCCCGCCTTGAGCTGGTTGCTCTGGATATATTTCCTGAGGCTCTCCTGCACGCTGACGTGAAGCAGCGGCGGTCGGGTCAGCGGTTCGATCGATTTTTGTTCCGAGTTCAACTTGGTTTCCGAGCTCGATTTGGGTTCCGACATTTTGCTCCCGCTGCAATTGCGGCCGACGGCCCGCCGCAAAGCGGTCGATGCTTGTAGCATAGCGACTTGTAGGATATCCTGCAAGCAAGAGGATTACATCGCTGAATGAAAATCGTCCTGGCCGGCTCAAGCCATTGGCACGCCGAAATGCATCTCGACGCTGCACGTTTTTGCGGCGCCGCGATTGCCGGCATCTGGGATGAGGACGCGCAGCATGCGCGCGCCTTCGCGACGCGCCATCATTTGCCGTTCATCACCGACTTTGCGAAAATCCTTTCCGGCCCGCCGGACGCGATCCTGCTGATGGGACACCCTTCGACGGTGCCGGCGCGGGCGCGCACCGTCATCGAAGCCGGCATACCGCTGATCCTGGAAAAGCCGGCGGCCAGCAGCACCGCAACGTTGGCCGCGCTCAGCGAGCTGGCGAGGCAGCACCAGGCCTTTATCAGCATTCCCCTTCCCAACCGCTTTGGGCCGGCCGCCACTGCCTTTGAACGGCTGCGCAGCCAAGGCCGCGCCGGTGCGGTGGCGCATTGCCAGTTCCGGCTGGTCAATGGCCCGCCGCAGCGCTATGCGGCCGACGGCGTCGCCTGGGTGGTGGATCCGGCGATCGGTGGCGGCGGCGCGCTGAGGAACCTCGGCATACACGGCGTTGACGCCGCGCTCGGCCTGGCAACCGGCGGGCTTGGGCTAAAAACCGTCTCGATCGAGAACCGCATTCACCGCGCCCCGGTCGAGGACCATGCGCTGCTTGTACTGGAAGACGCTGCCGGAGCGTTGTTCGTCGTCGAGGCCGGATACACTTTTGCTTCGATGCGCCCCGGCGGCGATTTCGAATGGCGTATCGTCAGTGAGAATGCGACCCTCATCGACTATGGCGAGCGCGCCTTCTGTGCGACGCTCGACGATGGCGCTATCGTCGAATTGCCGATCGAATTGCCGGCGACGCGCTACCGCCTGTGCATGAGCGACACGCTCGACCGGCTGGCTCGAAAAGCGCCGCCGGCGACTTCAATCGAAGACTATGTTGCGGCGATGTCGCTGATCGACGCCGCGTATGAAAAGGCAGGACGATGATTGGAATAGGCATTATCGGAGCGGGCGATTTCGGCGCCGCCCATGCAAGGGCAATCAAGCAGGTGCAGGGCCTGCATCTCGTCGCATCGTGCCGCGGGAATAACGATGCCCTGGCCGCCTTCACCAGCGAACATGGTGGTCGCGGCTACACCGACTGGCGCAAGCTGCTAGACGACAAGGATGTCGACGCTGTCCTCGTCGCCAGCCCTCACCATCTCCATGCCGACATGGCGATCGGCGCGGCAAAGGCCGGCAAGCACGTCATGCTCGAAAAGCCGATGGCGCCGACGGCGGCGGCCTGCGATGCGATCAACGCCGCCGTGGCCGCCGCTGGCGTCAAGCTGATGGTCGCCCATCTCATGCATTTCGCGCTGCCTTGCATGGCGGCCAGGCAAATGCTTGAGCAAGGAATGCTCGGCCGGCCGCTCGTCGGATCGAGCTGGATCATCAAGCTGTGGATGGAGCATAATCGCCGCCACTGGCATCTGCGCAAGGCCACCGGCGGCGGCATGCTGTTGACGGCCGGCATCCATGCGCTCGACCGTCTGGTCTGGCTCATGGATGACGACGTCGTGTCGGTGAGCGCCATGCTTGGCGCCATGTCCCATGACCAGGAAGCCGACGACACCGCCCTGCTCGGACTGCGCTTCGCCGGCGGCGGGCTCGGCCAGGTGCAGAGCGTCGGCTATCGCAATGGCGCGGCCGGCTACGCCATGGACCTGGTCTGCGAGCATGGAACGCTGCGCATCGACATGGACCGCGGCACGATGCTTGGCCGCGACACAGCCTGGGCCGACCTACCCGGCTCATTCGAGCCAAACTGGATGCATGCTGCGCTGGTGCGCGAATGGAGCGCGATGCGCGATGCCATTGCCGACGACAAGCCGGTGCCGGTCGACGGCGCCTATGGCCGCAAGATCATCGGCATCATCGAGGCCGCCTTTGCGTCGAACGAAACGCGCCGAGAGCACGAGATCGCCGGTGCGCCCTGAGTTCGACGACCACGTGAGCCACGTGCCCGCACACGCGCCGCGCGGCGTCTGGGGCGCGGTGATGCTGGCCATCGACGATCGCGGGGCAATCGACTGGGAAGCGACGGAGGAAACGATCGCCCGGCTCTGCGCATCAGGTGTCGACGGCATCTATTCCAACGGCACGGCCTGCGAATTCCACTGCCAGACCGAGCCCGAGTTCGACCGGCTTTGCGCCCTGGTGGCCGCGATTGCCGGCCGCGCGCGCCTGCCCTTCCAGATCGGCATCAGCCAGTCCAATCCGCGCGTCGCGCGCGAGCGGCTGATGCGGGTGTCGGCGCTTCGCCCGGCGGCGGTGCAATTCACCTTGCCCGACTGGTGGCCGCCCAGCGACGGCGAGGTTATGCGCTTCGTCGGCGGCCTGTGCGAGACCGCGCCCGACATGCCGCTGGTGCTCTACAATCCACCGCATGCCAAGCGCCGCCTGAGGCTCGAAGGCATCGCCAGGCTGCGTGCAGCGGTGCCGTCGCTGGTCGGCGCCAAACTGCCGGGCGGCGACGCCAGTTGGTACGCCGATATGCGCCGCGAACTGCCGGGATTTTCGGTCTTCGTGCCCGGCCATACGCTGGCGACGGGATTTGCCCAAGGAGCGCATGGCAGCTATTCCAACGTCGCCTGTCTTAACCCCAAGGGCGCGGTAATGTGGTGGCAGACGATCCGCACCGACGCGGCAGCCGCTGCCGAGGTCGAGACGCGCATCCAGGCCTTTCTCGCCACACAGGTTCTGCCCTTTCGCGTGCGCTACGCTGTCAGCGATGCGGCGCTCGACAAAGCGATGGCGGCAGCCGGCGGCTGGGCGCCGCTTGGCCCGCGACTGCTCTGGCCCTACAGCTCGGTTCCCGACGAGGCGATCGCAACGCTGGCCCAAGCCGCACGAACGGCCTTCCCCGAATGGTGGCAGTGACCTCGACAAATCGCATGTGTCTATCCCCTGATCCAAGAGGAACAACCATGGCCTGTTCCGGATTTGACGCCTGACGGACTCTTGGTCATGCTGGACCGATGACAAGAGGTGTACTGCTGGACCTCGCAGGCGTCCTCTATGATGGCGAGACCGCCATACCAGGCGGGATCGACGCCGTCTCGCGTTTGCGCCAGGCCGGCTTGGCCATACGCTTCATAAGCAATACCACGCGCTCGTCGAAACAGAGCGTTTTCGAACGTCTGCAGGCGATGGGGCTCACCATTACCAAGGCAGATGTTTTCACCCCGGCGCACGCTGCACGCGAATGGCTGCTTCGCAATGGCCGTGCGCCATACTTGTTGGTTCACCCCGACCTTGCGCCGGACTTTTGCGAACTGCCGGATCGCGACAAGCGCGCCGTCATCGTCGGTGATGCCGGAGACGCCTTCACCTACGCGGCGTTGAATGAAGCGTTCCGCGCGCTGGGCGCCGGGGCCGAATTGCTGGCCCTTGCCACCAACCGGACGTTTCGGGATGCTGACGGCGAGCTCAGCCTCGATGCAGGGCCATTCGTCGCGGCATTGGAATTTGCCTCCCTGAAGCGCGCAACCGTTCTCGGCAAGCCGTCGCCGGCTTTCTTTCAGTCGGCGCTGGCAAGCATGGACTGTCCGCCAGATCAGGCGATCATGGTCGGCGACGACGCCGAGGCCGACATAGCTGGCGCCCTGCGCGCCGGACTTTCGGGCGCATTGCTGGTGCGGACAGGCAAATACCGGCACGGCGACGAGAAACGGTTCGATCCGCGCCCGACCGCAACCGTCGCCGATCTCGCGGCGGCGACCGACTGGATCCTTGCGCGCCGAGACTGATTGCGCAGACTGAACCGGCCGTACAGCGCCCCCAGCCCCGGACCTTTGTGCTGCGCGGAATGAGCGAAGCGCAATTGAATGCTTATCGCCACGGAAGGTGGATAACAGTGGGCGCTTCGCTAGTGGCGAAAGTCTGACACTTGGTACCGGTGGGCGGCAAGAAACCGCCCCATAGCCGGGGTGCCAATGGCTTTTCCAGAGTACAACGGTATAGTGCTCGAAACTGGCGGGGTGGTGCGATGTCGACCATACTTGTGACTGGGGCGACGGGTGGGATCGGGCAAGCAATTTGCGAACGGCTTGCGGCCGGTGGCGCGCGGCTGATGGTGGCGGCCCGCAATCAGGTGCGGCTTGAGTCGCTGGTTTCGACCCTGCCTGCACCAGCCGACGGTTCGCATGAAGCTATACCGGTTGATATGGCATCCGATGCCGCGTTGGGCGAGTTTGATCGACACCTCGCCACGTCGGGCCTCAAGCTTGACGGGGTCGTTCTTATGCCGCCCCAACCGCATTCGTCCGCTGACCCTATGCCCGAACCGGACGTCTGGCGAACGCTGTTTCAGACAAGCTTCATTGGGCCGTTGTCCCTGTTGAAGTCGGCAATCGCTCGTATGGAACCGGCCCCTGAAGCAGGTCGTCGCTGCAAGGTCGTAATCATTTCCGGCATTTCTTCGGCTCAGGTTCTTAGCCACTACGCCACCGCCAACGTCATCCGCACCGCTTGGCTTGGAGAAGCGAAGACGCTTGCCTTTGCGCTGGGCGAAAGAGGTATTCATGTGAACACTCTTTCACTCGGTGGCACGCTGTCGCCCTGGTATCGGGATGCAATTGGCAGGCGAGCGCAGGACGCCGGCGTGACGTTTGAAGAAAGGATTGCGGTCGAAACCGACAATGTTCCACTCAAAAAGTATGGGACGCCGTCTGAAGTTGCCGCCGTCGTCGAGGGCTTGTTGTCGCCCCTCACTGATCACATGACAGGCTTGAACATTCTACACGATGGCGGATTCACTCGAGCTTATTGAGGACGCGCTGAGCGCGATTGCGGGCTGACCTTCCATCTTCCGTGGTTGCCCGATCGGCGGTCTTTCAGCCTGAGCTGCCCCACACGTCGGGTGCCAAGTGTCAGGCTTTTACCACTAGGTCAATTTGGCGCTCCATTTCCACCTCGGCCCCTAGGCTTTCGATGTCGCGGAAGATCGAAGCGACAGCCAGCGTGCGCCCTTCGCGCTTGAAGCGGAGCAGGCAATCCTTGGCAACAATGTCGCCATCGATCACGATCTCGTCCCATTGCGCGGCATGGCCGACATAGTTGATGGGAACATCGTAGTGCTGGCTCCAGAAGAACGGCACGGCGACGAATTTCTGGCGATGGCCGAGCATGTTGAGGGCTGCGGTTCGCCCCTGCCTCTCGGCAACCACCCAATGCTCGACCCGAATGTTCTCGCCACTGTGGGGATCCGGCCACCGCGCAATGTCGCCGGCCGCGAAGATGCCTGGTGCGCTCGTCTCCAAAAAGGCGTTTACCACGACACCGCGGTCAAGGATGAGCCCCGCCGTTTCGGCAAGCCCTGTCCGCGGCCGCACGCCGATGCCGGCGACGACGAGATCCGCCGCCAACGTATCGCCACCGCTGAGTTTCACCTCGCTGGCGTCGATGCTGCTGGCGGTGTCCTCGAGATGGAACACGACACCATTCTCCTCATGGAGGACGCGGATGAAGTCGGCCATTTGCGGACCCATGATCCGTTCCATCGGCCGTTTTTCCGGCGCCACGACATGAACTTCGATCGCGCGCGAGCGCAGGGCCGCGGCAACCTCCAGGCCAATGAAACTGGCGCCAAGCACGACGGCGCGGCGCGCAGTCGTGGCCCGCTCGATGATCGCCTTGCAGTCTGCGAACGAGCGCAGCGTGTGAACATGTGGCTGGTCGGCGCCTTGTATGGTCAGGCGAACCGGTTCGGCTCCGGTCGCCAGGAGTAGCCTGTCGTAGGGAGTCCGGGCCCCGTCCGCCAGCACAACCTCGCCAGAACCTGCATCGATGCTGGCGACATCCGCATTTAGTCGCAGCTCGATATCGTTCTTCGAATAGAAGCTTTCTCGGCGCAGCGGAATCCAATCCTCCGGTGCTTTGCCGGCGAGGTAGTCCTTGGAAAGATTGGGCCGATCAACCGGCGGCGCTTCGTCGTTGCTGAGCATGACAATGCTGCCTTGATAATGTTCGCGCCGTAGTGTTTCTGCCGCCGCGAAACCGGCGGCGCCGCCACCCACAATGACGATCTTCCCCGGAACCCGGCCGGAACTTCCATCGCGCTGCTTGGGTGCCATCCGCTTGCGCTTCTCGCCCACGACTATCCGATCATCGCGTTGTTCCACCGACCAGCAAGCGAGTGGACTGAATGCAGGGGCGCGCAGGGCCTCGCCTGTCCGCAAATCAAAACACGCGTGATGCCAGGGACACCGGACGGTGTCTTCCACCACAAGACCGTCGACGAGCGGCCCGCCATAATGTGTGCATGTCGCGCCGATGGCGAAGATCTCGGCCCCGCGGCGCACCAGCAGCACCGGCTCATCGCCGCAATGGCCGAGGAGCTTTCCGCCATCGGCAAGGTCGGATAACGCGATGCCCTCGACCAAATCCGGCCCGCTCGGTTTGGCATGACCTTCAGCCATTTTCCTCTCCCTTGACGCGGTCCAGTGGCAAAATCGCCTGTACGGCCGAGAAGCGGGAAATCGTCAGGTCACCAGCCTCGGAATACCTTCTGCCTGGCTGGCGCGCGTTCAGGTTCTCGGACACCGCTTGTGCCGGAACGTCCGGCCGCCTCATTCGTTGCCAGTTGGGCAGTACACGCCGTCGATTTCCTGGCGTTTGGATTCGTTACTGAAGGAATGACGCCGTCGCGTAAACTTTTTCGCCGGACATGCGTTGTTCGTTCTCCAAGCCAAGGAGACAGCCATGCAGATGAAATCGGAAATCGCCGGCGAGGCCGCCAAGCAACGCCACATCCAGCGCGGCATCGACGCCAAGGACAAATCGAAGGGCAACGGCAAGCAACCAGGCGCCATGCAGGCCGGAGCACGCAAATATCCCGAGCCGCCCTTTCCCGAGCAGCACCAGCCGAAGCCGGGGCACGAATGGGCGATTGAGCCGGCGCCGCTTTACGACGCGCCATTCTATATCGGATCAAAAAAGCTCGATCGCAAAGTGGCCGTCATCACCGGCGGCGATTCCGGCATCGGCCGAGCCGTGGCCGTGCTCTATGCGCGCGAAGGCGCCGATGTGGCGATCGTCTATCTGTCCGAGGATAAGGATGCTGAAGAAACGAAGAGGGCCGTCGAAGCCGAGGGCCGGCGCTGCATGCTGGTCAAGGCCGACGTCAGCGAACGCGACCACTGCCACAATGCTGTGGCTGAGGTGGTGAAGGAATTTGGCCGGATCGACGTGTTGGTCAACAACGCCGCTTTCCAGATCCATTCCAGCGACTTCAGCGAACTGACCGAGGAGCATTTCGACACGACGCTGAAGACCAACCTCTACGGCTATTTCCACATGGCGCAGGAGTCCGTTCCGCATATGAAGCCTGGTTCGGCGATCATCAACAGCGGCTCCATAACCGGCATAGAGGGCTCGAAGCAGCTGGTCGATTATTCGATGACCAAGGGCGGCATTCATGCCTTCACGCGCGCACTGTCCGGCAACCTCATTGAAAAGGGAATTCGGGTGAACTGCGTGGCGCCAGGCCCGGTGTGGACGCCGCTCAACCCGTCGGACAAGCAAGCCGGCGACGTTTCGAAATTTGGCGCGGACACGCCGATGAAACGGCCGGCGCAACCGGAGGAAATCGCGCCCGCCTATGTGTTCCTGGCCTCGCCGCATTGTTCAAGCTACATCACCGGCGAGATACTGCCGATCATCGGCGGCTACTGAGAACTTGTCGCCCGCACTGCCTCGATCATCATGGACCTCTCGCCTGTGACGGTGGTAGCGGCGATCTCAGATAAGAAATGGTCGACAGATGTATTTCATTGCCTTGGCGACGGACTATGACGGCACGCTGGCGCACGACGGGATCGTAGCTGAAAAGACGCTTGCAGCCCTCGAACGGTTCAAGAAAAGCGGCCGCAAGCTCATCCTCGTCACTGGCCGCGAACTGCCCGACCTCAAGCGGGTTTTTCCCGAGCTCGGCGTGTTCGACAAGGTCGTCGCCGAAAATGGGGCGTTGATCTACACGCCTGCCAGCGAGGAAGAACGTGCGATCTCACCGGCACCGGCGCCGAAATTTGTCGCCAAGTTGAAGAAACGCGGCGTCAAGCCGCTTTCAGTCGGACGGTCGATCGTTGCGACCTGGGAACCACACCAGGCAACAGTTCTTGAGGTCATCAAGGAACTCGGGCTGGAGCTGGAAATCATCTTCAACAAGGGCGCGGTGATGGTGCTGCCCAGCGGCATCAACAAGGCAACCGGGCTGGCAGCCGCACTTGAGGACCTCAGGCTGTCGCCGCACAATGTGGTCGGTATTGGCGATGCTGAAAACGATCATGCGTTCCTGCAGGCCTGCGGCTGCAGCATCGCTGTCGCCAATGCACTTGCAGCGGTCAAGGATACAGCCGATCTTGTAACGCGCGGCGCGCGTGGAAAGGGCGTCGAGGAACTGATCGAAAAGCTGGTAAAGCGTGATCGGGAATTTGTCCGAAAAGCCCGTGACGGTATCCTTCTCGGTTCGGTCGGCGGCGACGAAGTCTATCTGACGCCGACCGACACGGTTCTGATCACCGGAAGCTCCGGCATCGGCAAATCCACCTTGGCCACCGCACTGACGGAACGCTTCGTCGAGAACGGATTTCAATTCTGCGTTTTCGATCCGGAAGGCGACTATGATGGCCTCGAAGGCGCCGTCCGGATAGGCGATGGCTCAAGCGAACCGACAAAGGCACAAGTGCTCGACCTGATCGAAAAGCCCGACACCAATGTGGTCGTCAATGGGCTGGCGTTGCGGGTCAATGAGCGACCAGACTTCTTTGCCGACCTGCTCCCCGGTCTTGGCAATTTCCGCTACCGTACGGCGAGGCCGCATTGGCTGGTCATCGACGAGGCGCATCATCTTCTGCCCAAGAAGCGCGACGACACGCGCGCCATCCTATCGTTGGAATTGCCGGGCACTGTCCTGATCACCGTTCATCCGGAGGCGATCTCGACCGACGCCCTGCGTCTGGTCACTGCCGTGATTGCGCTCGGTCCCAAGGCCAAGAATGTCATCAGGGCCTTTTGTCAGGAGACGGACACCAAGCCGCCAAAGGATATTCCCTCGCCAGAAGGCGAGCGCGTGCTGTTCTGGCGGCCGCAAGCCCGCAAGAAAATTGCCATGGTCAAAGCGATCGAGCCGCGCCAGTCGCTCAAGCGTCACAGCCGCAAATATGCAGAAGGTCAACTCGACGAGGCCGGCAGCTTCTATTTCAGAGGTCCCGACAACGCGATGAATCTCCGGGCCCACAACCTGATGATCTTCGCCCAGATTGCCGAGGGCATCGACGACAGAACCTGGGAGCATCACCTGCGCGCCGGCGACTATTCCGAATGGTTTCGCCGACAGATCAGGGACAAGGAGCTGGCGCGCGAGACCGCCGAGGCGGAAAAGGACGAAATGCTCTCGGCGCAGGAGAGCCGCAAGCACGTTCTGGATGCGGTACGTCGCCGTTATACGGCTCCTGCCACCGCCCCGGAGGAATAGGGAGCGAGAAGGATCACCCATGCTCGGAGGCACGGGCCATGTTGGTTCTGCTGCAGCCATGTCGCTTTTACAGCAGGGCGAAGCGGTGGCCGGGTTACCGCTTCATCCATGCCGAGTTCCATTTCATCCATGACTGGTCAGGGTTCACTGTATCCACTGGCAAAGAGGCGCAAGTCATAGGCCTCGGGATCGCGACGAAAGATCAACGCGCCCTTGCGTTGGGAATTCTGTGGGACATAGTCGAGCGTAGCGCTGCTCTCCTCGACGACCTCATCGCCATTGCGGAGTTCACCTTTGATCTCGACAGCAGCAACTGATTTCCCCGCCCTGTTTGCAGCGGCGAACTCGACCACGTAGCCGCCCTCGGTGGCCGCGACCGCCAGCGGCAGCACAACGATCCGAGCGGTCCCATCGCTTGTGCTCAAGCCATCGACGACAAGGTAGCTAAGCACGGCAAGCAGGGCTACCGAGCTTATTCCCGCCACGACCCACTCCGTGACCGAAGTTCCGGGTTTGCGTGTCTTTGCTTTGTTGTCGGACTGCTGCTTCTGTTGCCTGTCGCCTTTTGCGGAATTCTTTGTCACAGAATGAGCCTCGCAACCGCCGCCCCGAGCGCGCCAGGAAACGACAGAACCACGACTGCACTGAGTGTCTCCGAAAAGCCGGCGCCATCGGTCCTGCCGAAGGTCCACAGGATATAAAGGTTCACAAGCATCACCAGGACATAGCCGACGATCGCATAGCGAAAGAAGATGCTGACCAATCCAGCGCCTGGCTCGGGACTGTGCGAGCCGCGGAATTCGAACTCGTAGACGAAGGCGTGCATGAGAGCGAGGGTGACCACAACCAGGGCGATTTCCTGCCAGGGTTGCATCTTGTAAGCGATGAGGACGACCTCTTCCGTTGGTGCGATGTTCACCGATAGAAACAGCGCTCCGACCACCATCAGGAACAGCTCTCCGGTGTAGCCGGGCTCGGGAATGTCCTCCTCCTCCAACAAACCCGTGCCGAGCTGAGCGCGCGCCAAAGATGCTCCGAGACTGCCTGGGACAACCTGCACCGCAATTTTGCCAATCACCTCCCGTAGCGGCATTTCGACGGTCACGATGCCGAAAATGAAAAACACCGCCGTAGCCGCCACAGCGGCCACAAGTATGGCCACAAAAGCATCGGCGATGCGGTCGCGGAGCGCCACCGTCTGACGAAAGCCTCCGTACTTGTGCAGCAGCACCAGCATTGGCAAAGTGACAGCGAGGAACAGGGCGAGCCGCAGTGGGTGAAGGTGAAAGCCCAGCGCCCAAGCTTCCATGGTCATCAGCACCGGGACGGCGAAGATCAACGCCCCGGCAAAGGCACGCCCGAGACCAATCCAGAACTCACGCGGCGTTAGCGCATGCCTGACGATGATCTCGGTTGGCGCCACGTCCGCTCCCTCAGAGATAGCCTGCGGGGAACAATGTTTCCTGGGCAATCTTGTTCCGGACCACTGCATCTTCTCCACAGTCGAACGGCGCTGCGATGTTCAAACCCAAGCCAAACCTATTGGGAACTCGCGAGCCAGCTTTCCGTTCAACTCTCGATCGAGTGACAGGGCAAAGCCGACACAGCGTCTGGAGTGAAATCATGAAATCGCAGCTCGTCGCCGAAAGCGCCGGACAAAGGACGTTCGTTGTGGTGCTTGATCCCGGCGAGGAAGCGTTCGCGGCGCTTACAGCTTTCGCGGTCGATCACGATATTGGCGGCGCCTCGCTGACCGCGCTCGGCGCCTTCGAAAGGGCGACTGTCGGCTGGTTCGACATCGAGGAAAAAACTTATCGGAAAATCCCGGTGCTGGAACAGTGCGAGGTGCTCAGCGCGGTCGGCGACGTTGCGATGGGCGACGACGGCAAGCCGAGCCTTCACGTCCATGCGGTGCTCGGATTGCGCGACGGCAGCACGAAGGGCGGACATCTTCTCGATGGCATTGTTCGGCCGACTCTCGAAGTCACATTGGTGGAAACGCCTGGTCACCTGCGCCGCAGAAAGCGTCCGGAACTCGGCATCGCCTTGATCGATCTGGATGCCTGAAGCCAAACGCGGATCAGGCTAGTGGATCGCGGTAGGGACGCCCA
>NZ_CAKXZT010000080.1 GCF_935825525.1 Mesorhizobium escarrei
CGGAGACGAGCCGCAGGTCTGGGTGATTGGCGGTGACGGCAAGGTGCAGCGCCGGAACGTCCAGCTGCTTCAATTCGATACAGACTCCGTCGTCGTCAGCCACGGGCTGTCGGCAGGAGAGAAGGTCGTGACCGCCGGTGTTAATTCGCTGGCAGACGGTGAGTTGGTGAACGCTGAGACGGAGGTCGAGTGATGACACGCTTCAATCTTTCGGAATGGGCCGTCCACAACCGGGCTATCGTCGTATTCCTCATGCTCGTC
>NZ_CAKXZT010000081.1 GCF_935825525.1 Mesorhizobium escarrei
CGGAGACGAGCCGCAGGTCTGGGTAATTGGCGGTGACGGCAAGGTGCAGCGCCGGAACGTCCAGCTGCTTCAATTCGATACAGACTCCGTCGTCGTCAGCCACGGGCTGTCGGCAGGAGAGAAGGTCGTGACCGCCGGCGTCAATTCGCTGGCAGACGGTGAGTTGGTGAACGCTGAGACGGAGGTCGAGTGATGGCACGCTTCAATCTTTCGGAATGGGCCGTCCACAACCGGGCCATCGTCGTATTCCTCATGCTCGTC
>NZ_CAKXZT010000082.1 GCF_935825525.1 Mesorhizobium escarrei
CCCGAGGCCGTGCTGGCCTACCTGTCGCGCTATACCCACCGCGTCGCCATTTCCAACAGCCGGTTGATCGCGCTCGACGAGGCGGGCGTCACATTCCGCGTCAAGGACTACCGCCGCAATGGCAGCGAGCGGTACCGGACCATGACGCTCGATCCGGGCGAGTTCATCCGCCGCTTCCTGCTCCACGTGCTGCCCAAAGGCTTCCATCGCATCCGCCACTATGGGCTGCTCGCCAGTGCGCACGCCAAGGCCAACATCGCGCACGCTCGCGAACTTCTCGCCGCGCCGCAGCCCAAGGCCGAATGCAACGGAACGGGCGCCGATGCCGCCACGCCATCGGATTGGCGACCGCCATGTCCATGCTGCGGCGGCAGGATGATCGTCATCGAGACCTTCGAACGCGGCGGCGACCGCGCCCGCGCGCCGCCTTGGACGAGGGCGCCATGACCACAAACCGCTCTTCATCGCTCTGCATACCCGCCAAGAACTCTGATCGTCGGCGGCCCAAGGCGATCGTGCGTCTCCGGCCGACCGCATGTCCCGCACCATCTGCAGCGCCGAAACCGTCCGCTCTTCAAGGGCCGCATCGCAATGCGCGCGGCCATCGCCAGCCCGTCGAGCTACGCCTGCCCAC
>NZ_CAKXZT010000083.1 GCF_935825525.1 Mesorhizobium escarrei
GGCCCTTATCCGCACGTTTGCGCAAAAGAACGGCGCCGTCATCACGTACGGCAACGAAGGCGGCCCCGCGCCGCAACGGTTTCTCACCCTTCGGCAGGCGGACAGGGAAGTGTTCGGCATCGCCGGAAATAATGGCACTGCAATCCTCGCGCAGCGGGCAGAGCCCGCAGCGCGGCCGCCGCGGCGTGCAGATCGTCGCGCCGAGATCCATCATCGCCTGGGCGAAATCGCCCGGTCTGGTCGCTGGAACCATGCGCTCGACATAAGTGCGTATGTCGCCCTTGGCTTCGCTCAGCGGCGTGACGATCGAAAACAGCCGGGAAACCACCCGCTCGACATTGCCGTCGACGACCGCGGCGGGCTGGTCGAAGGCGATCGCCGCGATCGCCGCCGCCGTGTAGGCGCCGATGCCGGGCAGCTCTCTCAAGCCAGCTTGCGTATCCGGAAACTTGCCGCCTCGCCGCGCGACGAGATCGGCGCAGGCCTTGAGATTGCGCGCGCGGGAATAATAGCCAAGCCCGGCCCAGGCCTTCATGACATCTTCGGTCGGTGAAGCGGCCAACGCCTCGATATCAGGCCATTTCTCGACAAAGGCCCGGAAATAGGATTTTACCGCTTCGACCGTGGTCTGCTGCAGCATGACTTCGGAAAGCCAGACCCGGTAGGGATCGGGCCGTATGCCGCGTGCCAACTCGCGCGGCGCAATCCGCCACGGCAAGTCGCGGTGATGCGCGTCGTACCAGGCGAGCAGGCGGGACGCGATCTCGCCGCTGTCTCCGGATGCGGCTTTGCCGCTGTCTCCGGATGCGGTCTTGCGGGTCTGGTCGTGCAGTGCCATTGATCGAGGACTGGCCTAACCGATGCATTGTGAAGGTCGTGACTGGAGAACGCACATGGCAGGGAAAAGGCCCTTCGGCAATCCCGTTCCGGTGAGTGATCTCGCAACCCAGATCCTCGATCCGGTGCTGCGCAAGCGAGCCGGCATGTCGATCGGGCTCGTCCAGTCATGGGAGGAGATTGCCGGGCCGCGGCTTGCCAGCCGTTCGCGCCCTGAAAAGATCCAGTGGCCGCGCCGCATGCATGAAGACGATCCGTTCGAGCCGGCGGTGCTGGTCGTCGCCTGCGACGGCATGGCGGCGCTCCATCTGCAGCACGAGACCGGCGAGATCATCAACCGGGTCAACGCCTTCCTCGGCTTCAACGCTATCGGCCGGATCAGAATCGTGCAAAAGCCGGTCACGGTTGACAAAGGGCGGCTTGAACCGAGCCTGCGGCCGCTGACCGCGGCCGAGAAGGTGAAGCTGTCAGGCACTGTCGGAATGATCGAGGATGATGGGCTGCGCGCCTCGCTGGAGCGGCTCGGCGCCACCATTCTCGGTCAAAAGAAAATATAATCTCGCGCTTTCGTGATCGCGTACCCAAGATTTGGCGATTGGAATGGGGACGGCGATGCCTTAATTCGCGCCAACTCTCGCCTTTTCTAGCCTTTGCATTGCAAAATCCAAACCATTGTCAGGTGATTCGTATGCCCCGTCTTTTGTCCCGCAGAAACCTCCTGTCGTCGCTGGCCGCCATTCCGGCGGTGGCTCTGCTCGCTGCATGCAGCGACTCGGGTGAGAAAGCCGTGGCGGAGGATGTGAAGCCTGCGGCCCCCGCCGACGCGATGAAGCCGGCCGATCCGGCGAAGCCGGCCGCTGCGGCCGCGGCCAAGGCGCCTGAGGCCCAGGGCACGGTGGACATGGCTGCCTTGCTGAAGCCCGGCACACTGCCCGACATGCAACTCGGCAAGGACGACGCGAAGGTCACCATCGTCGAATATGCCTCGATGACCTGCCCGCACTGCGCGCATTTCCATGAAACCACTCTCCCGGCGCTGAAGACGAAATACATCGATACCGGCAAGGCCCGCCTTATCCTGCGCGAATTCCCCTTCGACCCCAGCGCCGAGGCCGGTTTCATGCTGGCGCGCTGCTCCAAGGACAATTATTTCGCAATGGTGGACGTTCTGTTCAAGCAGCAGGCGAACTGGGCAGGTGTCGCCAATACCAAGGACGCCCTGCTGCAAATCTCCAAGATGGCCGGTTTTACACAGGAGTCGTTCGAGGCCTGCTTGACGGACCAGAAACTTCTGGACGATGTGAGGTCGGTCCAGAAGCGCGGCGCCGATGAATTCAAGGTCGACTCGACGCCGACCTTCTTTATCAACGGGAAGACCTACAAGGGGGCGCTGTCGATTGAGGAAATCTCGGCCATTATCGACCCTCTGCTTTGACGTTTCGGCAGCGCCGAAGCGGCTGCGCTTCGGCGTGCGCGACTTTTTGTTGCGCCGCGAGTTCTTGTCGCCAAACGGCGGAACATTTTTGCGGAACCCGCTTTTGGGGCGGCGCGAATGAAATTCTCGCGCCTTCGCCTGCTCGGTTTCAAGTCCTTCGTCGAACCCGGTGAGTTCGTCATTGAACGCGGCCTGACCGGCATCGTCGGGCCGAACGGCTGCGGCAAGTCGAACCTTGTCGAGGCACTGCGCTGGGTGATGGGCGAAAGCTCGTACAAGAACATGCGCGCGTCCGGCATGGACGACGTCATCTTTTCCGGTTCCGGAACGCGTCCGGCCCGCAACACCGCCGAAGTCACGCTTTTCCTCGACAACAGCGACCGTAGCGCGCCCTCGGCCTTCAACGACGCGGACGAGTTGCAGGTGTCGCGCCGCATCGAGCGCGAGGCGGGTTCGCTCTACCGCATCAACGGCAAGGAAGCCCGCGCCAAGGACGTGCAGCTGCTTTTCGCCGACCAGTCGACCGGCGCGCGCTCGCCCTCGATGGTCGGGCAAGGCCGCATCGGCGAGCTGATCCAGGCAAAGCCGCAGGCGCGCCGCGCACTGCTGGAAGAGGCGGCCGGCATTTCGGGTCTGCACACACGTCGCCACGAGGCGGAACTGCGTCTGAAGGCGGCCGAACAGAATCTGGAACGTCTGGACGACGTCGTCGGCGAGCTGGAAAGCCAGATCGAAAGCCTGAAGCGCCAGGCTCGCCAGGCCTCGCGCTTCAAGAACCTGTCGGCTGATATCCGCAAGGCTGAAGCGACGCTGCTGCATCTGCGCTGGACGCTGGCCAAGACGCAGGAAGGCGAGGCGCGCTCGGCGCTGGCGATCGCCACGGCACTTGTGGGCGACCGCGCCGCCGCCCAGATGGCCGCCGCCAGGGAGCAAGGGATCGGCGCCCATCGGTTGCCGGAACTGCGCGATGCGGAAGCCGCCGCCGCTGCCGCCTTCCAGCGCCTGTCGATCGCCAAGACGCAGATCGAGGAAGAAGCGGGTCGCATCCGCGCCCGCCAAGCGGAGCTCGACCGCCGGCTCCAGCAGCTCGATGGCGACATCGTCCGCGAGGAGCGAATGGTCCGCGACAATGCGGATATTCTTGAGCGCCTCGCCGCCGAAGAAGCCGCGCTCAACACCGAAAACGCCGGCGCCGCCGAGCGCGATGCCAGCACCCGCGCGGCGGTTGGACAGGCGGCGTCGACGCTTGCCGCCAGTGAAGCCAAACTCGCCGGGCTGACCGCCGAACGGGCGGAGGCCGCCGCCTCCCGCAACCAGATCGAACGGACGCTGCGCGACACCACGGAGCGCCGCGACCGTTTCGCCCGCCAACTCGCCGATGTCGACCGGGAATTGTCCGATATCGCCTCCAGAGTCGCCGGCTTGGCCGATCCCGCCGAGAAGCAATTTCTGGTTGAACAGGCGCTGGCGCTGCTGGAGGAAACCGAAGCCGCTGCGATTGCCGCCGAACAGGCTGTCGCCGAGGCGCGCGCGGCGGAGAGTGCCGCCCGCCCGCCGGTTCAGGATGCAAAGGCCGAGCTGGCGCGCATAGAAACCGAGGCCCGCACGCTGGCCAAGATCCTGAATGCCGCGAGCGGCGACCTCTTCCCGTCCGTGCTGGAGCAGATCAGCGTCGAGCGCGGCTACGAGACGGCGCTGGGCGCCGCCCTTGGCGAAGATCTCGACGTGCCGCTCGACCGCAGTGCGCCGGTGCATTGGGGCCAAAGCGAGGTTCAGCGCGACGACGCCGCTCTGCCCGAAGGTATCAAGAGCCTTGCCAGCGTCGTCCGCGCGCCGGCGCAACTGGCCCGCCGATTGGCGCAGATCGGCATCGTCGACGCTGCTGAGGGAATACGGCTGCAGGCGCAGCTTGCTCCAGGGCAGCGGCTGGTCAGCCGCGAAGGGGCGCTGTGGCGCTGGGACGGATTCACCGCGAGCGCCGACGCGCCGACCGCCGCCGCGCAGCGGCTGGCGCAGAAAAACCGGCTGGCCGAGCTCGACGCCGAGGCGGTCCACGCAACGCGCATCCTGCGCCAGGCCGAAGAGGCTCTTGCCCATGCCGAGCAGGCCCTTGCCCGAGAGAGCGAGGCCGAGCGCAAGGCCCGTCAGGCCGGGCGTGATGCCCAGCATGGGCTGGACGCCGCCCGCACCGCTCTGGCCGAGGCCGAGAAGGCCGGCGGTGAGCTGTCGAGCCGTCGCGCCGCGCTTGACGAGGCGCGCGCGCGCATCGTCGACAGCCATGAAGAGACGGCGGCGGCTTTCGCCGAGGCGGAGATGCTGCTGCAAAGCGCCCCCGATCTCGGTGATCTGCAGTTGCAGCTCGATCAGTCGGCGGCCAACGTCGCTCGCGACCGCGCCACCCTTGCCGATGCCCGCGCCGTCCATGAAGGCCTGAGGCGGGAAGCCGAAGCGCGCACGCGCCGCCTCGACGCCATCGGCGCGGAACGCCGCAACTGGCTGGAGCGCGCCGAAAACGCCTCGACGCAGATCGCCGCACTTGGCGAACGCAAGGCCGAGGCCGAAGCCGAACGCGAAAGGCTGGCCGATGCACCCGACGAGATCGACGCCAAGCGGCGCGCCTTGCTGTCGCAGCTTGCCGAGGCCGAAAGCCTGCGCCAGGCAGCCGGCGACCGGTTGCAGGAGGCGGAGAACAAGCAGTCCGAACTGGACAAAGCCGCGACATCAGCGATCCAGTCGCTGGCCGACGCGCGCGAAACTCGCGTCCGCGCCGAAGAGCGGCTGACGGCTGCCGACGAAAGACGGCTGGAGGTCGAGGCGCGCATCCAGGAGACGCTGAACACGCCGCCGCATCTGGTCATCCGCCACACCGGCCTGGAGGCCGACAGCCCGATGCCGGAGATGACTGAGATCGAGCGTCAGCTCGACCGGCTGAAGGTCGAGCGCGAGCGGCTCGGCGCCGTCAATCTGCGCGCCGAGGAAGAGCAAAAGGAACTGTCTGACCGGCTGGAGACCATCGTTTCAGAACGGGAGGACATCATCGAGGCCATCCGCAAGCTGCGGCAGGCCATTCAGAGCCTGAACCGCGAAGGCCGCGAACGCCTTCTGGCTGCCTTCGACGTGGTCAATGGCCATTTCCAGCGGCTGTTTTCGCATCTGTTCGGCGGCGGCACGGCGGAACTGCAACTGATCGAGTCCGACGACCCGCTCGAGGCCGGTCTCGAAATCCTTGCGCGGCCGCCCGGCAAGAAACCGCAGACGATGACGCTGCTTTCCGGCGGCGAGCAGGCCTTGACAGCGATGTCGCTGATCTTCGCCGTGTTCCTGACCAATCCCGCGCCGATCTGTGTGCTCGACGAAGTCGACGCACCGCTCGATGATCACAATGTCGAGCGTTTCTGCAATCTGATGGACGAAATGGCCGCCACCACCGAGACGCGCTTCGTCATCATCACGCACAACCCGATCACCATGGCCCGCATGAACCGGCTGTTCGGGGTGACCATGGCCGAGCAGGGCGTCAGCCAGCTCGTCTCGGTCGACTTGCAGGCGGCCGAGGCCCTGCGCGAGGCGAGCTGACGCGTCGACAGCACAGCTTGTCTGTAGCGCCTATCGGGCCTTTCGGCTAAAGCCAGAATTGGACTAGATTGTCCCTGGGGCCGGCCCGACATGGCCTATTGGATACTCACCAAGGCGATGCTCGAAGGCAAGCCGATCCGGGTGTTCAACAATGGCGAGATGTGGCGGGATTTCACCTATGTAGACGATGTGGTGAGAGCTGTCGTTGCCGTGCTCGACAAGCCGCCATCGGC
>NZ_CAKXZT010000084.1 GCF_935825525.1 Mesorhizobium escarrei
CAGGGCTTAGCCTGTCGCAAGGGTGGTCTACGCCAAGCCGCCCTTCGCCGGGCCTGAAGCGGTGCTCGCCTATCTGTCGCGCTATACCCACCGGGTCGCCATCTCGAACCGCCGCCTCATCCGCCTCGACGAGAGCGGCGTCACCTTCCGCTACAAGGACTATCGTCGCGAAGGCGCCGACCGGCAGCAGCATCCGTCGGTTCCTGCTCCATGTCCTGCCGCGTGGCTTCCATCGCATCCGCCACTATGGCCTGCTCGCCGGCTCCGCCCGCAAGGCCAGCCTCGCACTCGCGCGCGAACTGCTCGCGGTCGCGCCTCCCGCCACAAACGATCCATCGGCTGAACCGGACGACTTCCGCCCGCCGTGCCCGTGCTGCGGCGGCCGCATGATCGTGATCGAGGTGTTCGAACGGTGGAAGCAGCCGCGCGGACCGCCGGACAAAACGGCGACGAACCGGGAGAACTCTCCATGACCCGGCATGGCATGGTCTCCCCTTCAGCCAAGGGCACTCAGCCTCCGGCAACGAACCCAGGCGCGCCCATCGTGATCATCGGTGTCGACAGGGTAGCAACCAGCCGTGTGCCGGGCCGGCAACATCGCGCGGAGGCGCAACGAAGCGGCCTGTCCCCATCCATGCCGGCGCTTCCCAGCGGCGGTCACGCCATCCCGGACATCAGCCGAAACCCGAAATCCCCATAGCCTTCGACTGTGGCCCGCGGGTTCCTTCCTCGGGGACTTTCGTACGCCTGCCGGCGCCCGAAACTCTTCACGCCAGCGGACTGACAGCTTTCGGCCGTCGAAGAGCGGAAGCGGACGTACGGTGCGCTCAAAGGGTGGTCTGGATGTGGTTCCTCAGGCTGCGCGCGGAGGGTATGTCATCCGGCCCTATCCCGGATTGCATAGAAAATACCTGCCATGACGAGTACCGCGCCGATCGTTTGGACAAGCGTTATCGTCTCGCCGGCGAAGGCCCATCCAACCACAAGAGCGACGACCGGCGGGATGTAATAAACCGACGCGGCCTTCAATGCCCCCAACATCTGGATGAGCTGGTAGTAGATGACGAAGGCGATCCCGGTCCCCGCCAGGCCAAGCCCGAAGACGAGCGCCAGCAGCGCCTCTCTATGTGCGGCCAGCTCACTCCAGTGCCCCGGGGCTGCGAAGGGGGCTAGCAGAACAGCGGCAAAGAGCATCTGGTAGGTCGCCAGCTTGACCGGACCAAGGCCGAGCGACACCATGAATCGTCGCGCATAGACCAAGGCCAGTGCGTAGCTCACCGATCCGGCTAACATCGCCGCCACCCCGATCAGCGGCGAGCCGCCGCTTGCAGACGCTGCTCCGCCGAGCGGCGCGACCAGAAGGACACCTGCGAAGCCGATCCCTAGGCCAAGCGCCTTGACCCTGGTCAGGCGCTCGGCGGGAAGCGCGACGGCAACGATCGCTGCGGTGACGAAGGGGATAGCCCCGCTGATGACCCCGGCGACACCGGACGGAAGGTGCGCCGTGCCGATGACAAAAAAGACATATGGGCCGACATTGGCCAGGAGCGCCATGGCGGCGAAATGGTGGACAAAGCGCCAGTCGGTCCTCGCCAGCGATCCTCGGACGAGGGCAAGGGCAGCGATCGGAAGCGCGCCGAAGATAGTTCGCAGCCACGCCACTTCGAGCGGCGGCACGACGGCGACCGCCATCTTCATGAACAAGAAGTTGGTGCCCCAGATGAAGCCGAGCAGGCCCAGCAAGGACCACGCTAACCAGAGCTTCGGTGATGCATTTGCGTGGCGATCAGGGCGAGGTGAAGTGCTGCCCACAGACATGACAATCCTCCGTTACACACGCAAAGCGGCCGCTGTTGTTAAGCTCATGGGACTCCCTCCACCTCGCCCAGTAGTCGGGGAAGCTCCAGCTCCGCGTCCCGCGTCTGGAAGCCCCATTGGAGGGCGGCTTGCATCCGGCTCTGGAACTCGGCCTGCTGCATGAGGGAGACCAGGTCGCGGATCAGTTCTGGCCCCATCAATTCATAGGCGGGGCAGCAATTTCGGCGAAGAGGACGCCCGCTTCCTTGCTCACGGGTGAGTGTCTCGAAAAACCATAGCATTCTCCTGCATTCCTCTGGTGAACCCACATACCTCGCGTGGACGAACGGAATTATACGTGCGGTCTATCTCACGTTCTCCGTCCCCGCGCGCGATCCGTCGCGGTAGGGGGCCAAGAACGGCGTTAGCGCCGCGAGCAGCTTCTTTGGGGTCTCCTCGGCGACCCAGTGGCCGCTTTCGGGAATGATGACGCTCTGCACGTTGTCCGCGACGAGCCTCATCGTGTTCGCCGTCCCCTCACCGATTGCCTTGCCGCCTCCGATCGCCAGGACAGGGAGGGTTAGCCGCCGCGTCTTGCGCCGCGCG
>NZ_CAKXZT010000085.1 GCF_935825525.1 Mesorhizobium escarrei
CCGACACCGCGTTTCGCCGCGAATGGCTGCACTTCGCCGATTGCATTCTGGCCGGTGCGACGCCGCGCACGCCGCTTTCGGGCGGGCTCGCCGACCTCGATCTCGCCGTCCAGATCATCCAGGCAATGCCGCCCAACAAGGCGTTGGCCGCGGCAGCGCCGACGACTGCCTAGGGGTCTACCGAAATTTCGGAAATACGCCGCCGGCCGGCGCGTTGGCCCAGCTCTGCAAGGTCTGGCCGCCATCGATCAGCCAATCCGCGCCGGTGACGTGTCTGGCCTCGTCGGAAGCCAGGAAGGCGACGGCGGCCGCGACGTCGTCCGGCTGGCCTATGCGGCGCAGCGGGATCCGGTCGGCGAAATGCTGGACGCTGCTTTCGAAATCGCCGTCGCCGGCTGCGGGTACGCCGAGTGTTGTCTCGATCACGCCGGGGCAGATGG
>NZ_CAKXZT010000086.1 GCF_935825525.1 Mesorhizobium escarrei
CGCAGGCGGCTTTCCCGCACGTGGCTCCTACCTCGGGTGATTGACGGCGAAGCGCGCATCGGGCCAAGGATGACGGATCCTGGGCTTGGGGAGATAGTCGGCGGCTGTCTTCGCGATACGCTCCCACGTGCAGCCGTCCTTCTGGCTGCGGCGCCGCAGCGCCCTTCGCCAGAGGTCGGTCACATGATCCCGGAACGCAGTAATCGCCCGGCCGTTCATGGGAACCGCGAAGTACTCGAAATGCCCCGTCACGACCTGCCTCAGCCATCGCCCCTGTTCGGGGATCGGCCAGTGCATCCGCTGCCGCAGCTGCGCCTTGATGCTCCGGAGTTTCGCCCGCATGCGGTCGCCGCGGGTCTTCCGTTGAAGCTGGAAGCGCCCTCGGCGTGATTTACCGCAGATGAACGTGAACCCCAGAAAGGCGAAAGTCTCCGGTTTTCCGAGCCCGCGCCGCTTGCGATTGGCCGCCGCGAAGCGGCCAAACTCAATCAAGCGGGTCTTGTCCGGATGGAGCGACAGCATGAACTCCTCAAGCCGCGAGCGCATTGCATCGAGGAAGCGACGAGCGTCGTCCTCGCGCTCGAAGCCGACGATTACATCATCGGCGTAGCGCACGATGATCATGTCGCCGGCAGCTTCGCGCCGTCGCCAGCGTTCGGCCCACAGGTCCAGGACGTAGTGCAGGTAGATATTGCCGAGGAGCGGCGAAATCACCGACCCTTGACCCGTTCCCCTGTCATCCACAGTCACGATCCCGTCTTCGAGAATACCCGCTTTCAACCATTTCTGGATCAGGCGGATGATGCGCTTGTCGCCGATCCGATGCTCCAGAAAGCGAACCAGCCATTCCTGGCTGACTTCGCCGAAGAAGTTTCGGATGTCGGCGTCTATGATCCAGCTCACCTTCCGCTGTTCGATTGCAACGCACAGTGCGTCCAACGCATCATGCGGTCCTCTTCCGGGTCGAAACCCGTAGGAGAAACCGCAGAAGTCGCCTTCATAGATGGCATTGAGCACCATGACGGTTGCCCCTTGGACGATCTTGTCTTCCAGAGCGGCAATCGCCAGCGGCCGCTGCTTTCCGTCCGCCTTCGGTATGTACGTCCGGCGAGACGGTTGCGGTCGATACGCTCCCCGATGAACCCGTTCGTGCAGGTCCTCAAGCTTGCGCTCAAGGTCTGCCTCGTAGTCCCGCCATGTCACGCCATCCGCCCCAGGAGCCGCCTTGCGCCTGAGCGCATAGAAGGCCGTCCGAAGTGTGTCGACATTGACATGGTGGAGAAGCGCGGTGAACCGTTCTTTCTTCCTTTGCCCTGCAGCTTTCCGTACGCGGGCCAGCGCATGGGACACGCGAGCCCGGTCCTGTGCCCGGTGCGTGCTTTGCTGGTCCGCGTTCCCCTTGGTCCCCGCCCTTGGCTCCATCGCCTCCGCCGCCGAAGAACCGGCTTTGTTCGGCGACTTCACAGCTACTATGGCGGAGTCAGACTTCTCTTGCCCGTTCATCATCGGCTACGGCTCCTCACCTTCCCGATGCGGACCGGTGTGGCTGGACGCCGCCCGGCCGGGCAAGAGATCTCCCAGGTTCCGACGCGATCCTTCCGTGCGTGATGTGGCCTTCGACCCCGGCAAGGCGACAGAGCCTCGCGTAACGGCTCCGCACATGTTGCCTTCGGCGTTTTCAACCGCCTCGGCCCCTGCGCTCTATCAATTTCGTGGCTCAATCCCACACCCCACACGGTTGCTGTGTACGCTTCACCGTGGTCGTCGCCTTCCACGCCGCAACACTCACTACCGGGCGGGCGCTACCCCTTACCCGGGCCGGACTTTCACCGGCTGGACCGCGCCAGCTTTCCTGGCGCACTGAA
>NZ_CAKXZT010000087.1 GCF_935825525.1 Mesorhizobium escarrei
GGCACGAAGAAGCTCGTGAGCGCGAGCGAGGCGCATGCGAGTGCGTCGGCGGCGGGCGCAAACTTGGCAATCTGGCGGGCCCCGCTGTCCATTGAGGTCCTGATGCCACGACTTGAGCGGTTGGACGAACTTTTGCAGTTCAATGTGGCCGGTCAGCAAAAAACCATCTCGCAAGCGCGCCAGATGAAGCCCGAGGACGCCGAACACGCGGTCGCCAGCGTGATCAATCGCCTGCAAACGCAGGCCACCGAGATGCAGGCCTGCCTTGCCGCGTTGGAGGAGCATCGTCTGCGCGTCCTACTCACGCCTGTGCGCGTGCAAGAAGCGCACCGCAAAATAGGCCAGCTCAAGTTGATGTTGTCCGAGGCGCAGGGACTGGCGAAGGCTTTGGACAGCGGAAAGGCCGCTAGTTCCATCGATTGCATGAAGACCTACCCCTTTCCCTCGCAGAAGTACCTTGAACACTTGCGGGCAGCCGAGGAGTTGGAG
>NZ_CAKXZT010000088.1 GCF_935825525.1 Mesorhizobium escarrei
TTGCACAGACTCGGATTGGTGATTCCGTGGGTAAGGAAGAGAGGGAGATGATTCGGATGGTCGATCGTGTTCTTGGTCAACTGAGCCTGGCGGACGGGCTGGCGCGGACGGATACGATGCCGCTCGACCGGATCGCGACCGTCATCGACTGGATGCCGATCCGGGCACTTCTTGGTCAGCGCAGCGGGCCGGGGGCGGGCAACACCAGCTATCCAGCCGAGACATTGCTGCGGTGTCTGTTTTTGGGCGTGTGGAACAATCTCAGCGACCCCGCCCTTGAGATGCAACTGCGCGACCGGCTGTCGTTCCGCCGCTTTGCCGGCTTCAGCCTGTCGGACCGCACGCCGGACCATTCGACGTTGTGGCGCTTCCGCGAAGAGCTGACGTGCGACGGTCTGATTGATCGGGTGTTCGATGAGATCACCCGGCAGTTTGAGCAGAAGGGCCTGATCCTCAAGCACGGCACGCTGATTGACGCATCGTTCATGCAGGCCGCCGCCCGCCCGCCGGCGAAGCCGAAGAAGGGTGAGGAGACGGCGGCGCGGCCATCGGCCGACCCCGATGCGCGTTGGGGACGCAAGGGCAAAAAGACCGTGTTCGGCTATAAGGTGCACAACGGCGTCGACGATGCTCACACGCTGATCCGGCGGATGCACTTCACCGATGCTTCGATCACCGACACCGAGCCGGCCGACACGCTGATCTGCGGCGACGAGGAGGCGGCCTATGGCGACCAGGCCTATTACACCCATGCCCGGCATGCCCGGCTTAAGCAGGCCGGCATCAAGGATCGGTTGATGCATCGGCCCAACAAGCACCATCCGCTGACGCCGCGCCAGAAGCAGCGCAACCGGCTGATCTCCAAGGTGCGGGCGGCGGTGGAGCGGCCGTTTGCGGTGTTCAAGCAGCGCTACGGCATGCGGCGGCTGCGCTTCTTCAACCTGGCGACCAACCGGACGCAGTGCGTGCTTGCCGGCTGCGGCTACAATCTGCAACGGGCGGCCGCCGTCCTTTCCCAGTGAGGAAGCCGGCATGAGGACGGCGGAGTCTGCGCAAATCCGCCGAGGGGGGCCAATTGGGGCCCCGAGGCGGGCAAAAATGCCCTGCAAACCGGGCCAATGTGGCTTGATCGCGGTTCAAAAAACGCCC
>NZ_CAKXZT010000089.1 GCF_935825525.1 Mesorhizobium escarrei
ATTGCCGCAGTTCGCTTGCCGACAACTATTCCTGCTGGAATTGACAGGGCCAATCTTCAGGCCTCGTCAAGCCAGAAGGCAACTCGGTCCGGGCGTCTCCGCAAGCCATGTTGAGCTGCCACTGGGACAGACCCGCCGATTTGGAAAGGTCGACGCCCTCGATACGGGTCAGAAAGAAAAAGGCGCGGTCAAAGTCTATCGGCGCGGTGAACGTCGCTCCTCGGAAGTCCGCCCGTGCGAGATTGGCAAACGAGAAGCGGCTGCCGCTGATATCGGCGTCATGGAACTGCGCACGCCCCAATTCTGCCTTTGTGAAATCAACATTGGTCAGATTGGCGTCCTGGAAATTCGAGCGCTGCATTTCCGCGCTCGCAAACACAGCGCCCTGCGCGTCCATACGGCTGAAGTCGGTCCTGTAGGCCTCGATTCTGTCGAACCGGGCGCCTTTGGCGGTCGAGTCGGCCAGGGAAGCACGCACAAGCGTTGCCTTCTCAAGATTTGCCGCATGGAGATTGCTGTTCCTGAGGTCGGTCGAAGTGAAATCAACACCGAACAGGTTCGCCCCGCTCAGGTCCTGTCCTTCTAGGATGAGAAGCTTCTTGTCACACTCGTGCCAATTGACGCCAGGCGCCGCGGCTGCGTGGCAATTGGGAGCAGCAGTGGCGTTCTGCCAAGCAAACACACTGCAAACCGCTAGAACCAAGCCGGATGCGC
>NZ_CAKXZT010000090.1:0-91807 GCF_935825525.1 Mesorhizobium escarrei
CGTTGTTTTGAGCAGGACCTGGATGATCCTTATGTCCGTGCCGGCTTCCAAAAGGTGGGTGGCGAAGCTGTGGCGAAGGGTGTGCACCGTCACCCGCTTCTCAACGCCCAGGAACTCGCAGGCTGCTCGACAGGCGATCCCCAAGGTCTGTGGATGGATCGGGCCGCGGCCATCGCGCCGGGGAAACAGCCATCGTCCCGGCTTGGTCACCCAATAGACGCGCAAAATCTCCAGCAGCTGCGGCGACAGCATCACATAGCGGTCCTTGCCGCCCTTGCCTTGCTCGATGCGAATGATCATCCGGCTGCTATCGATGTCCGTCACCTGCAGACGCGCCGCCTCCGCGGCGCGTAAGCCCACCGCATAGGTGGTCATCAGAGCGACCCGGTTCCTCGTCCCCTTCACGGCCTGCAGAAAGCCGACCACCTCATCGGCGCTCAGCACGACCGGCAACTTGCGCGGCGTCCGGGCGTAAGCGATCCGCTCAGGCAGATCAGATCGACCCAGCGTCACGCCGTAGAAGAAACGCAAGGCGCAAACGGTCTGGTTCAACGCGCCCCACGAGACCCTTCGGCCCACTAAGTGGGCCTGATAGGCGCGCACCTCTTCGTATCCCAGTTGATCGGGTGATCGTCCAAAAAATCGACTGAACTTCGCCACGTGATGCACGTAGGATCGCTGGGTCTCCGGTGACAAATTGCGGATCGTCAGATCTTCAATCATCCGCTGACGCAGAGGGCTTATCTGGGCCATCTGGGGTTCTCCTGTCTGGAAGGTTGGCTCGACACCAAATCTTCTCAGACAGGGGCCTCCTCAGGCCAGACCCCGCATCAGCTACCGCGGCAGCGGTTTAGTTCAATCATGATTGCCTAGGCGATCATCTCGGTGATTGGCAGCGACACTATGCCACTGGGGAACGGGTCACCCGCGGAGGCAGCGTCGAGATCGGCGATGCGTCACTCGGCCCGGCGCGAGAAGTTTGTAGCCGCAGCCTTGCCTCGTCGTATCGGTCGCTTCCCCGATTGCGGTTCGGATGCCTCCGTGCGATCCGGTGCCGAGACGTTTCCGACGAGCGATGCGAGCTCGGCCTCACTGAGCGTCTCGATTTCGAGCAGTTTGCGCGCCGTCTTTTCCAGCAGATCCCGTCGCTCAGTGAGGAGCCCGACGGTTCGCGCGAAAGCCGAATCGACGATGCTGCGAACCTCCTCGTCGATAGCCTCGGCGGTGGCCTCGCCGTAATCGTGCTCGCGCGGACCGCCGGCGAGTGGGTTGGGGCTCAGGAAGGAGCGCAGGTCCTTTTCCAGCGCCACATGGCCGAGCTTTTCTGACATGCCGTAACGCGTCACCATGGCGCGGGCGATATCGGTCACTTTGGCCAGGTCATCGGCGGCCCCCGTGGACAGATGCCCGAACACGACTTGCTCGGCCGCCCTGCCGCCGAGCAGCACCGCCATCTTGTTCTCCAGTTCCTCGCGCGTCATGAGGAATCGGTCCTCGGTCGGCCGCTGGATCGTGTAGCCCAACGCGCCGACGCCGCGCGGGATGATCGATACTTTGTGCACGGGATCCACTCCGGGCAGCGCCATGGCTACCAGCGCATGGCCCATTTCGTGATAGGCGACGACCTCGCGTTCCCTCGGGTTCAACAGCCGGTTGCGTTTCTCAAGCCCGGCCACTATGCGCTCGACCGCATTGTTGAAATCGTCCATCGTGACGACATCCGCCCTCCGGCGCGTGGCAAGCAGGGTCGCCTCATTGACCAGGTTGGCGAGGTCGGCGCCGGTAAAACCCGGCGTCAGCGCGGCGACTTTTTCGGCATCGACATCCGCCGCCAGCTTGGCCTTCTTCATGTGGACCTGGAGTATCTGGACGCGACCTTGCTTGTCCGGCCGATCGACCAGCACCTGCCGATCGAAACGGCCTGCGCGAAGAAGTGCCGGGTCAAGGATTTCGGGGCGGTTCGTCGCGGCGAGCAGCACGACGCCGATTTTCGGATCGAAACCATCGAGCTCGACCAGGAGTTGATTGAGCGTCTGCTCCTTCTCGTCGTGGCCGCCCATCATCGGGCCCGCACCGCGGGCGCGGCCCAGCGCGTCGAGTTCGTCGATGAAGATGATCGCCGGGGCTTTGGCGCGTGCCTGCTCAAACAGGTCGCGCACCCGGGCGGCGCCGACGCCCACGAACATCTCGACGAATTCTGAGCCCGAGATCGAGAAGAACGGAACTTTTGCCTCGCCTGCAACGGCTTTCGCGAGCAGTGTCTTGCCGGTGCCGGGCGGTCCGACCAGCAGCACGCCCTTGGGCATGCGCCCGCCAAGACGGCCGTATTCCTGCGGGCTTTTCAAGAAATCCACGATCTCCTGCAACTCGGCCTTGGCCTCATCGACACCCGCCACGTCCTCGAATTTGACGCCGGTATTGGCCTCGACATAGACCCTGGCCTTGCTCCTGCCGATTTGCATCAAACCGCCCATGCCACCACCCATTCGTCTCATCAGCAGCATCCACAAGCCAAAGAAGACGACGATCGGGACGATCCAGGAGAGCAGGTCGCTCAGGAAAGTGCTTTCGATCTGGCCAGTGACGGTGACGCCGTGCTCCTGCAGCTGCCGCGCCAGATTCGGCTCGACGCGCGTGGTAATGAATAGCGGCTTCCCGTCCTGCGGCTCCTTGAAGCGGCCCTGGATGAAGCGATCGGAAACCTGCACGTCGGCGATCTTGCCGTCGCGTAGCAGGGTCTCAAACTGACTATAGGGAATCTGCGCGACGTGCTGCGTGGCGGTGTAGACATATTGGAAAATCATCAGCACCGCGAAGGCGGCGATCCAGTACCAGATATTGAACTGCGTCTTCCTGTTGCTCATGTCCATGGCGTGTCCTCCAGCGTCATATCGATGTAGGTCGCCGAACCGCCACGGCATCCGGGTCAATGAGGCCGAAGCACAAAAAAGCCGGTCCGGGGACATCCGACGGGCCAGTTGAGATCGGATCGCCCGGCCTGCCGTTCCCGGAGACGGGTCATTCTCGCATGCCGGGTTGTAGATCAGTAAATCCGTCTAGTGCTCCGCCGGATACACGCCCTTTAGCACATCGTTGAAATGGTGGCTGACGGCGGCGTTGCACTCGCAAGCCAGCGATCGCAGCCTATCCACTTTGCGAATGGAAATCTGGCCGCGCCGCGCAGACCTATAGAGGGCCGGGCCGACCGCCGTACAATTCCTAATCGATGCGTGGTCGCTGCTTGCCACGGCGGGCCAGAAGATTGGCGACGACGAGCAGCACGATCGACAGTGCCATCATCAACGTCGCGGCGGCGGTGATTGCCGGGCTCAGCTTCTCGCGTAGGCCAATGAACATTTCGAGCGGCATGGTGCGCTGATTGGCGCTGGCCAGGAACTGCGCCACTACGACCTCGTCGAACGACGTAACGAAGGCGAAGGCGGCCCCTGACAGCACGCCGGGCAAGATCAGCGGCAGCATCACCCTGAAGAATGATGTAATGGGCCTTGCTCCGGAGATGGCGGCGGCGCGCATCAGATTGCGGTCGAAGCCGGTGAGGCTCGCTCCCACCGTGACAACGACAAACGGACTGGCGAGCGCGGTATGCGCCAGGATGATGCCGGCATAGCTGCTGGCGAGGCCGACACGGGCGTAGAACAGATACGAGCCGACGGCGGTGATCACCACCGGCACGATCAGTGGCGATAGCAGCAGCGGCATGACAATGCGGCGGCCGGGAAACTTTTCGTCGGAAAGCGCAATAGCCGTCAATGTGCCGAGTATCGTTGCGATCAGCGTCGTCCCGAACGCAACGATCAGGCTGTTGCCGATTGCTGCTTGCCAGCGCTGGGTTCCAAGCACGACCTCGTACCAGCGCGTCGAAATTCCCTCCAGCGGAAAGATGAAGAAGGCGCCGCTGTTGAACGACAAGGGAACGGGAATGAGGATCGGCACGAGGAGGAACAGGATCACCAACCCGCACCACAGCCAGAGCAGGGTGATGCGGATTCTTTCGCCTGTCGTCGGATAGGGAGACAGCAACATGGCTACACCAGCTTGAGGCGGTCGAGGCCGAGGATGCGGGCGAAGATGCCGAACAGCGCCAGGGTGAAGACGAGCAGGATGAAGCTGAGCGCCGCCGCCATCTCCCAGTTGAGTTCTACATTGACATAGCTGGCGATGAAATTGCTGATCAGCTGGTCGCTGGCGCCGCCGATCAGCGCCGGCGTGATGTAATAGCCGAGGCAGAGGATGAAGGTGAGCAGACAGCCGGCCATCACGCCCGGAAAGACCTGTGGAAGGTAGACGCGGCGGAACGCGGTAAAAGGTTTTGCGCCGAGCGAATAGGCTGCCTTCATCTGCGAAGGCTGGATGGTGCGCATGACGCTGTAAATCGGCAGCAGCGTGAACGGCAGCTGGATGTGGGTCATCGCGATGATCAGTCCGATGCGGCTGTACATCAGGTCGAGTCGGTCGTCGGCGGCGCCGAGCCACAGCAGCAGGTCGTTGACCAGGCCGAATTTCTGCAGGAGCACCGTCCAGGCCGCAGTTCGCACTAGGATCGACGTCCAGAACGGCAACAGCACCGCGACGATGAGGACGGCGGCGAGGCCCTTGGGCACGGAGGCGATGAGATAAGCGAGGGGGAAGCCCAGTACCAGCGTGGCCAGCATCACCGCTGCGGCGACGAAGAATGTGCGCATGAACACCTGTACGAAGATCGCCTGTTCGGGTGGCACCCTTTCGATGCCGCCATCGGCATTCCAGCGCAGATCAAGCGCGCTCAGCAGGTAGAACGACGTCACGCTATGGGTGCCGCTCTCGATGACCGGCCATGTGCCCGGCGCCGACCAGAACGGCACCGCTTTCATCACCTCTAGCGGTGGCCTGTCGGCGGCCTCCAGTTGGCGCACCGTCTTGAGCATTTGGCTGCGTGCACCGGGCAGGCGGGCGTTCAGGCTCTTGGCGAGTTCGTAGGCGGTGCCCTTGGCCTGATTGCTCCGGAGGTCGGCGGCAAGGGCCAGGAACGCAGCATCGTCGGGCAGTCCCGTGCCGTTCCAGCCGCGCAATGCCTGGCTGGTCTGCGGTAAGGCGTTGGCAATCGTCGGATCATAGACGGCGCGCGACAGAAGCAGGACGATCGGGATGCCGAAGCTCAGCGCCAGGAGCACAAGCAAAGGTGCCGCCAGCGCCAGCGATCGCAGGCGGTCGCCGAGATCGGCGCGGCGAAGCGCTGCCGCGACCGACTTTGCTGTGCCGGTGTCGGCGGCCGACCAGTCGCGGCTTGGCCGCGGCTGGTCCAGTTTCGTGGGCTCAAGCGCCGACATTTTCCCTACTGCGCGAGCCAGGCGTTGAAACGCTTGACCAGATCCTCGCCATAGTCGCCCCAGAATTCGGTGTCAGCGACCAGATAAGCGGTCAGGTGGTCAGGTGCGTTCGGCAATTTCGGCAGGGCGTCCGGCGCGACGAAGGAAGCCGCATCGATGCGCACCGGCCCGTAGGTGATGTAGCTGGCGAGCCTGGCGTTGATTTCCGGCTGGCTGATATAGGCAAGGTACTTGTAGGCCAAATCCGGGCTCTTGGCGCCCTTCGGAATGGCGATCATGTCATATTCGAGGATCTGGTTGTTCCAGACGATCTTGAACGGCGCCCCGTCCTTGTCGATGGCGTTCTGGATACGGCCGTTCCAGGCGGTGGTCATCACCACTTCCTTGGATGCGAGGAGCTGCGGCGGCTGTGCGCCGGCATCCCACCAGACGATATCTTTCTTGATCGTGTCGAGCTTCTTGAAAGCGCGGTCGACGCCTTCGGGTGTTGCCAGCACCTCGTAAACATCGGCCGGCGCGACACCATCGGCCATCAGCGCCCATTCCAAATTCTGCGCCGGGAACTTGCGCATCGCGCGCTTGCCCGGAAACTTGGTCGTGTCGAAGATGTCGAGCACCGAGGTTGGCGCCCCCTTCAGCACGTTGGGATCATAGGCAAGGATGTCGCCATAGGCGTCGAGGCCGACGCCACAGTCGAGTGCCGAGCCTTCGATGAATTTTTCGCGAGGGGCGATCTTGGAATAGTCGAGCCGCTCGAGAATGCCCGCGTCGCAACCCTGCAGCACGGTCGCGGTCTCGACCGTCACCAGATCGATCGGCACGTTGCCGGTGTCGACCATCGCTTTGACCTTGCCGAGATCGCCAAGATATTCCTGCTCAACGATCTTGATCCCGGTCTCCTTGCTGAACGGCTCGAACCATGCCTTGCGCTGGGCATCCTGCCAGGCGCCGCCGCTGGCCATGATCGAAAGTTCGTCGGCGAAGGCGGCATTTCCCATGGTGATGAATGCTGTGGCTGCCGCGAAAGCGAACAGCCGGGCTTTTGTGATTTTCATTGTTCTTATTCCCCTGTTTTCGAGATGGAACCGCCCGTTCCGGCATCGGCCGGAAAGGCACGGCAGTCGTTGGGCGCGCAGGAAACCGTGACCGCTTCCCCATTGCCCATAGTCGCTTCGGGGCCGACCTTGACGGTCAGCACTTGTCCGTTTTCAAGCTTGGTCAGAAGACGCTGGTGGTCGCCGAGGTAGATGCGGCCGTCGACCGTGGCGGGTAGCGCATTTGCTCCGTTCGAAGCGGGCGCAAGCTTCAGCCGCTCCGGGCGGATGGCAACATGGCAGGCCGCGCCCTCCGTGACCCCGACAGCCAGCGCGGTTACCGAACCGCCGCCGTCCAGCGCGACGCGGCACTCCTTGCCGGAGATGCGCTCGACCTTGCCTTCCAGCGTGTTGTTCTCACCGATGAAGCTTGCGACGAACGAGCTCTCCGGCATGTTGTAGAGATCATCAGGCGAACCGAGCTGGGCAATCCCGCCATTGTTGAACACGGCAACGCGGTCCGACATGGTCAGCGCCTCGCTCTGGTCGTGCGTCACATAGACGATGGTGACGCCGAGCATCGTGTGCAGCTGCTTGATCTCGATCTGCATATGCTCGCGCAGCTTCTTGTCGAGCGCGCCGAGCGGCTCGTCCATCAGCACCAGGCTCGGCTCGAACACCAGCGCGCGGGCAAGCGCGACACGCTGCTGCTGGCCGCCGGAAAGCTGTGCCGGCCGCCGGTCGCCGAACTGCCGCAGCCGCACCATGTCGAGCGCGCGGCCGACGCGGGATGCAACGTCCACCTTGGTGATCTTGCGGACCGAGAGCGGGAAGGCGACGTTCTCCTCGACGCTCATGTGCGGAAACAGCGCGTAGTTCTGGAACACCATGCCGATGTTGCGTTCGTAGGGCGGCAGCCTGTCGACCGACCGGCCTTCAAGCGTAATGACGCCGCTGGTCGGCCGTTCGAACCCGGCAAGCATGTTGAGCGTCGTCGTCTTGCCCGAGCCGGAAGGCCCGAGAAGCGTCAGGAACTCGCCGCGCGCGACATCGAGGTTCAGCCGTGTCACCGCGAACGTGCGGCCGTCATAGGATTTCTCGACATCGACGAACTCGACAAACCCTTGGCCGCCGGCATCGGCGCCCGGTGTTGGAGTGGCACTGCCGGCCGACAGGGCTGCCGCTTCGGCGATCACCGGCGGGAATCCGTCGAGCGGTCGCGGAGGCCGCTTGTAGAAACGAGGGGGTGCTTGCCGTTCATGTGTCGGTCCGCATGACGCTGGCCGCGCAAGGGCGGCAAACCAAACTTGTATGCTCACACAATCAGTCGCTAAAGAACCATAGATGCAGACAAGTTTGCCCGTCAAGCGGCTTTCTTCGGGATTGTGTGAGATTTTTAGCCGGATTTTGAAAACATGTCCCGGACAAGTGCTATTGTCCGGAGCATTGTCTTATGCTAGATGCGCCGGTAGCCAGAGCGTCAACACCGAAACCGCCAATCCGCATGCTTCAGGACCTGCAACTCGCCTCGGATGAAGGCCCGGTCTACCGGCGCCTTGCTGACGCTATTGCCGAACGGATTACGGCCGGCACGCTTGCAGTTGGAGACCGGCTGCCGCCGCAGCGCGAGATTGCCCGCGCACTTGGCATCAATGTCACCACGGTGACGCGCGCGCTGTCGACGCTGCAGCAGCGCGGACTGCTCGAAGCGCGGCCTGGACGCGGCACCACGGTCGCTGCCCGCGACGCCGGCGACAGGCCGGGTTTCGTGTCGGCGCCGAGCGACGACACCGGCGTCATCGACCTTTCCGTCAACCGGCCCGCAACCTCGGCCTATCTCGATGCCCTGGCGCTGCTGTTGCCGCGCCTGGCCAAGGACCGGCACTACACCGCGCTTCAGGACTATCACCCACCCGAGGGGCCGCTGTGGGCGAGAGAAGCAATCGCCGAATGGATGCGGCCGGTGGCCGGCGATGGCGATCCCGGCCGGGTGGTGCTGGCGGCCGGCGCCCAGCATGGGCTGGATTGTGTGCTTGGCGCGGTGACCAGACAGGGCGAGGTCATGCTCGCCGACGAAGTGACCTATCAGGGCATCAATGCACTGTGCCGGGTGCATGGGTTAGATCTCAGAGGCGTGGCAATGGACCGTGGCGGCATGCGGGCCGACGCGTTCGAGGCGGCCTGCGCGCAGCTCCGCCCGCGCGCGGTCTTCCTGGTGCCGACCCTGCACAACCCGACCACCATCACACTGGGCGAGGAGCGCCGGCACGAGCTGGTGACTGTCGCCCGTCGCCACAACGTCCTCATCATCGAGGACGACGTCTACCGGCCGCTGGCGGACAATCCGCCGCCGTCGCTTGCTAGCCTCGAGCCCGAATTGACGGTTCACATCGGCGCCCTGTCGAAATGCCTTGCCCCAGGACTGCGCCTCGGTTTTGTGATCGCGCCACGCGCCATAGCCGGCCAGGTCGCCGCGGCTTTGCGCATCAACTGCTGGAGCATCAGTCCTTTGACGGCGCTGATCGGCGCGCGGCTGATAGAGGAGGGCGCGGCGGCGCGTATCATCGAAGCCCAGAAGCAGGAGCTGCGCCAGCGCCAGGCGGTGCTGAGCGAGATCCTCGGCCGCTACGATGTCCAGAGCCATGCCACCTCGACCCATGCCTGGCTGCGCCTTCCCGAGCCGTGGCGGGGCGCGGGTTTCGCCCGCACCTGCCTGGAACGTGGCGTTGCCGTCCTCCCCGGCGATGCCTTCGCGGTTGGGCGCGAGCCGGTGCAGCACGGCGTGCGCATCAATGTCGGCGCCGCGCGCTCGCTCGACGATCTGCGCACGGCCCTGAACACAATGGCTGAACTGCTCGCGGCCGGGCATCTGCAATTGCCTGGCTTTGTCTAGACCGTGATCTCGAAAAGTGGGAACCAGTTTTCGGAAAAGATCATGGTCAAACAAGAAGATACGGCGGTGGCAATATCTGAAACGACCGAAATCGCCATAGTCGGCGCTGGCATTGTCGGTTTGGCAACGGCACTCCGGCTTGCGGCCGAGGGGCGCGAGGTGCTGCTCATCGACCCCAACGAGCCCGGCTCCGGCGCCTCGTTCGGCAACGCCGGAACGCTCGCCGAATATGCCTGCATGCCGGTTGGCAATCCGGCCCTGCTGCGCCAGCTGCCAAAACTGCTTTTCGATCCTGCCAGCCCTTTCGCCTTGCGCTGGACAGCGTTTTTCCAGCTTGCGCCCTGGCTGGTCCGCTTCGTGCGGCAATCGCTTCCGGCGGCCACCCGTGCCAATGCGCTGGCGCTCGCCGGCCTTCTGGCCGAGGCCCTGCCGGCCTGGGAGGAGATGGTGAAGGAGGCCGATGTGGCCGACCTGCTGCGCCGCAACGGCTGTCTCTACCTGTATCGTCGCGAAAGCGATTTTGCCAAGGCCGCTGGGGGCAGGGCGCTGCGCGCGGGATTTGGCGTCCATCAAGACGTTCTGACGCCGGAAGAGGTGGCAGCGCTGGAGACCGCCTTGCCTCCGATCGGGGCCAGCGGTTTGTATTTCCCGGACTCCATGAATGTCACCGATCCCAAGACACTGATGCGGCGGCTGCTCGATGCCGCGACCGCTCGCGGCGTGTCGGTGGCGCAGGCTGCTGTAACCAGGCTGCGGGTCGAGGCGGACGGTGTCAGGCTCAGCGGTTCCGGCCTTCGCGTCAAGGCAAACACGGTGGTGATCGCCGCGGGCGCGCAATCGCGGGTGTTGGCCATGCAGGCCGGCGACAGGATCCCGCTCGAAACCGAGCGCGGTTATCATCTCGAATTCCCGACCGAAACGCCTTTGCTCAGTCGTCCGGTCTGCCCTGTCGATCTCGGATTCTATATGACGCCGATGACCGGCCGGCTGCGTGTCGCAGGAACAGTCGAGCTCGGCGGGCTTGCAGCGCCGGCAAATCCGCGCCGGCTGGCGCTGCTTGATCGCGGCGTCAGGCAGTTCTTTCCCCAACTCGGTCGGCCTTCATCCGAATGGCTCGGGTTCCGGCCGTCGCTGCCCGATTCTCGGCCGGTCATCGGTCGATCGCGTGGCAGCCATAGGGTGATCCATGCCTTCGGTCATGGGCATCTCGGCCTCACTCTGGCGCCGATCACGGCCCGCATGGTCGCCGACCTGATTGCCGGACGCGGCGATCCTGACTGCCTCGCGCCCTTTGCGGCGGACCGCTTCAGTGCTTGACGGTACGTCGGCTCCGCCGCGGTGATGCATGTTCGCGCAAAAGTGTGCAGCGGTTTTGCGATAACGACGACATGCATAAACAACACCTAAAGCGCGTCGCATGAGGCCGGTCAAACGCGACGCGCTTTAGCGCAGCGCGTGAGTATTGGATAGGCATTCGGCACCATTCAAGCAAAAACCCGCCCCGGTCTCCGGAGCGGGTCTGTTGCCTGAGGCGGAACTCAACACATGTCCGCAGCCGCAAGGTCGCCTCGAGGTGCTGAAGATCTGGTTAACCGGTCATATTTGATTCAAATCCAGCTGTGGATGTTCGCCTTTGGGTAAATCGAATTGGGCCATGCTTGTCGAACGGCGGGCAGAAGGAGAATCCATGACTAGCGACTTTGCCGCAGCCCACCTCCATCTTGAACGAGCCTGCCACTATTTGCGCGGCGATGACGAGACGAGCAGCGCGGCTCGCGCCGCCCTGGACATCCTGATCGATGCAATTGTCGCAGCCCAGTACAAGCGTCCGCCCGCGGACGTGGTGGAATTTCCCAGAACGGCAAGACAGCGACAGTGAGCGAACTCCTAAAGCGCGGCGCCATGCAGTCGCGGGCGAAACAAATGGAGGGGGAATGGCCAGTTCAATTTAAACGCATTCCGCGCCGGGTCCGCCGTACCCTCTCCCAATGGCTGATGCTCGGTAGGCGGAGCTACCGACAACGCCGGATTGACTCCTATCTGCGCCCGTGCTGATGTTGCAGTGCAACATAGAGCAGCGGTTCCGAAGGCGGCAAGCCGTCCCCAGTTGGACGCCAAAAGAACCTGCAGGGGAACTTGAGGGGGCTTAACTGGTGTTTATTGGGCAGCCGCAGTACTCAAGCGCGACGCCGTTATGGAACGTTGGTCGCGGCAAAATCACGAAAGTCAGCGGTCGGGACGATACATTTGACGGGTTGACCGCATTTACCCCTTTCTGGGCAATGGCGGCGATCTTCAGTATCGCCGGTGACATCTACGCGATGCTTGGCTACAAAGGGCCGCTTTTTGCCGCTCTGAGCTGGTCGGTCGTCCTGTTCAGCCTGCTACTTCTGCTGTACCCGAGGCGAACCGAGTTTTTGATCGGGCTCGTGATGGTATCGCTTGTGCTGTACGCACTGCGCATGCCGGTCGCTTCGAACAACAAGACGATCACGGCGGTGATGAACGGGGCGATCCTGCTCAGCGCAGCAGTGCTCTATCTGCGGGCCGCCGGCCGCGGCGACGCACTGGCCCGGATGGACCTTTATCAGCAGATCCGGATCGTCGCCCGGTCGCTGCTCGCCATCATGTATTTCTACGGCATCTTCCACAAGATCAATACTGATTTCCTCGATCCTTCCGTGAGTTGCGCGGTGGGCCTCTACGCTCCGCTGGCTCGACCGTTCGGCCTCGATGACAATCTGTTTGGCCGGTATCTTGCGATCTTCGCCACCTTCGTCATTGAGGCGATCGCGATCGTGTCTCTCTACTGGAAGCGCTATTTCGCCGTGGGGTTCATCCTCGCACTCGTCTTCCATTACGTGATCCCGATCTCGGCCTATTCCTGGTACATGGACTTTTCCAGCCTGGTGTTCGCGCTGTATGTGCTGAGCATCCCCACGCCCGCCAGCGAGGCGCTCTATCGCACCTCGCTGGAGTTTACCAATCCGCTGCGCGAGATGTTCGGGCGGGTCGGGATCTTGCTGCCGGGCGCGGCCGTGATGCTGTTCGCCATCACTCTCGTCATTCTGCTCACCTATGCTTTTCCCGGGCGCTCCTTCGACATGATGGTCCACTCCGTCTGGATCCTCATTTGGGCGGTAGTGGGCGGCGCGGCGATGGTCGTGCTGGCCCATGTGGCTCTGCAGAACCTGCCTTGCAAGACCGCTTCCTCGCCGCGCCAGCCGCTCTGGGTCTATTTGGTGCCGGGCTTGTTCTTCCTCTCCTGCCTGTCACCCTATGTCGGGCTCAAGACGGAGAGTTCCATCAACATGTTCAGCAATCTGCACACGGAAGCCGGCCAGACCAACCATCTGCTCTTTCCCAAACCACCATACCTGTTCAACTATCAGAACGAGGTGGTGAAGATCGTTGATTCCTCGGAGCCTCATCTCGTGCGGCAGTCGCGGGCGGGCAATTACCACGTCCTCCTCGATCTCAAGAAACAACTGCGCCGGAAGCCGGAGGCTTGGGTGACCTACGTGAAGGATGGCGAGACGATTACCCGCGCCACGGCGGCGACCTTGGCGGGCGAAATGCCCAACCTTCTCGAACGCAAATTGCTTATGTTCAAGTTGGTGGATTTCGAGCGGCCGAAGGCCTGCACCCACTGAGCGCCGCTCTCGCGAATGAAACGGATAGATTTCGCCGGGCAGTCGACTTAAGCCATCCATTTCGCCGGGAAATGTCCAAGCGCGTCGCTCGTCGTTATCGCGAAACCGCTGCGCGGCCTCGGGCCAGGCCCGAGGGCATGCTTTTGGGCGACGTGCTTTAGCGCCGTTCGAGGTCGGCAGGGATGAGCGAGCGGCCGCGAAGCCTCAGGGTGGCCCGGCGTCCGAGCTTGAGCGCCGGATAGATCAGGCGCGCCGCCGTCCTGTTTGAGAGAATCCTGCGGTTGAGCCAGCCGAAAAGCGTCGAAGAGGAACTGAGGATCGCCAGGAGATTGATAGCTTCCTCGCCGTGGTAGACGCGGTCCTCGAAAACGAAGAGCATGCCCTCGTTGAGGTCGAGGCCCTGGCGCTGAAACCCGACAACGCGCGGGTCGCCGGAGCGCGCGTCGAGCAACTCGACAGGACCGACCGCGTCGCGCAGCCGGGCAAAGCGGACATAGCTCTGGCAGAAGATGCAGTCGCCGTCATAGACGATGAGCGCCGTTTTGCCGGGTGGCTTCATTGCACCGTCGGATCCTGACTGTGCTCGATCGGTGCTTCTACGGAGCCATCGATCGCGCAATTGCCGTAGAACGCGCAGCCGGAGATGACGGGCAGGTTGCTGAAGGCGTCGAGGATGGCGACGAGCACCAGCCCGACAATGCCGAGCATCAACATTTTCTTGTAGGCGGACAAGTCGCGAAGCATCCTGGTCCTTTGCTGCTTGAATCGGACCTGGTCTATCCGACGTCAAACCCGATATTGTGCAGCGCAACAATGGGTGAAGATCGGCGGAAAATCAAGCGAAATGCTGAATTTCGCCGACTGTATGTGCCATTGCGTCGGCGGCAATTTCGATCGGCGATCCGGGATCTCCGAGCCAATTCGCACTTGCCACAAAGTATGATGCGATGCACAATCGCCATCGAAACCGAAGGACCGGGCCGGCCAATAGGCCGTATCCAGGAAACGCTGAAGTTGAACCTGCCCCTACGTGAGACCTGGCTGGATACCGCCAAGGGCTTGGGAATCACCCTCGTCGTCATGGCCCACGTCCTCGACCACAGCACCTGGCGATGGGCGCACCCGATTTACTTTGCGACATCGCTCTTCTTCATGCCGTTCTTCTTCATCATATCCGGCTACCTTTTTGCCGTCACGGAGAGGAAGGCGCTTTTCGGGAAGCGCGCCCAGGGCCTGCTCATCCCTTATGTGATGTTTCTTGGCGCGATCATGGCGAGCGTGCTCGTTGTGGACTTGTTGCGCGGCGACACCCCGGCGCCCTGGCAGATCAGGGAACTCATCACCGACGCCCTGCTGGGCGGACGGCACCTGACGCGCGAACTCGGCGTGTTCTGGTTCGTCACCTGCCTTGTCGCCACGCAACTTGTCTACAACGAGGTCGCGATCAGGACCAGCGGGCCGACCGATCCCGGCATGCTGATCTTCGTCGGCGCATCCGTCGGCCTCGCCTATTCAATCCAGACCTATTGGCAGGAGGTGCGCGCGCCGCTAGCTCTGACGAACGTGCCGCTCGCCATCGGCGCGTTCTGGTTCGGACATTTCCTGCGCGAACGCGGCATGAGCGCGCTGTGGTCGGCGGTGTTTGTCGTGGCGGTTGCCGGGGTCGCGCTCGCGGCGGCGCGGACGGGGTCCGACTTTACCTTCAGCATGAAGAACGCCATCTTCGGCCCCCCACTTCTCGGCCTGCTCGTTGCACTGGCGATCTCGACCTTTATCCTCGGCCTCATCCGCTTCATGGCGATGCCGAGCTTGCGCATCGCTCCGTTGGCGGAAATCGGCGCGGCCTCCCTGGTGATCATGTTCGTCCATCAGTTCGTTCATTTCACGCTGCGTGACTTCGGAATGTCTTCCGAGTTGGCGCTGATCGCCCTGTCGCTGGGACTTCCCTATCTGCTCTATCGCGGCCTGAGATCGTCCCGGATACTGTCTCCCTGGTTCATCGGAAGCGGAGACCTTTCGCTCAGCATCCAACTGATGAGGCGGAGCCTCGCCTTCCGGGCAGGCTGAGCACGAACGCGTCCGGGTGACGGCAGCAGCGGTTTCCTTCCGGATCGGAGACGTCCAGCGCCCGGCTTGTCTGCTTTACCGGCCCGTTTCGGGCGAGCGTGTCGGCATCCGAGTACGATTCCGGGCAGGACACCTTCCTGGCCCCCTGTTCCCGCGAGGGCGGCGGGCGTATTCTCGCGGTCCGACGGGGGAGAGATTGCGATGGCTGAGGCAACGCGCCACGACGCCTGGCAGGCCGGGGATAGCTACGACCTCTATATGGGGCGATGGAGCCGTCAGATCGCTCCACCCTTCCTGAATTGGCTCGATCCGCCGGAGGGCCTGGACTGGCTGGAGGTGGGTTGCGGAACCGGGGCGCTCTCGGCAGCCATCCTGGCGCGCCGCAACCCCAGGAGCCTGATGGCCATAGATCCATCTGAGGGTTTTCTCGCCAAGGCGCGTGCAAACGTGCCGGACAAGCGTGTCGAGTTTCTTGCAGGCGACGCGCAGGCCTTGGCAGTCGAATCGGGCAGCAAGGACATGGTCGTGTCGGCGCTTGTTCTCAACTTCGTGCCCGACAAGCAAAAGGCGCTTGCCGAGATGCGGCGAGTGGCCCGCCCTGGAGCGACGATTGGATTCTATGTGTGGGATTATCCTGGCGGCGGCGTGGAATTCATGCGGGCCTTCTGGACCGCTGCGACGGCGCTTGACCCCGGTGCCATCGACCTTACCGAGGACAGGCGTTTTCCATTTTGCACACAAGATGGACTGACCGATCTTGCGGAGAAGGCGGGCCTTGTTTCCATCGAGTCCACCAGGGTTGAGATGCCCGCTGTGTTCAAGGACTTTGAAGACTATTGGCATCCCTTCACCCTGGGTGCGGGGCCGGCGCCCGGCTATTGCATGAGTCTCGAACCCGCAGCTCGCCAGAGATTGATGGAGACGCTCCGCGACAGTCTGCCGCGCGGCGAGGGCGGGTCCATTCCCCTGAAAACGAGAGCCTGGGCAGTCAAGGCGAAGGTGGGCTGATGACTGGCATGCCATGTCGCGCCAGACCGGCAGGCCGCAAACTGTGCTGTTCGGCTAAGAGCTGTCCGGCGCAAAGTTCGGGTTGACCGGCCTTGTGCGCGAAGCGACTATTCGTCTGGATAGCCGAGATGCAGATTGCGCGAGGAGATTACGATGGACGAGCCCGATCGGTGGCGTCACATGTCGAGCGCGCCAAGGGATGGCAGCCGAATCCTTGTCACGGTTCGGCCGTCGGAACAGGGGCCGGCGGAAGTCGACCTGGCTTACTGGTCTCGAGCCGACCAGTTCGGCAGCGAAGGCTGGCGCGCTTCCGACTCGTCGCCCGGACGCGTGGTTGAATACGCCGAACCCGAGCTGAAATGCTGGATGCCGCTGCCGACAGCCAATCTGAGCAAGGGTTCAATGCCGAGCCCCTGGGACGAAGAAGATGTTCCGCTGCTCGATGGATCGGGGATATGAGGCTGAGCGGGAAGGGGAGCTTTTCACCGTAAGAAAGGCATTGGGATCGAGCCGAACCCCGCTGTCGTGCTCACCGACGCCAGAACGAGTTGGCGATCTCCGCCTCGACTTGCGCCAGCGTCAACCCAATGTCCTCAATCAGTTCGGGTGCATCTTTCGCACGCGCCCCAGTTTCCAGCGAAATCGAGCAAGCTTGTCCCAGGCGACAAAACTGATCATCGGCGCGGCTGGTCGATTTGACCGGCGGTCCATACCGCCGGATAGAAGTCCAATACGTTGGTCGGAACGTTGCTCAGACGCTCCGGTGGAAGGGACGCCAGAGCTGAAAAAGCCGTGCGCGATATACACTACCAGCCTGCCATAGGTTGATCGCGGTGGTCCGGAGATCAAATCCGCGGACCGTTGATGCCCGGCAGGCCCGCTGTTTCTCAAGATAGCGCGCGAGCGTAATATCGTGGCGTAACGGCCCGCCGCGCGGCTGCTCACTCTGACTGGGATCGTCATGCCAGGTGGGCCATTCGATCGGGCTCGGGCGTAGCACAGTGTCCTCCTGAGGTACTCGTGCCGACACTATCTCCCGCCGCCGTGAGAAACGCGTTGGAGCCAGCGTGAAGGATTCGTGAAAACGCCAGACCAAACAAAATGACGGTTGAAATAGGGGCAAGTACAGGAAAGGATCGCAAAGAAGTTGCGGCTGTGGCGGATCCGATGGCGCACCCTCATCTCTGTCTGCTAGGCGGTTTCGGCTTTGCCGGAGGCGCAGCGACGGCCCCGGCTTTCAGCCGCAAGGCGCGCGCCATGGTGGCCTATCTCGCCCTGCAATCCGGACACTCCCAGTCTCGCGAGAAGCTCGCCGCGCTTTTGTGGGGCGGCAATAGCGAGGCCCAGGCGCGGATGAACCTTCGACAGGCCCTATCCGCCATAAAGAAAGCGATGGACGCATCCGACGGCGGCAGGTTCCTGACGGACGGCGATAGCATCACTCTCAATCTCGATAATCTCGATTTCGATGTCGCGCGGTTCCAGGCGCTGGCCGCCAACTCGGCGCCTGAAGATCTCGAACAGGCGCTTGTCGTCTATCGCGGCGACCTGCTCGACGGCTTCGGCCTGAAGGAGGAGCCGTTCGAGGATTGGCTGCGGGTCGAGCGCGAGCGCCTGAGGGCGATGGCCGTCGCGGCACTGGACAAGCTCGTCGCGCATTACTGCACTACGAACGATCCTGCCTCATGCGTGCGCGCGGCAACGCGCCTGCTCGCCATGGAGCCGCTGAGGGAGGATATCCACCGCGCCCTGATGCGAGCCTATGCGGTCCAGGGCCGGCTCAATCTCGCGCTGAGGCAATATGAAAATTGCCGCGCTGCGCTGCAGCGGGAACTCAACCTGCAGCCCGAGCCGGAAACCCGACATCTCTATGAAGACCTGCGGACGCGGCGCATGACGCCGCAAGCCGCCTCCCGGATAGCCGCCTCGGCGTCGCCTTCCCAGACACCGCCACCGTCGCCAGCCCGAACCGGCGAGCGGCCTGCGTTCCGGGCCGAGCCGATGCGCCCCGCGACCCATTATGTCAAATCGGCCGGAGGCAACATAGCCTATCAGGTGACCGGCGATGGCCCGGTTGACATGATCTATGTGCCTGGATGGGTCTCCAACCTCGACTTTGCCTGGTCATCGCCGCGGCTGGCGCATGTGCTCCAGCGTCTCGGCTCCTTTTCCCGTCTGATCCGTATGGACAAGCGAGGGACCGGACTGTCCGATCGCAATGTCGGTCTCCCGACACTTGAAGAGCGTATGGAAGACGTGCGAGCCGTTTTGGATGCGGTTGGATCAAAGCGCACGGTTCTGTTCGGCAGCTCCGAAGGCGGACCCATGTGCATGCTGTTCGCGGCGACCTATCCCGAGCGGACAGCGGCCCTTGTGCTCAACGGAGCCTACGCCAGCGGCAGATGGTCGAAGGATTACCCTTGGGCGAAAACAAGCGAGCAGGTGGAAGAAGATCTGGCCGTCCTCGAGAGAGAGTGGGGAGAGCCGGCGGACATGAGCAATGCCGCCCCCAGCCTGATGAATGACAGTTTCGAGAGGGAATGGTTCGCCGCATATCTGAGAAATTCGGCCTCGCCTGCCGACGCGATCGCGCTCTGGCGCTGGGGCACCGAAATCGATGTTCACGCCCTTCTCCCGGCCATTCATGTCCCGACACTGATCGTGCAGACGGCGGGCGACCGCTGGGTAAAGCCGGAAGAGGGGCGCTATCTGGCAACGCATATCGAAGGCGCCAAATACATCGAGCTTGCCGGCCGTGATCACGTAATCTGGGGCGAGAATTCCGATCGCCTCGTCGACGAGATCCAGACCTTCGTTACCGGCGCCTTGCCGGCAGCGCCGGGCGAAGGGATTCTGGTGTCGGTGCTGTCCCTGGAGATAGCCGGCCCCCCTTCTGGTGTCGGCGCAGATCTGATCGAGCGATACGCCGAAGAGATCCGCGGCGAACTGCTCGCTGCCGAAGGCAGACAGATCAGGCGCTCCGCAAGCGGATTTTTCGCCGTGTTCCAACGGCCGACGCGGTCGATCCAGTGTGCGATCGCGATCCGTCATCGCCTGAGGCATTCCGGTCTCGATGTCCGCTCGGCAGTCCATACCGGCGAATGCCAGGAGCGCGGCGATGACTTCACTGGCATCGCGATCGAGCTGTCATCGCGGCTGCTCGATCACGCGCGGCCGGGCGAGATCATCGCGTCGCGGACGGTGCGCGATCTCGTAGTCGGCTCCGGCCTGATATTCGAAGAGCATGGCGAGCTGGAAGCGAGCGGGCTGCCCGGCAGCCTGCAGCTTTTTTCCGTTAGTAAACCCGGTGTCTGACGTTGGTCGACAAAAATCGCGGCGTGCAGGTTTCGGCAGTCGGGTAGCCAGCCGTTGCGAGGCTGGCTACCCTTACGCCATCCGCCTTCGCTGATCTGGGCGAGTCCGTCGCTCGTCAGAACAGGAACGCTGCCGTGGTGGGGTTCGGCCCGGTGCGACCGTCGGATGAATCCATGCCTCGGACAGTCTTGAGGTCTTCCGCGTCCAACTCGAAATCGAAGACATCGAAATTTGCGGCGATGCGGTTCTGGTGGATCGACTTTGGAATGACGATCAGCCCTTCCTGAAGGTGCCATCTGATGATCACCTGCGCCACGGATTTGCGATGCTTTCCCGCGATCTTTTCAAGGGTCGGGTCGCTCAACAGCCGGCCGCTGCCCAGCGGGCTCCAGCTTTCGATGCGGATGTTGTGCGTGCCATGAAATTCCCTGATGTGGCGCTGTTGAAACCGGGGATGGAGTTCGATCTGGTTGACTGAGGGCATGACTCCGGTCTCGCCGATGATCCGCTCCAGATGGTCCTGGTTGAAATTCGAAACCCCGATCGACCTGATCCGGCCGCCATTCCTGGGTTCGATCAGCGTCTTCCACGCCTCGACATATTTGCCCTGGCTGGGCACTGGCCAGTGGATCAGGAACAGGTCGATCATGATCGATGCCGAGCTTGTTCATCGTCTCGCCGAAAGCCCGGAGGGCGGTGTCACGCTGATGCGCGCCGTTGCGCAGCTTCGAGGTGATGAACAGCTCGCTTCTCGGCACGCCAGCCGTGCGGATCGCTCGCCCGACGCCTTCCTCGTTCTGGTAGCCTTCGGCGGTGTCGATCAACCTGTAGCCGGCCTCGATCCCCAACTCACCACCTGGCTCGTGATGGCTGGATCGACCTGCCACACGCCAAGGCCGATCTGGGGAATGGCTGAGCCATCATTCAATGTGATCTGTTCAGGCTTATTCAGGGTAATCTGTTCAGGCATGCTCAGGTCCTTCTGCATCGCTTCGCCCCAGCGCAGTGCTTGTCTAGGCTCGGTGTCCGCCAAGGCGAGTCGACAGGTGGAGAAAGTGGAAGTACGCCGTGAAGCCGGATGAGATCCGGTTCGAACCGGCCAGTAAATAGTTTCCAAACACGATTCCAGAGATCAATAAATTGGACCGGGGGATGGCACGCCAATCCGGATCGATCTCGAAAAGTCTGGCGAAAGGCCCGACGCCCGCGCACGGCCGTCAATGTGGGCTGCCTCCCTCAAAACCGACATCGGCAAGCTGACATCGAGTGCACCCCGTGCATACGCATATTCGGGAAGATAGCCGTTAACGATGAGGCGCCAGTCAAGGGGGACCACGTCACCGACGGCTCGCATCATCTTGACGATCGTGGTCGTGCAGTTCGTCGTGATGGAATTATAGAATTCTGGAGTCGTGGAAAGTGCATTTGCATCCAAGACGTATTCCAGCAGGAGCGCCCGGGCCGCTTCCGGTGACACTTTTAGCCGATAGATTTGGACATCCTCCCGGCGAACGTTTGACCTGACGCCGACGACGTCTCGCTCGTCAGCCGCAATAATGACCAGGGGATTGCTCTTGAACAGGTCTGCCATGGGAGAAAACTTGCCGCCTCCCTGGCGTCGCACCTCAATCGACCAGGCAAGATAGTCACCTCCTGCAAAGCCGAAGCTTATGATGACATGGGCGATTTTGGTCCCGGACCAATAAGACATGAAGAGGTCGACCGTCTGAAGGTTGGAGAGGTCGTAGGTCCGCGTTGTCCAGCGTTCGGTGAAATCAGTAGCGCTACGCCATTCGAAGTCGCGCACATCAGTCAGCGTCAACAGGTTCCCGTCGCGGGTGCCGGTCACCTGACGGGCGACGTCGGGCGCCCAGTCCGCGTGATCGAAAGGCCTGATGGTGCTCCACCAAACCAGAACCACAGCAAACGCAGCTGCAAACAGGACAAGCGCCCTGATGCGAAACCGGCTGAAGAGTGCGATGATAGTGGCGAGGCCGAACAAGATGAAAAGGACGCCGGCCAGAGCCCGTCCAAGCTCAGCCACAGGCAGGCGATACCACATGGCAAGTCCGGCCCAGGCAGTCAGGATTGCGACGGCTAGCGAAAGGATGATGGCAAGCGAGATCCGAGCGATGCGACGCATTTATCCCCTCTGGCGGTCTGCTCTCCAGCGGCCTGTCACTGCCTGGATGCCATTTCTCACCGGACGTTCGAAAAGCAACTCTACATGCCCATATTGGAGCACCAATCGGTCCGATACCACTTTGCGCTGATATCGATGACCCTGTCCGCCGCCTGGCTACGTCACCGAGCGATCACGGGTTCCATCCGCCGCTGCCGTACTGACGGGTAATGATTTCGAGAAGATGACCGTTCGGGTCCTCGAAATAAACGCCGCGGCCGCCGTCGTGGTGATTGATCTCGCCCGGCTGCGTCCGGCCAGGGTCAGCCCAGTACGGGAGATCCCGTTCACGAATCCTACCGAAGATCTCGTCGAACTCGGCTTCGCTGACCAGGAAGGCGTAATGCTGCGGCCTGATTTCGCCGCCAGTATCCATGTAGTCGAGGTTGGCACCGTTTTCGGTCGTGACCATCTGGAAAGGCCCCCAGCGCCTCGGGGCTGGAAGGCCAAGCATTTCCGCCAGGAACTTTGCCGACGCCGCGCTGTCGCGGGCCGGCAGTATTGTGTGGTTGAAATCGATAGCCATGCGACCACTCCCTTTTCTCCTCACACGTCGTTGTCCACGACTGAAGCGATGCTGCACGAGATGAGGCCATGATGCTCAAGCCGGCGTGGCAACATGCCCGATGACCTGCACAGGGTCAGCCTGATGAATACGGGCGATGATCATTTCGCCGCTGTCCGGCACCTCGCCGGTCAAGCCTGTGATGTTGACCTGATGCGTGACAAGCACCACAGGTCCGCCGAAACGCTGCCCGCGAAGCCAGGCCAGAAGAGCAGCGGTGCGCACCTCTGCGGCCGAGCTGTCGCCAAAGAACGAATTGAGCAGCTCAAGAGGCACGACGTCGCCGATCCCGAGCAGGCGAGCGGTGTCGAGGCAGCGACACCACTGGCTCGAATAGACGGCTGCCGACGAGATGCCATTCGCACGGAACAGGTCGCCGATCGCTCGGGACTGCGCACGACCTTCTTCCGACAGGTTGCGCTGGGTTCTGCAATCACCGAGCCTGAAGCCAGGCGGATCGCCGGAGCCAGGGGCCGCGGCATGGCGCAGCACGGCAATGGCTTCTCCGGATCGCAGGGCCGCCCAGAGTGGCTCGGAGGCGCGTGCCCTGCCGAAGGCAGCCGCCCCGAGCGACAGGATGAGAAATTGCCGACGTCCAATTCGCATCTTGCTTCTCACCTTTCCAATAGCGGCCTTGGCGAGCACCGGCAAACTACTGCAGCTCGCGAGCCTCGTCGAGCCATGCCGGGTCCCAGCGCTCGACGGGTTTGCCGTCCACGATCCGCCAACGAGCCGGTCCGACTTAGGCGTCCTCGCACTCGGGCGCCGTCGCGCTCTTAAGTCCAGGCACTCACAGGCATCATGCCGGACGCTGTCGAATGGGGAAGGCTTTTCGATAGAAGCCCGGTCATCCGGGGATGTCGGCCGAACCGGAACAATGGTATTCTGCGGGGAGCATTCGGGGAAGGCGACTGCATTGACCGAGAGCTTGGAAGCCGAAGAGGCGAGAGGTTGGTCGAATCTGCTGCTTGCGGCAGAAAGCGGCGATGCGGAGGCCGTTCGAGCGGAATTGGCGGCCGGCGCCAACATCAACGAGGCGGACGGCGGCGGCTGGTCAGCCCTTCATCTGGCAGCCCTCAATGCCCGCACGGCGGCCGTCGAGGCGTTGATCGAACATCCAGCAATCGATGTGAATACCAGAAACAAATGGAAAAGCACGCCTTTGAGCCTTGCTTCGGCCAGGGGCCACTACGCCTCTATTTTAGCCCTCGTGAAACATCCCGAAATAGAGATCAATGCAAGAGCCGACTACTACGGCAGAACGGCACTGATCGAAGCCGCAAAGAACGGGCATCTGGACGTCGTCAAGTTGCTTGTCGAGAATGGTGCCGACGTGAATCTGAGTGACAAGACCGGAAGAAACAACGCGCTTATCGAGGCTATCAAGGGACGGCACTACGAGGTCGCAGGATACCTGCTTGATTCCCGGAAAATGAACTTTCTCAACAAGGATAGGAGACTGAACGCCCTGATCTGGGCTGGAAGCTGCCATAACCCTCAGCTCATCGAAAAGCTGGAAGCCTCGATTCATACTTTCTTCGAAGGCAAGTGAAGGTCTCGTTTCCGGTTTCAGTTGCCATTTGTGGTTACTTGACGAAGAAACAGGTAATCCTCCAATCCGGAAGGCTCGTCAGCCCTTCGCGATAAGCGCGCTGCTACTCACGATGTCCGGGCAGGGCGCCGACCAGGCCGGCCTCATATGCTGCAAATGCTTTGGCGACGCCGGCAATGAAGTGTTCAATATCGCTCGCATGTTCGAACGCTATCCTGGATAGCGCAAACTCCAGTGGCGAATAGTCAGGCGCTATCCGCTTAACCTCTGCGATAATGCTCTGGGCTTCCTTGAGATCGCCAAGTTGCGCATGGCACGCCGCGAGCCTTGTCAGCCGCCAGGGTGTCTTCAATGGGAGCTTCGACATGCTAAGGAGCGCGGCCTTGTAGTCTCCTGAAGAGTAAAGCGCGATAGAGCGATCATAGTGGTACCAATCAGGATGGATCGGGTTGATCCGTATCGCACTGTCAAGCGCCGCGAGTGCTTCAAGAGGCCTGCCTCTCATCGTGAGCAAGTATCCCATTTGAGCAATCGTATCGGCGTCATTTGGATTGAGGTCGAGCGCGCGTTGAAGGTGATGTTCGGCCGCTTCGAACCGACGGGCTGAGAGGAAAGCCAGGGCGAGTACGCGATGGCAGCGTGGCTCTTCCGGCGCCAAGGTCACCGCACACTCTGCCCGGTCGATCACTGAACCAAGCAACGCTGGGGATGCCTCAGCATAGCCACCGATAATGAGATCGGCGAGCGCGATGTAGGAATGCGCCAAGGCATAGGTCGGGTCCTTCTCGACCGCCGCCTGGAAAAGACTGCGCGCAGCCTCATTGTCGTCATCACCATAGCCGCGCAGCCGGGCCAGTCCACGCAGGAGAAGTTCGTATGCGGCCAAGCTGTCCGTAGGCTTTGGGGTTGCTTGTTTAATCCCTGCATCGTCGAGCCGAGCGACCAGCCGGTTCACCACACGGCGAGCGATTTCTTCCTGCATATCGAAGATCTGGCCGCCAGACGCAGAAAAATTATCGCTCCAGAGAACTCCACCCGTCGAGGCGGTAATGAGGCTGACGGTGACCCGCATGCCGTCTGCGCGAGTCGTCGCCCTGCCACGGACCAAATAGGTTGCGCCAAGGCTGTCGCCAATGGCACGCCAATCGGAAGCGGAATCCGAGACAAATGCAAATCCGGAATTGCGCGCCAGCACAATGACCGTTCCAAAGCGAGCCAACGCATTGACAATGTCCTCGGCGAAGCCGTCAACCAGAGGGGTGTCTTCCGGCGCACCTTCATTGCTGAAGCGCAGTACCGCAACGCTCGGCTGTCCAGAGCGCTCTGGCTTTGGCGCATCGAGAAGAGAGAGGACGTAGCCGCGTTTGGCGACCGTGCGGATAATGGTTTGGCTTTCGTCCTGCAGCGCCTTTCGCAACTCCCTGACGGCTTGCGTCAGTGAGTCCTCGGTCACGAAGACATCAGGCCACACCGCTGATATCAGTTCTGATTTGGTCGCGACACGTCCAACATTCCTGCTGAGATAGGTTAACAGATCAAACGCCTTGGAGCGGAGGGCAACAGGTTTCCCGTCGCGGAGAAGGAGGCCGCGCGCAAGATCAAGCTCGCAACTGCCAAGTGCCAGAAGGTGCTCTGGATTTTCTTGCGACATCGATTGCCGACCTGATCAGCCTGACTAGACGCTGCCTGATTGGGGTCTCAATTCGCTCAGACGTCAAGGGATCAAAGGAATTTGATTCGCTTTCACTTTGGCTGGAAGCCATCCGCCTCTCCATGGCGATGATCTCGAGCATTTCGAACATCGTTCCAGGCATGGGCGCACAAGGCGACGCAGCCATAACGCAAGATACATATTCGAGGAGTTCTTGCCGGGCGGCTTGGCGCATGTTCTCATTCAGTGACATGGTCGACCTCATCCGGTTCTTTCTTTCTTGAAAACAATGAAGCCAAAGAACGGGCGCGTACCGGAAGATTTCTGAAATTCTGCTGAATCTGAGCAGGGTTTTCCCACAATCATTCAACCAATCGGTTGACAATTCGAAAGCGTGTCTCTATGTTCAACTACATGGTTGAATTAGAGACACCCCAGATCGACGCGGTTTTTCACGCGCTTGGCGACGCCACCCGCCGGCACATGCTTCGCGACCTCGCCGGCGGCGAGCGAACGGTAAGCCAGCTGGCGGAACCGTTCGCCATGTCATTGGCGGCCGCCTCCAAGCACATCAAGGCGCTGGAGAATGCAGGGCTTATTCGTCGCGAGGTGAGGGGCCGCACGCATCTCTGCCGCCTCGAACCCGGACCGCTGGCCAGCGCCCACCAATGGCTCGGCTTCTACGAGCGCTTCTGGACCAGCCGTCTCGACGTCCTCGAGCGTCTGCTTCGCGAGAAGGACGCACGCAAAGCCCCGGGCGATTCCAGGTCCCAGGATGATTCCAGGAAACCGCCCACCTCAAAAGAAGGAGACGACCAATGAACCAGATGAAAGCCATCGAAGCCTATGGCGAAATGACCGAGCCCGCGACGTTCACCATCCAGCGGCTTTTGCCCGGCCCCATCGAGCGGGTCTGGGCCTATCTCACCGAGAGTGACCTGCGCCGGCAGTGGATGGCTGCGGGCCAGATGGAAATGAAGGCCGGCACCTCGTTCGAGTTCGTCTGGCGTAACGACGAGCTGACCGATCCGCCCGGCCAGCGCCCCGCGGGCTTTCCCGAAGAGCATCGGATGGAGGGGCGGATCACCGAGCTCGATCAACCTTACAAGCTCGCCATCACCTGGGGAAACACCGGCGGGGTTTCCTTCTTGCTGGAGCCGAAGGGCAATGATGTGCTGCTCACCGTCATCCATCGCCGGCTGCCGGAACGCGCAATCCAGCTCAACGTCACCGCCGGCTGGCACATGCACCTCGACATGCTGGCCGCCCGCCTCGCCGGCAAGACGCCGACCTCGTTCTGGGACGGCTGGAGCCGCCTGCGGGAAGAGTACGACCGCCGCCTGCCGGCCTGACACGATCGCGTCGGCTGAAGTCACCGCCCAGCCTCCACCGGCATTCGCCCATGGAGGCTCGCACACCAGCAACGATGAAACGATGAAACGTGCTTGCATTGGGCAAGCCTGATGGAGGAAGTCATGCGCAAATTGATCGCCGGAATGAAGATTTCCGTCGACGGCAAGATGGAGGCGCCCGAGGGTTATGCCGCTTGGATCGACGCGTGGTCGGAGGACTATGGGCTGACGCCGCAAATCGATGCCTGCCTGCTCGGGAGCGTCATGTACGCCGGCTACGAGCGCTACTGGAGCGCGATCCAGAACGAGCCGGACCAGCCGCTGCCGATGACCGGCAAATTGCCGACGCCTGCCGAGCTCGAATGGGCCCGCTTTGCCGAACAGACGCCGCATTATGTGCTGTCGAACACGATGACTTCGGCGCTTTGGCCAAAGACGCGCTTCGTGCGGAGCCTCGAAGACATCGCTGGCCTCAAGCAGCAGCCCGGCAAGGACATCTATCTCATGGGCGGTGCGCGAATGACCGCGAGCCTAATCGATGCCGGGCTGGTGGATGAACTGCGGCTGATCGTCTACCCGCTGCTCGTCGGCGAAGGGAAGGCGCTGTTCGGAGCAACGCAAAATCGTCGCGGGCTCGAACTGCGGAAGGTTCAGCAGCTCACGGATGGGCGCGTGAGCCTGACCTATGGGATTGGCTAACTTAGCCGGTCTTCGCAGACTTCGCAGCGCTGCCCGGCTGAATTTTTTTCCTGAAAGGCACTTCGCAGGTCAGAGGGAGACCGATAGCCCACCGTCAACGGCCAGTACATGTCCGTTGACGTAGGCGGCAGCGTCGGACGCGAGAAACACCACGGCTCCACCGAGCTCCTCAGGCTGGGCCCAGCGGCCCGCCGGGGTTCGTGTCTCGACCCATTTGGTGAAGGCCTCATCGCTTATAAGTGCGGTATTGAGTTCGGTGGCGAAATAGCCGGGGGCGATCGCGTTGACGGTGATGCCGTGACGGCCCAGTTCAGCGGCGGTGGAGCGTGTCAGCCCGTGCAGGCCCGCCTTTGCCGCCACGTAGGCGTGAATAGTGGGACGGCCAAGGATCGCCGCAACCGATCCGGTGTTTATTATGCGCCCGAACTTGTTTGGCAGCATCAGGCGCACCGCGTCGCGCATCATGCGGAAGCAAGCCGAAAGATTGACCGCAATCACATGGTCGAAATCCTCGTCCTGCCATTCGACCAACGGACTTCGATGCTGGATGCCTGCGTTGTTGACTAGAATATCGAGGCGGCCGTGGCGTTCGACAACCCCTTCGAGCGACGCCCTCGAGATCGCCGCTTCGTTGACATCGAACGGCAGCGCTTCGGCACCGATCCTTTCGGCCGCCGCCGACAGCGCGGCCGGATCGCGGGCATTGACGATCACCGTCGCGCCGTTTTCCGCAAGCGCCTTGGCCATGGCGAAGCCGAGACCGCGCGAAGCGCCGGTGACCAGCGCGACACGGCCGTTGAGCGAGAACAATTCCGACATTGATATCCCCTGGGAAAAGGGCGGGAGTTTCCTCCCGCCCAACGGCGCTGTTTGGAGCGCTATTTGGCGATGCAGGTATCCGCTGTCTCCGGGGTGCAAATGTCAAGGCCGGTATAGGTCGGGTCGGCCGGCGGTGCCTTGCCGTCCTTCATGTCCTTCAGCGCCATCATCGTCTTGTAGCCCATTTCGAACGGCCGCTGGCCGACCTGGCCAAGCGAGAACCCTTCCTTCATCTGGTCGATCTGCACGGGAAGCGTGTCGGCGACGACCAGCGCCAAGGCCTTCGAGGCGATCTTGTCCTTGTACGGCGCGACCGCGGCGCGATTGGCATCGGGGATGAACTGCGGGAAGCCGCCGGTTGGGATGAACGCATCGAGGTTCGGGTTTTTCGCCATGATGTCCTCGAACTGCTGCACCGAGCGCGGGAAGTCGTCGTCGGTGTAGAGTGGGCAGCCCTCGATTTCGGTCCAGCCGTTCTGTCCGGTTAGGCGATCGCCGGGTGAGGCAGCCGATTTGGTCCCCGAAAGCGTGTCGCGAATGCCCTGCATGCGCTCATTGTGGTTGGCCGCCGCCGCGCCGCCCGACTGGATGCAGATCGTGCCGCCTTTGGGCTTGATCTGCATGGCGAGCTTGGCGAGGTTCGTACCGATCTCATAATTGTGCGTGCCGATATAGGCGACGCGCAGATCCTTGTTCTCGGGCAGCAGATCGGAGTCCCAGGTGAGGACCGGAATACCGGCGTCCTTGGCGGCCTGCAGCGCAACCGCCATCGCCGCAGCGTTCGATGGCGACACGGCGATGCCGTCCACCCTCTTGGCCACGAGATCCTGCACGATCTGTACCTGCTCGTCGCCACCGCCGTGCTCGCCGGGGCCAATATACATGCACTCCAGGGCACCATTCGATTCGGCTTCGGCCTTCTTGCAGCCGTCGCGTGCCTGATCGAAGAAAGGATTGTTCATATTCTTCGGCACCAGGGCGAAGGTGTATTTCGCGTCGGCACCGGAAACGGCGAGCACCATGGCGCCAAGCGTGACAGCCGCCGTCAGCAGATGTTTTTTCATGTGAAGTTCTCCTCCTTGCTGTGATGTCCCGCAGGGCCTCCCGCCGGCGGGTTTCTAGCGGTGCTTTTTGGGCATCAGGACTGCCAGCGACGCGGCGAGGATCGACTTGCCGCCGGTTTGCATGCCCAAAAGAACCGCAAGAACGATGAAGGCGCCGACGAAGGCACCCTGCCAGTTTGAATCGATGCCGGCCATCAGCAGCGCATTCCTGATCACTTCGAGGAACGCCGAACCGATGACCGCACCGAAGGCCGTGCCGGCGCCGCCCATGAGGCTGGCGCCGCCAATGACTGTCGCCGCAATGACGCGCAGCTCATAGCCTTGGCCCATGGCATTGATGGCCGAGCCGTTGTATCCGAGCAGCAGGAGCGAGGCGATCGAGGCGGTGAAGGCCGAGAAAACGTAGGCCTGGAATTTAATCCAGTCGACCGGAACGCCGGTGAGCCGCGCCGCCTCCTCATTGCCGCCGATGGCGAATAGATGCCGGGCCCAGGCAGTGAAATTGAACACGAAGCCGACAATCAGCGCCAGGACCACCATGGTCCAGAATTGCGACGACAGTTCTGGTATCCAGTGCGGCGCCCAGTCCTCGGGTCCATGCCGCGGCCATTTCGCCTGGCCGATCGCCTTCACGATCGGAGCATCGGGCCCGAACTGGTAAAGCATCTGGTTGGCCGAGAATACCACTGCCAGCGAGCGGGCGACGGACAGCATGCCGAGGGTGACCACAAAGGACGGCATTCCGACATAGGCGACAAAAAATCCGTTGACCGCGCCGCAGGCCAGGCCGGAAAAGAGGCCCATGGCGAAGGCGATGTACCAGGGATAATGCCAGGTGAGGAACAGGCCGGCGACGATGACCACGAGGCCCATGATCGAGCCGACCGACAGATCGATGCCACCGGTGATGATGACGACCGTCATGCCGAGCGCCATGATGCCAAAAGGCGCGAAATTGCGCGTCACATTGGCGACGTTTTCGGAGGTGCCGAAGCTCGGCTCCATCGCCGTCATCAAGATGACCAGCGCGATCAGCGCGATCGTCACCCAGAACGGCTGACTTGAAATCACGCGTTGGAAAGCTGTCTGTTCCTTGGTCGGGACGAAGTCCGACATGGCCGGCTGGCCGGCTCTCTCGGCTGACTCCTGAGCGCCAATCGACTCCTGAACACTATTCGCCACGGATGGCCCCCGTTATCAGTCCTGTTATTTCCTCGGGCGATGTGTTGCCGGTGTCCTTGTCGGCAACCTTCGAACCCCGCCTGAGCACGATGATGCGATCCGCGACGGCAAAAACGTCAGGCATGCGGTGGCTGATCAGCATGACGCCGACGCCTTGCGCCTTGAGGCGCCGGATCAATTCGAGCACTTCGGCCACCTGGCGCACCGAGATGGCGGCGGTCGGCTCGTCCATCAACACCAGCTTGGCGTTTGAAAGTCGGGTTCGCGCAATGGCTACCGCCTGGCGCTGCCCACCGGACATCTTCTTGACCAGGTCGCGCGGCCTGGTTTCCGATTTGAGTTCCCTGAACAGCGCTGCCGAGCGGTCGATCATCGCCTGCTTGTCAAGCACCCTGATCGGCCAGAAACCTTTCTTGATCTCGCGGCCGAGGAAGACGTTCTGCGCGGCCGTCAGATTATCGGCGAGCGCCAGGTCCTGATAAACGACTTCGATCCCCTTGGCGCGGGCCTGGACGGGTTTGTGGAAATGGCAAACCTCGCCGTCCACGACAATTTCGCCGTCGCTTGGCGGGAAGTTGCCAGCCACGGTCTTGACCACGGTGGACTTGCCGGCGCCGTTGTCCCCCATCAGACCCACAACCTCGCCTCGCTCCACCTGGAAGCTGACGTCGCTCAGGGCCTGAATGGCCCCGAAATTCTTGGAAACGTGGCGAACCTCAAGCACCGGCATCGCGGTCCTCCCCGGACAACATTTGCCAATCTTGTCCCGGACTTATACAAGACAGCTAATCAGCGAAATGTATTCGACACAATCCTTATTCGAAGGAGCCCCCTTATTCGAAGAAGACGGGTATCCATTGTTAGAGGGGGCAGGTGGACCGGAGCAGATCGCCACTGCGCCGGCTTCGATTGGGGACGAGGCTCGGTTCTATTCAAGGTCAACAGCAGAGACGTCTTCTTGACCGACCGGCTTTTGAGGAGGCGAAGGATCTGGAATCGGGTCCAGGCCGATGAAGAACATGTTCCAAGCGGCCACATTAAACACCGGCTCCGGCGGGGTAGGCGGATTTCGGCGCCGAAGCGATGATGGCCCACCAGGACGAAAGGAACTTGCGCAGTTGTAGGATGACCGTATGATCGGACCCCATGCAGCGCGAGCGGCAGATTCATACGGCGATCGATCAAGGCAGCCTTCGATCCGGCAGGCCTGTTCAATCCGACATGTCTCATGCCTGATCCGGGCGATTTGTAGGGGAAAGCCGCATGAAGCAGCGTTCGTCCATCATCGGCAGCGTGGAGGCGCTTCCACATCGCGTCGCGTCGCATCTGAGCCGCGAGATCGAGGGCGGCGACATCATCCCGGGAGCCCGGCTTCCCACCGAAAGCCAGCTCGCCGACAAGTTCGGCGTCAGCCGCAATGTTGTCAGGGAAGCGATTGCCCAGCTTCGCGCCGATGGCATGATCGAGGCGCGGCAGGGCATAGGCGCATTCGTCATGGCGCCGGAACAGCGGACAGCCATCCGGATCGACCGTGAAGCGCTAAAAGACCAGCGCAACATGGAGCAGCTGTTCGAGCTGCGCAGCATACTGGAGACCGAATCCGCCACGCTCGCCGCAGCGCGCTGCGCATCCGACGACCTTGACGCCATCAATGCTGCGCTGGACCGCATGGGTGGTGAGGAGCGCTGGGAGGATGGCAGCATCGAGGCCGATCTGCTTTTCCATCGGGCGATCGCCCGGGCCACCGGCAATAGTTACATCTACACCTTCATTTCGTTCGTCTGCGAGCAGATCCGCCAGTCGATCCACTATGCCCGCCTGACCAACCCGCTCCACGACCTGGTCGAGGTCAACGTCGCCGAGCACGTGCGGATTTACGACGAGCTCGCCGCGCATGATCCGCAGGCTGCCGGCGAGGCGATGCGCCGGCACATCGAGGGCGCCGCAGCGCGCGTCGGCGTCGAACTCACCGCGAAGCTCAATCGGGGCAAATGACCATGTCGCTCGGCCAGACCAAGGCAATCACCGATATCTGCCTTCTTGTCGAGGATATCGACCGCACCATCGACTTCTACACGCAGAAGCTCGGCTACCGGATCAGACGCCGCGCCGAGGGCTTTGTCGATTTTCATTCCGAGCGCGTGACGCTCGCCGCATGGGAACTGGATCACATCAATCGCCACTGCGGCGTCTCGAATGTCCGCTCACCGAAGCAGGCGCACAAGGCATGTGTCGCCATGGAACTCGAAAGCGCCGGCGAGGTCGACCGGCTTTACGCCGAACTGTCGGACAAGGGCGTGCCGTTCGTCGGGCCGCCCGGCGACTATGTCTGGAACGCGCGCTGCGCCTACTTCCACGATCCGGACGGGACGCTGTGGGAACTCTACGCCTGGACCGGCGCGGGACCGGGCGACTATCACGACACGCAAGTATGATTGGATCGCGACGGCCTCGCAAGAAAGGGCCGCGCCGGGTAGTGTCTCAGTTTGAAATATGCCGAAACGCCTATCTCGTTTGATCGACAAGGCGAAAGCGCCTATATGCTTAGCGGAAAGCATATGGAGGCCAGCGTGCATTTCCTAGTCGTTCCTGTGAATAGGCAACCGGATATGGGGTTCTGGCTTCAAGCCGATAGTCCGGAGGAGGCTAGGCGTTTAGTATCGCTGAACGTCCCTCAAATGGAATATGCGACCAATGAGGGTTACGCGACCTGCGAACAGGATCAGACCCATTCCCCGCCGTACGGCGTGATCGTGGAAGGGTCAGGCCGCACCTTCACAATCAAGAAGCGGTATTGATCATGCCAACCGGACCAAAAGGCCAGAAGCGCCCCGCCGACGTGATCGGCAATGCCGTCCGCGTTATGCGCATTGCGACCGGCGAGGAAGCCGACGACGTGATTGACGACGGCAAAGACCCTGCCGCGAAAGCACTTGGCGCGAAAGGCGGAAAGAAGCGCGCCGAGAACATGACGCCAGAGCGGCGCGCCGAAATCGCCAAGAAGGCGGCAGAGAAACGATGGGCTAATCGCTAGGTACTGCTTTGTTGAGCTTGCTTCAGTGCTTCGAGCTTGGTGGGATCAAAGAAAATAGTGGTCCCAGACACTTGTTCATAGTGATCAATCGTTTGTTGTATCACTTGGCCAAGCAATTTCAGCGTCTTGTGAGACATCACAATAGATACTTGCTCGTAAATTTTGCTGTCGCTGCTCTCATCCTCCACCCCGAATGTTATGATTGAGTCATTGTCGCTGAACCGGATACCGATTGAGCTCGCGGGTATGAATTTAAAATCTGGCGCCCTGGTAGGCAACGGTCATCTCCTTAACGTGTGTTGAGGTTTTTTGCATCGGCGCGCTTATTTCGCTGCGACTAGTAGTCGCCTCATATTTAGCCAAAAAATCATGCGTTCGATTGTTGGATTGCTCAGCCCCGATCTTCTCGAACCTTATCTTGGGCACATACCCAAGGGACAATGCGATGTCAGAGATTGTGTCTGACTCCAGATTACAGGGGGCAGAGAGCCACCGCGTTATCTGCTCTGGCCGCTTGTCGAGCTTTCTTGCAATATCGGCTTTGGTGATGTCACTTTCCTGAAAGGCTTCAAGTAGCTGATCATTGATCTCACCACGAAAATTTTCCCTAAAGTAACCTACCCAGTATTTTGCAATTTTAGGCTCTTTGATTGCGCTCATCAACCGCGTTAGTGAGATAGTCATCCAAATTACCTCCTGATACTGGGCCATATGTTACAAACAAAGATCGCCAGACCGCCTTGCATCGCCTTATCTCTTCACGCCACACGGGCCATCTAATATATCCATCTGTCACCCACTGGAGGCTGAAAAGGTCGCTTGATGTACGTATGTTTGTTGCAATGAACACATCCTTCATGGCGAAGCGGCCAAATATTCTCGTGCTCGGTCTATCTCTCTTTCTGAGTTCCCAAACTTCGTCATCGAGAGGGTTAAGGATCTTGATATCGACTTGTCGATTGTTGTCGCTTCCCACCGTAACCCTTCTGCCTTTTGTGAAGCCATCAATCCAAGCACGCAGTTGGCCAGCATTTTCCTCATCAACGCTATATGCGGTATCCGGGTCCAATTCCTTCAGGACATCAGGCGGCGCATACACGACCCTTAGCCGATGCCCCGATATGATCGAGCGGACCTCCATAAGGCGGCCGTCACCAAGACACTGCGCTAGTATGGGGTCTATTGACATTAAAATCAATACAGGTTCTTAAAATTGAACGTCAGGCTGACACGGAGGCGAGTCGCACACAACCCAAATTATTTGCTTGACGCTAAGCATAAAAGTTCAGATATTATGGGCATGAACAAGCTGCCCCTGAAAACCCGCGTCCAAATCCTCACCATGCTTTGCGAGGGATCGTCTATGCGGTCGATCTCTCGCGTTGCCGACGTTTCGATCAATACCGTTTCGAAGCTGCTGGTCGATGCCGGCAAGTTCTGCGCCGATCTGCACGACCGCGAAGTCCGCAACGTGAAGGCCAAGCGCGTGCAGTGTGACGAAATCTGGTCATTTGTCGGCGCGAAGGCGAAGAACGTTTCGGCCATGAAGCAGCCGGTTGACGGCGCTGGCGACGTGTGGACTTGGACCGCTCTCGACAGCGACAGCAAGCTTATAATCTCGTGGCTGGTCGGCGGCCGTGACGGCGAATATGCGCTGGCATTCATGGACGACGTGAAGGACCGTCTTGCGAATCGCGTCCAGCTCACGACGGACGGCCATCGTGCCTATCTGAACGCGGTCGAGGAGGCCTTTGGAGCGGACATCGACTATGCGATGCTGATCAAGCAGTACGGCGAACCGGAAGGCAAGAAGGCCTCGCCAGAGCGCCGCTATAGCCCCGCCGTATGCACTGGCGCGACCAAGACGCGGATCGAAGGCAATCCAGACCCGGTGCATGTCAGCACATCGCATATCGAACGCGCCAATCTGACGATGCGCATGGCAAACCGCCGCTTCACGCGCCTTACCAATGCGTTCTCAAAGAAGTTTGAAAACCACGTCCACATGGTCGCGATCTACACGGTTTGGTACAACTTCATCAAAATGCACAAGACGCTGAAAATGACGCCGGCAATGGCCGCTGGCGTGTCGCAGACGCTTTGGTCGATGGACGATCTTTGCGAGAAGATGGACGCCGTTGCGCCGAAGCCCGGCAAGCGCGGTCCTTACAAAAAGTCAGTCGCCGAAATTTCAAACTGAGACACTACCCCGCGCCGCATGCAAACAGTCCAACAAAGGAGCAAGAAGATGAGTGGGAACGCATCGCAGTGGAATCGCAGATCGATCCTGAAGGCTGGCGCCGCCGGCCTGGCGGCTTTTGGGCCGGGACTTCAGCTGTTTGGCGCCAGCGCCTCGGCAGCCGCCAAGCTCGTCGTCCAGTATGACTGGCTGATGTCAAACGGCCAGATCGGCGACGTCGCAGCCGTCGCCAATGGCTATTTTGGCGAAGCCGGGCTCGAAGTCGAGTTCAGCCCCGGCGGACCGAACGCCGCCACCGTGCCGCCGGTGGTGTCCGGCGCCGCCCAACTCGGCCAATTCTCCGAATCGCCTCAGCTCTATGCCGCGCGGGCGAGCGGCGTTCCGATAAAGATCATCGCCTGCGGCTATCGCACCGGACCCTATGCGCTGACGTCGAAACCGGCGAAGCCGATCCGGTCGGTGGCGGACCTGAAGGGGATGCGGATCGGCACGCAGCCGACCGCGCGCTTCGCCATCGACGCGATGCTCGCCAAGAACAAGATCGACCCTTCCGAGGTCACCATCGTCAATGTCGGGTTCGATAAGGCGCCGCTCGTTCGTGGCGACGTCGATGCGATCGGCGGCTGGATCACCAACACGCAGGCGCTCAGCGTCGTCGGTGATGATCGGATCGATCTGCTGCTGTCGGAGCTCGGCCTGGCGTCCTACGCCAATGTCTATTTCGCGACCGACAGCGCCATCGAATCCGATTCCGAGACCTTGGCAAAATTCATCGGCGCGGTCGCCAAGGGGTGGGGCTGGGTCCACGCCAATCCCGAGCAGGCGGTCGACAAGCTTGTCGCGGCCTATCCCGAGATCGACGCGGGCTGGGAAAAGAAGACGATCCCCCTGGTGCTGAAACTGTCGTTCGACGACAACACGAAAAAGGATGGATGGGGCACCTTCGATCCTGCCTCGATTGAGAGCCAGATCGCGCTGCTTGACCAGATTGGCCAGTATCCGAACGGCAGGCCGAAGGCCGAGGACGCCTATACGACTGAGGTTCTCGAACTCAGTGCGGCTGAACGGCCGAAGCTCGGCGCGCCCGCCTCTTGATGGCCGCGCCGGCTATCGAAACCTCCGGGCTCGACGTCGGCTATCCCGGCCGGCGCTCGGCCGTGACGGTGATCTCCGGTCTCCACCTGACAGTCGAGGCCGGAACGTTCCTGTCGATCCTCGGGCCTTCGGGCTGCGGAAAGTCGACGTTTCTGCGGGTTGTGGCCGACCTGCTGGCGCCACTTGCGGGCACGATACGCGTGATGGGCGAAACGCCCTCGGCGGTGCGCTCCGGCCGCGGCGTGGGTTTTGTCTTCCAGGACTCGACCTTGCTGCCGTGGCGCACGGCGCGCGAGAATGTGCGGCTGCCGATCCAGGTCGGCCGCCGCAGCCTGTCGCGCATGATAGACGACCGGGCCGACGAGCTGCTCGAGCTCGTCGGGCTGTCGGCGCTCAGTGAGCGCCTGCCGCATCAGCTTTCCGGTGGACAGCGCCAAAGGCTGGCGATCGCCCGGGCGCTGCTTGGCGAGCCACGTCTGCTGCTGATGGACGAACCGTTTGGGGCGCTTGACGAGATCACCCGCGATCGCCTCAACGACGAACTGCTGAACCTTTGGCGGCGGACCGGAACGACCGTGCTGTTCGTCACGCATTCCATTGCCGAAGCCGTCTATCTCGGGCAGCGCGTGATCGTGCTTGCCGCCCATCCCGGACGGATCGTCGCCGACCACGATCTTCGTCCGCTGAAGGGGCCGGACAACAGCTGCTCGCGCGAGGATCCGGCGATCGTCGCGGCAATGGCCAGGATGCGCTCCGCCCTTGGAGCGGCGTCGTGAACCAGGGCGCGCTTTCGCCGTTCGCACAGACTGCGCTGCCGATCCTCGGCGCCGGCTCGCTTATTCTCGCATGGCAATTCCTGCTGCCGCTCGCCGGCGTGCCGGCATACATCGTTCCAACGCCGACCGCGATAGCGGGCGTCTTTTCCCGGAACGGATCGCTTCTCCTGTCGAACCTCTGGCCGACGGCCATCGAGGCGTTTTCCGGCTTCGTGCTCGGGAACCTCGCCGCAGTGCTGCTGGCGGTGGTCTTCGTGCACAGCCGTACACTGCAGGCGGCCTATTTTCCGGTCGTGCTGTTCTTCAATACGATCCCGGTGCTGGCGCTGGCCCCGGTCGTCATCCTCATCTTCGGCCTCGGCATGCTGCCCAAGATCGTGATCGCGGCGGTGATCTGTTTCTTCCCGACGCTCATCAACATGATCCGGGGTCTGGAATCGGCGAGCCCCAGCGAGCACGAGCTGTTCCGCGTGCTGTCGGCGACGCGCTGGGAAATATTCTGGCGCCTGCGCCTGCCTCGCGCGCTGCCAATGCTTTTCGCGTCGCTGCGGATCGCCTCGGCGACCGCGGTGATCGGCGCGATCGTCGGCGAATGGATCGGCTCCGACAAAGGCCTCGGCGCGCTGATCATCCAGGCGACCTTCAACTACCAGTCCGACCGGCTCTACGCCGCCATCGTGCTCTCATCGCTGTTGTCGATCGGGTTCTTCATGACCGTCGTCGCTGCCGAGCGGTGGTCGGTTCGATACCGTTGACCGGTTGGCTCCCAGGGGTGGCCGCTTGGCGTCGCACAGCAGACTTCGCTTCAACGCGCAGGCGAGGATTGGCCTTTCCTGTGTCGGCCTGTACTATGACCAGTGCTTACAGGGGACAGGGGGGAGCTCAAGCGTGGGCCTGGGTCGGAATTTCCGCCGTTGGGGGATGCGGGCGTTCATCGCTGTCATGGTGCTTTCGCCGCAGGCGGCGTCGGCCGACAGCCTTACGCCCGAGCGGATCACTGCCGCCTTGTCGAAGCTCGAACTGCTCGCCGAAGGCGTCGTCGCGGATGGCGGGGTGCCTGGTCTCGCCATCGGCGTCGTTTATGAGGACAAGGTGGTCTTCCTCAAGGGTTTCGGGCATCGCGAGGCCGGTAAGCCGGAGGCCGTCGACGCCGATACGGTGTTCCAGATAGCTTCCCTCTCCAAGCCGGTCTCCGCAACGATAGTGGCGGCGCTGGTCAGCGAGGGCATCGTTTCCTGGGATGCGAAAATTGTCGATCTCGATCCGGCTTTCCGGCTGTCCGAGCCCTATCCGACCAGTGAACTCACGGTCCGCGACCTGTTTTCGCACCGCAGCGGACTTCCCGGCACTGCCGGTGACGATCTTGAGAGCATCGGCTATGACCGCGCCGAGATCCTGCATCGGCTGCGCTTCGTGCCGCCATTGTCGAGCTTTCGCGCCGGCTATTCCTACAGCAATTTCGGACTGACCGAGGGTGCGACCGCAGCCGCGAAGCCGACCGGCAAGCCCTGGGAGGAGATCGCCGAGGAGAAGCTCTACCGACCGCTTGGAATGACCTCGACCGGTTCGCGTTATTCGGATTTCATCAAGCACGCCAATCGCGCCGCGCTCCACGTCAAGGTCGACGGCGTCTGGGCCGCGAAGGTAAAGCGCAACCCGGATGCGCAGGCGCCCGCAGGCGGCGTCAGCTCCACGGCACGCGATCTCTCGCAATGGGTGCGCCTCGTGCTCGGCAATGGGGTTTTTGCCGGCGAGACACTCATTAAAGCCGACGCGCTGGACCAGACGCATGTTCCGCTGATGGCGCGCGGCAAGAACCCCGTCTCCGGCGGCGAGTCCTTCTACGGCCTCGGCTGGAACATCGAATTCGGCCGGCACGGTCTAAGCTGGGGTCATGCCGGCGCGTTCAGCGTCGGCGCCCGCACCCTGGTGACACTTTTTCCGGAGGAGAAGCTTGGCATCGTCATCGTCGCTAACGCCTTTTCGACAGGCGTGCCGGAAGGGTTGTCCGAGAGCTTCGCTGATCTCGCCTTTGACGGAACGGTCGAGAAGGACGGGATCAAGGCATGGGACGACACCTATGCGGGCCTGTTCGGCCCGGCAATCGCGGCGGCCAAGGCCACCTATGCCGCGCCGCCGTCTCCGGCAAGGCCGGCCGGGCTGAACAGTGCCTATGCAGGCCGTTACTCCAACGACTTCATCGGAGATGCGGTCGTGTCGAGCGCGGGGGACGCTCTTGTGCTTAAGGTCGGGCCGGCCGGCGCCCGGTCCTATTCATTGAAGCATTTCGACGGCGACCTGTTCCTTACCTTCCCGGACGCCGAGACGCCGGACGTGCCGTCTGGCGTAAGCTTCGTCATCGGTCCCGACGGCAAGGCGTCGGCTATGACGATAGAATTTCTCGACGGCAATCATCTGGGCACGCTGGCGCGCGTGGGTGACTAGGGTCAAACCACGCTTGTCCAATCATCCCCCTGCAAGACGCGGCATCAACGCTGCCTCGACAAGCTCGACCTTCCATGCTTCGGGTCTGCCGGACGCCATAATCATCGAAGGAGAGCACTGAGGTGAACGAAGACGCCGCCAGTCCAAGGCCGGTTTCGGAAATTGCCAGCTATCACGCGCATATCTACTATGACGGGCAGGCCGAGCGGCAGCATGCCGAATGGCTGCGCCTGCGCATCGGCGAACGTTTCCGCGTGCGCCTGGGCAACTGGCGCGAACAGCCGGTCGGCCCGCACGCGCAAGCCATGTACCAGGTCTCGTTCGCGAGCGAGATTTTCGCCACCCTCGTTCCATGGCTGATGCTGAACCATGGCGGACTGAGTATCCTCGTCCACCCGAACACCACCAACCCCAAGCGCGACCATCTGGTTGACCCGATCTGGATCGGGCGAGCGCTGGCGGTGCACGGCGAGGTGCTTGGCGAGGATGATGAGGCGGAAGAGGCGCTGGAGGTGAATACGGAGCCGACGCTGGGGGTGTAGGGGCGAGGGCGCCGTTCGGCATGTGAGGCTCGGCGTCGGAAATCGCGTGTGCGTGCAGTGCAGTTTAGACGGGCATGACCGGCCGCTTTGCGCCGCAAGTCGGCCGCTCGGGTGTAGTTTCTACTTTCCTCAAAGCGGACGTTGAAGATATGCGGACTTCGGTCCGCGGTTGACCGATTGTGTTGAAAAATCAGCCGTATCGACACTCGGCTCTGAAAGTTCTGAGACACTAAGTTTGGTGACTCGTCTCTCGTGATTGCCATTGGCTAACTTTACTGGACCCGATGCTGGAAGAACTGCAAAAACAGTTCCCGCTCCGTGGTGATGTCGAGCTTTTCGTAGATGCGCCGGCGATGGTTCTTGACGGTGCCGACGGTAATGCCGAGACGCTCGGCGATGTTCGCCGTCGGGTGACCGGCCAGGATCAGCTGGACAAGTTCCCGCTCGCGGAGAGACAGCTCTGGCCACAGGCTCGCCGGGATGGTCGGCTCCTGCCGAGGCGAGGCGCCGGGACCTGTCGGCGCCGACGTGCGGGAGAACTCGGCCGCGTGCGCCTTGATGTCGAGTGCGTGCAACGCCTCGAACACCGGTAGCCGCTCATCCAGCAAGGCGATCTCGCTGTCCTTGAACGACATCGTCGAGCGGTCGAGGAAGATACCGAGGCACCAGTCGCCGCCATCCGCCAGCATGATGCCGACCTCGTCGCAGATTTCCGACTGCGCCAGGAAGCCGGCTATGTATTGGCCGCGCTTGGCCTCGTCGTCGGCAAGCCGCTTCAGCGGCATGATGCCCAGCCTTCGCTCGCGCCGCCACGAGGCATAGAACGGATCGAAGACATAATAGCTGGCGAGGTAGCGCTGGACCATCTCGTCCGAGAAGCGCCGGTGCTTGACGAATTCCGGCGTCCGGGTCGCCGAATAGCGCGTCACGGTGACGAGGTCGTGGTCGATGTCCGCCCCGATCAGGTCGATCAGGCAGTCGACATGGCTGTCCGTGCCGGTGGCGGCGATCGCTTTTGCGAGCGGCGCCCAGATATTGCCCATGCGCATGCCCTTTTCTCGGTTATGTCGGCCAGCCGTCATTGTGTCTTTAGGCATATGGCGCGATGCCGCCCGTCGAATCTAGCCTAGCGTCAACTTAGACCAAATCCCGAGGCGACCGTGACCCAACCCAACTTCACCGGCCCCATTGTTGGTAACCCGCCAATCATTGGCAATCCGATCGTCATCGGTATAGACGCCGGCGGCACCATGACCGACACGATCCTTGTCGATCAGGACGGCCACTTCAAGATCGGCAAGTCGGCAACCACTCCGAAGAACGAAGCCGAGGGTTTTCTGGCCTCGGCCGAGGACGCGGCAGACGCCTGGGGCATATCGCTGGAATCGCTGTTTTCCGGCGTCAATGTCGTGCTCTATTCCGGCACCGGCATGCTCAACACGCTGTTGTCGCGCACCGGCCGCCGGCTCGGGCTGATCACCACCAAGGGCCTCGAGGATATGATCCTGATGGGCCGCGGCCTGCAGGCCTGGGCCGACTATTCCTATGCCGACCGGCTGCACGCGGTCACCCATCATCATCCCGATCCGCTGGTGCCGCGCCGCCGCACCCACGGTGTCACCGAGCGCATCGATCAGTTTGGCGACATCGTGCTACCGCTCTACGAGCATGAGGTTTCGGCCGCCGCCAAGAGGCTGATCGCCGACAAGGTCGAAGCGATCTGCATCATGACCATCTTCTCGCACGTCAATCCGGTGCACGAGAAGCGCATCGCCGAGATCTGCCGCGAGGAGGTCGAGAAGGCCGGCGCCGACATCATCGTCTACACCAGCCACGAGGTCCGCCCGGTCATTCGCGAACAGTCGCGGCTGAATTCGGTGCTGATCGAGGCCTACGCGACCTCGCGCGGCCGCAAGCAGCTCAAGGGGATCGAGGACGTCTCGAAGAAATACGGCTTCAAATATGGGGTCCAGACGCTGCTCTCCTTCGGTGGCCTGACCTCGATCAACCACCCGCGCCTGCATGAAACCATGATCTCCGGCCCGATCGGCGGCATCCTCGGTGCTGCCTATGTCGGCAAGCTGATCGGCAACGACTCGCTGATCTGTTCGGATATGGGCGGCACCTCCTTCGACATGGGCGTCATCACGCGCGGCCAGACGCGGATCGAGAACGAGCCGTTGATGGACCGTTTCAAGCTCAACGTGCCGACGCTGCATCTCGACACCATCGGCGCCGGCGCCGGCATGATCCTCAAGCTCGATCCGTTGACCAAGAAGGTCAGCCTCGGGCCGGAAAGCGCCGGCTCCGACCCTGGCCCGATCTGCTTCGATCGCGGCGGCACCGAGCCCACCATCGCCGACTGCGACGCCATCCTCGGTCGCCTCAACCCACACTATTTTCTGGGCGGCAAGGTTGTGCTGCAGGTCGAAAAGGCCCGCCGCGCCTTCCAGGAGAAATGCTCCGACATATTGGGCGTCGGGCTGGAGGAAGCCGCCGAAGGCATGATCGACATGCTGGAGTCCGACGCCAACAACGCGCTGCGCCGCGTCATCTCGGGCCAAGGCATCCATCCGTCGGAGTTCACGCTGCTCTCCTATGGTGGCTCCGGTCCGCTGCATCTGGCCGGCTGCTCCAGAGGCATCGGCTTCAAGGATATCATCACCTTCCAGTTCGCAGCCGCCTTCTCCGCCTTCGGCTGCACCACGGCCGATTTCATGCGCCGTCATTCGGTGTCGACGCAGCACGACATCCCGTCACGCGCCGATGAAGCCACACTTGCCGCCTTCGGTGCCAAGGTCACCACGGTCTGGAACGACCTGACCAAGGCCGCGGTCGACGAAATGATCGCCGACGGTCACGCGCGCGAGAAGATCAGGACCGTGCCCTTCCTGATGATGCGCTACACCGGCCAGCTCGAGGATGTCGAAGTCATGGCGCCGCTGGCCGAGATCAATTCGGCCGACGACATGCGCAAAGTCATCGACGAGTTCGAGGCGGTCTATGCCAAGGTCAACCATCGCGTGTCGCGCTATGGCGAAGCCGGCTTCACCATCACCGAACTCGGGCTGATCGCCACCGCCGACAAGGTCAAGCCGGTACTGCTCAAACGTCCGCTCGGCGCCTCCAATCCGGCAGCCGCCCACAAGGGCGGGCGCGAGGCCTATATTGGCGGGCGCTGGCACAAGGCCAATCTCTACGAGATGGATCTCTTGCAGCCCGGCCACGAAGTGATCGGCCCGGCCATCATCGAACATCCCGCCACCACGCTCGTCGTTCATCCGCAGGACCGCGTCTTTGTCGATGAATGGACGCTGCTGCACTACACCCACGCTTGAGAGGGCGAAAGCCATGTTGGACAAACCTGCCTCGGCCCTGCGCCTTCGCGAAAGACTGCTCGATTCCGAGCGGCTGATGGAGGAGACCGGCTGCTACGACGGCATCACCGAACTCACGCTGCGCAACCAGGATCCGCTGAAATTCGAGACGCTGCACACCAAGCTGCGCGCCTATTGCGTCTCGGCACGTGAGATGGCCCGCCGCATCTCGGCCTCGCCCGGCGTGCGCGAGGTCGGCGAAATGGTGGTCGCCATCTACACCCCCGAAGGCGACGCCATCGCGCTCTCCAACGGCATCATGGTGCATGTCCATACGATGAGCCGCTTCATCAAGTGGATGATCAAGAACAACTACGAGGAAAATCCGCGCATCCGCGAAGGCGATATCTTTGCCAACAACGATGCTTTCATCGGCACCGTGCAGGTGCCCGACGTCATGGACGTGGTGCCGATCTTCCATGAAGGGACGCTGGTCGGCTGGGCGGGTGCCGTCTGCCACGAGCTGGAAGCCGGCGGCATCACCCCGGGTGGCGACGTCTGTCTCGCGCAAGAGCGCTTCACCGAAGGCCTGTTCGTCTGCGCCGAGAAGATCGGCGAGAACGACGAGATCCGCCGTGACTACGTCATCCGCTGTGAGCGCAATCTGCGCATGCCGATCTACTGGGTGCTCGACGAAAAGGCCAAGGTCGCCTCCTGCATCGACATGCGCGAAAGCGTCAAGCAGCTGATCTCCGAGATCGGCCTCGACTACTGGATGAAGGTGTCGAAGGAGTTCATCGAGGAAGGCCGGCGCGCCCAGCTCGCCCGCACCCGCCAGCTCACCGTTCCGGGTATCTATCGCGGCCACACTTTTTATGGCCACGTCACCGCCGGCAAGCCAGGTTTCCAGCTGCTTGGCGATCCGGATTGGCTCTACAACATCCCGATCGAGATGGAGATCACCACTGACGGCAAGATCACCATGGACTTCGAGGGCACCCAGCCTTGGGGCTATCATTCGATGAACTGCACACCGGCCGGCATGGATGGCGGCATGTTCGTGACGCTGACCCAGCACATGAATTTCGAAGGCCTGGTCAATGACGGTGCCTGGATGGCGACTGAACTGAAACTGCCGCATGGCACCTGGACCAACCCCGACAACGAAATGGTGGCCACCGCCACCTCGTGGGCCTTGCTGCTGCCGGCCTACGGCGTTTTCCAGCGGCTTTTGTCGCGCAGCTTCCTGGCGCGGGGCTTCGTCGAGGAGGCGTTCGTCGGCCAGGTCAACAGCCCGATGATCGAGATGGGCGGCGAAAGCCAGTATGGCACGCCGTTCGGCATGGCGCATTTCGAATGCGCCGCCGCCGGTTCCGGCGCGCTCGCCATCAAGGATGGTCTCGACACCGCCTATGTCGGCTGGAATCCGGAATCCGACATGGGCAACATCGAGGTCTGGGAACAGTCGATGCCGATGGTCTATATCGGCCGCTCGATCGTGCCCAACTCGGGTGGTGCCGGTAAATATCGCGGCGGCTGTTCGTTCATCTCGACCTGGCTGATCAACAAGACCTCGCATCTCAGGTTGCACACGTCGGAGCACTCATCGCGGGTGTTCGACAATGTCGGTATGTGCGGCGGCTATCCGGCGCCGACCTGCCAGAAGCATCGCGCGGTGCGCAATTCCAACATTCATGAACTGGCCGCCAGGGGTGAACCTCTGGCGCACTCGCCCGGCATCGACCCGCACGTCTCGGATTACGAGAAGAACATCGGTGGCGACCATGTCGTGGTCGAGGGCCCCTACATCACGTCGCCGCACAAGTCCGGCGACATCTTCAGCCATTCCTACAATGGCGGCGGCGGTTACGGCGACGTGCTGGAGCGCGATCCGATCAAGACGGCATGGGATGTCGAGAATGGTTTTCTCACCCGCGAAGCGGCGGACCAGGTTTTCGGCATTGTGCTGAAGGACGATGAAGACGGTTATCCCATCGCCGATATCGACGCCACGGTCGAACGCCGCGCCGCCATGCGCAAGCAACGTCTGGCCAAGGCAATCCCGGTGGCGGACTGGATCGCCGCCGAGCGCGGTCGGGTCGAAAAGGCCGACTTCGCGCCCGAAGTGAAGAAAATGTACGCCAGTGCGATCAAGCTGTCGTCGCGCTTCACCAAGGATTTCAGCGATTTCTGGAACGTCGATGCCAGATCGATCTTTATGCCGGGAGCAAAGCCATGACCTCGTACAGCAAGGAAGTCATCCGCGATCTGGCTAGCGGCCAACTGCCGTGGCCGCAGACAAGGCGCATCATGAGCGCCTACAAGGACGATGACCGCTTCTTCAAGATGGTCGCCGTCTATCAGGACCGCGTCGCCTGGAAAGACCCGATCCTGCTGCCGGTCTCGGACCATCTGTTCATCTGCCAGAGCGGCGACGAGCGGATAACCCGCTGTGAGTGCGGCCATTCCTTCGGCGATTACCGCAAGAACTGGAAGCTCAACGCCGCTATTCATGTGCGCAACACCGAGGAGGCGCTGCGCGAGATCTACCCAAACAGCGATCTGCCCGATCCCCAATGGATGGAGATCCGCGAGTTCATCTGCCCGCAATGCGGCACGCTGCACGAGGTCGAGGCAGCAGCGCCGGGCTATCCGATCGTGCATGATTTCGAGCCCGATCTCGAAGGCTTCTATCGCGAATGGCTGGGCAAGCCGCTCAAGGGAAGTTGATGCCATGAACCGCGTCGCAGGCAAGATAGCGCTCGTCACCGGGGCCGGCATGGGTCTCGGGCGGGCATCGTCGTTGTTGCTCGCCGCCGAAGGCGCCAAGGTCGTCGTCACCGATATCGATGAGACGGCCGCTCGCCAGACCGCCGAGTTGATCGCTGAGAACGGCGGCGAAAGCCTTTCATTTAGCCACGACGTTTCCAACCTCGAAGACTGGCCGTCCGTGATGTCGGCGGTGGCGAAACGGTTTGGGCGGCTCGATGTACTGGTCAACAATGCCGGCATCGCCACTGCCAAGAACATCGAGGACACTTCGCTGCCGGAATGGCGGCGCACCATGGCCGTCAATCTCGACGGCGTCTTTTTCGGCTGCCAGCAGGGCATTGCCCTGATGAAGCAATCGAGCGGCGGCTCGATCATCAATCTGTCGTCCATCGACGGTATCATCGGTGAGGCCGAACTCGCCGCCTATTGCGCCTCCAAGGGCGGCGTGCGCACGCTGACCAAGGCGGTCGCCGTGCACTGCGCCGAAAGGCGCTACGGCATCCGCTGCAACTCCATCCACCCCGGCTACATCTGGACGCCGCAGACCGAAAACTATCTGCGCGATCTCGGCACGCTCGATCAGGAGAAGGCCAAGGCGCTCGCCCGCCACCCGATCGGCTTTCTCGGTGAGCCCAACGACATCGCCTACATGGTGCTCTACCTCGCTTCCGATGAATCGAAATTCGTCACCGGCTCCGAAATGGTCGTCGATGGAGGTTATCTTGCTGTGTGATCGAGAACCCCCGTCCGGCCTGCTTGCCTGCCCCAAACCGTTTGGAGACAACAGCTGATGCCAAGCCTTTGCGGCCGCAGCGCGATCGTAACCGGTGGGTTTTCGGGCATGGGCCTTGCCATTGCGACAGCGCTTGCCGAGGCCGGCGCCAATGTCGCCGTCGGCTCCTACATCGCGCCCGCCGGCGCTGACACATCCGATGCCGCCTACTATCCGGGTGGGGATGAAATCGAGCGCGTACGAACCGCTCTTGCTGCACAGGGAACCAAGGTCCACGCCGCCCATCTCGACGTGCGCGATAGCGACATCACCAACCGTTTCGCGGCGGAAGCCGAGGCGGCCATCGGCCCCATCGACATTCTGGTCAACGCCGCCGGCACCACCGCAGAGCAGCCGGTCTGCGGTCATTCCGACGCGCTGTGGGACAAGATCGTCGACACCAATCTGACCGGCGCTTTCCGTGTCACGCGTGCCGTGTTGCCTGGCATGATCGGGCGCGGCTGGGGCCGCATCGTCAACATCGGCTCGACGGCGGCTTCCGTCGGCTGGAAGGACAATCCGGCCTACTGCGCCTCGAAGGCTGGCCTTCTCGGCCTGACCCGCTGCGTGGCGCTGGAAGGCGCTGCCTATGGCGTCACCTGCGTCATGATCAGCCCGACGTGGGTCGAGACCGAATTGATGCGCCGCAACGTGGCGCAGGTCGTCGAGCGCGAAGGCAGGGGACGGACCGCGCAGGAAGCGATGGCCGAGATCGCCCGGGGCAACCCGCAACAGCGCATGCTGCAGCCGCAGGAGATCGCAGCTTTGGCCGTCTTCCTGTGCTCGGACATGGCCAGGGGCATCACCATGGAAAACATACAGATCACCGGCGGAGCACTGTGGTAGCGCTCTCGCGGGATGGGTGCGGCCTTCATAGGAGAAGGCCGGCATTAGGTAAGGAAAGTCCAACCGACAGGGGAACTGATATGAAAGGGACCAATGTCTTGAAAGGCGCCGGCATCGGGCTGGCGCTCCTGCTTGCAGCGAACACTCAAGCACGAACCGCCGAACTTGGGGCCAAGGATGAGCCGATCAAGCTTGCCATGCTCGAATGGACCGGCGCTCACGTCTCCACCCGCATCGCCGGCCAGTTGCTCGAAAAGATCGGCTACAAGGTCGAATACGTCACCGCCGGCAATTTTCCGCAATTCTCCGGCCTTGCCGACGGCTCGCTGAGCGCCTCCGTGGAGATCTGGCTGAACAATGTCGGCGACATCTATCCCAAGGTACTGGCCGAGAAGAAGATCGAGGACATCGGCAAGCTCGATCTCGAAACGCGCGAAGGCTGGATCTATCCGAAGTTCATGGAGAAGGTCTGCCCGGGCCTGCCCGACTGGACGGCGCTGACCAAGCCCGAATGCGTGCAGGCGCTGTCGACGCCCGAGACGGCGCCCAATGGCCGCTTCCTTGACTATCCGGCTGATTGGGGCTCGCGCGCAGCGACCATCCTGGCCGACAATAACATGCCCTACACTGCCGTGCCGGCGGGGTCGGAGGGCGCGCTGGTCGCCGAGCTTGAATCCGCCGAGGCAGCCAAGTCACCGCTGGTCATGATGTTCTGGGGTCCGCACTATGCGCTCGCCGAAAACGATGTCGGCTGGATCAAGATGCCGCCCTGCAAGGAACAGGGCAACGAGCACTGCATCACGCCGCCCGACGTCGACAAGATCGTCTGGTCCGGCTTTGGCGCCAAATGGCCCGCCGCCTACGCTTTCCTCAAGGCCTTCAAGATGGATGCCACCGAACAGCAGAAGATGATGCTGGCCGTCGACAAGGACGGCAAGGATCTCGACGCCGTCGTCAAGGAATGGGTCGACAAGAACGAGCCCGCCTGGAAGCCCTGGGTCGATGCGGCTAAGGGATAGAGGCTCGATGTCTCGCCGCTTGAGCGGCGGTCGATTTGCCAACCTGGCTTTGCATCAAGCGAGGCCGGGTTTCGGTCGCGCGAGGGCCTGAGCGAATGAACACTGCCGCCCCGCGAATCAAGCTTGCCTGCCGCAATGTGTGGAAGGTCTACGGGCGGCGTCCTGCCTATTATTTCGATTCACGCGGCTACATCATCGAGCCGGACGCACTGGCCGAGCGGCTGCGCTCGGAAGCGCATCTGCCCGCCGTGGTCGATGCCACGTTCGAGGTGGCGACCGGCGAGATCTTCGTCATCATGGGGCTCTCCGGCTCTGGCAAGTCGACGCTGGTGCGCTGCCTGTCGCGGCTGGTCGAGCCGAGCGCAGGCGAAATTCTCCTCGATGGCCGGGATCTGCTGAAAGCCACCGGCAAGGAACTCATCGAACTGCGCCGCCATGCCATGGGCATGGTGTTCCAGAATTTCGGCCTGCTGCCGCACCTTACCATTCTGGGCAATGTGGCGTTCCCACTGAAGATCCAGGGCAAGCCGGTCAAGGAGCGCGAAGCCCGCGCCCGCGAAATGATTGCGCTGGTCGGCCTCGAAGGCCGTGAGACCTCGTTTCCGCATCAGCTCTCAGGCGGGCAGCAGCAGCGCGTCGGCATCGCCCGCTCGCTCGCAGTCGGCCCGGAACTGTGGTTCCTCGACGAGCCGTTCTCGGCGCTCGATCCGCTCATCCGAAGGCAGATGCAAGACGAATTCCTGCGTCTGCAGCGGATGCTGAAGAAGACCATCGTCTTCATCACCCACGACATGGCCGAAGCCTTTAGGCTGGCCGACCGGCTCGCCATCATGCGGGCCGGCAAGATCGTCCAGATCGGCCGTCCGGCCGATATCGTGCTCAACCCGGTCGACGACTATGTCGCCCAGTTCACCGAGGACATGCCGCTGCTGCGCGTCATCAGGGCAGGTGATCTCGCAGCACCGCTGAACGGAGCGGCGGTGCCTGATGAAAGCATCGCCGCCGATGCCAGCCTGGAGGATCTTATTCCACGTCTGGCTTCGGGCGTTTGTGAATTCAGCGTGAAGGGCGAGGGCGCCGGCCCGCCGGCGCTGCTGACCGCTGGCGCCGTGCTTGCCGTGCTGGAGCGGGAACAGACAAGGCGAACACGGTCGTGACGGCGCCAGCCACATCGTTCCGACCCCCGCCAAGGGTCGCAATGGAGCCGGCCCTGCTTCCCTGGTGCTCGTTAATCGTGCTGACAGCGCTGTGTCTCATCCTGAAAGCCGATTTGCCCTGGCTGGTGACATTTCCCAAGGAATGGACCCTGCCGCTCGCGGCAGGCGTGAACGCGGTCACGGACACCGTCGTGACCGTCGTTCAGCCGGCGTTCCGAGCCCTTTCCGCAGCGCTCGAAGCGCCGATGCGCGGCGCTCGTCTCGTCCTGGTCTGGCTGCCATGGCCGGCGGTTATGCTGGCGGTGGCGGCATTGGCGCTGAAATCGAGCGGCGTCCGGCTGGCGGTTTTCGCCGTGCTTGCGCTCGGCTACATCCTGGTTGCCGGCTATTGGCCGCAAAGCATGAGCACGCTGTCCTTGGTACTGCTTGCCGTACCGATCTCCACCGTGCTCGGCTTCGCGCTTGGCGTGCTTGGACATATCAGGCCCGGCAAGTGCCCGGTGTTGTTGGGCGCGCTCGACTTGATGCAGACCGTGCCGGCCTTCGCCTATCTCATCCCGCTGCTTCTGCTGTTCGGCTTCGGCCCGGTGGTCGGGCTGATCGCCAGCGCCATCTATGCGACGCCGCCGATGGTGCGCAACACCATGCTTGGCCTCGATCGCATGCCCCCCGATATCAGCGAAGCCGGATTGATGAGCGGCTGCACGCGCCGCCAGCAATTCTGGCATGTAGAGGTGCCGACCGCGCTGCCGCAGATTCTGGTCGGCTTTAACCAGACGACGATGGCTGCATTGTCGATGGTGATCGTCGCCGCCATCATCGGCGGCTTCGAGGACATTGGCTGGGAGGTGCTTTCGTCGATGCGCAAGGCCGAGTTCGGCCAGAGCATTCTGTCGGGCCTGGTGATCGCACTGCTCGCGATCCTCATCGACCGGCTGACGATCGGCTTTGCCAGGAAACGCTCGACCGGACCGACAGCGGCCATGACCTGGATGACAAATCGCAAGCTGGTGATGTGCTTGTTGCTAGCAGTCGCATTGGCAATCGCCATCCGTGTCTTACTGCCGGATGAAACGCTGTTGCCGGCCAGTGGGCTGCGCATGCAGGTCGGCGGCGTCAATCAATGGCTGCTCGGCCTCGTGCGCGACTATGCCTGGTTCTTCAACGGCCTGCGCAACGGCGTTCTCTATTGCCTGTTGCTGCCGCTCAGGATCGGCATCTCAGGCGCTGCCGTTCCCGCCATCTGGGGGGTTGCGTTCTCGCCGATGGCGAACGTGATCTATGCTGTCGCCGCTCTGCTCGCCTCCGCATTGCTGCTGCATCGCTTCAACTGGCGGCCCGCGCTGGCGCTGCTGGTCGCCGGCACCTTACTCTATACCGGCTTTCTCGGTTTCCCCTGGCCCGTCTTCATTCTCGGCATTGCCTTGCTTGCCTTTCAGGTTGCCGGCTTGCCGCTCGCGCTCTTTGCCGCGGCAGGCTTTCTGCTGATCCTCGTCAACGGCTTGTGGGGCGCGCTGGTCCAGTCTCTCTATCTCTGTACGCTGGCGGTGCTGCTTGGCCTGGTGATCGGCGGGGCGCTCGGCGTCTGGGCCGCTTATAGCGAGCGGGTTTCGCGCATCCTGAAGCCGGTCTGCGATACGCTGCAGACGATGCCGCAATTCGTCTTCCTCATTCCGGCGTTGATGTTCTTCAAGGTCGGCGAGTTCACCGCGCTGATCGCAATCATGCTCTACGCCATCGTGCCGCCGATCCGCTATGTCGAGCATGGCTTGCGCCATGTACGGGCCGATGTTGTCGAGGCGGTCGAACAGATGGGCGCGACACCGGCGCAGACACTATTCCAGGCGAAGCTGCCGCTGGCGCTGCCGGTGGTCATGCTTGGGCTCAACCAGACCATCATGGCGGCACTATCCATGCTTGCTATTGCCGCCCTGGTCGGCACGCGCGATCTCGGACAGGCGGTCTATGTTGCGCTCGGCAAGGCCGATGCCGGTATGGGCCTGATCGCCGGCCTGTCGATTGCGTTCCTGGCCATCTTAGCTGATCGGCTGATCCAAGCCGCCGTGGCAGGCAATACATCGACCATTTGAAAAAAGACACGTTTGACAACGACGACAATGGTCAGATGTGCTGCTAACCGCCTCTTCCTGAACGACTGCTCTCGCCCAAAACGTCGACATTACGTTCGAAGAGGTCGGCTTTCTGGCCCAATTATCCCGAAAGCGGACGTTCCGCTTTCGGCCCACCATCAACGACGTTCGAGACCTTGATGCTAGGCGAGGGTGGAGGCAGGTCCCCCATCACCCCCCAGCCAGCCTCGGCAGCAGAAAAATCTCCGCCCCCTGCGGCAATTCCTTCGACCAGGTGTCGCGATAGATAACCCCGTCTATGGCGACTGCGATGCCGCGGTCGATGTAAGGCTCGAAGCCGGGATACTGTTCAGCTAGCTTCCTGAACAGCTCCCGAATATCCTTCGCCTCAATCTCGACTTTGCTCTTGCCTCCGGCGATTGCGCCGAGCGATCCCCAGAGCGTTACTTCGACCATTCCCGTTCCGCCTCGATCGCCGCGAGAATCCGCGGCGGCGACATCGGGATATGCGTCATCCGCACGCCCGCGGCGTTCGACACCGCATTGGCGATGGCCGCCAGCGGCGGCACGATCGAGGTCTCGCCGACGCCACGCACCCCGTAAGGATGGTTGGGATTGGGGATCTCGAGGATCTGCGTGTCGATCATCGGCAGGTCGGAGCAGACCGGGATGCGGTAGTCGAGGAAGCCGGGGTTCTGCAGCCGCCCGTCCTTGCCGTAGACGTACTCTTCGTTGAGCGCCCAGCCGATGCCTTGCGCAGCACCCCCCTGGTATTGCCCCTCGACATAGGTCGGGTGCACCGCCTTGCCGGCATCCTGCACGACTGTGTAGCGCAGCACCCTCGTGGCGCCGGTCTCCGGATCGACCTCGATATCGCAGATATGGGTGGCGAAGGAGACGCCGGCGCCGTCGGCGACGAGCTCGCTGTGGCCGGCGATCGGCCCGCCCGTCTTTCCTGACCCGGCCGCGATCTCCTTCAGGGACAGCGCCGCAAGGTTGCCGTACTTCTCGCCTTTGGCGATGGCGTGGCCGTTTTCCCAGACCACGTCGTCGACGGGAACATCCCACATCTGCGCGGCGCGTTCCCGCAGGATCTTGATGGCGTTGCGGGCGGCCGAGATCGTCGCCATCGAGGAGGAGAAGGTGCCGCGGCTGCCGTCCGTCATGTCGTTGTAGCCGAGGCTGGAGGTGTCGGCGACCACCGCCTTGACCTGCTCATAGGCGATGCCGAGTTCCTCCGCCGCCACCAGCGACAGCGACGCGCGGGAACCACCCACATCGACCGTGCCGACGGCAAGCGAGACCGAGCCGTCCATGCCGATGTTGAGGTCGGTGCAGGTCTGGCCGCCGAAGTTGAACCAGAAGCCGCAAGCCATGCCGCGGCCCTGGTTCTTGCCCAGCGGTGCCTTCATGTGCGGATGGTTCTTCGCCGCTTCCAGCGTCGGGCCGATGCCGATCGGGCCGTATACCGGGCCGTAGGACGATCTGGTGCCTTCCTGCGCGGCGTTCCTGATCCGGAACTCCACCGGATCCATGCCGATCTCCTTGGCCAGCTCGTCGACGGCGCTTTCCACCGCAAACGCCGCCATCGGCGCCGACGGCGCGCGATAGGCCGCCGTCTTCGGCCGGTTGACCAGCACTTCGTAGCCGACTGTCCTGACGTTCTCGAGCCGATAGCAGGCGAACGCGGTCATGGCGCCGAGCTCGGCCCACATGCCGGCATAGGGGCCGCAGGAATAGCGCAGCGTCGCCTCGGCCGCCGTGATCGTGCCGTCCTTGCGGGCGCCGATCCTGACGTCGATCGAGGTGGCACTGGTCGGCCCGGAGGCGCGGAACACCTCGTCGCGCGTCATCACCAGCTTGACCGGCCGGCCGGCCTTGCGCGACAGCGCCAGCGCCACCGGCTCGGCCCAGACATGGGTCTTGCCCCCGAAACCGCCGCCGATCTCCGACGAGGTGACGCGCAGCTTGGAAGCTTCCATGCCAAGCAGCTGGGCGCAGTGCTGGCGGTAGACGAAATGGCCTTGTGTGCAGACCCAAAGGTCGGCGGTGCCGTCGGAGCTGACGCTCGCCACGCAAGCATGCGGCTCGATATAGCCCTGGTGCGTCTGCTCGGTCTTGAAGGAGCGTTCGACGACGAAGTCGGCCCGGCCAAATCCCTCATGGATGTCGCCATGGCCGTACTGGCTGCGCTTGGTGACGTTGGAAGACTTGACGGGCTTTTGCTCAAGGCCTTCGGTGAAGATGGTGTCGTCGAGCACGGGCGCCGAGTGCTTCATCGCCTCGTCGACATCGGTCACATGCGGCAGCACTTCATAGTCGACCTCGATCAGCTTCAGCGCCTGCCTTGCCGTGCGGGCGTCGACCGCGGCGACCGCGGCCACCGCATGGCCGTCATAGAGCGCCTTCTTGCGCGCCATGCAGTTGTCGAGGATGTCGTACAGGGCGGCATCGCCGTCGGTGAGGTCGGGCAGGTCGGCCGCGGTGATCACCGCCTTCACCCCGTTGAGCTTCTCCGCCTTCGAGGTGTCGATCTTCCTGATCGTGGCGTGGGCGTGCGGGCTTCTCAGAACACGCCCGACCAACTGGCCGGTCATGTTGAAGTCCGCGCCATAGCGCGCGCGGCCCGTCACCTTGTCGACGCCGTCGGGGCGGATGGGACGCGTGCCGACGGAGGCGAAATTGCGTCCGGAATAGCGCGGATCGAAATTCATCGTCAGGCTCCCTTCATTACGCTTGCCGCGTCCTGGACGGCGCGCACGATCTTGTCATAGCCGGTGCAGCGGCAGAGGTTCCCGGCGAGGCCGAAGCGGATTTCCTCCTCGGTCGGGTCGGGGTTCTTGGCCAACAGGTCTTTCGCCGCGATCAGGAAGCCCGGCGTGCAGACGCCACATTGCAGCGCTGCGTGCTCGAGGAACTTCTGCTGCAGCGGATGCAGCCTGTCGCCATGCGCCATGCCCTCGATGGTCTCGACGCGCCGGCCTTCGGCCTCCGCGCCAAGCACCAGGCACGAGCACACCAGCCGGTCGTCGAGGATGATGCTGCAGGCGCCGCAGTCGCCGGTGCCGCAGCCTTCCTTGGCGCCGGTCAGCCCGAGGCGGTCGCGCAGCACGTCGAGCAGCGTCTCGTCCGGTTGGCAAAGGTACTCGACATTGTCGCCGTTGATTGTCGTTGAAACTGCTACACCAGCCATCATTTGCCTCCTGCACGCGCATAGGCGGTCGTGGCGGCCCGCCCGGCCAGCACACCCGCAACTTTTCTTCTGAACTCGACGGTGCCCCGCTTGTCGTCGATGGGACGGCAGGTCCCCGAGCAGACCTTGGCGAGCCGCTCCAGCGCTGCTTCGTCCAGCTTCCTGCCGATCAGGGCCTCGGCCGCCTCTTCCACCAGCAGCACCGTCGGCGCCACGGCGCCCAGTGCCACGCGGGCCGATTTGACGACACCTTGTTCATCGAGTGTCAGCTTCACCCCGGCGCTGACCACGGCGATGTCCATCTCCGTGCGTGGAATGAAACGCAGATAGGCATCGCCGGAGCGCGGCGCGCGCCTGTCGAGCAGGATCGCCTCGATGATTTCTCCCTTGGCGAGCGACGTCTTGCCAGGCCCGGTCGGCACTGCCTCTACCGCGACCGTGCGCCTGCCTCCTGGCCCGATGATCAATGCCCTGGCGCCGGCGGCCACCAGCGCCGGCACGCTGTCGGCGGCCGGCGAGGCGTTGCAAAGATTGCCGACGATTGTGCAGCGACCCTGCACCTGTTTCGAGCCAATCAGTTTGGCCGCTTCGACGACGCCCGGCCATTCCCTCTTCAAGGCCGCGCTCTCTCCCATCAGGGCGCAGGAGACCGCCGCACCAATGCTGAAGCCATCCGCCGTTTCCCTGATCTCGCCCAGTCCGTCGATCGACTTGATGTCGACGATCAGGTCGGGCTCGATAAAGCCGCCTTTCATTCTCACCAGGAGGTCGCTGCCTCCGGCGAGAATGGCGGCGGTGCCAGGCGAACCGGCCAACTGGCCAACGGCATCTTCCATTGAATGCGGACGTATGTAGCGCATCGTCTCCCCTTGATCATCGCAATTCTGTCGGCCTGTTATAGAGCCTTGGATCGCAATGGTCATCCGGTTCTGCATGAGCACCGATTAGGCCAGGCGCCGCAAGACAAATGGCAACATTCCACCGCCATATCGGCCATCGTCGGTAGCCAACTGCTGAGTCTGAGACCTGGAGCGGCGGGCGGCGGGCTTTTGCCGGCGCGTTCTCAACTCAGGACGCCGGGTTGAACTGAAGCAATTTGAAGCAATCGCCGCTTCCCGACTTCAACTGCGTCAGGAAACGTTTCGACCGGTCGATCCATTCCTGGTGCGATCTGGCCCCGGACTCGATCTCGTCGACCGGTCCAAGCTTGACGAAGCTGCGCCCCTTGCTGAAAAGCCAGCACGCACGGCCGAGAAGTCTTCGGCTGCGCTGGCGCAAGAGGTCGGCATCATAAAAGATGTCGAGCACCTCCTGCTTGATCTTCCGCTGCTTTTCAGGGTTTGCGATCGCAGCCTCGATCGGCTCGCCGCCGATCGCATCCTGCAGGTCCTTGTAGTCGAGGGCGAGCTGAGTGGTGGCATATTTGATCTCGCTCTCATCCTGGACAATGTTGAACCACAGCGTGGGATCGAGTTCGTTGACGACAAACGATGCTTCGAAATCGCGCGACAGGTTCAGGATCTCGAACGCTTGAACTTCAACGTCGCGCTCGACCAAAAGGATCTCGGCGACCTGCTTGCCGAGTTCCGCCCCGTGCGCGCTGATCGCGGCGTTAGTCCCGCCGAGTTCCGGACTGATATAGGGTCCGCCATCATCCAACAGCGCATCGAATTCGCCCAGGTATTCGACGACGGCGGCGCCGCGAGCAATGCGCGCGGCCAGTTTGGCGAGAACCAGCTGCAGCTCCGTTTCGCGCTTGCGCTGGTCCTGATAATTCTGCTGAAAAAAGAAGATGAACAGAGAAACGCCTATTCCGATCAGGATAATGCCGAGCTGGGAAAAGGTGTTGCGATAATATTCCAGCAGCTTTTCACGATGGCGCATGTCATGGCGCACGCTGTGTGCCACACGAGCATTGACGATTAGCGAAAGGATCAGCAGCCCGGCACCGACCAGGATGAGGCCGCCGATGAGGAAATAGCCTTGCCCGGAACTGAAATCCATTCTTTTGCCGCGTCCCTGAAGCCCAGACCGCGCAGACTAATCCCATTCCGTTTCAACGCCTACGGGCGACCCATGAAGCGGGCACTCGCCTAATACTTTAGTTGTAATCTCTCGCGTCTTTGATATCGTCACGGAGGGAGGAATTCAGATGGTAGTAGAGTGCACATCCGCGCCCCAAATGGGCGTCTTTTCAATCATTGAACTGGATCTCTTGAGGGGGGTGGTTCGGGAAACTTTGCAGTCCGGCGAAGCGGAGCTCGACAACGAGGACGCCGAAATGATCGCGCGCGTGGTCATCGCAACCTACAAGGACGGCGCCTCGGGTCGCGAGGAATTGCTTGAAGCCGCCCGGATTGCCGCCAGGCGCTGCGCCCTCGACCATTTTTACGATCGAGCAGTCGGCCTGTTCGCATAGGATTTCGCATCTGACGCAATTCAGGGCGGAGCTGCTCGTTCGACATTTCGTTTCGCACGTCGATCTTGTCGATCGGCGGTTTGCGACGGGCGCGGCAGCCGCAAGAGCCGTCGATGCAACTGCGCAAAGCCGACTTCGTTCTGGAGCGGGATGCGTTCGAATTGAATTGGGAATCCCGCGCTATCTATTGGTTTCATCCGCATTTTTACGACGGCAGGCGATCCCACCTGGTGCAGATGCTCCCATCTGCAACTGTAGTCCTACGCAGAAATGCCCAGCCTGAACTTGTCGGTATCTTTCATCCTGCCTTGCCTCGCGGCCAAGTGGTTTGTCAGCAGATTTTCTTCGATGGGCTGTGACATGAAAAACCCTTGAGCGCTGTGACAACGCTCGGCGATCAGGAAATTAAGCTGCGCTTCATTTTCCACCCCCTCTGCCAGGACGGACAAGCCGAGGGAATTGGCCAGCGCTATAATGCCTCGAACAATGTTCTGTTTTTTCTTCGACCCTTCCAGACCGCTCAAGAACGATCGGTCGATCTTCAACCGATCCAGGTTGAAATCGGCAAGGTAGCCGAAACTTGAATAGCCGGATCCAAAATCGTCGAGTGCCAGACCGACGCCGATATTTCGAATTTCCGTCAGCATGTTCAAGGCGTTTCGGCTGTTCTGGATAAGTACCCCTTCCGTTATTTCCAGTTGCAGGCGCGAGGGCGGCAGTCCTGTTTGTTGCAGCACCAGAACAAGGTGGGCGAAGTACGCATCGTTCTGAAGGCTTTTGCCCGAAAAATTGACCGAGCAAACGAAATCATCGGCAGAAACAGGCGCCCATCGAGCTGCCTGCAGGCAAGCCTTGCTCAGCACAACCTTGTCGACTTCCAGTATCAGATCGCTTCGTTCGGCAACTGGAATGAATGACATCGGCAGGCGAATCGCGCCCGAAGCGGGGTCGCGCCAGCGCACGAGCGCCTCGGCGCCGATCATGCGGCCGGTTGCCAACTCGAACTGCGGTTGCCAAACCAGAAAGAACTCGTCGCAGTTAAGCGCACGCTTAATCCCAGCTTCTTCGCCGAGCTGCATATCGAACTGATTGAGGATTGCAGGCGAGAACGTCACGAAGCCGGAGCGTCCTTCCGCTTTGGCGACATAAAGAGCGCTATCTGCGTTGCGCAACAGCGTGGAAATATTCGAACCATGTTCGGGGAAACACGCCATGCCGATACTGGCTCCCATCCGCACGTGGTGGCCCGCGAGTTCGGCAAACCGGTTCAATTGCTCGCGAAGCCAATGTCCGAGAGCATTGGCTGCCGCGCGCCGGTCCCCGATCGCCATGACGGCAAACTCGTCGCCGCCCAGACGGATGGCGACCACTTCGTCCGGCCGCTCGACCGATTGCAGGATTTCCGCGACGGCTTTCAGCAGCAGATCACCGACGTGATGACCGAACGTATCGTTCACGCTCTTGAAATGATCCAGGTCTATCAGGAAAAGTCGGAGTTGCTTGCCGGCCAGCCTTGCCCGGTCCAGCATCACGTCCCTGTTGGCTGACATCCAGGCACGGTTCTTCAATTCCGTCGTCGCGTCGCGCCAGGCCAGAAACTCCAGTTTCCTTATCGTTTCCCGACGGCCGATAAGCAATACCGCAGTTCCGATCGCCAGCAGCGACAAGACCGCCAGTGCGAATGCAATCTGGTAATTGAATCTCTTCAGGCTTTTTTCCGCCGAATAGAGATCCACGTTGATCTCATCTCCATATTTGTAATATTCGTCGTTCATCCTCGCTACGAGATGCTCGAGTTCCAGCCCCATTTCATTCAATATATTTTCGTCGAGGGGCGGCCCGGCCGCAATCAATTCATCAAGCCGTGTCACCGCGTCAACGACACGCGGAACGATACTTGCATAGGCGGGAATCTCGCTCGCTGTCCCAGTGCCGTCGATCCGCTTGAAACGGATGTAGACCAGGTCGTTCGCCGCCGATAACTGCTCAAGGCTGGCTGCAGAGCCAGGGGCGGCCTGGGCGAGCGACGTCATGTCCCTGAGGTGGGTTACATCGCGTATCGCAATGTGGAACTCGCGGATGGCGAAAAAGCCGAACCGAGGCAGCGAATATTCGATCTTGCTGAGGCTTAGAAACAATATGGTGATCAGGACGGCAGAGCTGGCTGCTGCAGCCGCAATGGCGGTCCCGTAGGTGACGGGAACGCGCCAGCCTCTCGATCCGAAGCGTGCCATACGAGCCACGCCGGAGCTCGATCAGCCGCCGGGCTCGAGCGTCTTGATCAGCCAGACCCACCGTGGTTTGTGGATTGGCGTATCGAAGGCCGGGTGGTCGTTGAGCGGATAGACCAGCCGGGTCGGACCTTGCGTGCGCCGGGTCAGCAATTTTCCATTCTGGCGGGTGGCAAGCAGGAGAGGACCTTCCGTCCAATCTTCGCGCGGAATTATCTGCACATATTCGTCCACCGCCCGCAGAACAACGGAATCCTCGCCTTCCAATCCAACGAGCTTGAGCACATCGCGGAACAGGACGCCCTCAAATGTAAGCTGTCCCTTTTCAAATGGACTTGGGGTGGTAACCCGGTAGAGACCGAGCTTTTCCAGCTGTCGCAACGTGACTGGGACCGACTTGCCGTTGTTTTTCACATTGAAGGCCACAGTGTCCGGCGATTCCGGGAGATCAGCGGGCTCCAACGCCCTGGCCGGCAGGACGCCAAGCGCCAGGACTGCCAGCATGATCAGACTGCGCCTAAGCGATGAAAATCCTGTGTTGAGCAAGGATGACATGCGCAATCCTTTTCTTCTCGATGGGCCAGCCGTCGCCTTACCGGGCAGGCGGGGCTTACATTGCCATGAATGTCTGATTTTTCCGTTAGCTCTGTTCGACCGACGAACGGGGAGAGACGCACAACGGCGAAACTGCCGATCTCCCCCCTCGTGGCGGAGATGGCCGGCAGGCCAGAGGGGCGTGAAGGATCGCGGCCTCATTCCAGCCTGGGTTCCTCTCCCCACTTCGCGGGAGCGAGGAACCCAGGTCCTGACAGGGAGACTGCGCTCTTATCTGCTTCCAGAATGCCAGCTCAATTTTGAACGCATCCCGCTCTACCTCCCAGCCCGTTGTCCTCGCCACAACAGCTCGATTCCTGCGCGTAGGCGATCCGTAAGCGGGCATCTGCCAGCCTTCCCTCGACGTCCAGGGAGGGAAGACCGATGTCGAAGCTCCATGCCAACCTTGTTCTTCTGGTTGCTGCAGCTTTGTGGGGCTTCGGCAATATCCCGCAAAAGACTATTCTGGACCATCTCGACCCGCTGAGCGCGGTCGGCATGCGCTGCCTGATCGGCGGGCTTATGGTCCTGCCTCTGATCGTCACCGAACCCCGACAGCCGGCAGGCGGCCTCTATCGCGCGAGCCTGGCAAGGGTAAGCGCGTTGTTTGCGGTCTCGATCGTTTTTCAGCAGATCGGCTATCTCGGCACGTCGGTGACCAATGCCAGCTTTCTGATCAGCACGTCGACGGTGATGACGCCGATTGCGGCGCGGCTGCTGATCGGCGAGCGATTGACGACGACCGTTGGGCTCGCCGCCGGCCTGTCTGTGCTCGGCGCGCTGCTCCTGTCCGTCGGCATCGCGAGCTTCAACCGCGGCGATGCGGCGATCATGCTGTCGGCGGTCTGCTTTGCGCTGTGGATGGTCGAGCTCGGCCGCCATGCGCAAACCTACGGACGCCCGTTCACCGCCATGGCGGCGCAATGCCTCGGCGCGGCGGTGGTCACCTTGCCTTTCGGCCTGTTGCACGGCAATCTGTCGCCTGCCACCGTGATCGATGCCTGGCCGCAATTGCTTGTGCTGGGCGTGTTCTCGACCGCCGTCGGCTTCAGCATCCAGACTGTCGCCCAGCGCTTCACCTCGGCCAGTCACGCGGCGGTGATGGTTAGCGCCGAAAGTGTGTTCGGCGCGTTGGGTGCCGCGCTTTTCCTGGCCGAGCGGACGTCGTCCGCAGGCGTGCTCGGCGCGACGATCATGCTCGGCGCCATCCTCTATCTCGCCACGTCCGGCGGCAAAACTGCCAAAGCCGGTGCAGGCGGCTGAATTGGCAGGTTGATCGCCGGCCGCATATGATTCACGCTTGGCCGGTTTGGAATGCAGGATTGAGTGCCGGTCGCCGCACCCTTCACAGCGCGGGCATGTTTGTCCGCGAACATTTATAACCCTGGGTGAGGCAGCTGCTGGCGCAAAGCGGGCTTCGTCCCAGCGCCGCGCTTTCGGCAGCCCAGCCTTCACCCGCCACCCTTCGCGGACTTCGCCGCCCCAAACCTCAGCCCGTCCATCAACAGCGAGACCAGCCGGCGCGAGCGGTCGCGCCAGTCGTCGGTGTCGGGCGCCGAATAGATGCCGCCCAGCGCATGCAGAACGTCGGAGGCGTCGACGTCGCTGCGGATCGAGCCGTCGGCCACCGCCGCTTCGATCAGCTGCCGCAAGGCAAGTGTCACACGGCCGGACATGTCCGAGAACAGGGTTGAATTGGTGTTGAGCAGGGTACGCAGGCTCGTCGCCAGCCCGCGCTTGGTGGCGATGTAGTCGACGAAGCGCTGCATCCACTGTTCGAGCGCAACGTCGGGCGGGTGGTGAAGGGCGAGCTCGTCGGCGGCCGCGCACAGGCTTTCCACTTCGCGCCGGTAGACCACTTCGACCAGATGCTCGCGCGTCGGAAAATGCCGGTAGAGCGTACCGATGCCGACGCCGGCCTGGCGCGCGATCTCCTCCAGCGAGGCATCGGCGCCATGCATGGCAAAGGCCGCTGCTGCTGCCTTGACCAGCGCGTCGCGGTTGCGCTGCGCATCGGCGCGCAGCGGTTTTGCCGCTGTTGCGTCGGGCTTGTCTTTGGCGGTTGCGGGCGGCTGCGAAGCCAAAATTTTCTCCACTGCAAATACGGGGCTTGAACCCGACGGGTCCAACCCCCACGTAATAAACGGAGGCGCCTCCGTTTTAGTGGAGCACCTTTATCATATAACCAGGGGACCGGTATGTCACGTGTCGAGAGCTTGCAAGCCGGCGAGAGCGTGATCTCCCCCCTCGAGGGGGAGATGTCGCCGAAGGCGACGAGGGGGTCGGTTCGACCGGGCACGACCTCCTGCGGCAGATGGAGTTGGCGCTCTATGCCAGGCGACCCCCTCTGGCCGCTTCGCGGCCATCTCCCCCTCAAGGGGAGAGATTACGCGCGCCGCCGCTTTCGCCAATCGCCAAGGAGCTGCCAATCTCCCTGTGAACTAAGACCTAGCCACCTGGCGCCCTTGCCGCTGGCCGGCCGGGCACCAGATCATCCCCCTTCGCGTCAAGCAACTGGAGCCAGACGCCCCATGACAAGCAAAACCCGAATTCCCATCAAACTTCAAATCAACGGACATCGCCATGAACTGGAGGTCGAGCCGCGCGTCACGCTGCTCGACGCCTTGCGCGATCATCTCGGCCTGACCGGCACCAAGAAGGGCTGCGACCAGGGCCAATGCGGCGCCTGCACCGTCCATATTGACGGCCAGCGTGTGCTGGCCTGCCTGACGCTCGCCGCCCAGGCCGAGGGCAGGGCGATCAGATCAATCGAAGGGCTCGCCGACGGCGACGGCACGCTGCACGCGGTGCAGGCCGCTTTCCTCGAACAGGACGCCTTCCAGTGCGGTTACTGCACGCCGGGCCAGATCATGTCGGCTGTCGCCTGTATCCGCGAGGGCCATGCCGGCTCGGATGACGAGATCCGCGAATATATGGCCGGCAATCTCTGCCGTTGTGGCGCCTATCCGCACATCGTCGCCGCCGTGCGCCAGGCGGCACTGGAGATTGCGTCATCCACGGAGACCGCGTCATGAGGGATTTTTCCTACCTGCGCGCCGATTCCATCGATGCGGCACGCCAGGCGGCGGCGCTGCCCGGCGCCATGCTGCTCGCCGGCGGCACGACGCTCATCGATCTCGCCAAATGCGGCGTCACCGAACCCGAAACCGTGGTCGACATCACCCATCTCAAGGGACTGGATGGGATCACGGTCGATGACCGGGGCGCCACGATCGGATCGTTGGCAAGGATGAGCAGCGTCGCCGACCATGCCGACGTCAAGAGCCGGTTCCCCGCCGTGTCGGAAGCGCTGTGGCAGGCGGCCTCGGCGCAGCTCCGCAACATGGCGACCATCGGCGGCAATCTGATGCAGCGCACGCGCTGCCCGTATTTCCGCGATCCGGCGAATTTCCCCGCCTGCAACAAGCGCACGCCCGGCAGCGGCTGCTCGGCGATCGGAGGCGTCACCCGCGGCCATGCCGTGCTCGGCACCAGCGAAGCCTGCATCGCCACCTATCCCGGCGATCTGGCGACAGCGCTCGTTGCCTTCGACGCGATCGTTCATCTCGGCGACCGCCAGGTCGCGGTCGACGACTTTTTTCTCCTGCCGGGCGCCACGCCCGACAAGGAACATGCGATCGCGCCAGGCGAGATGATCACCGCGATCAGCATTCTTGCTTCCGCCGCAGCACGACGTTCGACCTATCTAAAAGTCCGCGACCGGCAATCCTACGAATTCGCCGCTGCAAGTGCCGCCGTCGGCATCGAATTCGAGGCCGACGGAAGGACGATCCGTGACCTGCGCGTGGCGCTCGGAGGTGTCGGAACCAAGCCGTGGCGCGCTCGCGCCGTGGAAGAGGCGCTGAAAGGCAAGCTGCTGGAGCCCGACACGGTCCGGCGCGCCAGCCAGCTCGCCATCGAGGGCGCCGTCGACCACGGCGCCAACCATTACAAGATCGAACTGGCGCCGCGCGTCGTCGCCCGCGCCATCCTCAAGATGGGAGAGACGGCATGACCGTTCACGACGTCAGATCAAGACATGGTGATTCAAAGAGGGGCGACGCTTCGGACGGCGCCATTCTTGCGGAAGCAGTGGGCGGGCGGCTGTCGCGCATCGATGGGCCGGCCAAGATCACCGGTGCCGCAAAATACGCCGTCGAGCAGCAGCTCGAAGGGCTCAGCCACGCGGTCCTCGTCGAGAGCACGATTGCGGCCGGCAAGGTGCGTTCGATCGACACGGCCGCGGCTGAAAGCGCGCCGGGCGTGCTTCTAGTGCTGATGCCGGACAATGCGTTGCGCCTCAACACCGCGACGGACTGGCTGGGCACGCCGCCGCCGGATATTCCCTATTGCCCGCTGGCGCGCGATATCACCTTCAGCGGCCAGCATGTCGCGGCGGTGGTGGCCGAGAGTTTCGAGCAGGCGGTCGCGGCCGCGGCACTGGTCAAGGTCGCCTATCACGAGACGCCGGCCATCGTCGATCTCGACGATCCGAAGGCCGGCGACGGTATTCCGATCGATACGATGACCAAGGAATGGGGCGATGCCCAAGCGGCTTTCGCCGCCGCCCCGGTGCGGATCTGCGCCGCCTACAACACGCCGCGCGAATACCAGGCGCCGATGGAGCCGCACGGCTTGATCGCGCATTGGCAGGGCGACCAACTGACGGTGTGGGAGCCCAGCCAATGGCTCGACGGAATGGCGCGGACCTATGCCGAATGGTTCGGCGTGCCGTTCGAGAATGTGCGCCTGGTCTCGCCCTTTATCGGCGGCGGCTTCGGCTCCAAGGCGTTCGCTTACGGCTACGGCGCAGTGGCGGCGATGGCCGCGAAAATGCTGGGAAGGCCGGTGAAGCTCGCGGTCACCAGGCCGCAGACCTTCACCGCCTATGGCGGACGGGCGGCGACGCGCCAGACGGTGGCGCTCGGCGCCGACGCAGAGGGACGGATCCAGTCGATCGTGCATCGCGGCGTCAACGAGACCTCGGTCGACGGCATGTGGGTCGAGCCGCTCGGTTCGGTCACCTCGATCATGTATGCGACGCCGAATTTCTCGTCGCGGCAGAATGTCGTGCGGGTGAATACGGTTGTGCCGGGGGCGTTGCGCGCGCCGGGCGAGAATCCGAGCGCCTTCGGCGTCGAATGCGCGATCGACGAACTGGCTTACGAGGTCGGCATCGATCCGCTGGAAATCCGGCTCAGGAACTACGCCGAACAGGATCCGGAGGCGAACAAGCCGTGGTCGACAAGGCGGCTGCGCGAAGCCTTCGCTGCCGGTGCCGAGGCCTTCGGCTGGTCGAAACGTGCGCCCGAGCCGCGCTCGATGCGCGACGGCAACCAGCTGATCGGCTGGGGTGTAGCCGCCGGCACCTATCCGGTGCGGCGCGCCTATGGCGAGGCGATGGTGCGCATTCTCGCCGACGGCTCGGTCGAGGTCGAAAGCTCGAGCATCGACATGGGGCAGGGCACCTATACGATCTTGGCGCAGACCGCCGCCGAAGTAGTGGGCGTGGCGGCTGAGAAGGTCGTGGTGAAGCTGGGAGACTCCCGCTATGCCCGCGCCGGCGTCACCGGCGGTTCGCGGCTGGCCGGCGTGATGACCGGCGCGGTGCACAAGGCGGCGACTGCCGCGCTCGATGAGCTGGTTGGGCTGGCGATCAGCGATCCAAATTCACCGTTCCATGCGCTGCAGGCCAACACCCTGGTCGTTGCCAATGGCCGCATCGCTTCACCGCGTGGCGACGGCCCTGAAGTCTCGATCGCCGAGCTGCTCGGCAGCGTCGGACGCAGCCAGATCGAGGCGATGGGCGACACAATGCCGGCCAATTCGACGGCTGACGATCGCTACAAGAACTACACGACCATCGCGACGGCGCTGTCGCACACCGAGGGCGACTATTCCCGCCACAGCTGGTGCGCGCATTTCATCGAGGTGCGCGTCGACGAGGATTTTGGCACGGTTCGCGTGTCGCGCGTGGTGTCGGCGCTGGATTCGGGCCGGCTCTACAACCCCAAGCTCGCCGAAAGCCAGTGGAAGGGCGGCATAATCATGGGCATCGGCCAGGCGCTGCTGGAGGAAGGCATCGTCGACCGCCGCCACGGCCGCATCGTCAACAACAATTTGGCCGACTATCTCATCGCGACCAATGCCGACATTCCCGACATCGAGGTGATCTCGGTCGGCATCCCCGATCCGCATTCCTCGGCGCTCGGCGGCAAGGGTGTGGGCGAACTCGGCATCGTCGGCGTGGCGCCGGCGATCGCCAATGCGGTGTTCCACGCCACCGGCAAAAGGGTGCGGGATCTGCCGATCACGCTGGAGAAGCTGATTTAGGCGAGGTCGGAGGCGGGAGGGGCCGGCGGCGAAGCTGCCAATCTCCCCCCTTGTGGGGGGAGGGGAGACCACGCGCTCGGCCGCAACGCTCTCCCTTCTCCCCCTGTGGGAGAAGGTGGCCTCGCGAAGCGAGGTCGGATGAGGGGTGTTCCAGCTTGGCACCGACGGCGATCCTTCCAACACCCCTCAACCGTCTCGGCGCTGCGCGCCGATCCACCTTCTCCCACAAGGGGAGAAGGGACAGGCGCCCTCACTTCTCCCCATCCTGCCTGATGAAATGGCCGAGCAGGTCCATCGGCACCGGAAACACGACCGTCGACGAGCGCTCACCGGCGATGTCATGGAGAGCCTCGAAATAGCGCAGCTGCATGGCCTGCGGTGCCTCGGCCAGCATCTTGCCGGCCTCGACGAGTTTTGCCGCCGCCTGCTGTTCGCCGTCGGCATTGATCACTTTGGCACGCCGCAGCCGTTCGGCCTCGGCCTGCTTGGCGATGGCGCGGACCATGTTTTCGTTGAGGTCGACATGCTTGTTCTCGACGTCGGAGACCTTGATGCCCCAGGCATCGGTCCGCTGATCGAGGATCTCCTGGATATCGCTGTTGAGCTTGTCACGTTCGGCCAGCATTTCATCGAGCTCATGCTTGCCGAGCACCGAGCGCAAGGTGGTCTGTGCCAACTGGTTGGTGGCGGTCATGAAGTCCTCGACCTGGATCACCGCCCGCTCGGCGTCGACGATACGAAAATACAGCACCACGTTCACCTTTACCGAGACGTTGTCGCGCGAGATCACGTCCTGCGGCGGCACGTCCTGGACCACCACTCGCAGGTCGACCTTCACCATCTGCTGCACGAAGGGGATGAGGATGATCAGGCCGGGCCCCTTGACCCCGGTGAAGCGGCCGAGCGTGAAGACTACACCGCGCTGATATTCCCTCGGATGCGAATGGCCGCGGACAGGAACATGACCACGACGAGCGCTGCTACCAGATAGGCCACATAGCCGAAGATCATTGCCCTGCTCCGTCGCTTCTCACATTGCGGCGCCGTATCGTCAGCACGAGACCCCTGACATCGGCCACCTCGACGCTGTCGCCCACTGCAACGGGTTCGTCGGCCTTTGCCCGCCAGCGCTCGCCCCGGGCAAGCACGTGGCCCTCGCTGCCCTCCCAATCGAGGACCTTGGCCGGCAGCCCTTGCATGGCCTGTGCGCCAACACGCGGAACGTTTCTTGCGGCCCGCCCAGAGATAGCTGCCGGTCAGCAGCGCCAGGCCGAGCGTCAGGACGGCGGCGGTGCCGATGACGGGCCACGACATCTCGAAGCCGGGACCTTCGATCCTGAGCAGCATGGCAGAGCCCAGCAGAAACGCAGCCACGCCTCCCAGCCCAAGCACCACTGTGGGATTAAAGACCTCGACGACGAGGAAGATGATGCCAAGCAGCATCAAGGCAAGGCCGGCATAGCTGATCGGCAGGTGATTGAGCGCATAGAGCCCGAGCAGCAGGCAGATCGTGCCGATCACGCCTGGCGCGACCGCGCCTGGGCTCGTGAACTCGAAGACGAGGCCATAAACGCCGATCAGCATCAGGATGACGGCGATGTTCGGGTCGGTGATGACGGCGAGAAGCCGGATGAGCCAGCCGGGCTCCAGCGTTTCAACCGGCAGCCCTTTGGTCGCCAGCACTTCTTTCCTGCCGGCGATCTCGACCGTCCGGCCGTCGGCCAGCTGAAGCAGTTCGGTCGTGTCGCGGGCGACGAAGTCGACGACACGTTCCTGCAGCGCCGCGCTGGCTGACAGGCTGGCCGCCTCGCGCACGGCCTTTTCACCCCAATCGGCATTGCGCCCGCGCAGTTCAGCCAGGCTGCGGATCAGGGCAACCGCATCGTTCGTCGCCTTGGCGATCATCGCATTGCCCGCCGGTTCCTCGCCCACCGCGAAGCGGGGGAGAGGTGGCCGCGAAGCGACCGGAGAGGGGGCTGCCGTAGAGCGCGGTTCCCCCTCTCCGTCTCGGCTTCGCCGAGCCACCTCTCCCCCACTTTCGAAGGGGCGAGGAACCCAAGCTGGAATGAGGCCACCTCTGTCCCGCCGGACATTTCCCCCGCAAGGGGAGATCGGCAGCTTCAACCCTGTGCATCACCCATTGGCAGGAAACGGGTGGTTTGCGCGCGCTGCTTCACCCATCTGATTGCAGAAGCCGATGAAGCCAGAGGAGGCAGAGCCATGACCATGCACACGGTTCCAGCAGCAGCAGTCCGTTCGGCGGAGGCGCGCGTCGCCGCTTATGATTGGCAGGCACTGGCCTCGGAGATGAGTGGTTATGGCTGCGCGGTGATGGAAAAGCTGCTGACACCGCAAGAATGCCTGGAGATCGCCGGGCTCTATGCCGACGAAAGCCATTTCCGCAGCCATATCCTCATGGCGCGGCACGGCTTCGGCAAGGGCGAGTACCGCTACTTCCGCTATCCCTTGCCAGAGCTAATCGGCGGCTTGCGCAGCGCGCTCTATCCGCGCCTTGCCGCCGTCGCCAACGACTGGAACCAGCGCATGGGCATCGCGCAGCGCTACCCGGACGAACACGCCGCGTTCCTCAAGCAATGCCACGACCAGGGCCAGACGCGGCCGACGCCGCTCCTGCTGCAATATGGTCCCGGCGACTTCAACTGCCTGCATCAGGATCTCTACGGCGAGCTTGCCTTCCCGCTGCAGGTGGCAATCCTGCTGTCCGAACCGGATAAGGACTTTACCGGCGGCGAGTTCGTGCTGACCGAACAGCGCCCGCGCATGCAGAGCCGCGCCGAGGTGGTGCCGCTGCGCCAGGGCGACGCCGTCGCCTTCGCGGTCCACAATCGTCCGGTGCAGGGCAGCAAAGGCAGCTACCGCGTCAATCTCAGGCACGGCGTCAGCCGGCTTCGCTCCGGCATGCGCCATACCGTCGGCATCATCTTCCACGACGCAAAGTAAAGGTGTCTGCAGACTTCCTTCTCCCTTCTCCCCTTGTGGGGCCCGAAGGGCGGGCGAGGCCCGTGACTCGCCCCGGGCGGTGGATTGGCGCGCAGCGCCAAGACGGTTGAGGGGTGTTGGAAGGAGTGCCGTCAGTATCAAGCTGGAACACCCCTCATCCGACCGCTTCGCGGCCACCTTCTCCCACAAAAGGGGAGAAGGGTGCGCGCGAGGCGCAACGTTGGAGTTCAGTTCTTCGGACCCAATTCTTCATAGGAGCCCGAGGGACGGGCGGGACAAGCGATCGCAAATCCGAATAAAAAAGTTCTACTCACAAAGAACTTTGTCATCCAATCGTTAACCAAGGTTCATACGGTGAGCAATGTTGTTTCTCTGCTGGCGTTTGTTCGCCGGGCGGATGACTGTTGATATCTGCCAGGGCTGAAAAGCAGTTACTTATTTTCGCAGTATAGTCGGGGATTGCCATGATGTTTCCAGCAAGCTTTGCGTCGCTACGGCGCAAATGGCCGAAGGTAAGTGGCGCCATCATGCTTGCTGCTGCCTTGATGATCGGGGCCGCTGCGCAGGCTGAGCCTATTCGCGGCGCCGGATCGACATTGGCCGCCCCGATCATCGGCAAATGGGCAACGGCCTACGAGAGCGCTCGCGCCGACGGCGGCGACTATGTCTCGCCCGACTGGAAGGTCGACTATGAAATTGTCGGCTCGCTCGCCGGCGTCCTGCGTCTCGATCAGCCGGACATCGACTTTGCCGCGACGGATGCGCCGATCAATGCCGCCGAACTCAAGAAGGCCGGCCGCCAGCAGTTTCCGATCGTGATGGGCGCCATCGCCGTCGTCGTCAATCTCGACGGCATCGGCCCGGGAAGCCTTCGCCTGACCGGGCCGCTGCTGGCCGACATTTATTTAGGCAAGATCCAGTCATGGTCCGATCCAGCGATCAAGGCGGTGAATCCGGACCTGACGCTGCCCGATCTCAGGATCAGCGTTCTTCATCGCAAGGATGGCTCCGGCTCGACCTTTGTCTTCACCGAGTATCTGTCGGCGGTCAGCGATGAGTGGAAGGCCAAATACGGCGCCAATACGCTGATCTCGTGGCCGCTCGGCACTGACGCCGAAGGCACACAGAACCTCATTCGAGCCGTGCATCAGACGAAGGGCGCGATCGCCTATGCCGAATCCGGCCAGGCCCAGCGCGCCAGCCTTGCCTACGCGCTGATCGAGAACAAATCCGGCAAGTTCGTCAAGCCGGAGCCGGAGGGCGTGCAGGCTGCCGCGACATCCGTCGACTGGGCGCAAACGACCGACTTCTTCGCTTCGCTGACCGATCGAGACGGCGATACTGCCTATCCGATCAGCACGGCGGTGTTCGCGGTCGTTCAGGTCTCGGGTCGTTCGGAGCATCGCTATCGCCGCGTGCACGACCTCTTCCGGCTCGCCTTCGCGCAAGGCGCGGGCGACGCCGCCGCGCTCGGCTACGTGCCGCTGCCGAAAGCGCTCGTCGCCCAGATCGAGCAATATTGGGCAAGGCAGGAACCCGTCGGAAACTGAGCGGAAGAGAACTGAGCGGAAGAGCCGGGCTGCTGCTTCGCGCAGCACCTGAACTGAACTTCATATCGCGCCGTGATGGCGGCTTGTTGGGGACTGCGTGACATGGACATCGATATCTTCAAGGACATCCTCGTGCCGGTAATCGGCGGGTTGGGCATCTTCATGCTCGGCCTCGACTTCATGGCCAACGGCATCCAGGCGCTGTCGGTCAACCGGATGCGCGCCTTTCTCGCCAAGGCCGCCGGAACGCCGATCAAGGGCGTGCTGGCGGGAACGCTGATCACCGGCGTCATCCAGTCGTCGACGGCGATGAGCGTCATGGTCGTCGGCCTGGTCAATGCCGGCGTCATTGCGCTTCGACCGGCGATCAGCGTGATCATGGGCGCCAATATCGGCACCACGCTCGGCAACGGGCTCATCGCCCTGCCGCTCGGTCCGCTCGGACTGATCCTGGCAGGCGTGTTCTCGCTGATCTACTGCTTCGCCAAAAGCGAGAAGGTCAAGAACATAGCGCTCGCCGGCATGGGCTTCGCGCTGATCTTCTATGGCCTCAACCTGATGACCGGTGGCCTGCGTCCGCTGCGCAACCTGCCCGAAGTCATGGCCCTGCTGCAAACGCTGACGGCCGATTCCTATCTCAACCTGCTCAAATGCGTGTTCATCGCCGCCGGCGTGACCGCCATGATCCATTCGTCCTCGGCGACGATCGGCATTGTCATGGGCCTTGGCGCCGCCGGCATCCTCGACTGGACGACGGCCGTCGCCTTCTCGCTCGGCGCCGATCTCGGCACCACGATCACCTCGTGGATGGCTTCGCTTAATCTTTCGAAGAATGCCAAGCGTACCGCTTACGCGCACATCTCGTTCAACATCATCGGTGTGTGCATCACGATTCCGTTGTTCTTCGTCTCCATGCAGGTCCTGGAATGGGCCATGCAGTTCTTCGGCGGCGATCCCGCCATTCCGGTGATCGTCGACGGCAAGGAGACCTTCCCCCTGGTGCCGGTCGCGGTCGGTCTCTACTCGACGTTCTTCAACGTCTTCAACACGCTGTTGCTGTTTCCGTTCATCGGGGTGTTCGAGCGGGTCCTGTCGCGTGTCGGTCACACGGATGCCGAGGACACGGAAGATTTCTCGACGCCGCGATTCCTCGACCGCAAGCTGGCCGGCGATTTTGCCAAGGCCGTTCCCGCCGTCCAGCAGGAGACGGCCCGTCACCTTGAGGCCGGCGCAATGTTCCTCGACATCGCACGTTCGTCGAAGAAGGCGCCGTCGGATCCTGGCGAGCACTATCTCGCAACCGATATCCTCAGCCGCGACATCCGCGCCTACACCGCCGAATTGATGAAGGAGGACCTGCCCTACGAGCAGCTCGACCTGATCGCCAGCCTGATCGAGGAAGCCGACTTCACGGCTGCCCTGACGGAATCGATGCATCAGGTGGCGCGCCGCGTCAGGCGCGAGAAATTCAGCGGCCCGGCGCAGGCCATCGTCGACGTTGCGCTGAGCAAGCTCGATGCCTCGCTACGTGAGATCTTGCCGACTTACGGCATCTCCGACCCGAAGGTGCCGGCTGGCCATGTCAATCTGCCGGAGGTCGAGGAACTGCGCAGCCGCACGCTGGCGCTCGGACCCAATGCAGGCGCTGCCGAACGCGGCACGATCCTGGCCCTGCTCGGTTCAATCGAACGCGCGGAAATCCTGATCCAACGCATCGATGCCGAGCGCAAATCGGTCAACCGGCAAAGCGTGCTCGCCCGTGCCTCGGCACGCAAGGAGGCCAAGGCGCACTCGATGGGCGATCCCGGCCTCAGCCCGGTCCCGGCCGAGTAGAAGGCCTATCTTCCTTCTCCCCTTGTTGTGGGAGAAGGTGGCCGAGCGAAGCGAGGTCGGATGAGGGGTGTTCCAGCTTGGCACCGACGGCGATCCTTCCAGCACCCCTCAACCGTCTTGGCGCTACGCGCCAATCCACCTTCTCCCACAAACAAGGGGAGAAGGGAGAGCGACGCATCCTCGCTCAGCCTTGAAACAGCGCCAGCTCTTCCTTCGTGAGGTGGCGGGCCTTGCCCTTGGCGAGGTCGCCGAGCTGCACGCGGCCGATCGCCACCCGCACCAGGCGAAGCACCTCGACATCGTGCGCGCCGAGCAGCCGGCGGATGTGGCGGTTGCGGCCCTCGTCGAGGGTGACTTCCAGCCAAGCGGTGCTGGTGCCGCTGCGCAGGATCTCGATCGAGCGGGCCGTCAAATCTTCACCGTCGACCGTGGCGCCGGCGCGCAACCGCGCCAGCATGGCCGGGTCGGGCAGGGCGCCGATCTGCACATGATAGACCTTGGCGACGTGCGAAGCGGGGTCGAGCAGGCGCTGGGCGAAACGGGTGTCGTTGGTCATCAAAAGCAGGCCCTCACTGGCCTTGTCGAGGCGGCCGACCGGCGACACGAAGGGCAGGTCGAGTCCTGCCAGGCAGTCATAGACGGTGCCACGGTCCTGCGGGTCGTCGCGGGTGGTGACCAGGCCGCGCGGCTTGTTGATCATCAGGTAGACCTTGCGCTCGGCGACGACGCGGCTGCCGTCGACCTCGATGCGGTCGCGGCCGGGATCGACGCGCAGCGAGCCGTTGCGCACGATTTTGCCGGCGACCCGGACGCGCCCTTCGGCGACCAGAATTTCCGCCTGCTTGCGCGAGCACAGGCCAAGCTTTGACAGGGCACGGCAAAGGCTGACGCCGGGGGAACTGACGCCTGGGTTGGGCGAGGGGCGTGGCCGGCGGGTGTTCGGCCGTGGTGTCATCGTTTTGCGTGATCGTTCCGGCAAGGTCAGGACTTTCCCGCCAGCCCATCTCCAGCCCTGGCGAGCGTTTCCATGCCGTCGCTGAGGCGCTGCATCAAGCCCTCGCCAAGTCCGCGCAATCGATTCTCCAGTCAGGTGAATATTGCCTAACAGAAAGCCGCCAGGGTGGATATCTGGATTCTCGGATACGAGTATCCGGGCGTGTGAACTACGGCCCTTCGTTGCGACGGGCCGCCTCCGGACTTTTTGGCAAGGTTGGCGCTCTACCGCGCCCCCCTCTGTCCTGCCGGACATCTCCCCCACAAGGGGGAGATCGACCGTCATCAGTGTTTCGCCAATCGCCAACCTTTTGAAAAGAGGCGCGGTCGGCAAAGCTGCCGATCTCCCCCCAAGAGGGGGAGATGTCCGGCAGGACAGAGGGGGCGCCGTAGAGCGCCAACGTCACCAGCCTCGAACCCGCCGCTCCCTGGCCTCCGACGCTGATCGCCGGGGGCGCCACGATGGTCAGTTTGCCCTGGGCTCGTCCTCGACGACAAAAGATGCGGCAATCAGGTCGTCGGCATCGATCTGCAGCGAGCCTTCACCTCCTCCCATGACAGCGGCTACCTTCTGAAAAATTTTCATCTCGTGCTCGGTAATTCGGGCGCTCCGCATCCTGGCTTGGAGATCGGCGATGCGCAGCCCCAATGTGTGGGACGTTCCAATTTCACGGTTCGACATGACAACATGCTCCTCCCCATCCCATGCTTTTGCCTCCCCACCGATACTCGCCCGTCGCCTACCAGGTTTGCCTAAATATAAGGCATCGCGAATACAGCGCCCCGAACGCTGGTGCGAGGGGAAGGTTCCAGCGCAGCACGGTCACGAAATAATACGGGCCGCCGCCGTCGGCGGGTTACCGCAGGAGGTGGCTGGCCGTCTTTCTTCGGTTTGTGACGGAATCGCCGGCAAGGTGAGCTCAAAGAAGATTTGACTGTATCCTCCCCGGGAGGATACAAAAACAGCCATGTCCGAAGGCATCCACCGTTCGCATCCGGCTATCGTGAAGCGCCTGAAGCGCGCGCAAGGCCACCTTGCGGCGGTGCTGTCGATGTTCGAGGCGCATCGTCCTTGCGTTGATCTGGCGCAGCAGCTCCACGCCGTGGAGAGCGCCATCAGCAGCGCAAAGCGCGAACTGATCCACGATCATATCGAGCACTGCCTGACGGACACCGCGGAAGCGGGCGGCAACTCGCTGGCGGAACTCAAGCAACTGGCGAAATACCTGTGAGCCGTCAAATACCTGTGCTCGGCGCGCGCATCCTCGACTGGTTCGGGTTCGGGCCGCGCGATCACGCCGCGCATGGTCATGGCCATCACGATCATGTGAGCGGGTCGCATAGCCACGGGGTCATCGATGCAACCATTGCGACGACCGACCGCGGTATCTGGGCGATCAAATGGTCGTTCGTCATCCTGGCCCTCACCGCGGCGATGCAGATGGTCGTGGTCGCGCTATCGGGCAGCGTGGCGTTGCTGGCCGACGCCATCCACAACATCGGTGACGCCACCACCGCCATTCCGCTGTGGATCGCCTTCCTTCTGGCCCGGCGCAAGCCGTCGCCGACCTTCGCCTACGGCCTAGGCCGGGTCGAGGACCTGGCCGGGATGATCATCGTCGGGATCATCCTGTTCAGCGCCATCGTCGCCGGCTACCAGGCCATCGACCGTTTGATCAATCCACGCGCGGTGACGCATCTTGGCTGGCTGGCGGCGGCAGGCCTTGTCGGCTTTCTCGGCAATGAGGCCGTGGCGGTGTTCCGCATCCGCGTCGGCCGCGAAATCAACAGCGCCGCACTCGTTGCCGACGGCTACCACGCCCGCACCGACGGCCTGACCAGCCTTGCCGTGGTCCTCGGAGCGTTCGGGGTCTGGCTCGGTTTTGCGTTGGCCGACCCGATCGTCGGCCTGCTCATCACGGTTGCGATTTTGGGCATCGTCTGGCAGTCGGCGCGCTCGGTGCTGACCCGCATGCTCGATGGTATAGATCCTGATGTCATCGGCGACATTCGCCATGCCGCCGCGCATGTGCCGGCAGCGCGCATTGTCGAGGCCAAGGCGCGGTGGATCGGTCACAAGCTGCACGCCAACATTGCCATCGCCGTAGAAGAAAGCCTGCCGGTTTCCGAGGCGAAGAAAATCACCGCAACGCTGGAGCACCAGCTGTTCGAGCACATGCCGGCGCTTGCGGCGGCGAATATAAGATTGGCGAACGCGGATGCCGATCATGCTCACGGGTGAGCGCTCCTCATCGACGAGCGCCGCTAAGCAGCCCCGGCTTTGTGCGCCAAAGGATGCCTCGGCTGGTAGAGGCCAAGCGAGCCGCCACTGGGAAGCGAGACATGCGTGAGCAGGCCCCAGCCTTCATCGGTGACCGAAGTGCATTCAACATCGTGCGATTTCAGTTCCTGGATTGTGGCATCGATGTCTTCGCACATGAGATAGACTTCGTGGCTGTCGGTTTCGGCGGCCGGGTGAACGGCGATCTCGGCCGGTGGCAATGCGAAGATCAACCAGCCTTCGCCAGCATCGATTGCTGGAAAACGCAGGACATTGCGAAAAAATGCGCGGTCCGCCTCGGCATCCGTGCTGTAGATGATCATGTGTGCGCCGGAAATCATGGCTCCTTACCTCCCTGATGCGAACAAGCTATCGCCGTTGCAAACGACGTTTCGGCGCTATCGCCCTCCAGGCAGCCGCTCGATATCGACAAGCTTCAGTTGGATATAGGTCGATCGGCCGTGATTGCAGGTGCCAGAACCCGGCGTTACTTCCATCTGGCGGCCGAAAAGAATTATGCCGAGCCCGAGAATCTTTTCGGCAACTGCGGTCGTCTTCTGCTCAGACCAACCATTCGGGAGATGAACCATGGGCTACAAACTCATTCGCTACAGCGTGAAGGACACCGGGCTGGAAGAGAACCGCGCGCTGGTGGCAAAAGTGTTCGAGGCGCTGGATGAGACGGCGCCACAAACCGTGCGCTATCTCGTGCTCGAACTCGACGACGGCGAGTTCATCCACGTCGTCGGCGAGGGAACCGATACATCCGCGCTGACCGGGCTTGCGGCCTTCGAGGCATTCACGCAGAACCATGCGGAGCGGCGTTCGACCCCGGTCAAGCGATCGCCTGCCAAAATCATCGGCAACTACCGTGTGCTTGAGGAGAGCAAGGCCGGATAGAATGGACGCCATGAAGTTCGACCGGCCGGCGCTGGAGGCGATGCTCTCCGGCTTGCGCCCCAAACTGCACCGCTACTGCGCCCGCATGGCCGGCTCGGTGATCGACGGCGAAGACATCGTCCAGGACACGCTGCTGAAGGCGCTGCAGGCGGTGGACGGCAGCATGGCGGTCGAGCGGCCCGAGCAATGGCTGTTTCGCATCGCTCATAATGCCGCCCAGGATCATCTGCGCCAGCGCCATCGGGAAAGGTCGCGCATGACCGAAACCGACATGACCACGATCGAGGATCCTTCCGGCAGCGCCGACGCAAGGCTCGCCGCTACGGCCGGCCTGCGCCGCTTCATGCAACTCTCGGTTGCGCAGCGCAGCGCCGTGATCCTGGTCGACGTGCTAGGCCTTTCACTGCACGAAACCTGCGAGGTGACCGGCACGACGCTGGCCGCCACCAAGGCGGCGCTGCATCGCGGGCGGGCGCAGCTGCGCATATTGGCAGCTGAGCCCGAACAAGCTGCCGCGCCACGGCTCGACGCCGATGACGAGCGACGGCTGCGCCGCTATGTCGATCTGTTCAACGCGCGCGATTTCGACGCGGTCAGGGCGCTGATCGCCGAGGATGTCCAGCTCGAACTGGTCAGCCGCCTCCGCCTGCGCGGCAAGGCCGAAGTGTCGACCTATTTCGGCAATTACGACCGCATCAGCGACTGGGCGCTGTCGCTGGGCTTCGTCGACGGCCGACCGGCGATCCTGATCCGCAACCCGCAGGAGCCGGAGGGCCCGGTGCGCGGCTTCATGCTGATCGAATGGTGGGACGAGCGGGTCGTCCAGATCCGCGATTTTCGTTATGCACCCTGGTGTCTGGTCGATGCCGAGATCAGCACGGTGGACGGGTAGGGGAGGGTTGGAAATGGTGCGGAGATGGCGCGCGAAGGCGTCTGTCGGGGCATATTGCATTCCTCAAATTGGCCTCCGGCCGCCCGTTATCCGCGCCGGCCACCGCGCCAGCCAGCCGGCGAGACGCCAGCGAGCTTCTTGAAGCTCCGGCTGAAGGCCGCTTCGGACTCGTAGCCGACATCACGCCCGACCGCCGAGACTTTGGCCAGCCCATCAGTGAGCAGTCGTGCGGCCAGTTGTACGCGCCATCGCGTGAGATACTGCATCGGTGGGCAGCCGACGAGACGTGTGAAGCGGGCCGCGAGGACGGACCGCGAGACGCCGGTTTCGCGTGCGAGTTCTTCAATTGTCCAGCCACGCGCCGGATTCTCGTGGACAAGCGCAACGGCCCGGCCGACGGCGGGGTCGCGCAAGCCGGCCAGCCAGCCGGTCTGCTCCGGCGGCAGTGCCTCAAGATAGCGGCGAAGGACCTCAACGAACATCAATTCGCTGAGGCGCAGGCGGATGCATTCAGCGCCAGGCCGTTGAATGGACACCTCTGCCAGCGTTAGCTCGATCAGCCGGTCGAGCAGGTCGCTTGGCGCGCCGGCCGCGCGCCGGATGCGCATCAGCGGAGGAAGAGCCCCGAGTAGAGGGTTGAACGGCCGTGCATCGCAACCAAGAAAACCGCAGACATATCTGGTTAGGAGGGGGCCGTCGCCACCTTCGTTGACCACGAAGGGCAGTTGTCCGGCCGCCATGGCGCGAAAGAAATCGAGCGAATCTTCCTGGCTCAAACCTGACCGAACTCCGGGCGCACTGCACATCGCGTACGAATCCTCATGCGGGATCACAAGTATGTCGCCTTCGGCAAATTCCATCGGCGGACCGTCACCGATGCTGACCGAGCCCGATCCTTGGGTGATTATGTGGTAGGAAATCACATGTTGGGCGCGCGGCAGGATGAGATGGGCAAATGAATCCGCCCGCGGCACTTCCACACTCCAGGGCGAAGAGGCATCGACCCAGAAGAAAAGCGCGCCGGTAAGTTTTATCACGCGCAGCACATCCGAAAGCACATCCTTGTCCGGCGCGGCCGAAGGTGAGGCATCGGGAACGACCTCTTCCGGTGGCCGCCCAGGCGATGGCGCAGGAACGGACGCTGCGGCAAGCGATTGAGACGCTGGGTCATGGAGCGTGCCCATGGCCAAGTCTACTATGCGCCGAACAGCATATCCACCGCGCATCCCGCGGAGTCCATGCGATCAACGGAGGTCGGCCATGTCTACTTATTGCTTCTTCGACGTGCGTGAAATCACCGACCAAGCCAAGGTCGAGAAGTATCTGGCAGGGGTGTTTGCAACGGTTGAACAGTATGGAGGGCGCTACTTGGTGCTGGGCGGGAAATCCGACCTTGTCGAAGGAGACTGGCAGCCGGTCTATCCGGTCATCGTCGAATTTGCCGACGGCGAGCATGCCCAGCGCTGGTATTCATCGCCTGAATACGAGCCGCTGAAGGCGCTTCGCGTCGCCGGAACCCGATCCAACGCAGTGTTCCTTGAAGGTGCAACGCCGGGATCGGCGGAAGCGGCGGTCCAGACCCACCGGGGTAAGACATCGAAAACTCCGGCTGAAATCTACGACTCACTGTTCGTTCCAGCGCTGTTCCGACAATGGGGGCCCATCGTCGCCGCCGAGGCGCGAATAGGGAGGGGCGACCGCGTCATCGACATCGCCTGCGGTACCGGTGTGCTGGCGCTCGCGGCCCTCGACCGCGTTGGCGCGGAGGGCAAGGTGGTCGGGCTTGACGCCAATCCCGACATGCTTTGCATTGCCCGCCGCAAAAGCACGCGCATCGAGTGGCGAGAAGGGCGCGCCGAGCAGATTCCTTTTCCGGATGAAAGCTTCAACGCCACAGTCAGCCAGTTCGGCCTGATGTTCTTCGACGATCGAGCAGCCGGACTGCGGGAAATGATGCGCGTGGTTAAGACCGGCGGCCGGCTCGCCGTCGCGGTCTGCGACTCGCTCGACCAGTCGCCCGGCTATGCCGCGGTGGCGGATATGCTTGAACGGCTGTTTGGAAGCGACGTTGCGAACGCGTTCCGCGCGCCCTTTGTGCTCGGCGATGCGGAGTTACTGCGCTCGCTCTGCGCGAAGGCTGGCATAGAGCGTGCCGAGGTGAAGCGGCACCGCGGAACGGTCCGTTTTGCCTCGATCGAGACGCTGATTTCGACCGAAAGAGCCTGCATCTGGACGTTGGGCGGGCTTTTGGACAACGAGCAGTTCAAGCGGCTTCTGGAGGAAGCCGAGCGGGCACTTATGCCTTTCGTGACAGCGGCCGGCGCCGTCGCTTTCGACATGCCGGCGCTCGTCATCACGGCATCCAAGGACTGACGCTGGCGTCCCGTGGACGAGACGAATCGCAACAGTTCACCGAAGCGGTCGTTCCGGGCATCTACGATGCGCGTCTATTTTGCCTCCCCCAGCGGACCTAAAGATTGTTTGGACAAGCAGTCTGCGCTGCCCGCTTCACCTCCCGCGTGCTGCAAAGTCTATCAAACGACACGCACGCGGCGCGTCACCTGGCCATTGCTTTCCCAGTATGTGTGTTTCCTGGCAATCAAGGGATCGTCCATCGCCGGTTGAACCTGTCCGGTGGTGCTGACCGCGCGCGAGGTCACCGTGTGTTCTCCGGGAGACGGATTTGCCCAATCCAAGGACCAAATCTTCCAGGCGTGTTCGGCCTCGTCACTGTGGTCGATGATCGCCGGTGCCCATGGCGCTTGATCGATTTGCACTTCGACCCGATCGATAGGTGCCCCCCAGGCTGCCCCTATGATGCGGTAGTCCGAGTCCTTCCGGGTGACCTTTGCGGGCGCCGACTTTATCCGTGCCGGGCCGACTGAACTCTCGGTCCACACAGTCTCACCATTGCGCTCTTCCTCCCGGATGGTGACATAGTCGCGGGCCATCAGAAGGCTCATGAAGCGGGTGTCGCGCACCTCAATGCGCTCCAGCCACTTGACGTTGGCGATGCCGTACCAGCCCGGAGCAATCAGCCGCAGCGGAAAACCGTTGGCCGCCGGCAAGGCGGCTCCGTTCATTTCATAGCAGAGCAAATTGTCGGGGTTCGTCGCGTCGGCGAGCGACATGCTGCGAGCGAAGTTCTGCTGCATCTTGACGTCGCGTATGGGGACTTCGCCTTTGTCGGCACCGAAAAAGACGACTTCGATGCCATTTTCCAGAACGCCGGCTTCCTCGAGGATCGGTGCGAGTGGCGTCCCGGCCCAGCGGGCATTGCCGATGCCGCCGGTGAAAAAGGGAAACCCGTGGTTGCCTGAGCATTCCACTGTGAATACGACCTCCTGGCGCGGCCGCGCCTTGATGTCGGCGAGCGTTAATTTTAAGAGCTTCTTGACCATGCCGCCGATCTCCATCGACCATGTCTTCTCGTCGATCGTTGGTCGATTGAAATGCGAGATGCTGAAGAACTTGTCGTTTGGCGTTATCCAGCTATCCAGATCCTCCCAAACAAGCTGCTTCTGGATACCGACCGGATCGGGATTTTCGGTCGGCTGGTCCAGCCACGGAATAACCTCCTCGCTCGGCCGTGTTGGAAAAGCGTAAGCCCGACGCGAGGTATAGAAAGCAGCGATTGCGACAAGAGCCGCGCTTGCCTGAACAAGAAGTTCTCTGCGTTGAAGATCAGGCATGTTGTTTCCTCCCAGTTGATCCGGAAACGGGCTGCAACGTGCCTTAGGCCGCAGCCTGATCACGGATAGGCGCAATGAACGTTTGCCCCGCCCGGAGATTATCCGGACAGGTCAGGCAATCAGCGGCGCATCTCAAGCATGTGAAGCCTTGGACGAAACTCTCGCTTGGGTTTCGCCTTTTTAAGGGTGCGCCTTTGAGAGGGAAGAGTCTAGGTGTATGATGATGGTCTAAAATTTCGAGATCAGGGAGGAGAGCATGACGTCTTGGGAGATTAGGGGACGCGAACTCGTCAATTGCACCTGCGAATATGGCTGCAACTGTCAATTCAATGCGCTGCCCGACAAGGGCCATTGCCATGCCGTCGCCGGCATCCAGATCGATGAGGGTCATCATGGCGAGACCGTTCTCGACGGCCTGCGCATCGCCGCGATCTTCAAATGGCCCGGCGCGATCCACGAGGGCAATGGCGAAGCCATCGCTTTCGTCGACGAGAAGGCAACCGACCGGCAGCGTCAAGCGCTGCTGCGTATCATGACCGGCCAGGACACCGACCCGTTCGCGACGATGTTCGCCGTCTACGCCTCCACCGTGACAAAAATGAATGAGCCGGTCTTCACCCGGATCGATCTCGACCTCGATGTCGACGGCCGCAGGGGCCGCATCTTCGTCAAGGACTACATCGAAACCGTCGGCGAACCGATCCGCAACAAGGTGACGGGAGCGGACTCGCGCGCCCAGATCGTGCTCCCGAACGGCTTCGAATATGCCGTCGCCGAGATCGGCAGCGCTTCGAGCACAACCAGCGGGCCGGTTCAGGTGAATATGAAGGACAGTTACGGCCAGTTCGCGCGGCTCCATCTCAACAATCACGGGGTGGTGCGAGTCTGACGCGCCACATGAACGGCGCGTCGCCACTGGAACGGCTGCTCAGACGCGATCGCGTCATCACGATTGCGGGCCTGGTGACGCTGTGCCTGTTGGCCTGGCTTTATATCGTCGCCGGCGCAGGGCTCGGCATGAATGCGTGGGAAATGTCGAGGCTCGCGCTATTTCCCCACCTGCAAACTCCGAACATGACACCCGACATGCCCGGCATGGATATGTCTGGCATGGATATGTCTGGCATGGACATGAGCGCGATGGTGACGGAGCCGCGGGTCTGGGGGGCCGCGAAGTGGGCGCTGATGATCGCCATGTGGTGGGTCATGATGGTCGCCATGATGTCGCCGAGTGCGGCGCCGACCATCCTGCTCTATGCGCGCGTGCATCGCCATGCGCTGGCACAGGGTCAGATCCCGGACAAGCTCGCGCCGACCGGCGTGTTCATGGCAGGCTACCTCCTGGTCTGGCTGGGGTTCTCCGTCGCGGCCACCGCGTTGCATTGGTTGCTCGAACGCGAGGCCTTCGTTTCCGCGACGATGATGAGTTCGCAAAGCCGCTCGCTTTCAGCCATCGTCCTGATCGCCGTGGGCCTGTATCAGCTCTCACCCTTCAAGAACGCCTGCCTGTCGCATTGCCGGGCGCCGACGGCGTTCCTTGCCCAACACTGGCGTCCCCACGCCGTTGGCGCGCTGCGTCTTGGCGCACTGCACGGGGCGTTTTGTGTCGGATGCTGCTGGATGCTGATGGCGTTGTTGTTCGTGGGTGGCGTCATGAATCTGGTGTGGGTTGCCGCGCTCGCCATTCTGGTGCTGGTGGAAAAGCTGTTCCCTGCCGGCCCGTGGGTCGGCCGGGCAGCCGGCATCGCCCTGATCGCCTGGGGCAGTGCAACGCTTTTGGTCTGACGACCAGTTCGCGGCTCACAATTCCTTTTCGGCCAGCTCGCGAAAGGCATCGGGAACCGACCGCGACAGTCCGAGCGTGACCGAGGCATAGCCGACCGCTTCCCAGCCGAAGCGGTCGCGGATCTTGTCGATGGCGCGGTCGGCGGTCCAGCGTGCCGCGCCCTTCCTGGTGCCGGGGCGGCGGCTGTCGTCGTCGAGGCCGAGCGGCAGTTCCAGCTGCAGGGCCGATTGCTTCTCCAGATGCGAGACGGCGATCTCCAGCAGCGAGATGGTCTTTTCGTGCGGATGATCGACAAGCACCTTGCGCACCAGCGCCTCGGCGATCTCGGCCAGCATCGCGGTTGCCGAAATCGGCTGGTCGAGCGTGATCGAACGCGTCACCGAGCGCAGATCGGCAAAGCGGACGCGGACCGTCACCGTGCGGCCGGGCCGGGATTTCGCCCGCAGCCTGGTGGCGACCCTGTCGGCCAGATGCAGCAGGGTGGGCACGAAGATTTTTGCCTCGGCCGGTTTCCTGCCGAGCGCCGATTGCGCGCCGGCCGATTGCGCCCGGCGCTGTGTCTCGAGCTTGCGCGGATCGCGGTTCCAGGCCAGCGCGTTGAGTTTTTCGCCCGCCGCCGGCCCGAGCAGACGCTCCAGCGACCCACCCTTGGTCTTCGCCAGTTCGCCGATGGTGCGCACACCAATGCCGGCCAGCCGCTCCCTGGTGACCGGGCCGACGCCCCACATCAGTTCGACCGGCAGATCGTGCAGAAACTCCAGCTCGTGGCGCGGATCGACCACCACCAGCCCGTCGGGCTTGGCCACTTGCGAGGCGATCTTGGCCAGGTGCTTGGTGCGCGCCACGCCGACCGAGATCGGCAAGCCAAGCTCGGCCCGCACGCGGCGGCGGATGGTTGTCGCGATCTCGGCCGGCGGGCCGAACAGATGGGTGCAGCCGGCGACGTCGGCAAAGGCCTCGTCGATGGAAATCCGCTCGACCACAGGCGTGAAATCGCCGAGCACTTGAATAGCCGCATCGCCGAGCCGCTGATAATCCTTGAAATGGCCGCCGACGAAAATCAGCCCGGGGCAGAGTTCACGCGCGCGCCGCCCCGGCATGCCGCCACGCACGCCAAAGGCCTTGGCCTCGTAGGACGCGGCCAGCACGACGCCGCCGCCGACGGCGATCGGCCTGCCGCGCAGGGCGGGGTCGAGCAACTGTTCGACCGAGGCATAAAAGGCGTCCAGATCAGCATGGAGGATGTTGGCTTCCATTCCGGCCCGTTCGCCCGCGGCTGTTCGAACGCCGCATTGTATTGAGGGTGGTTTTATGTGGAACATAAAGAGAACAAATAGGATGGATTGTCAAGGAGCGCGAAGGCAGATGAAGGGTTGCGCTGCTCCAATCCGCAGCGTTGGTGGTTGGCGAAACTGAAGCGGCTGCTGCCCCCTTGCGGGGGAGATGTCCGGCAAGATGGAGGGTGTAGTCCCCCGCCGACCTCTCAAGACCCCTGGGTTCCTCGCCCCTGCGAAGCGGGGGAGAGGTGGCCGCGAAGCGGCCGGAGAGGGGGCTTTCGTAGGGCCCAGTCCCCTCTCCCCCACTCTCGTGGGGGGCGAGGAACCCAAGCTGGAATGAAGCCGCGAATGCCGCTTCGGCTTTCACTAACTACCAATGCTGCTGGCGCAAGCGCCGACCTCTCCAGCTTACGCCGCCTGCCGTGACCAGAGGCGGTGGCCGTAGCGGCGGAAGAAGCGCGCCAGCAGCCGCTGCTGCCTGGCGCGGGCAAGATCGGCGCCGCGCCTTTCCTGGCGCCAGCGCGGCATGTTGCGATAACAGGCAATGAAGCGGGCGGCGTCCTCGATCGCCTCCTCAGCCGACTGCGCCGGGCGGATCGCCGCCAGGAACAAGGCCTCGCCGAGCTTCAGGCGGTCGACCAGCCCCTTGCGCTGGTCGTGGCCGAGGCGCGCCCTGCCGATGCCGTCGAGGCGGATAGCTGCGAAGGCGGCGAGCATCGCCGGGCTGTCGCCGATATAGCCGCAATCACGGGCGAACTGGGCGGAGAGGGCGTCCATCTTCGTCTCCTTGGCTGGCGGCGCGACGGAGACCCGGTTCCGCCGCCCATTCATCCGGGTATATAAGCATATAAGCATAACTCAAAAAATTTTCATAAGTTAAACTTTTATATAGGTTGAGCGGAACCGACTCGACTCTTCGGGAAAAACCCCTAATGATGTGAACAAAACAGGAACTGAGGCATCAGGGACGATGGCATTGCCGGGCAAGGAAGCAACGATCGCCGAGGTCGTCTCGATCGCGGTCGAGTGTATCGATTGCGGTCGAAACAGATGGTGGAAGCCGGCGGAGCTGAGGCGTTTCGGGGTGACCGCGCAGACGCCGCTGGCGGCACTGTCGGGGCGGCTTCGCTGCTCGGCCTGTCGCGCCGATGGCCTGCCGGGCGCGGCGGTCTCGATCCAGGCTGCGTTCATCGACGAGCGGCAGCAGCGCCGCGCCGAGGCGCGGATGCTTGGCGAGCGCGAGGTTCCGCTGGAGAGATCCAGGCGGGCTTGATGGGAGTGGCGCCATCGCCGCTTGCGGGGCAGGGGAATCGCATGGGAAGCCGAGGCTTTCGCTCTACGATGTACCCCCACCCTAACCCTCCCCACAAGGGGGAGGGAGACTTCCGTTGGCGATGATAGTTGTGTGTGTCAAGTTCTGCAAAAATTGGCGTGGCACTCAGCGGTGAGGTTGGCGTGTCCGCCGCGCGGCGTTCCCTCCCCCTTGTGGGGAGGGTTAGGGTGGGGGTCCTCTTCGCAGAATCCCTATGCCCCTGCCGGCGATGCCGTGGCAGGGGAGAAGGCGCGCGCTCCGCCCCCTAGTAACCCAGCAGTTCCTTAAGCGGGATGACGCGCCAGACGTGCTTGATGGCGTAGCGGTTGAAGGTCAGCGTCTTCGGCGGATTGTACTGCTCGACGACCAGCTCGGCGGCGGTCCGCTTGACCAGCTTTTTGATGAAGGCCTTGCCGTTGCGCTCGTTTTCCTCGGGAAACATCTCGATCACCACGTGGTCGCCGGGCACAGCATCGCGGCCGCCGCAATAGAGCATCTCGCCGGGCTCGTAGCGCGGCACCATCGAGTCGGAGAGCACGTGCAGCGCGAACACCTTGCGCAGATGGGCGATGCCGGGCGGGCGCTGGACATAGCCGGCGACCTCGCCGTTGAAGGTGAAGTCGCCGTCGTCGCCGCCGACCGCAGCACCCAGAAGCTCGATGTCCATCGGGCCGGCGGGCAGGGGGGCGGCGTCGGTGACGATCTCGGCGTCGGCGACATTGTCGGCGTCGTCGAGGAAGACGACCTCGCCCTTGCCGAGCGCCACCGGGTCGACGCGCAGGAACGCGGCGGTCTTCAAAAGGTTCTCGGTTTTTGGCAGGTTGCGGCCGGTTTCCCAATTGCCGACAGCGGCGACGTCGGTGTCGTTATGCTCGGCAATATGGCGCATCACCAGGCCGCGCTGCTTGCGCGCCTTGCGGATCGCCGCCCCGACCTTGATCGACAATGAGGTTTTCGCCATGGCGCCATCTGAAACATAAGAAACAGTTTCGTCTATGAAAGAATAGCTTGCATAATTTTTAGAGTTATCCTTATATGCGGCCATGCACAAGCCACGCCGCTCCATCTCGCTTTGCCATCCGTTCCGGCTGTCCTCCTCCCCGGCCGGGACGAAGCCCGAGGCTCGCGCCTCGGATCCGGTCGCCCTGCCGTCAGCGGCGGCGACCGGAACGGCCGGAGCCGTCCCCCTCACGGCTCCGGCCCCGAATTTCGGCGTGTGCAATGCCGGCCTTTCGCGCATCCGCACCGAGGACGGCACGGTCATCGTCTTCGACCGGCGCACGGGCAGGACGGTTTCCCCTGGGAGCGGTAATCGGCGACGCCGCGCTGCCCCTCACCTGCCTGCCGGCATCCTCTCCCGGTGAGCGGGGAGAGGGGCACAGCTTCGGCATAACCTTTCAATGGACCTACGCCATGCCCGCCTATACCAACACAAAATTGCGAAGCATCGTCCGCACGCCGGCCAGGCTGGCGCCGCCGGTCTGGCTGCCGCAGCGCCCGTTCGTGCGTGAGATCCTTGGGCCCGACGGCGAGGCCCTCAAGGTGCCGGCGCCGCGCGCCGCTGCCGCCGTCGGACACCAGCCGCATGTCGCGGCCATGCGTTTCATCGACTGCCTGTTCAACCGCTGCCGCGCACCGCTCGATCTGACGCTCGAGGAAGACCCCGAAAACGACGCGCCCGGCAGCCGGCCGGCACTGGACATGCTGTGCTGCGGCCTGCGCACGCGGCCGCTGAAAAGCTACTGCGCCTATCACGCGGCGCGGTTCTGCGACCATCGCCGTTCGGCTCTCGCGGACGCAGCGTGAGCGGCATCGGTCGAGATTCTTCACGCCAGGCACGGCGGCCTGTTTCCTCTCCCACTCCGTGGGGCGAGGAACCCAGATCCTGCGAAGGCAGCAATCAAACGAGGAGCCACAGATGAGCAAGAAGACCGCCCAAAGGGCCAAGCCGCCCAAATTACCCACGGGCGAGGCCGAGCAGGGTGCGTATCCGCAAGGAGGTCGGTCATGATTTCGCGCTGAAGGACGATGCCTTCGGCCGCAAGCGGCTGGCGACCGGCACGCTGGAGGCGAGGCGCGTCTATGAGGTGTCCAATAACGGCCACACCTCGACCGGCGGCATCGTGCGCGTGCGCAATGTCGACCCGCTGACCGGCATCACCTCGCTGTCGCGCCAGCAGCGCGAGGCGGGCATGCGCTACCGCGAGGATTTTCGCGTGTCGGCGCAGGACGGCGCCAAGCCGATGGCGCTGACCGAGCGCGTCGACGGTGGCCGCATCAGCGGTGGCGTTGCCGACCGCATCCTGTCCGCCGGCCGTGCCTATGCCGACGCCACCAGGGCGCTTGCGCATTGGGAGGTATCGGGGGTGGTGCAAAAAGTCTGCTGCGCCGGCGAAACGGTGAAGAGCCTCGCCGAACAGACCGGCGAGCCGCGGGATGTGCTGTCGAAACTGCTAAAAATCGGGCTCGAATTGCTGGCAGTGCATTACGGAATGATGCTGATGCGGCGGCCGCGGGGGTAGGGGCGCGAACGGGTCGGGCGCTATGAACTTGTCATGCCATCAGAGGCTGCCTACCTGACCAAGAGATGTGAGGGTTGCAATGCGTTTCATAGGCGTTGTTTTGGGGTAATCTTAGCGATCGTCGGCATTCTTGCGGCAACGGCCGCTCTCGCTTGTCTTTGCGCTCTTGTTTGCCGCCGCAGTGCTATGGGCTCATCTAAAGCCCCAGAGGCGAAGATAGCTAAGCCGAATCCTGATTTTCGGGGCGCGCAGCGAGCCTCGAACGGCCTGCATCCTCCGATTGAAGGGCGCGGACTTTTCGACCGCCTGTTACGCTGCGCCTTTGCTGGTGGATCACAATGCCAAAGATGCCGCTAAACCCTCATTTCGCAGATACGGCGCCGACGTCTTCGGCGCTGACCGCGTATGACGAGCACTGCATGCTGACTTATATCCGGCTGCTCGATGCGTCGGCGGACGGCGCCGATTGGCGCGAGGTCGCCCGCACCGTCCTGCATATTGATCCGGTGCAGGAGCCGGAACGGGCATTCCGGGCTTGGGCGACGCATCTGGCGCGTGCCCGCTGGATGGCCGGCAAAGAGACGATCGGCACGATAAACGGCATAGAATGACGGTGGAGATTTTTCGTGGAACTGCCGTCCCGGTCTGCCCGTTTAGATAGGAAACCAACTGGGAAGCGCCCGATGAACTCTTGGCAAATCAACACTTTGGAGGCATGCTGCCTGCTTGCCGTCCCGCTGTCGATGATCCTTACGGTTCTGGTAGCGAGTTTCATCCTTGGCTGATTCCCCCCAGCTCAATCCTTGGCGCGCTCCACATACGCGCCATCGGCCGTCATCACCACCACGCGGGTGCCGGCGGTGATGTGCGGCGGCACTAGCGTGCGCACGCCGTTGGACAGCGTCGCCGGCTTGTAGGACGAGGACGCCGTCTGGCCCTTGGTCACCGGCTCGGTTTCGACCACCTCGAAGGTGGCGCGCTGCGGCAGCACCAGCGAGATGGCGATGCCGTTGTACTGGGAAATCTGCACCGCCATGCCTTCCTTGAGATAGGGCGCCGTCTCGCCGACCACGCTTTCCGGCACCGCGACTTGGTCGTAGCTTTCCGGGTTCATGAAATGATAGCCTTCGGCGTCGTGGTAGAGGAAGGTATGCTCACGCTCCTCGACATAGGCGCGCTCGACCTGCTCGGTGGTCCGGTAGCGCTCCGAGACCTTCACCCCGTCGGAGATGCGGCGCATGTCGAGCTGGGTCACCGGCGTGCCCTTGCCCGGATGGATGTTTTCGGCAAAGAGGATCACATAGAGCTTGCCGTCCTTTTCGACGACATTGCCTTTGCGTAGGGAACTGGCGATGACCTTCACGGGCTTTATTCCTAAGAGCGTTGACTGGCCTGGGAGCGCCGACTGGCGCAAATCGGCTGCGGCAGCCGTTCGGTGCGGCCTAGCGCATCTTGGCGGCAATCGCCAGTCCTCGATGCAAATCCTGTCGTCATGACCGCCGCCTCGCCCTGGTGGACGCCTGATGTTCACGCCGACCGGCGGCCGCGGCTGATCCTGCGCAACGCCATCACCGCGGCCGTGCGCGACTGGTTTGGCCGCCGCGACTTCGTCGAGGTCGAGACGGCGGCGCTGCAGGTCTCGCCCGGCAACGAGGCGCATCTGTCGGCCTTCGCCACCGAGGCGATCGGCCCGGATGGGCGGCACCTGCCGCTCTATTTGCACACCTCGCCGGAATTCGCCTGCAAGAAACTGCTCGCCGCCGGCGAGAGGCGCATCTTCAGCCTGAGCGCGGTCTATCGCAACCGCGAGCGCGGCCCATTGCACCATCCGTCCTTCACCATGCTCGAATGGTACCGGGCCGATGAGACCTACGACAGCCTGATGCAGGATTGCGCCGTGCTTGTCGCGCTGGCCGCCGAGCGGGCCGGCACGAAACGCTTCGCCTTTCGCGGCCGCGAGGCCGATCCGTTCGCCGAGCCGGAGCGGTTGAGTGTCGTCGAGGCTTTTGCGCGCTATGCCGGCATCGATCTGTTGACCACAGTCGCCGCCGACGGCAGCACCGATCGCGAGGCGCTGCACGCCGCTCTGGTCCAGGCGGGCTTGCGCACCGCGCCCGACGACAATTGGGCCGACCTGTTCAGCCGGGTGATGGTGGAAAAGATCGAGCCGCGGCTGGGGCAGGGGCGCGCCACCATTCTTTACGGCTATCCGGTTTCGGAGGCCGCCCTTGCCCGGCCGAGCGCCGATGACCCGAGGACCGCCGAGCGATTCGAACTCTATTGCTGCGGCGTCGAGCTGGCCAATGCGTTCGGCGAGCTGACCGACGCCGCCGAGCAGCGCCGGCGCTTCATCATCGAGATGGACGAGAAGCAGCGCATCTATGGCGAGCGCTATCCGATCGACGAGGATTTCCTCGCCGCACTCGCCATCATGCCGCAGGCAAGCGGCGCCGCAGTCGGCTTCGACCGGCTGGTGATGCTGGCGACGGGGGCGGGCAGGGTCGAGGATGTGATGTGGACGCCGGTGGCGGGGTAAGGCGAGGCCGGTGCTCTACGGCGCCCCCCTCTGTCCTGCCGGACATCTCCCCCACAAGTGGGGAGATTGGCAGC